>CACZBW010000015.1 GCA_902779575.1 uncultured Lachnospiraceae bacterium
TGTACGGAGCTGACTGTTACTAATCGGTCGCACGCTTATCCCTGATATCGGTTCAGGGGAACGGATGATGTCTGGATAAAAGATTTTGTATGCGGTTTTCAAGGTATGAACAGACAGAGGCGAAGGTCTCTGTCTTTTTTATTTCCGCTCGGAAAGCTTTGATTTTTAGGGTCCTGCTTGCGTCCGGACCTGTATTTGCTATATTATTATGTTAGTTATCAAGAATAGTTGCTATAGGCAAATATTTTTGTGTAACTGCATATACCGCAGAACAAATTGTATATTGGCTTTTTATATTGTTCGCGGGCATAGCTGTAACTGCATTGAGAGATCAGACCTGTTTTGGGGAGAGGAGGAAGTTATGCCGATCGGAATAATGGTCAACGCCTGCGCGATTGTAATCGGAGGTTTAATCGGAACATTTCTTGGAAATAAACTGAGTTCGGATTTTAAAGAAAAACTGAATATGATCTTCGGCGTGTGCGCGATGACGATGGGAGTCAGCAGCATCAGCCTGATGCAGAATATGCCGGCGGTTGTATTTGCCGTAATTATCGGGACCTGCATCGGTCTTGCCGTTCATCTGGGAGATAAGATCAACGCGGGCGGGAAAGCGATGCAGTCCGTCATGGGCCGTTTTCTGAAACAGCAGCATACAGGGCTGTCTGAAGAAGAGTTCTCTTCCACACTTGTGACAGTCATCGTTCTTTTCTGTGCTTCCGGAACAGGGATCTACGGATCGATTGTATCCGGTATGACGGGAGATCACAGTATTCTGATTGCAAAATCCATTCTGGATCTTCCGACTTCCATGATCTTTGCCTGTACGCTTGGAATCGTAGTCTCTTTCATCGCGGTTCCCCAGCTGATCGTATTTATGCTCCTTTATCTGCTTGCAGGCCTGATCTTCCCGCTGACAACGCCGGTCATGATCAATGATTTCAAAGCCTGCGGCGGCGTTCTTCTTCTGGCGACAGGCTTCCGGATGATCCGGGTAAAGATGTTCCCGGTTGCAGATATGATTCCGGCCATGATCCTGGCGATGCCTGTGAGCTGGCTCTGGACTTCTTTTGTCCTTCCTCTTGTAAGCTGAGCGGGATCCTGCCGGCCTTCTGTGCCCATGCATGATCGGAATAATTGGACTGATTTTCCCATCGTTCATAGATAATTCACGATTGCGTGCTAAATTAAAATTGTCCGTGGCTGAGTGCCTGATGAGACGTATATAATTTAAGAGCGGGCAAATTTGAAAGATATTTGCCGCGACGCGATGAACGGCTCCAAAAAAGACTGAGAGCTGCGGAAAAGCAATTTTGGTTTTGTTTACAGAGAGGGATGAGATTATGGAAACACAACAGTATAAACTTTCCAGACTGAAGAGTTTTGACGGGGTTCAGCTGACAGAGAATACATATAACCTGACGATCGGACTGGTTCTTCTGTGGGGAATCCTGATCAATACCGTTATGGCCAGGTTTTTTACGGTTCAGATTCTTACTCTGCCGCAGATCGCTGTAATTATCCTGTACTTTGTTCTGGGCATCGGTGGAACCATGATTGTATTTAAATCGAAGAATCCGGTTATCAGTTTTTGCGGATTCACCCTTCTTTCTGTGGGCATGGGGCTGCTGCTGACCTATATCCTCAGTATGTACGAAGGGCATACGATCTATTCGGCATTTCTGATGACAGGCATTGTTACCGTCTCCATGATGATCGCATCGACCCTGTTTCCGGCTTTTTTCCTCGGACTCGGAAAAACCCTCGGACTGTCGCTGCTGATTGCGATAGCGGTGGAGCTGATCGGCGGACTGTTCTTCCATCTCCGGCTTGGGGTGATGGATTATATCATGGTACTCATTTTCTCAGGGTATGTAGGATATGACTGGTCAAAGGCCCAGATTTTCCCGAAGACGCTCGATAATGCGATTGACAGCGCGGCGGACATCTACGTCGATATCGTCAACCTGTTTATCCGTATTCTGAGGATTATGGGAAGGAAAAACAACTGAAAACAGTCAGCTTTGACAGACAGATAAAATGATACCGGCGGGGAGCGTAATAGCTCTCCGCCGGTTTTTGACGGTGAAAAGTCATAAATGTGGGTCAGATCTCGAGATCGATGAAAACGGGCGGTTCCAGGCTTACCGGTCCTCCGATCCGGATCCGGTTCAGAGTGCCATTTTTCAGAAGCACTTCCGCGCCGAGTTCTCCGCCGGGCTGCTTAAGGCAAATGGAAAAGGATGCCGTTTCTTCTTCTGCAGGCTGCGGGTGCTGCATGGCCAGCCAGGCGGCAACGGCGGCAGTTCCGCTGCCGCAGCTGCTTTCACGATACAAGGTTCCGGGGCCTGCCACATAGACCATGGGAACCATGCTTTTGAGATCTTCGGATATGTACATGACGCCAAGCGCTTCCGGTGAATTGTTCCGGTAGATCGCGTCTCGGATGACAGGAAAACTGTCTGTATCCACACAGCCGATCATCAGTATATGCCAGATTCCCTCAAAACGGACCAGAGGGCGGATTCCCGCAGGGTCCGGCAGACGGATCTCCCCGATGGCTGCCGGCAGGGGCATATCCGCGAAGGCTGTATTTGTCCCGGGATCGACCAGTGTCCGGACCGGATGTGAGCAGCCGGAGATCTGAATCTGAACTTCTCCGGAGGGAAGCCCCTGCTGCCGGGCAATATAAAAGCCGAATGCGCGTGAAGCATTGCCGCAGAATTCACCGCCGGACATTTCAAGGCGGCGTGCTGACAGATCCGCATATCCGGCCTGCTCTGCGGCGAATTCCGGGCGGTTGAGCAGGTCGGCCGCAAGAGCGGCGTAGCGGTCTGCCGGAACATTGCCTTCTATGAACAGTGTCAGATTGCCGGCCGGATCGGCACGGGTTATTTTCAATGTAGTATTCAAGGCAGGGATCCCTCCTCCTTCGTCAAACAGTACTTCAATACGTTACCACAATAAAGCTTTTCCTGGCAACAGCTTTTCTTGCTGTCTGTAGACGAAACCGTTATACTGATTCTGAAAAAGCTCCTGGATACAGGAAGTATGCACGGACCGCTGCTTCCTGAAAGAGGCAGCTGTCTGCTCCGGCTGCCGGAAAGCAGGAATAGCCGGAGAGGTTTGCGGAAAAGCCGGAATGGCCGTAGCGGTCTGCCGGAAAGCAGGATAACTGGAGCAGGCTTCCGGAATAAAGAACTGACCGGACAGACTGCTTATGAACGTAGGACTAAGGATGGAGAGAGACTATGAATTACCGCGAGATGCTGGACAAGGCGAGGCAGAATATGAAACCAAAATGCAGGGTCTGTCCGGAATGCAACGGAATTGCCTGCAGGGGAGAACTGCCGGGGACGGGCGGATATGGGAACGGGAGAAGCTTTACAGTGTGCAGGGAGTATCTGAAATCTGTTAAGATCTGCATGGATACCCTCTGTCCGGAGACGGATCCGGACCTGAAGCAGACGCTGCTTGGGCAGGAATGGTCCATGCCCCTCATGATCGCGCCGATTGGAGGAATGGCTTTTAACTACAATGGATACCTGACAGATCTGCAGTATAATTCTGCTGTACTGGAAGGTGCATTACAGGAAAATATTCCCGCTTTCTCAGGGGATACACCGGATGAATCCTTTTTCCGCTCACTGCTGCCTCTGATCAGAAGCGGAAAAGGTTCTATGATTTCAACTGTGAAACCATGGCCGAATGAATATATCCTTGAAAAGACACGGATGCTCAGGGACGCCGGAGCGAAGTATTTTGCCATGGACGTGGATTCGGCCTATCTTCCGGCACTTAAGAAAAACGGTATGGGAGGACATCCGAAAAGTGAGGAAGATCTTCGTTTCCTGATCAGAGAGAGCGGACTGAAGCTCATTGTTAAAGGGGTAATGACTGCGCAGGGTGCTTTGACGGCACGTGAGGCGGGAGCCTCCGCGATCATCGTTTCGTCTCATGGCGGCAGACATTTTGAAGATGCCCCTGCGACTGCGTCAGTACTTCCGGAAATACGGAGCGCGGTGGGGGAAGATTTTCCGGTGTTTGTTGACGGAGGAATCCGTACAGGTGCGGATATTTTCAAAGTTCTTGCCCTGGGAGCGGATGCAGCCATGATTGGCAGGCCGTACGCGATCGCCGTGCACGGTGCCCTGGCGGAAGGAGTGCACCTCTATACAGAACGTCTCAGAGAGGAACTGCGCTATATTATGGCTCTGACAGGCTGTGCTGACCTGAGGCAGATCAGGAGGGACAAAATCAGAGCCTCTTTACCATGATGGTGCGCATCCAGTCGCCATACTTCCTCACCGTCATGAGTTCTTCAAAGCCGCATCTTAAGTGACTGTTTTTGCTGAACAGATTATCCGGATGAATTGTAGCCATAAGATAGCGGCAGCCCCGTCCTTTTTCCAGGAGCGCGGCCTCGCTCAGAAGCTGTGAGAGAATATGTCTGCCCTGGTATTCCGGAAGGACGCAGGCGGACTCCATATGGGAGACGGCAGGCAGTTCCTCATCGGGTAGGGACAGATAGCGGCCGAGGTTTTCCTCTGACAGGCCGGGGTGATGAATCAGCAGAAAAGCGGCGCTCCTGCAGCCGTCCTGCCAGATCAGCGTATAGCCTTCGGGACCGCCGGTATGTCTACTGATATAGTCGATATTGTCGTCAAGATACCAGTCTCTGCTGGGAAGACGGCTTACGGCGATTTCCATCATATGGCGTATGATTTCTGCATCCGCATATTCAGCAAAGCGGATGTTCGGATTCCGGATCTGCATAATGTTGCTCCATTTTACATATTTTCCTGAAAAACCTGAGTTGCTTTTTGTATGAATCCTGAATTTGACGCGGGATACCTGCTGTCTTTTCGAAGCCGGGCGGTTTAACAAAACCAGGATTTCTACCTTTATCCAAGTCATAAGGCCCATACAAAACAAAATCTTCGTCAGATTAAAATTATACAGCATATGCGATCGGACGGCAGTCTTTTTTCATACAGCGAAATGGGAAAGTTTGTGTTATGATGAAATAGATTCCTCATATTTTACGATCTTGTCATGCAGATAAATATGGCGAAAACAGATTAACAGGGGGAAACAGCTGAATGATTTCGATAATTGATTATGATGCCGGAAATATCATGAGTGTCCAGAAAGCCTGTGCTTATCTCGGCCATGACTATGTGCTTACGAGGGACCGGGAAAAGATTCTGAATTCCGATCATGTGATTCTTCCGGGCGTCGGTGCTTTCGGGGACGCGATGGAAAGACTTGAGCGCTATGGGATGGATGAGACGCTGAAGGAGGTTAAGAAGAGGGGTATTCCGCTCCTCGGGATCTGCCTTGGCCTGCAGCTCTTTTTCGATGAGAGCGAGGAGACTCCCGGCGTAAAGGGACTTGGCCTTCTTAAGGGGAGGATTCTCCGGATTCCGGATCAGGACGGAACACTGAAAATTCCACATATGGGCTGGAACAGCCTGACGTATCCGAACAGGGGAAGACTGTTTGAAGGCATCCCGGAAGAGACTTATGTCTATTTTGTCCACAGTTATTATCTCCATGCGGAGGACCCTTCCGTTGTCACGGCGACGACAGAGTACGGGACCAGAATTGATGCCAGCGTCGAAAAAGAGAATCTTTTTGCCTGTCAGTTCCATCCGGAGAAGAGCAGCAGCTGGGGATTGAAAATATTGGAGAACTTTTTCACGGTACACTGAGAAGAGAATCTGACTTTTCCTGTTGAAGGAATCGGGGAAGCAGACAGACCGGATTCCGGCTGAGGGGATTGCGGAAGCAGGATGACTGTGATTTCTGATTTAGAGAAAGGAATCCGGCAGAATCTTCTGACATAGAAAGAGAGCGGAATATGTTTACGAAGAGGATTATCCCGTGCCTGGATGTCAAAAACGGGCGCGTGGTAAAGGGCGTTAATTTCGTGGATCTGCGCGACGCCGGGGATCCGGTGGAGATCGGGGCGGCGTATGATAAGGAAGGAGCGGATGAACTGGTTTTCCTGGATATCACGGCTTCTTCTGACGCGCGGAGGACGGTAGTCGACATGGTGCGCAGAGTGGCGGAAACCGTATTTATTCCATTTACGGTAGGCGGCGGAATCCGGACAGTGGAAGACTTCCGGGAGATTTTAAGAGCCGGCGCGGATAAGGTGTCGGTGAATTCGGCGGCCATCCTGAACCCGGATCTGATCGCGGAAGCGGCGGACAGGTTCGGCAGCCAGTGCGTAGTCCTGGCGATTGACGCAAAGCGCAGGGAAGACGGGAGCGGCTGGAATGTTTACCGGAACGGCGGGAGAATCGACATGGGGATCGACGCGGTCGAGTGGGCTGTTAAGGCAGACAGGCTCGGCGCGGGGGAGATCCTTCTTACCAGCATGGACTGTGACGGGACCAAGGCCGGTTACGATCTGGAGCTGACGAGGACGATCGCGGAAAATGTATCTGTCCCTGTGATTGCTTCCGGAGGCGCGGGAAATATGGAGCATTTTTATGAGGCTTTGACGGAAGGGAAAGCGGACGCGGCACTTGCGGCTTCTCTTTTCCATTACAGAGAGCTTGAGATCCGCGATGTGAAACAGTATCTGCGGGACCGCGGCGTATCTGTCCGTCTGGACTGAGAGGAGGAGAAAGATGGCAGCGATCAGCAATGACTGGCTGGAACCGCTTAAGCCGGAGTTCGGGAAAGCCTACTATGCGCAGCTTTACCGCAGGATCAAGGATGAGTACAGCAGATATGTGGTGTATCCTCCGTCCGGCGATATTCTGAATGCATTTTCCCTGACCCCCCTCAGCCGTGTGAAGGTGGTGATTCTGGGCCAGGATCCTTATCATGAGCCGGGGCAGGCCCACGGATTGTGTTTTTCAGTAAAGCCGGGAATCGAGATTCCCCCTTCTCTTGTCAATATCTATCAGGAGCTGCATGACGACCTTGGATGCTATATTCCGGATAACGGCTGCCTGACACACTGGGCGGAGCAGGGCGTGCTTCTTCTGAATACGATCCTGACAGTCCGCGCGCACCAGGCATTTTCCCACAGAGGACTTGGCTGGGAACAGTTCACGGATGCCGCGATCCGCGCGGTTAACGCTCAGGACCGCCCGATTGTCTTTATTCTCTGGGGAAGGCCGGCGCAGGCGAAGAGCATTATGCTCAATAATCCCCGCCACCTGATCCTGAAATCGCCCCATCCGAGCCCGCTTTCAGCCTACAGGGGCTTCTTCGGGAGCAGACCTTTCTCCGCGGCGAATCATTTCCTTGAAGCCAATGGTGTGGAACCGGTCGACTGGCAGATTCCGAACGTCGGCGGTCCGATGGTTTCCCAGTGATATATTTCCCAAGGGATGCCTGAAAATGCAACATAAAGATATGCAACAATATACTGTGCAATTATAATATTCATACTTGCAATCCGGGCAGATATATGTTACGATTCTATCACGACATATATCTGTCTTTTTTCTATGCGGATCACTTACGGTCCGTTCTTCCGCATTCGATTATGAATGCGTCCGTGTATTTCACACACGATTCGGCCGAATGAACAACTGAAGAAGCGGGACGGCCGGCATCCCTGCCGCAGCCTGTACTGAGCGCAGACAGAGCATGGACTCTGTCTCAGATTATTTCATTTCTAAAAGGAGCAGAATTATCAACCATGGACTATCAGACATTTATACAGAAGATCAGGGAACTGACCGCGGAGGCGCTGGGGAGCGCTTATCGCGTGGAGCTGTCGGCAGTGCCTAAAAACAACGGTGTAATGATGGATGCCATTATGATTTTCAGGGAGGAAGAGAATATTGCCCCGACCATTTATCTTCGCCCCTGCTATGAATCTTACCGGCAGCATCAGTCTGTCAGGGACAGTGTGAAGGAGATAGTGGACCGCTATTTCTGTTCCCTTCCGAAGTCCTGGACCGGCTTTACGGAGTTTACAGATCCGGACAGGGTAAGAGACAGGATTGTTTTCCGGCTCATAAATTATGAAAAAAACAGGGAACTTCTGGCCGGGGTTCCGCACCGGAGATTCCTGAATCTTGCCCTTGTATACTGCGTCCAGCTTGAGTCAGACCAGATCGGTACAGCTTCCGTACTCGTGAAAAATGCGCTGCTGGAAAACTGGGATATGGATGAGCAGGAGCTTGCGTCGCTTGCCGGGAAGAATACACAGCGTCTGCTTCCATACTGCTTCCTGCCTCTGTCGGAACTGATGCGCAGAGTCGGGTCTGATCTGTCAGAGACGTCCTGCGAAGAGGAATGGCCGGAGACGGACGAAGGAGAGATGCCGGTCTATGCCCTGACGAACAGAAGCTGCAGCTACGGAGCCTATTGGATCACAGTTCCGGAACTGATGAAGAAGATCTGCAGCCGCCTGCAGGATGACGTCTATATTCTGCCCAGTTCTGTGCATGAATGTATGATTGTTCCGGTACAGCTGCATAAAGACGCGGACGAACTTGCATCTATGGTCCGGACGATCAACAGAGAAGGAGTTGACGAGCAGGAGATCCTGGCGGATTGTGTCTACAGATGTTCAAGGGAAAACGGTGCTCTGGAGATCTGCGCCTGACTGCTCCGTATTTACCGCCGGACAGGCCCGGAATGTAAGCAAAAATGTGAAATTGCCCCTCTGACAGTTTGACTTTGCTATCTCCATATGTTATGATAAATGCGTTTTGAAGCAGTATCTTACTGTGAAATATGCATCTGTAG
Source organism: uncultured Lachnospiraceae bacterium (assembly GCA_902779575.1). GTDB lineage: Bacteria > Bacillota > Clostridia > Lachnospirales > Lachnospiraceae > Porcincola. Next base: position 8,725 of record CACZBW010000015.1, read on the forward strand.
CTCAGGGGATAGAGCAGCGGTTTCCGGTACCGCGTGTCGGGGGTTCGACTCCCTCCAGATGCGTTTTCTTTTTCAGGGGGTTTTCCCTGAGGAGATTCTGGCGCTGTGTTTTTTTGAGAGCCGGTCAGAGGCTCTGGAGGTCGGGCCATGTTAGATAATTTCAGAGAGTGGCTTTCCGATAATCTGCGGTATATTCTGCTCGGGCTTGCAGTTCTGCTGGTCCTCGTGATCGGTGTATGCATTTTCCGTCTTGTCGGAGGAAGTTCTTCCAAAAAACAGGGCGGTAAAACCGTTAAGAATACTGTTGAGACAGAGGAAGTTACGGAAGTGAATTCCACTCCGGTCACCAGCGTACCTGAGCTTGCCACGACGGATCTTGTCCGTGACGATTCTGCTATTCTGGAGCTGGTTACCAGGTATTATACTGCTGCCGCTTCGAAGGACACGGCCGCTCTTTCCGCGATTGTTGATCCGTGGAACGCAGAAGTTGAGGCAAGTATTCTCTCGAACGATGTGATCGAGAGTTATGAGAATATCGCCACATATTCGAAGGCGGGACCCACAGAGGATTCCTATGTGGTCTATGCTTACTATGAGGGAAAAATCGCGGGCATTTCAACCGCGGTTCCGAGTCTCAGCATGCTGTATGTAATCCGCAACAGCGCGGGCAATCTGGTTGTTTCTGACCGGAACGCGTCCCAGGAAGTATCCGATTATATCAATTCTGTATCTTCGGATGCCGACGTCCAGGAACTGATCGCGGATGTCAACAGAATGTGTGAATCGGCAAAGAATTCGGATCCGGCGCTCAAGGCCTTTATGGAAGGTCTGTCCGGTGCAGAGCCTTCCACGGAAGCTGCGGAGAGTTCTTCCGCTGCCGGCGGTACGGCAACCGCAATATCAGGCGTTAATGTGCGTTCGGAGCCAAGCACCAACGGTGCGATTCTTGCAGTCCTGTATGAAGGCCAGGTTGTCAATGTCGTCGGGCTTGAGAACGACTGGGTGCATGTGAATTTCACGGACTCCTCTACAGGCAGTACGGTGGATGGGTATGTAGCCGGGAACTATCTGTCCATGGATTCCGGCGGGACTGTATAAGGCGGCAGTTTCATTATTATGGAATGCGCCGTAACGCGGATTTCCAGAGATAAAGGTTTCAGAAAAGTATGGCAAGACTGCCGCATATGTATGCGGCAGTCTTTTTTACGATAGAGGCTCAGAGTGCATGCCATGGCTGCAGGAGAAGGTAATGTCATCACAGGACCGGATGGGGAATGAGATTTCTCTGTCTGCTGCGATCCAGGAGGAAGAAGATGAAGCAGAGACGGTCTGAAACTGCATCGGGAGAGAGACCGGAAGCGGTATCGGGAAGCGCGCGTGTTCCGGAGGAAATGCGGCTGAACCGTTATCTTAGTGCGGCCGGCGTCTGCTCCAGGCGGGAGGCAGACCGCATAATCGGGGAGGGCAGAGTGCGTGTAAATGGCATTCCGGCGTCTCTGGGGATGGTTATCCGGGAAGAAGACCGGGTTTTTGTAGATGGAAAGCTGGTGCAGCCCGCGGAGCGGGAGATCTTTCTTGCCGTGAACAAACCGGCAGGGGTGGTCGTTACTACGGATCAGAGCCGGGGGGATCAGACTCTGGAAGAACTGGTCCATTATCCGGAGCGGGTTTTTGCGGTAGGAAGGCTCGACAAAGAATCAGAAGGACTGATCCTGATGACCAACAACGGTGAGGCGTCCAACAGGATCCAGAAAGCGCGAGGCAGACATGAAAAAGAGTATGTGGTGACAGTGGACCGGCCGTTTGACAGAGAGTTCCTGAGAAAAATGAGCGCAGGCGTATACCTGGAAGAGCTGGACCGTACCACGCGGCCCTGTAAAATCCGCCGGCTGGATCAGAACCGCTTTGACATTATTCTCACGGAGGGACTGAACAGGCAGATCCGAAGGATGTGTCTGGCATTGGGGTACCGGGTTCAGAAGCTTAAACGGATCCGGGTGATGAATATTGTCCTTGGTTCCCTGAAAGAGGGAAGTTACAGAGAGCTGACCCCTGAAGAACTGCAGACGCTCAAGAAGGAACTCGGAATGCTGCCGTGAGGGCGGCTGTACGGAGATAATGGAGGATAAAAGATGGCGGCGGAAGAGAATAAAGTACAGACCGGGAGCAATTCTGCGGAGACTGGAAAGCCGGACGGAGACGTTTCAGGGAATACTGAGGGACCGGCAGCTATTGTACCGGAATCAGAAAAGCAGGCGGCTGCGATTGCCCGCATGAAGGAGCTTGCAGGGATTCTGGATGAGGCCGGAAAGGCATATTATGCGGAAGACCGGGAGATCATGAGCAATTATGAGTATGACCGGCTCTATGAGGAACTGGAGGCACTGGAGAAAGAGACGGGGACGGTTCTGGCAGGAAGTCCGACGATCCGGGTGGGTTATGAGGCGGTGGAGGAACTCCCGAAGGAACGGCATGAGAAGCCGATGCTGTCTCTCGACAAAACCAAGGATATCGAAGTGCTGAGGTCTTTTGTCGGGAATCAGAAGACGCTTATTTCCTGGAAACTGGACGGACTGACAGTTGTGCTGACCTACCGGGACGGGGAACTGGCAAAAGCTGTCACCCGCGGGAACGGAGAGGTTGGAGAAGTCATTACCGGCAATGCCAGAGTGTTCCGGAATCTTCCGCTGAGGATTCCCTACGGGGGAGAGCTGATCCTGCGCGGGGAGGCTGTCATCTCCTATCCGGATTTTGAGAAGATCAATGAATCGCTGGGAGAGCAGGAGGTCCGTTACAAGAATCCCCGCAACCTGTGCAGCGGTTCTGTGCGTCAGCTGAACAATGAGATTACAGCCCGCAGGAATGTGCGCTTTTTTGCATTTTCTTTAGTGAAGGCAGACGGGCTGGATTTCCGGAATTCCCATATGGAACAGTTCCGTTTCCTGCAGCAGCAGGGTTTTGAGGTTGTAGAGCATCTGCTGACCACTGCCGCTGAGCTGGATGAAACAATCGCATATTTTGAGAATAAAATCCGGCATTACGAGATTCCTTCTGACGGACTGGTTGCCCTCTACGATGATATCGCCTACGGGGAGTCGCTCGGAACGACGGCAAAATTCCCGCGCAATGCATTCGCTTTCAAGTGGCAGGATGAGCTGGCTCAGACAAGGCTTCTTGAGATTGAGTGGAGCCCGTCCCGGACCGGCCTGATCAATCCGGTCGCGATTTTTGAACCGGTAGAGCTGGAGGGGACAACGGTATCCCGCGCCAGTGTCCACAATATCAGTATCCTGAGAGCCCTGAAGCTGGGAATCGGCGATACGGTGACGGTTTATAAAGCAAATATGATTATTCCTCAGATCCAGGAGAATCTGACGCAGTCTGATAACCTTCCGCTTCCGGAGCACTGTCCCGCCTGCGGGATGCCGCTTTCGATTCACAACGCGCTGGGGGCTGAAACCCTGGTCTGTGAGAATCCGGACTGTCCCGCCAAGAAGATAAAGTCCTTTACACAGTTTGTGTCAAGGGACGCAATGAACATTGACGGACTGTCCGAGATGACTCTTGAGAAACTGATCGGAAGGGGATTCATCCATCGTTTCGGCGATCTGTTCCGCCTGAAGGAACACCGGGATGAGATCATGTCGATGGAGAGATTCGGAAAGAAGTCCTGTGAAAACCTGGAGCAGAGTATCGAAAATGCAAGGGAGACAACGCTCCCGAGACTGCTGTTTGCGCTGGGCATCCCGAATATCGGCGTTGCGAACGCGAGAGGGATCAGCCAGGCCTTCGATGACGATCTGGAGAGAGTGCGCCATGCCGGCGAGGAGGAACTGAAGGAAGTGCCGGGCGTGGGAGACGTGATGGCGAAGGCAGTCGCAGGATGGTTTGAAAATGAGAAAAACCAGGCTGTAATTGAAGATCTGCTTACCGAGATCAGCCTTCAGAAAGGCAGCTCCGCGGATGGAGCCGCAGGAGAAAAAGGAATCGGCGGAGAGCTGAAGCTGACCGGGAAGACTTTTGTCATCACAGGGTCGGTCAGCCATTTCGCGAACAGACGGGAACTGAAGGAACTGATCGAGCAGCAGGGCGGAAAGGTGACAGGCTCGGTTTCAAAGAAAACGGATTATCTGATCAATAACGACGCCCTCTCCCAGTCCACGAAAAATAAGACAGCCAGGGAGCTGGGAATCCCGATTCTGACAGAGGAGGATTTCCTGAAAATGCTGGAATAACAGCCGGCCTGGCTGTTGTACGCCAGGCAGATGAAAAAGCCCTCAACTGAACGCCATGTTTGCATGAGCAGTCAGTTGAGGGTTTTCGTTACCGGTGCCATATCGATGAGAGTCGATAACATATTCCTGATTCGGATCAGCAGAATCAGCTGTCAGTCTTTGCCGTTCCAGCAATAGGTACACAGCTTGCACGGCTCCAGATCAATTGCCTCGATCATATCGTCCAGACGATGGTAATGGAGCGAGGTGAAATTGAGTTCCTTCCTGATTTCTTCCAGCATGGCGGCGTATTCGTCCGAATCCGGGTTGATATATGTCTGCAGAGTTTCAGCGGACGGGTTCGGCGTACCTTCCAGACGCATAATGGTCTTTCGGGTTATAAGTTCCCTCTCCGAACTGGACCGCGAGAAGTTCAGGTATTTGCACCCGTAGATCAGCGGAGGACAGGCGGGCCGGATATGGACTTCTTTTGCACCGCTCTCATAGAGGTACTCTGTGGTTTCACGCAGCTGGGTTCCCCTGACGATCGAGTCGTCGATCAGCAGGAGGCTCCGGCCCCGGATCAGCTGGTGAACCGGAATCAGCTTCATCTTGGCAATCAGGTTGCGCCTGTCCTGGAATGGCGGCATGAAGGACCTGGGCCAGGTAGGCGTATATTTGACAAATGGCCTGCCGTAGGGAACTCCGGAAGCGTTCGAATATCCGATCGCATGGGCTACGCCGGAATCCGGGACGCCTGCAATCAGATCCGGGTGAACATTGCCGCGCTTTTTATCGCGCTCGGCCAGTTTGATTCCGCAGTTGTAGCGCACCTGTTCGACATTCAGCCCTTCATAGATCGAGGTCGGGTATCCGTAATAGATCCACAGGAAAGTGCAGATCCGCATCTTTTCCTGGGGTTTCTGCAGGACTTCCACACATTCGGGACTGATGAAATCGATCTCGCCGGGTCCCAGTTCCTTCTCAGGAACATATCCCAGATTGAGGAAGGAGAAACTCTCAAAACAGACGCAGTAGCCGTATTCATTTTTTCCGACCTGGACCGGCGTACGGCCGAATTTGTCACGGGCAGCGTAGATCCCTTCTTTTGTCATCAGGAGAAGCGTCATGGAGCCGCGGATCAGCTCCTGGGCATAATGGATGCCTTCGGCGATCGTGCTTTTCTGATTGATTATGGAAGCGACCAGTTCCGTCGGATTGATGTCCCCGCCGCTCATCTCCAGAAAATGGGAATGTCCGTTCTCAAAGAGAATATTCACAATCTCCGCGGTATTATTGATCTTTCCCACGGTGGTGATCGCATAGGTTCCGTGATGGGAACGAACGATCAGCGGCTGCGGTTCATAATCCGAGATACAGCCGATGCCGAGATTCCCTTTCATCTTTACGATGTCTTTTTCGAATTTCGGCCGGAAATTTGCCGTCTCTATATTATGGATGGCACGGTCGAAGCCGCGCTCGCTGTCGTAAACCGCCATGCCGGCACGCCTTGTTCCCAGGTGAGAATGATAATCCGTTCCATAATACAGATCAAAGATACAGTCACGTCGTGACGCAACTCCGAAAAAACCTCCCATAAACGCCCTTTCTCAATGCAAATGCTCATATGTATAAACGCGGGTTCGGTGGGACACGGCGTCAGCCGGCAGACGAAGCAGGTGTACTGAACCCCTGTAAACACGGGCTTTGTCGAGGGCCTTACCCACGATTTGCCGCGCAAATTAATCGATATTTAAAGAAGAGAAAAAGGCCATACACCCTTTTCGACGTCATATTCTAACTCATGTGCGGGATTTTTTCTACCCAAACATTCTCGGAGGATGTAAAAATGGGAACATGCTTAATCGGATATAGCTGGCAGTATGCACAACAAGACGATATAATGAAGAAAACCGGAAACGCTCAGGTAAGAAATCATGTATAACGAATATTTGGAAAAAACTGAATATGTAGATTATGATCATCCGGCTGTCAGCAGCCTGGCTGAGAGATTACGAACAGATTCGCCGGATGAATTATCACTTATAAGAAATACATACTATTTTGTAAGAGATGAGATTATGCATTCCTGGGATGCGCAGGACAGACGTGTAACGGTTTCCGCAAGTGATACACTCCGTGAAGGCGTGGGGATCTGCTGGGCTAAGGCCAATCTTCTTGCGGCACTGCTTAGAGCAAACGGTATCCCTGCAGGTTTTAGCTACCAGCGTCTGACTCTCGGCGAAACGCCGGAAACAGGATATTGCATACACGCAATGAATACAGTTTATGTGGCTGGTCTTGATAAGTGGATCAGACTTGACGCAAGAGGTAATAAGGGCGGTGTAAACGCTGAGTTTTCGACGGATGAAGAGAAACTTGCGTTTGAAATTAAATCAGAAGGCGAAATAGATTATCATGATAATCATTCCTATCCGGACAGTGGTCTGATGAAGATTCTGGAAGAAAGTACCGATGCGGTAGATATGTACCTTCATCGCCTGCCGGATCAGCTGACCTATGGCGTGGAGATAAGGAAAGCAACCGCTGACGATATGGATCTTCTGATGAGCAGCAGAATTGAAATGCTTAAAGTAGTAAATGGCCTGGACTATAAATATGAGTATAGTGATGAGATAATTGAAAGTATCAGGGAATATTTTGAAAAAGGGGACCATACAACAGTTCTTGCATTGGACGGAAAAAGAGTTATAGGCTGCGCATCAATCTGCTATATGCATATCATGCCGACTTTTGATCATCCGACTGGTAATCGGGCACATCTCATGAATGTATACACGATGAAGGAATGGCAGAGACATAGCATCGCAATGAGAATGGTATCGATGCTGATAGACGAAGCCTGGAAACGTGGAGTAACCGAAATCAGTCTTGATGCGACCGAGGAAGGACGTGCTTTATATACAAAGCTCGGGTTTGTCCCGTCCACAGAAGGTATGGTTCTTGTAAAAAACTTAATAATGGCATAGGAAAAAGCACCGTTGGTTTGTTTGAAGAAACAGGGATAACGCGGTTGATTCTGATAAAACACAGGATATACGGCATTAACACTGAAATAACAGGCCGATAGTGCTAAAATCAAATAAAAGTATACCGACGTGAGATGGTTAAGTGAAAACGAATGTATACAGAAACTCCTCAGAAGCTGCTTTCCGGGATGGAATAGCATCATACGTTTGAGCGGCACACATTCTTAGAAAGGAGCATGATACTATGAAACCGGCATCCAGATTTTTATCTCTGTTTCTCGTGCCTGTGCTGATGCTCAGCAGCAGTGTCTGTGCCTCCGGGACCGCTGCAGCAGCCGGAGAGGAGCTTTCCGCCGGAACGGACAGCACGACGGGGCTCTTTGTGTCCCTGACGGAAAGAACCAGCAAATCGCTGGTTTTCCCTCTCAGCGAAGAACAGGCCTCCATGGTTAAGAAGGCCGGCGCGGACAAGGTGACCTGGACGCTCCACCGGACCGCACCCTATGCCAACCCTGCGGACGGGAATTTCATCCCCCTCCACGGCGAAGAAAAGATGTTCCCCAACGAAAAAGAATCGCTCGACTTTGCGACGATCAGATTCAATGATGCGAACGAATATGGTCAGGCTTTTTCCATGGAGCACTTTGAGACTGCGCTGGACGGTTCCACACTGAAACTCGATTTCGCCACCACCCCTGTAAAGACTGGCACCAGCTCCAATAATAGTATACCCCATGAAAGCGGCGGCAGGTTTTTGGAAATCTGCGGTGAGTTTACCCTTACTGCCGAACTGGACGGAGTCACTCTGGCTTCCCTTGAGCACGTCACCATCAAGCCCTACGCCTCTTTCCACACCATGTGGGAGATGTTTGATGAGATACAGCGGCTCGCCGGAGAAGGGGACGACGACGGCGCTACGCCCAGGCCATACGTGGAGTACGGCGTTATGGGCAAGTCATACCTTGGCTATGACATGCCCTACCTTATCGTTGCCCGCGACAGCGCAGCTGTAAAAAAATGGCTGGATCTTTCGGAGCGGGCTGAGCAAACCGGAACCGCGGTGACCCTGGAGCTCCAAAACGCCGGGGACGATGACTATCAGGTGCCTGTCCTGTATTCCAACGTACACGCCAATGAGATCGCCGCGGCGGATGCGGTGCTGGAATTTGCCCGGCAGCTGATAGAGGAGCCCTCCATCGAATACACCAGGCTCACCGGTTTTACTGAGGAAGGAAAGGCCAAATCCGTGCAGCAGCGGAAGGAAATGGGATTGCACACTCCGGAACTGATCGAAGATCAGTGCAATTATCTGGGTTCTATCTGGCCAAACAGAATGATGGATTCCGGCGTGGTGGACGGATTTGACAGTTATTACACATCTGAAAAGACCACCATTCATGTGGCAGATCTTCTGGACGAAGTCTTTTTCATCCTCGTGCCGGAGGAGAATGTAGATGCGCGCATGCACTACACCCGCAATTCCGCCAGCGGCTATAACCTCAACAGGGACAACAGCTTCCAGGTCACGCCGGAGACACAGAACATGCAGCATCTGATCGGCACCTATGATCCTGTCACCTTTCTGGAACTTCACGGACTGTTAGAATCCTTTCAGATAGAGCCCGCGATACCGCCTCATCAACCCAACTTTGAGTACGACGTGATCGCCAGAAACCAGATGGCCGGCGGGGAAGCGTTCGGCGCGGCAGCTGTGGCGAATAACCCGTTTTACCAGAGTTATGTGTCAGAGATGCGCGACTACTTGCAGTGCGACGGGAACGGCAGGCCGTTCTGGTTGGTAGGCGGAAATGATTATCCTACCATCTTTACTCCGACGTATGCCATGCTCCATGGCTGTGTCGGATACACCGCTGAGCTGCCCGCATACTCCGAGACCACCTGTCAGGCAGCTGTCTACGGGCTTTGGGGGCTGGCTGATTACGTGGCTGCCAACAAGGAGAGCTACTTCGCAGATCTTGCGGAGATCTACTCCCGCGGCATAGAGAACCGGAACTCCGATGCCGAGGTTGGTCCCTGGTTCGTAGATGTGCATGACGAGGCCGGTGCCGAAGCAGAGATCTTCCGTCCCGTTCATACAGGGGAAGGAGAGAACGGACAGTTCTTTCCCGAGTGTTACCTGATCCCTTTGGATGCGGAGAACCAGACGAATCTTCAGGCAGCCTTTGAAATGATCGAATACCTGACCCGCAACGACGTGAAGGTCAGTATAGCCGGCTCCCCCGTAACTGCGGACGGAAAGACACTGCCTGCCGGGACCGCCGTGGTTTCCATGTATCAGGCGAAGCGGTCTGTGGCCAATGCTGCCCTTTTCAGAGGGACTTTGATCAAAAACTGGGAGTCTATGTCTAATGGAGCCAGCGGATCCTTTAATTACATCCGCGGCTTTGACATGGTCACCTGTGTGAAACCGGCGGAATACGATGCGATCGCAGAAGCTTTAGGCCAGACCATAAGCTATGATACGCTGCAGCCTTTCCTGCAGGAGACCGCTGTATCTCAGTTTACCGGTGAGGAGGGCTGGGATGTTATCATCTCCAATGCCTCTGAGAGTTCAACCGCAGCTGTGAACACTCTTCTGAGTTCCGGAAAAAAGGTCGGTATGATCACCGAGGGCACGTACAAGGGCGACTTTATCTGCTCTTATGAGGACTGGCAGTCCGTATCTGCCGATCACATACTCACAGGCACCGGCGTGAAGGATCCGGATCTTACCGCCTTTGTCATCGGAAAGACCCCCACGGTCTACATCAGTGGTACAAAGGAAGCGCTTACGCCTTCTCCTGACGGCTACGTGTACAACACCCTCGTAACCCTTTCAACTGATTACAACAATGAGCGGATCGCAATGGAGCTGATGGGGTTTGGTACGACTGAGGACGTCGCCATGGCTGACGCGGTGGCAGGCGGCGCAGGTCTGGACGAGGAGACCCTTGCCGCTGTGCAGGCAGGGGTTCCCTATGTGGGATACACCGAAAGCTCCGTGGAGACCGTCCGGGAATACCTCCTTCCGGATCTTCAGACCGGCTCCGCTGACGGAGTTGACTGCCTGGGCTATGTTACCTATCCCACGGAAACTCTCGTTAACGCAAGTTATATCATGGATGGGGACGACGTATTCTATGCCATCGGCACCAACTACTTTACGACTCTGCCCGAAGGCTCTGAGATCCTCGTACAGCGTGAAGGCAGCCGTGTTCCTTTGGAAGGCGTATTGTACGGTGATGATGAGAGCACGGACGCTTTTCTGAACGGTATCATGGGATTCTCTTATGAGGGCCGGGACAAAGACGGAAACGACGTAAATATCACTCTCTTTGCCAACTCCATGACCGAAAGCGGCCATCAGAGAGACGAATACGCCTTCATCAGCAACGCCCTCTTTGCCAGTTTCCTCACTGAGACTCCTTATGTGACTGGTGCCGGGGAATAAGCTTTCGTGACCTTCGGATCGGATGGCATTGTTTTGTAAAAATCAGCGTTATGAACAAAAGACCAGAAAAAGCCGGCAGGCTGATTCTGGTCTTTTTGTTTTAACTCAAGGTTCCGGTCCCCATATCCGAGTATGGTATAAGAGGGCAGAAAGGAAAAGATTCTGGATCTCAGAGATTTGAAAGGTAAATAAAGGTTGATAAAAGAAATCAAGTCTGACAATACAACTAATTGTTTATCAAATCCAGACACTCCGTACCGCACATCTATACATTGTAATCTCAATGTAAGTGCTCGTAAGTATAAACCCGGGTTCCGATGGAATACGGCGTCAGCTGGTAGACGTAATAGTTGATCCAGTTCGCATAGAGAGTGTTGGCATGCGCTCTCCAGAGCAGCCGCGGTTTGTTGTCCGGATCATCATCCGGATAATAGTTCTTGGGCAGCTGGATCGGAATTCCCTTGCCGATGTCACGCTGGTATTCCTTGTCCAGCGTCACGCGGTCATATTCCGGATGCCCCATTACAAAGATGCGGCGTCCGTCCGCGGACATGACAAGGAAGACCCCTGCTTCCTTGGATTCTGCAAGAATGATGAGATCCGGGCAGCTCTCGATGGCGTTCTTGGGGATCTCCGTGTAGCGCGAATGAGGGGCGTAAAAATAATCGTCAAAGCCTCTTATAAGCGGAATCTTACGGTTCATGACCTTATGCCGGTACAGTCCGAAAAGTTTATATCCAAGCTGAATCTTCGGCAGGCCGTAGTGATGATAGAGAGCGGCCTGGGCACCCCAGCAAAGGTGGATCGTAGAAGTGACATGTTCATCCGTCCAGTCCAGGATGCGGCAGAGCTCCGGCCAGTAGTCGACCTCCTCAAACTCGAGGGTTTCCACAGGCGCCCCTGTAATGATCATACCGTCATAATAGTTGCGTTTTATATCCCGGAAAACCTGGTAGAACTTGTTCAGGTGGCTGGTGGACGCATTTTTCGACTCATGTGTATCCATCATCAGAAATGTGATGTTGATCTGAAGCGGCGTATTGGAGAGCGAACGGAGCAGCTGCAGCTCCGTGTCTTCCTTGAGCGGCATCAGATTAAGGATCAGGACCTCCAGAGGGCGGATATCCTGAAGATCGGCATGTTCCTCATCCATCACAAAGATATTCTCTCTGTCCAGAATCTCCCGGGCCGGAAGATCCGACTGAATTCGAATAGGCATAGTTCCTTCTTTCTGAGCATAGATCATAGGATGCATATCATCTTAACAGTTTTCATAAAAATCCACAAGAGTGAAGATTTGACTCCGCTGCAGGTAAATAAAACTTTTAAAGAATGCAGGATGTCTTCTGAAAGCAGTTGACAGAAGGATGAAGTAAGTAGTATGATACCAGTGTTCGTTAGAAATAACTAACAATATACACTACTATTTATCGTTCATGCTGACAAACCATAATAAAGGAGGCGGCAGCAGGCATGAAATATAACAGCTCAGGAAGCTTATACAGAACACTTCACCTGTTTTTAGCGGTTCTGATAACGGTAATGACAATCCATTCCGCTTATGTCTATGCGGAGACAGAAGAGGGAAACCGCTGGGGATCTGCGGCAGACCAGATCGATCAGTATCTGGATACTGCTTTTGAGTATTATCTGGACGGGGATGCGAAAAACGCTTACGACTGCGTAAACAATGCCTATTTCAAAATCTATGAGGTAACCGGCTTTGAGCGCCAGACAATGAGCTACATCTCCGGTCCCAGAAAGAATGCGGTAGAGCTTCAGTATTCCGCATGCAAAGGCGCAGTCAAAAAGTCGAATGAGGATGATGAGACGAAAACGGCTGTCCGTACAGAACTGCTGAAGCTGAAAGAGATGATCCGTGAGGACGGCAACAAGCTGGCAACCAAGGACGGGGAACCTCTCACTGTGATGACATGGTGGAAAAACGGGGAGCAGGTCTCCTCGGATCCTTATCCGGAATATGCCGGCGATCCAAACGCGAAGGTGACTTACGCGAACTGGAAGGAAGCCGCGTATGCAGTGAATGAACTGCTGGATACAGCCTTTACCGGATACAAAGGAAAGGATTTTGAATCCGCCAAGGACAACTTCTACATGGCTTATTACAACGTGTATGAGACATCCGGGCTTGGCCTTGCGATTTTTTCGGATTTAAGCCTTGCAGACCGCCAGGCTGTCGATGCAGGTTTTGAAGCACTGGGAGAGATCGCGGAAGGCGAGAAGTTCCAGAGAAAAGCTTTCCAGAGAGAAGTCAATAAAATCAAAAAGACCCTCGTCTCGAAGGCAGCGGCGGCGGACGAAGTGGAAGATGCAATCCGGGCAAAGGAAGCTGAGGAGGCTGCTGCAGCTGCGGCAGCGGCGGCGGAAGCGGCAGTGGCGGAATTTTCTTCCGGAAGCGGGAATGCCGGCCTGATTTTCGCAGGCGCCTTCGGTATTATTCTGAGGGAAGGACTTGAGGCGATTCTGGTCATCGCGGCTATCATCGCCTATCTGGTGAAATCCGGAAACGGCAGGAATCTGAAGAGCGTGTATGCCGGTGCCGTTCTCGGGATCGCGGCAAGTTTCGCGGCAGCTTTCGGACTGACCATGCTGAAGAAGGCGGTCGGTGATGCCTACGGCGCACAGTCACAGGAAATCATTGAGGGCATAACCGCCCTGATTGCTGTCTGCGTCCTCTTCTATGTAAGCAACTGGATGATTTCAAAAGCGGAAGCGGCATCCTGGTCTCGTTATATAGACAGCAAGGTTCAGGGCTCTGTGGAGCGGGGGTCCGCGTTCGCCCTCTCCTTTACGGCATTTCTTTCCGTATTCCGTGAAGGAGCAGAGGTGGTTCTGTTCTATCAGCCCATGCTGACGGACGACGGGAATCCGAAGATGGTCTGGGCCGGGTTCGCTGCGGGCTGTATTGTGCTGGTGGGCGTATACCTTGCCATCCGCTATCTGTCCATCAAGCTGCCGATCAAGCCTTTCTTCACCGCGACCAGTATTCTTATGGCAGTGATGTGCGTATCCTTCCTGGGCTCCGGTATTAAGGAACTGGCGGAAGGCGGCGTGCTGGATGTCACCCGGATTCCGTGGATGCTCGATGAAAACAGCGTAACCGACGTACTGGGCATCTATCCGTACGCGGAGATGGTGATCCCGCAGCTGATCCTGATCGCGATTCTGATTGCCACCTTTGTGGCGGCCCATTATAAGGGCAAAATCGATGTGATCAATGCCGGGAATGCCGCAGCGCAGACCGAAGGGTGAATAACACAGGATTGTCCGGGGCATCATCCCGGACCCGGGAATGGTATCTGGAAGAACCGGCCTGTCCCGCGCCGGCCGGATTCTTTGGATATAGATCAATAAAGTACATTCAAGGAGGATTGACATGAAGAAATTAGTGGCTATGGCTCTTGCTTCCATGATGGTTCTGTCCGCGGTTCCGGTAATGGCGGAAGAAGCTGGTTTCGAAGAGACTCCGATCGGTGAGGAGCAGGATATCGTTATCGAGGGCTTCGCATTCACGAATGAAGAGGGCGTTGAGACTGAATCCGGAATCCATGTGGCAGCAGTTTATTTCCAGCCCGTACAGATGGAGCCGGCGGATCAGGCCGGTCTGTCCGTGGAAGAGGCAAACATGCATATTGAAGCGGATATCTCTGCTAACGAGAACTGCTTCGGTATTGGTGTCGGCGACTGGTTCCCGTATCTGACTGTTGACTATGCTGTAAAGGATGCTGACGGAAACGTAGCTGTTGAAGGTACTTTCATGCCGATGAGCGCAAGCGATGGCCCGCACTACGGCGCGAACATCAATCTGCCGGATGCCGGAACCTACACTCTGACATTCACAATCCACAGCCCGGCTGAGAACGGATATCTCCTTCATGTTGATGAAGAGACAGGCCCCGGCGCACAGTCTCTGTGGAATGATCCGATCGTTGTAGATTTTGAAGGATGGGAGTATGTCCCGCAGGAGTGGTAATTACAGCTTCTGAACGGATCTGCTGACTTCGATCTGTATATAGGCTGGCTGGCATGTAAGACTGCGGGGACTGCATGCCAGTCGCTTTGTGCGTTTATCATTCAGCAGCGTCCAGGTGTTCCTGACGCTCTGATGCCGTCCGGAGGACGGCGCGCAGAACCGGTCGAAACGATAATCATTTTAGGGAGGCAGCTGTCTTGCTTAATTATATTGTCAAGGTTACGGAAGATCTGTCGGCGACAGTTGTCATGGTCGTCATGATCTATGCTTTTATGGAGATGCTGTTCCGCGGCCGCGGAAAGCGTTCCCAGAAAATCGCGATCGCTGCCGGTATCCTGGCGTCTGCTGTTATGGCATTCGTCAAGAACAGGACAAGCAAAATCGCCACAAACCAGTGGAATCTCTATATCTTTTACGTTGCATTAATCGCAACTCTGGCTTTTTTCGTTTTCGCGCTCATCTGCCTGAACAGCAGAAGAGAGCAGATGTCTTTTGCGGAAGGGATGACACATCTCAGTGCCGCTGTGCTTTCGGCTGACCTGATCTTCTATGAAGCGCCGGATGTCATGGCTTATCCGTTCCTTTTTGATATCGGGAAAGAGGGCGTTATCTCCGTCCGCTTCCTGGTCCGTCTGATCGGCTGGCTGCTTGCTCTGGTACTGGTTTATGTACTGGGACTGTTGCTGTATAAAGCGATCATTGCTTTGAATTCTGCAGGGATACTGACTCTGTCCCTGTTCCTGGCCCTGCTTGCCAACGCAGTTCGTCTTTTCGGCCTGATTCTCGGAAAATGGATCGTGAAGCCCAAGTGGCTGACATGGCCAGATTTCAGTTCCAAGGATCATCCCTGGGCGTTCCCTGTGGCAATGTTTGTGTCCAACCATACATTGCTGTTTATCATTCTGATCTGCGCCTCTGCCATGATCATCCCGCTTGTCCTGTTTGCCAGGAGCCTTCGGATTACGGAGCCTTATGACAATCCGGCGCAGCGCAGGAAACTCCTGGCAAAAAACAGGAGACAGAGACGCTGGTCCGCCGCCATTCTGGTCTGCATGGCGATCGCTGTCGTCAACCTGACGGCGGTGAAGGCCTACGACAACCGGGTTGTGGAGCTGTCCCCGCCGGAAGAATATACGGTTGAGGGAGACAAGATCCTGATCCCGCTCGAAAATCTGGAAGACGGCCACCTGCACCGCTATGAATACACTACAAAAGATAAGGTCGATGTCCGCTGGATTGTGATCAGGAAGCCCGGCGCTTCTTCCTATGGTGTAGGCCTGGATGCCTGCAATGTCTGTGGAATCGCAGGATATTTCGAGCGCAGCGGTCAGGTGGTCTGCAAGAGATGCGACGTCGTCATGAATATCAATACCATCGGCTTCAAGGGCGGCTGTAATCCGATCCCGCTTGCTTACAAGGTCGACGGCGGCAATATGATTATCGAACTTTCAGACGTTCTTGACGTTGAGGATGAATTCAAATAATACCAGTCCGAAAGTTTGCCTGTATCTTGTACCTGCAGGCAGCAGGGACGGGTATCAGCGGGACTTTCAAGGTAATCCAGTAAGGAGAGAACAGTATGTTTATCCGCATGATCCGGGGAGCACTTGTCAGACAGCGCGGCAAGATGTTCCTGATTGCGTTTACGATCGCACTGGGCGCCTCCCTGGCCACGGCCATGCTGAACGTCATGCTTGACGTCGGCGACAAGGTCAACCAGGAGCTGAAGACATACGGCGCCAATATTACGGTAAAACCCAACAGTTCCACCCTGCTTTCGAGTCTTTACGACGTGGAGGATGAGGGGGAACAGATCGAGACGGCCTATCTGAACGAGGAAGACGTCAGTAAACTGAAAACCATTTTCTGGGCCTACAATATCGTTGACTTTGCTCCCTTCATGAAGATGGCGGTCACTCTGGAAGACGGAAATGAAGCCGAGGCTGTCGGGACATGGTTCAATCATCATCTGGACCTGACGACCGGAGAGTCTCTGGATGCCGGCGTCGTGAGTCTGAGAAGCTGGTGGGAGGTAACGGATGGAAGCTGGATCGATGAACAGAATGATCCGGTCAATACCATCATGGTGGGACGAATGCTTGCCGTCCGTCAGGGCTGGAATGCGGGCCAAACAGTCACCCTGACCGGTCCCCGGGGTTCGGAAGAGGTGACGATTGCCGGAATCTATGATGCCGGCGGCGATGAAGATGAACAGATCTACGCTCCACTCGATCTGGTCCAGAAGCTGAACGGGCTGGATGGGAAAGTGGAGTCCATCGAAGTCAGCGCCATCACCACGCCGGACAATGATCTGGCGAAACGCGCGGCACAGAACCCGGCGGCCCTCTCCGCGGCTGATTATGAGACCTGGTACTGCACGGCCTATGTCAGCGCAATCTGCTACCAGATCCAGGAAGCTATTCCGGACGCGGTCGCGTCAGCTGTCAGACAGGTGGCGGAATCCGAGGGGAGCATCCTCGACAAGACACAGCTGCTTATGATCCTGATCACAATTCTGAGCCTGATCGGGGCGGCGCTGGGAATCTCCAACCTGGTTACAGCCAGCGTGATGGAGCGTGCCCAGGAGTTCGGCCTGATGAAGGCGATCGGCGCGAAGGACTATTCCATTACAGGACTGGTCATGATTGAGATCCTCATCACCGCCCTGGTCGGCGGTGTTGCCGGCTACTTTATGGGATTCGGTTTTGCACAGCTGATCGGACATTCGGTGTTCGGGTCCGCGATCGAAATGAAGGTAATGGTGATTCCGATCGTCGTCGTTCTGATCGCTCTGGTCACAGCAGCCGGCAGTCTGCCGGCAATCCGCATGATCCTCCGCCTTCGCCCGGCAGAAGTTCTGCACGGAAGCAAGACCTGACAGGGGAGGAGAACAGCAGATGAATACAAAGAGAAAAATGTTTCTGAAGATGGTTACCGCTTCCCTGCTTCGCAGACGGTCGCGCATGCTGATCGCGCTCCTGTCCATCGCGGTCGGAGCAACCATTCTTTCAGGTCTTGTTACGATCTATTATGATGTTCCCAGGCAGATGGGGGCACAGTTCAGAAATTACGGGGCAAATATGATTCTTGTTCCGGCCTCCGGGGCTTCGATGACGACGGAATCCGCCTCAGAGGCGCTGAAAGAAATTCCTCCCGATAATCTGATCGGTGCTTCTCCCTACCGCTATGTCAATGTGGAGATGACAAGCAGACAGAGAACCTTTATTGCCGCCGGAACCGATTTTGAGCAGGTTATGTCGACCAGCCCCTATTTTGTTGTGGAGGGGGAGTGGCCGCGGAATGACCGTGAAATTCTCGTCGGAAAAGAAACCGCGGAGCTGGTCGGCGTGAAGATCAATTCCGTCATGGAGCTGTCTTTCCGGAATGAGGAGACGAAGAAGAGAAACCGCATCAATTTTACAGTATCCGGACTTCTTGATACGGGCGGCGAAGAGGAATCCTATCTCTTTATGACCATGAAAGCTATGGAGGATCTGACCGGAATCACAGATACCCTTGACGTTATGGAAATGAGTGTGTCGGCAGCCGAAGATGAGCTGAACAGTTATGCGGAAGCAATCTCCGCCGCGAATCCCGATATCAGCGCCCGGCTGGTCAAGAGAGTGACCAAGTCGGAGGCTTCGGTTCTTTCCAAGCTGCAGGCACTGGTCCTGATTGTCACCCTGGTCGTCCTTGCTCTGACGATGATCTGTGTCTGCACCACCATGATGGCCGTCGTATCTGAACGGCGCAGGGAGATTGGCCTGAGAAAGGCGCTTGGTGCATCGGACCAGAGCATCCGGGCGGAGTTTCTGGGCGAGGGTATGTTCCTCGGTCTTCTAGGCGGGCTTCTTGGAACGGCGCTCGGATTTGCGTTTGCACAGTTTGTAAGCGTAAATGTGTTCGAGTCTTCCATCAGCTTCCAGCCGCTGCTCCTGCCTCTCACGGTTGTCGTGTCGGTCGTGGTTTCCGCTCTTTCCTGCATGCTGCCGATCAAAAACGCTATTGCGGTTGATCCGGCCCTGGTGCTGAAGGGAGAGTAAGACATAAACATATCAGAACATCATATGACTCAGCAGAGGAGAATGAGACATGAGTCTTCTAGAATTAAAGGACATATCCAAGATATACGGAGAACTGAAAGCACTTGATAATGTCAGCATCCATGTGGACAAAGGAGAGTGGGTCGCGATCATGGGTCCGTCCGGATCCGGCAAGAGTACGATGATGAATATCATCGGATGCATGGACAAGCCTTCAAAGGGGCAGGTCTTTCTGGACGGCGTAGATATTTCAAAAGAAAGCAGCAGGAAGCTGACGGAGATCCGCCGCGACAAGATCGGCCTGATCTTCCAGCAGTTCCATATGGTGAATTATCTCACCGCAGTAGAGAATATCATGGTTTCCCAGTATTATCATTCCCTGCCGGATGAGGAGGAAGCGCTGGAAGCACTTGGCCGCGTCGGGCTGCGGGACAGGGCAAAACATCTTCCCAGCCAGCTTTCCGGAGGAGAACAGCAGCGTGTCTGCGTTGCGCGTGCCCTGATCAATCATCCGGAACTGATTCTGGCGGACGAACCGACCGGTAATCTGGATGAGGCAAATGAGAACATTGTTCTGGATCTTTTCAGGCAGCTACACAGGGAGGGAACGACCCTGATCGTTGTCACCCATGACCCCGAGGTGGCGGAGGCAGCCCAGAGGACGATTGTCCTGGAGCATGGACGTGTTGCCAGGGAGATTATAAACGAGAATTTCCAGGAATGAGAAATGCGTGAAAAACAGTCTTTCACGGCAGTTAATGCCGCCGGAGAAAGGGCGGCGGAATGGAGAGGGACAATATATGGACTTCAGGAAACTTCCCATAAGGAATCTGGTCCGCAGGCCGGGAAGGACTGCTACCCTGGTTCTTCTTGTACTTCTTCTGTCTTTTACCATGTTCGGCGGGGCTCTTACCCTGCTGAGCATCCGGGGAGGGACGAAGAGCCTGGAAGGCCGTCTGGGGGCTGACGTGATCGTGGTTCCCTCCGAGATGGCCTCGAAGGTGAATCTTGACAATGTCCTCCTTATGGGAACGACCGGCTCATACTATATGAAGGCGGATATTCTGGATCAGATCCGCGCGGTGGAAGGCGTTGAAAAAGCTTCAGCCCAGCTTTTTATGGCTTCTCTGCGTGCTTCCTGCTGCTCTGTGGCAGTTCAGGTCATCGGCTTTGATCCGGAGGAGGATTTTACCGTACAGCCCTGGATAACAAGGAGCTTCAAACGCGGCCTGGGCGATATGGAGGTCCTGGTCGGGAGCCGTGTGAGTACGGAGGTGGGAGGAAACATCCGGATTTATGAGAAGGACTGCAGGGTTGCCGGGCGCCTGGAGAGCACCGGCACACAGATGGATACGGCGGTCTATGCCACGATTGATACGGTCCGGACTCTCATAAAGGCTGCGGAAGACCTCGGGCATGATCTGAAGCTTCCCGGCGACCCCTCGGAACTGGTATCTGCCGTTTATGTAAAGGTAAGCGATGGCGCCAGTGCTGACAATGCGGCAGGCTATATTAACGGACACATCCGCAGGACTGAAGCGATCCGGACAAAAAACATGCTGACCGATGTATCCGACAGCATGGCGGGGGTATCCTTCGTTATGACAATCCTGATCGCCGCTGTCTGGCTTCTGGTATTCTTTCTGATCCTGATCGCCTTTCTGATGATTCTGAGGGAGAGAAAGAAGGAATTCGCTTCCCTCCGGGTTCTGGGGGCTTCCTCCGGAATGCTTTCCAGCATGGTTTTCCGGGAGACCGCCATTATCAGTTTTACTGGAGGCCTGGCAGGAATCGCGCTTGCCTGCCTGATTGTTTTTCCCTTCAGTGCGCTGATCGAAAAAATGCTGGATCTTCCCTTTCTGAGACCAGCAGCCGGAACAATCGCCGGCCTTGCTGTAGGAACTCTTGTCATGTGCATGATTACAGGAATTATCGCATCCGCATGGAGCGCGTACAAGCTGGGGCATGTGGACGTGAGTATGATTCTTCGGGAAGAATAAAAAGATGAGAGATATTGTTCTTGATGAGAAAGGATTTGGAAGATGGAGCTTTGCGCACAGCAGATTGCCAAATGGTATCACCGCAGGAGCGACGGAGCAAACCGGTTTTTCGCTGTAAAGGAGATGTCTTTCTCTGCCTGTTCCGGAACGCTGACGGTACTTACCGGAAGAAGCGGAAGCGGGAAAACAACGCTGCTTCATATGCTCGGAACCCTGCTTCGGCCGGATCAGGGGAAGGTTCTGCTCGACGGCAGGGATCTGTACTCCATGGATGACAGAGAGCTGTCAAGATTCCGCAATTCCCGTTATGGAATTATCCCGCAGGGATATACGGCGGTACGGTCGCTGACGGTCCTTGAGAATATACTTCTTCCCGTTAAGATGTACGGCCGGGGAAAGGATGTCCTTTCCGGCCCGGACCCCGCGAAGCAGGAAGCGCAGCGCCTTCTTCTCCGATTTGGAATGGCGGACCTGTCCGACGAGTATCCGGACCGGCTCTCAGGAGGCGAACAGAGAAGGCTTGCAGTGGCGAGAGCGCTTGCGGGTAAACCGCCGGTTATCCTGGCGGATGAACCGACAGGCGATCTTGATGACGAGAATACGGCGTGTGTGATGGAGGAACTGAGAAAGGCCGCGGATGAGGGGGCGATTGTCGTTGTGGTTACCCATGAGAATGACGCGCTGTCCTATGCGGATTATTCCTGGCGGATGAACGCGGGATATTTAGCGGCAGAGAATTAAGAAAGCTGCTGTGACCATATCTGCAGAAACATTGATAAATCAGCGTACTTTTATACATAAAAGAAAGACGGAGGTTCTGAAATTTATGAGACACTCTGAAAAAAGAGCAGGAGCGACGGATTTTCTTCTGCTGCTGTTAACCATACTGTTCCCGGCAGGCCTGCTTTCTGTATTCAAGGGCTGCCCTGCCGGGGAGGACGGAAGCTGGATGAGCTGTCACTGGGCTGAGATGGCAGTTCTTGGGATAAGCTGTGTTCTGCTGATCTGTGCGCTCATCCATCTTTTTGTACCGGACCCCGGTGTAAAAACCGGAATTGACGCAGCTGTGATTCCGATGGCGGCGCTGAGCATCTTCCTTCCGAAGAATCTGATCAGGCTCTGTATGATGGCTGACATGCGCTGCCATGTGTATATGCGGCCTTTCACGGCGGTGCTTTCAGCTCTGATTCTTTGCATGGCTTTCGTGGATCTGCTGCTGTACAAAAGAAAATAAGAACGGAAAAATTCTCCGGAAAAGGGCAGGAAACAGAACCTGCTCTTATTTTTTTGCGCAGTATGGTATGAGAGAAGCCAGTATGGTATGATGATTCATTATGATTGATTATTATGATTGCGGCGCCAAAAGTATGCTCTGTAAAATTGTATAAACAATTCTGACGGCTTCCGCGTGAAGAACTTCTAATCTCCTCATAAAATGCTGAAAACGTACGAAAAAAAGTCCAAACTCGCCCTGAAGGGCTCAGACAGTGGACTTTTTTTCGAACAACGCATTTTATGACGAGCCAGGAAGTTCTAATCACTTGTGCAGATGTCAGATTTATTTATACAATTTCCCAGACCTGACTTTTGGCGAGTGAATCATTATTATAAAATAATACCCGGGAAACGGAGGAGAAACAAAGTATGAACAGGCGCAGGCTCTTAACCGCTTTATTTGCAGCCGCAGTACTTGGACTGGGAACCGCGGCCGTGACTGTCCGGGCGGATGCCGCCGGGAAGAGTTCCGGCAGTTCTCCTGCCGGGCAGGGCGCGGGAAGTCCTGATCTGTCTGCTGATGCTGACAGTTCTCTTTATGAATTTCTGGAAACTTCCGACGGACGCCGGATCTATCTGGTTCTGCCGGAGAACTATGACCCGTCCCTTTTATATCCCAGCGTCTATCTGATGCCGGCGGACGGGTTCAGCGCGCGGCAGTATCTGGAAGACGGAATCGCGGAGTATCTGAAAGATCTGATGCAGACAGAGCAGGTTCTGGATATGGTATTTGTCCTTCCTCAGTTCGGACAGCAGACTGCCGGGGAGGACGGGAATGATTTCTCCGCTCAGAGCGTCGGTTTTGACCTCTACGGCCAGCTGGAGACTACGATTGAAGAAGTTGAGGAGCAATATTCTGTAATCCGTGACCCAGCTTTCCGGGGTACGGCCGGAACAGGGACCGGCGGCTATCTTTCCTTCCTGCTGGGATATCTGGACAGAGACGGCAATCTGAACGAAGAACCCGCTTATTTCAGGGCGGTCGCAAGTCATGACGGAGTCTTTACAGAAGCAGAGGCGGGAAAAGGATCCGGAAGCCTGTCGAATCCCTATGCGGGAAGCTGGCCCGATATTTACAACGCCCTTTACGGCAGTGTCAATACACATTATGCCTCGGAATGTGAATGGGTTAAGAACTATTATACTTATATAGATTCCTGTTCCGGGTCCCCTCTGGCGGCTGCACCGGGCGGATCGGATGATCTGGCTCTGCTCTTCAGGACCGACGCCCTGGACAATCATCACAGCGCTTCCTCATGGGATTACAGTGTCTTTGAATATTCCAGCCGGACGGCGGAACATTACGGAAGCTATCTTGAGAACCTGGAAAGATCCATGAACAGGTTCAGCCTGCTCTTCGGACTGGAGCCGGAGGCGGAGGAGGAGACAGAGTATGTTCCCGCCGAAACCGTGACGGAAGGGCCTGACCGCATGATTGACCTGATGGGGGACTGGCATTTCCTTGCCTATAAGAATTTCTCGGCGGGCGCTTCGGAGGATTTTGACCGGATCGCTTTCCTGCTTAATGAGACGGACTGGGAGAGCTGGGAAGAAGTCCAGCCTGCCCTGGACTGGTGGACGGCCGATTTTGCCTCGTCGCTCGGAGGGAATGCATGGTTTGCCGGGTACGCCTGGTATGTCCGTTCTTTCAGCGTCCCGGATTCCTTCGACCGCAGCAGTCTTCTGCTGAAGGCAGGCATGATGGACGAAGGGGACGAGGTTTATCTCAACGGCGTTCGGATCGGCGCGACGGGCATTCCCCAGGAGGGCGGCAGCTATGACATGACCAACCCCTGGGACGTGGAGCGGGTCTATCCGCTGCCGGACGGTCTTCTTCAGGCAGGGGAGAATACCATCGCTGTACGGATCTGCAATTCCAGCGGAGGCGGCGGATGGTATGCGGGCCCGGTCTGCATCTGTGCCGCGCAGGAATACTCTTCAGAGGAGCTGAAAAAGCTGAGAGTCTACGAGACCAGCATGGTATCGGATGCGCTCGGCAAACGGGAGGTATTCTACCGGGTATATCTGCCGGAAGGTTATTATGAGAGCGAACGGCGGTATCCGACAGTCTACATGCTGCACGGGATCAATTCCACAGGGAAGTCATTTGTGATTGACGGTGTGCCGGAACTTCTGGATGAGGGGATCGCGGAAGGGACCATCCCGCCCTGTATTGTCATCTTCCCGGACGATTCCCATCCCTACAAGATGAGCTGGTGGAAAGACATCTACGCGGATATGCTGAACAAAGACCTGATCCGGGCGGTGGATTCCAGCCTGCGGACGATCCCGGACCGCAGATACCGCGGGATTGCCGGTGAATCCATGGGCGGCGGAGGCGCTTATCTGAACGCGCTCCGGCATCCCGAGCTTTACTCCTGGATTTTTGATATCTACGGAGCGATCAGTTTTGCCGGGATCTATCCCACCATGACGGCTGAGGAGACGGGCGCCCCCTTCCTGGGACAGTTCCGGCAGTATTTTATCGCCGGCAATCATGATATGTATACATTTGACCTGGTCCATATACCATACGCCAGAAAACTGGATGAACTGGGGCTGGAATACAGGTTTGAGATTGATAACGGGGAACACAGCGCAGCATTTTTCCTCCCGTACCTGAAAGAGGCATTCGGCTATCTGATGGAAAATGCCTCTGTCCCGGATGGGGAGGCGGCTGCCGGGGAGAATCCTGTTTCCATCCATGATCTGCAGACGCATCCGGACGGAGAAATCCTGGAAATCAGCTTCAGGGCGCAGATCGGCGATTACAGTCAGCTGCTTCCGCATTATGTCGCCAGACCTTCCGATCAGGAGAAAACAGCAGGTTCCCTGACAGTCCCTCTTCTGGTTACAATGACGGACAACGGGAAGAAAGTCCGGGAGTGGACAGAGCTGTGGATCCTTTCCCCGGACACGGCGGCAGGTGCAGAGGAAGAATTCCATCTGTCGGAAGAACTGCCTGAGGGCGGGGAGTATTCTTCCGATACCCTTGAGGTGAATGTGACGGCGGATCTGTCCTGGGCGTCAGCAGACTGAGGCAGCTTTTGATTTTGGAGAGAAATGAATATGGGTATGGATGTTCTGAAAAAAATTCAGGAAAATATGGAATCGGTTATGGTCGGACGAAAAGAGCCGATCCGGCTCCTGCTGACCGCCCTTGCCGCCGGCGGGCATGTTCTTCTCGAGGATATGCCGGGGACGGGCAAGACGGTCATGGCAAGAAGCCTGGCCATGAGCATGGGCGCTGAATTCAGGCGGATCCAGTTTACGCCGGATCTGCTGCCCAGCGATGTGACGGGACTGAATTATTATCACCAGGGAAAATCAGAATTTGTCTTCCGCCCGGGGCCGGTATTTACCAATATCCTGCTGGCGGATGAGATCAACCGCGCGACCCCGCGCACCCAGTCCGCCCTGCTGGAATGTATGGCGGAAGGCCAGGTGACCGTGGACGGGGTTACCAGGAAGCTCCCGGATCCCTTTTTCGTGGCAGCGACCCAGAATCCGGTCGAAACGCTAGGCACATATCCCCTTCCGGAGGCGCAAATGGACCGTTTCCTGATGCGGATCCGTATGGGAAAGATGGATCTTAAGGAAGAGTGTGCCATGATCGACCGCTTCATCGAAGAGGAGCCGCTTAGCAGGGTCGCGCCCTGTACCGGTGCGGAAGAGATCACTGCCCTCCGCCGTGAGTGCAGAAAAATATTTGTCCATGCGGATCTGCGCGCCTACATTGCTTCCCTGGTTCTGGCAACCCGCTCAGGTTCAGGGGAACTGGCGGGAGAAGGCGTCAGTCCGAGAGGGACGCTCGCCCTGGTGCGCGCGGCGCAGGGCTACGCCATGACAGAAGGGAGAGATTATGTGGTGCCTGAGGACGTCAAAGCTCTTGCGATGCCTGTACTCGCCCACAGATGCCTGCTGCTGAGCGGAGGTTCGGAGGAGGAGAAGCGGGACCGGGTTTTAAACGCTCTGAACACCGTACCGGTTCCTACAGAAAACTGGAGGAGATAAGGTGATTGCTGTATTTCTGCTCGGAGCCGCGGCGATTGTCTTCCTGCTGGATTACTTCTATGCGGGGAGGTGGATGAAGGCTCTTTCAGTCCGGATTGCTTTCTCCGAGCCGCATATCTATGCGGGTGAGACCGGCGAGCTGACAGAACTGATCGAGAACCGTAAGAATCTTCCTGTCCCTGTGCTGGAAGTCGGATTCCGGATTCAGCGCGGCCTGCAGTTCACTGACGCGGAGAACATCCAGGAGAGCGATTATATCTACAAGAGAGATCTATTCGCGGTTCTCGGCATGGAACGGATCCTGCGCCGCTACCATGTGACTGCCCGGAAAAGGGGATATTATACGGCCGGCCAGCTTTCTGTCCATGCTCCTTCGCTTTTTTTCGGGGAGGAGTTCCTGAAAGATATGGAACGGCAGGAGGATGATCCCGGATTGTATGTTTATGCGGCCAGGATGAAGGTGGATCCTGTCCTGAAAGCGGTCGAGACGCTCTGCGGGGAGATAGAGAGTACGCGGAGAGTCTTCGAGGATCCTTTCTCTTTTTCGGGAATCCGCTCCTATACGATTCAGGACCCGATGAAAACAATCAACTGGAAGGCTTCCGCGCGGACCGGCAGCCTGATGGTGAATACCTTTACTTCCGTCCGCTCTCTCCGGATTTTTGTAGTCCTGGACGTTTTTATGGATATGGGGGCGCATGCCTATGACCTGCGCGAGATGGCGGTAAGCGCCGCAGCTTCCCTGTGCAGGGCGCTCAGCCGGATGAACCAGGATGCGGTGCTGGCGGTAAACGCCGGCAGAGGAAGCGGCGGGACGGTATTTGCGGGCCAGGGCGGGGCGGACCGGCTGGCCAGGGAGGAGATCTTCCTGACAGAAGATTTTGAAGCCGCAGACATGACAGTTGTTCCCCTTCCCGATTATCTTCCGCTTCTTTCACAGGAGGGGAAGGGCCGGGAAACGGACGGGGTATTTGTCTTTATTTCCTCAAATGATTCCGGACTTCTGCGCGAACGGATCCGGGAATGGCTGGGGCGCGAGAGGAGCGGACTGCTTGTCGTCCCTGTAAGGAGCGCGGAAAAGCGGCGGCCGGAAAGAGATGGCAGCCTCAGTATCCTGCCGCTGATCGAAAAACAGTAAGGAGGAGGGCAATGAATCTGCAGACATTCGACCGCTGGTATATGGCTGTTGTACGCAGGCTCCATCTGGTGATTCCTGCTGCAGCCTTTTTCCCTCTTCTGTGCCAGGTCATTGAGCAGGGAGTGAACGGGGAGACCGCGGCGGCGATGGAAGGAAAACTTCTTCCGGCTTATTTTCTCCAGCTTTTTCTGGTTCTGCCCGCGGGCATCGTCTATCTGGCAGAGAAAAAACTGCGCTCGCTCGGCCTGTACTTCCTGTGCGTAATCGCCTGCGTCAGCGCATCCTGGCTGTGTTCCGGCTGGCTTCTGGGCAGGGTACTTGGAATTCCCTATGCGGGAGCAGGCGCTGTCCTGAGCGTGATCTTTATGGTACTGTTTGCCCTTGACGCTCTCCAGATGCGGTTTAACGACAACGAGCGCGTCCGCGCAAAGAAACTGCAGGATCTGAGCTGGACCGGGGACGATTATCTGCTTCCGCAGCCCTGGCTGCAGATTCTTGCCGTCTTTCTGCTTCTTTACATTGCATCCCTTTTTTCGCACAGCAAAGGCCTCGGGGACGTAGCCCTGGCGGGCGCTGTCCTGTATTTTTTCCTTGTTTTCCCCTACCGCTTCCTGAAGAACCGGTCGGACTATCTGGAGAAGATGATACACATCAGCAGCGTTCCTTCCGCCCGGATCCGCCGACTGACAGGAATCTTCCTCGCGGCGGTCCTGATCTCCTGCGCTCTCTTCGCAGGCCTGGCGGCCATGAGCGCGTCCGGAAGGATCTTCCTGACCCTGCCCAGATTCCGCGGAACGCTGAATCCGGATCTTGTATCAGGCTTTCAGCAGGAAGCGCAGATGGAGCAGCTTATGGATCTGCAGGATCTGATCGGGGCGGAGGGACGTGAGCCGCCTGTCTGGCTGCAGCTGTTTTTCCAGATTCTGGAAAATGTCCTTACTGTCGCGGGCCTTGTGTTTATTGCCGTTCTGCTGGTCCGTATGCTGCAGAAGGCAGTCCGCGCCTTCCGGATCCGGGATACGGAGAACGGGGATGAGATTGAATCCCTGCTGCAGGAGGAACGGGCTTCGCTCCGGGCCCGGACCGGTTTCGGGGGGAGTGCCGCTGAAAGAGAGAAAAACCGGATCCGCCGCCGATACCGGAGGACAATCCTCCGCTATCGGAAGGAGGCTCCGGGCATACAGGAGACGCCTTCGGAAATGGAGAAGCTGGCACATCTGCCGGATACCGAAGAGATGAGAAATCTGCATCTGGATTATGAACAGGCCAGATACGGAAGAGAGAAGGAGGGAATATGAGATATCCGGAATTTCTGTCAGAGGGAGATCTGATCGGGATCTGCGCCCCGAGCGCGGGCGTGGGCCGCAAGGAGGAGAGTTTCGACGCCTCCCTGAAGGCAATTCACAAAGAAGGCTGGAGAACCCGTGAGACGGCTTCTGTGCGCCTGAATGACATGCGCGGCGGGGATGCACCGGCAAGGGGGAAGGAGCTGAACGAGCTGTTCCGAAGTCCTGATGTGAAGATGGTGATGGCCGCCAGCGGCGGTGATTTTCTGGATGAGATGCTGCCTTATACGGACTGGGATACCCTCAGCGCGAATCCGAAATGGCTGATGGGCTATTCCGATCCGACAGGCCTTCTCTATCCCTATACCACCCTGTACGACGTCGCAAGCCTGTACGGATTCAATGCCGGAAGCTTTGATATGATTACATATTTCAGGGACGAGAGAGATGAGACATATTATGATCCGGACAGTTTCAGCCCGGAATATCTGCAGAACGCCTTTCGCTTCCTTGCAGGGGAAATGCTTGAGCAGCATTCTTTTCCGGCATTTATGAAGGGAGATACCTGGCAGACGGATCAGGTCGCTTTCAATGCGCCTTCCGCTTATCAGGCTTCGGCGAAGCGGATTCAGGTCTCCGGCCGCTGCATCGGCGGCTGCATCGACGTTCTGAAAGATATGATCGGAACCGTATATGACGGGACGAAGGCATTTAAAAGCCGTTACGCCGGGGATGGACTGATCTGGTATTTTGACAATTTTTCCCTGAGCGCCGAGTCCCTGTACAGGACCTTCCTGCAGATGCGCTACGCGGGCTGGATCGACCCGGAGACGACAAAAGCGGTCCTGATGGGAAGAACTCTGATTGAGTCCTCTGATACCGGGATGACCTACGAGGAGGGATTCCGGAGGGCGTTCCCCGATATTCCGGTGATCTGGGAAGCAGACGTCGGGCATACGGTTCCCCATTTCTTTATGGTGAACGGCGCGATGCTGGACCTGGGTTATGAAAATGGGAAATGCAGGCTGAAATTCCGGCTTGAGTAAAGTTTCGCTGCGGGACTTGAAATTCATCCCTGAATGGTGTATTCTGAAACTGCATTAAGTAGTTTTTAAAACTACATGATACAGTTATCAGAGTAATTTCACATGAGGGGAGGATTTCAGATGAATGGAAAGATAAAAGACCCGGGAAGCGCTGTCACACATTTTATAGGCATGTTTCTTGCCTGCGCAGCCATGCTGCCTCTGCTGGCGAAGGCGTCCACGCATGCGGACAGGCGGTATCCTGCCTGCATGGCAATCTTTATGGTCTGCATGGTAACTCTGTACGCTGCCAGCACAATCTACCATACCTTTGATATCTCCCGGAAGGTAAACCGGATTCTGCAGAAGCTGGACCACAGTGCAATCTCTCTGCTGATCGCCGGGAGCTATACGCCGGTCTGCCTGCTCGAACTGGAGCAGCCGACGGGGAAAAGACTGTGCATTCTGGTCTGGCTGATCGCCCTTGTCAGCATTGTGATCAAGCTTTTCTGGATCAGCTGCCCGAAGTGGTTTTCTTCCATGCTCTATATCGGCATGGGCTGGGTCTGTGTCCTTGCGCTGTCGACCATTTACCGGGATCTGAGCGGCGCGGCCTTCGGCTGGCTTCTCGCGGGCGGACTGATCTATACGGCGGGGGGTATCATTTACGCCCTGAAGCTGCCGATTTTCAATGCCCGGCATAAGACCTTCGGCAGTCATGAGATATTTCATCTCTTTGTCATGGGAGGCAGTCTCTGCCACTATATTCTCATGTACGCCTATGTAGCCTGAGCCTGATTCCATGCCGGGTCTGCCATGAAGGAAGATGAGAGATTGCTTCAGCAGTCTGCGGACAGAACGCCGGGCCGGGGATAGTGAAAAAGGCCGCAGAATGGAATCAGAAGTTCTGCTTCTGCTGAATGAAAAGTACAGCGCAGGTTTCTGCTCAGCGAGTGAGAAGCCTGCGCTGTTTTTTTACCGCACAATACGCGGGGCTCAGGCTGCAGGAAAGAGCAGCTATTCTCCCACAGAATCAACTGGTAATATTTCACAGAATTAACAGTTGAAGAGAACATAAAATCGTGGCAATATACATATATAAAGTAGGCCTGCAGAGAGGGGATACAGGATAGGCGGAAAAAGTCCCGGCTGCAGAAGCGCGGTACGGAGGGCTTATGGGACTGGAGCAGAAGGCGGCAGGGGCATACCTGTTATTGCTTGCGGAAACTTTTCTGCTGCTCTTTCTTCCCGCGGGAACCGTCAATTACCCTGAAGGATGGTTTTTTCTGATTCTTTTTTATCTGCCGCTGCTTTTCGGAGGTCTGTGGCTGCTCAGACGGGACAGAGAACTTCTGAAAAAACGCATGAACAGGAGGGAACCGTCTCCCCGTCAGGAGAAAATCGCTGCTCTTATCGGAATCCTGTTCAATACCGGCCTGGTTCTGGCCGGGCTTGATCAGCGTTTCGGATGGACAAAGCTGCCGGTATTCCTGAAACTGTCCGCGGCGTGTCTGATGCTGTCCGCATACGGGATCTGTCTGCTGGCGGCACGCGTGAACCCCTTTCTATCCAGAACTGTGGAAGTCCGGGAAGGACAGACAGCAGTGGACACAGGGCCTTACAGGATCGTGCGGCATCCCATGTACGCCGGGACGAGCCTGTTTTTTGCGGCGGTCCCGCTGCTGCTTGATTCATGGATTGCGTTTTTCGCATTCCTTCCGCTGCCTTTTCTTCTGTGCAGGCGGCTCCTGGAGGAAGAGAAGATGCTGGAAGAGGGGCTTGCAGGCTACAGAGAATATATGAAGCGTGTAAAATACCGGCTGATTCCGGGAATCTGGTAAAGCAGGACTGCCTGATTCACAGCCTGTCTGAAGCCGGCCGGGTGAGAGCCGTGAATCAATCATACAGGAAATGGAAAAATATTACAGTTCAGAAGGAGGAGGAACGCTATGGCGGAAAAAACAGTTGGAACTCTGATTAAAGAAGCGCGCACAGCAGCGGGACTGACGCAGGAGCAGCTGGCGAGGAAAATCAAAGGGGTCAGCGCGGATGATATCAGTCTGGCCGAGCGGGGAAAGAAGGATTTCACTCAGGCTGTCCTCAAAGAGATTGCCAAAGCTACCGGCGTAACACAGAAGTCTCTCCTGGATGCCGCCAAAGCAGGGAGCAGCGCAAAGACCGGTGCCTCATCCAAGACGGGAAGCAGCGCGAAGACCGGTGCTTCACCCAAGACGGGAAGCAGCGCGAAGACAAGTGCCTCATCCAAGACGGGAAGCAGCGCGAAGACCGGTGCCTCATCCAAAACAGGAAGCGGCGCGAAGACCGGTGCCTCGTCCAAGACGGGAAGCAGCGCGAAGACCGGTGCCTCATCCAAGACAGGAAGCGGCGCGAAGACCGGTGCCTCGTCCAAGACAGGAAACAGCGCAAAAACTGCTTCTTCCTCTTCTTCCACGCTTAAGCTTTCCGCTGAGGAAAAGAGAGTGCTGAAGGCATACAGGGAAGCGGAAGAGGGGGTTCAGTCAATTGTCCGCGCGCTGCTGGGAGCAGACGCGCAGTCTTCTTCCGCATCCAAAAAGAACAGCAGCCTTCTGGAGAGCCTTCTGGGAGGCCTGGCGCAGAACAATTCCGCGCCCGCTTCCACAGACGGCGGCTCCGGAAACCTGCTGGACGTCTTCATGGGAATGCTGGGAGGAAAATAAAGTACGGGGGCAGGGTCAGGCAGCCGTTTTCGAACGAAGTGACTGCCGGACCATGTCTGTGGCGGGACTGTAATAGAGGAGGATGGTCACGATGATATACATCGGAATCATCGCCGCAAACTGGACCAGCCGCGTCGGCATGATCGCATAAAAGTTGTATCCCAGGATCAGGACCAGGCCCATCGTATTAAAGAGCAGCGAGGACAGAGCGCCTGTCAGTACGATGCCTGCCGCAAGGACGGCCGTCTGACGGGCGTTTTTCACCCGGGCGGAGGGCCGGAAGAAGGAGGGGACGACACCCCAGCAGACAGCCGCGAGCGTGATCAGCGGGTTGACCGCGTATCCCTGCATCAGGCAGCCGAGAAGATCGGCAGTCAGGCCGGTGAGCGCTCCCGCCGCGGGGCCAAACCAGAGTCCGGCCATGATAAGGGCGACCGGACCGAATGTGATCCGGCCGAAGCCTCCGATATTCACTGCGAGCAGGCGTGTGAGAATGATCTGGATGGCAACGAGTATGCCAAGCGAGACGAAGGTGAACGTGCACCATACGGTTCTGAGGTTTCGTTTCTGCATAATATATACACCTCCATTATGCACAAACCGCCCCACATATAGAGTTGTCTCATACATGCAGCAACGGGTGCGGAAAAAGCACCGCAAGCCTTCGCGGAGATTTCCGTGAGGCTTTTCGGTTCAGGGCGACTCCCCATCCCTGAAAACTTGACGCGCTTAATCCTACTTCGCTATGTCTTTTCCTGCGGGTTTCCGGATCTTTACTGAAAAAACCGAAAAAATACCGAAGGAATATGCCGGAGTTAATTATACAGCTGCCGGATAAAAATGCAACTGCTTTTGAAAAGGGGACAGCGCATTCTTGTGTTTTCTGCCGTGAGTAAGGCGGAATCGATGAAGATAAGGAGATCAGACAATGCTGAAAGAAGAGAGAAAAGGTTATATCGGCAATCCCCGTCAGCTCTATACCCTGCGCAGGCTGACAGCAGCGGAGGGAAAAGCCAGGGGGACACAGATCATTGAAGTATGCACGGCGGGCGGCCTTCAGCTGGATCTTCTGCCGGACGCCGGCCTGGACATCGGACAGACCCGTTACAGGGGCATCAATATGTCCTGGATGAGCAAAAACGGCTATGACAGTCCCGCCGTCATCGCGCCTTATGAGAATGAATTCCTGAACACCTTCCCGGGCGGCCTTCTGTATACCTGCGGCCTTCGCACGGCCGGCCCCGGCAACCGTGACAGCAGCGGGGAATGGCAGCCCATGCACGGCCGCTATCACAGCCTGCCGGCGGAACAGGTCTGCGCCGAAGCCGACGGAGATGAGATTACAGTCCGGGGAATCATCCGGGAGACAGCGCTTTTCGGGCATGTTCTTGAGCTGAAGCGGACGATCCGCATCCCGGTCTATGGTTCCGAGATTACGGTGGAAGATGAACTCACAAACCTGACGCCCAGACCGGAAGAAATCATGCAGATTTATCACTGTAATTTCGGTTATCCGATGCTGAGCGAGAAGGCGGAACTGCTGCTTCCGAAGGAGCGGGAGACGATCCCGCGCACGGAATTTGCCAGGACCGGCCTTGAAAAAGCCTGCAGATTTGATACTCCTATTGACAGTGAGGAGGAACGGGTATTCTTCCATAAGATGAAGGAGGATTTCAGCGCGGTGCTGAGTAATCCGGAGCTGGGCGTACGTATGACGATGACCTGGAGCGGCGATACGCTGCCCATCCTGACCCAGTGGAGGAGCATGGCCAGCGGCGACTACGTGCTTGGGCTGGAGCCGACCAACTGCTATATCATGGGGCGGCATGATGAACGTGAAAATGGCACGCTTCCGGTTCTCAAAGCATTTGAGACGGAGCTCCACAGGGTGAAATTTTCGTTTTCAGAGATTTGATGTTTTTTCTGACTTGTTCTTCCTTTATGAACATGTTGTGTTATAATGGGTGTAATTCGTTTACGGGTGGGACGAAAAAGTGGCAGAAAGGTCCGGAGGCGCCTGCAGCCGGACCAGGGATGAATAAGCGGGGCGGCTTTTTGCGCGCCGGACCTGAAACGGTGTCATGCCTTTATAAGCCTGGCATGCAGGGGCCGTGAAAAGCCAGTCAGAAAGGAGATCTAAGTGAACTGGGAGCCTGCAGTATCATACATAAGCGATCTGAAGATCAGCAGCTCTGTTCCTCATACGGATGTGACGGCATCGGGTATTCTGTTCTCCGCGGTAGTTCCGGAAGGCAAGGAAGCGTCTCTCCTGCTGTATGAGAAGGGAAGCGAGGATGTCCGGTGTGAAATCCCCTTTCCGGAGAAACCCAGTATGGGAAGAATATCTGCTATGCTCGTTTCGGGGATTCCCGCTGAGATGGTCGAATACAACTACAAGATCGGCGGAAGGATTGTGACGGATCCCGCCGCTCAGCTTGTGGCAGGGCTGGACCGTTTCGGAGACCGGTCGGCCCGCAGCCCGCACCATGTCCGGGGCGGTTTTATCAAAACGGACTTTGACTGGGGGAATGACCGGGACGTACTCCGGATTCCTTACAGCGAATCCGTTTTCTATGAGCTGCATGTGCGCGGTTTTACGAAACACAGGAATTCGAAGGTAAAGGCGAAAGGATGCTTCAGCGGACTCGCCGAGAAGATTCCTTATCTGAAAAGTCTTGGGGTAACAGCGGTTGTGCTCCTGCCAATTTACGAATTTGATGAGATCACGGAGGACGACGCCAGGCTTGGCTGGAGGCCCGAAGGTCTCCGTGAGCTGATTGCGGGCACCGCGCTTCCCCAGTCCGCGGTCACTGTCCGGGAAAGCGGACAGGAGGAGCAGGCAGCGGCGGACCGGAAGCAGGGAAAGCTGAACCCGAAGGATCCTGCGTCTTCAGCCGGGTCCGGGAAAAGAGAAGGAAAACTGAATTACTGGGGCTTCGGCCCGGGCTGGTTTTTCGCTCCGAAGCGCTCCTACAGCGCATCGGACAGCCCGGAAGATGAACTGCGCGCGATGGTCCGCAGTTTTCATGAGGCGGGCATGGAAGTGATCATGGAGATGTCTTTCCCGGAGGGGATGGATATTGCTTTTATAAGGTCCTGCCTGCTCTGGTGGAGACAGGTCTATCATATGGACGGCTTCTATCTGACCGGCAATCAGGACGATATCAACTCCGCCGTGAAGAGCGCGGCCCTGAGCGACGTCAAGCTGATTTCAGATTATTTTGATACAAAGCGGATGTATCCCAAGGGCAGGCCTTATCGTTTCAGAAACCTTGCGGAATGCAATGTGGGTTTCCGCAGAGACGTGCGCCAGATTCTGAAGGGGGATGAAAACCAGCTGAGAGCCTTTGTGGACCGTATCCGCTATAATCCGAAGGATTCGGCCGTAGTCAATACCATAACCTCCCATAACGGTTTTACGCTGATGGATCTGGTTTCCTATAATGACAAGCACAATGAAGCGAACGGCGAGCAGAACCATGACGGCGCCGCCACGGAATATTCCTGGAACTGCGGCGTCGAAGGACCCTGCAGAAAGAAGGAGATTTCCCGCCTCCGCTTAAGACAGATGAAGAATGCCCTGTCGATTCTGCTGCTGTCCCAGGGAACGCCGATGCTGCTGGCCGGCGATGAGATGGGGAATTCGCAGGACGGCAATTCAAACGCCTACTGCATGGATTCGGAACTGACCTGGCTGGACTGGCCCGACAACAAAGCGTCCAGGGAGCTGACGGACTTTGTGAAGAAGCTGATCGCCCTGAGGAAGGCTTATCCGATCCTGCATACGGAACAGGAGCTTTCCGGCGGAAACAGCGGCGGCTTTTTCCCGGACTTTTCCTGCCACGGAAGCAACGCCTGGTTTGCTTCGTTTGACCAGCAGGACAGAACCATCGGCCTGATGTACAGTGTGCGTGATGAGAGCGGCGAAGACTGCAGCTGCATCTATGCGGCATATAACCTGCACTGGCAGGAGCAGAAGCTGGCGCTGCCCTATCTGCCCCATGAGAGAGAATGGCATGTCATCCTGAATACGGGAGAAGACCGTTTCACAGAGACAGAGGAAAGCGGGCAGGATGCGGAAACGGCCATGGTGAAGTCGATCACTGTACCCGGGCGAACCGTTATCGTCCTTGCGGGGTAAAGACCGGGTATATAACCGGGAAGGCGGCAGAAGGAAGGAGGAGGGAACGGAATGTTCCCTTCCGGGATCAGAAGGATCGGGTTCTATGGGAAAGACGGAGACAGATAAAAAGCAGGCAGCCGGCGGAGACGGCATGTCGCATATCGCGGGGACTCCGACAGACGGGGTTCTGACCGCGGGGAAAGCGGCAGGCCATCTGCGTACGGTACTGCATCACAAGAGACTGGTAGCTGAAGGATGTTTTCAGGTAGGTCTTTACTGGCAGGGACTGACGCACGATCTGTCCAAGTTTTCACCGACGGAGTTTCTGAACGGCGTCCGCTTTTATCAGAACGGCGTGCAGAGTCCGAACAACGGGGAGCGGGTGAAAAAAGGCTATTCGGAAGCCTGGATGCATCACAAAGGCCGGAACCGCCATCATTATGAATACTGGACGGATTACAGCATCGAAGCAGTCCGGGCCGGGAGAGATCCGGTTCAGCCGGTCCGCATGCCGCGCCGTTATGTGGCGGAGATGCTGATGGACCGGATCGCCGCTTCAAAGACTTATATGAAAGACCGGTATACGGATGAGGCGCCTTTGAACTATTACAGCAGCGGCAAGGCAAAACAGCTGCTGCATGAAAGGACCGCCGCCGAGCTGGAGCGGATGCTGAAGATTCTTGCGAAAAAAGGAGAAAAGGAATGCTTCCGTTTCGTCCGCGATTACTATCTGAAGGGCGGGAAGATGCGCTGAGAAGAAAGAAACCATAGACAGTTAAGCCTTGCAACGGCACGAAGATATGGATATAATTGGTAACAGTTCTGCGTCTTCGGACAAAGAACTGCTGCCATTTTTTATTTGAGGACAGGAGATGATCAGCGGCAGCGGCCCTGCTTTCGGGCGGAGATGGCTGCAGGAAGCTGTGTTTTTATAGAAGAGGAGAGACAGAGAAGATGAACAAGGATCATAAGGTATTATACAGCGGTATGCAGGCGACAGGGAATCTGACGCTCGGCAATTATCTGGGCGCTCTGAAGAACTGGGTCAGCCTTGCGGACGAATATGAGTGCTATTACGGAGTTATGGATCTGCATTCCCTGACAGTACGTCAGGACCCTGCGGAGTTCCGCAAGAGAGCCCGCGCCCTTCTGACACTCTATATCGCGGCCGGAATCGATCCGGAAAAGAACTGTCTCTATCTTCAGTCTTCCGTTCCCGCCCATGCGGAGCTTGCCTGGATTCTTGACTGCTTTACCTATATGGGCGAGCTGAGCCGCATGACGCAGTTTAAGGACAAGTCCGCCAAACATGCGGACAACGTGAACGCCGGTCTCTTCACCTATCCTGTCCTGATGGCGGCGGATATCCTTCTCTATCAGACGGATGTGGTTCCGGTCGGGCAGGATCAGCTGCAGCATCTGGAGATCACACGCGACATCGCCCAGCGCTTCAACAGTATCTACGGAGATGTCTTCACGATTCCGGAACCTTACATCGGCAAGGTGGGCGCGAAGATCATGTCCCTGCAGGATCCGTCCAAAAAGATGTCAAAGTCAGATGAGAACCCGAACGCTTCCATCTACCTGATGGATGATCCGGATACGATCCGCCGCAAATGCAAGCGCGCCATCACGGATTCGGAGGCGACGATCGCCTACAGAGATGAGCAGCCCGGCCTGAAGAACCTTTTTGATATCTACTGCACCTGCACCGGAAAGACTTCGGAGGAAGCCGTCGCCGAGTTCCAGGGACAGGGATACGGACAGCTGAAGGAGGCTGTGGGCGAAGCGGTTGTGAGCATTCTGAAACCAATGCAGGACCGCATGGCCGAGATCGCGGCGGACAAGAGCTATCTGGACAAGGTGATTAAAGAAAACGCGGAAAGGGCATATTATTCAGCGAATAAGACTCTGAGAAAAGTGAAGAAGAAGATCGGACTTACGGAGATGCCCCGCTGATCGTTCCATGCCGCCGGATTGGATCCGGCGGCATTTTTCAGCTGCGGGTCTGCGGAGGCGCGGAGAGCATGGTCACATTGTCGCCGGACTGCGCGCCTATGATCTTCAGCTGTTCCACATAATGTCTGGCAAGGACGGAAAGCTCCACCCGCTGTTTGCGGATATAGCCGATGGTCATGCGGTTTTCCCCGGCCAGGGGAACCGCGATATAATCAGATCCGTTCAGGTCTTCCGTGATGATGCCGGAGCAGAGGGTGTAGGCGTTCAGCCCGACCATGAGGTTCAGCAGAGTCGCCCGGTCATCGGCTTTTATGATCTTGCGGTAATCGTAAGTACTCAGAACCTCCTCCGCGAAATAGAAGGAATTATAATCGCCCTGCTCAAAGGAAAGACAGGGGTAAGGGCGGAGCTGCTCGATGGAGATCTCATCCCGGCTGGCCAGCGGATGGTTTTTCCAGAGGTAGACGGAGATATCGCATGCGAAAAGCGGATGGAAATCCAGGGCATATTCGTGAAATATCTTCGTTAACGCTTCCCGGTTGAAATCGTTCAGATAAAGGATTCCGATCTCGCTTTTCATATTCCGCACGTGGGTCAGCACTTCGTGCGTTTTTGTTTCATGGATCGCGAATTCATAGTCATCCATGCCGAAAGCCTTGGCGGTCTCTATGAACGCCTTCACTGCGAAGGAATAGTGCTGTGTGGAGACCGAGAATTTGGTCCGGTGCGAAGTACGGTCCACGAAGCGGTCCTGCAGGAGATTATACTGTTCGATGATCTGCCGGGCGTAGCCGAGAAATTCCTCTCCCTCCTGCGTGATCGAGATACCGCGGTTGGAGCGGGAGAACAGGACGATCCCGAGTTCCTTTTCCAGTTCCTTAATCATGCTGGACAATGAAGGCTGCGTGATATAGAGTTTGTGGGCAGCCTCGTTCATACTGCCGCACTCGGCGATTGTTATGGCATATTTCATCTGCTGCAGGGTCATGACAAACCTCCGGATTCCGGAAAAACAATGATTCATCTGGTTCATTCTTTAAGGCGTCTGGTCAGCGTCTTCTGATTTGAACTATGGTCTGGGAATATGTTCAGAATTAACTGACTGAGCGTATTCTATCATATTCCGCCGGACAGGAAAATGACCCGCGGCAGCTTATGTCCTGTCAGTTTACGGCAGCCGGAATTTCCCTGTACCCGATTACGGCTGTTGGTTTTACCCGGATTTTGCCGGCAGGAATTTCTCTGTTAACAGTTACCGGGATATCTGTTATAATACTTAAATCCTGTTTTATTTCTGAGAGGAAAAACATATGAGTGTGATCGAAGTAAAACATCTGTCGAAGACCTTTCAGCAGAAAGACCTGAAGGTCGACGCGCTGAGTGATATCAATCTCTCGATCGAGAAGGGTGACATATACGGAATTATCGGCATGTCCGGCGCCGGAAAGTCTACTCTTGTCAGGTGCCTGAATTTCCTGGAGAGACCCTCTGACGGACAGGTACTGATCGACGGCCAGGATCTAGGGGCTCTTGATGAGAAGCAGCTGCGCGCGCAGCGGATGAAGATCGCCATGATCTTCCAGAATTTTAATCTTCTGATGCAGAAGAACGCGGTGGACAATATCATTTTCCCCCTTCAGATCCAGGGAAAACCGCGCAAAGAAGCCCGACAGAGAGCAAAGGAGCTGCTGGAGACGGTAGGGCTTGCGGATAAGGCGAAGAGTTATCCGAGCCAGCTTTCGGGCGGACAGCAGCAGAGGGTGGCGATCGCCCGGGCACTGGCCTGCGATCCCAGCATCCTGCTCTGCGATGAGGCGACCAGCGCGCTGGATCCGCAGACGACGGAATCCATTCTGAACCTGCTCAAAGAGATTAACGAAAAGATGGGAATCACGATCGTGATTATCACCCATCAGATGTCTGTTATCCAGAAGATCTGCAACAGGGTGGCCATCATCGAGAACGGTCATTTGGTCGAGCATGGGAATGTGGTGGATATCTTCAACCATCCCAAGTCCCGGGCAGCCCGCGAGCTGATCCTCAGGGATGCGACGGGCGGCGGCACTGCTTCCTTCGGAGAGAATGCCCAGGTGGATGAGATCCGGGAAGGGCAGAAGCTCAGGATCGTCTACTCGGCGAATTCCGCTTTTGAGCCCGTAATCGCGAACATGATCCTTCAGTTCGGACATCCGGTCAATATTCTCCGCGCGAATACGAAGAATGTCGGCGGTGTGGCAAAAGGAGACATGCTTCTTCAGCTGCCCGATGACAGGGAGCTTCGTTTCAAGATGGAGGACTACCTGAAGGAAAAAGGCCTTGAGATCGAGGAGGTGGATGACGATGAATGAACGGGTAATCCAGATGCTTGCGGAAGGAACGGTCGATACGGTCTACATGACTCTCGTCTCGACCCTGTTCGGCTATATCATTGGGCTTCCGGTCGGCGTGATCCTGACGGTATCGGATAAGGACGGCATAAAGCCGAACGCCGTTTTGTACCGGATTCTGGACGTGATCATCAATATCATGAGAAGTATTCCTTTCCTGATTCTGCTGATCCTCCTGATCCCCTTTACAAGGTTTCTCGTAGGCAAGAGTTACGGGACGACCGCTACGATCGTACCGCTGACGATCTCTGCGGCGCCTTACATTGCCCGTATGGTGGAGTCCTCCCTGAAGGAAGTCAGTCCGGGCGTGATTGAGGCGGCCAGGTCCATGGGCGCGTCCAACTGGACGATCGTTTTCAGAGTTCTTCTGGTCGAGGCAAAGACTTCTCTGATCGTCGGCGCGACCATCACACTGGGAACCATCCTCGGCTATTCCGCCATGGCGGGAACCGTCGGCGGCGGAGGACTCGGCGATATCGCGATCCGTTACGGCTATAACCGCTGGCAGACGGATATTATGCTGATCACGGTTGCCCTTCTGGTCATCCTTTTCCAGATCTTCCAGATGATCGGCATGAAGATCGCAAGCGCTCTGGATCACAGGAAGTGATCCGGCGCGGCTTTATCCGGTACACAGGAATCTTTATATAGACCTGAAAGGGTCTGCAGCTGACAGGAAATGGTATCGAAGCCTGCTATAGGTTTTTCCTATAGCAGGCTCTAGTTTTCCTATATTAGCACTTTTCAGGGCAGAGCGTTATAATACTTTCCAGCAGCAGAAAACGGGGGACGGCACAGGATTCCCAGGCAGAATCCGCGCGGAAAGGCAGCCGGAAGGATGCCGGTTTTACTCCCAGGAAAGAGAAGAGAGAGAGGGTTGATAATTATGACTAAGAAGATTTTAGCGGCAGTTCTGGCAGGCACGTTGGTTCTGGGAATTATGCCGATGGCCGCTTTTGCAGATGAGGCTGAGACGATTACGGTTGCCGCTTCCTCCACTCCCCACGCGGAGATCCTGGAGTTTGCGAAGCCGCTCCTTGCCGAGCAGGGTTATGACCTTCAGGTCACTGAATTCACGGATTATGTACAGCCGAACAATGTTGTCGACAGCGAAGAATTCGATGCGAACTATTTCCAGCATGTGAATTATCTGAATGCTTTCAATTCGGAGCACGGCACGAAGCTGGTCGACGCCGGTGAGATCCATTACGAGCCGTTCGGCATCTACCCGGGCCAGAAAGCAAGTCTTGACGAGGTCGGGGAAGGCGACACCATCGCGGTTCCGAATGATACCACGAATGAAGCGCGCGCCCTGCTTCTTCTTGAGGCGAACGGCCTGATCACTCTGGCTGACGGCGTTGACATCACCGCTACAGTGAATGACATTGCCGAGAATCCGTACAATCTTGAGATCGTTGAGTTTGACGCGCAGTCTGTCGCGAAGCATATCGATGAAGTCTCCTATGTCGTACTGAACGGCAACTATGCTCTTGAAGCAGGCCTGAACGCCGGAACCGACGCTCTGGCAGTGGAAGCAGCTGATTCTGCTGCGATCCAGCAGTATGTCAACGTGATCGCCGTCCATGAAGGCCACGAGAACGATGAGAAGATCGTCGCCCTGGTTGAGACCCTGAAGTCCGACGAAGTTGTCAATTATATCAATGAGACCTACAACGGCGCAGTTGTTCCGTTCGTAGAGAGTGCAGAAGAGGCGGAGACCGAAGCTGAGTAAGCGTAAGGAAGATCCGGCGGCACTGTTTTTACAGTATTGTTTCCGGAGAAGCAAAGGGCGCTTCTCCGTGTAAAAGCCATATGATCCTTCATTTATCGGTGAGCAGGGCCAGCGTATCAACGCTGGCCCTTGTTCCTTGAATTGCGAAGCGAAAGCGCAGCCAGCATATGAATAGGAAAAAAGCAGCGGCCGGCTGAAGCGGACAATCCCTGCCGGATGCAGGTGCAGACGTACAGATTCCCAGAGTCAGACATATCGAAAGAAACCGTTTTTAAACATATCGAAATCGGACGATCAGAAGATGATACGAACTATTGAATACCGGATCGGAAGGGCGGATCTCCCGGAACAGGGGCAGGGCCCGACAGTAAATGAATATCTGAGAAAACGGGCTTACTCCAGGCATCTGATGACATATCTCAGGCATCATGAGGATACGCTGACCGTCAACGGAAGAAGCGTTTTTACCAATTACCGTCTGGCAGAGGGAGATGTCGTCCGGATCCGCTTTACCGATGAGGTCCGTTCGGTCGGCATTATTCCTGTTCCTCTTCCTCTGGATATCTGCTATGAGGATGAGGATATCCTCGTGGTCAACAAACCTCCGTTTCTGCCGATCCAGCCTTCCCTGGGGCATCCGGAGAGAACCCTGGGCAACGCTGTGGCGGCTTACTATGAAGAGCAGGGGATTCCTTTTGTCTACCGCTGCGTCAACCGTCTGGACCGCAATACAAGCGGTCTTACGATCATCGCAAAAAACATGGCCAGTTCTGCCATACTGTATGATCAGATGAAGAGCCGGGAAATCCACAGGACCTACCTGGCAGTTGTACATGGGAAACTGGAAGCGGCCATATACAGGGAGGATGAAAGCGGAGGAACCATGTGTATGAGCAGGACGGAAGGGGAGACGGGAACAATCGATCTTCCTATTGCCCGCAGACAGGTCTCGCTGATTGAACGATGTGTGGATTTCGAAAAAGGACAGAGATCCGTTACCCATTACCGGAGGGTCACGGGAGAGATGGCGTCCGGCGTTTTTGCGGGCTGTCAGATTCCGGAAGACTGGGAGGGGTATGATCCGGAAAAGGATCTGACAGCCGTCGCGGTTCAGCTTGAGACCGGAAGAACTCACCAGATCAGGGTGCATATGTCCTATATCGGACATCCGCTTGTGGGGGATACGCTCTACGGGGAAAGCATGCGGGATTATATGATCCGGCAGGCCCTGCATTCCTGGAAGCTCGATTTCATCCATCCGGTCAGCCGCAGCAGGATGCATCTGGAAGCGCCGCTTCCTGAAGATATGAGGCAGTTGTTTATGCAGAGTAAAAACAGGCTGCAGCTTTGATTAGCTGCAGCCTGCTGTGTCTGATATTCCGGGAAACGGCCGCGGCCGTTTCTTTCATCAGTAGGATTTTACCTTGTCCCAATATTCATTGTAAAGCGCGTCGCCTTCCTCGCCGATGTAGACGAAAACCTGGGAATTGGCAAGCATCTCTTCCGTCGGGAACGCAATAGTCGACTCACGGATCTCTTCATCTTCGATCAGTTCGCGGGCTGCCTTGTTGGGCGTGGAGTAGGTGATATAATCGAAATTGCGCAGGGCAATGTCGCCGCGGCAGAGGAAATCGAGGAATTTCTCTGCATTTTCCACATTTTTCGCATTTTTCGGGATGACCCAGCTGTCGATCCAGACGTTGGTGCCTTCCTTCGGAATGACGTATTCAAGGTTCTCATTTTCACGCTGGGTGTAAATGGCTTCGCCGGAGTAGATTACGCCAAGGGCTGCTTCCTCCCCGATCATCTTGTCACGGACCTGGTCGATGACGTAAGCCTGGACAAGGGGCTTCTGATCCATCAGCAGCTGCGCCGCCGCAGCGATCTCATCTTCATTGACAGTATTGATATCATAGCCGAGCATCTTTTCCGGAATCATAAAAGCATCGCGGACAGAATCCTGCATAAGGA
Organism: uncultured Lachnospiraceae bacterium; assembly: GCA_902779575.1. Classification (GTDB taxonomy): domain Bacteria; phylum Bacillota; class Clostridia; order Lachnospirales; family Lachnospiraceae; genus Porcincola. The sequence goes on from CACZBW010000015.1 coordinate 53,026, forward strand.
TGTCGTCTGCGTATTTCTCATTCCAGAGGATTTCCCAGGAATCGACGGGGTCATCCACCATGGTGGTGTTGTAAAGGATTCCGACGGTTCCCCAGCAGTAGGGGATGGAGTATTTGTTTTCCGGGTCGAAGCCTTTTGACTGCTCGATGTATTTTTCGTCTATGTTGGCGTAATTCGGGATGTGGTCGAAATTGATCGGCTGCAGCATGTCATTGGCCAGCATCTTGGAAATCATATAATCGGAAGGACAGATCAGGTCATACTGCGCAGCGCCGGCCGCAACCTTCGGGTACATGATCTCATTGGTCTCGAATTCTTCGTAGACAACCTTGATTCCGGTCTCTTTTTCAAAATCCGCGATCACATCCGGATCCATATATTCTCCCCAGTTGTAGACGACAACCTCTTCCTTGTCTTTTGCCTGTGCGACAGAAGCGGGAAAAACGGGAAGTACGGCTGCAAGCAGCGCAAGTGCAAGCATTTTTTTCATGTGGGCATCCTCCTTGAAAATGAAAATGTTTCGCTGCAGGTCTCCCTGCTGTCTGAAGAAATCTATATCCGGGCGGGCAGCCTCAGAGGCGGCCGCCTTTCGCAACCTGTGTGAGAGTTATTACGCCTTCTTTTCGCTGCCCGGAAGATGGTTCAGGATCAGCAGAAGCAGCAGCACACTTGCAAAGATCAGCGTGGACAGAGCGTACATCTCAGGCTTGATCCCCTTGCGGACCTCTGTGTAGATCTTCGTGGAGAGGGTATCGAATCCGGGCCCTTTTACAAAGTGGGTAATTACGAAATCATCCAGAGAGAGTGTGAAGGCCAGAAGAAAACCTGAAAGAACGCCGGGCATGATATCCGGCAGAATCACCTTCCTGAAGGCCAGGAAGCGGGAAGCTCCCAGGTCGAGAGCCGCCTCATAGGTGCTGATATTGATCTGCCTGAGCTTCGGCAGGATCGACAGAACCGTATAGGGCAGGTTGAAGGTGATATGGCCGATCAGTACGGTCCAGAAACCGAATTCAACGCCGAGCCCCATATGAGAGAGCAGCTGCCCGGCTGCGATAAAAAGCAGCATCAGGGAGATACCGGTTACGATCTCCGCATTGAGCATGGGAATATTCAGGGCGCTCAGGACAACCGTGCGCCTGTTCTTTTTCATCGCGTTCAGGGAAATGGCTGCTGTCAGGCCGAGCAGGGTCGATATCAGGGCGGAAAGAACCGCGATGGTCAGTGTGTTTCTCAGGGCGCTCATAATCGCCTGGTCCCGGAACATCGCAAAGTACCATTTTAAAGTCCATCCGCCCCATTTTGCCCTGGTTTTGGAATTATTAAAGCTGAAAATGATCAGCACCGCGATCGGCGCGTAAAGCAGGATAAATATGAATGCCAGATAGAGTCTGGACAGAAACTTTTTCATCGCGCAATCCTCGAATCATGAATGAGATATCTTAAGCCGGGATACCGTTTTTACAGGACCACCTGTTCTCCGCCGCTCTTGTCATAATGCTGCATAACGGCCATGGAGATCAGGATGAAGACCATAAGCACAAGGCTCATGCCGCTTCCCACATTCCAGTCCCCGACCTGGGTAAACTGCCGCTCGATGACATTTCCGATCAGAAGGACCTTGGAACCTCCGAGGAAGTCGCTGATGACGAAGGTCGTCAGAGCCGGGACAAATACCATCGTGATGCCGGAGATCATGCCCGGAACCGTCAGCGGGAAGATTACCTTCCAGAAAGTCTGAAAACGGTTTGCGCCCAGATCATATGCGGCATTGATGACATTCTGGTCGATCTTCTCCAGCGCGTTGTAGATCGGGAGAAGCATGAAGGGCAGAAAGTCGTAGATCATGCCGAGGGCGATCGCGTAAGGCGTATTGATGATCCGCAGCTCGGGCAGATGCAGAAAGCGCAGGGCGACATTGATGACGCCGTTGCGTTCCAGCAGGGTCTGCCAGGCAAGGATGCGGAGAAGGGAATTCATCCACATCGGGATAATAAAGATCGTTACGATGAAACCGGTCGCGTTGACTTTTGTGCCGGTCAGGATCAGCGCCAGGGGATAAGCCATGACAAGGCAGATCCCTGTAGCGATGAGGGAGAGCAGCAGGGAGAGCCAGAGCGCCTTCAGGCGTTCCGGGGTTCCCATCTGGGCGATATTGCTCAGGGTAAATGCTCCGCTTGTATCCGTGAGACCGTAATATACGATCATCAGAAGGGGAATGATGATAAATGCTGCCGTCCAGAATAAATAGGGACCGGAGAGCAGAACATGCTTCTGTTTTTTCATGACAAATATCCTCTGAATCTCACTGAGGCAGCCTCCACCCGCTTCTGCCACATGCCGTCTTCCGGCTGCTCTGCGGTGTTCCGCGGCGGGCTTATCTGAACCTCAGATCCGGCTTATCCATTCTCCTAACCTTTATATGGTCTCAAATTCAAGGGCTTTCTCGTCATCGGATTCCGGCTTGTTCATAATCTGGATGTTAAAGGGATCCATGGTCATGAATACACGGCCGCCGACGGGGAACATACGGGTGGAATGAACCAGCCACTCGAATCCCGCGGCTTCGACGGTCATCTCATAGTGAACGCCCTTGAAGATCAGGTGCGTCACGACGCCTTCCAGACGGCCAGGATTGAGCTTCGCGGCACGGGCGGCGGCATCCTCATATTCCGCGCTGCCGGGACCCTCGTTGTCCGGGATGGAGAAGAGCTTCACATCTTCCGGGCGGATCACGACGTCAACCGGATTGTTGGAACCAAAGCCGGAGTCCACGCAGTCAAAGCGCATGCCCAGGATTTCCACCAGCTTATCCTGGATCATAATGCCGCCAAGAATGTTCGAATCGCCGATGAAGTCAGCCACAAAAGCGTTCTGCGGCTCATTGTAGATATCCTCGGGCGTACCGATCTGCTGGATATAGCCCTGATTCATGACGACGATCGTATCAGACATGGTCAGGGCTTCTTCCTGATCGTGGGTGACATAGATGAAGGTGATGCCCAGCTCATTTTTCAGGCGGATCAGTTCGTACTGCATATCCTGGCGCATCTTGAGGTCCAGGGCGCCGAGGGGCTCGTCCAGAAGAAGGACCTTGGGCTCGTTGACGATTGCCCTGGCGATGGCGATACGCTGCTGCTGGCCGCCGGACAGGGAGTCGGGCATACGTTTCTCAAACCCTTCGAGATTGACGAGCTTCAGAGCGTAACGGATCTTGTCCTGGATATATTCCTCGGATTTTTTCCGGATCTTCAGGCCGAACGCGATGTTTTCCGCGATTGTCATGTGGCTGAAGAGAGCATATTTCTGAAAGACGGTGTTCAGCTGACGCTTGTTTGCTGCCAGATCGGTGATATCTTTCCCATCAAAAATAACCCGTCCTTTATCCGGCTTTTCAAAGCCGCCCAGGATGCGGAGTATGGTCGTCTTGCCGCAGCCGCTGGGGCCAAGGAGGGTCAGGAATTCATTTTCTCTGATATAAAGATTGAAATCATCGAGGACCGTCTGGCCGTCGAAGCTTTTTGTGATGTGCTGCATGTCAATCAGTCTGTTGCTCATGACTCGAATCCTCTTGCCGAAATGGGAGGTATAATCCCATCGCTTTTGTCTGAAATTCTGAAAGATACTTCGAATGCACTCAGCCGTTTCTGAAAAGCTTTCAGAAATTGGGCGGGGCGCATACCCAGATAAACACGGCTCCGGCTTTCCCGGATGCCTCTATATAATGGCGGACGCCTCCTTTAAAATAGAAGGATTCTCCCCGTCTGGCCTTATACTGCTGCTGTCCCAGATGGATCGTGACAGAACCCGACAGGACATAACCGAAAAGTTCGCCTTCATGCGGACTGTACTGGTAAGTGCTTCCGCCCGGCTTCAGGGTGACGCGCAGCGGCTCCATCATATTCTTCTGGGCATTCGGAATGATCCACTCGGTTTTGTTCCCAAGGTCGTCGATCTTTTCAAAATAATCCGAATCATTGAAAACAACCTGCGTGTCCTTTTCATCATTAAAGAACTCCCGCAAATCCGTTCCCAGGGCCTGGAGAATATCCACCAGGGTGGCAATGGAAGGGGAGGTCAGATCCCGTTCGACCTGGGAAATGAAGCTTTTTGACAATTCTGTCCGGTCGGCAAGTTCTTCCTGCGTCAGCATCTTTTCCTGTCGAAGTCTTTTTATTTTTCTGCCAATCTCCATACGTCACACTTTCTGCGTTCCGTGTTTACAAATTCTGAACAAAAAATTCAGCAGCATACGTGCAGTTTAAAAAAAATGTACCAAAAGTTCAGTAAAACTAAACTGCCGACAAGAATGATTATACGGAATATACAGGCAGTGTCAACATCTTTCTGAAAGAACCGGACAGTAAATTTGCGGGCCTTTTTGCCTTTTTCTTGGTTTACACCTTCGGGGCATGATGATATGATGAACGGGAGTATTTTACAGGATGGAGCATGATTTATGACGGAACAGAAAAACGGCCCGGATACGGGCTTTTACGAACGTTTTTACAGAAAATGGTGGTTTGCCCTGCTTCTTAATCTGGCTGTCATGGCCGTACTGCTGCTGGTCTGCCGTCCGAAGTTCGAGACGAACGACGACATGGGAATCGCCTTTTTCATCAACCGGGCAAGGCCGATCCAGGATACCTATCTGCTTTTTGAAAACCGGATTCTGGGCATCGTCATGGCGAAGCTTTACAGCATCACGAATATGCTGCCCTGGTACGGCCTGCTGCAGATCGCGGGACTCCTCACGGGCTTTACCGCCATGACCTACGTCTTCCTGAATCATTTCGAGGGTTGGAGCGGACTGCTGCTTTCCGGAGGCCTTCTGAGCCTCTTTGCCTATGAAGGCTATATCCTGATGCAGTTTACCAAGACAGGCGGGCTGATCACGGCCTGCGGGATCCTCCTGGTCTTTTACGCGATGACGGGGCCGCGTATGAGATGGCTCTCCGCGATCATCGGGACGGCGGTCACAGGCTGGGGATTTCTGTACAGGGAAGAGCAGCCGCTGCTTGTCACAGCGCTGATGTGCGTATACGGGCTCTTCCTTCTTATGAATCTGGCGGGGATGAACGACAGGCGGCAGATCCGGAGGCTCCTCGTGCGTTATTTCGGCTGCCTGGCGGCGGTGGCGCTGACCGGCGGAGGCATCTGGTTCTTTCACGATTATACTTTCCATAAAAACCAGGAATCGATGGATTACCGGCTTTACAATAATGCGCATTCCGTGCTGTCGGATTACGGCTTTCCTTCCTATGAAAAGCACCGGGAGGAGATGGAAGCCCTGGGGCTTGACGAGGCGACGTATAATTATTACAAATCGTGGAATTATTATGATCCGGAACTTGTGACTACCGAACTGTTTGAAAAGCTTGCTCAGATGAAGGCGAAAGACAGGGGATCTTTCGGCGCGGATACGATCCGGCGTTTCCTGAAACGGTACCCATCTGATTTCTTTGAAAACCGTTCCTTTTACATGTGGCTGGCAGCCCTGGCAGTGCTGCTCCTGTTCGGATTCCGGCGCTGGCAGACGCCGGCGGCGGCGGTCATCCAGATCGTCCTGCTGCTGTCGCTCTTTCTCTACCTGTTCTATCAGGGACGCTACGGATATAACAGGGTTGACTGCCCGGTCTGGTTTTCCTGCACCCTGGTGCTTCTTATGATGACAGATCCTGAGAAACTGCGGCTGCCATGGCGCTTTGCAGTTCTGATGATTGCGGGATGCCTGATTTTCAACCAGCATTTCTGGTCTGTCAACTGGAGAAGCAGCGCGGCGGAAAAGGAAGCGAAGCGCAAAGAAACAGAGCAGCTGACCATTCAGCTGTCCCAGGATCAGGATCATCTGTATCTGCTGAGGATGGGCGGACTGGAATTTGCCGACGCCTTCGGACCTCTGGACCTGGTCCCGGTCGGGGTATATTCGAATACCGCGCCGCTCGGAGGCTGGGGAGCCGGAAGTCCTTCCTACAAAGCGGTCCTGAACCGGTTCGGGGTTGTGAATCCCTTCCGGGACGTAATCAATCATCCGGAGGTTTATCTGATTGACAACCAGATCGAGCAGACGATGGAATATATCCACTCGCACTATGACCCGCACGCGATCGCGACGAGGGCCGGCGAGATCGGTAAATATCCTTATTATACAGTGACGTCGGAATACTGACGGTTTGTACGCTGACGAAGGAATCACTGACGGACTGCGCAGTGACGCCGGCATGCTGACATTTGCCTGAAACAAGGAGGCGGAGATGGAACAGAAAAAGTATGTAGCTTATATCGGAACCTATACGCATGGGAGCAGCATCGGCATCCATATCTATGACATGGATATGGAGACCAGAACCCTGAAGGAGCGTTCGGTCATACCGGTTCACAATTCTTCCTACGTCACAAAGTCCCGCAGCGGCCAGTATCTCTATTCCATCGCGGACGAGGGAGTGGAGGTTCTGAAGATCGAGCCGAACGGAGACCTGACGCCGATCAACAAGGTTGATATCGACGGTATGCGGGGCTGCTATCTCTCAACGGATGTATCCGGCAAGTTCCTCTTTGTCGGAGGGTATCATGACGGGAAAGTAACTGTAGTTCATACCCACAGGGACGGACGTCTGGGCTCCGTAATGGACGGGATCTTCCATCAGGGGATCGGGTCCGTGGCAGAGCGGAATTTCCGGCCTCATGTGAGCTGTGTGATTCCGACGCCGGATGACAAGTATCTGTGCGCGGTAGATAACGGGGTGGACCAGGTTAAGATTTATAAAGTGACGCCGGGCACCGGGAAGCTGCATCTGTATGATATCCTGCGCCTGCCTCTGCAGGCGGCTCCGAGGCTGATGTGCTTCTCAAAGGACGGGCGCTTTGCCTATATCAACTGCGAGATGAGCAACAAGATCCGTGTCTATTCCTATGACGGAAGCGGAAAATCCCCGAAATTCGAGCTGATCCAGGAAGTGCGGAGCATCCTTGACCTGAAGGATTTCTCATCCGCCAGCTGCGCGCTGAAGATTTCCCCCAGCGGAAAGTATCTTTATACTTCGAGCGCCGGCGAAAACACGGTGGGAATTTTCCGGATCGACCAGGAGACGGGGCTTCTTTCAAAAATCCTGATTCTGCCCATAAGCGGCGGTTATCCCAAGGATATCGACGTGTTCCCGGATGAGAAAACCATGGTCGTTCTCTGCCATGAGTCCAATTATATGAGATTCTTTACTATTGATTATGAGAAGAAAACCCTTGTTATGAAAGGAAAGCAGCTTCCTGTGGAGACGCCGAACTGCATCCTGGTTTCCGCGACAGAAGAGTAAGAGGACAGTCATGATTTCAGCCGCGGGGCTGCGGCTGGCCAGAATAAAGCAAGCTCAGCCGCCGTCACCCGGTCACAGAGGAATCTGCCGGATTCCGGGCGCTCTGCTTCTTCCGGGTCAGACTGTGCGCGGGCGTAATGGGGATCTGAGCAGATCAGAAGAAAGGAAGGTCAGAAATGGCCGGTTCAACATTCGGAACTCTGTTCCGGGTTACAAGCTGGGGAGAAAGTCACGGGAAGGCGCTGGGCGTGGTCGTGGACGGCTGTCCTGCCGGTTTGCCGCTTTCTGAGGATGATATCCAGAAATACCTGGACCGGAGGAAGCCGGGGCAGAGCAGGTTTACCACGGCCAGATCCGAGGGGGACAGGGCGGAGATTCTGTCAGGCGTATTCGAAGGAAAAACCACCGGAACGCCGATTTCGATCCTGGTCCGCAACCAGGACCAGCATTCAAAGGATTACAGCAATATCGCGGACATCTACAGACCGGGACACGCGGACCTGGGCTTTGACCGGAAATACGGCCTGCGGGATTACCGGGGCGGCGGAAGAAGCTCCGGCCGGGAGACGATCGGCAGGGTCGCGGCGGGAGCCATCGCCTGCAGGATCCTCGAACGGAAAGGAATCCGGGTGACAGCCTATACAAAGGCGATCGGGCCGGTCAGCTGTGATCCCGGCCGCTTTGATTCAGCATATCTGAAGGAGAGCACGCTCGGCATGCCGGACCGGGAAGCGGAAGAACAGGCGCAGGCCTATCTGAACCGATGTATGGAGGAGAAAGACTCGGCAGGCGGCATCGTGGAGTGCGTCATAACGGGGATGCCCCAGGGAATCGGCGAGCCCGTCTTTGACAAGCTGGACGCCCTGCTCGGGCAGGCCATGTTCTCGATCGGCGCCGTCAAGGGCGTGGAGATCGGGGCAGGTTTCGGGGCCGCCGCGATGCGCGGCTCCGAAAACAATGACCAGTACGCGTATCCGGATGCTGCAGGCAAAGATGCCTGCATGTACGGAAGAGATGTCCGCCCTGTGAAAACGACAAACCATGCCGGCGGAATCCTGGGCGGTATGAGCGACGGATCGGATGTTTTAATCCGGGTGGCTTTTAAACCGACGCCGTCCATCGCCAGGCCTCAGACAGCGCTTGCAGCTGATGGAAGCATCCGGGAGATCGAGATCAGGGGCAGACATGATCCCGTTATTGTGCCAAGAGCGGTCGTGGTCGTGGAGTGTATGGCTGCCATAACGGTCCTGGATCTGCTGATGCGGGATCTTCCGTCAAGACTTGACTGGTAAAAATGATAACAGAAGCGGTAAGCTGCCCCTGTCTGCCTGATTTCCTGAGGGAACGATGCACGGACAGACTGCGGGGCTGTTATCAAAAAATAGATTAAGGAGACAGTTTCTGAGATGAGGTTTCTCGATAAGATGGAACGGAAATTCGGCAGGTACGCGATCCGCAACCTGCCGCTGATCATGATTGTACTGCTGGTGGCAGGCTATACGCTGAGTGCGCTGTTCCCGTCCGCGGCAAACTACTATGCCTTTATTCCTCCCTATATCATGCGGGGAGAGATCTGGCGCCTGATCACATGGGTTCTGATGCCGCCGAGCAGGCTTGACATTTTCACGGTTATCATGCTTCTGTTTTATTACTGGATTGCGCGTACCCTTGCCGCTACATGGGGCGATTTTCTTTTTAACGTCTATATCTTCGGCGGTATTCTCATCACCGACATCGGGATGATGCTGACCTACGCTTTCCTGAACCATGCAGGGACAACGGATGCATACATGCAAATCATGTATATTCCGGCATTCATGACCACTTACTATATACTCACGACGATCCTGATCGCCTACGCCCTGACCTATCCGAATATGCAGGTTCTGCTTTACTTCTTCATTCCGGTGAAGATGAGCTGGATGGGAATCCTGTACGGCGCTTTTATCGCCTATGATTTCTTCCGCGCGAAGATGCTGGTGCCCAGGGTTGTGATCGCCTGCGCACTTTTGAATTTTGCCGTCTATTTCCTGATGACTTCGAATCTCAGGCATCTGACGCCGTCGGAGCTTAAGCGGAAGGCAAAATTCAGAAAAGCGGTCGGCAGCGGAAAGAAAGAAGGATCCGGATCCTTCTTCGGAGGATTCGGCGCAGGAAAAAGCACTCCTTCCGGCGGCTATACCCGGAGCAATGACGGAACGGGAAGCCGTCAGGGACAGGGGGCCGCTTCGGCGAGAAGCTTCCCGGGACGCCGGGCGGCACAGGATTACACGAAGATCTATCCGAACGGAGCCCGCCACAAATGCACGATCTGCGGGCGGACAGAGCTGGATGATCCGAATCTGGAATTCCGCTATTGTTCCAAGTGCGAGGGCAGCCACGAATACTGCCAGGATCATCTGTTTACACACAAACACATTAAGAACGGCGTGCCGGCGGAACCGCAGGGCTGAATGAACTGTCAGACGGTGAACGCTGCAGTATACTGTCAGCAGGCGCTTTTCACAGGCCGAAGCGGAACATAAACCCGCCGGACATCCTGAATATACATCATGAGTAGAAGGCGATTATCATTTTGAAAAGGAAAGATACGATAAACAAAACAGGCGCTGCGGCTTCCGAAACCGCTGCTGCAGCCCGTAAAGCAGATAGCAAAGTTCACAGGGCAGAAGCTACAGCCCCGGATTCAGCCGGCAGAAACGCAGGAAAATGGAAACGGGTCCGCGGGATCGCGGCTCTGGTGCTGACTCTGTTTCTGCTTTTCCTGGCTTTTCAGGCGCATCTTGCGGACCAGCCTCATGAGAGCTGGTATTTTCCGCTTGCAGCAGCTTTAGCGGTTCTTGCGGGACTTTATCTTTATATCCCCCTTCCGTTGGGAAAAACCGGCGGAAAAATCTACACCGTATTAACGGCGATATGCGCTCCCTTTCTCTCGTTTGTGATTGTGGAGTTTTACAACAAGGGTTTCTGGCACGTCGGGGCGGCTCTTTCGACCGCCACAGCAGAGCCGCCCTATCTGATGATCATCCTGAACACGCTGATCTATGCGCTCTTCTTCCTGGTTCTGGCTTTCCTGGCAGGAAGTTTCCGGATCGGTTTCAGCCTGTCGGAAGGGATCCTGGCGGGTCTTGCCGTCGTGAATTTCTTCGTCGTGAAATTCCGCGGAAGTCCGCTGATGCCCTGGGATCTTCTGTCCGTACGAACAGCCGGAAATGTGGCGGCCAATTATAAATATACCGTCTACTGGAAAATGCTGTTTGCCACAATCGCCTTCATTTTCCTCATCCTGACGACGGAAAAAATGAAAGGCCGGATCAGGGATCTCAGAATCCGGATTCCCGGACTGATTCTTTCGGCCGCCGCGCTCGTTATGATGGTGGCTTCGATCCAGGACATGGAAGTCAAAAAATTCTGGGGCGTGGATACGACGCTCTTTACCCCGAATGTGCGCTACACCAAAAACGGACTGATTGTCGCCTATCTGGCAAACCTTCACCTGATCCATATCGAAAAACCGGACGGCTACAGCGCCGAAAAGGTGCGGGAGATCGCCGGCAGGGAGAAGGAAGACGCGGCGCGGTATATGCAGCCGGGGCAGGATACGGGAGAGGCATTTGACCTGAACAAGGCCCCGAATATCATCGTGATCATGAACGAGGCATTTTCAGATTTGTCCGTGATCGGTGATTTCAATACTTCAGAAGACTATATGCCCTTCTTCCGGAGCATGATGGATCAGTATACTTCCGGCCATCTGATGGTTTCGGTCAAAGGCGGGAATACAGCAAATACGGAATATGAGTTCCTGGGCGGCGACACAATGGCCTTCCTTCCCGAGGGCTGCGTCGTGTTCCAGCAGTATATCTCCGGACAGATACCGACCATGGCGTCTTATCTGGGCAGTCTGGGGTATACGACAGTCGGGATGCATCCCTATCAGGGATCCGGCTGGGACCGGACGAGAGTATATCCGCTGATGGGATTTGACCGTTTCTATGACCAGAAATCGTTCCCCGGGGCGAAAACCATCCGCAAGTATATCAGCGACGAGTCAGCATACGAGCGGATCATAGAAGAGTTTGAGAAGAAGCAGGAAGGAGAAAAACAATTCATCTTTGAGGTTACCATGCAGAATCATTCCGGCTACAGCGCGAATCCTTCGACTGATAACGGATTCAAAGAGGAAGTTCTGCTGACGGACAAGACGAATAAGAGTACAGTGACCGTTGCCGCGGAGCGTTACCTGACTCTGATCAAAAAGTCGGATGAAGCCTATGAAAAGCTGATCCGGTATTTTGAGGAAAATGTAACAGAACCGACCATCATCGTGACCTTCGGCGATCATGAACCGAGTGACTACGTGACGGAAGTCATTGACGGCCTGACAGGCTTTGATGAGAACGGCGGCCTGGAAGAAACCCAGAAGCATTATCAGGTGCCTTTCTTTATCTGGGACAATATGGGACTTGGAAAGGATGAAACGGCAGACCTGATGAGCGTGAACTATCTGGGGGCCTATGTCATGGAGAAGGCGGGACTTCCGCTCACGGAGTATCAGGAATTCCTGCTCGGCCTCAGGCAGACCCTGCCGGTGATCTGTTCCGGAACCTATATCGACGAAAACGGAGTCTACCACGACTGGAATAAACGGAACCAGGATGAAGTATATGGAGATTTGATCAACGATTACAACATCCTCACTTACAATCACCTGACCGACGCCTCAAACCGGGTCACGGAAATTTTCAATGAACCGGCGGACGACGCGGTGAGGGCGCAGCTGGAGGAAACTCTGCAGGCCATTGAAGCTGCCGGAGAGTGAGAGAATACACATGCCGGCAGTTTCAGACCGGTACAGGATGCTGCATCCGCAAGGAAAAGTCAGGGTGCTCCGGCCAGGCAGACTGACAGAGGGGTTCGGCAGCAGGGCAGATAACAGGCAGTAACTTGAAGAGCCGGCGCAGCCCGGCAGAGACAGTAAGGAAACAGGGAGTGTCAGAAATCTATGAAATTTGAGAAAAAACCATTTGTAACACTGGACCAGGTCAGGGAGATGGCAAAAAGCTATTCGACTCCTTTCCATCTTTATGACGAGAAGGGAATCCGTGAAAACGCAAAGCGGGTAAATGAAGCATTTTCCTGGAATCCCGGTTTCAGAGAGTATTTCGCGGTGAAGGCGACACCGAATCCCTTCCTGATCAAACTGCTTCACGAATGCGGCTGCGGTACGGACTGTTCCTCCATGACGGAGCTGATGCTCTCCGAGGCCTGCGGGGTGACGGGAGAGGAGATCATGTTCTCCTCCAATGACACGCCGGCCGAAGAGTTCCGCAAGGCGGCGGAGCTGGGCGCCATCATTAATCTGGACGACATTACTCACATTGACCTGGTTGAGAAAACTCTCGGATCTCTTCCTGAGACGATGAGCTGCCGTTTTAACCCGGGCGGTTTCTATAAGCTGTCCAACGGCATCATGGACAATCCGGGAGACTCCAAGTACGGTATGACGGAGGAGCAGATTTTCGATGCTTACCGGATTCTGATGAAGAAGGGCGTGAGACATTTCGGTATTCACGCGTTTCTGGTCTCTAATACTGTCACAAATGAATATTACCCGACGCTTGCGGAGACCCTCTTTAAGCTGGCCGTAAGGCTGCGCAACGCGACCGGCGCGCACATCGCCTTTATCAATCTTTCCGGCGGAGTCGGCATTCCCTATAAACCGGGCGAGAAACCGAATGATATCTATAAGATCGGGGAAGGCGTCCACGAGGTCTACGACCGGATTTTGAAGGCGAACGGGATGGGAGACGTGCGCATCTTTACGGAGATGGGACGTTTTATGATGGCGCCTTACGGTTGCCTGGTCACGAAAGTGATCCATGAGAAGCATATCTATAAAGAGTATATCGGCGTGGACGCCTGCGCTGCAAACCTGATGCGCCCGGCCATGTACGGAGCCTATCATCACATCACGGTTCTCGGGAAAGAAGACGCGCCCTGCACGGAAACCTACGACGTGGCGGGATCTCTCTGCGAGAACAATGACAAATTTGCCATCGACCGCCAGCTCCCGAAGATTGAGATCGGCGATTATCTGGTCATCCACGACACCGGAGCCCATGGTTTTTCCATGGGATATAACTATAATGGCCGCCTGCGCTCATCGGAACTTCTGCTGAAGGAGGACGGGAGCGTTCAGCTGATCCGGAGAGCGGAGACAGCGGCGGATTATTTCGCAACCTTCGACTGCTTCCCGGAATACAGCAGTCTTGCAGAAAAACAGTAAAAAGAAAAAACGGCTGCCCGTGCCGGAGTGATATGCTCCGACGCGGACAGCCGTATATGTTTTAAACTGCCGGTGGTGGGACTCGAACCCACACGTAGTTGCCTACAACAGATTTTGAGTCTGCCTCGTCTGCCATTCCGACACACCGGCAAAGCAAGAGGACTGCAGTTCATTCCGGACGAACAGTCCTTCAAAAACGCCATTACTATATCATATCTGACATGAGATGACAACCGCTTTTCCTCTTCACTTTTCCGGGTCATATCATGTCGGTTTCTGCTGTGGATGCCGGTTTTATTTTTCACTTTTCTGGGTCAGACCAAGAAGGGCATTCTGCAGAAGGCGTGAGAAATTGACATGCTTCGCCTCCCCGTAGGCGTTCAGCCAGGCGGGGATCGTGATATTTTTCCGGACAACCTTTTTGCTGTGGGCTTCGGAATAAGCGCCCATATCCAGGACCAGGAGGCTGACAAAATCATCCTCATCATCCGTGCGAATGTCCGAATAGGCAGAGGCAGGGGGAACTTCCTCTCCTTTCTCCATGCGGCTCATGATCCACATGCTGGCCTGGTCGACGGCTTCGTCGATCGCCTCTTCCAGCGTATCGCCGGAAGCAGTGCAGCCGGAAAGATCCGGAATCGTTACTTCATAACCGCTTTCGTCGAAATAAGGTGTAAAAATTGCCGGATAGATCAGTTTCATAACAGCGCCCTCCGAATTCTGCGCAGTATTCCTGAACCCCGGGTACAGTCCTGTCCATCGTTGTCTGCAGGAATGCGTACGCACGATACACATATCATACAGTCGAAACAGAGATTTGTCATGTGGAAAATTTCCCGGCTTCAAAAAATGGTTTTTCAGGGATTGGGGATACAATAAAACTATAATCAGCGGTATAATTTATATACTATTTGAGGATAGATGATCATTCATCTGCAGATGGGGGACAACGGTCAGAAACCGGGGGTTCTTCCTGATTTACTGCAAAGTATAAGGCTGCACAGAGAGGCGCCGGTTGTCCAAATCTTGTCCATATACTTGTGTTACAAATTGTTAAGTAATATGGATAGTGGCTCTTTGTTTTTTCCTGATCCGGCTTTATCGCAGCCGGCCGTATTCTTTCCGTATCGGTTTCCTTCGGACAGTATTCCCCGAAAACACGGACTTCCTGTATTCGGATGGAGGTTTCTGCCGTGAAAGTATTGACAGGCATTATCCGTTTCGTCTCCGGGGTTCTGCTGTTTCTGGCGCTGGCATTCGCCGTGGTCCTGGCTCTTTTCAGGACACAGAAATCGGACCTGCCGCAGATTGGCGGATATTATTTGAAAATTGCGCCGGGAGGGTCGGTTTCCGAGGAATTCGAGGAAGAGGCCCTGATTTTGCTGAAAAGAAAAGAGCGCTATACGACCGGTGATGTGATCGCCTATCTGGACGATGAGGGAGACGTCAGTCTCGGGAAGATCCGGTCGATTAACGGTGAGACGGAAGGGGCTTTTGCTGAAGTACCGTACAGCCTTCTGGAGAGCGGGGCAGGAAGCCCGACTTTCGGCGGCGGAAGCAGTGCGATCGCAGACGATCCGACGGTGGAAACTGCAGAAGCGGTATTTCCCGCGGACCGGATTCTGGCAAAGGAAGTATACGCTTCAGGATTTCTCGGTTTTCTTGTAAAAATCTTTTCGAAGCCTCTTTCCGGATTTGCGGTTATTGCGATTCTTGCAATTCTGGCTTTTATGCCGTGGAGAAGAGATTCCGCTTAAGTAATACGTATATTATAACGGAAGCCGAAGGGGGAGCCGCAGGATCCGGCAACAGGCACGGATGGACTGCCTGCGGGACAGGAGCTTCCGGACGGATTTTATGGGAGAAGCACAGGGGGCCTGATTTTATGAAAAAAGCTATAGATAAGGGAAAGAAGGATTTCTTCCTATGAGCTGGTTCAGAAAGAATCTGTCTACGATTTTTCTGTTCTTTGCCCTTTTCGCGGGACTTGGGCTGCTGCTGTATCCGACGTTTTCCGATTACTGGAACAGCCTCCATCAGTCCAGAGCGATCGCGGGCTACGCGGAACAGGTTTCGCAGATTGAAGACATAGACTATGCGCAGCTGCTTCAGGAAGCAGAGGCGTACAACAAAAGCCTTCTTGAAAAAGAAGGGACGCGATACCTGCTGACGGATGAAGAGCGGGAGGAATATGAAAGTCTCCTGAATATCAGCGGGAACGGGGTCATGGGATATATCAATATTCCAAAGATCAACATCTCTCTTCCGGTTTACCACGGCGTTGATGAGTCGGTCCTGCAGGTCGCTGTCGGACATATCGAGGGAACTTCTCTTCCGGTGGGAGGAAAAGGGACCCATTCGGTCCTTTCTGGACACAGAGGACTCCCATCCGCCAGACTGTTTACCGATCTGGACGAGCTGGAAAAGGGCGACATCTTCTTTCTGATGATACTGGATGAGACCCTCAGCTATGAAGTGGACCAGATCCGGATTGTACTCCCGACAGAGCTGAGCGATCTGGAGATTGACGAAGAGAAAGATCTTTGCACACTTGTAACCTGTACCCCTTACGGTATCAATACGCACCGGCTTCTGGTGCGCGGACACAGAGTAGAAAATCCGGAAGAGCAGCCCGTTGTCAGGGTTTCCGCGGACGCTTTCATGATCGATCCGGTCCTGGTGGCTCCGCTGGCGGCCGTACCGCTGATCCTGCTTTTGCTGCTGCTTCTGCTGATCAGTTCGAGGAAAGGAACCCTTCACGGCCGCGCGCTTCGCAAGGCACGGGAGGAGCAGAGAGAACTTGAGGCGGCATATGAAGAGAGAAATGAGTAAATATACTTTTGTCAGGATCCTGATCCGGATGATCTTCCTTGCCGGAATCCTGATCACCGCAGGAATATGGGCGGGAAACCGCGTGTACGCTGCGGGGACTTCTGATCTGACAATCCACGCCGCCTACGACGGGAAAGGCGTCAGCGGCATCAGCTATAAGGCATTTAAGGTGGCTGACGTAACTTCTTCAGCGGACGGCAAGAGTACGGCCATTACTTTCACGGAAGCCTTTAAGGGGATTGCCGCGAAAATGGGGATCGATCTTGATGCGCTCAGTAAGAAAACGGACTGGAAAGACGGAACGGATAAGCTGAAGCAGGAAGCAGCGACAGCGGAAGTGTACGCCAGAATGGGCGGCGGAAACGCGGAAGAATTTCCGTCGACTGACGCGAACGGGGATGCGAAGAAGACCCTTAACGACGGGATCTACCTGGTCTATGGGGACTACACGGGGACTGAATATAGTGTTGTTGTCCAGCCCTTCTTTGTCTGGGCGGTAAGCAGCCGGTCTGAAAGCAGAACCGTGGATCTGACTGTAAATAATAAAATTTCGATTATTCCTGCCAAAAAGGATGTTCCTCCGAAGCCGCCGGTTAATCCGCCGGTTAAGCCGCCGGTCAAGCCGCCGGTCGTACCGCCGACTATATGTGTCACAGCACAGAAGGTCTGGGTGGGTACGAACGCAAATCAGCCGAAGTACGTTATGGTACAGCTGGTTGACGGTGCCGGAGCCGTGATCGAAGAAAAGAAGCTGAATAAGAAGAATAACTGGACCTGCACATGGAAAGGCCTGGATTCCAGCAAGACCTGGCTCGTAGCGGAGAAGAACGTACCGCAGGGCTATACGGTTTCCATCAGTACGAAAGTACTGACGGCGGCAAAGACCTGCGTGCTTACGAACACTTATCATCCGGCAGTACCGGCCTCTGCCGCGGCGGCAGCGTCCGCGTCCGCATCTTCGGCTTCCGCAGGGTCTGCTGTCAGAGGCGTAAAGCTCCCGCAGACCGGACAGCTGTGGTGGCCGGTTCCCTTCCTGGCTCTGGGCGGAATGTGCCTGATCCTGGCGGGAATGTGGCTTCGCAGAGAAAGATCTTTATAAACAGAGAAAGGTCCGAATAAAAAGATAGGAACTTTGGTATTGCAATGATGGATGAGAAGATGGGATCAGGACAGAAGCGGCGCGGTTTCCGGGCGATACAGTCCATTATCCTGACAACGGCGGGATGCCTCCTGCTTGTGGGAGCGCTGGGACTCGTCCTCTATAACCTGTATGAGGATCAGCTTGCAGGAAAGTCTTCTCTGAAAATTCTGGACGAGATCGATCCCGGACGGAACGATTCGGGCTCAGGCAGCGCAGCGGAGGAGGAAAGCGAAGAACAGCTGGTGATCCGCTGCGATGAGGAGGGGGAAGCCGTAACCGGCATGATCCCCGAAAACAAGGTTCCGCTGTTTATTGATTTTCCGTCAATGGAGATGCCTGTGAAGGTTATCGACGGAGAGGAATATATCGGCTACCTGACGATTCCTTCGATTGACAGGGAACTGCCCGTGACTTCGACCTGGAGCTATCCGCTTCTGAGGATCGCGCCGGGAAGGTACACCGGTTCTGTATACAGCCACGATATTGTAATCTGCGGGCACAATTATGACCGTCATTTCGGCGAGATCAAGAACCTGCAGGAAGGCGCGGAAGTCTTCTTCACGGATATGGCCGGCAATCATTTCGGCTACAGCGTGCTGGAAGTGGAACAGCTGGAACCCTATGATTCAGAGGAGATGACCAGCGGGGACTGGGATCTTACATTTTTTACCTGTACTCTGGGAGGCGCGCACCGGGTCACCGTCCGCTGCAAGCTGGAATACATCATCTACAGTCCGGGTGACTCTGAGATGACAGAGGAATCGGAGACGGAATCCGGGATCTGAGAGACGCCGGAGGAATTGCCGCTGAGATGGCAGAATGATCCTCAGGGGGACAGAAAAGGAGTTATCGGAAGATATGACAGAAAAAGAATTACACCGCCTCAAACGGGGCGAACTGCTGGAACTTCTGGTAGAGCAGGGGGAGCTTGTTCAAAAACAGCAGAAAGAGCTGGACAGCCTGAGAGAACAGGTAAAAAGCCTGAACGCCAGACTGGAGGAGAGACAGATCGCGATCAGCCAGTCCGGATCGCTCGCCGAGGCTTCCCTGAAGCTGAGCGGCATATTTGAAGCGGCCCAGAAAGCGGCGGACCTGTATCTGGACAATGTCCGCGGACAGGCCGGGGGATCGGGTTTCGGACAGAATCCGGGAGGTTTCCGATGAGCCGCAGAAAGGGAGGACAGAGCGTCCCCACTCTTGATGAACTCAGGAGCGAGCTGAAATATGAACGGTACAAGGTGGATTACCGCAGGACCATCCGCAGTACGATCTCGATCCTGATTACTGTGGCAGCAGCGGCGGTGCTGGTTTCCTTCCTGCTTCTTCCCGTTCTGAGAATTTACGGGCATTCGATGACGCCGACCCTGCAGGACGGAGAGATTACCCTGGCTGCACGGGGATCAGAATTCAGGACGGGCGAGACGGTTGCCTTCTATTACAACAACAAGATTCTGGTTAAAAGAGTAATTGCAGGCCCGGGCGACTGGGTGGATATCGATGAAGACGGCACAGTATATGTGAACTCGGTGAAGCTTGACGAACCTTATGTGTCAGAACTTTCCATGGGAGACTGCAACATAGAGCTGCCATACCAGGTACCGGAAAACCGCTGGTTTGTGATGGGGGATCACAGGAGCGTATCCATAGATTCCCGAAACACGGCGGTCGGATGCGTCGCGGAGGAACAGATCGTCGGAAGGATTATTTTCCGGGTCTGGCCCCTGAAAGCCTTCGGTATGGTCAAATGAGAAGCGCACAGTGCAGGAAGCTCTGAGAAACTACTTGACTTTGCAAAGAACGAATCAGCCTTTCGATATTTTGAGGAGGGTACTCTATGGGAGTGTTCGAGAATTATAATGAGAATCTTTTGAGAAAGCGGGGCGAGAGACGACGAAGGACGATTGCCCTGGCCCTGGCAGGCGTCATGGTTGCCGGTCTGACCGGATATACGCTGATGTCTCCCGCCGAGACCATTTCGGAAGAGCCGGTATGCGGATTTACAGAGCATGTGCATACAGCAGAGTGCTATACAGCATTGGAACCTGCATATCTGACCTGTCTGCAGACAGATCCGGTTTTTCAGACAGTTCACCAGCACACAGACGCCTGCTATGAAAAGGATGAGCACGGCAACAGAATCGGCCTTCCGATCTGCGGCTACGCGGATTTTGTCCTTCATACACATACGGCGGAATGTTATAACAGCCAGGGCCAGCTGATCTGCCCGATTCCGGAAAACAAGGGGCATGAGCACAAGGAAGAGTGTTATGCTCTGATGGACGTCCTTGTCTGCACGGTACCGGAAAGACCTGCAGTGGCGGGCCATACCCATACGGACGCCTGCTATACCATGGTCAATACCGGAAAACTGACCTGCGGTCAGCCAGAAAGAGCGGCTGATCCGGGGCATACGCATACGGAAACCTGCTATACAACGGTCAATACCGGTAACCTGATCTGCGGCCAGGCAGAGAGAGCGGCGGACGCTGGCCATACCCATACGGACGCCTGCTATACGCTGGTCAATACGGGAAACGTCATCTGCGGCCAGGCAGAAAGGGCAGCAGATCCGGGACATACGCATACGGAAGCCTGCTATGTCTGGGTGAATACGGGAAATCTGGTCTGCGGCCAGGCAGAGAGACCGGCAGATCCGGGACATTACCATGATGCTTCCTGTTATGATGAGATGGGAAATCTGATCTGCGGTCAGCCAGAGAGACCGGCAGATCCGGGTCATTATCATTCGGACGCCTGCTATCAGTTTGTACAGCAGCTCGCGTGCGGTCAGGCGGAGAGACCTGCGGATCCGGGACATACGCATACGGAAGCCTGTTATGAATACGCGAAGCAGCTGACCTGCGGTCAGGCAGAGAGACCTGCGGATCCGGGGCATACGCATACGGAAGCCTGCTATGAACATGTGAAGCAGCTGAGCTGCGGTCAGGCCGAAAGACCTGCGGATCCGGGACATATTCATTCGGAAGCCTGTTATGAACATGTGAAACAGCTGACCTGCGGCCAGCAGGAGATTCCGGCAGATCCGGGTCACATGCATACAGCGGCCTGCTATCAGAAACAGAAGGTTCTGATCTGCGGACTCCCGGAATCTTTTGAGAAACATGTGCATACGGAAGCCTGCTATGAACGGGATAAGGAAGGAAGGCCGACAGGCAAGCGCATCTGCGGCAAGCTGGAGGTTTCCGAACATATCCATACAGCAGCCTGCTTCCCGCCTGCAGAGATGGTCCTGAGCTGCGGACTTCCGGAACACAGGCATACGTCAGAGTGCTATGTGATCGACGAGGATTCCCCGATCCAGCCTACCATCGAAGACCTGCAGCAGCAGGGTCTGCTGAATCCGGTCGAAGGCGGGAATGTACCGGCAGAGACACAGCCGGCAGAGCAGCCGCCTGCGGGACAGGATGTACAACCTGCAACGGAACCGGCAACAGAGCCTGTTACGGAAGCAAAGACAGAAGTTGTCACAGAAGCGCAGACAGAAAAGATAACGGAAGTTGTCACAGAAGCGCAGACGGAAGAGATAACAGAAACTGTCACTGAAGTGCAGATGGAAGGGCTTACAGAAGCCGAAACGGAAACGCAGACAGAAGAAATCACGGAAGCTGTCACGGAGGCAAAGACCGAAAAGGCGACAGAGGGACAGACAGAAGAAGTAAGCGAAGCTGAGAGTGCAGCGGAATCTGAAGAAACGTCAGAGGATGAAACAGAGACTGAGACAGAACTTCGGACAGAAGAGCTGACAGAGACGGCTTCCGAAGTTGAAGGAAGCTCTGAGGCTGCAGTTAAGGCTACAAATATTGTGAAGAAGGATCCGGCTGACGTTACAGTCGAGGAGGACGGCGAAGCGGTTCAGACCGACTGGATCGATACTGTCGGCATGAAGACAGGAGAAGATCTGGAGGCCCTCCTTTCCGAGACAGAAGAGGGAATGGCCGAAGCAGAAGCAGCAGCGGAAACAGTCCCGGCCAGCACAGTATCCGAGAAGCCCACTGTTCCGGAAAGCTATACGGTAGATGAAGAAGATCCGAATCTTGTCTGGATCGAAGTAGATACAAATTCTGTGGTCGACGTAGTCGATGGACAGAAACTGAGATTTAAGGTATTATTCAAAGTGGAAGGCGGCCGCCTGAGCGAGGATAATCAGTCCCTCGCCTACCAGGTACCTGCTGAAATCAAGGCAGTTGAAGAAGAGGCCGGCGCCATCCTCGATGATGATGACAATACAGTCGCTGAATATAAGATCAGCAAAGAAGGAAAGATCATCCTCACGTTCTCGGAAGAGTACGTTAAGAAAAATGCAGATGGAACAGAAGTTACCATGGCAGTGGAATTCACCACTCAGGTAAGCGACCTTGCATGGGAGGATGAAACTGAATGATCAATATGACGCGGCAGTACAATCAGAAAAATGCAGGTAATACTTCCCTGCAGAAAGGAGGCGTTGATACACCTCTATAGCACAGTAGGATCGAAGGATCATGGAAGTAATTTTCAGGTAATGGAACATAGAGGTAAAGGAACGCCTGGCCTGGGGAGCAGTAAGAAGACCGACGTTCACCTGAAAGAAAGACTGTAACAGCAACAATGGAAAAGAGGATAAAAACGAAAGGAAACATGAGGACTATGAGAAAAACAATTAAGAAGATGATGGCTTTAGTCATTGCTATGGTAATGGTACTGGCAATGAGCACTATGGCGATGGCAGCAGGCGAAGGAAGCCTGACAGTAAAAAACTCTGAGGAGGGTGTAACTTATAATCTTTATCGTATCTTGGATCTGACTGGTCAGGATACAGACACGACAGATGAGGATGATTCTTACGATGCAGTTGTCTACAAGCTGAACGCAAAGTGGACAGCATTCTGGACTACTGGAGCTGGTGCGGGTTATATTCAGCCAACAAATGTAGTTGATGATGAAACTGGAATTGGCCTCCCGACCATCAATATTGACGGTACAATCAAATATATAAATATCACGGAAAGCAACCGTGTAGCATTTACTAACGCTGCAATGGCTTATGCTATTGATACTCCAGTTACTGAAGACACAAGCACTCCTGGGGATGCGGACGGAGAAGATATTGCACTTACCGGCCTTGATCTTGGTTACTGGCTGATGATCCCGGTTGACATGACAGATGAGAAGACGAATCCGCTTACCACTGGTTCTATTGCTTCTCTGACTTCTACCATCCCGGATTCAGATATTTATGTAAAAGCCACAAAGCCCACAGTAACAAAAACGGATGATGTTGTAAGTGCTGATATTGGTCAGACTGTCTCTTATACGCTGAATGGAAAGGTTCCGAACACTTCTGGAACAACTACTTTCAAGTACATCCTTTCCGATACATTATCATCTGGTTTGACTTTAAACCATGATGTTGCAATTTCCATTGCTGGAACGCCTGTCGCTACAGCTACTGCTGCTGAGTGGATCACCTATTCCACGACAGGTTTCACAATTGATATTCCTGTAACTAATTATCAGAATAACAAAGGTGGAGCAATCGTTGTAACATATACAGCTGTTGTTAATGAGAACGCCATTGTGAACGACAATGAGACGAACAGTGCTAAGGTTCAGTATGGTCGTAATCCTGGTGATCTTGAAGAAAGCATTCCTGTAGAAGAAGAGCTTTATTCCGCGAATATTGAGATTGTTAAGTATACTGGCGATGATTCAACGACAGGAACCAAGCTTCCGAATGCGGTATTCGCTCTTATGAATTCTGAAAGCAAGTACTATCATTGGGTTGAAGCTACAGGAACCGAAGGCCAGGATGATTATGTAGCAGCACATGTTGAGTGGGTAACAGTTACAGGTGCTCCGACCAGTGGAACTGCAAATGTTACAGATGCACAGGCTAAGGCACTTGCTGACGCTACAACGATTACCAAGAAGACAACAGGTGCTGATGGAACTGAAAGATTCGACGGAATCAAAGATGGAACCTACTATCTCGTAGAGGTAGCTGCCCCGGATGGATACAACCGTCTTGACAAGCCTCAGGCAGTTACAGTAACAGGTACAAATGTTGATGATGAAAACCACATCGAGAACACAGCATATGCAGGACAGGAAGAATTTGATGAAGCTGTTGACGCAATCGCTGCTGTTCAGAACAACAGTGGTTCCGTACTTCCCTCGACTGGTGGTATCGGTACAACCCTGTTCTATGTAATCGGTGCTATCCTTGTTCTTGGCGCTGGCATCCTTCTGGTAACTCGCCGCAGAATGAACGCTAACTAATCAAAAAGATTAAAAAAGCATAATAAAAGCGATTTATACGCTCCGTGCCTATAGTGGTGCGGAGCGTATTTTGGAAATAGGCATTGTGCAGGTGAAAATGTGGGAACTTTCAAGCTAAGGGCAAATACCTTCATTACTGTTCTTACCAGGGAGATAAAGGGTAGTTCTATCCTTTTGTATTGTGCTATTCTCAGCATATACCAATTGAGCTTGTTTATTGAGCATATCCAGTTTGCTCCCTTCCTTGGATTCTTTGGCAGAACATTGAAAATGTGGCTCACTATGCTTCTGCTGTTACTTCTTGGAATTTACCTGGGTAGTAGCATTGTGATAACAGTTCAAAAGAGATGGGCGATTATTCCTGTATTGGCTTTCATGACAGGATTTCTGCTTATGTGCGCCAAAATGCAAAGGAATAAGTTTGACGGCCTTATGATTGTTATTCTGGCAATCTGTGCTTATGGAAAAAACTATATAACAATTCTGCGTGTGATGTTCTGGTGGGCCGCTGCAACAGTTGCGATCGCTATGATTGGATTACCTATAGGATTTACAGTGGAAAAGCCAAAAGTTGGCCTTTATGGCACTGGTCTGGCATTAGGGTTTGCTCATCCCAACGTATGGGGAAGCTATGTATTCTTTATATTTGTTCTTGCATGGTATCTTTTTATGAAGGACAGGGGAAGAAATGTAAGAATTGGTTATTTCATCTTGTCGTGGATTTCTGCGCTTTTTATGCTTATTGTTCCAAAGTGCCGGACGCAGGCTCTGCTTCTGCTGTTGTTTCCATTAACTATTCTGTCATGTAAGCGGACAATAAACTGGTCAGCGTCGACAAAGGCTGTCGTACCTAAAAAAGTAATACTAGGATTACTGATTCTATTTCCGTTCCTTTGCTTCTTTGCTACTATCATTCTCGGATCACAGCGTGAATGGTTGGCCATTCATACTATGGGAACTTATATTGAAAACTTCAGCAAACGGTTCATTCAAGCGGGCTTAGCGTTTAGGGAACACGGTTTTCCTTTTTTCGGAGAACTATTACGTTTAAGGAATAATTATGTAGAACAGCTTGGGGGGTATTCTTTTACCTTATACGTACTTGATAATGGATACGTAACCTTTACGATTTACAGAGGCATGTTATGGATGGTTCCCGCGCTTCTGTGGCTGAGTTATGCAAACTGGAAGATAATAAGAAATAAAGACTATAGCCTGCTGGCCATCTCCACACTGTTCTGCCTGATGGGCTTGATGGAAAGGTATACATTTCAGGTGTATAATTTCATTTTCCTCTATCCACTGTCCGTTTCAGTTCTCCATACTAATGTAGCCACGGACGGGATAGAACAGATACCCGGTGTGGGAGAGGAGGCCAATTCATGATGCACATTGTCTATGCGGCAGATGAGGCCTTTGCTCCTATCCTTGGCGTCTCGATGGTTTCTCTTTTCGAGAATAATACTCAGGTGCAGATCCATATCCACATCCTCAATGCTGGCATTAACCAGACTGACCGGGAGAAGATAGAAGAAGTTTGTACCTCTTACCAAGCGCCTGCTCCACACTGGATCCCCGCCACTGATATCAGCAAAGAACTGCAAATGTCTGTTTCTGCCGACCGCGGCAGTATGGCGCAGTTTGCGAGAATCTTCATTTCCCGGCATCTGGATCCGTCTATCGACCGCATCCTGTACCTTGACTGCGATACAATCATTACCGGATCACTGCGTGAACTGTGGGAAACGGATCTACAGAACAAGACTGCAGCAGTTCTCCTCGATGCTTTCAGTAAGTACTACAGGAAGAACGTAGACTTGCAGCTTGACGATATCATGTTCAACTCTGGTGTGATGCTGGTGGATATGAAGAGATGGCGGGAGCAGGATGTGGAAAACTGCGTCCTCTCCTTTATCAGATCTCATCACGGCTTCATCGAAAAAGGCGACCAAGGGGCGCTGAACGCAGTCCTTAGCCGTGACTGTATCTGTTTCGATCCGAAGTATAACGCGGTTACAATATTCTTTGATTTTACCTATAAAGAGATGCTGCGCTACCGCAGACCGCCGGAGTATTACAGCGAGGAAGAACTGAAGAATGCAGTTGCTAACCCGGTGATCATCCACTATACTGTCAGCTTTCTCTCAAAACGCCCCTGGATGAAGGGGTGTGGACATCCCTGGACAGATGAGTGGCTAAAGTATAAGGCGATGAGCCCGTGGGCAGACACACCGCTTATAGAAGAAAAGCGTAGCTGGCGCGTACATGCTATTCGGAAGCTGCCGCGTGGTCTGATGCTCTGGATCGCTGGATTATTGCAGGTTTATGGACGGCCGTGGCTGTATCAGATCAGGATGCGGCGGATCAGGAGGAAGAATAAGTGAAACGACCAGGAAAAGAAAGGATTGACTAAATGAGGAGGAGAGAATATGCGAAAGGTAATCACATATGGAACATTTGACCTTCTCCACTATGGGCATATTAATCTTCTCAGGCGTGCAAAAGAACTGGGAGATTACCTGATCGTTGCGTTGTCCACAGATGAATTCAACTTGAACGAGAAAAGGAAGAAGAGCTATTTCTCCTATGATCAGAGGAAACTTCTTCTGGAATCCATCCGTTACGTAGATGAGATCATCCCGGAAGAAAACTGGGAGCAGAAGCGGACAGACATCAAAAAGTACGGGATAGATATTCTGGTCATGGGTGATGACTGGACAGGGGCGTTTGATTTTGTAAAAGAGGAGGGGGCGGAGGCTATCTATCTTCCGCGCACGCCGGAAATTAGCACGACACAGATTAAACAGGATTTACGAGATGAAATACACGGCTAAATATTTCCGGGACACCATGCCGGAATGGAAAAGAAAAAAAGATCCGCCACTGAGCCGTATATTTTACCGTCCGGCAGGATATGTGCTTGCGGCTTTATTTACCAGCGTGGGAATAGGGGCCAACACGGTTTCATATCTTTCTATCGTTGAGGGAGTTCTGGCGTGTGTCCTGTTTCTGCCGAATAATTATATCTGCCGCATCATTGCAGCGATCCTGGTCAACCTGTGGCTTGTGTTGGACTGCACGGACGGCTGTATTGCCCGGAGTGTGAAGGCGGAACCTTTCGGTGAATTTGCCGATGGGATCAGTAGCTATATCATCGTGGCATTGCTGGGTGGCACCATTGGTATGGCCGTATATTATGAAGGCGGAGTGCTGACAGAGCCTGATATGGTCTGGATGGTTTTCATCGGTGCGTTGGCATCCACAGCTGACACGCTGATGCGTCTGATCTATCAGAAGTACAAGGCGACTGAACTGGATATGGCTGAGAAGGGAATCGTGCAGATTGAGCACGATCAGAGGAAAGACCATGAACAGGTCGGGAGCCTGCGTGTGAAGATCGAGCAGGATCTGGGGATAGGAGGCATTCTTCCTATAATGATTTTCCTCGGCACAATCTTTCACGCCCTGGATCTGGTGCTCTTTTATATGGCTCTCTACTATGGTCTATCCTGTTTGGCTGTGACACTCATTTATATCCGAAAAGCCAGGCAGGCAGAGAAAACCGCCAACTGATATCTGAAGGAGAAGAATATATGGATCCTTTTATCAGCGTAATCGTGCCGGTTTACAAGGTTGAACCATACCTACGTCAGTGCGTGGACAGTATTCTGGCACAGACCTATAAAAATCTGGAGATCATCCTTGTGGATGATGGATCTCCGGACAGATGTCCTTGGATCTGTGATGACTACGAAAAGAAGGATAAGCGGATTCGTGTTATCCACAAAGAAAATGGTGGTTTGTCTGATGCGAGAAATGAAGGCCTGGATATAGCAACGGGTGATTATATCGGATTTGTGGACAGCGATGACTGGATTACACCGGATATGTATGAGCATCTGATGGCAACAATCTTGAAATATCATGCGGACATTGCTGTCTGCGGCTATCAGGAGTCAAACGGTAAACGGACACTGGCCACAAAAAGCAGATCGCGGCAGGAAAAGAGCTATACTGTAGAAGAAGCGTTTAGGGAGGTGCTGCTTTCCGGTGAGATCTCCGTAACGATGTGGAATAAAGTATACAGGAGAAGCCTATTTGATGATATACGTTTTCCGAGTGGCGAGACATTTGAAGATGGAGCTGTTTTCTTCCAATTATTTGGGAAATGCTCTTGTATTGTACACACAGGCAAAAATGGATATTATTACCGGAAGCGTGCAGGGAGCATCACGTTTTCAGAATATCACTCCCTGTCAAGGCAGGTTCAGAAAAACTACAGGAATTTGAAAGAATACCTCAAAACCCGGTATCCTGCCCTCATACCGGAGCTCCGGTATTATAAAGTAGAAGAGGATTATTACCTTGCTGCAAAATACCTGCAGGCGGATGGAAGTACAAATAGTACTGGCTATAAGGCTGTCATGAATACCATTAGGAGAGACTTTCCCGTTATGCTTCGGCATCCTCGTTGGAGCATAGGGAAAAAGATGAAGGTGTGTTTGCTCCTGAGCGGTTTATACCCATCTGTGAGAAAAAACTACCATCTCATTAAAAACCGATAAGGATCTGGTAAGATAAGTCAATTGGAAGCACCGCCCCGAGGAGTTAGCTGCTATGGAGAAAATCATTCATTATTGTTGGTTTGGCGGTTCCCCTCTGCCGGAATCAGCAATAAAGTGCATAGACTCATGGAAGAAGCATTTTCCGGATTATGAGATCAGGAAATGGGATGAAAAAAGTTTTAATGTTTCAGCCTGTGCCTATGCAAAGGAAGCGTATGATCACGGGAAATGGGCATTTGTATCCGATTATGCGAGATTCTGGATCCTGTACCATTACGGAGGTCTGTATTTCGATACAGATGTGGAAGTGATCCGATCTATGGAAGACATCTTGTCTGCCGGTTCATTCATGGGATGCGAAAAAGTCGTTTACAATGATGGAATGATTCGCATGGAGGTGGCTTCCGGCCTGGGAATGGCCGCTGAAAAAGGCATGCCAGTTTATAGAGAAATCCTTGCAAAATATGAAACAATACATTTTGAAAAGCCGGATGGCACATTAAACTACGATACAGTCGTCCGAAATGTGACAGAAATCCTGAAAAAGCATGGGTTTCAGGGAAACGGTGAGATTGAAGAAGTAGCCGGTATCAGGCTTTACCCACCGGAGTATTTCTGCCCTATGGATTATTTCACGGGAGAAATGAAGATCACGGCGAATACCCGCTCCATTCACCATTTTGATGAGACCTGGAAAAACCCCGCATGGATCAGGATAAGCGAGATTAAGAGGCAATACGCTGCGGTTGGGAAACGAGGGTGTATTCGTGAGAAGCTTGCTTTGTTCCCCTGGCGCATTAAGAACCGAATTGAGAATGAAGGACTCCAGGGACTGTTCAGGTTTAATTGAGTGGATAGTTTTGGACAAGGCCAGCTCAGTCGGAGAAGAATAAAGGGAGTTTTAGATGATCAGTGTTGTTGTGTCTGTCTATAATATGGAAAAGCACTTGAGGCAGTGCCTCGACAGTCTCCTCTGCCAGACATATCCGGATTTTGAACTCCTGTTGATCGATGACGGATCCACAGATGGAAGCGGCAGGATCTGTGATGAGTATGAAAAGAAAGATGGTCATATTCGCGCTTACCATAAGGAGAACGGAGGTCTTTCTTCAGCCCGAAATTGCGGAATTGATCATGCAGCAGGAGATTTTATCATATTTCCTGATCCTGATGACTGGGTAGAGTCAACATATTTGGAGGGATTGTTGGAGATCCGGAAAAAAAACGATGCAGATTTGAGCATATGCGGGTATTATACGTTTGGCAATGGCAGGCGGGAGGATTATGACGCAAAGGCACAATTAACTATTCTTAATTCTGAAGAAGCCCTGAAATGGCTGATGCACCCGTATAGATTCTGTGGGTTTGCGTGGAATAAACTGTATGATTTGAGGGTGATCCGGGAAAACAGCCTTCGGTTTGATGAAGAACTTGGTATGGTACAGGATCTTCATTTCGCGTTCCGGTATTTTTTACAATGCCAGAGGGTTGCGTATGATCCAACGCCTCTTTATCACTACAGGGCTGGTGGTGCTACAAATAAGGAAAGCCACTTAACTGCAAGGAAGATGAGCGCGTTGAAGACCTATCAGAAGATAGCTGATGTCGCCAGGAAAAGTCCTTATCCGGAGCTTGAAAGAGCCGCATACCGCTCAATGTACGACTTCTGCCTGAGCAACATTTACTCTTACTACAACGGAGACACACAGGATCCTGCTTTATTGGAACAGCTGAGGGAGAATATGAAAACTTGCAAAGACAGTTTCTTTCCAAATGATGTGTATTCTCCACAGCATAATCTTTTGGGCAGATTGGCGCTGATCAGCCCACGTCTGTACTATGAAGGGCTTCATTTGAAGCGGTTGTTTACGGGGCCTGCAAGGTGGAACGCTGACCGGTAGAGATAGATCAGTCTCTGTGTGGGAGAGAACAGTAAGAAGGAAGGAGGAAGAGAAAGCAAATGCAGAACCAACCATCGATCCGGCGTAACTTTCTGATGAACACGATTCTGCGTGCAGCGAATGTACTCTTCCCCTTGATCACGATCCCGTATGTATCCCGTATCCTGCTTCCAGTCGGACTTGGCCGCGTCTCTTTTGCCACATCTTTTATCGCCTATTTCAACATGGCCGCTCAACTTGGGATACCGACGTATGGGATTAGAGCCTGCGCGAAGGTGCGGGATGATAAAAAAGAGCTGAGCCGGGTGACGCTGGAGTTGCTTCTTCTAAACCTGATCGGAACACTTATTTCCTATGCAGCGATAGCTCTTAGCATACTCTTCGTTCCCCATGTGAGAGCAGACGGGATGTTGTTCGTCATTCTGAGCCTCACGGTCGTTCTGAACGCCATTGGAATGGAATGGCTCTATCAGGGGCTTGAGCAGTATACGTATATTACGATCAGATCTCTTGTCTTTAAAACGGTGGCGCTTATCTCCGTTTTCCTGTTTGTCCACAGGCAGGAGGATATCCTTATCTATTCCGGCATTTCGATCTTTGCTTCTTCCGCATCAAATATACTGAACTTCCTACACGCACGGAAATACGTGGATCTGTGCGGTGTTATTAAGAAGAGTGGAGATGTCGGAACAGCAGATGCCGAGCGTGGAAGTGATAGAGCGACAGATGCCGGGTGTGGTATCGACCTCCGTCGCCACCTGAAGCCCGTAATTATCCTCTTCGCCATGGTATGCGCCGTGACCGTCTTTTCGAATCTTGATGAGGTCATGCTGGGCTTCATAAGACCCAATGCCGAGGTGGGCATCTACCACGCCGCAGTCAGGATCAAGATTGCCCTGGTTGATATTATTACTGCGCTCAGTGTGGTGCTCCTCCCCCGGGCATCGTATTACGTTGAACAACGGCGGACAAAGGACTTCCTCAGAATCACGGACAAAGGAATGCATTTTGTACTGGTCTGCGGCGCGGGACTAACGGTTTATTTCATGCTTTATGCCAGGGAAACGGTATTATTTCTCTTCGGCCCTGAATTCGAGGAATCCATTCTGCCCATGATCCTGATCATGCCGGTTGTATTGTTGACCGGGATGACGCGCGTTATGGGAAATCAGATCCTGATCCCTCAGGGGAGGGAGAGGATCGTGCTGTATTCGGTTGTTTCCGGAGCTGTTGCAGATGTGATTTTAAACGCAATCCTGATCCCAAGGTTCGGGCCATCCGGTGCCGTGATCGGGACATTGGCAGCTGAATTAATCATCGTACTGATACAGTTCCCAAGGGTGACGGAAGAAGTCGGCGGAACGGTTAGGAGAGTTCTGTCCTGGAAGATAGCCGCTGCGATTATACTCAGCATTGGAGCGGTCGTCTGGATGAAAGAGCTACCAACGGGATTGTTATGGAAACTCATCATCTCATTCCTGCTGTTCTTTGCTGTTTATAATGGATTCTTACTTCTTGCGAAGGAATCACTGGTAACAGAGGTGTTTCACTGGGCAAAGGAGAAAATCCGAAAAAAGTGAGATACGGTGGAGCGTCAATGGCATAACGCAATTGCTCATCTGCTAAATATCGGTGCACTGGATTAAGATGGACAATCAATGGCGATTTTTGATTTGCAAAATCAGAGAGGCTTCCGTTTGGCGGTTATTGTTGTCAAAAATGGTTACGAGGGTTCCTGAAGTCGTTAATGAGGATAGCCGGCCAGAGTAGGGATTGACGGCATGGAATCTGCCACGGAGATGATCGCAGAGGCAAGCCGGAAGGGACTGCGGATTGGAGAGGTCAGCGTGCCGCTGAAAAAGGCACAGAATGAGCGGCAGGAGAAACTGAGAACGATCCGGGTTGCTTCCGGCACCTGTGGTATATTGTGAAAGCATAGGTCAGTGGCCATTGAGGCCGCTGGCTTTTTTTTCTTGCCTTTCAGTCATTATGAGACTATACTCAGAATCACTTCCCCTCCCAATTCATCGGGAGGACAAATCTTATTGTTGACCGGAGAGAGTTCCGGCATCCTTTGGTGCGAAAGCGCCATCCGTGCCACACATCGGCACACAACTTACCAAGACTAAAATCAAGAAGGCAAGGAGGACACTGAATGGCAAAACTGGTAACGAAGAGAACGACGACAACTGTAACGGAAGAAGTGGAGCTTGTCCCGGCACCTGCGGGAGCGGAGATCGGGCACAGGTTTTTAACAGTCTCCGGATAGGTACTGTCAAGATTTCTGCGCAAATTTAATTCTGGATAAACCGCCTGGCTATCAGATGCCTGGTCAGGCAGCTGCCGTCAAGGTTGCTGTGCACTTGTCCTGACCTTGACGGCG
>CACZBW010000016.1 GCA_902779575.1 uncultured Lachnospiraceae bacterium
AGATGTTAAAGCAACTTGGTTTTGATCCGAAGATCGTTGTGACGGATTCATAACCGGATCGCCACATATCGGTAAAAACCTAAATGATTGTGTTTAGAATCTGCAGGGCGGCTTAAACGGAAAGGAAGATGATATGAAGAGAGTAAACGCGTCTGATTATGCGGAAACCATAATCAAAGCGATACCGAAGGGCGTCCTGGTTACCACGAAGACAGACCGGGTCAACTCCATGGTGATCGGCTGGGGAACCTATGGCGTGGAATGGGGCAGGCCGATCTTTGCGATTTATATCCGGGAAGGCCGTTTTACCAGAGAGCAGCTGGACAGGAATCCGGAATTCACCGTGAATATTCCGCTGGGAGAGACGCAGCCGGATATTCTGAAAATCTGCGGCTGGCAGTCCGGGAGAAATATTGATAAAGTGAAGGAAGCCGGACTGACCCTTGTTCAGGATGATGATTTCTCTGTTCCGGGCGTGAAGGAATTTCCGCTGACGCTGGAGTGCAGAGTGGTCTTCCGGCAGAAACAGGAGATCGCCCTAATCGATGAAAAGTTCCATGGCGCTTATCCGCAGGATGTTCCGGGTACCAATCCGATGGCGAACCGGGACGCGCACATCGCCTATTACGGCGAGATTGTCGGAGCATATATTGCCGAATAACGAAAGGTCATGACATTTTTCAGGAGACCAGCTATGAAAAGTCAAGTATGAATTGAGAAAGATTTTACCGGAAATTCCTATCCGCTATCGTAGGCAAAAAAGGGTAACTTTAATAAAGCTCCCTACAGGTGCTTTTCAGAATCTATCGATTGTGGATATCCGATCCCGCTTAAGCGAGATTAAATTCAACTTTGTCAGTGAGCATCTTGTAGATGATTCTGACGAGCTTGCCGGCACAGTGCCCCAGGGCATTATAGTGAGTCCGGCCTTCCGCCATCTTGGCATCATAGTAAGCCTTGAAGGTGGAGTTGTTCTTAACCACGTTGTGAGCAGCATTCATCAGAGCATAGCGGAGGACTTTAGATCCCCGCTTTGACATCCTGGTACGCTTGGCCTGGAAGTTACCTGACTGATAAACAGACGGATCCAGACCTGCGAATGCAAGAAGCTGCTTAGGTCCGGGGAAACGACGAATGTCGCCGATTTCCCCAAGGATCATACCGCCATTGATATAACCGATGCCGGGAATGGTCATGATTACAGAATCAAGATACTTCATGATATCTGTCATCTCATCTTCAACGTGGTCGATCTGGCTATCAAGGAGTTCAATCTGCTCTATGGCGTGGACTACCTGGATAGATAAAGCACTGTCAGGGGAACCGACAGACTTCCGTGCCAGAACTCTTAACTGACTGGCCGTCTCCTTCTTAAAGTGGCCGTGGGAAGCAACCTCAAGAAGATGAGCCAGATGGGTCAGGTGCATGGAAGCAACATCCTTAGCGGAAGGGGCTTCCTTCAACAGTGCGTACACAGCTTTTTGGTGCAGCCCGGATTTGAAGAAGTACTGCAACTCCGGGAAGGTCTCATCCACATAGGCTTTCAGCTGGATCTTCAGCCTGGTGCGCTGCTTGAGCGACTTCTGGCGGAAGCGGCCAAGAGCCTTCAGGTCCATCAGGTTGATGTCAAGGGTCGTAACGAACCGATGAGACTGCTGTAGCATAAGAGCTTTCGCAATGATGTAGGTGTCAACCTTATCCGTCTTGGTCTTCCGGATGTTGTTCTTCCGGAGGGTCGAGGTCTGGATCGGATTGATAACACAGACCTTATGACCGTTATTAACAAGGTAACGAACAAGGTTGTCGCCGTAGTGGGCCGTTGACTCAAGACCGATGATGAAGCTGTCATCCGGAAGGGAATCCAGATGAGAGGACAGCAGTTGGAAGCCATCAGCGTCATTTGTGAATTTAAACGGCTTGATGAGTTCTTCGCCCTCTGAAGATATGGCAGAGGCAAAGTGGTTGAGTTTGGCAATGTCGATGCCAACGTAGATCATGAGGTATGTACCTCCCTTTCAAGTATTGATACCGTGATATCCACCAACGATTATCATCGTAGACTTGATTGAAATAAGAACTCTCGGACTGCTGAGCAGCCACCGGCACATCCAGCTATAAACAATTCAGATAAAGGTAGCGGCAATACACTCCATCAAGTAGTCAAGCTACAGGGAAAAATCAATTGTCCACAGTATCTGAGTTGTATTGAACCACGATATAAAACGAAAGGAAATATGGTGTATCTGCTTCTGACTACATCATACAAGGGACATTATGAAAGGATCAAAAGGTTTTTTCAGAAGGCTTCTGCTGCTTTTCAGCTTATGTATGATACTGACCGCGGGGAACGCCTATGCGGCAAAGTCGGGGCTTGTTCCTGTCGGCAAACTGGCCAATTATAATTATTTCCGCCGCTATATGTCACAGTCGGAGCTTCAGCAGGCGTACGACAGGGCGGAAAGCATCGTGGCGCCGCTGGTCGGGATGAATAAAAAAGATCAGCTGAAAGGCATCGCGGTCGGCCTGAGGGCACTCGTCGACAACGGAAGCGTCGGCTATTCCATGAAGGCCAGCCATTATAACGATCCCTACGGCTATCTGGTGAAAGGCATGGCATCCTGCGCCGGATGCGCTAGGACAACAGGTCTGTGCCTGAATATGCTCGGAATCCGCTATGAGCATGTGAATGAGAACAAGTATTCTCATCAGTGGGCGCGGGTTAAGGTAGGAAAGAAATACTGGATCTGTGACGCGTACGGACTGTACTGCGGCCCGGAACCCGGGGTGAGAAAGCACCCGTATCTGAAATAAGGCGGCAGATTGCCGTACCGGCTTCATTTCATTACAGGGAAATGCTGATTCATTCAGTTTATTCACTAACAGGACTTTAGCAGTCAGACACTGCAGCAAAACTGTGGATCCCGCGGCTTCTGTGTCAATCGGCAGTACATTCCGCCTGCGGGGGACATATAGGAGAGGAGTACAGATACTATGTTCATCAGAAGAAAAATCAGGGAAATTAAGAATGCCGTCAATACCTTGCTTGCGCTGGCAGGGTTTCTGACAATATGCTTTCTGATCATTCACAGAAGAGTGATCGCGGCCAAAATTCAGGGAAAACCGCTTCCGGAGGCTCCGGCATGGCACAGGAAGCTGTTCTGCCACAAAAAAGCCTGAGTGATTCCGTCAGCGCCTGAAAGAGAATGATGAAAGCAGAAACCAGCCGGCAGGGCAGAGCTGATTTGCCGGCTGGTTTTTAACAGGAAAGGACGGTCAGTCCTCCTGGCCGGGATCTTCCCGCGCCTGCAGGGCGATCTGCGCCAGTTCTTCGTCGGTCAGTTTTTCTTCCTGGGACAGATAGCTGTCGATCAGGGATTTTGCTTTTTCCGCGTCCTTCCGGTTTACATAGATATCCATTCCGAAGGGGGTGCCCAGCCCGATGATCCTCAGATATCCGCCGGAATCCTCACGGTCTCTGTAGTAGGCGGGGATGCCGCTGTTAACCAGCAGACCGGTGATCAGGTCCGCCTCATATACCTCGCTCACAGAATGAACTGCGACGATATCCGGGTCCTGTATGGTACCTTTGCGAAACATAAGAATTCTCCTCTTTGAATTTTAGAAAAGTCCGGTGTTTTGCCGCGCGTGAAAGCAGTATGCTTCTTTCTGGCCTGATTATAGCATACAGGAAGAGCGTATGCGACAAAGATTTCCGGATACAGGATGCAGAACTCATTTTGATACAAACTCTGTATTTTTTCGGAGATACGGACAGGAGACAGAATGAAACGTATTAAGAACTTTGTTATAGGCGGTATTGAGAATAAAGTATTTAACCTGATTCTGATGACAGTGATTCTTCTTACTGCCGCGTATCTGGCCGTTTCTGCCTATCACGGTAAAATGCTGAAAGATCTTGCCGCCGATTCCGCGGAGCGTCAGCAGACCGCGATTGAAGAGACGATCAGCTCCGTCATGGATTCCGTGGTGGATTCGTCCATGTACCGGTTCACGGGGCTGGAAGCCTATATCGTGAATGAGATGTTCTACGGGCTGGAAACCCGGGTAAGAATGCTGGGCGAATATGCGGAGAAACTGTTTTCTGAGCCGGACAGTTATCCGAGGACGTCATATTCCGCACCGGATGCCGGCAGAAACGGTGAGGTGCTTTTCCAGACAATCTTCGCAGACGGCGTGGATGACAGTTCGCCGGAGCTGAAAGACCGGATCGGACTTGCCGCCAACCTGTCAGATATGATGGTCTCCCTGTTCGGCGTCTCTGCGGAAACCAATTCCTGTTTTATTGCTCTGCCGGAGGGCGTATTCCTGGTCACGGATGACCGCGCTGCCGCAAAGTACAGCGAAGACGGCAGCCCCGTCAGCTATGATCCCCGTACCCGTCCCTGGTATCAGAAGGCTGTGGAAGAGGGGCAGCTGATTTTTACGGACGTGGAGACGGACGCTTTCACCGGCGATGTCGGTATTGTGTGCGCCATGCCCGTCTATGTGGATGGTCATCTGGAGGCGGTTGTGGGGTCGGACCTGTTCCTTACCTCCATGCAGGAGTATGTGCAGACATCCGAAGAAAACGGCGGCTTTATGCTGATCGTAAACGATAAAGGACATGTTGTTTTTTCCCCGAAGACGGACGGCGTCTTTATGGTGCGGCCTTCTTCGGAGGCGGTGGATCTGCGGCAGTCTGAAAATACGGAACTTGCCGCAGTGATCGATGCGTCTATGAAAGAATTGACACAGCCCAGGACGATTGCTCTGGATGACGGCGGATATTATATCTGCGGGGCACCGGTTGAGACGGTCGGATGGGCTCTGATTTCCCTGTTCAGCCAGGAATCTGCCGGAATTCCGGCAGAGATGCTCAAGGAAAGCTATGGGCAGATCCAGGCGGAATCCAAGGGTACTTATCTGAAGAATACATCGCATTCCAGAAATACAGGTCTTTTCCTGCTCATTCTGGTGACGCTCATCACTCTCGCGGGAGCTCTGTTTCTTGGGAAAAAAATCGTTACCCCGCTGAATACGATAACGAAGCGGATCTCAGAACTGAACGAAAAAAACCTGGAATTTAAGATGGAGGACGCGTACCGCACCGGGGATGAGATCGAGGTGCTGGCGGAATCATTTGCGTCGCTGTCCCACAAGACCGTAGAATATGTAGACCGTGTAAAGAAAGTGACGGCGGAGAAGGAACGCATCAGCGCGGAGCTGTCCATGGCGACCAATATCCAGGCCGCGATGCTGCCGCATATCTTCCCCGCATTTCCGGACCGTCCCGATTTTGATATCTATGCCAGCATGAAGCCGGCAAAGGAAGTCGGCGGGGACTTTTA
This sequence comes from uncultured Lachnospiraceae bacterium, assembly GCA_902779575.1. Classification (GTDB taxonomy): domain Bacteria; phylum Bacillota; class Clostridia; order Lachnospirales; family Lachnospiraceae; genus Porcincola. Next base: position 5,349 of record CACZBW010000016.1, read on the forward strand.
CGACTATTTCCTGATCGACCAGGATCATCTCTGTATGGTTATGGCGGATGTTTCGGGCAAGGGCGTACCGGCCGCCCTGTTCATGATGGCCTCCAAGATTATTCTGCAGAGCTGCGCGATGCTCGGCCAGTCTGTAGTTGATATTATGACGAAGACCAATGAGGCGATCTGTTCCAACAACGAGGCGGAGATGTTTGTCACCGTCTGGCTGGGGATCCTGGAGCTGTCCACTGGCAGGCTGACTGCCGCCAACGCGGGACATGAATATCCGGTACTGAAGCAGGGAAACGGCGTATTTGAGGTATTCCGGGACCAGCACAGTTTTGTCATCGGCGGAATGGAAGGCTCGAAGTATAAGCAGTATGAGCTGCAGCTGGAACCGGGCGACAAGGTATTTGTCTACACGGACGGCGTTCCGGAGGCCACCAACAGCGAGGATGAAATGTTCGGCACGCAGCGTATGCTTGCCGCGGTAAATGAGAAACTGGACGCGGATCCGCAGACGATTCTGGAAAATGTGAGCCGGGCTGTTTCCGCTTTTGTTGGCAGCGCTCCCCAGTTTGACGATCTGACTATGATGTGCGTGGAGTACAGGGGAATGAAAGGGAAAAAGACATCCTGAAGCAGACGGTGAGAGAGCAGAAAGGAGCAGTGAAATGGATTACATGCGCCGGGTTACGATGGATCCCTCCGGTTTTGTGGTGCTGGCGGACTTTGTCCCTCATATTATCCAGGAAATCCGCTATTATTCCGATTACAATTTTATCGGTGAGAGAATCAGCGGATATGAAGAACCCTGTGCGCTTCTGACCATAGAAGCGGCCCGGGCCCTGAAAAAGGTCAGCAGTGAGCTTTTTGTCAAAGGATACTGGCTCAAGGTATTTGACGCATACCGCCCCGCAGGGGCTGTGGAACAGTTTGTTCTCTGGGGCATCGAGGATCAGGATATCCGGATGAAACCTTATTTTTATCCGGACCTGGAGAAGCAGGAGCTGTTTATCAAAGGCTACATTGCAAAAAAGTCCAGTCACAGCCGGGGAAGCGCGATCGACCTGACGCTTCTCGATATGAAAACCGGCAGGGAAGTGGATATGGGAGGTCCTTTCGATCTGTTCAGCGAAGTATCGCATCCGGATTTCAGGGGCATTACCAATGAACAGTATGAAAACCGGATGCTTCTGAGAAACGCCATGGTAAGGAACGGATTTCAGCCGATCGACTGTGAATGGTGGCATTTTTCCCTGAAAGACGAGCCCTATCCGGACATTTATTTTGAGTTCCCGGTTTCTGCCCGGTATCTGAGGAGATAGCCCGCGGAGAGAAGCAGCCAGACAGCAAAGACCGGAGAGGAAGTCTTATGAATAAGTACGGTAAATATCTGTTTTCTCTGGCCGCGGTGTTTCTGCTGACGGTTCTGGCCGGACTGGGCGCTCTCCGGCGCGTGGACAAGTGGGCGCAGGACTGGTTTTTCCAGAAGCCGGGAGTGTCTTCCGGGGATATCATCATAATCGGAATTGATGAGGATGCGCTGGCGGAACTGGGGCCATACCATACATGGAGCAGGGAGGTTATCGCTTCCGTGCTGGAAAAGCTGTCCGAAGTTCCGGAAAAAAAGCCGGCCGTCACGGCTGTGGATATTCTGTATGCGGGCAGCAGCAGCGCGTCTGCCGACAGCAGGCTTGCCGAAGCGGCCGGCGAACTTGGAAATGTGGTTACGGCTTCCATGGCGGAATTCGGCGAACGCATAAACTGGGAAAACGGGCGGGCAGTATCGCTTTACGGGGCTGCCGTAGTGGGCTATGAGCAGCCCTATGAGGAACTGCGTCTCTGTACGGAGCAGGGCCATATCAATATTATGCCTGATAAAGACGGGATCATCCGCCATGCCCTCCTGTATGTGGAACCTGAGGGGAAGGAAGGCACGAAAGTCTTTTCCATGGCCGGCGAGACAGCCCGTATTTACCTTGAGCAGGAAGGAAGGGAGCTGGTGCTGCCGCCGGTTGACCGGACCGGTCATTTTTATATTCCCTACACTGCCCGGCCGGGCAACTATTATGACGGCGTTTCCGTCGCCATGGTTCTCAGCGGAAAGGTGCCTCCGGATTACTGGGCCGGGAAGATTGTACTGATCGGACCTTATGCGGCTGCTCTCCAGGATGCTTACTTCACGTCCGTTGACAAGAGTCAGCCGATGTACGGGGTGGAGATCCAGGCCAACCTGATTCAGAGTTTTCTGGAAGGGAACTTCCGGACGGAACTTCCGGATCTGCCTCAGCTGATCCTGCTGTTCCTGCTTTGCACGGCAGCGGTCATTTATTTCCTGAGAGCAGGGGCGGTCCGGGGCGCCGCCGCCTGCACGGGCCTGATCGCGCTGTACCTCTTCATAGCGTATATTCTGTATAAGTCAGGATTGATTATTCACCTTCTCTGGCTGCCCTGCTGCCTCCTGCTTCTTTATCTCCTGGCCCTGGTGTTTCACTACATACGCGCAGCGGAAGAAAGACAGCAGCTGGCTCTGGAAAAGGAGCGGATCAGTACGGAACTGGCTCTGGCTTCCCGAATCCAGAAAGGCGCGCTTGTAAAAGATTTTCCCCCGTTTCCGGAACGGAAGGAATTTGAACTGTATGCATCCATGAATCCCGCGAAAGAAGTCGGCGGGGACTTTTATGATTTCTTTCTGATCGACGATGATCATCTGGGGCTGGTAATTGCGGACGTGTCCGGGAAGGGTTCCCCGGCGGCTCTGTTTATGATGGTCTCCATGGCCCTGATCCGCCACGCGGCCATGAGCGGGGGCAATGAATTCAGTCCGGCAAAGGCGCTGCAGGACGTAAACAGGCAGGTCTGTTCCCGCAATCCGGAAGAAATGTTCGTGACAGTCTGGCTTGGAATTCTGGAGATCTCCACGGGAAAACTGACAGCGGCGAACGCCGGCCACGAATACCCGGTTCTGAAGAGAGCGGACGGGAACTTTGAACTGATTAAAGATAAACATGGACTTGTAATCGGCGCCATGGAAATGGCAGTCTACCGGCAGTACGAACTGCAGCTGGAACCCGGAGCAAAACTCTTTGTCTATACGGACGGAGTTGCCGAGGCTCTGAATGAGCAGGATGAACTCTTTGGGACAGCACGGATGGTCGCTGCGCTCCGCGGCTGTGAGGATGGTTCCCCTGAAAAGATTCTGGAGACAGTCGGGCAGGCGGTTAAGGTATTTGCCGGCAGCGCGCCGCAGGCGGACGATCTTACCATGCTCTGCCTGCAGTACAACGGCAGCGTATCATAACAGCATGCATTGATTCAGAGGGCGTTAAATTAATTTTCCGCTGGATGGCCTTATTTCCGTATAATATTTTATACAGCTGCGGCCTGCAGATTTCTTTCATGAGAATCTGCAGGCCGTTTTTGATATATCCGTTTTTTATTCCGTCCGGTTTTTATTCCGGTCCGCACAGGCTGACCGGTATGATCTCCTGCTGAAGAGGGCAGCCGGGTTCTTCGATCCGTCTCAGAAGAAGGCTGACAGCCGATTTTGCGAGACTTTTTCCCGGAACACAGGAGATGGTCCGAAGTTTCGGAAGATAGGAGATCGTACGGTGAATATTGTCAAAACCGATAATTTCGATATCGTCCGGAACTTTTTTCCCGGCGGCAGCCAGCTTGTTGATCAGATAATAAGCCAGCTCATCGTTGAAGGAGAAGACCGCGGTAAAGTCAAGCGGTTCCAGAAGACTGGCGTCATCGCTGTCGTTGACGGTCGGATAAAAGCGGTCATGGGGCAGTTCCCGGATCTGTTCAGGGGAAATCCCTCCTTCCCTCAGAGCGTCCCGGAAACCGTTCCGCCTGTAAACATGTGAAGAGTTCACCAGCGGACCGCCCAGATAAAGGAAACGCCGGTGCCCGCGGCTTACCAGATATCTGCCGGCCTGGTAAGCTCCGCTGTAGTCATCCGGCCGGGTCAGATCCATCTTAAGACCGGAGATTTCACGGTCAATCAGGACGATCGGAACCTTTGTCTGCAGAATCCGGTCTGCATTGTGGACGCCGCTGCTTATCGGAAACAGGAAAATACCGTCTACGGAATGGGAGATGGCAAGCTCCAGCATCTGCGCCTCCTGCTTCGCATCATTATGCGTACAGAGGATCATGACAACATATCCCTTTTCACGCAGCAGCTGGTCCAGTTCATTGATCAGTGAGGAGTAGTGGGGATTCTGAATCTCTTCCACGACTACGGCGATGACATGGCTTTTGCCGGACCGCAGGCCGGAGGCAAGATTATTGCGGATATATCCAAGCTCCTCAGCCGCTTTTGATATCTTCGTCCGCGTGTCCTCCGGAAGCTTCGTATCCCCCCTGAGCACGCGCGATACAGTATTGACGGAGAAACCGCATTGTTCTGCCACATCTCTGAGTGTAATGCGTCCTGTTTTGTCTGCCATGGTATTTACCCCGTATCTCTCAGAAATGCTCATCACGCCGCAAACCCTGATGCAGACCGCATCCTTCTGCTTTGCGTCTTACAGGAGTGTCCCGGCGCAGCAGCTGCGCTGCCGCTGCTTTGGAGGATGCCGTGCGCGCACCGATGAAGTCCGGCAGCTTAAGCGGAAGTGTGCCTGAAGCACACTTTTTTCAATTATAGCATTCATCAAATACATGGACAAGAAGAAAGAAAGAACAAAAGAAATGGAAAATATGCATAAATTATGTGCGAGAAAATTGTAAAAAATAGTAAAAACGAAGTTTAAGATCAAAAAAACGGAGCCGACACGTTGACAAATTCATGGAATAACGTTAATCTATATCTATCATAGGTATGTTGCAGTAATTGCGCTGCGGCGACCGGTGTAACAGTTGTGAAAGGAGAACAAGGTATGAAAAAAAGGTTGCTTGTAACACTACTTACCGCGAGTCTGGCTATGGCAGCGATCGGCGCAGTACCGGCCATGGCTTCCGACGACGGCTCCACACAGGGTACCAACACCTTTGTGGATGGCGGAACAGACCTGAGCTTCTGGACATTCCAGGAACTTCACGTAGCATTCTGGACCACTATGGCTGATGTCTGGAATGAGCAGAATCCGGACCGCCCGATTAACCTGACCGTTACCAACGGCGAGTCCCATTCCCTTCATACCAAACTGCTCACCGCCTGCGAGGCCGGCGAGGGCACCCCGGATATCGCTGATATCGAGATCGGATATTATGGCTCCTTTGTCAACAAAGGCTATCTGATTCCGATCAACGACGCGGTGGAACCGTATGAGAATGACGTTGTCATGTCTCGTGTCACCATGTACGGCGATCCGGAAGGAAACTATTATGGCGTTGATTTCCACCTCGGAGCATCCGTGGCATATTATAACATGGACATCATGAACGCTGCAGGAGTCGACCCGGCTGATATCGTCACCTGGGATGACTTCATCGAAGCAGGAAAGAAAGTCCTGGAAGCAACCGGCAAGCCGATGTGCGCTGTTGAGACAGCCGACCTCTTCCTCCCGCAGATGATGATGCTTGAACTCGGCGCTCAGTATGTAGATGCGGAAGGCAACCCGAATCTTGTAACAGACGAGCATGTTCAGGTTATCGACAAGATCCGCGAGATGATCGATCTCGGTATCTGCATCGTGGCTCCGGGCGGCGGATTCCATACCGAAGAGTGGTACGGATTCCTCGACCAGGACGGTGTTGCATGCGTCCTTATGCCGCTGTGGTACATGGGAAGATTCACCGATTACATGCCGGATCTGAATCAGAAGATGGCCATCTATCAGATCCCGGTATGGAACGAAGGCGACGTGCGTGAAGTCCTTCAGGGCGGCACCGGCACATCCGTTATCAAGGGAACCGAGAATGAACAGCTCGCAAAGGATTTCCTGGCATTCGCCAAGCTCTCCAAGGAAGGCTGCACATATGAGTGGAACGAGCTCGGATTTGACCCGATCCGTACGGAACTCTGGGATGATCCGGAGATCACCGAGAACAAGGACAACAAGTTCCTTGCATATTTCACGACCAATCCGTTCGATATCCTGAAAGCAAACGGAACCGAGCTGACCGCACCGGATATCTCCGGCCTGTATTCCACAACCTACAGTACTCTGGTTTCCACCACCTACGCGAATGCGTTTGAGATTTCGATCGATATGGATGCTGCCGAGCTTCTGCAGCAGGAGCAGGACAGCATAATCTTCTGATCGCGGGTACTGCATTTTCAGAGAATAAAAAGTTGAATAACTGACCTGGGAGATGCGGTGCGGGAGTGCTTTTCCGCACCGCATTCCTGTGAACGGAGGCATTATGGAGAGCAAGAAGAAAAAAAGGTTATCGTCGAGATTCCTTTATTCTCAGAAAATAGCACCGTATGTTTTTATTGCGCCTTTTCTTATTACGTTCGTGGTGTTCTTCGCCTATTCGATCGTAAACATGGTTGTCATGAGTTTTCAGAATGTTGCGGGAGCAAATTCCACTTTTATCGGACTGCAGAATTATCAGAAGATCCTGCCGAACGCTGTTTTCCAGAAGGCGCTTAAAAACAGTATCTTTTATACGATCGTATCCTGCGCGCTGATGATTCCGATTCCGCTTGTGATGGCTGTCATGCTGAACAGCCGCCACATGAAAGGGAAGGCCTTCTTCCGGAGCCTCCTGTTTATTCCCGCACTGACCTCGGTCGTTGTTTCCGGCGTCATGTTCCGCCTCATGTTCGGAGAACTGGAAGGCTCCTTTATGAACAAGCTGATCGGCCTGTTCGGAGCCGGTCCGCTGATCTGGCTGCGAACCCCGGTTACAGTCTGGATCATTCTGTTTTTCCTGTGTATGTGGAGATGGACAGGCGTAAATATGATGTACTATCTGTCCGGCCTGCAGCAGATCGACAGCGCCCTGTATGAATCCGCGGCGATTGACGGAGCCGGAACCCTGGATACCTTCCGCTATATTACGATTCCGCTCCTGAAGCCGACCACAATCTATGTGCTGACCATATCCATCTTCGGCGGCATGGCCATGTTCTCGGAATCCTATATGATCTTTAACGGCAATAAATCTCCGAACAATGTGGGTACGACCCTTGTGGGTATGCTCTACCGTATGGGTTTTGAACAGGGAAACCTGGGCATCGCCAGCGCGATCGGCGTGGTTTTCCTCCTTATTGTGCTTGTCGTAAATGTTGTCCAGCTGTTTATCAACGGCACGTTCGGCAGAAAGGAGGATTAAGGCATGAAAAAGTCACCTGCCAAGACGACCCTCCTTATTCTTTTCTTTATCGGGGCTGCCGTAGTTACCCTGCTTCCGCTGGCTCTGCTTTTTGTCGCGTCCCTGCGTCCCGGGCAGGAGCTGATGAGGAACGGACTGAATTTCAATATCGACTGGAAAAACGCAAACCTGGATGAGTACCGCTACCTTTTCAGCGGAAACAACGCTTATTTTACCTGGTATATCAACAGCCTGATCGTAACCGTGGTCCAGGTTGGACTCGCCCTGATCCTGAGTTCTTTTGTCGGCTACGGATTTGCGATGTATGAGTTTAAGGGAAAGAATCTTTCCTTCATGCTTGTGCTTCTGGTCATGATGGTTCCCACCGAGGTCATTATTCTTCCCCTGTACCGGCTGATTATCAGGCTGGGCCTGATCAATACGAAGGCGGGTATTATCGTACCCTATGTGGTCATCCCCATGCTGATCTTTTTCTTCCGGCAGTACCTGTCCGGAATTCCAAAGGATTTTGTTGATGCGGGACGTGTGGACGGATGCTCCGAGTACGGAATCTACACAAGGATTATGCTCCCGCTGATGAAACCGGCTTTCGCGGCGATGGGAATCTACGAAGGTATGGCAAGCTGGAACAATTTCTTCTGGCCCATGATCGTAATCAACCAGAACAGCAAGATTACGCTTCCGGTCGGCCTGCAGAGCCTTCTTTCCCCTTACGGCAACAATTACGATATCCTGATCGCCGGCTCCTGCTTTGCGATCATTCCGATTCTCCTTCTCTTTGTCATGTTCCAGCGCTACTTTATCGAAGGTATGACGGCAGGAGGAGTGAAAGGCTGAGGAGGTTCCGAAGCGATGAAGATATATGTCAATGCGGAGAAAACGCCTCTTGCGCGTGATCCGATGATCTACGGCCACTTTATTGAACATTTTCACAGGCAGATCTACGGGGGCGTATATGATCCCGGAAACCCGCTCTCCGACGAGGCGGGACTCAGACAGGATGTACTGAAGGCCATGAGGGATATCCGTGTCCCCGTTCTGCGATGGCCGGGCGGCTGCTTTGTCTCCGCCTATCACTGGAAAAACGGCGTCGGAAAGGAACGGATTCCTCATTACGACAAGGCCTGGCGCGTGGAAGATCCCAATACCTTCGGCACGGATGAGTATGTGGACCTGTGCCGGAAGATCGGCTGTGAGCCTTATATCTGCACGAACGCCGGTACCGGAACGGCCGAGGAGATGAGCGACTGGGTGGAATACTGCAACCTGGATCATGAGGGGCAGTACGCCCGCCAGAGGATCGCTGGCGGCCATCCGGAGCCTTACGGCGTGAAGTACTGGAGCATTGGGAACGAAAATTACGGATACTGGGAGATCGGCGCGAAAGCCGCGCAGGAATGGGGGAGGCTGACAGCGGAGGCAGCGAAGATGATGCGGAGGACGGATCCTTCGGTTCAGCTGTCCGCGGCAGCTCTGACCGACCCGGTATGGAACATGAACCTCCTGCAGAACTGCGGCCAGTATCTGAAATGGATCTCGATTCATGATTACTGGGATCCGATCCACGAGACGAATGACGCTGCGGATTATGAGGCCTGTATGGTCTATACGAAGGATATCGGGAAATCCGTACGGAAGGTCAGGGGGCTTCTGGAGGCGCTCGGGCTGGAGAAGCAGATCAGCATCGCCTATGACGAATGGAACTTAAGGCAGTGGTATCATCCGAATATTATGGAACTGTATCAGGGACTCACAAAGGAAGAGTACCTGAAGCCGCGGGACGACAATGACATCAACAGCAGCTACACGATGGCGGATGCGGTCTTTACCGCCTGCTTCCTGAATATGTGCAACCGGAACTGCGACATCGTGCGGATGGCCAATTTCTCCCCGATTGTCAATACAAGAGGATGCATTTTCACTTATCCGGAAGGGATCGTGCTGCGCAGCACTTATTACGTATTCTATCTGTATGTAAATTATCTCGGCGACCTGATCCCGGACTCCTGGACGAAAGAGCAGCCGTCGGCATTGCTTCGCGGCGCTGACGGGCAGGAGGAAGAACTGGAGCTTCTGGACGTTCTCGTCACCGCTTTTACAGAGGGACCGGGTTATGCGATTGCCGCGGTGAACAAGGATCCGGAAAAGGAGCAGAAGCTTGAGCTTCACTTTGACGCCGCAGGTCCGGTTCACATATATTCGCTCTGCGGAGATTCAAAGGATGCATATAATGATGTGGAGCACACGGGGGCCTCTATAGAAGAATGGAGTCCCGGATCGTTTTCGTACGGCATGAGAGTGACTCTGAAGCCGCATTCTGTAAACATAATTCAGATCGGGCGCTGAAAAAACGAAGAACCTGAGGGATCAGAAGCCTGAATTCAGAGGAAACCGGCGTTTCCCTGAGATGCCTGAAACCAAGGAAAGAACAGCGCAGAAAGGAATTGGCATGGAAAAATTCGCAAAAATGATTATTGATAAGGATTTCCGGATCTCCTGCATCGATAAGAGAATCTACGGCTCCTTTATCGAACACCTGGGGAGGGCAGTCTATACCGGGATCTACCAGCCGGGACATCCGAGTGCGGATGAGAACGGGTTCCGCCGGGACGTCATGCAGCTGGTCAGGGATCTCGAAGTTCCGATCATCCGCTATCCGGGAGGTAATTTCGTATCCAGTTTCGTCTGGGAGGACAGCGTCGGCCCGGTCAGTGAGAGGCCGAGAAGACTGGACCTTGCCTGGCGGAGCATGGAGACCAATGAGATCGGCCTGAATGAGTTTCATAAATGGGCGAAAGCGGTGGATTCCGAGGTTATGATGGCGATCAACCTCGGCACAAGAGGAGTGGCCGACGCCTGCAATCTGCTGGAATACTGCAACCATCCCTCCGGAAGCAAGTATTCGGACCTGCGCATCAGCCACGGCGTGAAGGATCCGCTCGGAATCAAAGTATGGTGCCTGGGCAATGAGATGGACGGCCCCTGGCAGCTCGGCGCGAAGACGCCGGTGGAGTACGGCAGGCTTGCGGCTGAGACGGCGAAGGCGCTGAAGATCATCGATCCTTCGATTCAGCTTGTATCCTGCGGCAGCTCCAACACGAAGATGCCGACCTTCCCGCAGTGGGAGGCGACGACGCTGGAGCATACCTATGATTATGTGGATTTCATTTCCCTTCATGAGTATTTCGGCAATCCGGACAACGATACGGAGGACTTCCTTGCACTGTCCATGGAGATGGATCACTTTATCCGCACCGTCATCGCAACCTGCGATTATGTGAAGGCGAAAAAGCGCGGGAAAAAGGATATCAATCTCAGCTTCGATGAGTGGAACGTATGGTTCCATTCCAATGAAGGGGACAATGATACCATGAAGAACCGTCCCTGGCAGCAGGCTCCGGCCCTTCTGGAAGACCACTATACCTTTGAGGACGCGCTCCTTGTCGGCCTGATGCTGATCACCCTGATCAAACATTCCGACCGCGTGAAGATGGCCTGCCTGGCGCAGCTGGTGAATGTCATCGCTCCGATCATGACGGAGAAAGACGGCGGCGCATGGACCCAGACCATTTATTATCCTTATCTGCATGCGTCGAAATACGGCAGAGGCGTCGCCCTGCAGCCGGTTCTGGCCTCCTCAAAGCATGACACAAAGAACTACACGGACGTGACGGATGTGGAGTCTGTGGCGGTTTACAATGAGGAGAAGGAAGAGCTGACCATATTCGCTGTCAACAGAGATCTGAAGGATGATATAGCGCTCAGCTGCGATATAGGAAGTTTTGAAGGATATGAGCTCCTGGAGCATATCGTTCTTAAGAACGACGACCTGAAAGCGGTCAACAGCGCCGCGCAGCAGAAGGTTGCTCCGGAAAAACTGAGCGGGAGCGCAGTGGACGGCAGAACGGTGACAGCCTGCCTGCCGAAGGCATCCTGGAATGTCATCCGGCTGGGGAGAAAGAATTGATCCGGGCTGTTCGGAACCGCGCAGTATCGGCCAGACAGGATCATGCCGTACGGAAACGTACGGCTGCCGGATAAATTCAGAAAGTCTGGTGCGGCTGGAAAAGATAAGAGTTGAAAAAAGCCTTCCGGCGACACGTCTGTGCCTCCGGAAGGCTTTTTCACATATTCAGGCTTTCACTGTCTGCATTTGTATGCGCGGCTTTCTTTACCTGATCAGGTTTTCTTCGATTGCTCTTGAAGAAACGGCGGCTTCAGCTGAAAGATTATCACATTTTAACAGAGGCCGCCGCATCTGACGGATGCTTACAGATCTGCTTCTGTCATGGATTCTTCCGTCATGGATTCAACGGGTTCTTCATCTGAAAAAACAGCGAAGATCGCCATCAGCATGGTTTCAAATCTTTCTTCCATCTCAGCCTGAAGATCATCGGCCGAAAGAATGCTGCCGTTCTTCTCAATCCGGGTAATCTCCGGATGATCTCCGATATATTCAAGAATCATGCTGTCAAGGGAGAGCTCACGGTTGTTTTCGTTGGTTGCCGCCAGATATTCATCGGTTGTTGTGCCGATCTCTTCGCAGAAGCTCTCGATGTCAGCCCAGTTGCCTTCTCCGTCCTGAGCGACCCTGCCTTCGGTGACGGTAAGGGAACCATCCTCCGCCTTTTCTATGGTCAGAAGGGCAGGCATGGATCCGCCGCTGGCTTCCACCAGGGTATCATTGTCAACATTGTAATTCAGCTGCCAGAAATCACCGACAACCTTGATGGTTCCGTCTTCCGCTTCAATTGCGTTTGTAATCATGGGAACAAAGAAATTGAGATCAGCTGCATCAAAGCTGTCCGCGTTTGCTTCCAGCACATAGCTCTCAGCGGCGGCCGTGATTGCGTCATAGTACCTGATCAGTACGGATTCTTCCTCATCGTCTGATGGAATCTCGGCTTCGGTTTCATCTGTGAGCGCAGTACCGGCGAGTCCTTCAATCAGGCTGCCGACTTCCTCTAAATTCAGATTGTTGTTTTCGTCCAGAATTCCCAGAGAATTAAGAAGGGCGTCTGCTTTTCCCTCATCGAAATTACCGTTCTCATCTGTAAAGGCAGAGACAAGCCCGTCGAAGCTGCTGCGGAGTTCACTGCCTTCATCTGCCAGCTGGTTCAGAAGATCGCCGGCTGAGGAAGCGTCGCCGAAAAGCCCGGCAAGGGCGCCGTCTTCCGCGAAAAGCTGTGCGACAGGACCATCTTCGGAAAGTGCATTTGCCAGAGGACCGTCTTCAGCAAAGATATTCGCGACAGGACCGTCTTCCGCGAAAATACCCGCCAGAGGACCATCTTCCGCTACAAGGCCGGAGAGCTCGCCGCCTTCTGAGAAAAGTCCGCCCAGCTCACTGTCCGAAAGCAGTTTCCCAAGCTCGCCGTCTTCCGAAAACAGACTGGAAAGTCCGCCGCCTCCCAGCAGGCTGCCGAGAAATCCGGAATCTTCCTGTTCCGCTTCCGACTCAGCGGCGAATACCGGCATGGTCGTGCCCGCCGTTCCTGTCATCAGCACCGCGCTCATCATAACTGCCATAAATTTTCTGTTCATGATTTCCGCATCCTCCCTGAATGATAAAGATTTTATTCCGATAAACCGGTCAGGATGAAATAATTTTCATCCAGGATATTATACCACAAGAATTTCCAAATGATATACAGAAAGTCCAAATGATACACAGAAAGGGCCTGAAAAGTATAAGGAAAAGAAAAAGCGGAAAAAGCTGAATGAAAGGCTCTTTCGGCTGACTGCCGGTGCATCGGGTATGGTATAATTTTTTTATAAAACAAATGATAAAGCTGCCAAAAGCGGGATTACGGATTAGACCGCCTGGCCTGCGCGGCGGACAGTATAAAGAAAACAGGGAGGCGGACAGATGATAATGCGAAAAATAGTGATTACCGGAGGACCCTGTGCGGGTAAGACAACTGCGATGAGCTGGATCCAGAATGAGTTTACCAGGCGGGGCTACCGGGTTCTTTTCATTCCGGAGACAGCTACGGAACTGATCTCAGGAGGCGTGGCGCCGTGGACCTGCGGCACGAATCTGGATTACCAGAAATGCCAGGTCCGCCTTCAGATGGAGAAAGAAGCCATATTTGAGCAGGCTGCCCGCACCATGAAGGATGAGAAGATTCTGATCGTCTGCGACCGGGGAGGACTCGACAACCGGGCATATATGACCCGGGAGGAGTGGGAGCAGGTCCTGGGCAGTGTCGGGATTGACGAGCTGACCCTGCGGGACAGCTACGACGCGGTCTTTCATCTGGTAACGGCTGCGAAAGGAGCTGAGGAGGCCTATACGACTGCCAATAATGCGGCGCGCTATGAGACCGTGGAGGAGGCAGCCGCCATGGATGACAAGCTGATCGCGGCCTGGACGGGGCATCCGCATCTGAAGATTATTGACAACGGAACCGATTTCAGGACAAAACTGGAAAAACTGATTGCCGAGATCGTATCCTTTCTGGGTGAACCGGATCCTATGGAGATCGAGCGCAAGTTCCTGATCGCCTATCCGGATATCGATTGGCTGGAGTCTCTGCCGAACTGTACAAAGGTGGAGATCGAACAGACTTATCTCAAGAGCAGTCCGGATATACAGATCCGGCTGCGCAAACGGGGGATCGACGGTCATTATATATACTACCGCTCTGAGAAGCGGCCGATCTCGCCGACCCGCAGAGTGGTGCTGGAGGAGCGCCTCAGCGAGAGCGCTTATATCAAACAGCTTGCGGACGCCGATCCGGAGGCAAGACCGGTCCGGAAGACCAGATACTGTCTGGCGGAGAACAACCGCTATTATGAAATCGATCTGTATCCGGAGTGGAAGAAGCAGGCTGTGCTGGAGATTGAACTCAGGAACGCGGAAGAAGCGGTAATCCTGCCTGAAGGGATCCATATGATCCGGGAAGTGACCGGAGACAGACGCTATAAGAATTCTTCCCTCGCCAGGGCAATGGTGGCGGAAGATGCGGACGAAAATCCGGGAAGCGGATGCAGAACGGAATGAGGAAAGGCTCCGGTACAGCAGTATGTTCCGGAAAGGGCGGCATACCGCAGAAGAAAAACCTGTAAGCCGGAAGATAAGGAAAGATAACAAATGTATAAATACGCCTTGCACCTCTGAGTGAATTTTGTGCTTTTTGCATGAATACGCCGGAATCTATAAGAGAAGTAAAGAAATGATTCACAAATTCTTCACTTTTTCATGATATAATTTAATCAGATTTGACGTATGAAACAAAAGCAAAGTTACTCAGAAAGGAGCATTTATATGTCTGTATTAAATAAACTTCTTTCCGAATGCATCAGAGACGCGGACAAGCTGGCATTGACCATAGGGCTTAATGATTCTGACGCAGGATGGATCAGGACTGTTTCTGAAAAGTATCCGATCTGTATACCGCCTTATTATCTGAACCTGATTGATCTTTCGGATCCGGATGATCCGATCCGGAAGATCTGTATCCCGGGACTGCAGGAGCTTTCCGAAACGGGGCACGAGGATACCAGCGGGGAGAGCTCAAACACTGTTGCCCGCGGCATGCAGCACAAATACAGACAGACAGCGCTGATTCTGACGACGAACCAGTGCTCGATGTACTGCCGCTTCTGCTTCCGGAAACGGATGGTAGGTTCAACGCAGGACGAGATTGCCTCCCATATCCCGGATATGGTACATTATGTAAGAGAGCATCCGGAGATTAATAATGTGCTTCTATCCGGCGGGGATGCATTGATTAATATTAACCGCCATTTAGAGGAATATCTGCAGGCTTTTTCAGAGATTCCCGCCCTTGATTTCATCCGGATCGGGACCAGAACGCCTGTCGTGCTTCCTGCGAGAATCTATGATGATCAGGAGCTGCTTTCGATTCTGGGAAAATACTCTCTGAAAAAACAGATTGTGATTGTTACCCATTTTAATCACCCCAATGAGATTACGGAGGAGGCAAAAAGAGCGGTCGCGGCTCTGAAAGACTGCGGCTGCGTAGTCCGGAACCAGACAGTGCTTCTGAAGGGAGTCAATGACAATCCGGATACGCTTGCCCGCCTTTTAAATAGTCTTGTTTCTTTCGGCGTGATTCCCTATTATATTTTCCAGTGCAGACCTGCGAGGGGCGCCCTGGACGAGTTCCAGGTTCCGCTGATGAGAGGATCACGGATCGTGGAAAAGGCTAAGGAAGGGATGAACGGGCAGGCAAAGAGCTTCCATTACTGTATGTCCCATCCGACCGGAAAGATTGAAATTCTCGGACAGACGGCAGACGGACGGATGCTTTTCAAGTATCATCAGGCAAAAAGCCAGGCTGATCAGTCCCGCATTTTCCTGAAGGAACTTAAGGAAGAGCAGTGCTGGCTGGATACGATTTGAGGAAAAGATTACTGTTCACAGCATGTATGGTCCCGGGGACCGGATACTGTGAATGCTGACGGAAACAGATCTGCATGGAAAGGAGAACAGCATGGAATTTGATCTGAATCAGGCAAAAGATATTGTTACCAACGGGATGAATGAGGCGCAGGAACTGCTTCAGGACAGCTCAAAAGTGGACGCGCTCCTGATCGCGCTCGAAGAGAGATTAAAAGAGATTCCGGTAGCCGGCCCTGTCCTGGCAAACATTCCGCTTACGGTCTCGCTGGTAAAGAGCTTTATCGGGAAGGAATACACGGAGGTTCCGGTCAGGGTGATCGTGACGCTCGTAAGTTCTTTCATTTATATCGTAAAGAGAAAGGATCTGGTTCCGGATTATATTCCGGTTGTCGGTTATGTGGATGACGTTTCCGTTCTCGGATTTGCCCTGAAATTCTGCGAGCCGGAGCTTGAGGCGTACAGGCAGTGGAGAGATGAGAAGCTTCAGAAGCAGGCGGACGATGAGGCGGAGCAGGAAGACGGAGAGGCTGCTCAGCAGGAAGCAGCAGCGGATGTTGAAGCGGAAGCAGCAGCGGAGCATGAGCCGGAAGCAGCATCGGAAGCGCCCGCAGACAGTTTCACCGGTCCGGTGGCGGCAGGTTAATATCGGAGAAGTATCTCTTTCTCTGCAGGATCATGAATGCATGTGACACCCTGAAAGGACAGCCGATGATCAGAGAGTTTTATCCGTCCGCATATGCGGCCAGTGTTTTTCAGATCGATTACCCGACGCTTTACCGGCATGGTTACAGGGGAATCCTGTTTGACATCGATAATACGCTGGTACACCACGGCGACGACTCCACGCCTGAGATTGACAGGCTCTTTCAGTCGATTCATGAGGCCGGCCTGAAAACGATCCTCCTGTCCAACAATGATGAGGAGCGGGTTCGGCGCTTTATCAGGAATATCGATACCCTGTATATCTGCGACGCGGACAAACCGGATCCGGAGGCATATCTGAGGGCTGTAAGGATGCTGGGAATTAAAAGGGAAGAGGCGCTCTGCATCGGCGACCAGGTCTTTACCGATATCCGGGGAGCGAACCGGAGCGGGATAGACAGTATCCTGGTACATTTTATCAAAGGAGAAAATGAGAAACGGATCGGCAAAAAACGATATCTGGAGATGGCGATTCTGTCAGCCTGGAGGCACAGCAGATTTTATGGAACGCCCGACAGCATCAGGAGCAGGAAGATGAAGGCGGTGAAGGGGAAAGGAAGCGGAGAAAAGAAGAAAAAGGAAAAGGTTCTGTTCTGTGACAGGAATCCTCTTTTTTATAAAATCTCAACTCAGAAAGAGATCGCCAGGCGGCATATGCAGGATTTGCTGAACAGGGAGCGCTTTGCCCGGACGATTCAGAAAAAGAAGCTGCCGAACCTGGTTTCTTCGGTCAGCTCCGGCCTGATTAAGACCGGTCCGGGGATTGATCCTGTCCTGCAGGAGAAC
The DNA here is from genome assembly GCA_902779575.1 of uncultured Lachnospiraceae bacterium. Taxonomy (GTDB): domain Bacteria; phylum Bacillota; class Clostridia; order Lachnospirales; family Lachnospiraceae; genus Porcincola. Next base: position 22,429 of record CACZBW010000016.1, read on the forward strand.
AAAGCGATTAATATCGATCTTGCATGCAGGAGGATAAACGGAATTATAATCCGGCCGGGCGAAGTCTTTTCCTTCTGGCATACCGTCGGAAAGACTACAAGAAGGAAAGGCTACAGGGACGGCCGCGTCATTGTCGGCAATCAGCTTCGACCGGGACTCGGAGGCGGTCTGTGCAATCTGGGCAATTCTATTCACCTGCTGATTGTCCGCAGCCCCATGATGGTGACAGAGTTTCACAGTCATTCGGACGCACTGGCACCGGATCCGGGCTGGAAAAGGGTTCCGTTCAGCGCCGGAACAGCTGTCAGCTATAATTACATTGATTACCGTTTCCGCAATGATACGGATCAGAATGTGCAGCTGCTTTTATGGTGTGAAGACGGGTTGCTCAAAGGAGAGCTGAGAAGCGAGAGAGCATATCCCTGGGAGTACAGACTCGCAGAGGAAGACCATCATTTCCACAGGGAAGGGGACAATTTCTACCGCATTTCCAGAATCTACAAAGAGACTCTGGAACGGGAGAGCGGGAAGCTGGAAGAACGCACGCTCCTGCTGAATAATCACTCAAAAGTGATGTTTGATCCCACCCTGATTCCGGAGGAACTGATCCGTTAAGCACTGGCGGAATGCTGCGCAGTCCCGTGACGGGACCGATGAACACCGCCGGTACTGTTTTCGGAGCTAATATTATTTCTCAGCTTTCTGCCCGGACAGGGGCTGAAGCATATAATCGCATACTTTATCGATCTGGTCGGCGAAACTGCCGCCAAAACGATTGTCAAAGAAGGCGCTTCCGATGGTGAAAGACCAGGGAGCGGCTTCTTTTACTTCATCGAGCCTCCTGTAGCTGTTTATGCTGCCTGCAAGGCAGACAGGTGCATTGACGGAGGAGACAAAGGTCCGGTTCAGGGCTGCGGGATCCTCTGCGTGACGGTAACCAAGCAGGTCAATTCCATAAGCTCCCTTTTCCAGATAAGCGCCGGCCTGCCCGATCATATCTTCGACCGTACCCTCCAGGACAGACGGCCTTCCGGAGACGCGGCCGACAAATGGGAGATATTTGATCCCTTCTTCCCGGCACAGCCGGCTGACGGAATCAAAGAAAGCCGTGCCCATCAGGAATTCGCATCCGCAGGCAGCTGCCATGCGGGCGCCGGCAAGGCATTTTTCTTCCGTATATTCCACTACTTCGAGACCGGTAAGCTTGCCGCATTGTCTCATATAGGAAAAGAGTTCCTTCATCTCATCGAGAGGAAGCGGGATCTCTTTGAATCCCCAGTACTTTGCCTTTGTATTTTTGCACTGCTCAAAGATCTCAGCGGCGTTCTTTACAGTAAGATCCGCGTAAGTCAGCATGACAATCAGTTCAGGAATGTTTCTCATCCCGCGGACTCCTTTCACATCGACAATTATCAGTCAATAACGCATTTTCATGCTTTATTATATCATTAAAAAGAAAAGCCTTTCAACTGCCGGAATCAGATTGCGGACAGGGAAAGGCTTTTAGTCATTCATTGAACCGTCTTCAGACAGGAACAGGCAGGAAGGCAAAAAGAACAGCAAAGATCAGGGCAGGCAGCAGATTGGCCACTTTTACAGTGCCCTTCCAGACCAGATTAACACCGACGCAGAAGATCAGGATGTTCCCGGTCAGGGAGATGTTATCCAGAGCCGCCCGGGTCATCAGCGGCTGGATGAGCCGGGCCAGAAGAGTGACGCTTCCCTGCAGAACACCTACCGGTATTGCGGAGAAGATACAGCCCTTTCCAAGGGATGAGGCCATGATCAGGATGATGATAAAATCGAGGACTGATTTCGCCGCAAGGGTGGAGTAGTCCCCGGATATTCCGTCCTGAATCGAGCCGATAATTGCCATGGCACCGATACAGACGGTCAGGGAAGAAGTCACAAATGCATTTACGAACTGACTGTCTCCGCTGTTTCCGCTCCGGATCTTCAGCCATTCTCCAAACTGTTCGATCTTCCGGTCAATATCTATGATTTCCCCAAGGACTGCCCCGAGGGCAAGGGAGAGAATCATCATCATCAGCTTCTGTGTCCCGACCGTACCGGTCCGCGGATCGACATACAGAATTTTTGAAAGAGCGCCGGCTGTGCCCAGAAAGATGACGCTGACGCCTGTGGCTTTTGTTATGGTTTCCTGATAATGCTCTTTCAGGAAATTCCTGAATATGATTCCGGCGAAGCCACCGGCGACAATGGCTCCGATATTCAGTATTGTTCCTAAACCAGTCATGTTATCTCCCACAGAAGTGCCCGGCAGTACCGGAGCCTGTACAGAGCACTTTCAGAGTACGGCGGTCCGGCAGAGAAAGCTGTCGTGCGTACGGGCGCAATCCAACCGGACGAAATGATATTTACGGGTCCGGTCAATATCGTAAAAGCAAAGAAGCATCAGTGTCAAGCTGAAATCCGCTGACTGACATGCAAAAAACAGGAAGCAGAGAAAAACGCGGAAGATTTCTGCCAGGAGTTTGAACTGTCAGACAGCGATTGTGATTGGACAGGAGGCAATCGCATTACACGTACAATACATATGATGCGCAAAATGCGTATATTTTGGGCTGCCGAATGTGTGGATTGCGTACAAAAACAGGGGGAGAGGCGGATATTCTGTACGTGTATTGCGTACTGTTATATGCGCATGATGCGCAATTTCTGGAAATAACATGTGCCGTGCGTATAATTCATCTCCGGACCTTGTGGAAAACCCCGGATTGCTGTAAGATCAAAAAAGAAGCGGCGTCCGCTTTTCAGGGACTGCCGCTTCTCTATATATACAGCTTCCAGGCTGTGCCTTTTATGAAATCAAATGTTTTTGAACGATACTCTTCAGGATGCGGGCGTTCATGCCCTTTATGTCAGTTTTTTCTGCCAAACAGATTTCTGAACCAGCCAGTAATGGAAAATGCCGTATCGCCATACGGACTTCTGAGCTCCGGTGCGAGAACATCCTCCGCCATATAGGTACTCAGATCCATATATCTTGTATCATGCCAATCCATCATAATTAATACCTCCTTACCTGCTGCAATTGTAACTCTACATCTTTTCCGGCTGGGGGGCTGGTTGCGATGTATTCCTTACAAGGTCAGGAATATATCAGAAGATATTATAAAATAATTGCAATCAGGTCGGCTTTATAATAAAATTGTTGCATAATCATTGTGAAAAATGCTTATTAGAAGGAAATATCAGGAGGAAATATGAGAGAGAATCCGGATGCTGACAGCCGGCGCAGGGAAGCCCGGGCGGAATATCTGAAAGCGCACGGAGGAAGCATTGCGGCACAGGTTTCATGGGAGATCTATGAGAATCGGGAGAATGGAACAAGGCATCATTCCTATGAAGAGGAAATGAAGCCCTACCGGATGATGCAGAAAGGAGACGCCGGTGCGCTGGAGGCGAGCCAGAAGCTGCTGCTGAGTCCGCTGATGGGAAAACTTTCCGCAGATCCTGTCCGCGACGCGAAATATACTTTTCTGGCAGGTATTACGCTTACCACCCGTTTTGCCATTGAGGGCGGGATGGATTCCGAGCAGGCTTACATACTGAGCGATCTTTACATACGGAGAATGGATCAGTGCCTGGACAGGAATTCTGTATTTTCTCTTTTCTGGGAAATGTTTTCCTACTTTACGAATCAGATGAGGCATCTGCAGACGAGTCCGCAGTATTCCCTGCATGTGCACAACTGCATTGCCTATATCGACCGGAACCTTCATCAGGAACTGCGTCTGACGGATGCGGCGCAGGAGCTTAAGCTGAACCGGAGTTACCTATCTGAGCTTTTTAAGAAGGAAACGGGACTGCCGTTTTCGGAATTCGTCCGGAAAAGGAGAATAGAGAGCGCGAAAAGTCTTCTGAGAGATACGGATCTGTCAGCTTCCGAGATTGCGGAAACGCTGGCGTTCAGTTCCCAGAGTTATTTTATCCGTATCTTTAAAGCGGAAACCGGCATGACTCCCGGTGCTTACAGAAATTATCATTATTCGGAATCACTGAAAGCCGCGGAGCGGTAAAATATACGAAACGGAGCGCTGACCAGCCCCGGTTTTTAACGGAGATTCTGTTGGATCAGTCTTTTTGCGGGTGAATCGAAATATTGTGAAAGGCGAGGGGATTTATGAAGATTTCAGGTATCTTTGATGCAGTGCTGTCTTTGCCGGACTTTGAACCGGAGGGAGTGCGAAAGAAGGGTACGGTGCTGATTTTTCCGGGCGGCGGCTACAGCTGGCTTTCGGGAAGGGAAGACCTGCCGGTCGCAAGGGAATTTGCCCGGCTGGGGTATCGGACGGCAGTGCTTTACTATGACGTGGATACAGATCCGCTTCTGCTCAGACCGGTTCAGCAGGCGGCCTGGGCTGTGGCGGAACTGAGGAAGCTTTTTCCAAAGGAGCCGGTTTTTCCTGCCGGTTTTTCCGCGGGAGCCCACTGTGCATGCAGTCTGGCTGTGCACTGGAATGACCCGGATTGGAACGGAAGAGACTGGCTGGAGGAACTGGTCCGGTATCAGCGGGAGCAGGAGGGATCCGCGGAACTGCCGGAAGGGACAGTCCGCAGCCGTGAAAGGTTTCGGCCTGACCGCATGATTCTTGCCTACCCGGTTATTACCAGTGGAAAGTTTGCGCATAACAGAAGCCTGGACCGGCTGACAGGGCCGCGTGGGGAAACAGCAGGGGACAGAGAAGAGTGGGAAAGAGCCCGCGCCTGGTTTTCACTTGAGAATTATGTGGATCCGCAGACTTGTCCGGCTTTTCTCTGGCATACAGAGACGGACGGGACTGTTCCGGTTGAAAATTCCGTCCTTTTCTTCCAGGCGCTCAGGAATGCCGGCGTAAGCGCAGAACTTCATATATATCCCAAAGGAGCCCATGGACTTTCGCTTGCGACCTCAGAAGTGGAAAATCCAGCGGAAAAACAGTTTGAGGACGCGCATGTGGCGGGCTGGACAAGGCTTGCGGCAGAATGGCTGACGCTTGAAGGCCTGTAAAAATTTGATCCGGTGCAAATCTGTTGTTGAAATCCTGAAAAAGTGTGTTATAATAGCAAAGTGTTTCGGGGTATGGCGTAGCTTGGTAGCGCGCTCGGCTGGGGGCCGAGAGGTCGCGAGTTCAAATCTCGCTGCCCCGATTCGCTTTTATATATGAAATGACGGTACAGGCTTCCCGGTTCCGGGGCAGCCTGTTTTTTTGCGGCATACATCGGCTCCGCTCCGGCTGAATTGCGCCCGGACGGCAGCAGCTTCGGCTGCCGGATTTCATCTGGCGCCCGCGGAGCCTGGCGGCGGATAAAAAAGACTCTCAGGTCTGCCTGGGAGCCATTTAAAAGGGCAGACTGGGTTACAGTCTGCCTGTACTGCTGTTTATCAGTATAGATTTTCCGAATCGTGTTCTGGAGGGAACATGTCTGCGGAAAGGCGATCCGGCATTCATGTCATTATCTCCGGGATGATTATCTTTCCGTAAACCAAGCTGAGAGTCAGGTGGCATCCGGTATTCTGAGAACCGGGATATTAAGGAGGGATCCACCCTTATGATAATACCCGTAATGACATGAATGCTTTTAATCGCCTGTACAGAGGGTGAGGGAGCCCTCTTCATAGGATGACTGCTTCCTTATGCATAAATACGCAACCATCGGAAGAGGAAATAACTGATTAAACAGCCAGAACAGCAGATATCTGGAAAGCGGAAACAGGGGTTCTTTTACAGAAAAGATATTTAAGCCGATCCTGGCTCCATTTTTCCGGACGATTCTGCTTCTTCATAGTATACAGGAGAAAGATTAAATGAATATTAAATCAGAAAAATGCTGACAGAATCAGTGTTTCCCCGGAACAGGCTCTTCATCGGGCACAGGTATGCTTCCCGCCCCGGCAGCAGGCCGGACGCACTTATGGAAAATATGACTAAAAAACAGGACTGAGGCAGGCTGAATTTTGGTTTCCGGAAAAGAATTGTTCGTGCTACATTAGGGGGAAAGCAAATTTGACTGGATATACATGAATCTGAACCAGTTTTAGATTGGAGGACATCTATGAAGCGAGACGATATTAACCGGATTCTGATCATCGGTTCCGGCCCGATTATCATCGGCCAGGCCTGCGAGTTTGATTACTCGGGAACTCAGGCATGCAAGGCCCTGAGAAAGCTGGGTTACAAGATCATTCTGGTAAACTCGAATCCGGCGACCATCATGACAGATCCGGAAACTGCCGATGTTACTTATATCGAACCGCTGAATGTGGAGCGGCTCTCCCAGATCATTGAAAAGGAGAGACCGGATGCCCTTCTTCCGAACCTTGGAGGCCAGTCCGGTCTGAATCTCTGCTCTGAGCTTGCCAAGGCAGGCGTTCTGGATAAGTATGGCGTAAAAGTCATCGGCGTTCAGGTAGACGCGATTGAGCGCGGCGAGGACCGCATCGAATTCAAGAATACGATGGATGAGCTTGGCATTGAGATGGCAAGGAGCCAGGTAGCCTATTCCGTGGACGAAGCGGTCAGGATCGCAGAAGAACTGGGTTATCCGGTCGTTCTGCGTCCGGCTTATACGATGGGCGGAGCGGGCGGCGGCCTTGTCTACAATGTGGATGAGCTGCGCACGGTCTGTGCCAGAGGCCTGCAGGCTTCCCTGGTCCATCAGGTTCTGGTGGAAGAGTCTGTCATAGGCTGGGAAGAACTGGAGCTGGAGATTGTCCGGGATTCCAAGGGAAAAATGATTACTGTCTGCTTCATCGAGAATATTGATCCGATGGGCGTTCATACGGGAGATTCTTTCTGCTCAGCCCCGATGCTGACGATCTCAGAGGAAGTGCAGAAGCGGCTTCAGGAGCAGGCTTACAAGATTGTAGATAAGGTCCAGGTCATCGGCGGATGCAACTGCCAGTTTGCACATGACCCGAAGAGCGGCAGAATTATCGTTATCGAGATTAATCCGCGTACTTCCAGGTCCTCCGCGCTGGCTTCCAAGGCGACCGGTTTCCCGATCGCTCTGGTCTCGGCCATGCTTGCCTGCGGACTGAACCTGGAGGATATCGAGTGCGGTAAATACGGTACTCTGGATAAATATGTACCGGACGGCGACTATGTTGTCATCAAGTTCGCCCGCTGGGCGTTTGAGAAGTTCAAGGGCGCCGATGACCATCTTGGCACACAGATGCGCGCCGTCGGCGAGGTGATGAGCATCGGCAAGACTTATAAAGAAGCCTTCCAGAAGGCAATCCGCTCCCTTGAAAAGGGCAGATACGGTCTGGGCTTTGCGAAGGATCTGCATGAAAAGAGCCTGAAAGAACTGATGCATATGCTGCGCTGGCCGACCAGCGAGCGCCAGTTCATCATGTACGAGGCACTGCGGAAAGGCGCGGGGATTGAGGAGCTTTACGAGAAGACAAGAATCAAGCATTATTTTATTGAGCAGATGAAGGAACTTGTGGAGGAGGAGACTGCTCTGATCGCCGAATCCCATGATATGTCAGCGGAGGATGTCGCCAGGATCTGGCTGTGCGCTTCGGATGAAACGAAGGAAGCTTCCGCTTTGGCGGATCCTGCCTGCACGCCCGGACATCTGCCGTCCGCGGCGCTGCTGGTCCGGGCAAAGAAAGATGGCTTCTCAGACCGCTATCTGAGCATGATCTGCGGAGTACAGGAAGAGGACGTCCGCAATGCCCGCGAGGCGGAGGGCTGTGAGGAACGCTGGGAAGGCGTACATGTGTCCGGAACGAAGGACAGCGCTTACTATTACAGCAGCTACAATCTTCCGGAAGACCGCGATCCGGTGAATACTGACCGCAAAAAGGTGATGATCCTGGGCGGCGGCCCCAACCGGATCGGTCAGGGAATCGAATTTGACTATTGCTGCGTACATGCGGCATTTGCCCTTAAGAAACTGGGATTCGAAACGGTTATTGTCAACTGCAACCCGGAGACGGTTTCCACGGATTATGATACGTCGGACAAGCTTTACTTTGAGCCGCTGACTCTGGAGGACGTGCTGGCGATCTACCGCAAGGAGAAACCGGTCGGCGTCATCGCGCAGTTTGGCGGACAGACGCCGCTGAATCTTGCAGCCGACCTGAAAAAGTACGGGGTTAACATCCTTGGCACAAGCCCGGAGACCATCGATATGGCAGAGGACCGTGACCTGTTCCGCGGCATGATGGACCGTCTGGGAATTCCGATGCCTGAATCGGGTATGGCTGTCACAGTGGAGGAGGCAAAGGAGATTGCCGGCCGGATCGGCTATCCGGTCATGGTCCGTCCTTCCTATGTCCTCGGCGGCCGCGGGATGGAAGTGGTGCATGATGAGGAGCAGATGAGCGTCTACATGAGAGAGGCTGTCGGTGTGACTCCTGACAGACCGATTCTGATCGACCGTTTCCTGCATCACGCTACCGAGTGCGAGGCTGACGCGATCAGTGACGGAGAGCATGTATTTGTGCCGGCTGTCATGGAACATATCGAGCTTGCCGGAGTGCATTCGGGAGATTCCGCCTGCATTCTTCCTTCCAGACATCTGTCCGAGGAGCAGATCGCGACGATCAAGGACTATACGAAACGCATCGCGCAGGAGATGAACGTCGTCGGACTTATGAATATGCAGTACGCGATCGAGGACGGCATCGTCTATGTGCTTGAAGCAAATCCGCGTGCGTCCCGTACGGTTCCGCTGGTATCCAAGGTATGCGATATCAATATGGTCCGCATCGCCACCGATATCATGACCGCGCCGCTGACCGGAAGAGAGTCGCCGGTTCCGCAGCTTCACGACCGGAAGATTCCTTACTACGGCGTGAAGGAAGCGGTATTCCCCTTCAATATGTTCCAGGAAGTCGATCCGGTTCTCGGACCGGAGATGAGATCCACCGGCGAGGTGCTGGGACTTTCGGAAAACTGGGGAGGAGCTTTCTTTAAAGCGCAGGAGGCTACCCGTACGGAACTTCCCCTGTCCGGTACGGTTCTGATCAGCGTCAATAACGCCAACAAACCGGATCTGGTGGAAGTGGCCAGAAGCTTCCATGAGGACGGATTCCGTATCGTGGCGACGGAGGGCACCTGCAATAAGATTCTGGAAGCAGGGATTCCGGCAGAGAAGATCAAGAAGATCAATGAAGGACGGCCGAATATCCTTGACGCGATCACCAACGGCAAGATCGACCTGATCGTGAATACGCCGGTCGGCAAGGAGAGCACGATTGACGACAGCTATATCCGTAAAAACGCGATCAAGAACAGGATTCCGTACATCACGACGATGGCGGCGGCCATAGCGACCGCGACCGGAATCCGCGTTCAGAAGAAGGGCGGGAGCAGTTCCGTCAGATCTCTGCAGGATTATCACGCTTCCATTCAGTAAAAGGAAAAGCAGCAAGCTGAAAAAGAGATAGAAAATCAGCATACGGAAAATATAAAAAATCCCCGGACAGGAGAGCAGACGCCATATATGACGGCAGCCTCCGGATCCGGGGATTATTCATGTTCACAGCGCCTGCTGAAAAAGCGCGGAATCTGTTTCAGAAGACGTATTTACTGAGTCTTTCCATAGCCTCTTCCAGCTTTGTTCTGGGAAGCGCCAGATTCAGGCGGATATGGCAGGGACCCTCGAAGTCCCTTCCGTCCTGCCAGCCGACGCCGACCTCCCAGCCTGCTTCAAGCAGCTGGTCCATGCTGCGTCCCGTCTGTTCCAGATTCCGGGTGCAGTCGAGGAAAAGCATATAGGTTGCTTCCGGCATGGCGGTCCAGACACCCGGGAAATGCCCGTTGATATAACTGACGGCATACTCCGCATTTCCTCTGAGGACACCGGTCAGCGCCCCGACCCAGTCTTCCCCGGAGGCGCTGTAGGCGCCCATCAGTGCATGCATGGACAGGACGTTCATTTCATTGTAATGGATGTTGTCTTCATAGCGGCGCAGCCGGTCGCGCAGGAAGGGATCCGGAATGATGTGATAGCTTCCGATCAGTCCGGCCAGGTTAAAGGTTTTGCTCGGGGCGTAAGCGGCGAGAACATGACTCTTTGCCCATTCATTGACCAGCAGGAGCGGAATGTGCTCCTTCTGTCCGAGGATGATGTCGCACCAGATTTCATCGCTGATTACATAACATTCATAACGCTCAAAAATCTCAAAAGCCTTCTCCAGCTCCCAGCGCTCCCACACCCGTCCGGTCGGATTGTGGGGAGAGCAGAAGACAACCAGATGAATCCGGTTCTCTTTTATTTTGCGCTCCATATCCTCAAAATCCATGCGCCACACGCCGTTTTCATCGGGCAGCAGCGGGCTGTAGACGGATTTTCTGCCGGTTCCCTCAATGTCGGAAGCGTATCCCACGTAGACCGGGGAATGCAGAAGAATCTTGTCGCCGGGAGAGGACAGGATCTGAATCGCGCTGGTCACCATCCCGTGAACACCGTTTTCATAGCCGATGTCTTCCCTTTTCAGGCCGGAAAAATGGTGGCGCCGTTCATGCCAGGAAATAATCGAATTATAATATGCGTCGCTGGCAGAGTAATAGCCGAACAGGGGATGCTGCACACGGCTGATTATGGCGTCTGTGACAGCAGGCGCCGTCGCAAAATTCATGTCGGCGACCCACATGGGAATGAAGTCGAACCCTTCTTTCGGGCGTCTGGGTTCGAAACCCCAGCCGCTGCTGCGTCCGAGAACTGCGTCAACCGCATATGCATCTTTTCCAAACCGGTTGGTGTAGGATGTAAAATCATAACTCATAACAGGATCGCCTCCATATTCTGGTGTGTAACGATTCGTAAGGCTTCTGATTCCGGGGACCGGCAGTTCCGGAGGCTGATCCCCCCGGGTCATAGATTGCGGAAGCCGATGATTCCCGGAAAACCTTGATTTAAATGTCTGTTATTCTTTATCCTAGCGCAGGGCAGGGACTTAGGCAAGCTGAAAATAAGCGGTTATTATCCATGACCTGCAGTCCGTGAGGGCGATCAGCAGTCTGCTGCGGGATAACCGCGGATCAGTAACAATATCTGACAAATGAATGGAAAAGAACGGGTGAAAATATGCGTGATGTGACAATTGCAAGCCGGTCTCCCGGAAGCTATAATATCCTGTATAAAGAATATGCGGACCGGCAGCTGTTTCCATAAGGCTGCCGGTCTGTTTAGACGGAATCATGTTAATTGGAGGAAGACAGATTTGAAGTTCCGTGATTTGTTCAAGCCGATTGATATGACAGTCGGATCTCCTGCAGGCAATATCGTTCTTTTCATGGTTCCCATGCTGATCGGCAATATTGCGCAGCAGCTCTATAATACAGTTGACAGCATTATCGTCGGAAAATTTGTGGGAGACAACGCACTGGCCGCAGTCGGCAGCGCGGGGCCGCTCCTGAACCTGTTTCTCATGCTCTTCGTCGGTATTTCCGTGGGTGCCGGAATCATGGTCTCGCAGGCTTTCGGAGCGAGGGACAGGGAAAGTCTTTCCATCGCGATCGGAACCTGTATCAACATGACTTTTGTATCGTCGGTTGTGATCATGGTGGTCGTGCCCCTCATTACCAGGCCCCTGCTGCAGCTTCTGGGCACCCCGGAAGCCATCATCGACTGGGCCTGGCAGTATCTGGTTATCCTGTTTCTCGGAACCCTGGGTTCGTCCTACTATAATATTCTCGGCGGTATTCTGCGCGGACTCGGCGATTCCATTTCCGCGCTTGTCTATCTTCTGATCGCGACTGCCATCAATACGGTACTGGACTATGTCTTTGTCCGCTATTTCGGGCTGGGCGTGGCAGGCGTCGCCCTGGCGACGATCATTGCGCAGTTTGTTTCGGCGATCCTGTCGCTCAGGAAGCTGATGCATATGAAGCATCTGTTTGATTTCGACCGCAGGTATCTGAAGTTCCGCAAAGATCCCATGGTGCGTCTGCTGAAGCTCGGCCTTCCTTCTGGTCTGACACAGGCGATCTTTTCCGTGTCGCTCCTTGTTGTGCAGTCTCTGACCAATACTTTCGGCGAACAGTATATCGCCGCAAATGTCATCGTGATGCGCGTGGACGGTTTTGTCATGATGCCGGCTTTTTCCTTCGGACAGGCGCTTACGACCTTTACCGGACAGAATGTCGGCGCGCAGAGGATGGACCGTGTGGAGAAGGGGACTTTCCAGGGTACCATGATCGGGGTCGCCACTTCAGTTGTGATTGCGGTTCTCATGTTCCTTTTCGGAAGGAATCTGATGGCGATCTTTACGGATACAGAGGAACTGGTACAGCTTTCTTTTTCCATGATGATGATCCTGATGCCCGGTTATATCGCCATGGAGGTGACCCAGTGCCTGTCCGGAACGATGCACGGCGCGGGAGATACGATGACGCCTATGTGGATCTCCCTCTTCAACTCTGTTATTATCCGCGTACCGCTGGCCTACCTGCTGGTGAATCTGTCAAAGACTGAACTGCTGCCCCAGGGCAACTGCCTCATGCTGCAGTACAGTCTGGTAATAACCTGGCTGATCGGCGCCGCACTCACTCTGATTCTCTATATGAGCGGCGTCTGGAAAAAGAAGCTTTCGCTGCCGGAGTGATATGACAGGCTGCAGGGTGTTGTGTGTGACGGATGCGTTCTTCATACCAGCCGGAAAGGGAAGAGCGGAATCCTGCACGATGTTCCGGGCCAAGGAAATTTTTCCGGATCTGATTTATTGAAGGAATAGAAAAGCGGAATCTCCTTACGGCGGAGATCCGGACAGAGGAATAAGGAAGACAGGAAGACCTGAGAGGGATTCCGGAGGTTTATTATGCTGCATACAGGTTTATTTGACATGGACGGGACCATGTTCGATACAGAACGGCTGTCCCTTCTGGGCTGGCGGGACGCCGCGAAGAAGACCGGGATTCCGCTGACAGACGAGATGATTCTTTCCTTCCGGGGCAGAAACAAAAAGATGAATGAGGAGATGTTCCATTCCTGGTTCGGTGAGGATGCGCCGTATATGGAAGTCAGAAAGTACAGGGATGAGTGGATTCTCCGCTATCTGGATGAGAAGGGACTTCCCGAGAAGAAAGGCCTGCGGGAACTGCTGGACTACCTGAAAAGCCTCGGCTGGAAGCTGTGTATCGTGACCGGAACTGCCAGGGAGGATGCGTCAAAATACTGGAACCGGACCGGAATCCTGGAATATTTTGATGATACGCTCTGCGGGGATGAGGTGACGGTCTGCAAGCCGGATCCGGAGATTTTCCGGAAGGCGGCGGCAAAGATGGGGGCAAAACCGGAAGAATGCATGGTGTTTGAGGACAGTCCGAACGGAATCCGCTCGGCGTCCGCGGCCGGCTGCCATTCGATCCTGATCTATGATCTGGACAGGGCAGGGGAGGAGATTGCCCGGCTGAGCGATTTTGCCTGCGATTCCCTGCTGGAAGCCAGAGATTATCTGAAGGAGAATCTTTGAGCAGCCTGCCGGCGAAAGGAATGAAACGCAGGAGAGAGAAAGAGGGACCTGGCCGGAAAACGAACCCGGAAATGTTAAAATCTCTTCTAAGAGAAGAGTCCGGGAAGGCTTATGACAGAAAGATGGTTGGGCATGAAGAAGGAAGCGGGAAGGAAAGAATTATTTGAGTCGATGCCGGTGGGCAGCGCCCTGATGACAATGGCCATCCCGACCATTATCAGTCAGCTGATCAACCTGGTTTATAATATGGTCGATACGATCTATATCGGAAGAACCGGGGATGCTTATAAAACAGCGGCAGTGACGCTTGCATTTACCATCTTCATGATGACCATCGCTCTTTCTAACCTGTTCGGAATCGGAGGCGGCAGCCTGATGGCGAGGCTGAGCGGCAGCGGGAAGGCGGACCGGGCGAAGAGCGTCTGTGCTTTCAGCTTTTACGGCGCGATCGGGATTGCCATCCTCTATTCCCTTCTTGTTGGATTCTTTCTGAATCCCCTGCTGATATTGCTCGGGGCGTCGGAGAATACGCTTGCATTTGCCGGACAGTACCTGATCGTCGTGGTTGTCATCGGCAATGTGCCGGTAATTCTCTCCGCGGTTGCCGCTCATCTGCTTCGCAACAGCGGGTATTCCAGACAGGCTTCCATCGGCCTGAGCGGCGGAGGGATCCTGAATATTCTTCTGGATCCGGTGTTTATGTTTGTGATTCTTCCGAAAGGTCAGGAGGTTCTTGGCGCGGCGCTGGCGACTTTGATTGCCAATACGGCTGCCTGTATTTATCTGGTTCTGACCCTGCGCCGCCTCTCCCGGGAATCCGCGCTCAGCTGCAGCCTGCAGGACATGCGCAGAATCCGGCGGGAGGAAGTCAGGGAATTGTTCAGTGTCGGCGTCCCCTCCGCATTTCTGACGGGATTGTTCGACCTGGCCAACATTGTCCTCAACTCGCTGATGTCCGGGCACGGAGACCTGGAGCTTGCGGCCATCGGAATCGTTATGAAGGCGGAGCGGCTTCCGAACGCGATCAATGTCGGGATCTGCCAGGGCATGCTGCCTATTGTCGCCTACAATTACAGCTCCGGCAATCACCGGAGAATGCAGGATGTCATCCGGACGGCAAGAATTTTTGGATTATGCGTTTCGGGAGTTACTCTGCTGATGTTTGAAGCCTGTTCGCCCTGGATCTGCCGGATCTTCCTCAGTACGAAGACCGGAAACGCCGAAGCGGCGCTGACCACGATCGGGCTTGCGGTTGTATTTCTGAGAGTCCGCTGCCTTGCGTCGCCCCTTCAGTTCCTGAATTATAATTCCTCCTTCTATATGCAGGCTGTGGGATACGGCTCCGGAACTTTGATGCATGCCTGTTTCCGGGAACTGGTATTCTATATTCCTTTTATGTACCTCTTCAACAGCCTTGCCGGAACTGACGGGCTGGTCAGGGCGCTGATCGCCGGAGAGGGATGCGGAGCGGCATTTGCTCTGTTTCTGATTGCACGATGGAACAGGAAAAATCTTCGTCCGGAGTGGAAAAGGCCGCAGGGCATATCGTGAGAACGGGCAGGCCGCAGGGCAGAGAGGGGATTCTGCTGCCAGTCCGGCGGGAGAACGGCGGAAAAATGTAGTTGCTTTTTTGACCGCAGCGTGATATAGTTCTTTTGCAGTGATTTCATTAAGGGAGTACTGCGAAAGAAAGATGCAGTTGTAGTTCATCGGTAGAACACCAGCTTCCCAAGCTGGGGAGGCGGGTTCGATTCCCGTCAGCTGCTTACAGAAAAGACCGGAAGTACCTTCGTCAGGTATTTCCGGTCTTTTCTTTCTACTGATGGCTGCGTATGGATTCACGGAAAAAGTCGATGGTCCTGGTAAGATCGGGACTCAGATATTTGTTCTGATGATAAATGATGGAGTATTTTCTGAGAAAGCGGATTCCGCGGATACTGAGTTCGACCAGGGAGCCGTCTTCGAAATACTGTGTAAGCATACGGCAGGGGAGGATGGAGAGACCGAGATTCTCCCGGACGGCATTGATGATGGCGACTGTACTGGTGCTTTCGAGCCGTGGCCGGAGCAGGAAGTCATGCATCATGAGAGTAGACTGGGCGAGTTCCCGGGTGCCTGAGTTTTTCTCCCGAAGAAGAAAGGTCTGCTCCTCAAGATCTTCCAGAGATACAATCTTTTTTTCAGCCAGTGGATGAAGAGGACTGCAGATCAGAGAGAGATGGTCGTCGATCAGGGGCTCCGACAGGATTGCGTCCGAGTGGACAGTTCCTTCTATCATGGCGAAGTCCAGGCGGTTTTCCAGGATCCTTTTTTCGATGATATCGGAACTGTTGATCTCCAGAAAGGGCATGGAAGCGCCGAAGCTCTCCATGTAATCCCGGATACACTGCGGAAGAAGGCAGGCACCGATACTGATGCTGGAGCCGATTCTGACAGGGATATCTGTATTTCCTTCCGCCAGATCCTGATCCATCTGACTGTAGAGGGCGACGATATGGGAAGCGTACTCAAAGAGCCGGTCCGCGTCAGGCGTTCTGCGGATGCCGCGGCCGTTTTTTCCAAACAGCTGGATATGGTAACGGTTTTCTATCGTGCGGATGGCCGAGCTTACAGCCGGCTGGCTCATGTTCAGCCTGCGCGCGGCTTTGCTGATGCTCTCTTCGCGGTAGACCATGACAAATATCTGAAGAATTCTGGGTGACATGGGACTTTTCCTTTCTGGGATCTGAAAGCAGCCGAAGCCTTCAGACTCTGTCTTGAGTTCGGACTTTGACTGCACGGAGTTGTTGTTACGAGTCCTTCACCGATTTGGTAAAGCAGGATACTCTTTGATCAGGTACTTTTTCTGTTCCGCAGGAATAAAAAGGAAAATCCGCAGGTCAGAATCTTTAACCATAAGTAATTCCTTATATGTTTGCCTTCATCTATTCTGAATCATATCACAATATAGGCATAAAATCAGCATTTTCCCTTGTAAATTCATTTGGAAATGATTAAGATCCAATTATTCTGAAAGAGAGACAAATAAGACTGACTGAACTTCAGAAGCAACATAAGAAGAACGAGAGAAGAACTGCCGGCCGGACCGGCAGGGGAAAGGAGTCAGAAAATGAAGAAGATGATCAGAAAAGCAGCTGCAGCCGGAATCGCGGGCGCAGTTCTGATGACAGGAAGCGCATTTGCGGCGGACGTGACACTCACAAACGTATCCTATGACCCGACCCGTGAACTGTATGCGGCATATAATGAACTTTTTGAAAGTCATTACCTGGAAGAGACCGGGCTGGAAGCAGAAGTGATCCAGTCCCACGGCGGTTCAGGCTCCCAGGCCAGATCCGTTATCGAGGGAGCGGATGCGGATGTGGTAACGCTGGCTCTGGAGCATGATATTACGCTGGTTGAGAATGCCGGCCTGATTGAGAGCGGATGGATCGATGAGTTTGAAGGTCATTCCTCTCCCTATACTTCTACGATCGTTTTCCTGGTCAGGAGCGGAAATGAGAAAGATCTCCATGACTGGAACGATCTGATTCAGGAAGGCGTGGAGATTATTACGCCGGACCCCAAGTCAAGCGGCGGCGCATGCTGGAATTTCCTTGCGGCCTGGTACTGGGCGGACAAGGAATTCGGCGGGGACGAGGAGCAGATCATTGACTTTATGACAGCTCTCTATGCCAATGTTACGGTCATGGATTCCGGAGCGCGCGGCGCGACCACTACTTTTGTGGAAAACGGCCAGGGCGACGTGCTGATTGCCTGGGAAAATGAAGCGCTTGCAACCGTAAAGGAATATCCGGACAAGTATGAGATCGTTTCGCCCTCCGTATCGATCCTTGCGCAGCCTTCTGTCGCGATCGTGGATGAGAATGCGGACAGGAACGGCACGCAGGAGGCAGCGCACGATTATCTGGCTTACCTTTACTCCGAGGAAGCCCAGAGGCTGATCGGCGAGTACGGTTACCGTCCGAGCAATGAAGCGATCCTGCAGGAATTCGCAGATAAATTTGATCTGGACATGGATCTGTGCACGATCGATGATTTCGGCGGCTGGAACGAAGCTTACATGACTTATTTTGTGGACGGCGCTCTCTTTGACGAGATCTATGGATTTTAAGAAATCGCTGATCATAAAGCTCTGACGATGAAAGAAACGGAAGAATCTGTTTTTTTCTGATATCCGGCGGAGCATCTCAGGTAAATGATTTTCAGGCAGCCCGGGCTGTAGCTCAGGCGGAACTTTCCTCAGGAAAGAAGTCCGTCCGGGCAGTCCGGGCTGAAGCCGGGTAATATTACTTTTCCGGGCAAGACTCATGAGCGGGTCCTGCCATTGCAGAAGACACAATAAAAGGAGTCTGTTCTATGACTGCAGGAGATACTGCAAAAACAACACAGCATGGCGCTCAGGCCGGCGGCAGCGCTTACGGGAATTCCCCGCAAGCGGGATCGGAGCAGGAGCGTGAGGCGATCGAAAGCGGGAAGGGATCAGGTCACCGCAAGGGACATGTCATTCCGGGATTCGGTCTTTCGATGGGAATCACGGTGACGATGCTGTCGATTCTGATCCTGATTCCGCTGGCTTCCATCCTGGGTTACGCCTTTCATCTGTCCCCTCAGACTTTCTGGACTGTAATCAGTCAGAAGGCTGTACTGTATGCTTTCCGGACCAGCATCGTAAGTTCTGCGCTGGCAGCCCTGATCAATTCCGTGATGGGCCTGATCCTTGCCTGGGTCCTGGTCCGTTATGATTTTCCCGGAAGGCGGATCCTGGACGGACTGATCGAGCTTCCCTTTGCCCTGCCCACCGCGGTAGCCGGCATTACTCTTTCAAAAATGTATTCGGACACAGGCCTGATCGGGGCTGCGCTTGCGAAGATCGGAATCCGGGTTTCCTACACGCACGCAGGCATAACGCTGGCTCTGGTTTTTATCGGAATTCCGTTCTCGGTGCGCGCCATACAGCCGGTGCTCGAAAAGCTGGATCCCCAGTTTGAGGAGGCTGCCGGAATCCTGGGCGCATCCAGAATGATGACCATGCGGAAGGTGATTGTGCCGGAACTGATGCCGGCGGTTCTGACCGGTTTCGGTCTCGCTTTCGCAAGGGGCGTCGGAGAATACGGCAGCGTCATCTATATTTCCGGAAATAACGTCCGGCAGCACACCCAGGTTGTCTCCTATGTCATCATGCAGAAGCTGAACTATACGGATTATGATTCCGCAGCCGCAATCGCTCTGGTGCTGCTGATTCTGTCCTTCCTGATTCTTCTGTTTCTGAATATCATCCAGATCCGTCAGGCAAAGCGCACCGGCGGAGGCACTTCCACGGTAGCTTTCGAAGGCGACATGACTTCCTCTTTCCGTAAAGAGCGTGAGAGCAGGGGAGCCAGGAGATTCCTGATTGCGGTCTCGGCCCTGTTCCTGATCCTGATGCTGGTCCTGCCCCTGATTTCCGTTATCCGGAATTCTCTTGCGGAGGGCTTCTCCTTCTATCTGGCGTCTCTCAGGACAGAAACCGTTCTTTCAGCCCTGAAAGTGACGCTGATTGCGACGGTGATCGCCGTGGCGGTCAATACATTTTTCGGCATCATGGCATCCTGGCTGCTTACCAGGTTCCAGTTCAGGGGTAAACAGCTGCTGACGACTCTGATCGATATTCCGTTTTCGATCTCGCCGGTCATCGCGGGCCTTGCCTTCATCATGACCTTCGGCAGGCTCGGCTGGGCCTGGCCGCTGATCGAGAAGTTCAACGCCCATTTCGGGACGGATGTCCGTATTGTTTTCGCAATTCCGGGCGTTGTGCTCGCAACGATTTTTGTAACTTTTCCTTTTGTATCGAGGGAGCTGATCCCGGTCCTGAACGCGCAGGGCAGCGATGAAGAGGAGGCGGCGGCTCTGATGGGCGCGAAGGGATTTACCATTTTCCGGAAAATCACCTTCCCGCAGATGAAATGGGCGCTCCTGTACGGAATCATTCTGTGCGCCGCCAGGGCGCTCGGTGAGTTCGGCGCGGTCAATGCCCTTTCAAAGACCAGAGGGGAGACCTTCACGCTGCCGCTTGAGATCGACGCCCTGTACCTGTCCGGTTCCGCGGATTCGATCACGGCCGCGTTCGCGGTCTCGTCGATCCTGGTGATCCTGGCGGTGATCGTGCTGATTATCCGCAATATTCTGGAGCATCGTTCCGGAAAATGATACCGGCTGCAGCCGGCGTCCGCACCGCAGGCATATCAGGGTCTGCGCCGTCAGCCGGAAGTCAGAGCCGGCGGTCAGCTGCAAAGCAGGTAAAAAACAGAAACAGATGAGCTGCGACCCGCCCTGCAGGAATCCGGGGCGCGCAGCTTTCGGAAGATAAAACGGAGGTTCAGAGTATTACTATGTATGTGGAACTGCGCCATATCACAAAGACGTTCGGCAATTTCAAGGCATCGGATGATGTCTCTTTCGGAATCGAAAAGGGCGAGCTTTCGGCGCTCCTGGGCCCCAGCGGAAGCGGAAAAACAACGATTCTCCGCATGATCGCGGGTCTGGAGTCTCCGGACGCGGGAGATATCCTGATCGACGGGAAACGGGTCAATGACGTGCCGGCATCAGACCGCGGAATCGGTTTCGTGTTCCAGAATTACGCCCTCTTCCGCTATATGACGGTGCAGGACAATATCGCCTTCGGCCTGAATGTGAAGAAGGCGCCGAAGGACAAGGTGCGCAGGCGTGTGAAGGAACTGATTTCTCTCACCGGCCTGGACGGCCTGGAGAAGCGTTATCCGGACCAGCTGTCCGGGGGACAGCGGCAGAGGGTTGCCTTTGCCAGAGCTCTGGCGCCGGAACCGGGGCTTCTGCTTCTGGATGAGCCTTTCGCCGCGATCGACGCCAAGATCCGTCAGGAGCTGAGGAGCTGGCTGAAGGAGATGATTCATAAGGTCGGCATCACCAGCATTTTTGTGACGCATGACCAGAATGAGGCGGTGGAAGTCGCCGACCAGATTATCGTAACGAACGCCGGCCGGGTGGAGCAGACCGGAGCGCCCCTGCAGATCTACAAAAACCCGCAGACGCCATTTGTGGCTACCTTTATCGGACAGTCAATGCGGATCAAAGATTACCAGCGTTTCTCGGGCTTTGAGAACGGGACTTACAAAGAAGCCATCATCAGGCCTGAGTTCGTGGAAGCCTTCAAGGACGACAACCGCAAATTCCGCGACATTATCAACTATTCAGAGGAGGGCGTTATCAGTGATATTACTTTCCAGGGAGATCATCTGGAAGTTACTCTGGATGTAAAGGGAATTCAGCTGAAGACCCACCGTTCGCTGGAGAGAAGGCCTGTTGAGATCGGGGAAAAGATGAGGGTGATCCTTTACCGCCTTTATGAGTGCGATGAAAAGAATTCCCATCTTTTGAAAAATCAGAATCTGATCGGACATGAGATCATAACCTTCTGAGGGGGATTCCATGTTTATAACAGTGACAGGCGGCAGCGGGAGCGGAAAGAGCGCTTTTGCGGAAAAGTGCGCGCTCCTGCTTGCGCACGGGGATGCGGCTCCCCTGCCTGAAGATAAGAGTTATGGCGATATCACAGGAAAGGAGAGTGGGCCTGCTCTTTTTCTGTCTGCAGAGGCTGGGAAAACTGCGGAAGAACCCAGGCCGGGAAATCCTGTATATCTTGCCACCATGAATCCCGCCGGCCGGGAAGGCCGGATGCGTGTGCAGCGCCACAGGACAATGCGGAGAGGAAAAGGCTTCTGTACAATTGAGAGGCAGAGACAGCTGACGGGCATTTCCCGGGAGAAGATTCTGGGCAGAACGGTGCTGGTGGAGGATCTCTCAAATCTGATCGCAAATGAGCTTTTCAGCGGGGAGGATCCGGACGGGGGAGCCTGGCAGGGACCCGGGGATCCGGGTGACGGCGCCTTTCTGTCTGAGAAGACGGAGCGGACCTGCCGTGAAATCCGGGAAGGGATCGCTTTTCTCAGATCTCAGGCCGGTCATCTGATCCTGGTTATGAATGAGATCTTTTCGGACGGGATCCGCTATGATCCGCAGACGGATCAGTTTCTGCGCGCGGCAGGGCTGCTGAGCCGGGATTTTGTATCCCAGGCGGATCTTTCATATGAAGTTGTCTTCGGTATTCCCCTGGCTCTGAAGAAAGAGGGGGAGGCGGCGCGGAAGCTGGCGGAACGGCTTCGAAAGGTCTGAAGCACCCGGCGTCCCTGACATGGTGCTGCCGGCCGCATATATGCCTTTCGTATCTGAAACAGGATGCGGAAGGCTTTTTCATGTTATTCCCCGGAAATTCTTCAGAAACCGCTGCTTACCGCGGGTTCTGAAGAATTTCCAGGTTTCAGGTCAGGGAGCCTGCGGACAGAAAAATTACAAAAAGACACAGAAAAAGCGCAGAGATATTTCACGGACGGGCATGGATTTGCACAGAGGGATTCGTATATAAACTTGGAAATGGATTCCGGCGTCTGATCATGGCGCGGAAAAGGTTTCCGGATGAACAGCCGGTATGGCTGAGAAATGTTACAATATCAGAAAAAAAGAAACATACAGAATCAGAGGAGGAGACGGTAAAGGATCCTCCTGACTCCCCGGCGCAGGATCGGATCCGGCAGAAAGGGGAGAAGGAAAAAAGAAAGGAAAGGGCAAAAAATGAAAATGAAGAAGGAACTCTGTGCATTGCTGGCGGCAGCTGTGCTGGCTTCCTCCACCGCGGCGTACGCGGGAGAAGCCCTGAAAAAGACGGCAGCAGCAGAAAGCTTTACGGAAGCGGATCAGGAACCTGCCGCGGAACAGGAAGATCTTTCTGCCGCACAGTTCACGACGGAGACGATCCAGCTTCTGAACGGAAACAGGGCTGTCGTACATTCTTGTGACGGCAGAGTCTATTTTGTGGAAGGAAGCTGCAGCGCGGGTCCGGTGAAGAATATGGAGGACGCAGAGAGAGTGCTTTCGTCCCTGACCGGTCTTCTGGGCGGAGACGAAAGGATTCAGTTCGAACCCTGGCGCACTGTCACGGATCCGGCCGGCAACCATTACTATGTGTTCTGCCAGATGTATGCGGATACAACAGTTTCCGGCGGAGCCGTCAAGATTATTACGGACGCCGACGGAAAAATGCTGGGGCTGACCTGCAGCATGGAGACGGAACTGCCGGAGGTTGAAGCGGTGGAAGGAATTACCGCTCAGCAGGCCGAACAGAAGGTGCTGGAACATGCTGAGGAGAACGGAGAACCGGTTCCCGAGATTCTGGAGGGAATGAGCAAGAAGGTTATCCTCCCGGTGAACAGATACCTGGATCCCTATTCGGAAGAAGAGAAAGAGGAGAGCCGTTTCGTCTGGGCAGTATACAGCAACAACAGTAAGGGAAGCAATGAGAACGGTTCTGACCTTCCTTACCTTGCGCACTATGTGACGACCGCAGGAGAGTATCTCTACAGCCTGCCCACCATCATTCCGGGAGATGAGGCTTCGGAAGCCGGCTATGACGCTTCCTATGTATTTGAATTCATGGAACCGGCCGAGTACAGCGGGACTGTGATGCTCGCAGACGGGACCGAAAAGGAAATCAGCGTCAGCCTGATGCGCGACAGCCGGACCGGGATGTACTATCTGGGCAACATCGAGCGCAGGATCGTAGTGGCGGACTGCTATGAATTCCTGTATAACCAGGGCAGGGTAGTCATGGAGGCAAGTCCGGACAACAGCGGATGGGATGAAAACTGCCTGCTGGCACTTTACAACTACTGCCGCGCCTGGGACTATTACAATGAGATCGGATGGAAAGGCGGAGACGGACTCGGAACGCCGATCATGATCCTGAAGGACTACTGTGATGAAGATCATATGCCGATCGATAATGCCGCTTTTGCAGGGCGTTATTACGGCTGGCAGCTGTTTCTTTCCAGTTCAGCCAATAAACTCAGTCAGTGCCTGGACGTGCTCGGACATGAATTCACACACTGTGTGACAGGCTCCGTTATGACCTATAACGCCTACATGAACGACTATGGCGCGATCAATGAGGCGATCAGCGATATCCAGGGAAATATCTGTGAAAGGATGTATGATGCGGATGAGGATCCGGAATGGCTTCTCGGAGAGGATGTCCAGATCATCCGCAGCATGAGCAGCCCGCGGGATTATCATCAGCCTGAGTATACCTGGGACGTTTATTATGTGCCTGAGGTACAGACGCCTACGGATCTCAACGACCGCGGCGGCGTGCATAACAATTCCTCCCTGCTCAACAACATCGCATACCGCCTCTGCACGGACGGCGGAATGACGCTGGAGGAAGCGCGCTGCTTCTGGTTCGCGGTTGACTGTACGATGGTGCCGGGTACAGATTACCGTCAGCTGAGCGAACTGCTTCCCTGGGTTCTGGAAAACCTGGGAATGGAACAGTACAAGGAAGCCCTTGAGGAGGCGGTGAACTACACCCGGATCGGAACAAAGGAGATGCCGGAAAGCTTCAGAGAGGATCAGGCGCTTCTGACCATGACGCTGCCGGATACCGAACTTTTCAGCGACGGCAACTGGGGACTCTTCATCTTCAGCATTGACACGGATAAAGTGAAGAAGAATTTCAGTGAAATGATAAGCGGCTCCGGAGAATTCTCTCAGGCGATCCCAGAACTTCTGGAGATCCTGGCCGACGATCTGATCTTTTACAGGATGAGTGACCAGCAGACCGGGAAAGAGACAGAAGCAGAAGAAAACAGTGACAATTTTATTGCGGAACTCCTGAGCACTATCTTCTCTGAAGAGGAAACAGATGCAGAAACAGCTGAACTTCCGGAAACGGAAGAAGTTCCGGAGGAGACTGCGGAAGAGGAAGAGCGCCTGGCAACAGGTGACCTTTATGCGGATTCTCAGGAATGGGTACGGAAATATCTGGGAGACCTGCTTTTCTTCGGGCAGGGTTCCGCCGGGGATGACGGACGCACCATCCGTATGGTATGCCGTCCCGGCCTGACGATTCCGGTCCTGATAAGAATGGAGTTCAATGCAGGCTCCATGATACCGAAGTCATTAGCCGCGGCTGCCTACGTGAATGATCAGTGGATCGATCTCGGAGAGATCCTGAAACTCAGCGTTGATCCGGAAGCGCTCACGCAGCTGGACGAGGGAAAGGGTGCCCTTTCATTCTTTGAAAACAGCCTTGAGAATCTTAAGACCCTGATTGATCTGTTCACGATGAGAGATAAAATCTTCTTCCGGATCGAGGGTGGAACAAGCACCGAGATTCCGGATGCGGGGATTGAAAATCTGACAGTTCTCGGGGAAGAAATGATCGATCGTATGTTCGAGATCTTTGAGGCTTCCGCAGAAGCTGAAAATGGGGAAACAGGTGAAACATATATAGATGCGGCGGAAGGAACCGAAGCGGAAGGAACCGAAGCGGAAGGAACCGAAGCAGAGTGAACGAAAGCCAGATTGAAAGGGCTGCGTCCCCGGGAATCAATCCCGGGGGCGTTTTTTGTGTTTTGCGTATGGAAGGCGCGGATCCATATTCCGCCGGCAGCGGGGATCTCAGGCTGCCACCGGATGACCGGGAGTATCCTGCGATGACGACTCCGTGAAAGCGCCATGGGAACTATGAACTTTCTGTGGTGAAATGAGAGGGATTGTGTTAAGATGTATGAGGCTATTTATGTCCTGAAGCGGGGCCTTTCCTGAGGAAGTCCCGGAAAACAGAATAAGAGGATCAGATACGGATGAAAAAATGGTGGGAGACCTGCCTGGTTGCATTTTCCATGTATTCCAGAATTCCCGTACCGCAGGTTGCATGGAACGATGAAAATATGAAGTACGCGGTCTGCGCATTTCCCCTGATCGGACTGGTGATCGGATTCCTGGAGTGGATCTGGTCCGCAGTCGCGGCGCACGCGGCTTTCAGTCCGTCTCTGAGGGCGGCGGTACTAGTCGTGATTCCGATTCTTGTGACGGGGGGCATCCATCTGGACGGCCTTCTGGATACGGCTGACGCGGAGGCTTCGCATCTGGACCGGGAGAGGCGCCTTGAGATCATGGAAGACAGCTGCAGCGGGGCCTTTGCCATAATCTGCTGCGGCGCATACCTGCTGCTTTTCTTTGGCGTGTTCAGCCAGCTGCCTCACGAACGGATGCCCCAGCTTCTGATGGTATTTCTGATAAGCAGAAGCCTCTCCGGCTATGCGCTGCTGAAGTTCGATAAAGCCAAAGAAAGCGGTCTGCTGAAGACTTTTTCGGATGCCGCCATGAATTACCGCGCCTCGCGCATACTGACCGGCTTCCTTGCCGGGGCGGCGCTGGTGCTGATCCTGACGGCGCCGGGACCGGGTTTTGCTGCCTGCATCGCGGCCGGCCTCTGCTTTTTTATTTACCGCCGCAGGTCTTATAAGATCTATGGGGGAATCACCGGAGATCTGGCAGGCGCTTTTCTTTGCCTGACGGAACTGGCGATGGCATTCTGCCTGGCGGTGTTCTGATCCGGGATCTTCATGGGAGCGGCAGGAGAAACAGACGGATTTTGATGTTTTGCGCTTCTTCCGTGACGGAAGGCACAGAAGAGGTACGGCGAAGTTTTGAAATGGAAAGATACAGAGACAGGCGTCTCCCGGGAGCGGCAGGATGATCATGATTGTGGGAGGGGCTTACCAGGGAAAACTGGATTTTGCCCTCAGTATGACGGGTTTCAGGAAAGAGGATTTTGCCGACGGAAGAAGCTGCGGTATGGATGAACTGAAAGCGGCTCCGGGCGTTTTCGCTTTTCATGAATTTGTGCGCAGGACCCTGGAAGGCTCCGGTGAAAACCGGCAGCTGCCCGGGCAGGGCGGCAGCTCCGGGGAGGACAGTCCGGGGTATGATTTTGATTTTCCTGACGCCTTTGCCCGGGAACTGGCCGGTGAGCTGATCAGAGCGAATCCGGAGCTGGTCGTCATAACGGATGAGATCGGCTGCGGAATCGTCCCGATGGACGCAGGGGAGCGGATCTACAGAGAATGTGCAGGCCGCGTATGCACGGAGCTTGCGGCCTTCAGCGGGAAAGTATACCGGGTCAGCTGCGGAATAGGGGTTTTGATCAAAGATGAGGAAGACACTGTGCCTGATCCGCCACGGAATGACAGCCGGCAATCAGAGAAGCAATTATATCGGGGGCCGGACAGATGAAAGCCTGTGCCGGCAGGGGGCTGAACTGCTGAAAAAGAGCGGATATCCGCCGGCGGATTATCTGTTCCTGAGCCCTATGAAGCGCTGCATGGAGAGCGCCGGGATTCTGTATCCTGATCTTATCAGGGAAGGACGCTTCGAGATCTGCGAAGGCTTCAGGGAATGCGACTTCGGCCGCTTTGAAGGCCGTTCCTGGCAGGAAATGAGCGGGGAGAAGGAGTATCAGGACTGGATCGCTTCGGGCGGAATGGGGAAATTCCCGGGAGGGGAGGACCCGAAGGATTTCATAAAACGCTGCGCGGATACATTTGAGGACTGCGCGGACCGTTTCCTGCTTAGTCCCGGGATGCCGGACAGTGCCGCGGCGCTGGTACACGGCGGAACGATTATGAGCATCCTGTCAGTATTCGGAGACAGGAGCAAAGCCTATTACGACTGGCATGTGCCTTGCGGAGGCGGTTTCCAGCTGCTTCTTGACAGGGAATTGTGGGAGAAGGGCGGCGGAATCCGCTCCGTGGAGAAGTTATTTCCGGACGGGGAACCGGACTGAAAGATGCGGCGGAATTGTATCGTGGTGACGAACTGCTGTTCAGCAGAAAATATGCAATGAGTGCGGCGCTGGAAATCAGGCCGGGAACAGACCATGCTCTGACAATTTCTGCCAGAGTTTCTGAGAGGGGTAAAAATGATCGCATATCTGAGGGGGAGAGTCGCTGCTGCCAGGGAGGGCAGGGCGGTAATAGAAGTCGGGGGAGTCGGTTATCAGCTGTTTATCAGCAGCAGGGATCTGGCCATTCTGCCTTCCCAGGGGGAGGAAGTTCTTATTCATACTTATCTGTCCGTGCGGGAAGATGCCATGCTGCTGTACGGTTTCCTTTCGGAGGATGACCTGGATGTATTCCGTCTGCTGATCGGCGTGCCGGGCGTAGGACCGAAAGGCGCTCTCGCAATCCTTGGCGCCATGAGTGCCAACGATATCCGTTTCGCGGTTTTTTCGGATGATGTGAAGGCTCTGTCTGCCGCTCCGGGAATCGGCAGAAAAACAGCGCAGAAGATGATCCTGGAGCTGAAGGACAAGCTGAAACTGGAGGATGCGCTGGAGCATGCGGCGGAGGAAGCCGTTTCGTCAGCGGATACGGCTGCCGGTTCCGCGGGAAACGCCGATGTCTCGGACGCGGTTCAGGCCCTGGTTGCTCTGGGCTATTCTAATTCGGAGGCTCTTCGGGCGGTTAAAAAGGTGAAAATACAGGAGGGAATGGACACGCAGGAGATCCTGAAAAACGCCCTCCGTTTTATCGGATTGTAGGATCCGGAGCGGATCATTCTGCCAGGACGGCGCTGCCTGCCGGCGGAAAGGCTCCTGCACAGAACAGGGTTCTGAGCGGATAGAAAGAATCGGAAGAAAATCATTTAAGATACAGGATTTGAGATGGCAAAAAGGATTATCACTACAGATGAGACAGAGGAAGATCTGAGGCTGGAACCCAGTCTCAGGCCTCAGCTCCTGGACCAGTATATCGGACAGGAAAAAGCGAAAAAATCACTGAAAATCTATATCAAAGCGGCGAAGGACAGAGGCGAGAGTCTGGATCATGTCCTTTTCTACGGTCCTCCGGGACTGGGGAAAACCACGCTGGCCGGGATCATTGCCAATGAGATGGGCGTCAATCTGAAGGTGACGAGCGGTCCGGCGATCGAGAAACCGGGAGAGATCGCGGCTGTGCTCAACAGCCTGAATGAGGGAGACGTTCTGTTTGTGGATGAGATCCACAGGCTGAACAGGCAGGTGGAGGAAGTCCTGTATCCCGCCATGGAAGATTTCGCGATCGATATCATGATCGGAAAAGGCGCCGCCGCACGCTCGATCCGGCTGGATCTCCCCCGATTTACCCTGATCGGGGCGACTACGAGGGCGGGCCTTCTGACGGCGCCGCTCAGGGACCGTTTCGGGGTGATCCATCATCTGGAGTACTATACAGAGGATGAACTGCAGACCATTGTCCTGCGTTCCGCGCATGTTCTGGGCGTAGAGATCAATGAGCAGGGGGCGCTGGAGATCGCGAAAAGGTCGCGCGGGACGCCGAGGCTGGCGAACCGCCTTCTCAAGAGAACCCGCGATTATGCGCAGGTTATGCATGACGGGAGAATCACCGATGAAGCAGCCAGGGAGGCGCTTGATTTCCTGGATGTGGATCCGATGGGACTGGACAATCTGGACCGGGAGATCCTGAGCACCATGATCGGCAAGTTCCAGGGAGGGCCGGTCGGCCTGGATACCCTGGCAGCCGCCATAGGGGAGGATTCCGGAACCATCGAGGATGTCTATGAGCCTTATCTGATCAAGAACGGTTTTCTGGTCAGGACGCCGAAGGGGCGGGCTGTGACGGATCACGCCTATCTTCATCTGGGGCTGACGCTCCCGGAACGCGCCGGCGTATGAAAGACCTGCCGTCATTATAAAATATACGGTCAGCGGAAGACGGAACTGCGGATACCCGCAGCGATCATGAAAGCGGACGGGGATCATCAATGACATGTCCGGGAGTTTACAGGGGAGTACGAGAGCGAAATACAGGGGGCAGCTGATATGGAAAGGAAAAATGTTACGCAGGTAGTCATCGACGGGAAGATCTACAAACTCGGCGGGTATGAGAGTGAGGAATATCTTCACCAGGTGGCTTCCTATCTGAACAACAAGATTACGGAGCTGAAAAGCCTGGACGGATATCTTCATCTTCCGGCGGCCATGAAAAGCCTGATGCTGGATCTGAATACCGCCGATGACTATTTCAAGGTGAAGAAGCAGGCGGACCGCCTGGAAAATGAAATGTCCGACAAAGACCGGGAGCTTTATCAGATCAAGCATGAGCTGGTGTCCCTGCAGGTGAAGCAGGAGGACGCCGCAAAGCAGATTCTGTCCTACCGGGAGGAGATTTCGGATTACCAGAAGCGTATCGTGGAGCTGGAAACCAGGCTTCATCATCTGACCGCTGCCGCGGCCTCTTCCGGAAAGACCCCCGAGGGGGAGGAAGAAAAGGCGGATCTGACGGAGAATGCCGGAAAGGCACAGGAGCTTCCCGAAGACATTTCTCCGGATGTTTCCGCAAATGACAGCTGGACCGAACGTTATTCGCAGGCCCTGGCGGAAGGCGCGGAAGCACGGGAACCGGGAACGCAGATGCCGGAATTCTTTTCTGAAAGCGCATCCGGGAACAGCGCAGGGAATGCGGACGAAGCGGACCTGCAGGCAGATGCCGGGACATTGTCCGGATCCGGAGCGGCGGCTGTGAAGGAGACTGCGGCTGAAAAGAAAGAATCCTGGCCAAACCGGAACAGGGGTAAAAATAAGAAGAGGCGCTGAGTTTGAATCAGAATATTGAACTGCTGTCTCCCGGCGGAAGCCCGGAGGCGATCAGGGCGGCCGTAAATGCGGGGGCGGACGCGGTCTATGCCGGCGGATCCAGGTTCGGCGCCCGCGCCTATGCGGACAATCCGGACGAGAAGGGTTTCATAGATGCGCTGGATTACTGCCATCTGCACGGGGTGAAGCTTTATATTACGGTCAATACCCTTTTAAAGGAACGCGAGCTGACAGAGCAGCTCTATGAATTTGTGGCGCCCCTTTATGAGCGGGGCGTGGACGCCGTACTGGTACAGGATATGGGGGTGTTTCGTTTCCTGAAACGGGAATTCCCCCTTCTTCCGCTGCACGCCAGCACGCAGATGACGATCACGGGTCCGGGCGGGGCCGGACTTCTGGAGGAGATAGGCGCTGCCAGGGCAGTGCTCTCCAGGGAACTGTCACTGCAGGAAATCAGTGAGATTCACCGCTCCTGCGGGATCGAGCTGGAAACCTTCGTGCACGGAGCCCTGTGCTACTGTTATTCCGGACAATGTCTGATGAGCAGCATGATCGGAGGCAGGAGCGGAAACCGGGGCAGATGCGCCCAGCCCTGCAGGCTTCCCTACAGGCTTCAGGAAAATGGAAAAGACAGGAATGGAAAAGACAGACAGGAGAAATATCTTCTGAGCCTGAAGGATATCTGTACGCTGGAACTGCTGCCGGATCTGTACGACTGCGGGATCAGATCCCTGAAAATCGAAGGGCGGATGAAGCGGGCGGAATATGCCGCGGGAGTGACGTCCATTTACCGCCGTTACCTGGACCTGTACAGGGAAAAGGGCCGCAGCGGATACCGTGTTGACCCGGAAGATCTGCGCGCCCTGATGGATCTGTACAACAGGGGCGGCTTCTCTGAAGGATATTACAGGACCAGAAATGGTCCGTTCATGATGGCGGTGGAACAGCCGAACCACTGCGGTACGAAAGCGGCAGGCGTTCAGGCGGGCGGCCGGCTGAAGGCGGAGGAGGATCTTTTCCGCTCCGACAGACTGGAATACGGAGAGAAGGAATTCACCCTTGACCGGGATGTCCCGAAAGGAGAGTTTTTCCGCCTGAAGGGGCTGAATCACGCAAAAGACGGTGAAGCAGTCATGCGCACGCGCGCCGGGAAACTGCTGGAGGATCTGAAGGAATCTTATCTCGATACAGAACCGCGGATTCCGGTGACCGGACGGATCTGTCTTTCTCCGGACAGGCCGCTCCGGCTTACCGTGCGGACAGGGGAAAACGCAGACGCCGATAAAGCCGGAACGGATCCCATACGGACAGGGACGCGCAGTGCCGCAGGGGACTGCCTTGCCGGCGGACAGACTGTCTGTGCAGAGGCGCAGGGAGCTCTGGTTCAGCGCGCCCTGAAAAAGCCGCTGGATGCGGATACAGTTGAACGGCAGATCCGGAAGACCGGGGGGACGCCCTATGTATTCAAAAAGCTGGATCTGGAGATGCCGGAAGATGTTTTCTGCCCTGTGGGGGACCTTAATACGCTGCGGCGGGAAACGCTGGACCTTCTGACAGAGAAGATTCTGTCTTCTTTCCGGCGAAATCCGGCTAAAAGGCCGGGCTGTTCCTGCGGGGATGCGGATTCCGGAGCAGGGCAGGCTGCGGCTTCCACGAAGCAGACTGCCGCGGAAAGGACATTCTGTACGTCCGGGGAAGCGCTTTCAAAAGCGGAACAGCCTGCGGTCAGCTGCCAGGTGCGCACTTATGAACAGCTGCTTGGATGCCTTTCATCTGAGCTGGTGAAAGAGCTGTACCTGGACTGCGCCATGTTTTTTGAGGAGCAGACCCCTTCCGGAAACGAGGTCAGGAAGCTCTGCAGACAGGCAGGGAAAGCGGTCTTTCTGATGCTGCCCCCGATCTGGAGAATCGATACGGAAAAGACCTTTGACCGGGCTTTTCCGCCGCAGACCCTGCGGGAGTACGATGGAATCGTGCTCAGAAGCTTTGACCAGATTAAGAGGCTGAAAGAATGGAACTGCCCGCAGGTTATTGCGGACGCCGGTCTTTACAGCTGGAACAGGGAAGCGAGGGAATTCCTCCGCCTGTCAGGCGTGACGCGCGATACGCTCCCTTATGAATGCAGCCTGAAGGAATGGAAAGAGCGGGGAACGCAGGGCAGCGAGTGCGTCATTTACGGGAGAATTCCGCTGATGATCACAGCCCAGTGCCTGAAGAAGAACAGCTCCGGCTGCACGCACCTGAGCGCCGTGACGACGCTCACGGACCGCAGGAAGGCTGCTTTCCCGGTGAGAAATGAATGCGCCTTCTGTTACAACACGATTTATAATTCGGTTCCGCTGGAACTGATTTCTCTTTCACAGGAGCTCCTGAAGCTTCCGCTTCGTTCCCTCCGGCTCAGCTTTACGACAGAGTCGGGTCCTCAGACAGAGCAGCTGCTCAGGGCTGCCGGAGAGATCCTGGGGCCGTTTCTGACGGACGCGGGGGAGGCGGGAGAGAAAGCGGCTGTTTCCGGGAGCGGGGCAATCGGGCACCGCAGACTGCCGGAGCAGATTACGCGGGGACATTACAGGAAAGGGGTGGAATAGCGCTTTGAGTCTGAGCAATCTGACCGGTCTGGTTCATACTCTGACCACTGCCGCGCAGTATCTGATTATCGCGCTGATGCTGGTCTATACCATCCAGAGCTATACGGTTTTCCGGCGGTCGGGTCCGGAGGCCAGGGAACGGGTCTTCCTGAGACAGAATCTGTCCATGTTTGCCATTCATTTTCTGGCGTTTGCGTCCATGTTCCTGAATACGATGCAGTTTGACATTCTGATCTTTTACGGAGCCCAGGTGATCTATCTGCTTTTTACGCTGGTACTGTTCCGCAATCTCTATCCCAGAGCATCCAGAAGCCTGATCAATAATATGTGCATGCTGGAGACGGTCGGCTTTATCATGCTGACGCGCCTGTCCTACGATCTCTCGATCCGGCAGTTCCAGATTGCCTGCGCGGGTACGGCTATCGCCGTGCTGATTCCCTTTATCGTCCGGAAGCTTCATGTGCTGACCCGGATGACCTGGGCTTATGTGTTTGTCGGCATCGGGCTGCTCGGACTGGTGATGGTTGCCGCCCGTTCCACCAACGGCGCGAAGCTGGCTATCACGGTTGCGGGCTTCAGCTTTCAGCCTTCCGAGTTTGTCAAAATTATCTTTGTTTTTGCTGTAGCGGGACTTCTCTCGGAGGAGCACAGTTTCCGGAGAGTAGTGATTGCGACGGTGCTTGCCGCGGTGCATGTGCTGATCCTGGTCCGCTCTACCGACCTTGGATCCGCGCTGATCTTTTTCCTGGCCTATCTGGTTATGCTTTTTGTGGCCACCAGAAACCCCTATCTGGTTCTGATGGGAATTCTGGCCGGGGCGGCTGCCGCGGTCGCGGCCTATTTCCTCTTCGCACATGTACGGGTCCGTGTACAGATCTGGCAGGATCCGTTTAAGGACTATACCGGAACCGGCTATCAGATCTGCCAGTCGCTTTTCGCGATCGTGGCGGGAGGATGGGTCGGAACGGGACTGGGCCAGGGCAGCCCCGGCGCCATACCCTATGTGCAGGAGGACTTCATGTTCAGCGCCATCCTTGAGGAGCTGGGCGGAATCTTCGGAATCTGCCTGATCCTGGTGTGCATGAGTGTTTTCATCATGGTTGTCAATGTCGCCATGCAGCTGAGAAACCGTTTTTACCGGCTGGCGGCGATCGGACTTGGAAGCATGTACGCGATCCAGGTCTTCCTGACGATCGGGGGCGGCATAAAGCTGATCCCCATGACCGGCGTTACGCTTCCGCTGGTCAGTTACGGAGGGAGTTCGGTTCTGAGCACGCTCGCCATGTTCGCGATCGTGCAGGGACTGTATATGCTCAGAAGCGATGAGGTGAGGGAAAATGCGCCAGAGAAGAGATTCATCCAGCAGAGGCCCGGTCCGGATCAGACAGGTCGAGCTCAATGAACCGCAGCAGCGGTTTTCGCCGGACCGCCGGCACAATACCGAGCTCGTGATCCTCACATACGTTTTCGCGGCCATGTTTCTGCTGCTGATCGGATATCTTGTCTATATCAACGTTTTTAAGGCGGACGAGCTCCGGAGTAATCCGAACAATACGAAGAAGGACTCCAGCTCATCCAATATCATCCGGGGCAGCATCGTCACGGAGGACGGCGTGGTTCTGGCTACGACCAATATTGACGGAGACGGGAGGGAAACCCGCTCGTACCCGTATGAGAATATTTTCGCCCATGTCATCGGTTACGCGTCCAACGGCAAATCCGGACTGGAGGCGGAGGAGAACTACGAACTGCTGACTTCGCACAGTTCCCTGCTTTCGCAGCTGCGCAAAAATGACGACGGGGAGAAGGTGCAGGGGGACAGTGTCGTCGTGACTCTTGACTCCAGGCTGCAGCAGACGGCTTATTACGCGCTTGGTTCCTACCGGGGCGCGGTGGTGGCCATGGAACCGGATACCGGCAAGATTCTCGCCATGGTCAGCAAGCCTGATTTTAATCCGAACACCATATCCCAGGAGTGGGAGTCCATGGTCTCGGACGACAGTTCCAGCGCGCTTTTAAACCGTGCGACCCAGGGACTCTATCCGCCCGGTTCCACCTTCAAAATGATAACCAGTCTGGCTTACCTGCGGGAACATCCTTCCGACTATGATCAGTTCTCCTGGGACTGCCAGGGTTCCCTTACACAGAATGAGGTAACCATCACCTGCTATAACGGGGAGTGGCACGGACAGGAGAGTCTCAGGAGCGCATTTGCCAATTCCTGCAATACTGCTTTTGCCGGGATCGGCCTGGAGCTGGATAATAAAATACTCAGGAAAGCGGCGGAGGATTTTCTTTTTAACAGTTCCCTGCCTACGGGAATGCCGCATTCCAGGAGTATTTTCTCGCTGGATAAGGATTCTTCCGTCGGTGAACAGATGACGACGGCGATCGGCCAGGGCGACACGCTTGTGACGCCTCTTCATATGGCCCTGATTACCTCGACGATCGCCAACGGCGGCGTTATGATGCGGCCGTATTATGTGGATCATATAGAGACCTATGACGGCGATATGGTTACGCAGAACGATCCTTCCGTCTACAAGAAGATCCTGACGCCTGATGAAGCGGGCGTCCTGACAGCATATATGGAATCCACTGTCAGCTCCGGGACAGCCTACGCCCTTTACGGAAACGGCTATTCCTGCGCGGGGAAGACCGGATCCGCCGAGTATACGAGAGACGGCGTGACGGGGACGCATTCCTGGTTCTGCGGATTCGCGGATGTGGAGGAGCCGGATATCGTGGTCGCGGTGATCGCGGAGGACGGGGGAACCGGATCCTCAACAGCGGTCCCGATCGCGAAGCAGATCTTTGACGCCTACTATTATGGCTGATATTTCGGTTTAAGGTGGATAATTCCTATGGAATGAGTTATACTTTTGACAGTTCAGATTCATGTAACAGTTCAACACACCAGGTGCTGGACAGCTACGGTTTCTATTATGGAGTCACCCCAAGCACAGACCAGGAGGGTTTGTAATGATAGAGGCAACGAGCTGTGGCGGAGTGGTGATTTACCGGGGAAAAATCCTGGTTCTTTATAAGAGCTACCGGAACCGGTATGAAGGCTGGGTTCTGCCCAAGGGAACAGTGGAAGACGGGGAGCAGTTTTATGAGACTGCGCTCAGGGAAGTCCGGGAAGAGACCGGCGCCAAGGCACAGATAATCCGCTATATCGGCAAGAGTCAGTATTCCTTCAATGTCCCGCAGGATACCGTGGAGAAAGTCGTCCACTGGTATCTGATGCTGGGGGAGAGCTACTACTCCAGGCCGCAGAAAGAAGAATATTTTGTTGATTCGGGATTCTATAAGTATCACGAAGCTTACCATCTGCTCAAATTTTCAAATGAGAAGATGATTCTGGAGAGGGCCTACTCGGAATATCAGGAACTGAAAAGAAGAAATCTATGGCATCCCGGTATGAGGGAGAAAATTGCCCAGATTTGCGGGGTGCGGGAACCTGAGACGGAAGAGTGAAAAATGCCGCGGACATCCCGCTCTGGAGGCTTGAAAGTTATGGTTTGGTATGAGGATCTGTATGTCGGCCGGCTGGCTCAGACCCGGAGGGACGCCCTGATCTCCGGGATTGATTCCGGGAATTATCCCGCAGGCGCCTGGCTGATCACGGTGCCCGACAATCCGTTAAGGCAGCTGGAGATGTATTCTGCCGGAGAACTGAAGCATGACTATACCAGGGAGCATTGCCTTCTGATTATCGGGCTTGCGCTCACCCGGGCGGAGGCGACGGCCCTGCTTGAGAAGATCGTGCAGGATGTGTACAGCGACCGCGGGGATGCCGACATAAAGGCCTGGCTTTCGGCGGAACATCCGCACAGAAACAGTCAGGGAACAGGACGGAGAGAATGAGGGGAATACCTGACAGGATATGATTCATATAGGATTGACGATATTAAAGATTATAGGAATCGTACTCCTCGTTCTGCTGGGGATTCTGGTCAGCCTTATTCTGATTGTGCTTTTTGTCCCTCTCAGATACCGGATCACCGTAAAAAAAGAGGAGGAGCCGCTCAGCGCCGACGTCTCGGTTAGCTGGCTTCTGCGCCTGGTAAGGCTGCATGCCCGTTATTATGAGAAAAAGGCGGAAGGAAGGGTTCAGGTCCTGAATTTCACGCTGAAATCATTTTCCTTCCCTGCCGGACATAAAGGCGGGGGGAAAGAAACCGGAAAGGCTGTAAAGAGCGGGGATGATGCGCCGGCCGTGTCCGGCGAGGCAGAAGCTGCCGGCGGCAGTCCGGACAAAGGAGCTGCCCGGAAAGCGGGGGCAAAAGCAGCTGCTGACGACAGTCCGGACAAAGGAGCCGCCCGGAAAACAGAGACAAAAGCGGCTGCCGGAGGCAGTCCGGATAAAGAAGCCGGCGGAGAAGCAGCAAAAGCAGCAGCCGGCAGCGATTCATACATGGAGACCGGCAGAGAGACTGCGGAAACGGTTTCCGAGACGGCCGGTGAGAAGTCCGGGAAGCTGAATTCTTATATGGACAGAGTCCGTGAGATTCTGATGAGACTGCCGGACCGGGCGCTGGGCGCCGCCGAGCGTGCGGCCGACCTGCTGCTGAAGATGGTAAATCTTCCTTCGGATGTTTATAACCGGACGGATGATACAGTGGCGCGCATAACGAAAAAGCTGGATGCTATTGACCGGAAACTGAAACCTTTTTTCAGCATAGAAGCGGAACACGTGATGGGAAGGATGATGTCCCACCTGCGTTATCTCTGGAAAGGCTACAGGCTGCGCAGTATTGAGGGGTATGTGAGATTCGGCACGGACCGGCCGGACCTTACCGGCAGGATCTGCGGGCTGATCTATCTGATTCTGCCGGCCCGCGCGGACAGGTATCTGGTGGATCCGCAGTTTTATGAGACAGTTTTCCGGACAGATACGGATATAAGAGGAGTGATCCGGCTGTACCGCCTGCTCGTGGTTGCGGTCAGACTTCTCCTGGATAAGGAGTTCCGGATCCTGATTCGTAAGATCCGGCACAGATAGACGGCGGCGGGAGAACCGGAAACGATTTTCGGGAAGCAAGAAAGAACAAAGGAGAGACAAGATGGCAGAACATTTCCAGAATACTGCAGAGGCTCTGTTTAAGGGGATGGAGAATTTTGTTACCACGAAGACAGTGGTCGGCGAGGCGGTTTATGTCGGGGATACGACGATCCTCCCGCTCGTGGAAGTCAGCTTCGGCATGGCAGCCAGCGCGCGCAATGAAAAAGACCGCTGCAACGGCGGCGGAGGAATGGGCGGAAAGATTGTCCCCAGTGCGCTTCTGATCATTAAAGACGGGACGACGCGCCTTGTGAATATCCGGAATCAGGACAGCGTTTCCAGGCTGATTGATATGGCTCCGGACCTGATCAACCGCTTCATGCCCGGCGGCGGGAGCGGGACAAGCAGTGAGGAAGAGCGCGCCATGAAGGATGCGGCGAAGAAAGAGGAGACTTTCTGAGTTTCAGGCTCCCCGGCGGAGTGTCCTGATAATCTGAGAACAATCGGACGGAAGTATCCGGCTGCCGGATGTCCGCTATATACGAAAAAAAACCTGCCGCATATAGGATGCAGCAGGTTTTATGTTCTGTATTGACTGTCCTGTCCGGTCATGCACGCTCGACTCTGCCTGATCTGAGGCATGAAGTACAAACGTAGATCTTCTTGCTTTCGCCGTTCACCTTGCAGCTTACATGCTTGATGTTGGACTTCCACATATGATTGCTTCTTCTGTGGGAGTGGCTGACATTGTTACCGAAGTGAGCACCTTTGTCACAAATTGCACATCTGGCCATCCTGAGCACCTCCTTATACTTTTGTACCCGCGATCCGTCGCAGCTCAAACGACCATCCATGCAGCGGGATATCATACAATATATTGATACGGTTCTGATTACTTTACAAAACCGCGACTCTAGTATTCTAACAGAACAAACCATCCTTTGCAAGACCGAATCTGAATTTTTTTTTACAGATGTTACGATTCACGGCCTGTTTGAAATCAGGTTCTGATTCGTCGTGCCCGGCACGTAAGAAGCAGGTTCTGATTTCAAATGAGACCTGTGAAACAGGAAATCGTCAGAAAGATGTTTGCATTTCGGCATACATCTGCTAAAATGGGAAAGACTATGGAATGGTCCGGGCTCTGCCGCGGGCTAATTCATGAAGGAGGAAAGAATGGGCGTACGCATGAACAATAAGCTTGGTTCGATCGTTATTGATTCGAATGTGGTTGCTACTTACGCGGGTTCTGTCGCGGTTGAATGCTTCGGGATTGTAGGCATGGCAAGCGTGAATATGAAGGATGGATTTGTGAAGCTTCTCGGCCGTGAGAATCTTGGCCGCGGGATTCATGTGAGCATGCATGACAACAAGATTGCTCTGGACTTCCATGTGATTGTCTCTTACGGCGTCAGTATCTCCGCTGTTGCTGAGAATCTGGTCAGCAGCGTGAAATATAAGATGGAGGCTTTCACCGGAATGGAAGTGGAGCGGATCAACATCTTTGTTGAAGGTGTAAGAGTAATCGATTAAAGCGGAGGATGTTGCTTTGAGTTCGAATTCGATAGATGCACAGCTCATGGCCCGCATGTTCCAGGCAGGAGCCAGGAATCTTGAGGCAAAAAAAGAGTGGATCAATGAGCTGAACGTGTTTCCGGTTCCGGATGGGGATACGGGGACGAATATGACCCTGACGATCATGTCAGCGGCCGATGAACTGAAGAATCTGGATAATGTAAGCCTGGAGACAGTCTCCAAGGCGATCTCATCGGGATCTCTGCGCGGCGCGAGAGGCAATTCAGGAGTTATCCTCTCCCAGCTTTTCCGCGGCTGCAGCAAGGTATGGCGCAATGAGTCCGAAATCAATGCGGAGAATACGGTGCGGGCTTTTCAGAAGGCTGTAGAGACCGCCTACAAAGCCGTAATGAAGCCGAAGGAAGGGACGATTCTGACTGTTGCGAAGGGCGGAGCGGAAAAAGTCCGCGAGCTGGTCGAGAAGAATCCGGAGATCGGCATCGAAGATCTGCTCCGGCAGACGATCGATTATATGGAGATTGTCCTGAACCAGACGCCGGAGATGCTGCCGGTTCTGAAGGAAGCCGGGGTGGTCGATTCCGGCGGACAGGGACTTGTCCAGATCATGAAAGGCTGTCTGAACGGCTATCTGGGAATCGAGGAAGAGGAAGCCGGGGAAGTACCGGAAGTCGTCTACGCCTATTATGCGGAGTTTATAGTGAAGTCCGCTCAGCATATTTCCAAGGAAGACCGTCTGAAATTCGTCGCCTTCCTTGAATCGATGGGCGGAGACATCGCGGCGGAGCGCTGTGAGCAGGGACTGAAGTGCCATGTGCGCACGAACGATCCGGGCGCCGCCCTCTCAAAAGCGCTGGAGTACGGCGTCCTTTCGAGGATTCATGTCTCCAACAACGAGGAGAGACCGGAGCACAGGCTTCATCTCTTCGAGGAAGAGGAACTGCAGAAGATCATGCAGGATCCGGAAGCGGACAGCGAGGAAGAAGAGGCTGCGGAAGCTGCTGTCTCCATGATGGCACATAAAGACGTCGGATTTATCGCCGTTTCGACCGGAGACGGTCTCGGAAGTATTTTCCGGGAACTGGGAGCAGACTGCCTGATCGAGGGCGGCCAGACCATGAATCCTTCCACGCAGGATATCCTGACCGCGATTGAGAAGGTGAACGCGGATACGGTATTTATCCTGCCCAATAATAAGAATATTATCCTTGCGGCGGAGCAGGCTCAGAATCTGACGCACGAGAAGAAGATCGTCGTCATTCCGACCAGGACCATCCCGCAGGGAATCGCCGCACTGGTCAACTATATGCCCGAGAAGACGCCCGCTGAGAATGAAGCGGCCATGCGTGAGGAGATTTACGGCGTCAAGACTGTGGAACTGACCTATGCGGTCAGGGATACGAAGATCGAGGATAAGACGATTCACTCCGGCGATATCATGGGAGTAGGGGACAACGGGATTATTGCCGTCGGTACCGATATTGAGGAGACGGCCATGGACTCCCTGACCCATATGATTGAGGATGACTCGGAGCTGATATCCGTATATTACGGCAAGGAGATCAGCCAGGAGGATGCGGACAGACTTGCGGACCGGATCAGGGAGAAGTTCCCGGACTGTGAAGTAGAGGTAAATCCGGGAGGACAGCCGATCTATTATTACATCCTTTCTGTGGAGTAACACAGGGTATCGAAATCAGGAACTGTTCAGGGCCATCCGGTATTGCCGGATGGCCTTTCTTAAAAAGGATGCAGGCATTGGCACAGCAGATCCCGTGAGAAAAGATCTGTCCGGAAAAGTATGGAATACGCCTGCCGGAGGCAGGGGGAGGAAAGATGCAGGAGACATCACCTGTAACAGTAATCAGGGGGATCGGGCCGAAGTCTGCCCTGAATTTTGAGAAAGCCGGGATCCGGACCGTGGGCGACCTGATCCGCTATTATCCGCGCTCCTATGACCGCTTTGAAGCGCCTTCCGGGGCGGGCGGCCTCACTGCCGCGGATGAGGGGCGCGTCATTGCCGTTGAGGGGCGGATCGAGAGGGAGCTGAGTGTCCGTTTTCTGAGTTCCCTGAAACTGATCACCGGGAAAATCCTGTGCGAAGGAGGGAGCATCGACGTAACCTGGTATAATATGCCTTTCCTCCGCACGCAGCTGAAGCCCGGATGCGTTTATATTTTCAGGGGAACCGTCCGACTGAAGGGGAAAAAGATCTTCCTCCAGCAGCCGAAAGTGTACGATCTGTTTGACTATGCCTCCCTCAGGAAAAATCTGCAGCCGGTCTACCCCCTGGTGAAAGGCCTGACGGGAAATGCTCTGAGGAAGGCACTTCAGAATGTTTTTTACGGTCCCGACCATATTGATCTTTCGGAAGACTGTCTTCCGGCGGAAATGCTGGAAAGATACGGTCTGCAGGATCTGAAAGGGGCGGTGCGGACCATCCATTTCCCGCAGGATGAGGAAGCGCTGAAAACAGCACGCAAAAGACTGGTCTTTGATGAGTTTTTCTTCTTCATCCTGATGCTGAAGCAGCTGCGCGCGGCCCGGACAGGCCAGACGCATGATTACCGGATTGAAGCAAAGCCTGAAACGGATACGGTTCTGCGCGCGCTTCCTTATCAGCTGACCGGTGCGCAGAAGAGGGCCTGGGCGACAATTTCACAGGAGCTGGGAGAGGAAAAGCTGATGGCCCGCCTGATTCAGGGGGACGTGGGTTCCGGAAAGACGATTCTTGCCTTTCTTGCCATGATTCAGACGGCCGCGAACGGCATGCAGTCCGCCCTGATGGTTCCGACGGAAGTACTTGCCAGACAGCATCAGGAGGCATTTGACAGCCTGTGCGGCAAAGCCGGTCTTCCCTGGCGGGCGTTGCTTCTTACCGGTTCCCTGAAGGCGTCTGAAAAGAAAAAGGGGTACGCTCAGGCTGCCTCGGGAGAGAGCCTCGTCATCATCGGCACGCATGCTCTGATCCAGGAAAAACTGAACTACCGCAATCTTGCGCTTGTCATCACGGACGAGCAGCATCGTTTCGGCGTACAGCAGAGAGAAAGTCTGGAGCAGAAGGGAGAGATGCCGGAAGGATCTTCCGGGGGAAGCGGGAAACCGCATACGCTTGTCATGAGCGCGACGCCGATTCCGCGAACGCTTGCCGTAATCCTCTACGGTGATCTGGACGTATCGGTCCTGGATGAGCTTCCTGCGGGCCGTCTCCCGATTAAAAACGCGGTCGTCGACAGCTCCTGGAGGCCGAAAGCATGGAGATTTATCGCGGACCAGGTACGGCAGGGACATCAGGCCTATGTGATCTGCCCCATGGTGGAAGGTTCGGATGAGATTGAGGCGGAAAATGTAATTGAGTATACGGCAATGCTCCGGGAAGACCTTCAGCATTATCTGCCGTCCCCCTCGGTGGAATACCTTCACGGACGCATGAAAGCTCAGGAGAAAGCCGAGAGGATGGGGCGCTTTGCAGCCGGTGAGATCTCTGTCCTTGTCTCCACGACCGTAATTGAGGTCGGCGTAAACGTACCGAACGCGACGGTTATCATGATTGAAAACAGTGAACGCTTCGGCCTGGCGCAGCTGCATCAGCTCCGCGGCAGGGTCGGCAGGGGAAAGGATCAGTCCTGGTGTATATTAATGCATACGGCATGCAGCGACGAAATCAGCAGGCGGCTGGAGATACTGAGCAGTTCCAATGACGGTTTTGAGATTGCCGCAAAGGATCTTGAGATGAGAGGACCGGGAGAGCTGTTCGGGGTAAGGCAGAGCGGAGAACTTGCCTTTCAGCTTGCAGATATTTATGCGGATGCACCGGTTATGCGCTCCGCAGAAAAGGCAGCGGAAGAAACGCTTCTTCTGGATCCGGACTTGAGCAGCAGTAGATTTCGCACAATAAGCAGACGCCTTCAGCGCCTGGAATCCGACGGAAAGAGCCATTATACCCTCTGAAACCGTCAAAAAGCCGTCAAAATGCCGTTTCTTCCGCATTGGACTTGAAAACAGGGAAAATCAGGAGTATGATCTACTGCGGTATAAAATTATGGAGTGTAACAGTCATTCAGGGAAGAAAAAGCTTTCCTGTTGACGCACCGGAAGCTTTTGTTTCCGGTCGGTTGTTATCGGGAGGTTATAATGAAAAATATGAAGAAGACAGCAGCCGCTGCAGAAGAAGTAAAAGAAGCTGTCAGGACTGTTGAGACTAAAGCAGAGGAAGAAGTGAAAAAGGCCGTGGAAGAGGTTAAGGAAGAAGCCGCTGCAGCTGCCGAGACTGCAGAGAAAGCTGCCGAGGAGGTCAGGAAGACCGTAAAGAAGACCAGAACGACAAAGAAGAGCGGAACCGCGGCAAAGAAGGTTGAAGAAGCTGTCGAAAAGGCAGAGGAGACCGCGAAGAAGGCCGGCAAAAAAGTCAGTGAAGCTGCCGGCAAGACGACGAAAGCCGTCAAGACTGCTGCGAAGAAAGCTGCAGAGAAGAATACGGTTCAGGAAGTTATTTCCCTTCAGTATCTCGGCAAGGATATCCAGCTTGCGGACCTGATGAAGCAGGTGCACGAGATCTGGACCGGCGAACTTGGAAAGAGCGAGAATGAGATTAAGAGCATTAACCTTTACCTTAAGCCGGAAGACAATGCCGCTTACTATGTAATCAACGAATCCTTTACCGGAAGAATCGATTTCTGAGAGAATACAGACAGATAAAAGAAAACCGGAATCCTTTAAAAGCCTCCGCTTCTGATTAATAAAGAAGCGGAGGCTTTTCATGCGTTCGCAGTTTCCACATTTATGCAGTGCCTCCATTCTGAATCAACGAAAGCCGGAACTGGCTGCTGTATCTGCATGGCTGCTCCAGGGGAGCACGGATTATATCAGCGTTTCCCCAGAGCCTCCGGCGGATCGCAGAAGTTATCATCCAGAATAAAGCAGCTTTTCCCGGATCACTGGCACGGAAGAAGCAATCGGGATCAGTTTTTCCCTTATTGACATTTTCATGACTCTGATCTATTATGATTATAGTTCATTTCATATCACATTTCATACACTCAACATACAATATGTTGCATATCTGATCGGAGGGCTTTTATGATTCATTTCAGAATCAAAGCGGCCCTGTTCGTGCTTCTTTTTCTCAGCTGCATCGCTGTTCTTGATTATCCCTTTCTGGCAAGAATCTATAATGACAGAATTTCCGGGACTGTTATGGAGGCTTATGAGAACCGGATCGGTTCTCTGGATGATACCGGCCGCCGCATACAGGAGGCGGAAGCCTTCAATGAGCTGCTGCGGGATGGCTTCTGTTCTATGGCGGATCCGGTGTCTTTCCTTTCTGAAACCGGTTCGGATCCTGCTTCGGTCTGCAGGAGACTTTTATGCCCGGATGATTCCGGGACGGCGGGATATATCGAGATTCCTTCCATCAATCTG
The DNA here is from genome assembly GCA_902779575.1 of uncultured Lachnospiraceae bacterium. Taxonomy (GTDB): domain Bacteria; phylum Bacillota; class Clostridia; order Lachnospirales; family Lachnospiraceae; genus Porcincola. Next base: position 66,924 of record CACZBW010000016.1, read on the forward strand.
AGGCTGCCGCTTTATCCCGATGTCTCGGACGAGTCGCTGGAAAAAGGCGCCTGTATTCTGCCGGGAAGCAGTCTGCCTGTCGGCGGTGCGGGGACCCATTGCTGCATTTCCGGACACAGCGGTCTGCCCGAACGGACGATGTTCACGAACCTGGACCTGATCAAAAAAGGGGATCTGATCCGCCTTCATGTCCTTGGCCTTTCTCTTGCCTACGAGATGGTATCTTCCGAGGTTGTACTGCCGACTGAGGTCGATTCCCTCGCTGTCCTGCCGGAGGAGGATCTGCTCACTCTGATTACCTGTACGCCTTACGGCATCAATTCCCACCGTCTCTATATTCATGCCCGCCGTATAAAGGCGGAAGAAGATACAGCCCCGCTTTCTTACGGTAGAACGGACGAAGCGCCTGTATCCTGGCTGAAGAGGAACTGGTGGATGATTGCGACGGCATATCTTTTTATTCTGATGGTTGTCCTTACGGATCTCTATCTTGGAAAGCACCGGGAGGAGAAATCCATGGGATGATTCCGTAATTTCCTCCGGAAATCCCGCTGCTTCGGGTAACGGGGCAGCGTTCATTTCATTCTGCATCACATCAATCTATCAATTCTTAACCGGCCGTCAGGCTCATTTCAAAGGAGGTTCTTCATGAAAAAAACCAGCTTTTTTGTACTTACTCTGTCAATGGCTGCCGTCCTTACGGCGTTTCCGGGGAGAACGGGCCGCCTTCTGCCGCACATGAGCGCAGCTGCCGCCCAGGCTGATTCCGTTGTCCACAGCAGGAAAGGAAGTATCCGTGTTGTACGGACGGACAGCGATAAAAAGGGCGTGAAAGATGTGACCATGACCATTTACCGCATCGTGAAAATCGAGCCCGATCCGGTAGATCCGGACTATATGACACTGTCCCTGGAAGACCGCTTTCAAAACTCCCCGGCAAAAGATCTGAAAGCGGATGAACTTCAGAATTATTCCGCTGCGCAGCTGGAAGAGCTGGCAGGCAGCCTGGAGGGCTATGTAGTTGAGAAAAAGATGGAGGGAATCTCCGTACAGACGGGGGAGGATGGCAGCGCTGTCTTTTCCGGACTGGACCTTGGATGGTATCTGGTAAGAGAATCGGCGACGCCGACAGGCTATCTGCCCACCGCGCCTTTTCTGATCGCCGTTCCTTCCACAGTAAAGGGAGAGGGTTCCGACAGCTGGGTTTACGATGTGGAGGCAAAACCGAAAGCGCCCTCCATACCGATGGACAAAACGATCACAAACGCGGCCGGCGCTTATGAAAATACAAAAAAAGGGAATGCCGACGCCGATACTGCCGCGGAAGGAGATGTCGTGGAGTACAGTGTGACTTCCGTCATTCCGGCTTATTCCGACCTTTATTTTGCTTCGGACAGAACGCCTGTTTTTCAGATCACGGATATCATGAGCGACGGTCTGACCATCAATCCTTCCTCCGTTCATGTATATGTGAAAGACGGCAGTTCAGACCGGGAACTGCAGGCAGGGACACAGATCCGTGTCCGGGCAGAGGCGGTGGAGTCCCCGACGGAGCCGGACCTGACTGTGACCTTTCTCCGGAGCTGCCTGATGGAAGAAGCAAACAAGGGAAAACAGGTGACCCTGGTATATTCTGCCGCTGTCAATAATAAAGCCGTGATGGGAACGGCCGGGAATCCAAATAAAGCAACCCTTTTCTATGACAACAGTCCTTACTGCAGCGAACCTGAGAAGCTGGAAGACGAGACAAAAGTATACTGTTTCGGGATCCGGATCGATAAATATGACGGTGATGACAGCGGGAAGAAGGCGCTTTCCGGTGCTGTGTTCGCTCTCTATAAAGAACCTTCCGCCGGGGCGTCTGTGCCGGAAGTTCTTGCGGGAGAAGGAAGATCTCTGACCACTGACAGCAGCGGACAGCTTCTTTTCGAACGCCTGGACGCGGGAACCTATTATCTGAAGGAAACCAGAGCACCGGAAGGATACAGTCTGCTGACAAACCCGATTAAAGTGGAAATTCTTCCGAATGCTTCCCTGAACGCAGACGGAGTCCAGATCGTCTCGGACGGTACATTCCGCATCCGGGTTGACGGGAAAGAAGTGGATGTGAACGGCAGCGGGAGTGACAAAAACAGGACGATGAAGCTGCCCTCCGCAGGACTTGCCGTACTGGCCGCCGGCAATCATAAAGGTTTCACTCTGCCTGCGACCGGCGGAAGGGGAATCGTTGGAATAAGCGCTGCAGCGTTTCTGGGCATGTGCCTTCTTGCTGTTTCTCTTTTTAAGGAACGCAGGGGGAAGAAAACCGGAAAAGAAGGCGGGAATACACAGGCTGCACAGTAGGAGGAGAGAGATGACAGAGCGGCTGGAACGAAATGGTAACAGGAAAAGACACAGCCTTTTTGCTGTGCGGAACTGCCTGTCCTTTTTCCTGCTGGTGTTTTTTACTGTTCTCCGCTGCAGTTCTCTGTTCGCCTGTTCGGTCACAGTCTATCTTCCGGCTGCCGGGAAAGAGGCTGTCAGCGGGCTCATGATGGAGGCGGTGCGGATCGGATCAGTCGGGGGTCAGGACGGGAAGATTTATCCCGAGATCTGTTACGGGATCCCGGAGTGGCCGTCCGGGGCAGTGAAGATATCACAGGCTGTGGCGAAAGTGAACAGTATCCTGGAGAAGAGAAAGGCAGACGGCTCACTGGCGGAAAGCAGCGTTTACAGAGCACGGGCCGGACAGGACGGCGTCTGCGTCTTCAGGGAGCTTCCGGAAGGCGCTTATCTCATCCGGCAGACAGATCAGAAGGGCCGGCTGAAGATCGAAGCAGCAGTGGTGGCGCTTTCAGAAAAGGGCGGAGAAAAGGGACAGGGCGGAAGCGGTCTGCCGGGTGCCGTGTCTGACGCTGAGGTCTGGCCGAAGGCAATCAGCCTTGGGGAACTGCCGCCTGCCGCTTCGGTATCCTCCCCGGCGCCGCCGGTTCAGATGCCCCGCATTCCCGCTGTCGAAAGCAGCGGAAAGCGGAAGCAGTACAGGCATCCGCCAAAAGAAAGGAGAAAGAAGAAAAAGGAGGAAGCAGAGGAGTCAGGGCCGGCATCTTCCATTCCGCCTTCCGCGGAAGTCAGGACCGGTGATTCCGCCCCCCTGGCTGGTCTGGCTCTCTGTATGGCTTTGTCCCTGTTTCTGTTTTTGCTGTGCCTGGGTCTTCTTTCCCGGAATAAACTGCGGAGGGGCACAGGAAAGAATATGTCTGGCAGGAACAGCATGAATGAATATTTATTCAGTGATCGCTTCAGAAAGAATCCGGCCGGAAGGAATTCTGTGAGAAAGGATCCTTTCCGTATATGTCTCTTCCTTCTCATTCTTTTTTCCTGCGCCGGACAGGTAAACGGAGGACAGGAGGAATATGATTACGCGGCGCATGCGGATGAGGTCTGCCGGATCACTTTTCAGAATGTGAGAGAAGAAGGAACCAGCCTCTACGTCAGCAAGAAAGTGACAAAAGACGCCGGAACACAGGACGGGGATGCAGATCCTGCCTTCTCTTTCCATCTCATTTTAAACGGAAAAAAGGCTGCGGAGCAGGAGTACCGGCTGATCGGACCGGACGGGGAGGAACTCTTCAATTATGGAACAAAAGAGACTCCGCTTCTGCAGACCGGGGAGGATTCTTCCAGACTGAAAGTTCCGTTTTCCTGCGACAGTTATGGAAATTTTCTGCTGCAGGCGGGGCAGACTGCTGTCTTCGGGGGACTTCGCAGCGGAACTGCCTATGAAGTGACCGAAAACTGCCCGGATGACTATGAGATTGTGTCGCCCGAAGGCGTCCCCTCATTTTCGGGAAGCATCGGGGAAGAGGGAAGCCATGTGCTTTTTGTCAACCGTTACCTGCCGGATACGCCGTCGGATGAAACAGCCAGCCTGCGGATCCGCAAGGCGGTTCCTTTTCCGGAAGAGCTGGAAAGACCTTTTTTCCCTGCCTTCCGGATCCGGGTAAAGATAGACGGGAGGAACTGGAGCAGAAAAGAGATTTCTTTCTGCAGATCTGATGACGGGGCCGCTGTCCGCAGTTCCTGTACGGATGAGGACGGGATTCTGGAAATCTGTCCCGGAGAGACGGCTGTCCTGAACGAGATCCCGCACGGGGCGGAATATGAGCTTGAAGAGCTGTGTGATCCGCAGCAGAAAGAGGAATCGAACGGATCTGAACCGGCGGGCCTGTTTCTCGAAGCAGGGGATTTCTGTCTCTTCGGGAACAAGGTCAGAAGAGGATCCGTGGATGATCCGGCCGCGGTTACTTTTACGAATCTTCTGGCATCCTTCCTTGTATCCAAAACGGTCAGGGATACCGATCCGCAGCGTCCTTTCCGCTTTGTCCTGACGGACGGGGAGAATCAGGCCTGTGCCGGAAGGAAATACCTGCTCTATGACGCCGGCGGACAGCTTGTTCCGAAAGAAAACGGCATAGCGGCTCCCCCGGACAGTCCGGCAGGCAGTCCGGAAAACGGCAGCTGCCATGTTACGGATGAGAAAGGACGCTTTCTGCTGAAAGCAGGCCAGAAAGCCGTTTTTATCGGGATCATTCCCGGTACGCGCTTCAATGTACGGGAGGAAGCTTCTTTCGGTTTCACGCAGATTACCCCGGAGAGCGCGGACGGCTACAGAGACCGGATTGTAAGCGAGAGTCCGCAGACCCTGCTTTTCGAAAACATTCGCGCTCCGGGACTTCTGCTTCCGGACGCCGGCGGACAGGGCATATGGATTTCTCTTCTGCTTTCCGGGCTGCTGTGCTGTGTGCTGCTCCTGTTCTTTTGCAGGGGCTTCCGGACGGCAGAAGCGGCAGGCAGAAAGCGGTCTTTCAGATCCGGGCAGCCGGTGTGCCGGCGAAAAAGACAATACTTTGGAACAGGGCCGGAGCAGGGAGAAATACGGACGGCAGGTTCAGCAGAAAAAACATTGTCCGGGAAGCGGGCCTGGCCTGAGAAAGCGCCGGACAGCGGAAACAGCAGGGGAAACAGGAAGCGGGGGGACAGGAGGCATGAAAAATGAACAGATTAAGAAAGAAGAAGAAATCAAATACAGGCCGCCGCAGCGTCAGAATGCGCAGTACATCCTTACTGCTTGCACTCCTTCTTCTGCTGCGCCCGGCCTTACGGCCGGAGTGCGGCGAGCCGGAGAACGGTTATTCAGGCGTCGCGGCGGCGCCGGAACTGCTTGTGCCTGCCATGGACGGCAGTTCCGCCAGCCCGGATTCTTTCGCTGCCGGCAGCGGGGATCAGGAGGCTTCCGCCGACGGGACTGCTGACCGGAACAGCGGCCGGATAAGCGTCGCGGCTGAGGACAGCGGATGGGATGACAGTCAGTCCGTTTCTGTGGAAGGAGAAGGCAGCCCGGACAGCGGTCAGGCTCTGCCCGCGGAAGAAGGCGGGGACTGGGACAGCGGCCGGACGGTTTCCTCAGAAGGAAACGGGGACTGGGACAGCGGCCAGCCGCTGCCCGCGGAAGAAAACGGGGACTGGAACAGCGGTCAGGCCCTGCCTGCAGAAGAAAATGGAAGCTGTGACAGCGGTCAGACTTTTCCGGAGGGAGGAAGCGGAATCACTGACAGCAGTCAGACGATCCCGGGGGAAGGGAACGCAGACCTTAATAACGGCCTTAACGGAAACGGGGAGCATACAGAATATGAGTCTGCTTCCGAAGAAAGCGGCGGCTTCCCGGCTGACCCGGGACAGACGGAAAATATGCCGCAATATTCAGGCAGTGTTCCGAATCCGGGACCTGACGGATCAGAACAGGGCGGGACAGCGGCGGATAATCAGGCGTCCGGAATGGGTTCCGCCGGGTCCGTAGAAGAAGCGGAAAAGCTTCTGGCGGAATCGGAGCGAATGACAGGCGCAGAGGAACTTGCAGATAAAGAAGAACAGACAGCTGCCAGGAATACTTCTTCAGAGAAAAATGGAGAGGGTGATAATATGGATCCTGCCCGGAAAAAAGAGGAAGCTGAGAGTGAGACAGAAGCGTTAAAGGGAAGCGGAAAGGATCCGGACGGGGAGTTTTACGATTACACGGAGTCGATGACGATAGAAGAACTCAGAAGTCTTGACGACAGCCACGCCGGCGCGGCGACCCAGCTTGCTGACAGGGAGGTCGGAGGGATGTTTCCGGGGAAACGTCTTCTGTTTCAGGCAGGGAAACCCGGCAGTTTATGGACCTTTGACGTGTATTACGTGAACCAGGAAGATCCTTATCATGTAAGCAAACGGATGGATTTCACCCTGAAGTATCAGGCCGAATTTCATACCAGCACAGACCTGGATCCGAACTGCGTTCTGATCCGCGTTCCCGCCGCCCTTCTGACCGACCGGAGCGGCAGAGATCATCTGCCGGATGAGATCGGCGTCCCGCAGGGAAGCATGCAGGAGGGAGGCGCGACTCCTTCCCCTGACAGCCCTTTTAACTGGTATCCGGACGGCGATGACCTTGTTTTTTTCAATTACCGCCCCATCCGGTCGGGAACCAATACGGCTTTTCAGGTACTCTACCGGGGCCTGAAGATTTCGGAAATAACGGACGGCACTTCCTGGAGCCTGCAGCCGTCGATCCGGGTTCTCAGGCAGGGAGCGGAGGAATGGGAGGAGAAGATCCCGTCCCCGCTGAGCGGAGACACGGATTCGACGGCGGAGCTTGCTTCCGCGAGCGCGGCCCCGCTGACAGACCCTTCCAGAAAGTATACGCCTGCCCTGTATACCAGGAAGCAGGTGGAGTCCGTCCTCGGTCTTCCGCTGCCGAAGCCCTGGTCGGAACATCCGGACGATTATGTTTTTGTCGCCTGGGAGCTGAAAACGATCGGGACCGGCAGTCAGCCCTGGCTTCTTACCTGTGAACCCGTATTCGGGATAAAAGGCGCAGCACAGCCCGGAGGGGGAGAATTTGTAGGCATGCAGACCTGGCTGACAGGGGACGGCGGAAGAGGAAGAAAGATCGCGGGGACGGAAATCCGCTATGAAGATCTTCAGCCTTATCTGCCGGATCAAAATGCATTTTCTCTGACCGGCACTGTTGTTGCCGCCTATCCGAAAGCCTTGTGTGAGGACGGGGTCACCGTCTTTACCATGGACACAGATGTCACTCTGCATCCTTCTGACGGCCTGGATCAGGACAGCTGCGCAAAGGCGCGGGCAGAGTGGACTTTCCTTGATTATAAATGGACTTACAGCGGAAACACGATCGGAATCCGGGTCTATACCGGACGCAGGAACGGTTCGGGCGGCCCTGTTTTCAATAAGGAGAAGGATGTTTCTTATCCCGGATGGACAGATGAATTCCGTGCGGCATGCAGAACCGGAAAAGACGCCGGCCATTTTCATTTTGAGATAAACGGATACTGCAGAGGCTACGAAACGACGCATATAATGGAAGGAAACGGGGCGGGAAGCTACATTCCAGGGAGCCGCTGTGAAGTATGCACGGTGAGTGACGCCTCTTATGTGATCGCGCAGACAGGGCAGCAGGAGGGATCCGTTCTGATGCTTCAGCCGGAGGACTACCGTTTTAATGCCGTCAGGGTGACGATCACGGATAACGGAATCGACCGTTATGAGGATGAGGAGAGCCCGCCCATGCCATCTTCCGGCTGTCCCGGGGTCGACCGGTCTGTGCGGATTCTGGCCATGTTCCGCGGAGAGGAGGACTGGAAGGAGGTCGCGGCTGTTCCCTGGGAGGAAGACGGCAGTATGACTTAGGAACTGTCACGAAATTAATCAATCGTTTGGCCTGATGATATAGTTCCATTTTTCATTCGGACCAACAAATTCAATATTCAGATTTGCTTTCTGC
>CACZBW010000017.1 GCA_902779575.1 uncultured Lachnospiraceae bacterium
AAGACAATGAGGTTGATAGGACAGAGGTGGAAGTGCAGTAATGTACGGAGCTGACTGTTACTAATCGGTCGCACGCTTATCCTTGATATCGGTTCAGGGAACGGATGAATGTCTGGATAAAAGATTTTGTATGCGGTTTTCAGGGTATGGTAAGGACTTGCAGAGCATATAATCCCGAAAATTTGTATTTGACAGATAGGGGTATACGTGGTATAGTATGCGATGTGAGTTGCAAAACCCACCTGGTTATTCGCGGAAGTGGCGGAATTGGCAGACGCGCAGGCTTCAGGTGCCTGTGATCGTTCAGGTCATGTGGGTTCAAGTCCCATCTTCCGCAGAAAAGCTTTCTGAGAGATCAGAAAGCTTTTTCTTTTTGGACGTATATACCGCAGTGAAGTTCTTCCGGACGGAAAGGAATTATGTTCGCGAGGATAGGAGGAGACCGAGCATGTCCCGACAGGATATCGATTCATACAGGGAAAGGGTAACACGCGGGCCAAACTGGAAAAAGATTGTGGCGATTATATTCTGTCTGCTGCTCGCGGTTGTCGCGGCCGGCAGTTTTGCCATCTATTTCTACGGACACAGCCTGATCAGCCTTGCCAACTTTGTATCAGATGAAGATGTCATGCAGGTTGAGACGCTTCCGGAGGCTGCTTATGAGGAGACGGAAGCCATCCTCGAGGGAACCGTAGTCAACGAATCGGAGCTTGACAATATTCATCTTCAGATGAGTAAAACCGGATCCCTGGATACGATTCTCAACAAAGACGTTTACAATATCGTCCTTGCGGGTGTTGACCGCCGCGACAAGTCCTGGAACGGCAATGCGGACAGTGTGATGCTGGTTTCAATCAACGCAGAGAAGAAGAGGGTCAGTATTATTTCTCTGATGCGCGATACTTATGTCAATGTGGCAGGTCACGGCTACATGAAACTGAATGCGTCCTATGCCTATGGAGCAGGACCGCTGCTGGCGAAGACCATTAAAGAGAACTTCAGGATCGATGTGGACCGCTACGGAGCCGTCGATTTCGAGGACATGGTGAAGATCGTCGACGCGCTGGGAGGCGTGGAGCTCACACTCACGGACGAAGAGGTCGAGGTGGCCAACGGCTACATGATGGACATGTGCAATACCATGGAGATTCCTTACGAGGAACATCTCCTTCCCGGCTGGGGAACCTATATGTGTGATGGAATCCAGGCCGTTGCGTATGCCAGAAACCGTTTTGTCGGGAACTCGGACTACTCCAGGACACAGCGTCAGCGTTATGTCATTTCCCAGATGGTCGACCGGATCAAAACCCTCAGTTCCGCGGAACTGATCAGTTTTGTGATTAAGGTGCTTCCGCTGATCACCCACAATATCCCGGAGGAAGAGATCTGGGATCTGGTCGGCGATGCGCCGAAGCTGCTCACTTACTCTTTTGTAACGGACCGTGTGCCCTATGACGGCATGTATGATATCATTACTGTTGACAGCCAGGGAATGCTGGTTCCCGAGTGGGATGAAACGATCCGTCAGATGCAGAATACCATCTATGGCGATGGAACAGTAAGCGGCAACGCGGATAATGACTCTGATTTTGTGGAAGAACAGAGCACGCAGCTGACCGATGAATATATGAAGATGACCGGAGGAACCGGAGTGTTGTTCCCGGACGGATACGGTACATCCAAATACAGCGACAGTGAAGCGGCTGTGAACAGCTGAGCTGCCGGGATCTAAAGAATAAGAAAAAGTTTCCGCATCCGCAGAAAACTGCGAATGCGGAAACTTTTTTTGATCAGAAGGCTGCTGTTCCCTGGCCGTCCGGGGATAAACAGGAGGCCTGCAGGTAAACAGCCGGTTCATCGCCGGATAACAGCTGCGGAGCGAGAATCGCACTTACAGAAGCGGAATGCCGGCTTTTGCGCAGATTTGTTTTGTCTCCGCGTCCCAGACGCTCGCCTGAACCTCGCCGATATGGGCGGATCCCAGAATGAGCATGCAGAGTCTGCTCTGTCCGATACCGCCTCCGATGGTATAGGGCAGCTCGCCCGCAAGGAGCGCTTTGTGGAAGGGCAGTGCGCGCCGGTCATCGGCGCCGGCTTCGTGCAGCTGGCTGTCAAGACTTTCAGGACTTACACGGATTCCCATACTGGACAGCTCATAGCTGATATTCAGCGTATTATTCCAGAACAGAATATCACCGTTCAGGTCCCAGTCGTCATAGTCCGGCGCTCTCCCGTCATGGGGCTTTCCGGAGCGGAGCTTCTTTCCGATCTGCATAAGGAAGGTGGTTCCGTTTTCTTTCACAAAACGGTTTTCCCTCTCCTTCGGGGTAAGATCGGGATACAGATCTTCCAGCTCCTGGGAACTGATAAAAGTAACTTCCGGCGTATGGAGCGGGAGCTCATACAGGGCCGGGAACTGCGCGTGCAGATTCATCTCGCAGGCACAGACGGCTGATACGATGGCACGTACAGTCTGCTTCAGATAGTCGATGGTGCGGTCTTCCCTGCGAATCACCTTTTCCCAGTCCCACTGGTCGACGTAGATCGAATGCAGATTGTCCAGCTCTTCATCCCTCCGGATCGCGTTCATATCCGTATAGAGTCCTTTGCCCACGTGGAAATTGTAGTCCTTCAGGGCCTGGCGCTTCCATTTTGCCAGAGACTGTACGACCTGAGCCTCGGTTCCGGTATCCTTGATGTCAAAAGTGACCTTTCGCTCATATCCGTTCAGATCGTCGTTCAGACCCGTGGAAGCTTCCAGGAAGAGAGGCGCGGAGACCCGGTGGAGCTGAAGGGTCGCGGCAAGTGTGTCAGCGAACTGTCTTTTGATGGTTCCGATCGCCTTCTGCGTATCGTACATGGACAGAAGCGGACGGTATCCGTCGGGAATGATTGTGTGGCTCATTGTGTAAAACCTCTTTTCTTGCTAAAATACAAATTCAGGAACGGCTTCCTCGTTGACCGCGGCGCTGCAGGTCCGGCGGACTTCCGGCCGGCGCTTTTGTCTGAGGATGTGTGCGAAGTTCCTGCTTCGCAGGCTTTATTTGAAATCAGAACCTGCTTCTTACATGTGAATACGACGAATCAGAACCTGATTTCAAACTGGCCGTGGACAGCAAATCTTAACGCCAAGATTATCACATAAAAAGGCTGGATTGTAAAGCGATGGCACAGAGCAGAAAAAAGAATGAAAGCGCTTCATACCGTGATTTTCTGAACCAGCTGAAGGAAAGGGACTTCTGCAGAGTCTATCTTTTTTTCGGAGAGGAATCTTACCTGCTTGAGCAGTATAAGAAGGAACTTACAGCGGCCCTCATCGCGGAGGGGGATACCATGAATCTGAATATCCACAGAGAAGGGAAGATTTCTGCCGGCCAGCTGAAGGATGAAGCCATGTCCATGCCTTTTTTTGCGGATTATCGTCTTATTCTGGCGGAGAATACAGGCCTGTTTGCCCCGGGAGCGGATGAGGAGCAGGTTGAAAGAATGGTTTCATTTCTTCCGGAGATTCCTCCCACTACCGTTCTTCTTTTTACAGAACTGCAGACTGATAAGCGGAGCCGGATGTACAAGGCGGTTAATAAAAACGGTCTGGCGGTGGAATTTAAGCATCCGGATCCGGATACTTTAAGAAAGTGGATTCTGGGACGTTTCCGCCGGGAGAATGTCAGCATTACGGGTACAGCGCTGGAGCGTCTCCTGGAGCTGACCGGGGATGATATGGTGCGCATCAGCTCCGAGACGGAGAAACTGGCCGCCTATGCCGGGGAGGGCGGCGGAATAAAGATCAGGGATGTGGAATGTCTGGTAAGCGCAAGGCTTGAGGACCGCGTTTTTGAGATGATTGAAGCTGTGACCTGCAGAGAGCGGGGAAAGGCGCTGAGCCTGTACGATGACCTGCTTCGGCTGAAGGTGAGGCCGGAGCGGATTCTTGCCCTGATCAGCCGGCAGTTCAATCTTCTGATGATCGCGAAAAACATGATGGAGCTGAACCGCGGCCTTCCGCAGATGCAGGAGGCGCTGGGACTGAAATTTCCCGGACTGGTGAAGAAGTATACCGATCAGGCCGGAGGACTCAGCGTTCAGGAGATCCGGCAGGCGGTGGAAGACAGCGCCCGGACGGAGGAGGAGATTAAGACAGGAAAAATCGACGGGGAACTGGGCGTAGAGCTTCTGCTGGTGAAATACAGCGCTCCGCGCTGAAGCATAAAAAAGCACCGGGATGACGGTCCGGTGCTCTTTTGTGTTTATTCCATGTATGGTACGCTTAGATTACTGAACGCTGTTGACAGCCTTAGCAAGACGGGAAACCTTGCGGGAAGCGGTATTCTTCTTGAGGACACCCTTCTTCATGGCTTTGTCGATTACAGAAGTAGCATTCAGAAGCGCCTTTGCAGCTGCATCCTTGTCGCCTGCCTCGATCGCTGCCGTAACTTTCTTGACAGCGGTCTTGACGCCGGACTTGATGGCTTTGTTTCTTTCATTTCTGACCTTGCTCACCAGAACACGCTTCTTAGCGGATTTGATATTTGCCAAAACGTACACCTCCAGACATATTCATAGTTTTATCAACTCTATATAATGAAGCGCGTGTCTGAAATACGGACACGGACGTTTCAGGCACACATACGAAAGTATTCTAATCCGGCAAAGAGAAAAAGTCAACATGAAAACTTGCTTATTTCATGGCAATACGTTAAACTGATTGCGGTCTGCGGCCTGCCGCGCGCAGAACGGTGAACAGCAGATGACTGCGGTTTACGGTCTCCGGCAGGATTGAAAAGTATGACCGGCATTGTAGACAAAGGGGCGCACAGCAGGATATGGAAGCTGAAGCTGCCGCGCACCGGGCGCAGTGCTGCCGGTGCGGAACTGATTTAGGAGGAACGAGTTTGGCTGGGATTGAGGAAAGCAGGATCCGCAATTTCTGCATTATCGCGCATATTGACCACGGGAAGTCGACGCTGGCGGACCGGATCATCGAACAGACAGGTCTGCTTACCAGCAGGGAGATGCAGAACCAGATCCTTGACAATATGGATATAGAACGGGAGAGAGGCATCACAATCAAGTCTCAGACCGTACGGATTATTTACCACAGCAGAAGCGGGGAGGAATATGTCTTCAACCTGATCGATACCCCGGGTCATGTGGATTTTAATTATGAAGTCTCCAGATCGCTCGCCGCCTGTGACGGGGCGGTACTTGTGGTGGACGCGGCCCAGGGGATTGAGGCCCAGACTCTGGGCAATGTCTACCTGGCTCTGGACCATGATCTGGAGATTCTCCCGGTGATCAACAAGATCGATCTTCCCAGCGCGGATCCGGACAAGGTTGCCGCGGAGATCGAGGACGTGATCGGTCTGGACTGCGAAGACTGCCCGCGGATTTCCGCGAAGACCGGCGAGAATGTGGAGGCCGTGCTGGAACAGATCTGCTCGAAACTTCCGGCACCGGCGGGAAGTTCCGACGAACCGCTCAAAGCCCTTATTTTCGACTCTCTTTACGATCCCTACAGAGGCGTCATCGTCTTCGTCCGGATTTTCGACGGGGTCCTGAAGAAGGGGATGAAGGTCCGCATGATGGCGAAACAGACGGAAGCCGAGGTGGTTGAAGTCGGATATTTCGGCCCCGGACAGTTTATTCCCTGCGAGAGCCTGGAAGCGGGAATGGTCGGATATTTTACGGCATTTCTGAAGAATGTAAATGATACCCGCGTCGGCGATACGGTGACAGACGCGCAGCGCCCCTGCGCCGAGGCCCTTCCCGGTTATAAGAATCCGCTTCCGATGGTTTACTGCGGCCTGTATCCGGCCGACAGCGCCCGCTATCAGGACCTGAGGGACGCGCTGGAAAAGCTTCAGCTCAACGACGCATCCCTGCAGTTCGAGCCGGAGACGTCCGCCGCGCTCGGGTTCGGCTTCCGCTGCGGATTTCTCGGCCTGCTCCATCTGGAGATCATCCAGGAGCGGCTGGAGCGGGAGTATAATCTCGACCTGGTCACGACGGCACCGGGGGTTATCTACAAGGTACATAAAACGAACGGGGAAGTGATCGACCTGACGAATCCGTCCAACCTTCCGGATCCTTCTGAGATTGAATATATGGAAGAACCGATGGTTTCGGCCGAGATCATGGTGACCACCGAATACATCGGTCCCATCATGCAGCTGTGCCAGGAAAGGCGCGGGATTTATCAGGAGACAGAATATATCGAGTCGGACAGGGCTGTTCTCCGCTACGAGATGCCTCTGAACGAGATTATCTATGACTTTTTTGACGCGCTCAAGTCCCGGTCGCGCGGCTATGCGTCCTTTGACTATGAGCTGAAGGAGTATGTACGGTCTGAACTCTGCAAGCTGGATATCCTGGTCAACAGGGAACAGGTGGACGCGCTTTCCTTCATTGTATTTGAAGGAAACGCCTACGAGCGCGGGCGCCGCATGTGCGAAAAGCTGAAGCAGGAGATCCCGAGGCAGCTGTTTGATATCCCGATCCAGGCGGCCGTAAACGGCAGGATTATCGCCCGTGAGACGGTTAAGGCGCTGCGCAAGGACGTTCTGGCCAAGTGCTACGGCGGCGACATTACCCGAAAGAAGAAACTGCTGGAAAAGCAGAAGGAAGGCAAGAAGCGCATGCGCCAGGTCGGCTCCGTGGAGATTCCGCAGAAGGCGTTCATGAGTGTGCTGAAGCTGGACGAGGAATGACAGACTGGCAGCTGAAAAGATCCGGCACTGTTTGAGCGGTGCCGGATTTTCTGCTTTTTCAGAGAGGAGGAACGCGTATGGAAGCCTGTGTGCCTTTTCAGATCTATATTCATATTCCGTTCTGCGTCAGAAAATGCAATTACTGTGATTTCCTGTCCTTTCCTGCGGAAAAAGAGGTTCAGGAACAGTACTTTGACAGTCTGAGGCAGGAGATTCTCAGCTTTGAAGATACGGAAGGCAGGGAGGTCGTCTCCGTCTTTTTCGGGGGCGGGACGCCTTCTCTTCCGGATCCGGCCCTGATCATTTCGACACTGGACCTGATCCGTTCCGGATTCCGGATGGCCCCGGACGCCGAGATCACGCTGGAATGCAATCCGGGGACGCTCTCGCCGGGAAATTCCTCCGGCGGAGAGGCAGAGCCGGATCCGGATTCCGGCGATAAGCTGGTCCGTTACAGAAGGGCGGGGATCAACCGCCTGAGTCTGGGACTGCAGTCCGCGGACAACGGTCTTCTCAGAACCCTGGGCCGGATCCACAGCTTTGAACAGTTTGAGCGGGAGTACCGGAAGGCCAGGCAGGCAGGATTTGACAATATCAGTGTTGATCTGATGTACGGGCTGCCCGGCCAGACGCTTCAGATCTGGGATGAGACCCTGGACAGGGTGCTGGCTCTGGACAACGGGACAGGTCAGGAGAAGACAGCCGGCGGGGAAAGGCCTGCCGGGCCTACGGGTAAAGCGGCCGGCGGGGAAAGGCCTTCCCGGGCCGGGGAGAAAGCAGCCGGCAGCATAAGGACACGGAGGACCGGCCCGGAGCATATTTCCGCCTACAGCCTTATTATAGAAGAAGGAACTCCGTTCTATGAGCGCTACCGCGAAGATGCGCAGCTGAAAAGTATGGGGGAAAAACCGCTGTTTCTACCGTCTGAGGAGGAAGAGGGGAAGATGCTGCGTGACCTGAAAGAGAAGCTTCATTCCGCAGGCATGCACCGCTATGAAATATCCAATTACGCACTGGACGGTTACGAGAGCAGGCACAACAGCGGCTACTGGCTCCGGCGCCAGTATGCCGGTTTCGGTCTGGGCGCCTCCAGCCAGATCGGCTCCGTGCGCTATAAAAATACGGATGACCTCAGCCGGTATCTTGCGGGCGACTTCTCCAAACGGGAGATGTTCGTCCTGTCCAAAGACAATGAGATTGAGGAAACCATGTTCCTCGGTCTCAGGATGACGCGGGGAGTGGATCTAGAGGATTTTGAAAGAAAATTCCGGGTAAGCGCGCTTACAGTCTATGCGGAACAGATCCCGCGGCTTCAGGAGAGCGGACTGATTGAGCTGAAAGACGGAAGGCTCTTCCTTACGGAGAGGGGAACCGATGTAAGCAACCTTGTGATGGCCGAGTTTCTTCTGGACTGAGCAGTGTAAGCGTTCTGGTCATGTCCGGGTTTCATCCGGACCGGGAAGGAGCAGGCCTTCTGGTCAGATCCTGTTTTCTCCCGGACTGGGAAAGAGCAGGCGTCCTGGTCATATCCGGGTTTCATCCGGACCGGGAAGGAGCAGGCCTTCTGGCCGGATCTGCTTTCTCCCGGACTGAGAA
This sequence comes from uncultured Lachnospiraceae bacterium, assembly GCA_902779575.1. GTDB lineage: Bacteria > Bacillota > Clostridia > Lachnospirales > Lachnospiraceae > Porcincola. The sequence goes on from CACZBW010000017.1 coordinate 8,304, forward strand.
AGAAAAAGCTCCGGGGATTGCATTTCTGGCCTTTTATGATAGAATGATCTCAATAAAAACGATGTTGATCGATATGATTCGGTTTTTGTCTGCTGCAGCGGGGAAGGAGTATGAAACGACATCTGTATGCAGCCGTCCTGGCGGCTATTCTGGCAATCCTGTGCCTGGCGGGCCTGGCTGTTTTTATTTTTGTGGAGCACAGGCAGCTGCAGACCTCCGCCGGGGAGATCGTCAATCCCTTTGAATCGGATGAGGGGCTTGCCGCGGCTCTGAGAGGAAACAGGCCTGTATATGAGGAGAATACGGAGCGGGAGAGTACGGAAGAGGACGGCTCTCTTGACAGTCATGTGTCGAAGGCATTTGAAGCCGCGCGGTCTCAGGTGCAGGAGAACAGACCCCACCGCATTCTGTTTGTGGGCGACTCCAGGACCCTCGGCTGCCGCGACGCTTTCGGCAAGAGCCCACGGAAAGATGACTGCCTTTTTGTGGGAAAGGTCGGGGAAGGCTGCGCCTGGTTCCGGGAGGAGGGCCTTCAGGAAATGGAGGATGCGATCCGGGAAAACCCGGACCTTCCGGTAGTCCTGAATTTCGGAGTCAATGACCCGGATCAGATCAGCCAGTACCTGGAAACCTATGCGGAGATGATGGAGCAGCTTCCGGATACGGATTTCTATTTCCTCTCCGTGAACCCCGTGGAAGAAGAGCAGATGGCGGAAGAGGTGCTGGAACTGATCAATAATGAGAATATCACCCTTCTGAACGAAGCCCTGAAGAAAGCATGGCCGGACCGGTACCTGGATTCCTCGTCCATGCTGCTGAAAGACGGTTTTGAGACAGTCGACGGAATTCATTTTACGGAAAAGACATATCTTCTGATTCATGATTTCGTGGTCAGGCAGCTGTTCTGATCCGGAATTTCTCCCGCGATAGTCTGTTTACGAGCGCGCCCGGCAGGGCGCGCTTTATTATGCCGTAAATGGGCTGAATGTACCTGTTCACGGCTTTCCGCACAACAGGCCTCCGACCATCCGTGCTCTGCACATATGCCGCATCTTCGATGCTTCCGTCCGAGGCTGTGCGTGGAGTTCCTGCTTCGCAGGCCTTTTGAAATCAAAATCTGCTTCTTACGTGTGAACACGACGAATCAGAAGCTGATTTCAAAAAGGCCGTGAATAGTAACTGGAAAATTTTCAGTTTGTTCACAAAAAGGTGTTGACAAAAAACAGGCATGGCTCTATTATAGTGCCATGGATGTTAGCACTCCAACACAACGAGTGCTAACAGAAGCGGAAGGAGGAAGCAGGATGGAACTGGATGATCGCAAATGGACGATTTTAAAAGCTATCATCAAGACTTATCTGGAAACAGGCGAGCCGGTAGGTTCCAGGACCATTTCAAAGGATCCGGACCTGAATCTGAGTTCCGCTACGATCCGCAACGAGATGTCTGATCTGGAGGATATGGGGCTGATTATCCAGCCGCACACATCTTCCGGAAGAATTCCCTCCGACGCAGGCTACCGCCTGTATGTCGACCGGCTGATGGAGGAGAAGGAGGCGGAAGTCTCCCAGATGAAGCAGCTCATGATCACCCGTCAGGACAAGATGGAACTTCTGCTCAAACAGATCGTCCGTTTCCTGGCCGTGAACACGAACTATGCGACGATGATCACCAGCCCGCAGTACCACAGGATCAGGCTGAAATTCATTCAGCTGTCCATCGTGGATGAGGAACAGATCCTGGCGACCGTGGTTGCTGAAGGAAATGTGGTGAAGAACCGCATTATCCGGATCCTGCACGGACTTGGCCGGGAGCAGGTGCTTCAGCTGAACATCCTTCTCAACAGCAGGCTCAACGGGCTGACGATCGAGGAGATCAATCTTGCCACGATCCAGAAGCTGAAAGAGGAGGCGGGAATCAGTTCGGACCTGATCTCCCAGGTGCTGGACGCGGTTGCGGATGCCATTTCACAGGAGGAGGATATAGAAGTCTATACGAGCGGTGCGACGAATATTTTCAAGTATCCGGAGCTTTCCGCGGATACGGAGAAGGCCAGCGGCCTGATCGAGGCGTTTGAGGAGAAGCATCCGCTGCTCTCCCTGATGAACGGGGGGAAGGATGAGGAACATTCGATCCAGGTTTCGATCGGGACCGAGCTGCAGAATGAGAACATGAAAGACTGCAGCGTGGTGACGGCCAGCTACGATCTCGGCGGAGGAATGTACGGACGGATCGGCATCGTCGGACCCAGACGGATGGATTATGATAAAGTGGTAGGCATCCTGAAAGATCTGACCAGCCAGCTGGACAGGATCTATCACAAGGATGCGGATGGTCCCGGAAATTAGTGTCCGGGCGGATAACTGGAGGATCAGATGACACAGGAAAAGGAACGGGTGAATAAGGATATGCCGGATCTGGATGAAAGAAAAAACAGAAATGAGCAGGATCCTGAGAACCTGAACGGGCAGGATGATCTGCAGGAGAATACGGAAGAGAGGAAGGCTTCCGAAGACGCGCAGACGGAAGAATGTCCGGAAATGCAGGACACAGCTGAGGCCGGAAGCCAGGCGGAGGAAACTGCCGCGGAAGACGGCGCGGAAGCGGAGGAGAATGCGGACGATCCTTCCGGAGAGAATCCGGAAGAAGATATTGTGGAAGGAAACTTCAGAAAAGCGGATGAAAAGAAAGGCTTTTTCCGCAGGAAGAAAGATAAGAGGGATGAGAAGATCGAGGAACTGAGCGATCAGGTGCGGCGCCAGATGGCGGAATTCGATAATTTCCGGAAAAGAACGGAGAAAGAAAAGTCCGCCATGTTTGAGACCGGCGCCAGGAGCGTGATTGAGAAGATCCTTCCGGTCGTGGACAACTTCGAGAGAGGACTTGCGGCCGCGGGGGACAACAGTGAAGATCCGTTCGCCCAGGGCATGGAAAAAATATACAGACAGCTGATCCAGACGCTGGAACAGATCGGGGTGACCCCGATCGAGGCGGTCGGAAAAGAATTTGACCCGAATTTCCATAATGCCGTGATGCACTGCGAAGATGATTCGGTCGGAGAGAACGTCATCGTCCAGGAACTTCAGAAGGGTTATATGTACAGGGACAGTGTGGTCAGGCACAGCATGGTGAAGGTAGCCAACTGACAGAGCGGTCCGGACGCTTCGGCAGACCGGAAGAAGGACAGGATACAGTACGGCGGCAGCCGGCTGATGACATAGATTTGGAACAGAGAGATTAAGTCTTTCATATGAGAATAAGGGTTTGACCAGGAGGATATGTTATGGGAAAAATTATCGGTATTGACCTTGGAACAACAAACAGCTGCGTAGCAGTTATGGAAGGCGGAAAGCCGACCGTTATCGCGAATACAGAGGGATCCAGAACAACGCCGTCTGTCGTCGCGTTTACAAAGAACGGGGAGAGATTGGTCGGAGAGCCTGCAAAACGCCAGGCCGTCACGAACGCTGACAAGACCGTTTCCTCGATCAAGAGACATATGGGCTCTGATTACAGAGTCAACATTGAAGGCAAGAAGTATTCACCGCAGGAAATTTCCGCCATGATTCTCCAGAAGCTGAAGAGCGACGCGGAAGGCTATCTGGGTGAGAAGGTTACCGAGGCGGTCATCACCTGCCCGGCTTATTTCAATGACGCGCAGCGCCAGGCGACCAAGGACGCCGGCAAGATCGCAGGACTTGACGTAAAGCGCATCATCAACGAGCCGACCGCGGCAGCTCTTGCTTACGGTCTGGACAATGAGAAAGAGCAGAAGATCATGGTCTATGACCTCGGCGGCGGAACCTTCGACGTTTCCATCATCGAGATCGGCGACGGCGTCATCGAGGTTCTTGCCACCAACGGCAACAACCATCTGGGCGGAGATGATTTCGACCAGAGGATCACGGACTATATGATCCGCGATTTCAAGAACAAAGAAGGCATCGACCTGTCCGGCGACAAGATGGCGCTCCAGAGACTGAGAGAAGCAGCCGAGAAAGCAAAGAAGGAGCTTTCCTCCGCTACTACGACCAATATCAACCTGCCGTTCATTACCGCCAATGAGACCGGTCCCAAGCACTTTGAGATGGATCTGACAAAGGCAAAATTCGATGAGCTGACCGCTGACCTGGTGGACGCCACTGCGGAACCGGTGCGCAAGGCTCTCGCGGATGCGGGCGTTTCCGCTTCCGAACTCGGCAAAGTTCTGCTGGTCGGCGGCTCTACCCGTATCCCGGCTGTCCAGGAAAAGGTGAAAGCCCTGACAGGACATGAGCCGAGCAAGACCCTGAACCCGGATGAGTGCGTCGCGATCGGCGCGGCAATCCAGGGCGGTAAGCTGGCCGGCGACGCAGGCGCAGGCGATATCCTTCTTCTGGATGTCACCCCGCTGTCCCTGTCCATCGAGACTCTGGGCGGTGTAGCGACCAAGCTGATCGAGCGCAATACGACGATCCCGACCAAGAAGAGCCAGATCTTCTCCACCGCCGCCGACAACCAGACGGCTGTTGACATCCACGTGGTGCAGGGCGAGCGTCAGTTTGCCCGCGACAACAAGACCCTCGGCCAGTTCCGTCTGGATGGGATTCCGCCTGCAAGAAGAGGCGTTCCGCAGATTGAGGTTACCTTCGATATCGACGCAAACGGTATCGTAAATGTATCCGCCAAGGATCTGGGAACCGGCAAGGAGCAGCACATCACGATCACCAGCGGATCCAACATGTCCGACGATGAGATCGATAAGGCTGTGAAGGAAGCGGCTGAGTACGAAGCGCAGGATAAGAAGCGCAAGGAAGGCATTGATACAAAGAACGACGCGGACGCCATGGTATTCCAGACAGAGAAGGCCATGGAAGAAGTCGGCGACAAGATCGATCCGGCTGACAAAGCCCAGGTTGAGGCAGATCTGAAGGAACTCAAGGACGCCATCGCAAAATGCGGCGATGAACTGACAGACGATCAGGTCAATAACCTCAAGGCAGGCCGTGAGAAACTGATGAACAGCGCGCAGAAGCTGTTTGAGAAGGTATATCAGCAGCAGGCAGCAGGAGCGCAGGGCCAGGCAGGTCCGGACATGGGCGGCCAGGGCGCTTCCTCCGCTTCCAATGATGACGTGGTGGACGGAGATTACAGAGAGGTCTGATCCTGCGGGGAAGATCTTCCTTCGGGGAGAGGATATCATTTGCGGGAACCGGACAGGGCTTTGCCCACAGATGGAATTTCAGTAATAACAGAGGAGACTGGAGCTGGGGGGATATCCCTCTCAGCTCCGTCTCTGTGCGCGTTAAGCCTGAAAGCGGCTGGCGGGCGTTTCGCAGGCAGGAGTTAATATATGGCAGAGAAGAGAGATTACTACGAGGTGCTTGGAGTTGACCGCGGCGCGGATGCCGAGACGCTGAAGAAAGCCTACCGACAGCTTGCCAAGAAGTATCATCCTGATATGAATCCGGGAGATGCGGCGGCGGCTGAGAAGTTTAAGGAAGCGTCGGAAGCATACGCGATACTGAGCGATCCGGAGAAGAGAAGCCAGTACGACCAGTTCGGGCAAGCGGCCTTCGAGGGAGGCGCCGGCGGCTTCAGCGGAGGCGGATTCGATTTCAACGGGGCTGATTTTTCGGATATTTTCGGAGATATCTTCGGAGACTTTTTCGGCGGCGGCCGCAGGAGCAGTTCGCCGAACGGCCCGATGCAGGGGGCAAATGTCCGCGCGCGCGTCAGTATCAGTTTTGACGAGGCTGTTACGGGATGCACGAAGAATCTGGATCTGACCCTGAAAGATGAGTGCACCAACTGCCATGGGACCGGAGCGAAGCCGGGAACTTCCCCGAAGATCTGTCCCAAGTGCCGCGGAACCGGTTCGGTTGTCTTCCGCCAGCAGTCTCTTTTCGGTATGGTGCAGAGCCAGCAGCCCTGCCCGGACTGCCAGGGAAGAGGAAAGATTATCGAGAGCAGATGCCCGAACTGCGGTGGCAGCGGTTATACCGCGAGCCGGAAGACGATCGAGGTTACGATTCCGGCCGGCATCGACGACGGGCAGAGCATCCGGATCCGGGAGAAGGGGGAACCGGGCCTGAACGGCGGCCCGCGGGGAGATCTCCTGGTGGAAGTGCGCGTGGCTTCCAATCCGAATTTTATCCGGCAGGATATGGATATCTTTTCCAACGTGGAGATTTCATTTGCCCAGGCGGCCCTGGGAGGAGATCTGCGCGTAAAGACGGTGGACGGCGAAGTGATTTATACCGTGCGTCCGGGTACCCAGTCCGGGACCCGTGTCCGCCTGAAAGGAAAAGGGATGCCCAGCGTGCGCAGCAGTTCCGTGCGGGGCGACCATTATGTGACGCTGCTTGTACGTACCCCGGTGAAGCTCTCACCGGAGGCGAAGGAAGCGCTTAAGCACTTCGACTATCTGTCCGGCAACAGCCTGGATCAGGCGGAAGATCCTTTCGGCGATGAGTCGTCGGAGAAGCATAAAAAGAAGAAAAAGGGCTTTATGAATAAAATAAAGGAAGCCTTTGACGAGGAATAAAAAAACAGCTGAAAATCCGGCAGCCGGCGGCAGAATCATCCTGCGCCGGCTGTTTTTCACGCCGCTCTTAGCCGGATGCGGAGCCGTGATCAGCAGCACCGGGCACTTTTTCTTTTTACGGAAGAGATAGACGGCTGCGCTCCGGTCATGCTATAATCATCGTGCCTGCGTTGAAAGCCGGATGGAGAATTGCGCTGCGGCTTTGTGCTTTTGAGGAGAGGGCTTCTCCTGATGCGTGCGGAAATCCCCGGGTAAGGGCTGTTGAAAAGACTCATGCAGTTTCCAGAAAGAAAGGAAGGCATCTATATATGTACTGCTTCAGAAAAGTGACCGATGATCTGTACTGGGTGGGAGCCAACGACAGGCGCCTTGCCATGTTTGAGGGCGTTTATTCCGTTCCGCGCGGCGTATCCTACAATTCCTACCTGCTTCATGATGAGAAGACAGTGCTGTTCGATACGGTGGACGCGGCAGTTGCGGAAGTATTTTTTGAAAATGTGGAGAAGGCCCTTGACGGACGCCATCTTGATTATCTGATCGTTCACCATATGGAGCCGGACCATTCCGCGACTCTGACCGGGCTTGTGCGCCGCTATCCGGACGTGAAGATCGTATGCAACCAGAAGACTGCGGGCATGATGAAGCAGTTTTTCAGCTTTGACGTCGATTCGATGACGCAGATTGTGAAGGAAGGGGAGACGTTCTGCTCCGGGAAGCATACGATGACCTTCCTCAACGCGCCCATGGTTCACTGGCCGGAAGTCATGATGACCTACGACGAGACGAATAAAGCCCTGTTCACGGCCGACGCCTTTGGAACCTTCGGCGCCCTGAACGGAGCACTGTTCGCCGATGAAGTCGATTTTGAGAGGGATTACCTGGACGAAGCCAGAAGATATTATGCCAACATCGTGGGCAAGTACGGGACGCAGGTCCTGACGGTCCTGAAGAAGGTTTCCTCAAAGGATGTCGCCTTCCTCTGCCCGCTCCACGGTTTTGTCTGGAGGGAGAAGCTGGACTGGTATGTCGACAAATACATGCACTGGGCGTCCTACAAACCGGAGAAAAAGGGTGTTGTGATTGCCTATGCTTCCGTATATCACCACACGGAGAATGCGGCGGAATGCCTGGCGGTACGCCTGAGGGAGAAAGGAATCCCGACGGTTATGTTCGATGTTTCCGTGACTCCGGCGTCCGAAGTGGTCGCCGCCGTATTTGAATACAGCCATCTGGTTCTGGCGTCCACAACTTATAATGCGGGGATCTTTGTCCAGATGGAGAATTTCCTCAGCGACCTGGTCGCGCATAATATCCAGAACCGCACTGCGGCGGTGATCGAAAATGGCTCCTGGGCTTTATCCAGCGGCAAGCTGATGAAGGAACAGCTCGGAAAATGTAAAAACGTCACAGTGCTGGAGGAGACTCTGTCCATAAAGTCCGCTCTGAAGGAAGAGCAGCTGGTGCAGCTGGATGCGATGGCGGAAGCGCTGGCGGCAGGTTTTACTGCTGCTGAGTAAAATAAAACAGTAAGAAAAAGGAGGTAACAAGGATGAAGAAGGTTTGTGATCTGTGCGGATGGGAGTACAACGAGGAAGAGGGATATCCGGAAGGCGGAATCGCTCCGGGAACCAAATGGGAAGACATTCCGGATGATTTTGTATGTCCGCTGTGCGGAGCCGGAAAGGATGAGTTCAGCGACGCTGAATAAGAAACAAAATGAGAGGATGCTGCCGGCAGGAATTCCTGACGGCAGCATCTGCGCGATAAAGGAAGCTGTACCGGCCGGAAAGCAGAAACCGGCAGCCATGCCTGCATGGACAGATCTTTCATGGGGATGGAAGCCGGGATTACAGAAATAAAGGAGAGAGCAGAACTGAGTTATTATGGATAATCACATACGATTGCAGACGCTTGACTGGGATGAATATACAAAGACCGCGCGGCAGGCTGCGGCGGACGGAATTGTGCTGCTGCGCAATGAAAAGTCCGTGCTTCCGCTGTCGGAGGGCAGCAGAGTATCTCTGTTCGGACGTGCACAGCTCTCATATTACAAGAGCGGCACGGGTTCCGGGGGGATGGTGAACGTCGCCCATGTGACGGGAATCCGTGAGGCACTGGAGAATGAGAAGAGTATCCGGATGAACCGGGAACTTCTGCATCTCTATGACAGGTTCAATGACGAGAATCCACCCAGGACCGGAGACGGCTGGGGGAATGATCCCTGGTCACAGGATGAGATGCCGGTGACGGATGAGATCTGCCGTGAGGCGGCAAAAGAGAGTGATATCGCGATCGTTCTGATTGGCCGGACGGCCGGGGAAGACAGGGATAACCGCGACGAGGAGGGCTCCTGGAAGCTCAGCGGGCTGGAACTTGACCTGCTGCGGAAAGTACGCGCCGCCTTCGGACGCATGGCAGTCCTGCTGAATACCGGCAATATCATCGACATGTCTTTCCTGGATGAGCTCAGCCCGGATGCGGTTCTGTATGTCTGGCAGGGAGGCATGGTCGGCGGTCTGGGCGTCGTGGACGTCCTGACAGGGAGAGTCAATCCGTCCGGACACCTCACCGATACCATCGCCCTTTCTCTGGAGGATTATCCTTCTGCAAAGAATTTCGGCACGGGGGACCTGGATCTCTATCAGGAAGATATCTATGTGGGCTACCGCTATTTCGAGAGCGTGGCCCGGGACCGCGTGCGCTTTCCGTTCGGATACGGCCTTTCCTATACCAGCTTTGAGATCCGCTCCCGGAAAGTGGAAACCCATGAGCGGGAGGCGGGCAGCAGGCTGACGATTGATCTGGACATAGAGGTGACGAATGTCGGGGACACTGCGGGCAGATCCGTCGTACAGGTTTATGCGCGCTGCCCTCAGGGAAGCCTCGGCAAAGCCGCCAGAGTTCTGGTGGATTTCATGAAGACGGATCTTCTGGAAGCAGGACAGTCCCAGCTTCTCTCTTTCCGGATTCCGGTGAGGCGTTTTGCTTCCTATGATGACGAAGGCGCGACCGGGGATGTCAGCTGCTGGGTTCTGGAGGAAGGCCGCTACGATCTGTATGTGGGGGAAAATGTCCGCGACGCGGTCTGCGTGACGGCGGAGAGCGGAGCTTTTTCCATTTCCAATAACTGGCCCATCGAACAGATGGAGGAGGCGCTGATGCCGGTCAGGCCTTTTGACCGTATGGTGATGAAGTCTTCTCTCACGGAGGAGGAACCGGATACGCCGGCTTATATTGACGGGCCGACAGCGGCGGATATTGCGGCGGCGGCCAGCGCGATCGCAGCTGCCGGGCAGGATGAAGAGGAGGATGAGGTTCAGCATATCGACAGGGACCGCTTTGACCGCGCCCTCTTTATCGATTATGAACCGGTGGCGGTCCGCTCCATTGACGACTATAAGAGAATCTTCGAGAACCTCCCGGCCGAGCTTCCGTACGCCCTCGGAAAGGGCCTGCTTCTGAATGATGTCCGGGAAGGCCGCTGTACGATGGATGAATTCATCGCCCAGCTGTCGGATAAGGAGCTTGCGCAGATCGTCAGAGGCGAAGGGATGGGAAGTCCCCTTGTTACACCGGGAACAGCCGCCGCTTTCGGCGGCGTGAGCGAGGATCTCAGGGAGATGGGGATCCCGGCTGTCTGCTGCGACGACGGACCGAGCGGAATGCGTCTGGACTGCGGAAACCACGCTTTTTCCCTGCCGAACGGGACCATGCTTGCCTGCACATTTGACCGGGAGCTGAACAGAAAACTCTTTTCTTTTCTCGGACTTGAGATGCTGAAAAACCGTGTGGACTGCCTGCTGGGGCCGGGAATCAATATTCACCGCCATCCGCTGAACGGAAGAAATTTCGAGTATTTCTCGGAAGATCCCTTCCTGACGGGGGAGATCGCGTCCGCCCAGATCCGGGGTCTTCAGGAGCAGGGCGTAACCGGCGTGATCAAGCATTTCTGCGCCAACAACCGTGAGAGCAGGCGCAGAACCATGGACAGCGCCGTATCCGAGCGCGCGCTCAGGGAGATTTACCTGAAGGGCTTTGAGATCGCGGTACGGGAAGGAAAGGCCAGGGCGGTCATGACCAGCTACGGTCTCCTGAACGGGATCCATACCTCGAGCCTCTATGACCTGACGACGACGGTTCTCAGGGAAGAGTGGGGGTTCGACGGGATCGTCATGACGGACTGGTGGTCGACCCTCAGCCCGAAGGATGTGACTGAGAACGGACTGACCGGTGAATACGAAAAGCCGGATGAGGACCGGCTCTTCCGGGACGCCCTTAACGGGAAGCTCTATGATTTCAGCACCATGGTCCGGGCCCAGAATGACCTTTATATGGTAGTGCCGGATGGAAAAACCATCAGCGGAGACAGCGCTGATACACTTGACGCGCTGGAAGAAGGCAGGCTGGCCCGCGCTGAACTTCAGCGGAGCGCAGCGAACATCTGCCGTTTCGCCATGGAGACGGAGGCGATGAGGCGCCTGATCGGGGAGGGCAGTACGGTAACCGTGGAAAATGCCCCCGAGGATGAGAACCTGGATTCGGTGGAGATGGTGGAATACCGGAAAGTTCCGGAGCAGGGGCTTGTTCTGGATCTCAGCCAGGTGAGCGGGGAGAAGGGCGGCGATTACCTGATGGGCTTCGAACTTGAGGCAGGCGCAGAATATCTCTTTGAATTTGAGGGCAGCTGCAGAGCCGGCGAACTCGCCCAGGTACCTGTGACATTCTTCTTTACGGGCATCCCGCTGAAAACGATGATCTGGAACGGGACGGACGGCGATATTGCCTGCCACGCGGTTTCTTTCCGGACAAGAAAACGGAACAATATCTTCCGCCTTCATTTCGGCCAGAACGGAGTCCGGATGAGAGATGTGAAGATTACGAAATGTGGTGAATAACCGGTCTGCTTCGCATAATGGTCCGGTGTACGGCTGAAGAACGCCGGAAGCAGCGTTTCCGGACCAGATTACTGCCAGGCAGAACCGGCTGCAGGGCTGCGGAGCACTCCGCAGGAAAGGATAAGTGAGTGATGTATCTGGCTGACAACTGGAAGGATTATGAACTTCTGGATACGTCCGGCGGGGAAAAGCTGGAGAGATGGGGAAGTTATCTGCTGATCCGGCCTGATCCCCAGGTGGTCTGGAATACGCCGAAGAGGAACAGGGGATGGAAACATCCCAACGCTCACTATCACAGATCGGCCAGGGGCGGCGGGGAATGGGAATTTTTCGACCTGCCGCAGCAGTGGACGATCGGTTACAGGAATGAGGTGCCGGGGATCAGCCTGACTTTCCAGCTCAAGCCTTTTTCTTTCAAGCATACCGGACTGTTCCCGGAGCAGGCAGCCAACTGGGACTGGTTTTCCGGCAAGATTGCCCGTGCGGCAGCGGAAGGCCGGAGGGAGATCCGGGTGCTGAACCTCTTTGCCTATACGGGCGGAGCGACCCTGGCCGCCGCGGCAGCCGGAGCTTCGGTTACCCATGTGGACGCGGCGAAGGGAATGGTCGCCTGGGCGAAGGAGAATGCGGTATCCTCCGGGCTGAAGGACGCGAAGATCCGCTGGCTGGTGGATGACTGCAGGAAATTTGTGGAGAGAGAAATCCGGCGCGGAAACCATTACGACGGCATCATTATGGATCCGCCGTCCTACGGAAGAGGGCCCCGGGGCGAGATCTGGAAGATGGAAGACAATATCCATGAACTTGTCCGCCTGACGGCGCAGCTTCTGGCGGAGAAACCTCTGTTTTTCCTGATCAATTCCTATACCACAGGCCTCGCTCCGGCTGTTCTGGACTATCTGATCGGCGTGGAGATCATACCGCGCTGCGGCGGCCGCGCCGTCTCCAGTGAAATCGGCCTGCCTGTCACCGACAGCGGGCTGGTCCTTCCCTGCGGAGCTGCCGGGAGATGGGAGGCGGATCTCTGACAGAGAATGACGCAGGGAAAAGCTTTTCTGCAATGGAACATCCTGCTGAAAAAGGTTTTCTGCAGCGGAGAATCCTGCCGGAAACGGAGAGGGCGCACAGCAGATTCGTGCACGGATATCGGTAATAATATGCGGCAGCGGCATTGAGAATCGCTTCTGCAGAGTAAATGAGGAATGATTCATGCCTGATGAGAAGCAGCAGAAGCTTCAGTTAAACCAGAACATCAAATATATGGAGGAGCTCTCCCTGAATGCCTGGCCTTCCTACAAGATCGAACTGTATGACGGCTGGCTGATCCGCTATTCCTGCAATTATACCTACCGGACCAACTCGGTGGAACAGATCGGGCCTTCCTCGATTCCTGTTGAGGAAAAGATCGCTTACTGCGAAGCGGTCTATACAGGATTCGGAACGCCGACTTCTTTCAAAATCAACCCGCTGCTGGATCCGTCCTTCGACCACCTTCTGGCCAGGAGAGGCTACGATGTAAAGCATGTGACAGAAGTGATGACCTGCAGTCTGGACGAAGTGAACCTGATGCAGGAGCAGGAGCGGGATTACCTTTTTGAGAACCGGCTGAACCTGCCGACTCTGGTCCGCTATCCGGGGCAGCTGACGGTCCAGCTCAGTTCCGAGATTACGCCGGAGTGGCTGCAGGGTCTCTTCCACCTGAACGGAACGGCGAGTCCGGCACTCCGCCGCATCGTGCCTTCCATGTACGCGGCCATCCCGAAAGAGACGATCGCCGCGTCGGTGGAAATCGACGGACATATGGCGGCGTCCGGCCTGGGGATCCGGGACCGGGACTGGGTGGGCATCTATGCTGTTTATGTCTCGCCCAGCTGCTGGAGGAGGCATTACGCGAGAGCAGTCTGTTCAACCATTCTGCGCGAGGCGAAGCTGCTGGGAGCGGAGAAGGCTTATCTGCAGGTCGTGAAGGGCAATCATTCGGCGAAGAAACTCTATGAGTCGCTTGGCTTCAGGGATTTCTACACCTACTGGTTCCGCAGCAGGAAGACAGATTATTGAGATAAAAGGCATGGCCTGGCAGAAGGCCATGTCCTGCCTGAATTGATTTATTGTTTCTGCTCCCCTGCGGAAGCGGGTAATCTGAGGAAATTGCAGGATGAAAAAAGGAATTATTCTTGATGTGGACGGAACACTCTGGGACGGGACCCGGGCGATCACGGATTCCTGGAACGCTTTCCGGGAACAGTATATCCCGGAGCTTCCGGAACCCTTCTCAGAGCTTCAGATGCAGTCCGTGCTCGGGAAAACCATGACGGAGATCGGGGATATTATACTCGGAACCCTGCCCGGGGACAGAAGATATGATGTGATGGAACGGCTCCTCCAGTATGAGGTGGATTACATGTGGGAGCACGGGGGCACGGTCTATCCCGGCGCCCGGGAATGTTTCCTGAAGCTGAGAGAGATGGGATTTTCCCTCTATATCGTCAGCAACTGCCAGAAGGGCTATATCGAGGATTTCCTGCATACTTCGGGGACTGAGGATCTGATTGATGACCATATCTGTTTCGGGGATACCCTGAAGCCGAAGAGCGAGAGCATCCGGCTCTGCGTGGAGCGGAACAGCCTTGACTGGGCGGTCTATGTGGGCGATACGCAGGGAGACCTGGACGCGGTAATCGGAGCGCAGCTTCCCTGCAGCGACGCGAAGGTTCCGTTTATCTTTGCCCGCTACGGCTTTGGGAGCATTGATGAAAGTGCGGCGGATCTGCCGGCCATCGACAGCCTGAGCCAGCTGCCGGACCTGATGGAAGCTTATTGCTGATGCGCGCGGAATGAAAAAGAGAACAGCAGCGGGAAAGCACGGCTGTCAGAACACCCGGAAGTAAAACACTGAAGAGAGAGCTGAAAACACAGCTGAAAAAAAGAATAAAAAGAGTACGGTACAGATAAAAAAGCATCTGCAGAAGAGCGGCAAGTGACCGCATGAATCTGCAGATGCTTTTTATGTTCCGGTATAAGTATGTATCTGTGCAAGTGGATATCCGTACAGTTTTCCGGATCAGTCTTCGTCTTCGATGTCCGCCGTATAGACCGTTCTCTTTCTGGCCATGGCGTCGCTTTCCAGATATTCGTCGTAGGTCGTGATCTTGTCGACCAGCTTTCCGTTCGGAAGAATTTCCATAATCCGGTTGGCTGTGGTCTGGACGATCTGGTGGTCGCGGCTGGAGAAAAGCTCAACCCCGCTGAAGCGGATCATGCCGTTGTTCAGAGCGGTGATCGACTCCATGTCAAGGTGGTTGGTCGGCTCGTCAAAGATCAGTACATTGGAGGCCGAGATCATCATCTTGGAGAAAAGACAGCGGACCTTTTCGCCTCCGGAGAGAACGCGGACTTTCTTGTCGCCGTCGTCTCCGGCGAACAGCATGCGGCCGAGGAAGCCGCGCACATAGGTCTGATCCTTGATCGCGGAATACTGGGTCAGCCACTGGGCGATGGTCAGATCGTTGTCGAATTCTTTCGTGTAGTCCTTGGGAAAATAAGCTCTTGTGGTCGTGACACCCCATTTATAATGACCTTCATCCGGCTCTTCTTCACCCATAAGGATGCGGAAGAACATGGTTTTAGCCTGTTCATTGCCGCCAACAAAGGCGACTTTGTCGTCATGCCCCAGCGTAAAGGTAATGTTGTCCAGAATCTTGACGCCGTTTACGGTTTTGGACAGATTCTCCACCATCAGGACTTCGTTGCCGATCTCGCGCTCCGGGCGGAAATCGATATAGGGATACTTGCGGGAACTGGGGCGGATATCGTCAAGCTGGATTTTTTCCAGGGCGCGCTTGCGGCTGGTCGCCTGCTTGGACTTGGAGGCGTTGGCGGAGAAGCGCTGGATGAATTCCTGCAGTTCCTTGATTTTCTCCTCTTTCTTCTTGTTGGCTTCCTTCATCTGCCGGATCATCAGCTGCGAGGACTCATACCAGAAGTCATAGTTGCCGGCGTAGAGCTGGATCTTTCCGTAGTCGATGTCCGCGATGTGGGTGCAGACCTTGTTCAGAAAATAGCGGTCGTGGGAAACGACGATGACCGTATTGTTGAAATTGATCAGGAATTCTTCCAGCCAGCCGATCGCGTCCAGGTCCAGATGGTTGGTCGGCTCGTCCAGGAGCAGGATGTCCGGATTGCCGAAGAGGGCGCGGGCAAGAAGGACCTTGACCTTCTGGTTGCCGTTCAGCTCGCTCATCAGGCTGTGGTGAAGCTCTGTCGGGATCCCGAGGCCGTTGAGCAGGGATTCCGCGTCGGATTCCGCTTCCCAGCCGTTCATCTCGGCAAATTCCGCTTCCAGCTCACTGGCACGGATTCCGTCCTCGTCCGAGAAATCGGCTTTTGCGTAGAGGGCATCCTTTTCCTTCCCTACCTCATACAGGCGCTGGTTGCCCTGGATGACCGTATCCAGAACGACCTGGTCATCATATTTGAAATGGTCCTGTTCCAGGACGCTGAGCCTGGAGCCGGGCGTCATGGTGACAGTACCGCTGGTCGTCTCCAGACTTCCGGACAGAATCTTCAGGAAGGTGGATTTTCCGGCACCGTTTGCACCGATGACACCGTAGCAGTTGCCTTCGGTGAATTTGATATTGACATCTTCAAAAAGCGCTTTCTTTCCAAGGCGCAGAGTGACATCATTGGCACTGATCATGCGTGAGAACCTCCGTGCGTTTTATATTGGCAGCAGGGCTGCGGTCTGTTTTCGTACATATATCAAAAGAAGACGAATTATGGCCTGCTTTCCTTATTTTACAGAAAACAGGGGAGATTGCAAGAAGGAAAACAGAATGGGGGACAGAGTTCATTTTCTGACCGTTAACCAGAGGAGTGACAGGTAATGGCTGCTGCTATTTATGACATTTCAATGCGCCATAGTGAACTGTTTAATAAAATATGGAGAATCAAAATAATACATGGAAAATGCAAATTGGAGTCTTTACAAAAAAAGAGAAAAGGATATAATTACTTTCAGTTATAAATTTCAATTTAGGAGGATTTTGTCATGAATATGAAGAAAATTCTGACTATCTTTTCGCTTGCAGGGGCTTTGATTATTGGAGGAAGTTCTTTGAGTTCGACAATAACCGGTGCTGAGATTGAGACTCCGGACCAATTAATACGGTATGTAGATAGTTCTCTAAGTTCTCAAGCAACCGAGGAAAGAGCTGCAGAACAGCAGGAATTAGTCAACTCATTAGTTAATAACAATATAAACAATGATCCGCAGCAAGGTACTTCTGTGGTGTCAGATACGGATGCCGGAACTGTGAGTACAAACTCAAATGGTACCGCAATTCTTGAAAAAGCAGAGAATAAGAAGAAGGTTTCACTGGGTACAGTAACTGTTAACGGTACTTCTTATAACATTACTACAGTTGGTTCAGGTGCGCTAAAAGATGCTTCCGACGTAAAAACTATTGAACTTGGAGCGGATATTGACAGAATTGAGAAAAAAGCTTTTGCGGGTGCAGAGAATCTGAAAAAGATCAAAGTGAATGGCACCAGGGCATTCAGGATTTCAAAGGGGGCTTTCGGTAAGCTTGATACCAGTAAGATGAAGGTGGTAGTTTCTTCTGAAATGTCCTCCAGAGAGTATAATAAACTTCAAGTAAGAATGCGTAATGCTGGTTTTAAAGGCACATTCTCCAGAGAAGATTAATTGTTGTTTTTTGACGGAGAGATCAAAAGATCTCATATAGCTTTGTTAGGGAATTGAAAGTTCTGCTTTTTGCATATTGGGATGCCGGGCATTCTGTATTTGCGGGAATTGGAATTTTCAATTCCCTTTTGTTTTGGCCTATCCAGGACTCAAAAGCCGATTTCTTTTTTTCCCCGATCTGCAAGAGCAAAAAGACATCCCAGTATTGTGAAGGCGACGGGTTCAATGTAAATGTGAATATTGTTGATCATTGCCTGAACAAGAAAAGCCGCTATGAAAGACATTCCGCAAACACTGATAAGGGGCTTTGCTGATCTGTATTTACTAAAACGGCAGAAAAGATAAATAAAAAAGAAAAGGTAGCTGGAAAGACCAAGTATTCCCGCTGTGATCAGATATTGCAGATATTGACTATGAGCATCGAGGAGATATCTGTCAAGACTATTATAGAGCATAGAGCGGTCATAGCGTTCTACTGCTGTACGGAACATCCCAGGTCCAATTCCGATCAGTTTTCTGCAGAAAGGCATTCCATTAAAAGCCCGAACAGTGCATGTCCATATAAGCCCCCGGTTAGTTCCCCATTTTTCACGAAAATATATATATTTTGTAAATCTGCCAAAAATTGATTTTGCTTCCTTATATGTATAGATAGATGGCAGTATTACACATAAGGTAATTGAGAGGAGAACAGCAAAAGCTATTATTATAAAGGTTATATTTCTCAGAATCAAAAGCTTTTTCTGCGAGCATCTGCTCATGATAAGGCTGTATGGTCCGGCCAGCAAAAGAGGCAGGAGGACAAATAGAAACAGACTTACTCTATCGTGAGTATAGAGCAGAGCAGAGATCCCTTCCGGATCCCAGGCATTATAATAGCGCAAACTGACAAACAGAACATTCATGGCATTTGCGCAGCCAAATAAGAAGAGCAAAAAAGCCCATCTGCGAAAAGCTGGAAGTGATATCATGCTGAACCAGAGCGTAAGCAGGAATATCATACCGGCAGCAAGAAAACCGCTGTCTGAAGAGGCTGAGAAAATTCCGAGAAAACAGAGAAAACTCAGAATATAACAGAAGATTCTGAATTTATGGGAACTGAACACAGACAGCGGCAAGCATAGAGACAGGAGCATGGAAGTGTATGCAGCGAAACAGTTTTTTTGTCCTATAGTGGAAATGAATTGACTACCGGAGTCGAGGAAGGTAGAGCAGAGTAGACCAGGGTTATATCCTAGATGATTAAACCATGCAATGATTTCTATGAAACATGCTGTGAGGTATGGAAAGGAGAAAAAATAAAACGGCATTCTCTCGCTGCGTGAATAGATAATGAAAAGCACACAACTAAGAAAAAGAACATAAAAACCGGTATAACGGCTGTTCGTTCCCCAGAAACTGGAATACAGATCCGGACTAAGGAAAAAAGAGATTGAAAGACTTCCCATCAGACAAAGCACAGGTATATTGTCTTTGAGGGGGCTAAGGATGTCAGATTTCTTATCTCTCTTCAACAGAGAGAGAATCAATATGACCAGCAGGAGAAAAAGGAAAACGGTTGTTGAAATATAGAAATAACGTGCTTTTACATCAAGTATATCGTAATACCCATCATGCTCGAGAAGCGGGAAGAGTGTAAGCAAACTTATGAGATAACAGTACTGCAGATATTTTTTGGTATGAAATGATAGATTGGCTGTCTTTTTTCCCATAATTGTGAGGCCTCTCTTCGAATGCTGATCTTGATCGTACAACATACTATCTTAAAATAATCTTTTTTTCAAGCAGGCTAAGAGGTTTCACGATTCCGGTCGAATTTCAAGCTTCATGTCAGACGAAGAAAACAAAAACAAAATCTGCCAATTTCGATTATGTGAAATAGACAAAGAACCCTGAATATGCTATTATATGTACGATATTCTGAACTTGCGGCGGGGGCAGTGTATGTCGGCTGCTTCTTTTCGCGTATAAGGCTGTCTTTTTATCGGGGTTCCCGATGCGGGAGCAGATCCGGATGAAAGATGGAAACTGGAATTTCAGAAAGAAGGAGGAACACAACTAATGGCAAGAAAAATGAAGACCATGGACGGCAATCAGGCTGCGGCCTGGGCTTCCTACGCTTTCACGGACGTTGCTGCCATGTATCCGATCACTCCGTCATCAGTCATGCCGGAGCATACGGATGAATGGGCAACCCAGGGTCTGAAGAATATCTTCGGGCAGACTGTTCAGATCACTGAGATGCAGTCTGAAGCGGGCGCAGCCGGTGCGGTTCATGGTTCTCTGTCAGCCGGAGCGCTGACCACGACCTACACTGCTTCACAGGGTCTGCTTCTTATGATCCCCAACCTGTACAAGATCGCCGGTGAGAGACTTCCGGGCGTATTTGATGTCTCCGCACGTGCGCTTGCATCCCATGCACTTTCCATCTTCGGTGACCATTCTGACGTCTATGCATGTCGCCAGACCGGAGCCTGCATGCTCTGCGAGTCTTCCGTACAGGAAGTTATGGACCTGACCCCGGTCGCTCATCTTGCGGCGATCAAGGGACGTCTTCCCTTTGTCAATTTCTTTGACGGTTTCCGTACCTCCCATGAGATCCAGAAGATCGAGCAGTGGGATTTCGAAGATCTCAAGGATCTGGTTGACTTTGAAGCACTCCAGGCGTGGAGAGACCAGTGCCTGAATCCGAACCATCCCTGTGAGAGAGGTTCGGCTCAGAATCCGGATATCTTCTTCCAGGCACGCGAGGCTTCCAACCCCTTCTATGATGACATGCCTGAAATCGTTGAGTATTACATGCATGAGATCAACAAGAAGATCGGAACCGACTACGAGCTGTTCAACTACTACGGCGCTGCCGATGCGGAGCATGTTCTCGTGGCCATGGGTTCTGTCTGCGACACGATCGAAGAGACGATCGACTATCTGAACGCGCAGGGCTGCAAGGTCGGCGTGATCAAAGTCCGTCTGTACAGACCGTTCTCCGCGAAGCATCTGATCGCCGCAATCCCGGAAACTGCGAAGCAGATCACGGTTCTTGACAGAACCAAAGAGCCGGGCGCTGTCGGCGAACCGCTTTATCTGGATGTCGTCGCTGCGCTTAAGGGCACGAAGTTCGAGAGCGTTCCGGTATTCTCAGGCCGTTACGGACTGGGCAGCAAGGACACGACTCCGGCCCAGATCGTGGCAGTTTACAACAATACCGAGAAGGTTAAATTCACGATCGGTATCGTGGACGATGTCACGAACCTTTCTCTTCCGATCGGTCCGCAGCTTGTTACGACTCCGGAAGGAACCATCAACTGCAAGTTCTGGGGCCTTGGCGCGGATGGTACCGTCGGCGCGAACAAGAACTCCATCAAGATCATCGGCGACAATACCGACATGTACGCGCAGGCTTACTTCGATTATGACTCCAAGAAGTCCGGCGGCGTAACCATGTCCCACCTGCGCTTCGGCAAGAAGCCGATCAAGTCCACCTACCTGATTCACCAGGCGAACTTCGTTGCATGCCATAATCCGGCATACATCCGCAAGTACAACATGGTTCAGGAGCTGGTCGACGGCGGCACATTCCTGCTGAACTGCTCCTGGAATGCGGAAGAGCTTGAGACACATCTTCCGGGCCAGGTCAAGGCGTATATCGCAAAGCACAACATTAAGTTCTATACCATCGACGGCGTAAAGATCGGTATCGAAGTCGGCATGGGCCCGACCCGTATCAATACGATCCTGCAGTCCGCGTTCTTCAAGCTTGCCAGCATCATCCCGGAGGAGAGAGCCATCGAGCTTATGAAGGCAGCCGCCAAGGCTACCTACGGCCGCAAGGGTGACGATGTCGTCGCGAAGAACTGGGCAGCCATCGATGAAGGCGCGAAGCAGGTTCATGAAGTCGAGGTTCCGGCTGCATGGGCTGACGCAGCGGATGAAGGACTTGATTTCAAGACCGCTTCCGGCGAGCGCAAAGATGTTGTCGATTTCGTCAACAACATCCAGAGAGCAGTCAATGCGCAGGAAGGCAATAATCTTCCGGTTTCCGCATTCAAGGGCTATGAAGACGGCACGACACCGTCCGGCGCAGCCGCATATGAGAAGCGCGGCATCGCTGTTCTGGTTCCCAACTGGGCATCCGAGAACTGCATCCAGTGCAACCGCTGCTCTTATGTCTGCCCGCATGCGGCGATCCGTCCGGTTGCCCTGACAGAGGCAGAAGCTGCCGCAGCTCCGGCATCCCAGGCATCGCTGCCGATGACCGGCATGAAGGATTACAAGTTCGCCATCACCGTATCCGTTCTGGACTGCACAGGCTGCGGTTCCTGCGCGAATGTATGCCCGGGCAAGAAGGGTGCGAAGGCTCTCGAGATGAAGCCGCTTGCAGACAGCCTTGCTTATCAGGAAGGTTTCGATTACGCGGTGACTCTGGATCCCAAGCAGGATGTCATCGACAAGTTCAAAGAGAATACGGTCAAGGGTTCCCAGTTCAAGCAGCCGCTGCTTGAGTTCTCGGGCGCCTGCGGCGGATGCGGCGAGACTCCGTATGCGAAGCTGGTCACCCAGCTCTTCGGCGACAGAATGTATATCGCGAACGCAACCGGATGCTCCTCCATCTGGGGCAACTCCTCACCGTCCACTCCGTATACTGTTAATAAGAAGGGACAGGGTCCTGCATGGTCCAATTCCCTGTTTGAAGACGCGGCTGAGTTCGGATTCGGCATGCTGCTTGCACAGAATGCGCTCAGAGACAGCCTGAAAGCCAAGGTTGAGGCTCTGGTTGCCGCCGGCAAGGTCGCAGAGGCAGGCCAGGAATGGCTCGATACCTTCAGCGTAGGCGCGACAAACGGTGCTGCAACCGATAAGCTGATCGCGGCTCTGGAAGCAGACGGCTCCGAAGAAGCGAAAGTTATCCTTAAGGATAAGGATTATCTGGCGAAGAAGTCCCAGTGGGTATTCGGCGGCGACGGCTGGTGCTATGATATCGGCTTCGGCGGAGTAGACCACATCCTGGCTTCCGGCAAGGATATCAACGTCTTCTGCTTCGATACCGAGGTTTATTCCAATACAGGCGGACAGTCCTCCAAGGCTACCCCGACCGGTGCGGTCGCACAGTTTGCGGCAGCCGGCAAGGAGACGCCGAAGAAGGATATGGCATCGATCGCCATGAGTTACGGTTATGTCTATGTCGCACAGATCTGCATGGGCGCTGATATGAATCAGGCAGTCAAGGCGATCTCCGAGGCAGAGGCTTATCCGGGACCGTCCCTGATCCTCGCTTACGCTCCCTGCATCAACCATGGTGTCAAGAAGGGCATGGCAAAGGCTCAGACAGAGGAAGAGCTGGCAGTCAAGAGCGGCTACTGGCATAACTTCCGCTTCAACCCGGCTCTCAAGGCCGAGGGCAAGCCGGCATTCATCCTTGATTCCAAGGCTCCGACAGATGACTATAAGACCTTCCTGGATGGCGAAGTCCGTTACAACTCCCTGAAGAGAGCGAATCCGGAACGCGCAGCCAGACTGTGGGATGAGTCCGAACAGCACGCGAAGGATCGCTACAGCTATCTGACCAAGCTGGTGAAGCTGTACGGTACAGAGGAGTGATGCTTCTATAATTAAAGAAGGTCCGGCAGAACGGTCCGGCCGGATGCGGAAGAGGATGGAAATTGTTTCCGGATTCCCGCAGAATGGTACAAAAGTTTTGCTGAATTGTTAACTGAAAACTGATAAGTGGAGGGCTCCGCCGGGGCAGGGCTTCAAGCTCCCGGCGGAAACCCGAAATGAATGGAAATCCGCAGGATTTTCGCCAATTCCTTCATATTCCCCTTAGTATGAGGAAGGATACTTCTTGTTTGAACAGAGTCGGAAAGGCTTTGTAATTATTTTGACATATTTTCACAAAAAAATCGACGCATTTTTGTATAGATTTTGAGTTGAAATTGTCGCAAATTATGATTATCATATTCATGAATCTAACGGGGTGCAACAAATTAAAATAAGGGTGGTTGCAAACCGGACAGCAAAAGAAGGGAGACACAGTCAGTATGAAGAAGAAATTTTTCACATCGATCGCCGTAACATTTGTTATGGCAGCAGCGCTTGTCGCAGTTGCTCCGACTAACGCTCAGGCAGCTAAGGCTATCAACGTAAAGGTTGGAGAGAAGACCACTGTTAAGGCAAGCAAGAAGGTTACATGGTCCATCAAGGACACATCCATTGCAACTCTTAACAAGAAGTCCGGCAAGAAGGTTAAGCTTACCGGCGTCAAGGAAGGAAGCACAATCCTTACCACTACTGATGCAAGCGGAAAGAAACTTGACTATGCAGTTAACGTTAAGGCAGCAGCAGCAGCAGCTCCGGCAGCTACCAACAAGCTTCAGGAATTTGCTAACTATGTAAAGAGTAAAAATGGTCTTACCTATCGCGACTCTGTTACAGCGAAGAACAACTATGAGAAACTGAAAGGTGATTCTTGGGGTTGGGTTTATGTTGCAGATATCGTACTGAGTGATGGCAAGCCTTATCATGTTATCTACAGACCTGGTGTGCAGAATAAGGATCATGATATTCAGCGCCTTTACACCATTACTGCTGATGCGAACAACCTGTACTTCAAGCGTACAACAAATTTCCAGGAATTTGATTGGCGTTATATCAACACCACCAATGATGTTCCGGGTGATCCTAAAGAAGTTCCCGGTTATGCAAAGAATTGGGGTTCGGATTGGGGTGTAAAGTGCTTCAACGAGAACAGATACTATGTCTTTGGTACCACAAGAGATATCGAAACCTTTACTGTTACCGTTCCGCTGAATGGCGGCGCTGCGAAGGCTGAATTTGCTCATAACTTTGACTATGATTTTGTCAAAGGCGTAGGCAACAATTTCCCGAATGCTTTCAACACAAGCTTCAAGAACTGGAAACAGGGCGACAGTGCTTCTGGTGCTATGTACAGCCACTGGTTCTATGGTTTCAAGAAGGAATCGTATCTGACCAATGCAGCTTATAGCTGGGATGTAGATAAGGATGGTTTTGATTACCTTACTAATACTCTCTTCTGGAACTTTATTGGTGGTGAGAAGAGCGAACTTACTGCAGTTCTGACTAAGGATGGTGCATATGCGGCTGGCCCGAATATGTCTGTATATCTTAGCATGAGTCTGAATTCTCTGCTGAACACCATCGACAGCGTCATGAAGGATAACCAGACTGGATTCGATCTCAAGAGCATTGGCTTTGATAACTTCATCAACTCCAGTGGTCACTATTTCACCAACGCTGATGCAGCTCTTGCAGCTGTTTACAGAGTTGCTTGGCAGAACATCGCATTCTATTAATTAATGAATGCTGATGGTTGGAACTGGCTATATAGCGGTTTCGATTATTAAATGAAAAGGACCCTGTCACGAGAGATCGTGACAGGGTTTTTAATATTTCTATAAATAAATTTTGATAAGTGAATGAAAAAATGCAATATTCAGTTTCCAGGGATGAAATATGCCCGCAGAAAAAGAATTCACAGAACCGCTTTTGCGGCTTTTCCAAAGATCTGGCTTACGCAGCAGTTTCTGCCGTTTTTATTGTTTCTGCGTCCATCGTTTTTGTGCTTTGTTTCCGCCCATTGTTCTATCTTGATATCCCACTCTTTCATCTGGAGAAAGAAGCAGGACTGCCGGCAGAAACGATTCGGAATAATTATGATAAACTGATCGGCTACCTTATGCTCTGGAACAGGCAGCCCTTAACTCTGCCGGATTTTCAGATGAGTGAGAGCGGCAGGATTCATTTTGCTGATTGCAAGAAGATCTTTGATCTCGTTCAGATTTTATTCCTGTTCTCGGGAGTTATACTACTTGCACGGGTCATGATTCAAAAATCAAGGAAGGAAACATTACGGCAGGCATCCGGGGAAAAAGGGTTTAAAAAGGGGATGCAAAGAATACATGGCGGGCCTCTTTATTCATCCCGCTGCCTTTTTATCACAGGTTTCCTGCTGACAGGTATACCGGCTGCGATCGGGATTTATGCACTCCTGGACTGGGAGAAGCTCTTTGTCTCTTTCCACAAACTCTTTTTCAGCAACGACTACTGGCTTTTTGATCCTGCGACGGATCCGGTGATTCTGATCCTCCCGGACGGATTCTTTTTCCAGTGTCTTGCAGTGATTCTTGCCCTTGTGATCGGAAGCGGCTTGATTTGTATTGCAAGGGCGATTAAAATAAGAAAAGCAGACAAGTACGGCTGATCGCTTGCGACCAGCCGGTTTTTTACCGGAAAGGATTCAGTACGCAGGATGAATATCTCGGGCTTACAGGCTTATGAATTGCTTCAGCAGGAAACGCTGACGGATATCCGCTCGGAAGGATATCTTCTCCGCCACAAAAAGAGCGGGGCAAGGATCATGCTGATCAAAAATGAAGATGACAATAAAGTATTCAACATTGCTTTCCGCACGACCCCTTCGGATTCAACAGGAGTTGCGCATATCATAGAACATACAGTGCTCTGCGGCAGTGAAAAGTATCCTTCAAAAGATCCTTTTGTCGAGCTTGTGAAGGGTTCCATGAATACCTTTCTGAACGCCATGACATACCCGGACAAGACCATGTATCCGGTGGCAAGCTGCAATGACCAGGATTTCCGCAATCTGATGGATGTCTATCTGGATGCGGTATTTCATCCGAATATCTACAGAAATGAGCTGATTTTCAGGCAGGAAGGCTGGAGCTATCAGCTGGAAGACGCCGAGGATGAACTCGTTTATAACGGAGTCGTCTACAATGAGATGAAGGGAGCTTATTCCTCGCCGGATGATGTGCTGGAAAGACAGATTATGGCTTCTCTTTTTCCGGATACGACCTATGGCGTTGATTCCGGCGGAGATCCAGAGTGCATTCCGGATCTGACATACGAAGCCTATCTGGATTTTCACAGGACATATTACCATCCCTGCAATTCCTGGATTTACCTGTACGGCAATATGGATTTTGAGGAACGCCTGATTTATCTGGACCGGGAATATCTGTCAAAGTACGATGCCGTAAAATCAGATACCGGGGTAAAACTGCAGAAGAGCTTCACGGAGCCCGTTGCGCTTAAGACCCGCTATCCGATCGGGGAAAATGATCCGCTTACGGATCATACTTATCTGACCTATAATGTTGTGATCGGCGAAAGCACGGATACCAGGCTGACGGGAGCCTGCGCGGTTCTGGAGTATGTCCTTCTGGAAGCCTCCGGAGCCCCGCTGAAGAAGGCCCTTCTTGACGCCGGCATTGGGAAAGACGTTTACGGCTCCTATGATTCGGGAATCCGGCAGCCGGTATTCTCCATCGTCGCGAAAAATGCGAATGAATCAGATAAAGAGCGCTTCCGCGGGCTGATACGGGAGACGCTTACAAAACTCGCTGATGAAGGACTGAATCCGAAGTCGCTTGAGGCGGCGATCAATTCGATGGAGTTCAAGTACAGGGAAGCGGACTTCGGCGGTTATCCGAAAGGCCTTTTCTATTCGATCGATGTGCTGGACAGCTGGCTGCACCGGGAAGATCTGCCCTTTGCCTATCTGAAGCAGATCGAGGATTACAGATTTCTGCGGGAACAGATCGGGACCGGCTATTATGAAAGCCTGATCCGCACTTATTTTCTGGAAAACCCGCATGCTTCCTTCCTTATTTCCTGCCCGGCCAGGGGGATCGTCGCGGAAGCGGAGGCGGCAGCAGGAGAGAAGCTGGCCCGTTTCAGGGCGTCCCTGAGTCAGGAGGAGGAAAAGAAGCTGATTCTGGAGACGGAGAAGCTCCGGATTTTCCAGGAGACACCTTCTTCGCAGGAAGAGCTGGAAAAAATACCGATGCTGGAGAGAAAAGATCTGAAGCGCAGGGTCAGACCTTTTCATAACCATGAATATGAAAAAAGCGGCGTGATACTGGTCCATCATGATTATCAGGCCAATGGAATCGCTTATATCACCCTGCTGCTGGACGCCTCTTCCATTCCGCAGGAGGAGTATCCTTATCTGGGAATTCTGAAAAATGTTCTCGGGGAGGTGGACACGGAGCATTACAGTTACGATGACCTGTCAACGGAAATCAACCGGAGGACGGGAGGTATCGTTCCCGGGATCAGCATCTTCCAGCATCCGGATGACGCGAAATGCATGAAGGCGGCGCTGGGGCTCAAAATCGCGGTCCTGCCCGGGGAGATCGGATTTGCTTTTGAGATTGCGAAGGAGATTCTTTTCAGCTCAAAGCTCCGGGATGAGAAAAGGCTTCGCGAGATTCTTCAGAGATTGAAAACCAGGACCTATGCGCATCTGACTTCCGCGGGGCATTCCACCGCGGCCGGGCGCGCCATGAGCGGTTTCTCGGCTGAGAATCTTTTTTCCGACGCGATCGGAGGAGTAACCTTCTACCAGACTTTAGCCGGCTATGAGGATGCCTTTGATGAAAAGAAAGAAGAGCTGGAGAAGAAACTTGAAACCGTCCTTGGCAGGCTTCTCAAAAAAGATGGCTTCCTGGTCAGCTTTACGGGGGATGAACAATATCTTGACGGGATTCTGGATCAGGCGGTCTGCCTTGCCGGCAGGCTTCAGGACGGGGATTCAGGCAAAACGGAACGGATTGCCTGGATCAGGGATCTGCGCTATACGGTCAGGCGGGAAGGTTTTCTGAATCCTTCCAAGGTCCAGTATGTTGCCCAGGCCGGGACTTTTTCCGGCTCAGGGCTCAGCTATACCGGCGCACTGGCGGTCCTGAAGGTGATCCTGGACTATGATTATCTCTGGACAAATCTGCGCGTGGTCGGGGGAGCTTACGGATGCGGTTCCTCCTTCGGCAGAAACGGAAGTTCCGTATTTTATTCCTACAGGGATCCGCATCTGAGAAACACGCTGAGAGTGATCAGCGGGATCGCGGATTATGTAAAGGATTTTTCCGTGGATGAGCGGGATATGACGAAATACGTGATCGGGACAGTTTCCGGTTTTGATACGCCGCTGACGCCGAGGACGGCAGGCATCCGATCCCTTTCCGCCTGGGTTACGGGGGTGGAAACGGAACGTCTCCAGAAAGAGCGCGATCAGGTGCTGGACGCGACGGCGGAAGATATCCGCGCGCTGCAGCCATACCTTGAGGCGATTCTCGAAAGCAGCACCATATGCGCGGTGGGAAGCGAAGAGAAGTTAAACAGTGAGAAAGACCTCTTTGACAAAGTGCTGGCACTCTGATACCGGCCGGTGCATTCCCGTGATTTCAGTTTCGGGTAAGCATAATGCAGATAACAGGGCGCCGGCGTATTACAGAAGCTGCTTTCGGATGAATCTGACTGCGGGCAGGCCGGCCTGAGATGATTTTGTGCCGGCGATAGAAACAGGAGACAAGATGACAAAGAAGAGTTTTAAGTGCGGATTTGTCGGAATAGCCGGACGTCCGAATGTGGGGAAATCCACTCTCATGAATCACCTGATCGGACAGAAGATCGCGATCACTTCCGGGAAACCGCAGACGACCCGCAGCAGAATCCAGACGGTTTATACGGATGAAAGCTGCCAGATTATTTTTCTGGATACTCCGGGCATCCACAAGGCGAAGAACCGTCTGGGCGAATATATGGATGAAGTCGCGCTCGCTGTTCTGTCCGAGGTGGATGTGATTCTCTGGCTGGTAGAGCCGAGTGATTTCAGCGGCGAGGGTGAGAAATTCATTGCCCGCCAGCTGAAACTTGCCGGAAAACCGGTGATTCTTGTCATGAACAAGATTGATACCGTGGACCGGAAAAAACTTCCGCGCTTTATGGACCTGTACCGCAGTCTCTATCCTTTTGACGAGATCGTACCGGTATCCGCTCTGAGAAACATCAATACAGAGAGTGTACTGGAAGCGATTAAAGCCCGTCTTCCGGAAGGGCATGCCTTCTATGACGAAGATACCGTGACAGATCAGACCATGCGGCAGATCGCCGGCGAGATCATCCGGGAAAAAGCGCTCAGATGCCTGAATGAGGAAGTTCCCCACGGAATTGCCGTAGAGATCAGCTCCATGAAAGAACGAAAAAAGAGAAAAAGCGCCGCTCCTGGAGAAACCCGTCCGGAAGATGTGCCATATGAGGATCCCGATACAATCTGGGATATCGAAGCAAATCTGATCACAGAGAAGGATTCCCATAAAGGCATCATCATCGGCAAAGGCGGAAGTATGCTCAAAAAGATCGGAACCCAGGCGCGCCGCGGGATCGAAGAGATGACCGGAGCCCAGGTGAATCTGAAGCTTTTTGTGAAGGTAAGACCGGACTGGAGAGACAATCCGCAGCTGATGCGGACCCTCGGCTACGATCTGAAAAGCAGGAGATGAGAGTGTTTTCGCGCCCTGCGCATTCTTCGTTTTGTTTTAAGCATCTGCTGATCGCTCTGCCGTCGGACGGCGGCAGGGCAGGAACGCCGGAATGATAAAAGCGGAGGAACAGAGAGTGAGCGTCCAGACAGAGCTGACCGGAATGGTGCTGTCCGCGGCACCGGCGGGCGAATATGACAGAAGGATTGTTCTGCTGACGAAGGAGCGCGGCAAGATCTCTGCCTTTGCAAGGAGCGCCAGGAAACCCGGGAGCGTGCTTCTGGCGGCGACGGTTCCTTTTACTTTCGGAACCTTTCATCTGTATGAGGGCAGAGATTCCTACAGCTGCGTTTCCGCA
Organism: uncultured Lachnospiraceae bacterium; assembly: GCA_902779575.1. Lineage (GTDB taxonomy): Bacteria > Bacillota > Clostridia > Lachnospirales > Lachnospiraceae > Porcincola. The sequence goes on from CACZBW010000017.1 coordinate 38,107, forward strand.
AATGTGAAGAATTATTTCGCAAAACTGAAACAGGATTTTACAGGAGCATACTACGGTTTCTATTTTATGGAGTTCGCGGACTATTACGGGAGAGAAAATCTGGATGCGGGTGATATGCTGAACCTGCTGTATATTTCTCTGCTGGCCCTGGAGAATGAAAAACTCCCGGACCGCCTGGTGCGCTATGCCTTTGAGGTACGTCTTATGGTGCAGGGGGGGGAGTTCCCCCAGGAAGTCACGCAGGATAAAAATCTTCATCCCGCCGCGAGATATGCTTTCTATTATATGATCACCGCCCCTCTCAAAAGGCTGTTTTCCTTTTCCGTCACGGATGAAGTGATGGAGGAGATCGCAGGGAGGCAGGATCAGATCCGCAGAAGATATGTCGACCGGACATTCCGGTCGCTGGAAATACTGAAAACCGTGATAGGTTAATGCGGGGCGTGAACAGGAACACAGGAGTGCAGGCACGCGAACTGGAACCTGATTTCAGACTGGCCGTGAACAGGAACACTGTGTTGCACATTTCTGTTGAAAATGGGAAATACACACGTTATAATTGACTGGATTATGCGGGGAGGACAGAGAAAGTATGAGGAGAGCGGAAATCGGCATATGCGCGGCAGCCGCGGCTGCGGCCTGTATCCTGACGGGGTGCAGTATGCTGGATCAGGTCGTGGGGGCTGACGACTGGAAGAGCTGGAAGCCGGCTGTGACCACGCTGCAGGTTTACCAGGACGGAAGCCTGACGGAGACGATCCTTGATACTCTGAATCAGTCCTATTACGATGCAGATGAACTGCAGGACATGGTTGCCCGGTCTGTCCGCCTCTATAATGAAGACGCGGGGAAAGCAGCGCTGAATGTGACGGAGTATACGGTGGAGCAGCAGGATCTGAAGCTGGTGATTCAGTATGCTTCCGGGGAGGATTACCGCTCCTACAATCAGCTTGTCTTTTTCGACGGTTCCATGCTGGAGGCGGAGATGGAAGGTTTTCTTTTTGCCAACTCCTTCCGCAGAGTTGAGCGTGGAAAGGTCGTGCAGGAAGATGTTCCGAATGCGGAGGTCCTTGCCCGCAAGGAGTACCGGGTGACAATAACCGATGCGGGCCATGCGGTTCAGGTTCCGGGAAAGATCTGCTACGTCAGCGGCAACGCGGAGCCGGTGAACAGCCATGCTGCCCAGCCGCTTAAGGAAAAGCCTGAAAAACAGGCTGAGAAAGAGACGGACGCGGGGCTGCTGCTGCCGTCCAACGCGGTTTACAGGAAACCGGAGCCTGCAACAGAGAAAAAGCCGGAGCTGTCCGGGGAGGAAAAGGACCGCAGTTACATTTACGTCCTGTACGAGAAGGATCCGGAGGAAACCGGAAGGGATGTGCTGCAGGCGCTTGTTAATAAAAAGGAGTGAGGACAGGAACATGGAAAAAACGATGGATAAGATTGTCGCACTTGCCAAGAACCGGGGCTTTGTCTATCCGGGATCCGAGATCTACGGCGGACTGGCCAACACCTGGGATTACGGCAATCTTGGCGTGGAACTCAAGAACAACGTAAAGAAGGCCTGGTGGCAGAAATTTGTTCAGGAGAGTCCCTGGAACGTCGGCGTTGACTGCGCGATTCTCATGAATACGCAGACCTGGGTGGCTTCCGGCCATGTGGGAGGTTTTTCAGATCCCCTTATGGACTGCAGGGAATGCCATGAACGGTTCCGTGCGGATAAACTGATCGAGGATTACTGCCAGGAGAAGGGCATCACGCTTGACAAGCCGGTAGACGCCATGAGCCAGAGCGAGATGAAGGAGTTTATCGAGCAGAATTCCGTTCCCTGCCCGTCCTGCGGCAAGCATAATTTTACGGATATCCGTCAGTTCAATCTGATGTTCAAGACCTTCCAGGGCGTAACGGAGGACGCGAAGAACGTCGTCTATCTCCGTCCGGAGACCGCCCAGGGTATTTTCGTAAACTTTAAGAATGTGCAGCGGACCTCCCGCAAGAAGATTCCGTTCGGAATCGGCCAGATCGGCAAGAGCTTCCGGAATGAGATCACGCCCGGAAACTTTACCTTCCGTACCCGTGAGTTTGAGCAGATGGAGCTGGAATTCTTCTGCAAGCCCGGCACAGATCTGGAATGGTTTGACTACTGGAGAAGTTTCTGCAAGAACTGGCTCCTGACTCTGGGCATCAAACCGGAAGAGCTTCGCGCGCGCGACCATGATCCGGCTGAGCTGGCCTTCTATTCTAAGGGAACCACCGACCTCGAGTTCCTCTTCCCCTTCGGATGGGGCGAACTGTGGGGCATCGCGGACCGTACGGATTATGACCTTGGCCGCCATCAGGAGACCTCCGGCCAGGATATGAGCTACTTTGACGATACGACAAATGAGAAGTATATTCCATACGTCATCGAGCCTTCGCTTGGTGCGGACCGCGTTGTTCTTGCCTTCCTGTGCGCGGCTTATGACGAGGAAGTGCTGGACGCAGAGAAAAATGACGTCCGCACCGTGCTTCATTTCCATCCGGCCCTTGCGCCTGTAAAGATTGCTGTCCTGCCGCTGAGCAAGAAGCTGGCGGAACCGGCTGCAAAGATCTATGAGCAGCTGTCAAAGAAGTACAACTGCGAGTTTGATGACCGCGGAGCGATCGGAAAGAGATACAGGAGAGAGGATGAGATCGGAACTCCCTTCTGCGTCACCTATGACTTTGATTCCGAGACGGACGGCGCGGTGACGATCCGCTACCGTGACAGCATGGAGCAGGTACGCGTGAAGATCGATGAGCTCGATCAGTGGTTTGACGGCAAGTTCTCCTTCTGAAATCTGCAGCTTCAATAAAATGATGGTCCCTGCCGGGAGTTCTGTTCCGGCAGGGACTTTTTTACGTTAAATAAAAGTCATATGGCGGAAAGCGCATTCTCCGTATAGACAAAAGTTTGAGCAAATTGTATAATCAAGTAGTTAGACAATAAGGTCGGTTTTTACGGCCTGTATGACTGCGCTTACAGTTTTTGGCCGCGCCGCGGGATCAGACACCTGACCGGGGACAGGCGGATGCCTGATCCCGCGGCGAAGCCGCACAGAGTTACGGCAGCAGCTGTGACGCGTCCGCGCGGTTTTCGGGCAGCGGCGTCCGGCAGCGGAGACACTTGAAATTTCATATTCAGGAGGAAAAAGATGGCGACAAAGTACGTGTATATGTTCACGGAAGGCAATGCAAGTATGAGAAATCTGCTCGGCGGAAAAGGCGCCGGCCTTGCGGAGATGACAGGCCTCGGACTCCCTGTTCCCCAGGGATTCACGATTACCACGGAAGCCTGCACCCGTTATTATGAGGATGGCCGCAGGATCGACGACGAGATTATGGAGCAGATCAGGGAAGGGATCGACAAGATGGAAGCGATCACCGGGAAGAAGTTCGGTGACAGAGAGAATCCGCTTCTGGTATCGGTTCGTTCCGGTGCGCGTGCGTCTATGCCGGGCATGATGGACACGATCCTGAATCTTGGCCTGAATGAAGATGTTGTGAATGTTCTTGCGGAAAAGAGCGGCAACCCGAGATGGGCATGGGACTGCTACCGCAGATTTATCCAGATGTTCTCCGATGTTGTCATGGAAGTCGGCAAGAAGTATTTTGAGCAGCTGATTGACAAGATGAAGAGCGAAAAAGGCGTTACCCTTGACGTCGAGCTGGATGCGAATGACCTGAAGAATCTTGCAAACCAGTTTAAGGCAGAGTATAAGGCAAAACTCGGCAAGGATTTCCCGGATGACCCGAAGGAACAGCTGATCGAAGCGATCAAGGCCGTTTTCCGCTCCTGGGACAACCCGCGCGCGAATGTATACCGCCGTGACAATGATATTCCTTACTCCTGGGGAACCGCTGTCAATGTCCAGATGATGGCATTCGGCAATATGGGCGAGACCTCCGGAACAGGCGTAGCCTTCACCAGAGATCCGGCGACCGGAGAAAAGCATCTGATGGGTGAATTCCTTCTGAACGCCCAGGGAGAAGACGTCGTTGCAGGTGTCCGCACACCGAACAAGATCGACCAGCTGAAGGATATGATGCCGGAAGTTTATGATCAGTTCACACAGATCTGCCAGACACTGGAGAATCATTATAAAGATATGCAGGATATGGAGTTCACGATTGAGGACAAACACCTGTATATGCTTCAGACCAGAAACGGAAAGCGTACTGCAAAAGCAGCACTCAAGATCGCCTGCGATCTGGTGGACGAGGGCATGATCGATGAGAAGCAGGCTGTTCTGATGATCGATCCGAGAAACCTTGACACCCTGCTGCATCCGCAGTTTGACCCGGCTTATCTGGCAAAGGCCTATCCGATCGCAAGAGGACTTCCGGCTTCTCCGGGTGCCGCCTGCGGACAGATTGTATTTACAGCTGATGACGCGAAGGCATGGAAGGCAAAAGGCAAGAAGGTTGTCCTGGTCCGTCTTGAGACAAGCCCGGAGGATATCGAGGGCATGAAGAGCTCCCAGGGTATCATCACGGTCCGCGGCGGTATGACCAGCCATGCCGCTGTTGTCGCCCGCGGTATGGGTGCCTGCTGCGTTTCCGGCGTTTCCGCCATTGATATGGATGAGGAGAACAAGTGCTTCACGATCGCAGGAAAGACCTTCCATGAAGGAGACTGGATCTCTGCCGACGGTTCCACCGGCAACATCTATGACGGCGTAATCTCCACCGTTGAGGCGAAGATCGCCGGCGAGTTCGGCCGCATCATGGGATGGGCGGACAAGTACCGCAGAATGAAGGTCCGCACGAACGCGGATACCCCGCTGGACGCAAAGCGCGCCCGCGAGCTCGGCGCAGAGGGCATCGGCCTTTGCCGTACCGAGCACATGTTCTTCGAGAAGGACAGAATCGAAGCCTTCCGTGAGATGATCTGCTCGGATACCCCGGAAGAGAGAGAAGCGGCCCTTGCCAAGATTCTCCCGGTTCAGGAGAGCGATTTCGAGAAGCTGTACGAGGCTCTGGAAGGCGCGCCTGTTACGATCCGTTTCCTGGATCCGCCGCTGCATGAGTTTGTCCCGACGGAAGAGGAAGATATCAAGAAGCTTGCGGATGCCCAGCATAAGTCCGTCAATGCCATCAAGAGCATGATCCAGTCTCTGCATGAGTTCAACCCGATGATGGGCCACCGCGGCGTCCGTCTGGATGTCACCTATCCGGAGATCGCCAGAATGCAGACGCAGGCAGTGATCCGCGCCGGAATCAATGTCCAGAAGAGACATCCGGACTGGAACGTGAAGCCGGAGATTATGGTTCCGCTTGTAGGAGACAACAAAGAGCTCGAATACGTCAAGAAGACGATCGTGGCTACCGCCGACGAGGAGATCGCAAAGTCCGGCATCGACATGAAGTACGAAGTCGGTACGATGATCGAGATTCCGAGAGCGGCCCTGACCGCGGATGAGATCGCGAAGGACGCGGACTTCTTCTGCTTCGGTACCAACGACCTGACCCAGATGACCTATGGCTTCTCCCGTGATGACGCCGCCAAGTTCCTGGCTGCATATTACGAGGCTAAGATCTTCGAGAACGACCCGTTCGCAAAGCTTGACCAGAGCGGCGTCGGCAAACTCATGGAGATGGCGATCAAGCTCGGAAAGAACGTCAATCCGAAGCTTCACATCGGTATCTGCGGCGAGCACGGCGGAGATCCGACCAGCGTAGAATTCTGCGACAGCCTGGGTCTTGATTATGTATCCTGCTCACCGTTCCGCGTTCCGATCGCGAGACTGGCGGCAGCTCAGGCGGCGATCAAGGCAGAGCAGAAATAAGACAGAAAGTCAGAGCCGGGTGGTGCCGGTCTGTAAAATGAAATGAATGCTGTGAAGGCCTGTCTCCCGGATGGGCCTTCCTTTTATCTTTTTTTCGGAAAATCGTATAAAAATAGGGAAAGTGCAACAACAGCTCATATTCCCCGGTCTCTTTTTTGGAGCATCTGTCGTTGACCATTTACGCAACATATGATAGTATTTCATCGGTTTTATGTAGGGCGTTTGCTGCGTACGCTGCGGCAGATGGTTACAGGGTAGTGGGAGGTAGCATTTATGATAAGCCAGAAGATCAGCAGTACTCACAGAGAGAGTCTGGGCGACATCATTCCTCACATTGTACAGACTGCATGTGCTTTTAAGAGCGTGATTACCTTCGAAGTGAACGACAAGAGAGTCAACGCGAAGAGCATCATGGGAGTCATGGCACTGGCAAGTCAGGACGCACCGCGGATCCGCGTCTGCGCCGACGGGGAAGATGAAGAAGAAGCGGTCAGGGCGATTACAGGACTTCTCCAGTAAGGCCTATCAATGAAGTTACCCGGGGGTGCAGCCATAAGGCTGCGCCCCTGTTTTATTATAAAAACTGTTGACAATCCCGGTTGGATGGTATATTATCTTTGTGTTGTCAAAATATGTGCGCTTAGCTCAGCTGGATAGAGCGTTTGGCTACGGACCAAAAGGCCGGGGGTTCGAATCCTCTAGCGCACGTGGAAAGCCTTTGTTTTCTGGTTTACCAGGGGATGAGGGCTTTTTTATATTGCAGGATATGTACCGAAATGCTATACTGAAAGCTGATTTTTTATGCCGTTGCTGTAGCCGGAAGGCTGCTTTGTCTAAATTTGTAAGGAGTTGTGATTATGAAGACAGTAGCAGATTATGTAAGAACGATTCCGGATTTTCCGGAACCGGGCATTATGTTCCGTGACATCACAAGTGTTCTCCAGGATGCGGACGGACTGCATCTAGCGATCGATGAGATGCAGAAACTCTGCGGGAATCCGGATGATTTCGACGTGATCGCAGGGACTGAATCCCGTGGCTTTATTTTCGGAATGCCGATTGCCTACAATCTTCACAAGCCTTTTGTCCTTGTGCGTAAGAAAGGCAAACTTCCCTGCGAGACCGTCTCCCAGACCTATGATCTGGAATACGGGCAGGCGACGATTGAGATGCATAAGGATTCGATTCAGCCCGGTCAGAGGGTCGTGATCATAGACGATCTGATCGCCACCGGAGGTACGATCGAAGCCGCGATTAAGCTGATAGAAAAGCTCGGAGGGAAAGTAAACAAGGCAGTTTTCCTGATGGAGCTTGCAGGACTGCAGGGCCGCGAAAAGCTGAAAGGCTATGACGTGGAATCCGTCCTGTGCTATGACGGGAAATAAGGCCGCCGTCGACGGCAGAATCCGGGAATCCGGGTTGGTTTCATCATACCTTCAGGCAAGAAGCAGGTTCTGACTGGAGATAAGCCTGTGAACAGAGAAAAATGACTGGCAGGAACCGGAAACGGGCTGATGCAGAGGTGGATATGACAGACAGTTTGAACAGCACCGGAGTTCAGGCAGGCGGTGCGGCGGCTTTGCAACTGAATACAGAGCGGCAGACGCCTTCCGTGTCCGGAGACGGTGTGCTGATCAGCAGGGAATATCAGAACGCGCGGACGATGAATGATTTCACCAGTCCGGAGGAACTGTATGACACCCTGATCGCAAGCATCCGCAAGTATCACCCGTCCGATGATATCTCCATGGTCGAGAAGGCTTATTCGATTGCCTATAATGCCCATAAGGGGCAGAAGCGCAAGTCGGGCGAACCCTATATCATCCATCCGCTCTGCGTCGCGATTATCCTGGCCGACCTGGAACTGGACAAGGAGACGATTGTGGCCGGACTTCTCCACGACGTGGTGGAAGACACGGTCATGACGAATGAAGAGATCTGCAGGGAGTTCGGCAAAGAGGTGGAACTTCTGGTGGACGGCGTCACCAAACTGGGACAGCTGTCCTACTCCTCCGACAGGCTGGAGATGCAGGCGGAGAATCTCCGGAAGATGTTCCTGGCCATGGCGAAGGACATCCGCGTCATCCTGATCAAGCTGGCGGACCGGCTGCACAATATGCGTACGCTTCAGTATATGAAGCCGGAGAAGCAGAAGGAGAAGGCGCGGGAGACGATGGACATCTACGCGCCGATTGCCCAGCGCCTTGGTATCAGCAAGATCAAGGTTGAGCTCGATGATCTTTCTCTGAAGTACCTGGAACCGGAGATCTACTATGAGCTGGTGGAGAAGGTATCTCTGAAAAAGGAAGAGCGCCAGGCTTTTGTGGAGGATATCGTCAGGGACGTTTCCCTTCATATAGAACAGGCGGGCATCCATGCGGAGATCTATGGAAGAGCGAAGCATTTCTTCAGCATCTACAAGAAGATGGTGAACCAGGGCAAGACCATTGACCAGATCTATGACCTCTTTGCCGTACGGATCATTGTGGACAGCGTGAAGGACTGCTACGCGGCTCTGGGAATCATCCACGAGATGTATAAGCCGATTCCGGGCAGGTTTAAGGATTATATCGCGATGCCCAAGGAGAACATGTACCAGTCGCTGCATACAACCCTGATCGCGCCGAACGGTTCTCCTTTCGAGATTCAGATCCGTACCTTTGAGATGCACCGTGTCGCTGAATATGGTATCGCGGCCCATTGGAAATACAAAGAGGCTTCCGACGGGAAAAAGGTCAGTTCGCAGAAGCAGGAGGAAGAGAAGCTGACCTGGCTGAGGCAGATTCTCGAGTGGCAGCAGGAGGCGGACAACAAAGAATTTATGTCGCTTCTTAAGAGCGACCTGAACCTGTTCAATGAGAGCGTCTACTGCTTTACGCCGGCGGGCGATGTCAAAACTCTGCCCAACGGTTCCACTCCCATCGATTTCGCCTACAGTATCCATTCCGCGGTCGGAAACCGGATGGTCGGCGCCCGCGTCAACGGGAAGCTGGTTACCATCGATTATGTGATTCAGAACGGTGACCGCATCGAGATTATCACTTCGGCGAATTCCAGGGGTCCGAGCCGGGACTGGCTGAATATCGTACGCAGTACGCAGGCGAAGAACAAGATCAACCAGTGGTTCAAGCAGGAACGCAAGGAAGACAATATCATCCGGGGCCGTGAGGCTCTGCAGAATTACTGCAAGACCAAAAATTTAAACAGCGCGGAGCTTCTCCGTCCGGAATACACAGAAGCTGTTACGCGCAAATACGGATTTAAGGACTGGGAATCCGTTCTGGCCGCGATCGGCCACGGCGGCCTGAAGGAAGGCCAGATTGTCAATAAGCTCCGTGAGAATTATGAGAAGGACCACCAGAAGCACCTTACCGATGAGGATATCCTCGCGGGCGGCATGCAGAAGGACCAGAAAAAGGTTACGCGGTCCAGGAGTGGAATTATAGTGAAGGGGATCGACGGGGTGTCGGTCCGACTGTCCAAATGCTGCAGCCCGGTGCCGGGCGACGAGATTATCGGCTTTATTACCAGGGGCAGAGGCGTCACGGTCCACCGGACGGACTGTGTCAATATCGTCAATCTTCCCGAGGAGGAGCAGGGCAGACTGATCGATGTGGAATGGGCGCGGGACGTGCAGGGCGATGAGAGCGGCAAGCTGTATATGGCGGAGATCCGGATCTTCGCGCGCAACCGCACCGGCCTTCTTGTGGACATCACAAAGATTCTTACAGAGAGGAAGATTGATGTTCAGAGCATCTCTTCCCGCATGAGCAAACAGGGTATGGCGACTATTTCCTACGAGTTCCAGGTCCAAGGGCGGGATGAGCTGAGAGAACTGATTGAGAAGATCCGGCAGGTCGACAATGTGATCGACGTACAGCGCACCAGCGGGTGAGCCGCGGCCGGAAAAGAGAGATTATCACGGCGTCCGCCCAGGCGGGCGCCTGTATTATTCAGAGCGGGATCGGAGGGAGACTATGGCGGATCTGGAAGTGACAGGCCTTGTTCTGGGAATGATTGAAACGAATACCTATATTGTCGGCAACAGGCAGACGAAGGAAGCTCTGCTGATTGATCCTTCCGACGGCGCGGACAGGATTATCGGCTTCCTGGCAGAAAAAGAATACCGTCCCGTCGCGATTTATCTTACGCACGGGCATGATGACCATTTCGGATCGGTGAATGAACTGAAGCGGGAGTACGGTCTTCTTACCTATATCATGAAGGAAGAGGAGGAATTCGTCCAGTCCGTGAATTTTAATCTGTCCGGCCTTTTCCGGCATCCCCGCGTCACGGAACCGGAGATGTTTTTTGTAGACGGTCAGAAAGTCCGCGTGCTCGGTACGGAGATGACAGCGATTCTGACTCCCGGACATACGCCGGGGGGCGCCTGCTTTTATTTCCCGGAAGAAAAACTCCTTTTCACGGGCGATACCCTCTTCAGCGGATCTGTCGGGCGCAGTGATTTTCCGGGCGGAGACGGGAGACTTCTGATCCGTTCCGTTCAGGAGAAGCTGATGCCCCTGCCGGATGACGTGAGGGTATATCCGGGCCACGGACCGGATACGACGATCGGGGAGGAGCGCAGGTACAATCCTTATATCAGGGGAACGATATGATGAACGCAGTCCGAAAGATCCGGATTCTTCTGGATGAGAGAAGCTTTGAATACGATATCTACACCCTTGTGATCGCCTTCTTTCAGGGAGCGGAAGTCCATGTATTCGATCCGGGGGATCTGTCTTTCCGGGAAGCGGACCTGACCGTGGAAGTGAATGCTTCAGGGAGGGACGCAAGGATCCTTGTGGAGGAGAACCCGGCAGAACCGGCTGCGCAGGAAGTGCCGGCTGAGAGTCCGGCTGCGCAGGAAAACCCGACTGAACGCCCTTCTGCGCAGGAAGTCCCGGCTGAATGTCCTGATGCGCAGGAAACGCCGGCTGAAAAGCCTTTCAGGGAAGAACGGATTATTGAAGCTTTCTCCGGCTTTGAGAGAAGCGCGCAGAAGAACCGGCTGAAAAGAGCCCTCTATGAGATGCTCCGTTCCCTGACCGGAAGAGATCTTCCCTGGGGGAACCTGACGGGAATCCGCCCGGTCCGTCTGGCCATGGATTTCCTGAAGAAAGAAGCAGGGGACGGCAGTGCGGCTGCGGAAGATCTGACCCGGACCTATTATGTCAGTCCGCGGAAGGCGGATCTGGCGGTGCGCATTGCGCAGAGGGAGAAGAAGATTCTTGAAAGGCTCCGTCCGCAGGATCATTACAGCCTGTACGTGGGGATTCCTTTCTGCCCGAGTATCTGTCTTTACTGTTCCTTCTCTTCGAGCCCCCTCGGCATCTGGGAGAAGAGAGTGGATGATTATCTGGATGCCCTTATCCGTGAGATTGAGGCCTCAAGGACCTGTTTTCCGGGAAAGAAGCTGCAGACTGTTTATATCGGCGGCGGCACGCCGACTACCCTGAGTCCCTCCCGGATGGACCGGCTGCTGTGCGCCCTTGAGGACAACTTCGCGATGGACGGGATCGCAGAGTTTACGGTGGAGGCCGGGAGGCCTGACAGCATCACGCCTGAAAAGCTGGAGGTTCTGAAACATCATTCTGTCAGCCGGATTTCGATCAATCCGCAGACCATGAACCAGAAAACGCTGGACCTGATCGGAAGGCGGCACAGCATAGAGCAGACGGAGGAGGCATTTGCCCTGGCCCGGAGCATGGGATTTGACAATATCAATATGGATATTATCGTGGGCCTCCCCGGGGAAGGTCTTGAGGAAGTGCGCCGGACGATGGATCATCTGATGGCGATGGACCCGGACGATATCACGGTGCATGCTCTGGCCCTGAAGCGGGCGGCCCGCCTTTCCCTGCATATGGATGAATATGAAAAGATCTCCTTCCGGGCGAGCGATGAGATCATGGAATGTACCGAAAAAGCCTGTGAGGCCCTGTCCATGAGCCCTTATTATCTCTACCGGCAGAAGAATATGGCCGGCAATTTTGAAAATGTCGGCTACGCCAGACCCGGAAAAGCAGGCCTTTATAATATCTTGATTATGGAAGAAGTTCAGAGTATACTGGCACTTGGAGCGTCCGGATCCACAAAAATCGTTGAGCCGGACGGCAGAATCTGGCGGATTGAGAATGTAAAGGATATCCGCAGTTATCTTGAGCGCATTGATGAGATGATCGCGCGAAAGGATCCGCTCCGGACAGAATGAACCGGAAAGTCCGCCGGAACGGCAGCGCAGTTTAGCCGGTGCAGGACGGAATAAAGCGGCGGAAGAGATCCGCTGTTTGGGAGAAAACAGCTCGGGAATCCTCCTTTGGAGGATGGAAAAGCAGAAAAACAAGGATAAGGAGCATTTACAGATATGGCAGAATCAATGCAGGGCCTCAGGCGCACCCACAGATGCGCGGAGGTGACGGAAGCGCAGATCGGCAGTGAAGTGACTCTCATGGGCTGGACACAGAAGAGAAGGAATCTGGGAAGCCTGATTTTCGTGGACCTCAGGGACCGTTCCGGCATCATGCAGGTGGTTTTTGATGAAAATGATATCGGTGCCGAGGGTTTTGCGAAAGCCGGGACGATCCGCAGCGAGTACGTCCTTGCCGTAGCCGGCAGGGTGGAAAGACGAGGCGGCGCGATCAATGAGAAGCTGAAAACCGGCACGATGGAGCTGCGCGCAACCTCGCTGCGTATCCTTTCCGAGTCGGAGACTCCGCCTTTCCCGATTGAAGAGAACAGCCAGACGAAGGAGGAGCTGCGCCTGAAGAACCGGACGCTGGATCTGCGCAGACCCGATATCCAGAGGAATCTGATGGTGAAGAGCCAGGTCGCGAGACTTTCCCGTGATTTTATGGCGGATGAAGGATTTCTGGAGATTGAGACTCCCATGCTTGGAAAGAGCACTCCGGAGGGAGCCCGCGACTATCTGGTCCCGAGCCGTATCTACCGGGGATCTTTCTTCGCGCTTCCCCAGTCCCCGCAACTCTACAAGCAGCTGCTGATGGTGGCGGGCTATGACCGTTATTTCCAGCTGGCCAGATGCTTCCGCGATGAAGACCTGCGGGCGGACCGGCAGCCGGAATTTACACAGATGGACATGGAACTGTCCTTTGTGGATATCGATGATGTGATTGACGTGAACGAGCGCCTTCTGCAGCATCTCTGGAAGGAAGTTCTGGGAGTCGACCTTAAGACCCCCTTCCCGAGGATGAAATGGATCGACGCCATGAACCGCTTCGGCTCCGACAAGCCGGATCTGCGTTTCGGGATGGAACTGGTTGATATCAGTGACCTGGTGAAGGACTGCGGATTCAGTGTATTTGCGGACTGCGTAAAAAGCGGCGGCTCTGTGCGCGGAATCAATGTCCGCGGGCAGGCGTCCATGCCCCGCAAGAAGATCGATGCCCTGACGGATTTTGTCAAGGGCTACGGGATGAAGGGACTGGCTTATATTCAGCTCAGAGAAGACGGGACAAAGTGCTCCTTCAGCAAGTTTATGAAGGAGGAGGAGATCAGCGCCATCGTGCAGGCGATGGACGGACAGCCGGGCGACCTGCTCCTGATCGGCGCCGATCAGTTTAAGCTCGTCTGCCAGACGATGGGCGCGCTCCGCTGCGATCTGGCCAGAAAGCTGGATCTGATTGATCCGGAAAAGTTCGAGTTCCTCTGGGTTGTGGAATTCCCGCAGTTTGAGTGGAGCGATGAGGAAAACCGCTTCATGGCCATGCATCATCCCTTTACCATGCCGATGGAGGAGGATCTGGTCTATCTGGATCCGAAGGAAGATCTCGGCAGGATCCGCGCGAAAGCCTACGATATTGTTCTGAACGGAGTGGAGATCGGAGGCGGTTCTGTCCGGATCCACCAGGCGGATGTTCAGGAAAAGATGTTTGAATGCCTCGGCTTTACGAAAGAACAGGCACAGGAGCAGTTCAGCTTCCTGCTGAACGCCTTCCGCTACGGAGTGCCGCCTCATGCAGGCCTGGCTTACGGTCTGGACAGGGTGGTCATGATGATGCTCGGACTGGATTCCATCCGCGACGTGATCGCCTTCCCGAAGGTGAAGGACTCTTCCGATATGATGACGCAGGCACCGGCACCGGTTGAGGAGAAGCAGCTGAAAGAGCTTGGAATTGAGATCGGAAGCGAACCGAAAGACTGATGAAACAATTATACCCCCGGACTGGTCCGGGGGTATTGAACGCATTCAGAACGCATCGGATGCCTTACTGATATTCCCCATGAGGGCATCCGTAAAGCCTGAAATATCTGTGACCTGCCAGCAGCTCCCGTCGTTGGACAGGTGAATCGTGACAGGATAATCCGCGCTGCGGGCATCTTTCCGGAGCGCTTCGGTCAGGCAGGAGGCGGCCGCCTCCGTCATGGCGGCAGAATCATCCGTGAGGGACTCTACGGTTCCGGCGTATTCAATCAGCCGTTTCCGGAAAGCCTCAAGGACCGCAGCCATATCGATGCTTGTCACGGTGACCTGCGCGTCCGCTTCGGACCCGCTTTCATCGATCTGACCGATCTCATAGTGGTAAAACTCCGAGATCAGACCAAGATACAGACGGTCAATCTCATCAGAAGAAGCGGAGTAGGTGGAGAAAAAGTCGTCCGTATCAAGGTAAGCTGCCCATTGCTCCGATGTCATGGAAGAGAACTGATCCAGCCAGATGGCCAGAACTTCTTCCGCAGAGAGCAGATAAGGGTCCTGCAGGTATTCTTTCAGAAAGCCCGTGAGAAGACGGCGGAGGCTGCTGTCCGGACTGACAGACCAGTGCCGGTCGGTCTCAACCGCGAAAACACTGCCTTCATAGCTCACCAGACCGTACTCCTTCCGGCTGAGCATCTCCTTTACCAGAGAGAGGTCCGGAGCAGCCATAGCGGGTCTGCCGCCGGATACAGGAGCAGGTTCTTTCCTGTCTCCCGCAGCGGAAGTATCCGTGCCGGGGACAGGGAGACTCTCGCGGAGCATCTCGCTGCGCATATCTGAGGCCAGAGCCCTGGTATCAATATTTTTGAAGCGGACCTTAATCTCCGCGGTTTTGCCTTGTTTCCTGCAGGACAGGATCTTATAATCAAAATGCTCGAAAAATTTCTGAAGCGCCTCTGCCTGCTCCGGATCAGTTCTCATGGAATCCCCTGCGCTGATCAGTGCGCCGGCGGCCTCCGGATCAAAATGCCGGATCTGGTCGAGGGTCCTTCTTACTGCCCGCACCGGAGCTCTGTGCTGACGGACGCTGAAAAAAACAGCGGCTGAAGCAGCCAGAAGCAGGACGGGGAGCAGGATCCAGGCCAGTTTTCTGACGGACAGGCGGGCGAAAGGGTATGCTCTGCTCATGATTTTGCCTTCCTTTTCAGATTATTTTAAGGGAAGCGGAGCAGAAAGTCAATATCGACCGTTATAGATATGAATACAGGCTGCGCATAGCGGCATTTGCGCTGAAAATACAAATTTATCACTGTTTCCCTAAGAAAAAATTCATTACTTGTACACAATAAAATGTTAATATACGGCATTGGAAACCGGGCCGGAATGAAAAGCGCGGTTTCTGCTTTTGATCTGCTGTAGTGTCAGACATAAAAACAGGAAACACAAGAGGTTTTCTATGAAAAAAGCCATTATTCTGATTGTTATACTCGCTGCCCTGTTCGCAGGAGGATATTACTGTTATGAGGAGGGACTGATTGACCGGTGGTTTCCGGGCTTTCTGGAAAAAGTGATTCCCGGCTATGAGTCGAAGGAGCCTTCCGGACGTGTGTCTTCTGACGCCGAAAATGCCGTATTTCTGGACAGTGTGAGCATTCTCTGCGGACTCGGAAGCGGAAGCGGTGAGATCCTTCGTTTCTCCGGTGAGGTGGAGCCTCAGGAGACGGTCTCCTATGACCTGGACGGAAACCGGACGGTCGGAGAGTGTTTTGTGAAAGAAGGCGATCATGTCAGCGACGGGCAGGAACTCTTTATCTATGATACGACGGAGGAAGAGCAGGACCTGGCCCAGGCGGAGATCGATCTGGAACGCCTGCAGAACAGCCACGATACTTCAGAAGCGGAGATTGTGGAACTGACCAGACAGTATGAGAAGGAACAGACTCCGGAGAATGAGCTTGAGCTTCTCACCGCAAAGAATGACCTCAAGCAGAATGCCCTCGACCAGGAGGCGAAACAGAAGGAGATCGACAGACTGAAAAAAGCGATTGAGAATTCTTCGGTCTATTGTGAGGTGGACGGTATTGTCCAGTCCATAAATGACGATTCGAACTCGTCCGGGTCATCCTATTCCTACGGGGGTTCCTCGGATTCTTCGTACATAAAGATCCTGAAGACAGGCACTTACCGGATAAAGGCAAAAGCGAATGAACAGAATATCAATCTGATCCGTACCGGCATGCCCATGCTCGTTTTCTCCAGAACGGACAGCGCCCTGATCTGGCACGGAGAGCTCTCGGAGATTGATACGGATAAAGGCGAAGAAGAGGAGCAGTCCATTTTTGGCAATTCGTCTTCCGGCTCCTCGAATTATTCTTTCTATGTGGAGCTGGCTTCTTCGGAGGGACTGATGCTCGGACAGCATGTTTACCTGGAAGAGGATATGGGACAGGAGTATTCCCATGACGGAATCTGGCTGAACGATTATTATTTTGTCAGCGACCCGTCCGGGGAGACATACGTTTGGGCGGCTAACAGGCGGAACCTCCTGGAAAAGCGCAGAGTCGAACTGGGAGAGGAGGATCCGGAACTTCATCTGCATGAGGTTGTCAGCGGTCTGAATGAGGATGATTATATCTGTGAACCGCAGGAAAGGCTGGAGGAAGGGCTTCCCGTGAATTACAACGAGCGGGGATCCGATTCGGGTGAGAATGCCTCCGGGATTATTGACGACAGCAGTCTGAATCTGAACGGGACATTCAGTTTCGGAACAGACGGGCTGGACGATGAGGACGGCAGCTTCAGCGCTGAGGGATTTTTCAGCGGAGACGGACTGATTGACGGGGAAGACCCTTTTTATGATGATGACGGCTTTTTTGACGGGGATCTGATTATTGAGGATGAGACAGAGGGGGAATCCTTCGCTTTCAGCAGTGACGCCGGCATCCCGTCCTTTGAAGGAGACCTCGTGTTCTCGCCGGATAATGGCGGTCTGCCTGTGGGAAATCAGGGAATTGTATTTGCGGACAGTACCCCGGGATCATCCGACGGTCTTTCCGCCGGAAGCACACAGATTCCGGAGGAGGGACAGGAACCGGCGTCGGAACTGTCGGGCTTTGCATCGGAAGCGGGCCGGAAGGCTTCTGAGCTTATTGTTCTGGAGGGATAGTCAGCTTTGATTCTGAAACTGGACCATATCAATAAAGATTATAATACCGGAAAGCTGATTGTTCCGGTTCTGCATGATGTGTCCCTGCATGTGGAAGAAGGGGAGTATGTGGCGATCATGGGGCCCTCCGGCTCCGGAAAGTCTACCCTGATGAATATCATCGGCTGTCTGGACCGGCCGACCAGCGGCACATATGAGCTGAACGGGGAGAACGTCCTGAACAAGGACGACAGGGCCATGGCGGATGTACGCCTGAACAATCTGGGCTTTGTCTTCCAGAATTTCCAGCTGCTCGCAAAACAGACTGCTCTGGATAATGTGGCCCTTCCCCTGGTGTATGCAGGCGTGAAGAAGCGCGAAAGAATCCGCAGGGCGAAGGAGGCTCTCGGGAGGGTCGGACTGGCGGACAGGGTTCTCTTTACCCCCAGTCAGCTTTCCGGCGGACAGAAACAGCGTGTCGCCATAGCACGGGCAATGATCAATAATCCCCGTGTTCTTCTCGCGGATGAGCCGACCGGCGCACTCGATTCGAAGTCGAGCATCCAGCTGATGGAGCTGTTTCAGGAACTGAATGACAGCGGAGTTACAATCGTGATGATCACACACTCTCCGGAGATTGCTTCTTATGCGGGGCGGATCTGCGATATCTTTGACGGAGTGATCTCGGAGCGCTGAGAGGGAGGAGAGGAATGAAAATAAAAGGAATCATTCTGACTGCTGCCATCTGTGCCGGATCTGTCGTGGGCATTTCGTACGGCGTAAGCCGGGTGATGAGTTCCAATGTGAAACCGGTCGAAGTAGTTGAAGTCGATTCGGTCAACACTGCCGGATACAATTTTTTCAATTCAGATACGATCAGCGGTACCGTAGTGTCCAGGGACACGCAGTCGGTCGAGCTGGATGATGATCATAAGCTTGTCGCGGTGTATGTTTCCGCGGGCGACAGCGTGAAAAAAGGCGATAAACTGCTGGAATATGATATGACGGCGGACGAGCTGAAAGCGGAGAGCGCGGACCTGGACAGGCGCAGTCTTGAACTCAGCCTTAAGAATCTGGAAAAAGATCTTGAGCTGCTCAGAAGCGGAAAGATGCCGGGAGAAGACGAGATCGATGATTCTGATGATTCCGCCGATGCGGAAGGGGAGGAAATCGACCTCACCGGAAGTGACTTTGATCCCGCCGCCCTTGCCCGGCAGGCTGATGCGGAGGGAAAAGCCGCGGTGCTGGGAATCAGCGTGGAGGAATATCTGGCAAGTCAGGAGAATCCGGCTGCCGGTGAGGCTTCTCCACAGCCGGTTCAGGAAAATCCTGCGGCACAGGAGAGCGCGCCTGCCGCTTCTCCTGCAGCGGAAGGACAGGGTTCCTCCGGCGGGGAAGCGGGTTCTTCCGTAGAAGATATGGCAGCCCGGCTTGACGCCCAGAATAAGCATGCGCTGGAGATGATGGGCAGCGGCAGTTCCGGAAATGAATCCATGGCGCAGCAGGCTTCGGCTGTTTTTCTTGCTTCCGTGAGAAGCGCCATGGATACTGCCCAGTACGACCCGGATCATCTGGAGAACGCGGCAGGGACGATAAATACGGGAATCCAGACCTTCCGCAACGATCTGTCTGTTTCTTCTGAAAGTCCCTATACAGATCTTCTCGGAAGATCAGTAACGAAGCGTACTTATCTGGTAAGCGACGCGGTACGCGGCGCGTGGGGAGACAGTGTTGCCGATTCCATGCAGGAAGGGTATGACAGGCTTTGCGTATATCAGTTCCTGATCCTGGTTAAGCAGCTGAATCCGGACGGAAAACCATCCTCCCAGTTTAAAAAGCAGAAGATTAAAAAGATGTCTTCGAAGCTGGAAGCTCTTGTGGATGCCTATACCCAGATTCAGAGCAGCGTCCTGGATCCGGACACGGGGAAATTCAAGGGGGATTTCAGAAACCTGAATGCTGACGTATTCGGGGATGAGTCTTATGCGGAATTTGTGGAGAACATGGCCGGGCGCCTGTCCGGAGCCAGGGACGAACCGGACAATTCCGGGAACAATGGCGGCGGCGGTTCTTTTGGCTGGGGAGATGACTGGGGCGGCGGTTATACAGCTGAGGAACTTGCCGAAGCCATCGCCAACCAGGAAAAGAGCATCAAGGAATGCAGGCTTCAGATCCGTGAGGCGGAGCTGCAGGTGAAGGAGTATGAGAGGCTTCTGGAAAACAGGGTGGTCTGTGCTTCGATGGACGGCGTGGTGACTTCCGCAGGTACGATGGAAGAAGAGCCGGATTCGGGACCCTTTATCCTTATTTCGGGGAAAGCGGGACTCTATGTAAAGGGGACGATCAGTGAGATGGAACTGGAGTCCATCCGGGTTGGCGATACGATCACAGGGATGTCCTACGATACGGGAAGCGAGTTTACCGCCGAGATCACGGAGATTTCCCCATATCCTTCCGACAGCAATAACGTCTGGTATTATGGTATGGGGTCGGGGAATACGAATTCTTCCTATTATCCTTTTTATGCTTTCATAGAGAATGCGGACGGAATTGAGGTGGATTCCAGCGTCGATCTGACGCTTCCCGCGGCAGCGGACTCTGCCGGCGGTATCTCCCTGGATTCCTATTATGTCCGCACAGACGCAAACGGAAAGAGTTACTGTTATGTGATGGGAGACGACGGACTGCTGGAGAAACGCTATATAAAGACAGGATCGAATTCCTACGGAACCGTTCAGATCCTGTCAGGTCTGAAAAAGCACGACTACATCGCTTTCCCGTACGGTGACCAGGTAAAGGAAGGGGCAGAGACCGTCATTGTGTCTTCGCTCAGCGCCCTGGGCTGGTAAATATAGGAGGAATACCCGCTGTCTTCACGGAAGACGGCAGGAGATGGTGCGGAATCCGGAACGGACAGACCCGGCAGCACTGTAACTGTCCTGCAGGGCTGAGGAAAAAACTGCGGGGCGCAGACAGGCTGCCTGGAAAATGAGTATCATCAGAGGAGACAGTAAACTATGCTTGAGAATGTTCGGCTTGCATTTCAGGGAATCTGGTCGCATAAGATGCGGTCTTTCCTGACCATGCTGGGTATTATTATCGGAATTGCGGCGATCATTTCGATCGTTTCGACGATTCAGGGAACCAATAATGCCCTGCGGGACCAGCTGGTCGGCTCCGGCAACAATACGGTGAAGGTGAATCTGAGTTCCGGCGGATCGGATTACTCGATCTATGATGAGGCTTCCATTCCATACGGGATTCCCACTGTGAGCAGCGCTACGGTCCGGAAGATCCTGGCGCTTGACAATGTGGAGAATGTCACCTGCTACAACAGCCGTTTTGTGTCGGAGGGCGTCTATTACCAGAACCAGCCCCTGACGGAATTCTACATCTACGGGATTGACGACCGTTATTTTGATACGGTCGGATACAAGCTTAAAAGCGGCAGGAACTTCCACAAGGAAGATTCCGCCGATTTCCGGAAAGTCGTGATTCTGGACCAGACCGCGGCCAATAACCTTTTCCAGGAGGAGAATCCGCTCGGCAAGACTGTTGAAATCAACAGCCAGCCGTTTACGGTGATCGGGATTGTGTACAGCTCTGTCGCCTATGATCCTGATATTCAGAATATTGAAGATTATTATACCTATGAGGACGGTTCCAACGGCCTGTTTTTCATCCCGAAGGCTTCCTGGCCCATTATCTTTACCTATGACGAGCCGGAAAATGTGATTGTGAAGGCAACCAGTACGGAGGATATGACGAAGGCGGGACAGCGCACGGCGAATATTCTGAACGCGACGATTACCGCCCAGGAACCGACCGTCACCTATGCGGCGCAGGACCTTCTCGGCATTGTAAAACAGCAGCAGGAGCTGGCGAGTGCCTCCAACATGCAGCTGATCTGGATCGCCGGGATTTCCCTTCTGGTAGGCGGTATCGGCGTCATGAATATCATGCTGGTGTCCGTGACGGAGCGAACCAGTGAGATCGGCCTGAAGAAAGCGATCGGTGCGAGAAAAGGGGTGATTCTCGCCCAGTTTCTGACGGAGGCGGCCGTTCTCACCAG
Organism: uncultured Lachnospiraceae bacterium; assembly: GCA_902779575.1. Lineage (GTDB taxonomy): Bacteria > Bacillota > Clostridia > Lachnospirales > Lachnospiraceae > Porcincola. Next base: position 59,286 of record CACZBW010000017.1, read on the forward strand.
CCTCGGCGGCCTGCTGGGCGTTGGGGCGGGTATCGCCATGAGCCAGCTGATTCACCGCTTCTCCGGAATCCCCGTCGCCATTAATGTACCGGCAGCGGTGATCGCGGTCCTGTTCTCGATGGTGATCGGAATTGTCTTCGGACTGCTGCCGAGTGTGCAGGCATCCAATCTGGACCCGATCGAAGCCCTGAGAAGAGAATAAGAAAAAGAACGTTTTTTTTCTTGTAAAGCGCGCGGCTCCATGTTATACTTGCAGAGTTGCGAATCAAGCACGCATGTGGATTCTGCGGCCGGTGCCGGAAGGCTGCCGCAGTCAGGAAGCGTGCGGAAGTACAAAACCAAAGGAGAACGAAGATGAGTGTACTTTCTATGAAACAGCTGCTGGAAGCAGGCGTCCATTTCGGACATCAGACCAGAAGATGGAACCCCAAGATGGCTCCGTATATCTATACCGAGCGCAACGGCATCTATATCATTGACCTTCAGAAGACGGTCGGCATGATCGACGATGCTTACAATGCAGTCGGCGATATCGCTGCTAACGGCGGAACGATTCTGTTTGTCGGTACCAAGAAGCAGGCGCAGGATTCCATCCGGCTCGAAGCTGAGAGATGCGGAATGTATTATGTCAATGAGAGATGGCTCGGCGGCATGCTGACCAACTTCAAGACGATCCAGAGCCGTATCAGACGCATGAAAGATATCAAGAAGATGCAGGAAGACGGTACTTTCGCCGTACTGCCGAAGAAGGAAGTCATCGGACTGCAGAAGGAACTTGAGAAGCTTGAGAAGAACCTCAGCGGTATCGAAGAGATGAAGAAGCTTCCGGATGCGATTTTCGTCGTTGACCTGAAGAAAGAGCGCATCTGCGTGCAGGAAGCTCACGCACTGGGCATCCCGCTGATCGGAATTGCCGATACCAACTGTGATCCGGAAGATCTGGATTATGTGATCCCGGGCAATGACGACGCGATCCGCGCAGTCAAGCTGATCGTTTCCAAGATGGCGGACGCGGTCATCGAGGCAAGACAGGGCGCCGAGCAGGCAGTCAGCGAAGCAGACTTTGCCGCAGAAGAGGAACCGGTTGAGGCAGTTACCGCTGAATAAGGGATTGCCTGTCGCATGGTAAGGGACGGCTTTAAAGAGGCCTGATGCTGCCTCGCCGTCACAGATATAAGATTCCGCTTACAGGATGGAGGAGAATTAGAATGGCTATCACAGCAGCAATGGTAAAAGATCTCAGGGAAGCGACCGGTGCCGGCATGATGGATTGCAAGAAAGCGCTGACCGCTACAGATGGCGATAAGGAAAAGGCAGTAGAGTGGCTCAGGGAAAAAGGCCTTGCCACCGCACAGAAGAAAGCCGGCCGTATCGCTGCGGAAGGTATCTCCATGGCCCTGGTTTCCGAGGACGGAAAGAAGGCAGTCGCCGTCGAAGTGAATTCCGAGACAGACTTTGTCGCCAAGAATGAGAAGTTCCAGGCGTATGTGAAGCAGGTTGCAGAGCAGGCTCTGGATACCACAGCTGCCGATATCGATGCATTCCTTGCTGAGAAGAGCATTTTTGATGCAGAGAAGACGGTTGCAGACATGAATTCCGCTCAGATCGCTGTAATCGGCGAGAACCTGAAGATCCGCCGTTTCCAGCAGATGAAGGAAGAGAACGGATTTATCTGCGCATATACCCATATGGGCGGAAAGATCGTCACTCTTGTTGATGTTGTCACAGACGTAGTCAATGACGCAGTGAAAGAGATGGCGAAGAACATCGCCATGCAGGTTGCCGCTCTGAAGCCGCTGTATACCACGAATGCGGAAGTTCCGCAGGATTATAAGGATCATGAGCTTGAGATCCTCAAGCAGCAGATCATGAACGATCCGAAGATGGCCGGAAAGCCGGAGAAGGTTATTGCCGGCGCAGTTCAGGGCCGTCTGAGCAAGGAACTGAAGGAGATCTGCCTGCTTGACCAGGTCTATGTCAAGGCGGAAGACGGAAAGCAGAGTGTTGACGCGTATGTGAAGCAGGCTTCCAAAGCCGCGGGCGCAAACGCATATATCAAGACTTTCGTTCGTTTCGAGACCGGTGAAGGACTTGAGAAGAAGAACGAAGACTTTGCAGCTGAGGTTGCAGCTCAGATCAAGGGCTGATCGTAAAAACAGCTGACCCGAAAATAACAGAAAGGTGCCGCACTGCCGACCGGGCAGCGCGGCACTTTTGCATCTATGATGCTTTTGCTCTTTGCAGACTTGATTAAATGAGTTATAATAATCTGGAATATGCACAGAATTGTACAGAACAGAAGCGTTTTTCTGGTCTGGATTGGAGGATATTTCATGAGAAAAGTATTGTTTGTGGCGTCGGAGGGCGTACCGTTTATCAAAACCGGAGGGCTTGCCGACGTTGTGGGCTCGCTGCCGAAGTGCTTCGATAAGGAGAGATATGATGTTCGCGTCATTCTTCCCAAATATATGTGCATGCGGCAGGAGTGGAAGGATAAGATGAATTATCTGACCCACTTCTATATGGATCTTTCCTGGAGAAGCCAGTATGTGGGCATCCTTGAGATGAAGTATGAGGGTGTTCAGTTTTACTTTATTGATAATGAATACTATTTCTCCGGACCCAAACCCTACGGGAATATCTATCAGGATGTTGAAAAATTCGCCTTTTTCTCCAAGGCAGCACTCAGCGCTCTTCCGGTGATCGGTTTCCAGCCGGATATCGTCCACTGCCATGACTGGCAGACAGGACTGATTCCGGTTTACCTGAAGGACAAGTTCCATGACGGTGTATTCTTCCGCAGCATGAAGTCGGTCATCACCATCCACAATCTCAAGTTCCAGGGCGTGTGGGATGTGAAGACGATCCAGGATATCACGGGGCTGGACAAGTCCTATTTTGCTCCGGATAAACTGGAGGCTTACGGGGACGCCAACTATCTCAAGGGCGGAATCGTCTACGCAGACTGGATTACTACAGTCTCCGACACCTACGCCAGGGAGATCCAGACCCCGTTTTACGGCGAACGCCTGGACGGACTGATGCGCGCCAGGAACAACTGCCTGAGCGGAATTGTCAACGGAATCGATTATAAGGAGTATGATCCCGATACGGATCCTTTCCTTGAAAAGAACTACAATATCGAGAACTTCCGCCGGGAAAAGGTCAAGAACAAGAGAGCCCTCCAGAAGGAACTGGGGCTGGAACAGGATGAACGCAAATTCATGATCGGAATCGTGTCCAGGCTGACGGACCAGAAGGGATTTGACCTGATCGCGTATATGATGGATGAGCTGTGCCAGCAGGACATCCAGCTGGTGGTGTTGGGAACCGGCGAAGAGCGCTATGAGAATATGTTCCGCCATTTCGCCTGGAAATATCAGGGGAAGGTATCGGCCAACATCTACTATTCAGAGGCAATGAGCCATAAGATTTACGGCTCCTGCGACGCCTTCCTGATGCCCTCTCTCTTCGAACCCTGCGGTCTGAGCCAGCTGATGAGCCTGCGATACGGGACGGTTCCGATCGTCCGCGAGACAGGCGGCCTGAAGGATACGGTGCAGCCGTACAACGAGTACGATTCGTCCGGAACCGGTTTCTCATTCGCCAACTACAACGCACATGAGATGCTCTATACGATCAAGTACGCCATGGACGTTTTCTACAATCACAAACGGGAGTGGAACAAGCTGATCAGCCGCGGCATGTCGGCGGATTTCTCCTGGCACACGTCTGCTGAAAAGTATGAGGCACTGTATGACAGCCTCCTGAAAGAGGAATAAAGGAAGCATGAAGTTATCGACGAAGGGGCGGTACGCGCTCCGGGCCATGATCGACCTGGCCGTGAACAGCAGCGGGGACAGCACCGTTTCCCTGAGCTCCATCGCCCAGCGGCAGCATCTGTCGGAGGCATATCTGGAGCAGCTTGCCGCGAAGCTGAAGAAAAGCGGCCTTGTGGTCAGCAGCAGGGGAGCCGCAGGCGGATACCGCCTTGCGAAGCCTGCCGGGGAGATCTCCGTGGGGGATGTGCTTCGCGCCTGCGAGGGGGACATCAATCTTGTCAGCTGCCCGGGCATAACAGGGGCGGAAGACGCGAAAGCCTGCATCGGCGCGGACGCCTGTGTGTCCAGACTGGTCTGGGTACGGATCAATGAGAGCGTCCGGGATACGGTAGACCATATTTTCCTCTCAGATCTGGTTGAGGAAAGCCGCCGCCTTGCGGCGCCGGCTTCCATGTAAAGCAGAGTATGAAATCGCCGCCTGCGGAAGCAGGCGGCGATTTTGCGGGAAAAGACGAAACCGACTGTCATGCACGATTAAAAAGATATTTGATGGCTTACAGCTATCTGCCGGCCGTGCTGCGGAATGAACGTGTTTCCTGCAGGAGAGAGGCAGGCTTTCCTATGCCCGGCCGGATCATTCCATGCACATTATGCTCAGAGGAGCGGTACTGTATGCGGCATTCTGCTATAAAAAACAGTATAGGCTGAGAAACCGCATCTGAGGAGCAGTTCCTCCGTTTCCCGGAACCCCAGGGCGATATGTTCCGGCGTATGGGCGTCTGACCCGATCGTGATCTGTTCCCCGCCGAGATCTCTGTAAAGCATCAGGATCGAGGGCGCGGGATTGGGCTGCCCAAGGCCGTGGCGGATCCCGGCGCTGTTGACCTCGAGACATTTTCCCTGAGCAATCACATATTCCAGGATCGCCGCGATGATCTCGCGGTGGAAGGCCGGAGAATCGTACACGCTTTCCTGTCTGCCCGGAATATAGCGGATGATGTAATCCAGATGGGAGAGTGTGTCCCATTCCTTCATTTTGCGTATATTATCGTACTGCTCTTCGTAATAGCAGCCTATGATCTCTTTTGCGCTGCGGTCTTTCCAGACTTCAGGATAATAGGGATCCTTCTTTAATGTCAGGTGCTGGGAGGCGGTCAGGAAATCAAACGGCCAGTCCCGCGCGAGCTTCTCATAGCGCTCCGGCAGATGACTCTGCATGCCCAGCTCCAGGCCGAAGCCGATCTCAACGGATACATCTGTAGAATCCGGACCCCGGCCTGATCCGCAGGACTCTCCGCTTTCGGGGTTTATGGAGCGGAAACGGGGATCATAGAGCGGACGCAGCCGGCTGATCTCTTTCAGGATTGCAGAAGGATCCGCCTCGAAGCTTTCATACTCGGGGGGATAATCCGCGTCCATGTGCTCAGTAAAGCAGATCCCCTTCAGACCGAGCGCGCCGGCGCTAAGGACCATCTGTTCCATGGGAGCTTCAGAATCTGCGGAAAAGGAAGAATGCATATGGAAATCGTGAAGGATAGACATCGGGACGCCTTTCTCCGGACACCGGCCGGTATTTCTCAGAATTTTTACATTTGGAAACACTGTATTTTTTTTAACAAAGATTCCCGGAATAATCAGGGCCTTTCGTGCATTTTGCCGTCTGACCCCCATCATAATGAAAAAGATTGCGTCTGTCTATCGGAATATTCTGTGTTTTGCCTTCAGGGAGGGGTTAAAATCACTGAGCCCTGCACTTGATTTTTACAGGGATATTATGTAAAATAGCAGACAGGTTGAGAGCCCCGTTTTTCGCAGACCGGGAGACCTCGACAGGAACAGTAAGCTTACTTATTTTAGGAGGAATTGGAATTATGGCAGTAAAAGTTGCAATTAACGGTTTTGGTCGTATCGGACGTCTTGCATTCCGTCAGATGTTCCAGGCAGAAGGCTTTGAGATTGTCGCTATCAACGATCTGACCAGCCCGGACATGCTGGCTTATCTTCTGAAGTATGATTCTTCTCAGGGACGTTACGCGAAGGCTGATCTTGTATCCTGCACAGATCATTCCATCATCGTAGACGGAACCGAGATCGAGATCTACAAAGAGGCAGATGCTCATAACCTTCCGTGGAAAGCTCTTGACATCGACGTTGTTCTGGAGTGCACTGGCTTCTATACTTCCAAGGCTAAAGCGCAGGCTCATATCGATGCAGGCGCAAAGAAGGTCGTCATCTCCGCTCCGGCCGGAAACGATCTTAAGACCATCGTTTACAACACCAACCATGAGACCCTGACAGCTGACGATGACATCATCTCCGCTGCATCCTGCACAACCAACTGCCTTGCTCCGATGGCAAAGGCTCTGAACGAGCTGTGCCCGGTTGAGTCCGGCATCATGGTTACCATCCATGCTTATACCGGCGACCAGATGATCCTTGACGGCCCGCAGAGAAAGGGCAACAAGAGACGTTCACGTGCAGCTGCTGAGAACATCGTTCCGAACAGCACCGGCGCTGCAAAGGCAATCGGCCTTGTTGTTCCGGAACTGAACGGCAAGCTCATCGGCTCCGCTCAGCGTGTACCGACCTCCACCGGTTCCACCACGATCCTTACCGCTGTTGTCAACGGCAAAGTTACGGTTGATGAGATCAACGCGAAGATGAAGAGCGTTGCGGACGAGTCCTTCGGATACAACGAGGATGATATCGTTTCCAAGGATATCGTAGGCATGACCTATGGTTCTCTGTTCGATGCAACCCAGACCATGGTTCTTCCGTGCGGCGACAAGACCGAGGTTCAGGTTGTTTCCTGGTATGACAACGAGAATTCCTTCACTTCCAATATGTGCAGAACCATTAAGTATTTCGCAAAGTTCCTGAACAAATAATGAAGTGTCAGGTATTATGACCCTGAAGAGGTCCGGTCTGAGAGGACCGGACCTCTTTTTCAGAAATCCCTCAGAGGGATGCCGATTATAAGGAGATAGAAAAAGATGCTGAATAAGAAGTCAGTTGATGATATCAACGTAAAAGGAAAAAGAGTTCTGGTCCGCTGTGATTTCAACGTACCGCTGAAGGAAGGAAAGATTACGGACGAGAACCGTCTTGTGGCCGCGCTTCCGACCATTAAGAAACTGATCGCTGACGGCGGAAAGGTAATCCTCTGCTCCCATCTCGGAAAGCCCAAGGGAGAGCCGAAGCCGGAACTTTCCCTCGCACCGGTTGCAGTGCGTCTGTCCGAGCTGCTCGGCCAGGAAGTAAAGTTCGCAGCGGACGACAATGTTGTCGGCCCGAACGCGGAGGCAGCAGTCGCCGCGATGAAGGACGGCGATGTGATCCTTCTTCAGAATACCCGCTACAGAGTCGAAGAGACCAAGAACGGCGAAGCTTTCTCCAAAGAGCTGGCCTCCCTTGCGGATGTATTTGTTAACGACGCATTCGGAACCGCTCACAGAGCTCACTGCTCCAACGTCGGCGTAACAGAGTACATTGATACCTGTGCAGTCGGATACCTGATGCAGAAAGAGATCGATTTCCTCGGCAATGCGGTGAACAACCCGGTCCGTCCCTTCGTCGCGATTCTCGGCGGCGCAAAGGTTGCGGACAAGCTGAATGTTATTTCCAACCTTCTTGAGAAGTGCGATACGCTGATCATCGGCGGCGGCATGGCTTACACCTTCCTGAAGGCAAAAGGATATGAGATTGGGAAGTCTCTCCTGGACGAGACCAAGATCGACTACTGCGCAGATATGATCGCAAAGGCTGAGAGCCTTGGCAAGAATCTCCTTCTTCCGGTCGACACAGTTGTGACAGCGGAATTCCCGAATCCGATCGATGCTGAGATCGCTACGGAAGTAGTTGATTCCGACAAGATTCCGGCAGACAAGATGGGCATGGATATCGGACCGAAGACCATCGCTCTCTACAGCCAGGCAGTGAAGGATGCGAAGACCGTCGTCTGGAACGGACCGATGGGCGTATTCGAGAATCCGATTCTTGCAGCCGGAACCAAGGCAGTCGCAGCGGCTCTTGCCGAGACAGACGCGACCACCATCATCGGCGGCGGCGACAGTGCGGCGGCAGTCAATCAGCTGGGCTATGGCGACAAGATGAGCCATATCTCCACCGGCGGCGGCGCTTCCCTTGAATTCCTTGAGGGCAAGGAGCTTCCGGGCGTAGTGGCAGCGGATGACAAATAAAGAATAGAAGGGATAAGGAAGATATTATGGCAAGAAAGAAGATTATCGCCGGCAACTGGAAGATGAACATGACTCCGAGCGAGGCTGTTGCTCTGTGCGAAACCCTGAAGCCGCTGGTTGACAACCCGGAAGTGGATGTTGTCTACTGTGTACCGGCGATCGATATCGTACCGGTCGTTGAGGCTGTCAAAGGGACGAATGTCGAGGTTGGAGCTGAGAATATGTACATCGAGGAGAAGGGTGCATATACCGGTGAGATCGCCCCGGCTATGATCGTGGACGCAGGCGCAAAGTACGTTATCATCGGGCATTCCGAGAGACGTGAATACTTCAGCGAGACCGACGAATTCCTGAACAAGAAGGTTCTGAAAGCGTTTGAGCACGGCCTCACTCCGATCCTGTGCTGCGGCGAGAGCCTGGAGCAGAGAGAAGCCGGCGTGACTCTCGACTGGATCCGTCTGCAGATCAAGTCCGATCTTCAGAATGTATCTGCACAGCAGGCAGCTTCCATGGTGATCGCCTATGAACCGATCTGGGCGATCGGAACAGGCAGAACCGCTACTACAGAGCAGGCAGAGGAAGTCTGCAAGGCAATCCGTGATCTGATCGCGGAGATCTATGATACCGATACAGCGGAAGCGATCCGTATCCAGTACGGCGGCTCCATGAACGCGAAGAACTGCGACGAGCTCCTGGCGCAGCCGGATATCGATGGCGGACTGATCGGCGGAGCATCCCTGAAGCCGGATTTTGGCCGTATCGTCAACTATAACAAATAACCCATTTTTGTACAGAATAACTAAATAAAACACCTTAAAACATCATCAAAATCATCTTTATTTGGTAGTTATTGCCATTGAAAATGATATTGGTGATGTTTTATTATACCCTTGTATCACCTTTTGCTATCACTTTTGGGTGATAATTTGCCCTTTTTGAAATAAGGTGATAAACAAAAATAGTGGGGTGATTCTATGGCTAGGACAAGGCAGGATAACGGCGCAGGAAGTACAAGAAAGCTAGAAAGCGGTCAATGGGAGTGCATCATACAGTCAAAGTATCTGAACCCTAAAACCGGAAAGCCCAAAAGAGTAAAGAGAAAAGGAAAAACAGAAGCGGAGGCAAGGAAGAACGCTCAAACTGAGTTAAAGAGATGGGAAAAACAAATAGCGTTAGGTCTGGATACCAAAAAAGACAAACGAAAAACTTTCGGACAGTATATGACGGAGTTTATCGATAATGAGGTTGCAAAAGGTATAACGGATAGCGCATATCATTCTTATGTACGCACCCTTAGAGCGAATTTCTATAAATATCCTATCGCAAACCATCAACTTCAATTATTAAACAAAATTGAGTTCCAGAAATTTTATGATGATCTTCAGAGCAAGAAATCTCATAAAACGTGTTTATTCCCTAGACAGTTATGTATTCGTTGTTGCAAGTGGTTAATAGATCAGAGTCTATTAGAAGAAAACTATGCAGAACAGGCAACACTTCAAAGAACTATTGCGGATGAATACGACAAGGCAAGGGCTGAAGAAAATAAAAACCGCAAAAAAGTTTTTACGGCTGAGGATATTGAAAAATTCTATTATGCCTATAAGAACAATATGGGGCAATATCCTGTTGTCGTGTTGTTTTTACTGGAAACTGGTATGAGATCAAGTGAATTCGCATCTTTGCGGAACGACAACATCAATCTAGATACAGGGCGAATTGATATTGTTGAAACTCGTGCTATAAGGTTCAAAAACGGTGATAAGGACAGTGGAGAAATAGAAGAATATGTTAAGGTTCCCAAAAATAAAGAAGCACGTTTTATTATGATGTCAGACCTGGCTAAAGAGTGCGTTCTTTATATGCAGGAACAGACAAAGCTAAATTGCAAAAATAATCCTGATAATCTTTTATATCCTACATTCCGTAATGGTAGGCGGCGAACCAATGCCACTATGGAAGTTGGTTTTCACACGCTGTGTGATAAATTGGGTATTGATCGAGATGTCCGCAAAACTCGCATAACAGATAAGGATGGCAAGGAATTATATTTAAATAAGGGCTTGTGTCTGCATTCTTTGCGGCATACATCGGATTCTATAGCGAACGCTGCCAAAGGCGCAAACGTGGTAAATACCGCTTTGAAGATGGGGCATAAAGCTATTTCCACAGAAAATGTATATACGCATCCGACAGAGGAAGGATTAAGAAGTGTTATAACCCCAAGTCAAGCTATACTGGATGATTACAAGAAAACTCCTGGCGAAGTTGAAAAATCCGCTGAAGATCGTATAGCAGAACTTGAAGCGCAGATTTTGGAATTAAAGAAACAGATAAGCGAATCTAAGACATAAAAACAAGGCTATCATGTATTCCGCATGGTAGCCTTATTTTTGCGTCTTACCCCGATTAGGCGCAAAGCTTATCTTCTCTCTATTTATCACAAACTATAGAAGGGGCATTGCATCCACAATACCCCTTCAAAATTCCCTTGCGCTTTTAGTCAGCCCTGACCTAATTGAATATTAAATGTTAATGTTCCGCTATAGTCTCCTGCCCTTGTAGCATTCTGAAGCGTGGCAAACAATCCATTTGATGCCGTTGTTTCTCCGTTATGGAAAGTTGCAATAATTGCACCGTTGGACACTTGTACTTCTTCAGTTTCAACAACTGCGTAGGCTTGCCCATCGCCGCCAGTCATCGGAAGCATACAACCTTCTGAAAATCCGCTGACAGAAACATTTACTACATCCCCTTCAGCCAGATCCATGACAGACGAAGTGAAATAGTATTTTGTTCCATCCGCTACAATGGTTTCCGGGATCAGAACACAATACTGACTATCAACGTGAGCAATAACCGTTGATGTGGCTTGTCCATCGCCGTAAATTTCCTGTGCGTATGTTCTGGGTGCAATTAACATGACCAACGCACAAAGGACAGACATAAATTTCTTCATGGCTTATTCCCCCATTCATTGAACATATAAAGTGAACTGGACATTTGCGGAATTTAGAGGTGTTCCGTCTTGCCGATAGCATTCGTTTAGCAATCTGGCATCGTATGAACCTTTTTCAAGCGGTTTACTCAGTTCAATAGTGTAATACCCCTTATCAGGTTCACAATAACCGGAACGCCATATTTCCTCATCGCCTACATGCAAGGAAAAAACGATTAGACAATCATTTTCCTTTGGATTATAGAAATTTACTCGCTGTTCTGTCTGGTCTGCGTTAAACACAAGGGAATCGAAACCAGGAATAGCAATCTGTTTAATTTCTGATTTCCGCTTTTCCAGATCCTGTTTCCCTTCCCATTCCGATGCATTACTATCGGGCTGCAAGGATGGTTTGGGCTTTGGTTTTCTGAGAAATAGCGCAATCAAGGCGATAAATAGAAGAATGAGCAAGACAAGAACCACTAGAATTTTTTTATTTTTCATAGCTTTACCCCTTTCCGCAAAAACACATTTTAATCATGATTTTTTTCGAAGTCATTGCAATGTATGTGTGTGTCCATCGGTACGCTGTCGAAAGATCCCCTGTGAAATCGTCAATTTCGCCATTTATAACCGCTTTTATTGTTTCGGTGTCGTATTGTTTGAATGCGGTGATACAATCGGGAATTTCGGCATGTAAGCGGTTGCAAACAGGGCAATACAGGCGGCGCAATCGGAAATAGTGCGTTTCCCCTGATGAATCTATTACTTTACGCTTATAGCTATCCCTGATATTCAAAGATGAACCACAATCAGGACATACAGGCGTTTCATGGTTTACCGCAACTAAGTAATTTTTTTTCTGATGCAAGTGGTAATTGTTAATCGTGATCATGATTTAACCCCCATTTTTTAAAAAATAGACATTGAAACGAAACAATCATTTTTAATTGTCTGGTTTTTGTGCCTATTTTCAAGAAGGAGTGAATATAAATGAACAGAATTGGACGAGGAACGAAAGACGAAAAAAGCGTTCTCACAGAATTACGAGAAAGAATTGGAAGTGACCATATGACTTATTGGGTGGCGTGGAAGTATGCGCCTGACCTTCTGCCAAAGAAGTACGCCACTTTCAACGAACTTAAAGATAACTATGCAGCCATTCGCAACGCCAAAATCACAGAAAGAGATTGTGATAAATTTCTTTACTATACCAAGGTTCAGAACGCTGTGAAATGGTTACTGAAAAAACAGAGAGGCGCAAGAATGATAGAACTCTATCGTCTTTGGTATGAGGCAGCGAAAACTGACGCAAACGCTTTGAAAGAATTTATGAAACTGCAAGATGAATTCTTTAAATCTGATGAACTATCTGAACTTCAGAGCATTCTTAAGAATGTAGACACAGAAGAAAAAGAGGAAGAATACGAAATGGAATTATAAGGTGGTGAGAATGTGACAAACAAAGAAAAACTCAAAAAGATCATGTCTGACCCCATTCTTTGGATTGAAACCTTTGTAAAAATCGTAAATAAGGCAGGAAAGTTAGTTCCATTCAAGCTAAATCCCCAACAAAAGTACATAATGCGGAACAAGGGCAAATTTAATATCTGTCTGAAAAGCAGACAGTTGGGAATAATGTTTTAGCTCTTTCAAAATGACCGTTTTCTGCTTCTGTTGATTGTCCGTGAATTGCTCTGTATACTGTCTTTCATAAAAATAGAAAGAGGTCCCAGA
>CACZBW010000018.1 GCA_902779575.1 uncultured Lachnospiraceae bacterium
GTTTTTAAAGGTCAGTTCCTTAAGAATAAATACTTAAGAAATCTTCAAGGTTGTTTCACTGTTCAGTTATCAAGATTCGATTCCCGCCGGCCTGTCTGCCGGCTTTCTGTCCGCCGTTCTCGCGGCGACTTGATTAATTTATCACCTTGCCATTCTTTTGTCAACAGTTTTTTTTAATTATTTTTTAAACCTTTTTTCCACAGGTTTTTCCACTCTTCAGCCTGCAATTCGCAGCCCGCTCCCACCAGACTTCCGGCCATCCGTGCCGCGCACGTATGGCGCATCTTCTATGCCCCTGCCGGAGGCTGATGGGGCGGCTCCTGCTTCCCGGGCTGTGTCTGACACTGCCCGTCACTGTTCACGGCTCTTCTCACATCATCGCCTTCATCGCCCAGGTTCCGCTGCGCAGGAACAGATTGCTGTTATATAAAGCCGTCAGCCAGGGACTTGCGTAGACTTCCCCAAGGAGCTGCCGCCCGACCGGAGTTGCCGAGGCAAAAGAAAGAATCAGGAACAGAATCCAGATGAACACGATTCCTTCAATCAGCCCCAGAAGCAGGCCGCCCAGGCGGTCCACCGTCCGTATAAGCGGAAGGCTCGCAAACAGATGCAGGGCCTGGAGAATCGTTCTTATGATCAGCCAGGTCACCAGCAGAGTCAGGAGAAAGGCCAGAAGATTCAGGATCAGGTTCGCGATATAACCGATGATATAGCTGCTGAAATCAACCGCTCCCAGCTTTTCATATCCCTCGCTGTTGTTGAAAGCCTGAAGCTGCTCTTTCATCGAATCCGGAAGAGGCAGACTGTCAATAAATTTCGTCTGGTCCACCCTGCTCATATTCGAGCTCAGGGCCGCAAGGAAATCCGACGACGACGCGGAAGCTCCCGCGCCCGGGTCGAATACGCTGCTCTCCAGAAGCAGCCCCGCTTCAGCGAATGGAAGGCGGATGCTCAAAAGCAGTCCCGGCCCCATTATTCCGGCATAAGACCCCAGAAAGCTCTGGACATAGGCGCTCAGTTCCTCATCGCTCACTCCGTCCACCACGGAGCTGTCATAGCCGTACTGGTCCAGGAGTGCCTTCACTTTTTCCCGGTCGATCGAACCGCTGCCGTCATCCGCGGCGATCAGTGCCGGAACTGCAGCAGAAGCTGAGCCTCCGGAGGAAGAAGCGCCTGAAGAGCCGTTTCCATTTCCTCCCAGAAGCGTACCTATAAAGCCTCCGCCGCCCGATGAAGAGGGTTCCCCGGAGATACTCCTCTGCACGGCCGCTTCGGCGATATCCGTACATTTCTCTTTTATAAAACCGTATACAGGAGTCTGTTCCCTGAGGTATACCGTCACCGTCGGCAGCAGCGCCTGAACAAGGATAAAAGACAGCACAAGCGCCAGAATCCCGGAAGCCTTCCCCGTAAATCCTTTCACAAGCCCGGAGATGCAGCTGACAGCCAGTATCACCGTACAGACAACCAGAACAGTCATGCGCTTTCCCCCCCTCTGAGCAGTCCTGAACTTACTCGATCTTTATGCGGTCAATTCCCGAATTTGTCAGGACCGCGTATTTGCGGAACCCGGGAATCTTCACGAAATTGCCGATCTGCTTGTCATAATCCGCGTCAAGGCGCCGAATTCCCCCTGTTGTGAAGGCCATGATATGTCCGGCGTCGAACATAAGAATCTCACCGGAGTCCATGCCCACTTCCGAATATCCTGTCTGGAAAAGCGTCTGAGCCGTGCGTTCTCCATTGTAGCGGTAAACCTGCAGCATATAGCGCTGATCCCCCGCGTCGCTGGGAAGTACAAAACCGATATGTTTCTCATCATGAAATACACTCACGATCTCACTGTCCAGGTTCACTCTTGTATCCTGCTTCGGCGTTCTTCCGTTGTCAAATGTGACAAACATGCTGTCCCCGACAGCCACCGGGCAGGAATCCTTCGCGTAAAAAACGGATGGAAACACCACGTCTCTGTAATCCAGAGAAGCGGCCAGATGGGATTCATCCGACTTGGAAGCGGAAGAAAAATCATAAAAGGCAATCGTGGAATCCACACTTCCGGAACCGATCCGCACCAGCGACACCATCATCTGCTGCGCGTTTGAAGACATGGCGATATCAATCGGGTGACCCGCATCCTGCAGGGTCGTACGGATCTCGGCAAGTGTCGTCCCGTCGCTGCCGCACATGCGGATTCTCGTATTCTCATCCTCCCGGAGCATCATGGCCACCACGCCGCCGGAGGACACATCAGCCTTCAGAATCGGAAGATCTGTCTCAAACGATCCCACTACGCCATCGCGGTTAAGGACCATAACCTGATATCCCTGCTGTTCATAGATCAGGAGAGAATCTCCGCAGACTTCCCCCACCGGCGTCTCCATCGTATAGGCATTGCTCCACTGGGTCTGGTTTTTTCCGTCCACATAGGTAACGCCGTCGGAACCGTACTTGACAAATCCGCCCCCGAGTTTCAGATACATGGTACCGGAAATATCCTCGGAGGGATAAGAATCTGTCACTCTGTAGCCGGTATAGGTGTGGCGGCGGCTGAAAATGTAGTATCCGGCCGCAGCAGCTACTGTAAGAACCGCAATGACCGCATAGACAATCCATTTCCGCCCGGAAACCTGTCCGACTCCCTCCGCGGCATTCTCGACCCCTGAGATATAATCGTCCTGCAGGTCAAAGTCTTCCCAGTCGTCTTCCTCGTCCCCTTCCAGAATCGCCCGGAAAGAGAGAAGCTGCATGAGGTTCTTCAGCTTTTCCTTCATAACTGAAATCTGTCTCCTGTCTGTATCTCTGCCGTCCGGTCAGAAGGCTGCCGCCGTTCCGTCCTAAAGCTCAGTCCGCCCGTCCAGGGCCCGGAGCAGAGTCACCTCGTCGATATACTCCAGGTCGCCCCCGACCGGGACGCCGCTCGCGATGCGTGTCACTTTAATCCCGGAAGGTTTGATCAGTTTGCTCAGATACATAGCCGTCGTCTCTCCCTCCAGGCTGGAATTCGTGGCGATGATCACCTCGTCCACATCCCCCTGCAGGCGCTGAAGCAGTTCCTTCAGGCGGATATCCTGAGGCCCGATTCCCAGAAGGGGAGAGATCGCCCCCTGCAGGACATGGTACACCCCTTCATACTTTCCGGTCCGCTCATAAGCCGCCAGGTCCCGGCTGGTTTCCACGACCATGATCGTCCTGTGATCCCTCTTCTGATCCGCGCAGATCGGACACAGTTCCTGATCAGTCAGAGTCCCGCACTCCGCACAGTAGCGTACGTGCTCCCTTGCGTCGGTAATAGCTTTCGTGAGCGCGCTGACCCGCTCCTTCGGCATATTCACGATATGAAATGCCAGACGCAGCGCCGTCTTGCTCCCGATTCCCGGAAGGCCGGACAGCTGCGCAACCAGGGCGCTGATCTGACTTCCGTAATAATCCATCAGAAACCGAATCCTCCAAGCGAACCGCCCAGGCCGCCTGTCAGGGAACCCATCACCCTGGAAGCATCTTCTTCCACGGCGCGGAGGGCTTCATTCACAGCAGCCATGATCGTATCTTCCAGTATCTCGACATCTTCCGGATCCACCGCGTCCGGATCGATCGTCACCTTTGTGACCTCACGTTTTCCGTTTATCGTCACCTCAACCGCGCCGCCGCCGGCCTTCGCGGTATACTCCTTCTCTTCAAGAGCCGCCTGCTGCTCCGCCATCTGCTTCTGCATCTTCTGGGCCTGCTTCATCAGGTTGCCCATATTGCCGGGCATTCCGCCGCCAAATCCACCTCTTTTTGCCATTCTATTCAACCTCCATCTCTACAGGAAAATCCACGCCCTGCCTCAGCAGAGCCTCCACTTTGCTTTCTGTAATCTGTCTCAGGGATCTGTCTTCCAGGGCTTCTGTGTCGTTCAGAAAGCGCACTGTCAGCCTGCTGCCGTATTTTTCCTCAAGCAGTTTCTCCAGTTCGCTCCGGGCTTTCTCATTGGACCGGTAAGCCTCCCAGAAAGTATGAAGTACAACGTAAAGAACCCCGGGTTCCTCAGGCCGGAAAACAGGCACCGCATACCCCCGCATAACAGCTGCCACTCCCGGATCGCTGAGCCGGGAAACCGTCATCGTCCACTGTCCCTTGATCCGCTGAAAGAGCTCCGGGGTCACAATACCGGGCTCCGCCGGATCAGCTTCTTCCTCAGCGTCCGTTATTGGTCCGCTTCCGGAAATGGCTTCCGCCCTGAAGCCTGCATCCCGGATCGCTCCGGAAACAGTTCCGGCGCCTTCGTCTGCAGCGGCCCCGTTCAGAGCGCTTTCCGCGGAAGGCCGGATAAATCCGCCCTCCCGGATCTGTTTCTCAAGCTGTTCAATCCTTATATTCAGCGCGCTGTAATCCCGGGCGTCCGTCTCAGGCCTGCAGAGCCTGATCAGGGCAAGTTCTGCCAGAATCCTGCGGTTGGACGCATTTCTCAGGGAGCCAGACAGTTCGGACAGAATCCGGATATAATACATCAGCCGCTCTTCGCTCATTCCTTCTGAGTCCCTGAGCAGGGCATCCCTGCTCTCCTCCACAAGGGTCAGGCTCTCGGAAGAACCTCCCGAAGCCATAAAAAGAAGCAGGTCGCGGAGATACCAGGTAAAATCGCTGATGATCTGGCGGACTTCCCTGCCATCCATAATCAGAGAACTGAACATGGCAAGCAGACCGGAAGCATCCCCCATCACCGCATTATGCAGCATCCGGCTGTAAACCTCCGTGTCCACGGTCCCCAGTACTTCCAGAACATGTTCATAAGTCAGCTTTTCGCCAAGGAAAAAAGAAATACACTGGTCCGCCAGACTGAGGGCGTCCCGCATGCCTCCTTCCGCTCTCCGGGCGATATAGCGCACAGCTTCCTCTTCCGCCTCAATCTTCTCCTTCTCAAGCACCTCTTTCAGGTGGTCTGCGATTACATCCGTCTTAATTCTCCGGAAGTCGTAGCGCTGACAGCGCGACAGAATCGTGACCGGAAGCTTCTGAGGGTCAGTGGTTGCCAGAAGGAACATCGCATAGGAAGGCGGTTCTTCCAGCGTTTTGAGAAAGGCGTTGAATGCAGCGCCCGACAGCATATGCACCTCATCGATAATATAGACTTTATACTTTCCGCTGGTCGGCGGGTATTCAATCTCATCGATGATCTGGCGGAAATCATCCACGCCGTTCCTGGAGGCCGCGTCCATCTCAATCACATTCATGGATCTGCCTTCCCGGATCGCCCGGCAGCTGGGGCACTCTCCGCAGGGGTTCCCGTCCCGGAGATCTTCACAGTTGACTGCCCGCGCAAAGATCTTGGCCGCAGTTGTCTTTCCGGTTCCGCGGCTTCCGCAGAACAGATAAGCATGGGCGATCCGCCCTGTGCGGATCTGGTTGCGCAGAGTCGTGACTATGACGTCCTGCCCTTTGATATCATCGAAAACCGCAGGGCGGTACTTCCGATATAATGCCTGATAATTCAAAGCTGTCCCTCACATTGATTTTCATCCGCCGGCTGCAGCAAAAGCAGGCTGCAGGCATAGAATCAGTCTGCCGCTCCGGCAGGCCAGAGCGGCAGACAAGATTACCTGATTTCTTATAATACTCCAAATACGGCAAATCGTCCAGAGGACATTCCAATTCCCCGGGCGGATGTTCCCGGCCCGCAGCCTGAATCAGTCACCGAAGCTGATACCGAGTGCTTTTGCCTCTTCCACAAACTGGTTCTTCTTCTCGACAACCTTCAGTTTGCCGGCGGTTTCCTTCAGCGGGACTCTCTTGGTCTTATTATTGATAATAGCGATCATGTTGCCGTAATCCTCATCGAGAATTGCCATGGCTGCAGCCGCGCCGAGTCTTGTAGAGAGCGCGCGGTCATACGGGCAGGGCGCTCCGCCTCGCTGCGTATGGCCCGGAACGGTGATGCGTACTTCGTTGCCGCTCTTTGCCAGAATCTGATCCGCAAGCTCATAGGCAACCGACGGATAATTCTTGGCTTCCATCTTCTTCTTGTATTCTTTCTTGGAAAGCTTCAGGTCGTCCGCGCAGACAGCTCCTTCAGCCACCGCAAGAACGGTGAATCCTTTTCCTGCTTTGGTTCTGGCGTCAATCGCCTTCAGGACTTTATCAATATGATACGGGATCTCAGGAATCAGGATGACATCCGCGCCGCCTGCAATTCCGGCGTACAGAGTCAGCCAGCCAACTTTATGTCCCATGACTTCCACGATGAATACGCGGTTATGGGACGCGGCGGTGGTATGAATGCAGTCGATCGCTTCCGTAGCGATATTCACGGCGCTGTAGAATCCGAAAGTCATGTCGGTTCCCCAGATATCGTTGTCAATCGTCTTCGGAAGATGGATCACGTTCAGGCCTTCCTCGCTGAGAAGATTGGCCGTCTTCTGTGAGCCGTTGCCGCCCAGGACAACCAGGCAGTCAAGACGAAGCTTATAATAATTCTGCTTCATGGCCTCGACCTTGTTCAGGCCTTTTTCGTCCGGATCACGGATCTCCTTGAAAGGAGTACGGGAAGATCCGAGAATCGTGCCGCCCTTCGTCAGGATTCCGGAAAAATCCTTGCTGGTAAGCAGCCGGTAATCACCGTAGATCATGCCCCTGTATCCGTTTATGAAACCATAAACTTCCAGTTCCTCCAGGTTGTTCGCAAGAGCCTTAACAACGCCCCGCATCGTCGCGTTCAGCGCCTGGCAGTCGCCTCCGCTGGTCAACAGTCCGATTCTCTTCATAATCTGATCCCGCCTTTCTGACTCGATAACGGCTGAAAATGCACACCGCACCCAATACTACCGAAATCCGAACCTCCTCCAGAGCAGCCGCAGCTTCTGTCATGCGGCAAATACTGATTCAGATGGTTTAAAACTATTCTCAGTATACCGTTTTTCAGAAGCAAGAGCAAGAGTCATTTAAACAACTTGCCTCAAGGTTATTATTCACAGCTTATTTGGAATCAGGTTCTGATTCGTCGTGCTTGCACGTAAGAAGCAGGTTCTGGTTTCAAATAAAGCCTGCGAAGCAGGAACCGCCCCATCAGCCTCAGACAGGAGCATCGAAGATGCGGCATACGTGCGACAGCACGGATGGTCTGTGGATTGGTGGGGCGGGGCTGTGAATAATAACCGTAAAGCATTCACAGCTTATTTGAAATCAGGTTCTGATTCGTCATGCTTGCACGTAAGAAGCAGGTTCTGGTTTCAAATAAAGCCTGCGAAGCAGGAACCGCAGATTTTAATTAAACAGTACTACGTCATCCTTCGGCGCTTCCGCGGACTTCAGATGGCGGGCGTAGAGGACAGGTCCTTCCCCGTTATACTCCGGAACGAATTCGTAGCGGACCTGCGCCGTGACATCCAGCCACTGCTTCTGTTTCAGCTTATCCGTATATTTGGAATGGCAGATAAAACCGATGAAGCGGATATCATTGACGCAGCAGGTCATGGCGTTGCGCCCGGGAATAAAGCAGTTGTCCGGGAATCTGGGCGGTATCATGACCTTCCCCTTGAAGTGGACATTCTTTCCCTCATAACGCTCTTTTGAGTCCATGGCGTCCAGATAGAAGAGTCCGAACTCCTCATCCGGGATCTCGATGGGATCCTGGGTCAGGTCAAAGGGCGGCTGCGCTTTTCCGATATCGATCTGTTCTCCTTCACTGTCCTCAAAATAGCAGACAGCCTGCGTATTGACCGCCTTGACGGTGCGCCGGAACATCTGCAGATCCATATCCGCCGTGCAGCGGTTGAAAATAACAAGCTCCGTGTACATGAAAATATTGCTCATCATCTGCCGCATATTATTCAGGTACACTTCAAAAGTAGAGCCGTCCACAATCGTGATGACCTGGGCAAGCTCCCAGTGCTTCGCCATCGGGCTTGTGCAGAATTTCATGGAATCCCATGTTCCGTTGAATTCGATAAACACCCGCCTGGGTTTGTGCTTTTTCTGCAGGCTCTCCATGTAGGAAGCCGTCAGGTCCTGCTCATCCTCCACCATCTCAACCATGATATTGTGGCGGTTCAGATCCCTGAGATCGTATTCTTCCTCTCCCTCCTCGCAGCAGATCAGAATCGTCTTCTCCCCGTCCGCGAAATCAGGGCTGGCCAGCACTTCCCTGATGAAAGTTGTCTTTCCGCTTTCAAGAAATCCAGTGATTACATATACCGGTACTTCCAGCATGTCCCTTCCTCCTGAAAAGCTGCCGGCGGACCATTCCGCACGGCAGACAGTTCATAATGTCTTTTCGATTATACGCCGAACAGTCCGGCGATCTTATCTTCGTTCAGTTTGGATCCGATAACGCACAGACGGCCTGTGTAATCCGCGGAACCTGTACGGATCTCAGCCTCCTCGGGAACCATGTCAAAATGAATCCATGTCCCGTCTTCGCGCGGCACCATGCCCTTGGAGCGGAGGATGATTCCATAGCTGTTCTCGTCCGAATCAGAGAGTGTCTTCAGGATGCTGCGGATCTCTTCATCGGTATAGGTCTTCGGAGTCTCCATCCCCCAGCTGGTAAAGATCTCATCCGCATCATGATGATGGTGGTGATGATGGTGGCCGTGTTCATCATGGTGGTGATGGTGATGATGTTCATGCTCATCCTCGTCGTCATCGTCGTCATGATGGTGGTGATGTTCATGTTCCTCTTCATCGTCATCATCGTCGTGATGATGGTGATGATGCTCATGCTCATCCTCGTCATCATCATCGTCATGGTGGTGATGGTGCTCATGCTCATCCTCGTCGTCATCGTCGTCATGATGGTGATGGTGATGATGCTCATGTTCCTCATCATCGTCATGGTGATGATGGCAGCTGCACTCACACTCGTCATCCTCGTCGTCATCGTCATGATGATGCTCTTTTTCCTCCGCCAGAAGCTGATCTGCCAGAGATACCGACTGTACCATGGCGTCATGGATCGTCTGCCCGGACAGCTGGTCCCATGGAGTGGTGATAATGCGCGCGTCCGGATTCTTCTCACGGATCATGGCGATCGCCGCATCCAGCTTCTCCTTGTCAACGTCCTGGGTCCTGGACAGAATAATGGTGCCTGCGGACTCGATCTGATTGTTGTAGAACTCGCCGAAGTTCTTCATATAGATGCGGATCTTCTTGACGTCCGCAACTGTCACCAGAGAACCGATCTCAAGGTCGCAGTCCTTCGCCGTATTCTCGATCGCCCTGCGCACGTCCGACAGCTTGCCCACGCCCGACGGCTCAATCAGGATATGATCCGGATGGAACTGGTCCACAACCTGACGCAGTGCCTGGGCGAAATCACCCACAAGCGAGCAGCAGATGCAGCCGGAATTCATCTCTGTGATGTTGATGCCGGCGTCCTTCAGAAATCCGCCGTCAATGCCGATCTCGCCGAATTCATTCTCAATCAGGACAACCTTCTGTCCCGCAAACACATCCTTGATCAGCTTCTTGATCAATGTTGTCTTCCCTGCTCCGAGAAAACCCGAAATAATATCAATTTTAGCCACTTCTGTCTCCTTCTTTCTTCCGTCCGGCTGAAACCATCCTGCTTTATGAAAGTCCCGGCCTCCTGCTGCGGCGCGCGGGCTCTGAAAGCATGCCTTACTGATCCGCGGAGGTTTCTGCCTTTTTAACTGTACTTTATCACAGCTGTCAAGGTATCAGCAGCTGCCGCAATTAAGTTGTGCTCAATCGAATGACATTATAGTACAGGGTTCCGCAAAAAACAAGCCCCGGCAAAAAGGGATTCCTCCGCTTTTGCCGGGACGGCTCAACGACTCTTTATGCTGCATGCTGCTGCGTACAGCGCAATGCTTAATGCTGCAGTTTTCCGAGGAAAGCCTGCATTCTGGCGTGATCCGCGTTGAAGACATCATGCGCGCTTCCTTCCACCGCTACAACGCCCTGGTCCATGAAAATAATATGGTCAGAAATCTCGCGCGCGAAATTCATCTCATGCGTGACAATCACCATGGCGATGTGCAGGTCTGCCAGCGATTTGATGACCTTCAGGACCTCGCCGGTCAGCTCCGGATCCAGCGCGCTGGTAGGCTCGTCGAAAAAGAGGATCTTCGGATTCAGGGCCAGAGCCCTGGCAATGGCGACGCGCTGGCACTGACCGCCCGAAAGCTGGCAGGGATAAGCATTCTCCTTATCCTCCAGTCCCATCTTCTTCAGCAGCTGCCTTGCCTCCGCGAAAACCTCGTCGCGGCCCCGCTTCTGATTGTGAATCGGCGGATCCGTGATATTTTTCATCACCGAATAATGCGGGAAAAGATTAAAATTCTGAAAGACCAGGCCGAACAGGGAGCCGACCTCTTTCATCTTTGCGCCCTTCGGATAGACCTTTTTCCCGTCAGGCTCCACCCAGGCAACCCGCTCTCCGTTATAAATGATCTCTCCGGAGTCGATTGTCTCCAGCATGGTCGCGCAGCGGAGCATGGTCGATTTCCCCGATCCGGAGGGGCCGATAATGGACAGGATCTCGCCCTCATTTACCTTAAGGGAGATATCTTTGATAACTTCAAGCCCGCCGAAATGCTTGCGGATATGATTCATTTCCAGAAGTGCCATCTCTGCTCTCCCCCTTTCTCAGGTATAATAGCTCATCGACTTCTCCAGGCGTTCCATCAGGAAGGCGACGAGGGCGTTGAAGACATAGTAGAAGAGTGCCGCGACGAGGAAAGGCATGAAATTGGTCTCCTTCGCGGCGATCTGCTTCGCGATCGTGAACATCTCGGCGTACGCCAGGGAAAAGGCCAGCGAGGTGTCCTTGATCAGGGTGATGACCTCATTTGTCATCGAAGGAAGAATCCGCTTGATCACCTGCGGGAAAATAATCTTGAGGAAAGTGCTGGACTTTGAATAGCCCAGAAGTCTCGCCGCCTCATACTGCCCGGGGGACATGGACTCGATCCCGGACCGGTAGATCTCGGCGAAATAGGCTGCGTAGTTGATGGAGAAGGCGATAATAATTGCCGTAAAACGGTAGCCGCCGCCGATATTCGCCCCGAACAGATAATAGGGGCCGAAATAAACCGCCAGCAGCTGCAGCATCAGGGGCGTCCCTCTCATAATCGAGATATAGACCTTCATCGCGCCCTGGAGAATCTTGTTCTTGCTCATTCTCCCGAAAGAGACAAACAGCCCCAGAGGAAGGGCAAAAAGCAGGGTCAGAGCGAAGATGGACATGGACTTGAGCATGCCCCCTCCGAGCTGCTGAAGCATAACCGAAAATCTCATGGTTCCTCCATAGAAGATAACTGACATGCCTGCGGATCCGCCTGGCGCATCCCTGGCATGTCAGTCATATCAGTTTTCTCAGTTGCTGACGCTCTCCGGCGTCAAAAGCTTTCCCTCAGGCAGGGAAGCCCTGTTTTTCTCATACCGCTTCCCGGATCTTATTCCGCTTCGGTCTCCGCTTCCGTTCCCGCTTCGGCAAGGCCGAGGGTATCCGCCAGGCATACCATATCAGCGATCTCGTATTTCTCTGCCAGCTCCATGAAAATGCCGTTTTCATAGAGAATGCCCAGATCCTTGTTCACGATCTCAGCCAGGGTATCATTGCCCTTCTTGAAGCCGATCGCGTACTTCTCAGCGTTCAGATATTCGTCAAGGATCACATAGCCTTCGCGGCGGTTAATCTGATACAGGGCTACGCCGATATCCAGCGCTACCGCGTCCAGGGAACCTGCCATAAGCTCGGCAAAAGCGGTGTTGTTGTCCGCGAACTGCTGCAGGGTTCCGAAAGTAGCTCCAAGGTCCGCCTGGTCGCCGCCCTCTTCCAGAAGGGTAAGCGCTGCGGAGTCAGCCTGCACGCCGACGATCTTTCCTGCCAGGTCAGCCAGAGAGCTGATGCCGGAATTCTCGGCTGTGATGACTACTTCACTGTTGTTGACATAAGGTACGGAGAAGGTGTAGGCGTCTTCTCTGCCGTCCATGGTAAATCCGTTCCAGATGCAGTCGATGGAACCGGAATTAAGTTCAGCGTCCTTGGAATCCCAGTCGATCGGCTGCTTGACCAGCTCCCAGCCCTCGATCTCGCAGAGTGCTTCGGCCAGCTCCAGATCGAATCCGGTATAGTCGCCGTTGTCGTCCATATAACCGTAAGGCGGATACTCCGCATCAAAACCGACAACAAGCTTTCCTTCCGTGTTCAGGCCGGTCTCCTCGGCAGAAACGCTCATCCCGCCCATAAGGGATGCAGCCATAGACAGACATAAGCAGGACACAAGAATCTGTTTTCTCATCTTTTCCACTCCTCCAGAAATAAACTACCCAATACGGACCCCGGGCTTCTGCCCGTTAATGCTTTTTTGCGGCAATGCTTTAACCTGCTAAATCGCTAAAAAGCAGATACATACTAGCATGTATCTGCTTTTCCTGTCAAGTCTATTCTCCGTTCAGATATTGCAATTCACGGGCGGCTCAAATCAGGTCCGGCTCACCGTGCCTGCAGCTAAAATGCGGCTTCTGAATTTCAGCCGGGGCTGCAGAGCAGGAACCGCGCTCAATGTCTCAGCCTTCCTTCTCTTTGGGATATCCGAGCACCTTCTCGAGGGCGTTCAGGATATTCTCATAACCCGTGCAGCGGCAGAGATGTCCCGCAATCTCCTTCCGCAGTTCTTCCCGCGTATACCTGCGCCCTTTTCCCATAAGCTCCACAGCTGTCATGATCAGGCCCGGCGTGCAGAAACCGCACTGCACGGCCGCCTCGTCCACAAATGCCTGCTGGATGGGATTCAGCTCCCCTGTCGGGGTCTTGAGTCCTTCCGTCGTCAGGATGTGCTTTCCGTCCGCCCACATGGTCAGGTACAGGCAGGCATCCACGGCAACGCCGTCCACAAGCACCGTACAGGCGCCGCATTCGCCTACGCCGCAGCCCTTCTTGACCGAAGTCAGGTTCAGCTTCTCTCTCAGTGTCTCCAGGAGGGACTCCCTTATATCCACCGCAAGCTCTTCCCTGCGGCCATTTACATACATATTGATAATCTGAAGCATAGCACTCTCCGCCTTCCCGTATCGCGGGATCTGCTTTTTAAGCAAAAAGATTGTTTCCCAGAGAGGACAGCATCGCCTCCCTGAGAGCCCTCCGGGCCAGTTCCGAGATCAGCTGCAGACGGAACTCCTTCGACGCTCTCCAGGAGCTTCTGGGCTGGACTTCCTCCAGGACATGCTCCCCGATCAGCTCATAGACCGAAGGATCCGCGGCGGATCTTCCCCGGAGCAGATTTTCCGTCTTATAGCAGCGGATCGGGGTCGGAGCCGCGACGCCGTAGCCGATCCGGATATCGCTGATCACTCTGCTCTCCGGGTTTCCTCCACTCTGCATATCCTGTGCTGCAGTTTCCTGCCCGCCGCCGTTCTCTGCCGCCTCATCTGCCGGAGCAGCTCCCAGCTTAACGCGGACGCAGCATCCCAGCGTGGCAATCTCCATCGCCCTGCGCTTTCCGTATTTGATATAACAGCCTGTAAAGCCCACGTAATCCTGCGGTTCGATCAGGATTGCGGTCAGGATCTCCTCGCGTTTGCGTACAGTCTTCCCCGGTCCCAGATAGAATTCCGTAACGGGGACCTCCCTTGATCCGTCAGGTCCCTGCAGAACCAGGCGCGTGTTCAGCGTCTGCATCACGGCTGCGGAATCCGCGCTGGTCGCGCCGTTGCAGAGATTTCCGCCGATCGTGCCCATATTCCGGATCTGGGGGCCTCCGACAGTCTCCACAGCCTCCCCCAGATAGGGAACGCAGGAACGGATGAGCGGATCCTTTGCAAGATCCGTGAAGCAGGTCGCGGGTCCGATCACCAGGGTCCCGTTCAGAAGACGGTCCACCCCGTGCAGTTCCGGAATTTCGTGGATGCTGACAAGAGTCCCTCCCACGCCCTTTCCGCTTCGAAGGCGCACCAGGACGTCCGTCCCGCCGCTGATGACAGTGGCGTCCGGATCCGCCTTCAGGTGTTCGATCGCGTCTTCGACCGATACAGCCTCAACGTAATGTTCAATATCATACATAATCTATCCACCGTCCGTCTTTCTGTTCTGAAAAGCTGCTGTTCCGCTTTTCGCCGCAGCCGTCAGCACACATGTTTCAGCGCATATTCCGCCCGGCAGCCCTGCTGCCTTTTATAATCCGTCAGATATAATCCGTCAGATCAGTCCCTTTTCCCGGAAAGCCTCCACCAGCCTCTGAGGCGTCATGGGAAGCTCATTCATCGCCACGCCGGTTGCGTTCAGGATCGCGTTCCGGATCGCCGGAGCGACTGAAATCACCGGGGGCTCCCCGAGCGCCTTATTGCCGAAGGGACCCATCGGGTCATCCAGCTCCAGGAAGATCGTCTCGAGATCCGGTATATCCATGGAGGTAGGAATCTTGAAATCCAGAAGGTTGTCGTTCAGCGGCCTTCCCTTCGCGTCGTAGAGCAGCTCCTCCGACAGCGCATAGCCGATTCCCATGGCCATGCCGCCGTGAACCTGGGCCTGCGCCAGCTGCGGATTGATCAGGCGTCCGGAATCATGCACATTGATAATCCGGTTGATCTTCACCTTGCCCAGAGGCATGTCAACGGTAAGATCCACAAAACTGCAGCCCGAGGCAAAGGAATTTTCCTTGCAGTGACTGGTCACTTCCGCTGTAATGTGCTCCGAACGGCTCAGGGAATAAAAGGCAGTCTGCGCCAGATCCTTCATATCCAGAAGCACTTTTCCGGGTTTTCCCTCAATATTTCCTGTATCCCGCAGGATGGAATCTTCCCCGTTTGGCAGATCCTTCAGCTCGAAAGGCTTGAAGTCAACATCCGGGAAGTCTGCCCAGGCCGCCGCCGGATCGATCTTTGCCGATTCATCCTCCGGAAGCTTCTCGCAGATCTGATTCTGCCAGATCATCAGCTCCTCCGCCGGCCTGTCCAGCATATAGGACGCGTAATCCAGGATCTTTTTCCGGAATTCGATTCCGCACTTTTTGACTGCCTTGCCGGTGACGAATGTCTGCCTGGACGCATAGGCGCCGGTATCAAAAGGCGCAAGGTCGGTATCCTGGGTGGATATGATATATACCCTGTCAGGCGTAATGCCGGTAATCTCGGAGGCCATCTGCGTAAATACCGTATCCGCCCCCTGGCCGATTTCCGTCGCACTCAGTTCGACCTGCATCGATCCGTCCTGATTCAGGATCATGCGGGCGCTGGACGTCTCCAGAGAAATGGGATGGACGCCAACCTTGTACATGAAGATGGACATCCCCACTCCATGCCGGACCGAACCGGTCTGCCCGGCGTAAGCCTTTCTCTTTTCCTCCCAGCCGATGGCCTCCGCGCCTCTGCGCATGCACTCTTTCATGCTGTAGCTGTAATAGGTGATGCCGTTGGAAGCGGAAAAACCAGCCCCGACGCAGTTATCCATACGGAACTTCAGCGGGTCAAAGCCGCCGGCCTGACAGATATCGTCCGCCAGGCAGTCCGCGATGAACACCGCCTGCGGAACGCCGTAAGCGCGCATCGCCCCCGCCGTGGCGGAGGAGGTGTAGACCGTCGTCGCATCCGATCTGCATCCGTATTCATCATGGTACAGATCCTTGAAAATAGTCGCGATCGAGGCGGTGATCGCATGTCCGTGCGAGGCGTAGGCGCCGCCGTTGGAATATTCATCCATGGTCCTTGCAAGGAGTTTTCCGTCCCTGGTAAACAGGGCTTTTACTTCCCCGCGCACAGCGTGGCGCGTTCTTGTCGAAGCCATGCATTCTTCCCTGGAGATTTCCAGTTCCACCGGCCTTCCGCCGCAGGCAATCGTAAGAAAGGCGTTCAGCGGTTCATACAGAACGTCCTGCTTGTTGCCGAAGCCTCCGCCGATATAAGGCTTGATCACGCGGATCTTTCCGACCGGCCAGCCCAGCGCCTGGGAGATTACCCGCCGCATAATGTGCGGGATCTGTGTGGAGCTGGTTACCGTCACTTTTCCGTTCGTGTCCACATAAGCCCAGCTGGTCGCGGACTCAATATGGCAGTGCGCGATGCGGGCAGTCTGATAGACCGCGGAATGCTCAAGAAGCTGGTCTGCCCCGTACTCCTCTGCGGCTTTCTCCTTCGCCTCCTCATATGTAAGCTCCCCGGAACGGAACGATGTGTGAAGAAGGACATTGTCCTTCCGGAGATTCGGATGAAGCGGCGTCGCTCCCGGGGCCAGGGCCTGATCCACTGTCACAATCGGGTCATACTCCTCGTAGGAGATCTTCAGCAGCCGTTCCGCCCTCTCGCAAGCAACATTGTCCGTCCCGACGATCGCTGCTATGTCGTCCCCGTAGAGACGGACTCTTTCATTGAGCAGCTTTCTGTCCGCGATGTCCTGGTGCGCCGGCTCGACGCTCCAGGGATGGCCGGCCGTCGGGAACTCGATATCCGGAACGTCAAAACAGGTTACAATCTTCACGACTCCCGGAACCTTCTCCGCCTCGGACGTATCGATGGACAGGACGCGGCCGTTCGCGATCGTCGCATGCACGACCTTCGCCGTAAGACAGTTCTTCGGCTTCAGGTCGTTCGCATATCTGGCTTCCCCGGTCACTTTGCCCCGGGCGTCCACCCTCTTCATGCTTTTTCCGACACTCTCCATAGAGTATTTTCACCTCCCTGAGAAAGAATATTTCGTTAGAAAATCCCGCGCCCTGCCGCAAACTTGTGGGCAATATCCCTGTCGTCCGCAAGATAGAGGAAACGCTCAAGGCGTTCCGTCAGAGTCAGGTTCTCCATCCAGGTCCTCAGCTGCGACTCATCCAGCACAAGCGCGTCGAAAGTATATCCCGGAAGGAAACTTCCGCTTTCCGACGCCTTTTTCCCCCTGTTCATCCAGGTGGGCGGACAGAAAAATGACGCTCCGCCCATGGTTCCGAGCCAGAATGCTTCCGCCATCGTCAGAGGCCTGGCGTTCTCATCTATGTACTGGCGGTAAAGCTTGCTCACCTGAACCGCCTGCCTTACTGTCTCAATCATCGAAACTGCATGTCCGGCTCCGATGTCGGTTCCGATTCCCAGTTTCATCCGCCGGTCGATATACTTCGTCACCGGAGCAATTCCGGATCCCAGATTGCTGTTGGAGGTCGGGCAGTGGGCAAGGAAAACGTCCCTGTCCTTCAGGATCCGGATTTCCTCATCGCTGCACCAGACGCAGTGCGCCATCACGCTGCGGAAAGAATCCGGTCCGCCGAGAAGTCCCATCCTGTCATAAGCGTCCGTGTAGGATTCCGATTCCGGAACCAGCTCCTTCACCCAGGAAACCTCCCCGCGGTTTTCATCCAGATGGCTCTGGACCGGCAGTCCCGTATTCTTCGCGATCCGTCCCAGCCCCCGGCTCAGTTCATCGGTACAGGCCGGAATAAAGCGGGGCGTCAGAATCGGAAATGTTCTGCTGAAAGGCTGTTTTCCGTCCCCCGCCTGACCGGAAGATCTTTTTCCTGCCGCAGTCTTTGATACCGGCTCTCCGCCGGCCGGACCGCAGGTGTAATCCCTTTCTTTCAGGTTCAGACCGCAGGCGTTCAGCCAGCGTACGGTCTCCCTCAGACTCTCCTCCGCGTTCTTCTCGGTCAGATAAGGCGGACAGTTGCGGTCCATGTTGACCTTCCCGACCATGGTAACCAGGCCTGTATCCTCGAGCAGCCGCATCAGTTCCAGCGTGGCGTCCGTATGGAGGGTCGCGAAAATCACAGCCCGGGTTGACGCCCCCCTCTTCAGGTCATCCGCGAAGATCCTGTAGGCCTTCCGGGCATAGTCCGCGGAACGGAACCTGGCCTCCTCCGGAAAAGCCGAATAATTCAGCCATTCCAGCAGCTCATGATCCATCCGCATTCCGCGGAAAGCATACTGCGGAGCATGAAGATGAAGGTCCGTAAAGCCCGGTATGATCAGCCTGCCGCGGAAATTGTAGTATGCAAGTCCGCGCAGATCCGTCATTCCCTGTTCGGTGTCGATCTGCTGTCCGGCATCGCCGGCGGAAAATACGGAATCAGTTTCGGGAAAATGTACTTCCCCGTTTTTCAGTTTTTCAAAATCATCCGGGAGTTCATCCGCCGAAAAACCTCCGCAGACAATCCCGTCCTTCACAAGCAGCACACTGTCCGGCAGCTCTTTCAGCTTCCCTTCCCTGTCGCTGAATATAAAATCCCCCCGGATCAGAAATGATTGTTCCATCTTTTCCCCACTCCCCCTCTGCCGGCTCAGTCTGTCTCATCCACGGCTTTTCTTGCCGCGCAGCCGGTCAGGTATGTGACAACCGCACCGCCGATGCAGCGCGCCTTGTCCGATATCGTAAAGCAGTTTTCTTTCTGGGAGGCGCGCGGATCGATATCGGCGATCTTCATTCCTTTCCGGACTTCAAACCCCTCCCGGATCAGGCCTCTCAGCACGCCTGTCAGGCTTGCGGTTACCGGCGTCAGCTCTCCGTCCTCCGGATTCCTGACTTCCGCGATCAGCTGTCCTTCCTCAACAAGATCGGAAATCTGCGCCCGGCAGTGCAGAATCCCCGCCGCGGGGCTGTGTATGACCCTGTCCGCGCCGTGTCCTTCGATCAGCCCGGGAATGCCTGTATTCTCAGCGGCGCTGCCTTCGGTAATGCAGCGGCCGAGATTATGTCCGCGCATGGTCTCGATGACCGCGCTGCAGTCCTCCCCCGCCGTAAAGCCCGGGCCCAGGGCAATGACCCATGGCGCCATATCCATGCGCGTCCCGAGGTTTTTCTTTGCCAGGACCGCATCCACCACGGCTGTCAGAAAGAGATGGCGGCCTCCGCCCTCGAGAGTGGTCAGACCGGTATCCCAGTAGCTGTATTTCTCTTCCGTATCAATGATATCCCGGATCACGCACCCTTCCGGGTCGGACATCATGGCTATGCTTTCCGAAAAGAGCAGATACTCCGCCTGATCCAGGTTCTCCGCGAAATGTACCTCGATATCCTCCACTCTGGCGCTGCCCTCATAGACTGCCTCCGACAGAGCCACCGTCCTGCGGATCGCGCTGGGCCTGTCCGTTTCCAGGATCAGAACCGGAAAACCCGCATGCCGAAGCGCCTGCACTACGCCTGTTGCTATATCTCCACCGCCGCGGACAATCACCAGCTGGTCTGTAATCAATCGTCTTTCCCTCCCGATCTGTCTTTACTCCCGGCCTCTTTCAGGACAGCCTCCTGAAACAGGATCTTCTCAGGTCACGAAATAATACGCGGAACATACGCGGATTTTCAGAAGTACTCCGGCAGATTTCTCTTCAGATACTGTCCGCGGTTCTCCAGAATCACCCGGCCGTTCTCAGCCACTTTTTCCCCGCGCAGGTATACCGCGTCGATCGTCCCTGTCAGTTCCATCCCCTCAAGAGGGGCGTAATCACATCTTGACACCTGTTCCGATACCGTCACAGTTTTCTTCCCCGCAGGATCCAGAATCACCAGATCGGCATCCGATCCTTCCGCAAGCACGCCCTTGCGCGGATAGAGGCCGTAAAGCCTTGCGGGATTCTCCGCCAGAACTTCACACATCTTCTCTTTTGTAATACGTCCCTTCGCCACTCCCTCGGAATATATCACAGCGGCTCTGGTCTCCGCCCCGGGCATCCCTCCCGGAATCTTCCGGAAATCCTCATAACCCAGCTCTTTCTGCTCCATCGTAAAGGAGCAGTGGTCCGTACTGACTGTCTGGATCTCGCCGTCCGCAATGGCCTTCCAGAGGACTTCCTGGTCTTCTTTCTTCCTGAGCGGGGGAGCGCAGACATACTTTGCGCTCTCGAAATGGGGCTTCTCATAGAAGCTGTCGTCCATGACAAGGTACTGCGGACAGGTCTCCGCATAAACCTTCTGCCCTCTCTTCCTGGCCGCCCGGATCTCCTCCAGGCCTTCCGCGCAGGTGAGGTGGACGTCGATCACCGGCTCTTCCGCCACCTCGGCAAGATGGCAGTAGCGGCCGATCGCCTCCGCCTCCGCGGCCGCGGGGCGCGTCAGGTAATGGGAACTCACCTTCCGGATGCGGTCATCCGCGGCATACTCTTCCCGCAGGGCATCGATCATCCCGCTGTTTTCACAGTGGCAGCCGGTTGTCGCGCCGAGTTCTTTCAGCCTTTTCAGTACCTTCAGGATCGTGCAGTCATCAACCCGGGTATCATAAGTCATATAGATCTTGAAGGTTGTCACGCCTCTTTCGATCATATCCCGGACCTCCGCGCAGATCTCCCCGTTCCAGTCCGTTATAGTCTGATGGAAGCCATAATCACAGCTGCAGCCGGCTTCCGCCTTGCGGAACCAGTTGTCAAGTCCCTCGTTCAGGCTCTCTCCGGGATAGGCGGTTGCGAAATCGATAATGCTTGTCGTTCCCCCTGCTGCTTCCGCCATTGTCCCCGAAGCAAAATCATCCACTGTGACCGTTCCGGCGACATGCAGGTCAAAATGCGTATGCGCGTCAATAAAACCCGGAAATACCAGCTTTCCGGCGGCATCTATAAGCTCGCAGCCTTCCGGCGCATCAATAGAAGGAGCAATCCGGCAGATTTTTTCCCCGTCAATCAGAAGATCCGCTTTCAGGCTCTCTTTCGGGTACACCAGAATCCCATTCCTGATCAGTTTCATCCGAACCACCTCGCGAGAAGTTTTTCATTTTTGCATTTGCACGGCAGCCATTCCGCCTGGCGGAACTGCTTCCGGACACGCGGCAGCCTGAGCTGCAGAAGTTCATCCGAGTGTCCTGCATCAGTGCATACTCCTGCGTTCAGTTTAGCACCTGATCGGGTTCTTTGCAACAAAAGCGCCAAAAACAGGCTTTTCAACTAAGTATTTTTATGCGTTTTATCAGAATTGAATTGCGTGCTGGGGTAAATTGTAGTACAATTTTCAATAAATAAGAACAGTCGGATTTTTTCTTCATTTGCCGTAAAGGAGGAAGCTCATGGAACACATGGAAAAACGGACGCTCCGCCGTCTGATCGACACAGCCATGCACCGGATTCCTGCGGATCTCGTGATTTACAACTGCCAGATAGTGGATGTTTATACCGGAAAGGTGCACCCGGGCTCGATTGCCATAACAGACGGCATGATCGCCGGATTCGGGGATGACTACAGAGGCCATCAGGAAGTCGACGCACAGGGAATGTACGCGGCGCCCGGGCTCATAGACGCACATATTCATATCGAGTCAAGCTATACTTCTCCGGAAGAATTCGGCCGTATGGTTGTACCCTGCGGAACGACGACCGTCATTGCGGATCCCCACGAGATTGTAAATGTATGCGGCCTGGAGGGTTTCAACTACATGATCCGGGCTGCGGAACGCACTGAGCTCAGCGTCCGCTACATGATCCCCAGCTGCGTTCCGGCTACGCCCTTTGAGGACTCCGGTTCAATCTTAAATGCATTTGACATGCAGTGGCCCATGGGAGACCGCCACGTTCCCGGACTTGGCGAATTCATGAATGTACCCGGGGTTCTGGCTGCGGATGAAGATGTCCTGAGCAAGCTCGAGGTTGCCCTGAATCTGCACAAAGTCATCGACGGCCACAGCCCGGGCTTCAGCGGAGCGGCGCTTAACGCCTATATCTCCGCCGGCGTAAAGACGGATCATGAATGCACCAACATAAGCGAGATGGAAGAACGGCTCGAGAAAGGCATGTATGTCCAGCTGAGGGACGGAAGCGCCTGCCATGACCTTGAACGGCTGATCCCGGGCATCACTCCCTACAACTACAGACGCTGCCTGCTGTGTTCAGACGACCGGCAGCCGAAGACCATTTTCCAGGAAGGCCATATCGACAGCCACCTCAGAAAACTGGTGAAAGCCGGCATCGATCCCGTCATGGCTGTCTGCATGGCAACGCTGAATCCGGCGGAATGCTACAAACTTGAAGACAGGGGCGGCCTGGCCCCGGGCAAGCGCGCCGACATCGTCCTCTTCAACAATCTGGAAGAATTCCGCGCCTGCAAGGTCTTCATCGAAGGAAATCTGGTCGCGGAGAACAGCCGGTATCTGCTTCCCTTCACCAAGACAGATATCTTCTCCGTGCGCGGCTCCATGCATGTAAAAGCGTTTACGAAGGACGATCTGAAGCTGCATCTCAAGAGCAGCCTTGTAAAGGCGATCGAGATCGTTCCGGGAGGCGTCACAACGGAGAACGCTCATGTTCAGGTGCAGCTGGATCAGGACGGCGACTATATCTACCGTCAGGAAGACGATCTGGCCAAGATCGCGGTTCTGGAGCGTCACCACAATACCGGAAAGATCGGCCTGGGACTGCTGAAGAATTACGGCATCAAACGCGGCGCCGTCGCTCTCTCGGTGGCGCACGATTCCCACAATATCATCTGTGTCGGCGTAAGCAATGACGAGATGTACGCGGCGATCCAGGCCCTGATCGAACAGGAGGGCGGATTTGTCCTGGTAGAAAACGGGGAAGTAATCGCTTCCCTGCCGCTGCCGATCGCGGGTCTCATGAGCGACCTCAGCGGAGAAGAGATTGCCGAGAAGCTGCAGGTTCTGCACGATACCGCCTTTGAACGTCTGGGAATCAACCAGGAGATCGAACCTGTCATGACCCTCTGCTTCATGTCCCTGATCGTAATACCGAAGCTGAAAGTGACCGGCCGCGGGCTCTTCGACGTGGAGAAGTTCGAATTCACAAGTGTGGAAGTTTAAATGCAAAGCTGCCAGCTGAAATATGCGTGAGGCCTGATAGCAGGAAGGCCGGGAATCGTAACTCTTAAACGGAAAACGGGAGCCTGAGGAAAAAGGCTCCCGTTTTTTCTTATTCAGAAACACCATCACAGTTCCCGGATGATTTCTCTCTTTCATCAATATCTCTGACGTCCGCCTCCCCGATCTGATAATAGTACGCATCCCAGGGCGCGGCTTTTATAATCTTCATAGCCCCGTGGTCTCCGGTCAGCTTCATCAGTTTCCCGCAGTTGTCTTCCGTCAGGCGGAAGGCCCCGGGATTGGTCGGAATATGGCCGGGCATGCTCTCCATGCAGGCAAAGCTTTTCCCGCTGGCAAGAAACTGCTTAAGGAACAGCCGGATCTCCGCCGGCGGCAGGGCAGGCATATCCGCAGCGAAGAACACAACCGCGTCCGAACCGGTATCCATCGCCTTTTCAGTACCTAGCCGGATGGAGGCTGATATTCCTTCCGTTGCATACGTGTTCCGGACCGGCTGAAGACTGACTCTGCGCTTCCCGGCTTCCATCCGTTTCTCCAGCTCCTCTGAAAGGTGGGAGATCTCTTCCCTGATCTCCTCATACTGGGTGACAACCAGAATCTGGACCTCTCTGCGTGTATCATACGGCTCCGGCTGATCCTCCCGGATTATGGATTCAGCTGAAGGGTTCCGTTCCTCATCATAGAGCCCCGATCCTTCCGTTCGGGGAGTGGTATCATCTGAAGAGTCCCGTTTCCCGTCAAATGCCTCCGGCAGCACAGCTTCGAGAATATGGTCCAGCGCAAGCCGGTAAAGCTTCTTTCCGCCGCGCTCCTCCAGGAGCTTGTTTCCCCCGTATCTCCGGCTGAAACCGGAAGCCATCAGAACCAGGCTGATCTTCTTTACATCCCGATCAGATCCGGAAGCGCAGAGATCGCTCTCCACATAATGGAGCTTTGCCTTCGAGAACTGTTCCGTCAGCGGGCGGATGTAGAATTCTTCAGCGATGACCCGCAGCATCTGCTCTGTAACAGCAGCCGCCCCGTCCCCATATCCAAGAGTTCTCAGGCGGTCCGGGTCGAATCGCTGACAGACAGCCTGCAGCTTTCTGCCAAGCGCATGCCTCCCCGTCACAACCGCGATCTCATCCGTATTTTCCGGCACGACAGGTTCCCGCTCCGACGGAATCTTCACCGGCATGCAGTGGCTGCCGTCTCCCTCCACAAGGACAAAATCATAGTTCTCACACAGATTCCGGAAGATTGCGGGCGGCAGCGCCGACAGCTTCCCGTCCGGCTCAAGAACCCCGGCCAGATCCGCCTCTCCCTCCTTTTTCCACAGAAAAGCCTGCTCCCGGCCTTCCTCATCCGTCAGGGCAGACCGGCTCCATCCGGAACCCTGCGGTCCCCAGATATGCGTAGTCGTCACAAGCAGCGCCGTTTTTCCTTCGCGAAGATACCGGGCGGCTTTTTGCTTCAGGAGACTTGTTTTTCCACCGGCGCCGACCGCTGTGATTACACAGGCCATATCAGGCAGCTCCTTCCCTGCGCGGAATTGTTGGGGAACGCTGGTTTAATCAGTGTTTCCTTAGTACGATTACAGAAAGGCCGCCCGGCCTCGATCACACGAGAAACCGGACGACCCTTTTTCTTTTCACTCAGACTCTCCGCTCATATCCCACACAGAGCCTGTATTCAGAATTCCCGGAGGAAATTCTGCCTTATCAGCATATCTCTGAGATCACCCGCCTCTGAGATTACTCTCCTACGAAAGCGGAGACGAATGCGTCTACATCTTCCTCAGACATTCCTGCGGATACCAGGGAAGCCTTGTACCAGTCAACCGCGCCGGCAGCAGCCTCGCGGAAGGAATCGGAATCGATCTCCTCAAGCGGGGTAACTTCCATCTGGTCGCCGTTGGTCCACTCTTCTACCAGAGCCTCAACCTGCTCGCGGTTGTTTTCCTTCTGGTAAGCAACAGCCTTCGCCGCGTTCGCGTCGACAACTGCCTTCTGCTCGTCCGTCAGCATATCGTAAGCGTTCTTGTTGATGCAGAAGAACAGGCAGTCATAGTATGCGTTCCACAGAGAGATATATTTCTGGACATCCTGTACAGAAGCGGAAGCGATCGCTGTCTCCGGATTCTCCTGGCCGTCGACGGTACCCTGCTGAAGAGCCGTGTAGGTTTCTGCCCAGTTCATAACGGACGCGTCGCATCCCCACTCTTTGTAAACTTCCGCGCAGAGGTCGTTGGAGCATATGCGCATCTTGATATCGGACAGGTCAGCGACTGTGGTGATGGGCTTTTTGGAGTTGGTGATCTGACGGAAGCCGTTCTCGCCGATGCCTTCGCAGACAAGGCCGTAGTCTGCCAGAACGCTCTTCAGAGCTTCGCCGCCCTCGCCGCCGAGGATCGCGTCGACATCATCATAGGTCTCATACAGATACGGAAGAGAAACGACATTGAAGCGCGGATCAAAGTTCGCATAAATCAGGTTGGAGTGCAGGGAAACCTGAAGGGTGTTGCCGTCCATCAGAGCCTGGATGCCTGCGACCTGGTCGCCGTTGGTCAGCTGCTCAGCCGGATAAACCTCGACCTGAACCTTTCCGCCGGTAGATTCCTGCATCAGGGCATTGAAATAATAGCCTGCCTGCGCCCATGTGGATGTCTCGCCTGTGGAGCAGTCAAAATTCCAGGTGATCTCCGGCCATTCATCCGATCCCTCGTACTTTGCGGCTTCTTCAGCGGCAACATACTTGTCGGAATTGTTGTAATCATGATAGGTCAGTTCATCTGCGAAAGCCGGGGCGGCACACAGCGCAGTCATCATCATCGAGCCTGCAAGAACCCATGTCAGTTGCTTCTTCATGTTCTTTTCCTCCATCTTTCCAAAAACCAGTGCCGCGCATGGTTCCATACGCAGCTGTGATGGGTATCTTTCCGCGCGGCGCCGGCCGCAGGCGGGAAATCAGAGATACCGTAAAAGCCTCGGGCTGCATTTATGCTTATCATCCCGTAACTCAGCCCTTCGGAACAAGAAGGAGGCTGATCTGCGGAACGTAAGTAACGACGATCAGTACGACCAGGCAGGCAATGATCATGGGCACGACAGCCTTCGAGATCATCGGAAGCGTAACCTTGTGGAATACTTCCTTTCCCTCCTGGACGGAGCGGACCTTATCGCGGATCTTGAGACCCATCGCGACAAAGAGATTGACGCCGACCGGAGGCGTAACCTGGCCGATCGCAAGATTGACCGTGGCAACGATACCGAAAGCGACGGTGCTGTAGCCCAGCGCGCGCGCTACCGGAACCATGATCGGGATAAAGATGTACATAGCCGAGTTCGCGTCGATGAAGCATCCTGCGATCAGGAAGATCACATTGACAATCAGCAGGAAGACGAACTTGTTCGTCGCCACACTCGACAGAAGACTCTGGGCCCCCTGCGCAATGCCGAAGAGCGTACAGCAGTAGGAAAACAGGGAAGCTGTCGCGATAATCAGCATGATGCCTCCCGTTGTCTTCGCGGAATCAATAAAGATCCAGACCAGGTCGCGGAAGGAAACATCCCTGTAGATCAGCAGGGCTACGATCAGTCCGTATACAACCGAGACCGCGGCCGCTTCCGTCGGAGTGAAGATGCCGCCGTAAATGCCGCCGAGGATGATCACGGGCATCAGCAGTCCCCAGAAAGCATCCTTAAAGCTGGCCCAGAGCTCCGAAGCGCTGCGCTTCTCGTGCGGAGCTTCAATCCCCTTCCGGTTCGCCTCGATCAGGACGACCACGGCCAGGGCAACGCCCATCAGAATACCCGGAATGATACCGGCCATGAACAGGTCG
The DNA here is from genome assembly GCA_902779575.1 of uncultured Lachnospiraceae bacterium. Taxonomy (GTDB): domain Bacteria; phylum Bacillota; class Clostridia; order Lachnospirales; family Lachnospiraceae; genus Porcincola. Next base: position 26,485 of record CACZBW010000018.1, read on the forward strand.
CCGACACCGTCGCCGGTAATCGACGCATAGACGACAAAAGCGATGGAAGGCGGAATAACGATCGCGATGGAACTGGAGGTTGCCATCAGCGCCTCCGAGAAAGGAATCGAGAAACCGGACTCCGCCATGGCCGGGATCAGAACAGCGCCGAGCGCGGCAACCGTCGCGGGGCCGGAGCCGGAGATCGCGCCGAAGAAGCAGGCTACGATAACGCATACGATCGCCATACCGCCCTTGCGGTGGCCTACCAGATCATCGATAAAACGGACAAGGCGCCTGGAAATGCCCGCCTTGGCCATGATATTCCCGGAGAGTACAAAGAAAGGAATCGCCAGAAGCAGAAACTTGGATATTCCCGTATAAGTATTCGTCGCGACAATGCTCAGGTTCAGCATCTGGAACTTCTGAACGAAGTTGGTCGCGTAGAGAATCGTAAAGACAGAGCTCATGCCCAGGCACAGCGCGATCGGCATGCCGATCAGCAGCATGGCGAAGAAGGAGCCGAAAAGAATTAGCGTAATCATTGCTCAGCCCTCCTTTCCTTCTGCCTTCCGGGCAGCGCAGTAATCTACAAAATACTCGATGAAATGAAGCAGGAGGGAAATGCCTCCGACCACCACGAATCCCCAGAAATAATAAGTCGGAATATGCAGGATCGGGCTGCTCTTGGGCATCGGCATGGCCATTTCCTTGCGCACCTGCCCGATGGCCTCCCAGGTCAGAATCGCCGAATAGATCACACAGATCACGGTTGAAATAAACAGCAGCACTTTCTTCGCCTTCGGCCCCACATTATCCGTAATCAGGCCCAGATTTACAAGCCCCCCTTCTTTTGCCGCAACGCCCGCGGCCAGCAGGGAAATCAGGACAAACACGGCGACCACGATCTCATCCGTAAAGCCCCAGGAATGGTTAAATACCTTTCTGGCAACCACGTTTCCGAAGGTCAGAACCAGCACCAGCAGCATGGAAACCGCCAGCACCGCATTCTCTATAACCGTGATCACTCTCATGATCCCCTTGTAAATCTTCATGACCGTATCTCCTTCGCATCTTTTAAAAATAAGAAAAGGCGCGCGTAAAAAACGCAGCCTTGTAACATTATAGGTAGAGTATTTTCGAAAGTCAAGGCTGAAGTCTTCCCGTCTTGCCCGATCTTTTCGGACTTTTGACTTTCCGGTAAAAATATTTTCGGTCCCGCCATATAAAAAGACAGGCCCATCGGAGCCTGTCTTTTTATGCATACCTGTATACTGCCAAAAGAGGCTGTTTACAGTTTCTCTGCAATCTTTTCAGCCTCATCCAGGACGCTGGCAAATTTATCCAGAGCCGCGTCGATGGGCGCCGCCGTGGACAGATCAACTCCCGCGTGCTGCAGCTCTTCCAGCGGGTCCTTACTGCAGCCCATAGAAAGGAATTCCAGATAGTTCTTCACATTTCCCCGCGCCCTGCCCTGTGCCTCGGCGCGGATCCCCTCCGAAAGCGCGACCGCCGCGGAATAGCTCGTAGCATACTTGTAGACGTAGAAGGGCGTATAGAAATGCGGAATCCTGGCCCACTCATACCGGATCTCGTCATCGATCACCATATCCGGCCCGAAATAATCTTCAACCAGTTTCCCGTACACGCCGCACAGAGCCTGCGGCGTCAGCGCTTCTCCCTGTTCGGACAGCTCGTGGATCTGCTTCTCGAATTCCGCGAACATGGTCTGGCGGTAGACAGTGCCTTTGAAATTCTCCAGGTACTGGTTCAACAGAGACAGACGCTCCGCGGGATCCTCCGTCTGTTCAAGAAGGTGCTCGACCAGCAGGTTCTCATTTACCGTCGAGGCGACCTCCGCAACAAAGAGGGTATAATGCGCGTACTGGGGCGGCTGGTTCCTGCGCGACAGATAGCTGTGCATGGAATGCCCCATCTCATGCACCAGGGTGGAGACGCTGTCCAGGGTTCCCGTATAATTCAGCATGATATAGGGTTCCGAGTCATAGCAGCCCGAGGAGAAAGCGCCGCCTCTCTTTCCTTTGTTCGGATACACGTCGATCCAGCCTCCGGCGCAGCCTTCCCGGACAGCTTTCACGTAATCTTCGCCCAGGGGAGCGACTGCCTCATAGAGCATCTCCTTTGCCTCGTCGAAGGAATAGATCTTCTGGCTTCCTTTGACCAGCGGGGCATAGATGTCATAAAAATGGAGGCTGTCCACTCCGAGCAGCTTTCTGCGCAGGCGCACATAGCGGTACATATCCGGCAGGTGCCTGCGCACAGCCTCGATCAGATTGTCGTAAACCTTCACCGGAACCCGCTCCGCGCCGGTCATCATCTCACGGGAAGAAGCGTAATGCCTGAGGGAAGCGGTAACTGCCTCCCGCTTCACATTGGCCTGCATGGTCGAGGCAAATGTATTAATATGCCCTTTGAATCCGGCGTAATAGGTCTCAAAGGCATTTTTCCTTAAAACCCTGTCCTCCTGGGATTCCAGGAAGACAAAATTGGAGCCGCTGACCTCATGGTCACTGCCTTCCCCATCCTTCACGCTCCCGAAGACCATATCAGAGTCCTCGAGACTGTGGGCGGTCTCCCCCGGCGCGGCCAGAACCTCGCCGAAGGAAGCAATGATCGTTTCCTCCGCCGTGGTCAGGGTATGCTTTTTCCGGTCGGCAAGCCTCCTCAGCAGAACACGGTATTCTTCCGTCAGCGGACTTTCTGTAATCTCCTCCAGCAGTTCCTGTTCCAGAGAAAGCAGCTCCGGCTCCGCGTAGGCGCCGGCGGTCATCAGGGCTACATACAGGTTCATGGCCCTCGCCTGCATGCTTTTTGCCTTCTCCTGCCTCGTATCCTCCGTAAATCGAAGGGCGGCGTAACAGTCAAGAAGCTCGACCTTTCTCTCCAGTTCTGTCTCATAGTCCAGATAGTTTTTTACATTTTCCGGCGTATGCAGGCTCCCCCGGAAAGAAGCAATCTTTTCAGCTTCCCCCTTCAGCGCTTCCAGATCTCTCTCCCAGTCCTCATCCGATGCATACATCTTTGTCAGATCCCACATAAAAGCGGGATCCATCTTACTGCGTTCCTTAAGCGGCTCCATTCTTCCGTATTTCCTCCTCGCTTCAGTCTCATTTTCTTCCTGCTTATTCGCGGTCATAAATGACAGTACCTGTTTTTCCCGCGATCCCTTCCGCAGCCCGCTCCAGCAGGGTAATCAAAGCTTTGCGTCCGCGGCCGGACCGGGCGAAACGGACCGCCGCTTCTATCTTCGGCTGCATGGAGCCCGGCGCGAACTCTCCGTCCGCGAGATACTGTTCCGCCTCCTCGCAGCTCATCTCCGACAGGTCCTTCTGATCTTCTTTGCCGAAATGAATGGCCACTTTCTCGACCGCTGTCAGGATCAGCAGCCTGTCCGCGTCCAGCTGTTCCGCCAGACATTCGGCGGCAAAATCCTTGTCAATGACCGCCGCCGCTCCCTTCAGATGGTGCCCCTCTGTCCGGAAGACGGGGATTCCGCCTCCGCCGCAGGCAACGACGATATGGTCGGTCTCCACCAGGGAGCGGATCGTCCCGATCTCAATGATCGAGACAGGCATCGGGGAGGCCACCACGCGCCTGTAGCCCCGGCCGGCGTCCTCGATCACTTCATAATCCCGTTCCCTGACCAGCTGGTCCGCCTCCTCCTTTGTAAGGAAAGAGCCGATCGGTTTGGTCGGATGCTGAAAAGCCGGATCGTCCGGGTCCACCTCCACCTGGGTCAGAACCGTCGCCACTCCGAGATCTATGCCGCGGTCCAGCATTTCCTCCCGGATCGCGTTCTGAAGATCATAGCCGATATAGCCCTGGCTCATCGCGACGCATACGCTCAGGGGACAGGGGATATACCTGTCCGGGTCCGAGCGCACCAGCTCCGCCATGGCATTCTGGATCATGCCCACCTGCGGCCCGTTGCCGTGGGCGATCACGACCTCGTCTCCCTCCTGGATCAGATCCACGATGGCCTTCGCCGTCTTCTTCACGGCAGCCATCTGCTCGGGAAGATTTTTGCCCAGGGCGTTCCCGCCGAGGGCAATCACAATTCTCTGCTTCATAATTCCCACCTGACTTTCTTCTCCGGGTCTTTCTCAGGCTTCGCCGACAAAGACCACAGACAGCCCGCGGCAGCAAAAAAAGCCGCTGCTCCATCCGCCGCCGGATTCAAAGGCAGCCGGGGCAGCAAAAACGAGCTGTTCCACCGCATCCGCCGCAGGCAGCCACGGGCAGTCACAGGCAGCGATGCCCGGAATCCCCGGACACCGCTGCCCTGCCTCAATCCTCTTTTACTGGCGCCAGCGCAGCTTATTCCCCTCTTCAAGCTCCTTCAGAAGCTTCTGCGGGTTCTTCACCTTGGCCAGGAAAATCATGGCCGCGATGATATAAGGCTTGTAGGAAGCTTCTTTGTACAGAGGCTTCAGATAGCGGTCGAAGACCGAGGCGTCGACCTCTCCCTTCTCGCAGGATACACCGCTGATATCGGCAGGCAGGCAGTGCAGATAAAGCGCCTTGCCGTCCCTGGTCGTCTTCATGAGCTCTTCTGTGCAGCTCCAGTCCTGATGCTCCGCGTTCTGCTTCAGAAGTTCCTTCTCCAGGGCGTCGATGCCGTCGAAATCTCCCTTTGCGTAGAGATCCGTGCGCTTCTCCATGGCAGCGAAAGGAGCCCAGCTCTTCGGGTATACGATATCCGCATCGCGGAAAGCTTCCGCCATGCTGCCGGTCTTCGTGAAGGATCCGCCGCTCTTTTCCGCGTTTTTGCGGGCGATCTCCTCAACCTCCGGGAAGACGTCGTATCCTTCCGGATGGGCGAGAACGACGTCCATTCCGAACCTCGTCATCAGGCCGATCACGCCCTGCGGAACGCTGAGCGGTTTTCCGTAGCTGGGGCTGTAAGCCCAGCTCATGGCCAGCTTCTTTCCCTTCAGATTCTCCACTCCGCCGAAATAATGGATAATCTCTTCCATATCCGCCATGCACTGCGTCGGATGGTCGATATCGCACTGCAGGTTGACCAGGGTCGGCTTCTGCTCCAGAATCCCGTCCTCATAGCCCTGGGTCACGGAATCAGCGACAAGCTTCTGGTATGTGTGCCCCTTCCCGATGTACATGTCATCGCGGATTCCGATTACGTCCGCCATGAAGGAAACCATGTTCGCGGTTTCCCGCACCGTCTCACCGTGCGCGATCTGGCTCTTCTTCTCATCCAGGTCCTGTACGGCAAGTCCCAGCAGGTTGCAGGCGGAGGCGAAGGAGAATCTCGTCCTGGTGGAATTGTCCCGGAAAATGGAAATTCCGAGACCTGAATCAAAGATCCTCGTTGAAATATTTCTTTCCCTGAGATTGCGCAGCGCGTCAGCGATCGTGAAGACAGCCATGATCTCGTCATCTGTCTTATCCCAGGTCAGAAAGAAATCATTGTTGTACATGTTTTTTATATCAAGTCCGTTGAGCTTCTCAATATACTGCTGCAGTGTATCGTTCATTCCGTTTTCCTTCCTGATTCTTTTTGTTTTCTTATCATTTCTTTTTCAGACCGAAGTTCTGCATCCTTCCGCAGGCCTGCCACAGATCCTGCACCCTTTCAACACAGGCTGTCAAATGCCGGCTGTATACCGGAAAAGCCGGGCTTCATCCGGCTGTACTTCAGCTGACCCGGTCAGTATCTTCCGGTTTTCCTTATTCCTTCACCGCCTCCGGATACAGGGCGATTGCGGCGGCGTACAGGGCCGCGCATGTGACCAGATCCTGCTTCCAGGTGATCTCATTCGGCGCATGGGCCTGGGATTCCGCTCCCGGTCCGAATCCGACGCAGGGGATGCCGTAGCGGCCCTGAATCGCGACGCCGTTGGTAGAGAAAGTCCATTTATCTGTCAGCGGACGGTCGCGGAGCGCTTTCTGGCTGTCCGGTCCGATCCGTTTCTCCCCGAAGAGAGCCTTATGCGCGTTGACCAGCGCTTTCACATGAGGCGCCTTTTCGCTGTTGATCCAGGTCGGGAAATAAGCCTCCGTCTCGTATACTTCCCCTGTCCAGGAAGGTCTGCTGTACATGTACATGGAGACCTTTACGTCGTCCCCGTATTTCTTAACAGCCGGAAGATCCCTGATCTCCTGCAGGCAGCCTTCCCAGGTCTCGCCGGCAGTCATCCGGCGGTCGATGGAGATGGAACAGCTGTCCGCGACCGCGCAGCGGCTCGGGCTGGTGAAATAGATCTGCGATACAGTGCAGCTTCCTCTGCCCAGGAATCTCGCGTCCTCAAAATGATCCGGGTTAAACTTCGGATCCAGCATCTTGACAAGGCCCCGGATCTGGGTGGAATCCGTGCAGCCGTTGTTGTTGAGGGCGCGCACATCCGCGATGATATCCGCCATCTTATAGATCGCATTGTCCCCGCGCTCCGGAGCCGAACCGTGGCAGGAAACGCCCCTGACGTCCACGCGGATTTCCATGCGGCCTCTCTGGCCCCTGTAGATTCCGCCGTCCGTCGGCTCTGTGGAAATGACAAACTCCGGACGGATCCCGTCCTTATTGACGATATACTGCCAGCACAGGCCGTCGCAGTCTTCCTCCATAACCGAACCGACCACCATGATCTTATAGCCTTCCGGAATCAGGCCCAGTTTCTTCATGATGACCGCGCTGTAAACCGCGGAAGCCACTCCGCCCTCCTGATCGGAACCGCCTCTGCCGTAGATGACCTCTTCGTCCTCGTACCCTTCATAGGGATCCGCCGTCCAGTTCTCGATATTGCCGATTCCGACCGTATCGATATGGCCGTCGATGGCGATGATCTTATCTCCCTCGCCCATCCAGCCGATGATATTGCCCAGGCCGTCAACCTCGACCTTATCAAAACCGAGCTTCTCCATCTCCTCCCGGATGCAGGCGACGACCTCTTTCTCCTCACAGCTCTCCGACGGATGTGAGATCATCCTTCTCAGGAAGGCGATGATATCTTTTTTATAGCTCTCCGCCTCCGCCCTGATTTTTTCATAATCCAGATTCATAATTACCAGCCTCCTGTCTGTATTCTTTCCCCTGATCCGCCGGGTTCCTTCCCGTTTGCTGCCCGGCCTGATACCGCTTTCTGATTCGGCGGTCCTGTTTTATTTTCCCCAGGCGCCGTCCCAGACGACCCTTCTGTAATAAGCCGGATCCGTATCTCCCTCGGTCGAGAAAAGCAGTACCCTGGAAGATCCGTCAAGTCCCAGCTGATCGCGGAAGTCCTTCAGATCCTCCCGGCTCATGATGGCCGCAAGGCATCCCATGCCCGCCGCGCCGGATTCTCCGGAAATGACCGCCGTATCTCCCCGAAGGGGCGCGGCCAGGATCCGCATGGCCCTCGCGGCGTCCGCGTCCTCTATGGCGGCAAAGGCGGAAACGTGATTGCGGAGGATATCCCAGCCGATGATATTCGGTTCCCCGCAGGCAAGCCCGGCCATGATCGTCTGCAGATCTCCCGTTACGATCGCCGGTTCCCCGTCCCCTTTTGCTGCGCCTTCGTACAGGCAGGCGGCGGCGTCCGCCTCCACAACGATAAACTTCGGCGGGGCGTCTGTCCAGAGATTCGTCAGATAACCGACAACGGATGCCGCGAAGGAACCGACGCCGGCCTGGACAAACACATGCGTCGGGCGGTCAGCCCCGAAGGCTTTCAGCTGCTCAGCGGCTTCTGAGCTCAGCGTTCCGTAGCCCTGCATAATCCAGGACGGGATATCCTCATATCCCTCCCAGGCCGTATCCTGTACAATCACGCCGTGCTCCGTCCCGGAAGCTTCCCTGGCGGCGATCCTGACGCAGTCGTCGTAATTGACCTCCTCGATCGTCACGAGGGCGCCTTCTTTAGCGATATTGTCATAACGGAATTTTGAGGAACCCTTCGGCATGTGCACAACCGCTTTCTGATGCAGCCTCTTTGCGGCCCAGGCAACCCCGCGCCCGTGGTTTCCGTCCGTCGCGGTGAAAAATGTCGCCGTCCCGAAATCCTCTTTCAGCTTCTCACTCGTCAGATAGTCATAGGTCATCTCCGACACATCCCTGCCCATCTGCGAAGCGATATAATTGGCCATGGCAAAAGAAGCTCCCAGCACCTTAAAAGCATTCAGCCCGAAGCGCCAGCTCTCGTCCTTCACACAGATTCCGCCGAGTCCCAGGCACTCCGCCAGATGCGGAAGGTTTACAAGAGGCGTCTTCTGATACTGCGGAAATGTGCTGTGAAAAGCCCTCGCTTTGTCCACCTGTTCCGCGGCCATCAGTGAAAGATACCTGTCTTCACTTGCCGGCATATGATTCATCGTCCATCTCATCTCATACCCCTCCTGCCGTATGATCTGTTCCTGTTCCGACTTTCTTATTTCAGAAGATATGCATAATCCGTAATCACTGCCAGTATGAATTTCCTGAGAGGATCATACAGGCCGCAGTCCTTGTCCGCCACGTCGTAATCGGCGGTCTTCCCCGCAAATCTCAGCGTTACGGTCGTTCCTTCCTTAAACAGGAAGCCTTCATTTTCAGACTCCCGGAAATCCTCCTCATACCAGAAGAGCGTCAGTTTATCCTTGTATGGCCTCCCGCTGTAAGGACAGAAGACGGCGCAGTTTCCGCATTCGTTGCACATCCCGTCCACATGGAGAATCTGGGTCTTCACAAGGCCCGGAACCGTAACGGCTATATTCGCCCGGTTGGGACAAACGTCCGTGCAGACTTCACAGACAGCAGCGCAGCCAAGGCACCTGCCGTCCGGTTTCTCCTGAAGATCCCTGGTCAGGACGCCCTTCGCCGAACGAAGCTTAGCCGGGTTGTCCTTCTCATTTTCATCCGCAAAGCGGTCGAAGGAAATGCCTGCAATCGCCTCAGCCGCGGCCTGCGCGTCCGCGACCGCTTTCACCACCGTAGCGGGACCGCGCCTGCAGTCGCCGATCGCGTACACTCTGTCAACAGAAGTTTCCAGATTGCCGTCCACGAGCGGAAGTCCTCTCTCATCCAGCTTCACGCCCTCCGCAGCAAACAGGGAGCCGTCCACACGCTCTCCTACCGCCGCAATCACAGCGCTGCAGGGCAGGAAAACCTTCTGATCGGTCTCGACAGGCCTGCGCCTGCCGCTCTCATCCGCTTCCTTAAGCTCCATGACCGTGCATTCCAGCTGACCGTCCTTCACGCCGACCGGAGCGAGCAGTTCCATAAACTCCACTCCGTCCTCGATGGCCATCTGCAGCTCTTCCTCATCCGCCGGCATGTAACGCTGGGTTCTCCTGTAGACCAGACGGACGTGCTTCACGCCTTTCTGCCTCAGCGCGGCCCTGGCCACATCCATGGCCGTATTTCCTCCGCCGACGACGATCACATCCTCGCCGAGGCGGACCGAATTCTGTGCCTTGCGGATCCTGGTCAGGAACTCCAGAGCGTCCATTTCTTCCCCGTACTGAAGGACTTTATGTCCGCTTCTCCAGGCTCCGACCGCGACGATAATATCGGTAAAGCCTTCCTGCCTCAGTTCCCTGATGCTGCGGATCTCGCGGCCTGTCACGAACTTTGCCCCGAAGCGGCTGCACAGTTCGATGTCCCTGTCAATCCGCTCATTTGCAATCCGGAATTCGGGAATCGCCTTCCTCACGACGCCGCCCAGGCTCTCCCCTTTATCAAAGACCGTCACGTCGATTCCCGCGCGCGACAGGAAAGAAGCCGCGCTCAGTCCGCCCGGTCCTCCGCCGATCACAGCAACGCGGGTTCCGGCTGCCGCTTTTTTCTGTCCGTCCGTCCGGCCGCCTGCCACTCCGCCGTTCTTCTCTTCCCGGAGAACCTTTCCCGCCGCCTTCAGGGCAGCCTGCAGCTTCACATCGCGGATATGCAGGCCTTCTTCATAATAATTGCGCATGCAGCGGTCCGCGCAGGTATGGGGGCAGATCGTCCCGGTAATGAAAGGAAGCGGATTTCTCTCAAGAATAATCCGCAGGGCATCCTCTGCCCGGCCTTCCTTCATGGCTCTCAGGTAAGCCGGTATATCCTGATGAATCGGGCATCCGGTCTGGCAGGGTGCCTTGAAGCAGTCCATCAGCGGAAGCGCTTCCTCCATCTTGCGGGACGGAAGCGGCTTGGCCGGCTTGCGGTAATGCGGATCCGACTGCACGCCGTTTGCCAGCGCCCGGACTCGCTTAAGATCTACTCCGACAAACGGCCCCGACGGGATGTCATCCAGAAGCTCGGCAATCTGCTCCAGCCTCTGGTATCCGCCCGGCTTCAGAAGCGTAGTCGCCATCGTCACCGGCCAGACTCCCGCGCTGACCAGCTCATGAATATTGAAATAATCCGCGCCTCCGGAGTAGGAGATGCGCAGCTTCCCGTCAAACTGTTCCGTAATCCGGGAGACCAGCTCAATCGTAAGCGGGAAGAGCGCGCGTCCGGACATATACATCTCGCCGGAGGGAAGCTCTCCTGCTTTCACGTCAACCGGGAAGGTATTCGTCAGCTTGACGCCGAAAGACAGGCCCTCTGCTTTCGCCAGGTCCATAAGCCTGCTGAACATGGGAACCGCATCCTTCCACTGAAGGTCCTCAAGGAAATGGTGGTCGTCGAAGGCGATGTAAGAAAATCCGAGCGAATCCAGACATTTCCTTGCGAATTCATAACCCAGCAGCGTAGGGTTGCACTTTACATAGGTATTCAGATGCTTCTCCGTCAGCAGATAAGTCGCGATGCTTTCAATTTCAGCCGGCGGACATCCGTGCAGGGTGGACTCGGTCACGGAACTGGAAATGCATGCGGGAATCGCTTCCACATCCTTTTCCGTCATGCGTTTCAGTTTCCCCTGCTTCACCGCCTCCAGGGTAACCTTCCTGCATTCTTCAAAAACCGGCGTCCCGGAAGCGTCCTTCATACCGTCGATAAAACGGTCGACCTTCTCCCCCTTGATCTTCTCAAGGTTATAACCGACCGAGAGATTGAAGACGATGCCGTCCTGTCTCCCCAGCCCGAATTCCCTGGCAATCACATGGATCACGAACCAGGCTTTGATATATTCCTCAAAAGCCTGCCGGACCTCCAGTTCCGTCGACCATTCGCAGTTGTATCCCTCATCGGCCGCCAGGATGCAGGGCTTCGGGACACAGGCCGCCAGATCCCTGCCGTCCATGTCCTGTACCGTCTTCAGTTCAAACCAGCTGGAACCCGCCGCATAAGCGGCGATCAGGTTCTGGCTCAGCTGTGTATTGGGGCCTGCCGCCGGTCCGAACACCGTCTCGATGCCGCCCTCAAAGATGGGGAAGAGTCCCCCTCCTCTTTTCACAATCTTTGAAATGCCAAAGATACTGCCCTTTTTCCTGTATTCTTCCAGCACCCAGTCCAGAAGCTGGGAATAAGGAATCGGTCTCATCAGGTCACTCATTCCGGAACCTCCCTTCCATGCAGTCTGCAGCTGCCTTGTTTCCGTTCCCGACGCTCAGCTGTATTTTCCGCGGCTTATTCCGGAAATGCAGGCACGATGACGCGCTGCAGTCCGGCGAAAGACACGGCTTAAAGATATTTCTCAGGATCATATTCTCTTTGGTTCAGTCTTCCCCAGAGCCTGCAGGACTGCTCCATCGTCCAGGCATTGATCCTCTCCTCATCGATGCCGACAAACTCCCGGTCCTTATAGAGAACTTTTCCATTGATGATCGTCGTGCGGCAGTTATGTCCCATCATCCCGAACAGCATATGCCCGTCGATGTTGTTCTCATCGATCGGGGTAAACGGTTTGTAATCCATGACAATCACATCCGCGGCGGCCCCCTTCTTCAGGATCCCGAGCGGCTTCTCAAAATACTTTGCCGCAATCTCGCGGTTGTTATGGAAAAGCATCTGCATGTCTTCTCCCCAGGCCACGTTCGGAAGTTCCGCGTTATGCCTCTGGATAATCAGGAACACCTTCAGGGATTCCAGCATGTCATGTGTATAGGCATCTGTTCCCATACCTACTGTGATCCCCTTCTTCATCATCTGCAGAACCGGAGCGCAGCCGACCGCATTTCCCATGTTGGACTCGGGATTGTTGACGACCATCGTGCCGGTCTCCTTAATCATATCCATCTCCAGGGGACTTAAATGGATGCAGTGCCCGAGCAGGGTCTTCGGCCCGAGGATCCCATTGTTCAGGAGCCGCTCCACCGGCCGGCAGCCATAATTCTGCAGGCTGTCCCAGACGTCGTTCATGCCTTCCGCGACATGGATATGGAAGCCGGTGCGGCCGTCATTTGCCTCCACCATCTTCTCAAAGGTTTTGTCCGAGATGGTGAACAGGGCGTGCCCGCCGAACATCGCCTTGATCATGTCGCTGTTCTCTTTCTGCGCCCAGCTGATAAAATCCGCATTCTCGCGGATGCTCTCCAGGCATTTCTCCTCACCGTCCCGCTCCGAAACCTCATAGCACAGGCAGGCCCGGATTCCCAGTTCTCCGCAGACATCCTTAATCGCAAAGAGACTGCCCGGAATCTCGCAGAAGGAGGCGTGATGGTCAAAAATAGTCGTCACCCCATCCCGGATGCAGTCAAGAACCGTCGCGTAAGCGCTGGCCCTCGTCCCGTCCAGGTCCAGATTCCGGTCGATGGCCCACCAGGTACCGTCCAGAATCTCATAAAAGTTCGTCGGATTATTCCCCACGATCGACAGGCCTCTGGCAAGTCCGGAGTAAATATGGGTATGGGCATTGATCAATCCCGGCATGATAATCTGGCCGTGTGCGTCGATGAACTCCGCATCCGGATAAGCCTTCTTCATCGCGTCCAGCGTACCCACATCCAGAATCTTCTCCCCCTCCGTGACGACCGCGCCGTCCTTCAGGTAAGGATTCTCAGCATCTCTCGTTACCACCCGTCCGTTTCCGATCAGCAGCATTTTCCTCCCTCCTTCTCATCAGTATTTTCTCACTCTTCCCGGATCCCTGACCTTCTATAAAAGGCAGGCTCCGTGCAGAAATCAAATTCCGGCAATTACTCCTGATTACATGATAAAACAAGTCGCAGAAAATGGCAATATTCCCAAGAAAAAGCGCAGAGTTCTTTTTACTTTTCGTCATACTACACAGCAAAATCCATCGACAGATAAAAAAAACCAATATTTCCACAGGAATACAAGAGCATTTTTCATAATTATAAAGTATAATGAAATTGTGTATTTTTATGATTCCTTCGTAAAATACAGCCTGCAAAATCGTATAAACTATTATTTGTTTACCTGGCAGTCCCATGATAAGCTGCGGAGCACCTTCCGGGCACACGCTGCCGGCAGAAATTTAACGGACACAACGGCTTTGCCGTGTAGGATCGTCACCATCAACACAGTTCAAAGAAAGGAAGAAAACAGATGATGAAGAAAGCAGTCCGGTTTGCGGGTCTGTCACTTATTCTGAGTGCAGCCCTCGGGTTCACCGCTCCGGCGGAAGGCGTCTATACGCCGGGAACCTACACAGCTACAGCCTCCGGTATGGGAGAACTGAGCGTTTCTGTTACTGTCGATGATAGTTCCATCGTGGATATTGCGATCGACGGAGCCAATGAGACTCCGGAAATCGGAGGCGCCGCGCTCGAAACCCTGGCGGAGCAGGTAAAAGAAAGCCAGGGAGCCGAAATCGAAGGCGTTTCCGGCGCGTCCATCACCAGCGACGCAGTCCGGGTTGCCGTGGAGAAAGCCCTCGCGGAAGCTTCCGGCAGCAGTTCTTCTGAGAAAGCGGCTGTCGCGGACGGCACCTATCAGGCGAAAGCGCCTTCCTTCGGCGTCATGAAAGAAATGGAGCTGGCCGTCACATTTGAAAACAATGAGATCACCGGGATCGAGACCATCTGCGCAGGTTCTGCCACTCAGGCCGACGAAGATGAGTACAGCCCGCAGTACGCGACAGTGGAGGAATATCTCTATCCGAGAATTATTGAAGCGCAGAGCCTTGCCGTAGACTCGATCTCCGGAGCGACCGTTTCCTCCAACGCCGCGAAATCTATCATTTCGAAGATCATCGATGAGAACGGCGGCAAAGCCTCCGAATGGTATGCCGACATCCCAAAGAGTGAGGAAGTTGTGGAACTTGACGGCTATGATGTGATCGTCGTTGGTCTCGGAACTTCCGGCGTGGCCTCCTATCTGAGCGCCGCTCTGGAAGGGGCGACCGTGTTCGGTATGGAAACCGCGGCGAAAATCGGCGGCAACGGCACCAACACGGCCGGACCGCTCGGCGTAAACCCGGCCCGCCAGGTGGAGCTGAACGGCGGAGAACTGTTCGTGGATCCGGACGAGCTCTTTGAGGCCTGGATGGAATACACCGACAACGACGCCAAGGAAGAAATCGTAAAACTGTTCATCGAAGAGTCCGGCGAGACTTTCGGCTGGTTGGAAGAGAACTGGGATTTCCATTTCCTGGATAATATGTTCGCATTCTATGACGTGCACGGCTGGCCGCTGTGGACCATGTACACAGATACAACCGGCACTTCCAAGGACCTTGCCTATCTGAACTCCATGGAGAAGGCAAAAGGCCTGAACGAGAAAAATGATTACATGACCGAGCTGACAGCCACCTCCCTGCTGAAGGACGAAGACGGAGCTGTAATCGGTGTGGAAGCCGTATATTATGACGGTACGACCTACCGGATCTACGGAGATTCCGTGATCATCGCGGCAGGCGGATACATCGGCAACGCAGAGATGACCCAGAAATATACCGGAGCCGTCTGGCATACCAAGGGCATGACACAGTGCGACGGTTTCGGAATCAGCGAGAGTCTCGCTCTCGGCGGCGCGCTCTACAACGAAGACGTTGCGGTAGAAGATCATATCGCCCAGCTCGACACGATCATCCGTTCCGACGATTACAGCAATGATGACAAGAGCCTTCTGACCTCCCTGGTGCTGGATCTGAATTACCAGCTCATCGATTCGGAAGGAAAGGCTTTCGACGGCAACTACAACGGACTCGGCATCGCCTTCAACGCCTGGGAAGCCGGAGCGAATTACTATGTGCTGATCAACGAGGAGGAATACAATTCCATCAAGGAGAATGGCCTGATCAGCTTCAATATGCCTATGTTCTTCGGACAGGGCGGAAGCTATGAGGACGGCACGCCGGTTGAAAACCTGGATGCGATCATGGAGATGGGCATGAAGTACGGCGACGTCTTCATCGCGGATTCCCTGGAAGACCTCGGCAGCCAGATCGGCGTTGACATTCAGCTGGAAGATGTCCACGGCCAGACAGAAGGGAAGATTTACTGCATCAAGGGCGCGGCCTATGTATACAGCACCTGCGGCGGCATGGATGTGGATACGCAGATTCACCTGCTCAAAGAAGACGGAACGCCGGTCGAGAACGTGTTCGTAGTCGGAAACGATTCCCTCGGCACCCTGAACGAATCGAACAAAGCCTATGTCACCTACGGCGGATGCGCGCAGGGCTGGGCGCTTACTTCCGGCAGACTTGCCGGCGCAAACGCGGCAGCGGCATTTGGGGGCTGAGGACGAGCCATTGATTGGAAAACATCCGTAACAGAAGTTGAATAATATTCATAAGACAAAGGCTTCCCACATCATGACAGTGTGGGAAGCCTTTTTCCTCAGCGGAGAGAGTGGGATTCGAACCCACGCGCCCGTAAACGGACGACCGCATTTCGAGTGCGGCTCGTTATGACCACTTCGATATCTCTCCAAATATTGAGCACCGGAAAAGGTACTCAGTAATTGTACCACAAAACCAAAAGGAATCAAGTAGAAATTCAGGAACGCCATGATTCGCAACTGTCGATTGACAAATCCCATCAAAATCTGTATAGTAATGGTTACCGTGCAGCCGGGGAGATAGCGGTGCCCTGTACCTGCAATCCGCTACAGCAGGGGTGATGCCGAGCCGAGGCAGTTTCGCTGTGGAGCTGCCCTTCATAAGTGGCGTTGACGTCTGGGTCTTGCGCAACGGAACTCTGTGAACCGTGTCAGGTCGGGAACGGAGCAGCACTAAGCAGAATCTTCTGTGTGCCGCGAGGGTGCCTGGATCGAGTTAACTGTGGAGGTAACGTCTGTGACGGGCTGTCGAAGCGAGGCGCACGGTAAAAAAGGATGTTTAGGGCAGCTCAGATGAGCTGCCTTTTTCTGAACAATAAAGCCCTGATTCAACGGAACCATTTCCTGAACTCACGGAAAATATGAATATGATAAAACTGACGGAAGACGAAAAATACATGAAAGAAGCGATCCGGCAGGCCAAAAAAGCCCTGCTCCTGGACGAAGTCCCGATCGGATGCGTGATCGTATATCAGGGCAAAATTATCGCCCGCGGCTATAACCGGAGAAATACGGACCGCAATACCATCTCCCACGCCGAGATGAACGCGATCCGGAAAGCCTCCCGGATTCTGGGCGACTGGCGCCTCGAAGGCTGTACCATCTACGTCACCCTGGAGCCCTGCCAGATGTGTTCCGGCGCGATCGTCCAGTCCCGGATCGACCGCTGCGTGATCGGCGCCATGAATCCGAAGGCAGGCTGTGCCGGCTCCGTCATGAATCTGCTGCAGATCGCTTCCTTCAACCACCAGGTTGAAATCACTTACTCCGTTCTGGAAGAAGAATGCAGCAGCATGCTCTCCTCCTTCTTCCGGGACCTCAGAAAGAAAAAAGAAGCAGAGAAGGAATCGTCCGAAAAAGATCTGTCTTAGCAAATGTAGTCCGAAAATAGCTCTTAAAACACTGCCTCAGAACGAGAAATTCAAAAAATCAACATACAATAATAGAACCGGCATCGCCATTTTCTGGCATTGCCGGTTCCTTCTATTTCCGGGAAACCCGTTATCTCTCCTGCTGCAGTACTGCCCTTCCAGACACAATTACTGAGCAGCGCTGAATTATTATCCGGATCCGGAAGCTCTCCGGACCCGGTTATTTCTTATACTCCGGATTTTTATCTCACATAACTCATATAATCTGACTTATATCCAAGCGTGATCTCCAGCTGCTTTTCCTCATAGCCGCCCTGCCTGGACTGCTCGCAGACTGTCAGCGTAACCGTCTCTCCGCCTGAATAATATTCCAGGACGCCCTGCAGATCGCTCATGCTGGTGATCTCATAATCGTCAAGCGCGGTGAGGATCATGCCTTCCTCAAGTCCTGCCTCGGCAGCCGGGGTATCCGGCCCTACAGAAGTGATATAAATCCCTGCCGGAAGGCCATAAAGCTCAACGACTTCGCTGGTTACTTCCTGCCCGCTGATACCGATATAGGAAGCGTTATCCGCGTCAACTTTCGTTCTGGTCTCTCTGTTCATCAGCTTCTGGATAATCGGAAGCGCCTTCGAAGTCGGGATCGCATAACCCATGTCCTCTGCGCTCTCCAGGCCGGCTCTTGCGCAGTTGATTCCAATCACTTCGCCTCTCATGTTCAGCATCGCTCCGCCGGAATTGCCGGAGTTAATCGCCGCATCTGTCTGAATCAGCCCGTCAAAAGTCTGGACCGCATAACCGTCGCGGACCGAAATCTCCCGGTTCAGAGCGCTGACGATACCGGTGGTAACAGACTGTCCGAATCCAAGTGCATTACCGATTGCAACAATCTGCTGTCCGACACGGATTCCATCGGAATCAGCGACATTTGCCACACGGATCACATCCAGGGTATCTTTGTCAATATCATCCAGTTTTACAGCGACAACCGCAAGATCATTCTTACTGTCTGTTCCTTTGATCTCTGCGCTGCAGGACTCCTCATCGACAAATGAAACCGTCAGCTCCGTAGCTCCTTCCACTACATGATTGTTCGTCACGATCAGAAGTTCGTCGTCATTTGCTCCCATGATGACGCCTGTTCCGGCGCCTTTCTGCTCCATCTGGTACAGTCTTCCGCGGAACCAATCTTCCACGTTCTGAACAGAAGTCATCGTGATGGAAACGATCGCGGGCATCACATTCTCCGCCACATCGGCGACGCCCGACATAAGTGCTTCCTCTTTCGTTATACCGGTCAGATCCGCCCTCTGAACAATTCCGGTCGGAAGCTCCGCTGCCATCTGCTCGGCCATGCTTCTTGAATCTGAAAGATCAACGGTCTCGGCGGAAATCACTGTCTCCGTATCTTCCGCCTTCTCCTGAACTTTTTCGCTGCCGGAATCCTCTTCTTCCTCCTGGCCGAGAACATCTTCTATACTCTGACCGCCCGAAAGCTGAAGCCGCGCCTCATCTTTCCCGTAATATAGTGCTGTACTGCCAACTGTCGTTCCAAGCGTTACCGCCGCGATTAAAACTGCCAAACCTTTTTTCTTCATAACAGATCATCCTCCTTATCTCATCGGAAAAGCAGGGCATATTGAACACATCTGCCTTCCAATCCTTTCATAGATAAACGGGTTTCAGCTGTTTTTCTGTTCCCGTTTCGTTTTCATGACAACATATTACGGTTCTGTTATGTCCGAAATGTCACGAAATTGTGGACAATCTGTGAAGTCCGGCATTCCGGTTCACAGTCAAAAAAACCAGCTTCCGTTTCATCATGCCTGCACATAAGAAACAGAAGCTGATCCCAAAGTGTCTTCATCCCTTTGTCTTTCTTCCGCTATTGTAAACCAGCGGCAGAATGATCTCGAACTCGATCACATCGTCTTCCGGATAGCCGGCTGTCGCCTTCCCGCCGTTCTTCTGAGCGATGGCGCGGACTACCGCAAGTCCGATTCCGGATCCGCCGGTCTGCCTGCTGCGGGACTGGTCAGCCCGGAAAAAACGTTCAAAGAGCTGATCCGGATCCGCAGCCGGAAGGCTGTCGCAATTATTCCGTACACAGAGAATCAGGTCTCTGCGCTCCTGCTTCAGCACAACACTGATAAATCCATTTTCTTTCGCGTACTTAACCGCATTATCAAAAAGCAGTTCCAGCAGCTGCCGGTACTGTTCCTCAGAAGCGTAGATCTCAATCCGGGGCGTGACATCAGTCCGGATCTGAATTCCGCGCAGGACGGCGCTCTCCCGGAACAGCTTCAATGTATCCAGCAGGAGCTGCGATGCATCGAAGAGTGTCGATACAAATACAGCAGAACTTCCTTCCTCCATTCTGGATAAGATAAGCATCTGTTTTGTCAGATCGGACAGCCGGAGCGCCTGTGTACGAATATTGTCCAGCCACTTGCTCTTTCCTGTGTGAAGTTCCTGAACATCGACGTTGGAGACAATCACGGCAAGGGGCGTCTTGATTTCATGTCCCGCATTCGTGATAAACTCCTTCTGCTGCTCCAGATTCTCCCCGATCGGACGTATCGCTTTATCTGACAGGAAGGAAACAAGCAGCAGAATCAGGATCCAGCCTGCCAGGCAGATAATAATCAGCAGAATGATGAGCCTGGTATCGGACATGATCTCTTCCGTCAGGTCAAGAAAAACATAGTCGATCCGATCACCGCGCCTGATACTGCACTCATACATATAACCGCTTGTATATCCGCGCTTTATCAGCCTCGCGGCTGTTTCCGGCTTCTGCATCCTTTCAGAAAAAGCAGCCTCCCCGGAATCAGCCTCTGTACCCTGTCCGTTCTCCGGAGCGATAGGCCGCTTTGCCGGCAACTCCGCCGTAAAGTCCGCGTCCACTTTCTTCAGGAGCTCCGTCATTTCCTCCCAGGTCAGGTCCCCGCTGTGGGTAAGATCGCTGAAAATAATATTACCTTCCAGGTCTGTGCTTACAACAAAATATAAGCCGAAATTTCTTCCATACAGATTCTGAAGAGAAATCCCGCCATCCAGAGAAATCCGCCCCAGGACATCTCCCCGGCCTGGAACATTCCCCGGCGGGGTCTCCGGCTTCCCATAGGATTTCATTCCGCTTTCCGTCTGAGCTGCTTCTCCCGGTTCCGTCAGAACCATCTCTTCCGGTCCTGTATCAGACACTCCGCCCGCTTCTGAATCCGTTTCAGTTCCGCTCTTCCCGGTCGGAGGGGCCTGAGGCGCTCCGTAGTCAGACACAGTATCCCAGAGCGGTTCGCCATCGTCTCCGCCAAAACTGCGTGCGGAAACCCGGCTCAGTCTTTCGGTGTCTGACCTCCAGTTCAGAAATGCATAGCCTGAAATGATCGAGATAAAAAAAATGACGATCATGATCGATACAACAAACATGGTCGTCCTTATAAACCGCTTCTGCAGTTCCTTAATCATGCAAAACCCTCGTTCCCCTTATTCCCAGGAAAGTGAATACCCGATATTCCGCCTGGATATAATCTCCGCTTTCGAACCGATCGCCGCCAGATGCTTCCGCAGTCCTGAAAGATAGACTCTGAGGGAGTTGACGTCCGCATCCGTATCATATCCCCAGGCACTGATAATCAGCGTCTCCGTATTCTGGAAAATTCCGGGTTTCTTCATCAGCACTTCCATCAGCTGGAATTCCCTGTTCTGCAGCTGTACAGAATGTCCGCCGCAGGACAGCGTCACATCGGAAGGATTCAGCCGCAGGTCGCCCGCCTCCATCACTTCCGGTATAAAAGACTCCCTTCTGCGAAGCATCGCTCTGACCCTTGCCAGAAGCTCCTCCATGACAAATGGCTTCGGCAGATAGTCGTCCGCCCCCAGATCCAGCCCTTCAATCCGGTCCGCCACCTCGCTCTTTGCCGTAAGAAGCAGAACCGGCGTATGATCACCGGCGGCACGGAGCTTCCGCAGCACTGTCAGTCCGTCCATATTCGGCATCATAATATCCAGGATGATCCCGTCATAATTCCCCTCCATGGCAAAATCGAGGGCGTCCTGTCCATTGTCAACCATCTCGACCGTATATTTATGAAATGTAAGGATATCGGCTACGGCTTCCGCCATAGCCGCTTCATCCTCTGCATAGAGAAGTCTCATTCTCCCTCACCTGATCCTGTCCCTGATCTGACTCCCTGCAATGTGCCTGTTCCTGGTCTGACTCCCTGCCATGTGCCTGTTTCCTTGCCTGACTCTCTGCCATGTGCCTGTTGCCTGCCTGACTCTCTGCCATGTGCCTGTTGCTTGCCCGACTCTTTGCAATGTGCCTGTTGCTTGCCCGACTCTCTGCAATGTACCTGTTGCTTGCCTGACTCTCTGCCATTTTCTGTTTCCTGCATCTGCCTCTTTACGGGAGCGGACTGCGCTTCTGCCGGAAACCGCATAATACTTCTTTCTCTCGGCGGTCAGGCAGCTGCGACGTTCTTACAGCAGAATCTCGCCCGCGATCGAATCATCCAGCAGGGAGCAGAACTTTTCGGCATCCGCCCGGTTTCCGACGACCTGCCCGTAATGAATGGGGACGGCAACTGCGGGATGGATCTCATTCGCAACCTTTGCCGCCGCCCTGGCGTCGAAGGTATAAGTCCCGCCGACCGGAATAAACAGCAGATCACAGTGAACCCGCACGCATTCCAGCTTCGCGTCCGTATCACCGGTCACATAGACGGACCTGCCGGGGAAAGCAAAACGGTATCCCAGCCAGCCGCTTCTCTTCGGATGAAAAGGCTTCAGCGTATTATAAGCAGGAATCCCCTCGATCCGGATTCCGCGGTAATCCACACTCTCACCAGGGCTTATGAAATGTACTCCGCCCAGGCTGATCCCGGCCTTCGCAAAATCCTGTTCCATCCCGACTGGAGCCACAAACTCGGTTCCCGCCTTCAGTACCTGATCGATCGCCTCAGGAGAAAAATGATCATAATGGCTGTGCGTCACAGCAATCAGATCAGCGTCCGCGGTTCTGCTCGGGAGACCGTAGGGGTCCACATAAACAACTATGCCATTATCCTCAATCCGAACACAGCTGTGGTTCGGAACCGTGCATCCATTCAATAATTCCTGCATATCCATATCCTCATCTGCATACGCTGCTGTGCCTGTCCGGCTGATCCTGTACGAACAACGCCTGCAATCCTGTCATTTTCCACCCTGATTCACATATCAGGCTGATACCGTACTTACAGCGCCTTGCAATCCTGTCATCTTCCGCTCTGATTCACATATCAGGCCGATACCGTACTTACAGCGCCTGCAATCCTGTCATTTTCCACCCTGATTCACATATCAGGCTGATATCATTCATTAGCGCTTTCACCTTTTTGCCCGGCTTCACATGATAGACAGATTATATTGAGTAAGCCGCCGGAACACAGAAAAGGAGCTTTCATTCATCTCATTTTATAAACAAACAGACAGAAGTTCAACCGGATTCTGCCTGTTCTGAAAAACCTTAATAAATTCTTCATGAGAATTCCTGTTCAGGACCCGTCTGAGATCAGACTCTGATTCACCGCGCCTGCAGGAAGAGGCAGGTTCTGGTTCGCCGTGTCTGCAGGCAGAAGGGTGTTCTGGTTCGCGGCACCTGCAGATAGAAACAAGTTCTGGCTTTAGTGCGAACAGATCGTTTTTACGGAATCCCTGAGTCTCTGGTGCTTCACGCTGGTTGCGTCAAAATGCACGGTGCGAAAAGCCATCTGCATCACCGGACCTGTCGCAAAGGCGCAGATCAGCGTGCCCACGCCCACAGGTCCCCCCAGCAGCCAGCCAATCAGGGTGGCTGTGCTCAGCAGGGCAATGCTCACCGCGCCGATCGGAAGCTTCTTCACGCGTTTCGCCAGTCCCACCAGGAGCGTATCCCGGGGACCGCAGCCAAGAGAGGCAATCATATAAGTATACTGGGTGTAAGCCAGAATGACCAGTCCGGCAAACATCACCGGTATCCCGGTCAGAAGAGAGTCACAGGCCGGAACCGCATGGACCCAGTTGAAATAATCCACCGCCTTGCCTACAACCACCGCGTCGATAAACATCGCGATTCCGATCGGCTCTTTCAGAAGAATATCGATTACCAGAATCGTCAGCGACACGGCGATCGAAGCATTTCCGTACAAAATATGCAGGCTTCTGGAGATGCCGAGATTCAGCACATCCCAGGGCGCGGCACCCAGATTCGCCTGTATGGTCAGATACACGCCGAAGCCGTTCACAAACAGGCTGACCGCAGCGATCAGCATATTCAGGATGATGGACTGTATATTTCTATTCTCTCTCAGATCCCTGAACATATAATTCCTCTCAATATTTCAGTGTTCCGGTTTTTTCCGATGAATGCCGGACACACCCTGCCGCACTGCGTAAACATCGGTTACGGATGTTCACACCGGTTAGTTTTATGGATAAAACCGGGTGGCCAGAACTGAATTTGCAAACCAAGCCTGACACTGCCTTTGTCTTCCCATCCAGGCTGCAGAACCCACGGCGGCTCGCAGCTTCGGTGCGCAACTTCCTTTTCCGGCATAATCGCGCAAACAGGTGTACTGTAACCCCGGGGAAGCCCCAAAGTCAAGTACACCTGCTCACAAGTTCAGGATCTTTTTCTGTTATCCCTGTTCCGTTATTCCTGTACGACCGGATTTCCTTCCCGGTCAAACTTTTCCTCGGGCAGCTTGCTGCCGTCCTCCGCATAGGAATACGCGATTCTGGCGACTCCGTCCACCTCGGTCAGTTCATTATTGCTGTCAAGGTATGAGCGCCCGGTTTCTCTGCCTTCCTCATCGTAGTCGTGCAGCAGAACCGAATAGCCGGCATTCTCCGAGAACATCCTGTTTCCTTCCGGATCCAGGAAGATCTCCCTGACCACCTGGCCGTCATCATTGTATTCATACATCTTTCCGGCATAATCCGAGGAACCGGCAGTGAAAGCGTCCTCCGGATCCAGATAACGCTCCGTCCTCTTCTTCCCGCTGTCGGTATAAGTGTAGGTTACCGCGGAATAACCGACTCCGTCCGGCGTAGTGCGATTTCCATCCTTATCAAAATACGCTTCGGTCAGAAGAAGTCCGTCTTCGTCGTAGCTTCTGGTAAATGCGCAGTAGCCCTTGCTGACCGCAATCGGATTCCCACGCTGGTCCAGATAGCCTTCATAGGTGATGCGGCCGGCCTCGTCATACTGATTCGTCACGGAAGCATAACCGTCCGTAATCACCGCCGGGTCACCGTCTGCCTGCAGATATTCAGTCAGTACCGGCTTTGTCAGATCCTCATAGCTCTTTCGAATCGCACAGTAACCTTTTGCCAGTGCCTTCGGCTGATCCTCTTCGTCCAGGTAACGCTGGTAGGTGACACGTCCCTGCCCATCATATTCCATCTCTGTCGCGGTGAAGCCGTCGACCTCCATGGGATTGCCGTCCGCGTCGCAGAAGACTTCCCGGATTACCTTCTTATCCGCGTTATAACTTCTCAGAATATAAGCATAACCCTTGCTGTTTAAGACCAGCTCGTTTTCCACGTCATAATTCAGCTGGGAAATGGCATTCCCCGCCTCGTCATATGCCTTGACGATCCGGGCAGCGCCTTTCACCTCAACAGCATTCCCGGAAGCATCAAAATAACTTGTTTCCAGGGCATTGCCTTTTTCATCCCGGACATAAGAAACCGAAGCGTAACCATCAGCCTTCTCCAGTGGATCCCCCGCCTCGTCGAAATAGGATTCCTTCAGGAGATAGCCATTCTCATCATATTCCCTGCTGATCCGGGCACCGCCCTTCTTCTCAACGATAACAGGATTCCGCTCCTCATCATAGTAGGACTCTTCGATCGTATTGCCGTTTTCATCATAGGCATAGCACACAATCGTATAGCCGTCCGGGCTGACTGCTTCCCCATCAGCCGGATTCCCTGCCTGCTGACCGGCCGTATTTTCCTCCGCGCCTGAATCTTCCGCGTCAGCAGCCGCTTTTGCACGCAGGAGTTCTCCGTCCGCGTTCAGCAGAGCTTCTTCGACAGCCTTGCCGTTCTCATCACGGACCCAGGTCTTTCCGCCGCAGCCGGAGACAGCCAGAATCCCTTTGTCCGACGGATCCAGATAGCGTTCGCCCGTCTTCTGTCCGTTTTCGTCGTAGCTGTATTCCACTGCGGAATAGCCGCTCTTTTCAGACAGGATGCGCTCACCATCGGTTCCCAGATATGCTTCCTTTACAAGACGGCCTTCTGAATCATAGCTTCTTTCAACAGCACTGTATCCTTTGGCTGCCATAACCGGCTGTCCGTTCTCATCCAGATAAGCTTCATAGACGATGCGGCCGTCCGCGTCATAGCGGTCCTCAATCGCGGCATACCCGTCAGTGAGCATGAGCGGATTGCCATCCGCGTCCAGATATTCGGTGCAGACCGGCTTATCGATATTCTCATAGCTCTTCCGGACTGCAGAATGACCAGCTGAAAGCACAGCCGGATGATCCTCCGCATCCAGATAGGACTCGAGAATGACGCGGCCCTGCGGATCATAATCCCGTTCCACGGTAACATATCCCCCGATGGAAAGAGGATTTCCGTCCGCGTCGCAGAATGTCTCACGTATTACTTTCTTTTCCGAATTGAAAGTTTTCTGCAGATAAGCATACCCCTTGCTGTTCAGGATCAGCTGTCCATCCTTATCATAATTCAGCTGGGAAATAACATTTCCGGCACTGTCATAAGTGCAGACGCTGTGCGCTGCCCCTTTCCTTTCAAGCGGCTGACCGTTTTCATCGAAATAACTGGTTTCCAGGGCATTGCCCCTTTCATCCCGGACATACTCAGCCGAAGCAAATCCATCTTTCTTTACAACAGGCGCTCCAGTCTCGTCAAAATAGGATTCTTTCAGCAGGGATCCGTTTTCATCATAAACATACTGTACAGATGAAAAACCGTCCGGAATCAGGACCGCATTTCCGGCCTCGTCAAAATAGGATTTCTCAGAGGTCTTCCCGTTTTCATCGTAGGCGTAACGCACGGTCGTGTAGCCAAGCGGGCTCTCACCCGTCTGTCTCAGCGGTTTGTCGTCTTCATCCGTTTCACCGTCCGGGTCAAACTGTACAGTGCGCATCGGTTTTCCTTCCGCGTCCAGCACAGTCTCCTCTGAAACCTTGCCGGCTTCGTTATACTGGTATGCCTTGCCGGCGATACCGGAAGCGCCTTCCACAAAGATATCTTCCGTATCCAGATAGCGTTCGGAAAGCTTCAGGCCTTCCTCATTATAGCTGTATTCGATGGCGGAATATCCCAGATTCTCCGGAACAATGCGCTCATCCTGGGCACCAAGGTAGGCTTCCTTCTCCAGCAGGCCGTCCCCGGTATAGGATCTGGATACTGCACAGTAACCTTTGCCTGTCTCTGCCGGCTGACCGTTTTCATCCAGATAGCCTTCATAAAGGATATGTCCGTCCTCATCATAGCGGTCTGTGAGTACTGCGTATCCGTCCGAAGTCCGGACCGGACTGCCGCTCTCATCCAGATACTCTGTACGGACCGGCTTGTTGAGTATCTCATAGCTCATACGGACCGCAGAATAGCCTTTCGGCAGGGCTTTCGGCTGATCCTCCTTATCCAGGTAGACCTGGTAAATCATACGCCCCCGGGAATCATAGTCCTTCTCTGTCGCCGTATAGCCGCCGATCTCCAGAGGATTCCCATCTTCGTCACAGAAGACCTCACGGATTTCCTTTTTATCGCCATTGAAGGTTTTCAGTATGTAAGCGTATCCTTTGCTGTTCAGGACGATCTGATCCGCTGCGTCATAATTCAGCTGGGACACTTTATTTCCCGCACCGTCATAAGCAGCGACTGTATGAGCTGCCCCTTGCACTTCCACCGGCTGACCGTTTTCATCATACCAGCGGGTCTCCAGGGCATTTCCTCTCTGATCCCGCTCGTAGGATACCGACGCATAGCCTCCGGAGGCGGTTACTGGATTCCCCTCCGTATCGAAATAGGACTCCTGCAGCACAAAGCCGTTCTCATCATAATCACGGCGCATGCTCGCGTATCCGTCCGCGCTCAGAACCGGATGATCCGCCTCATCAAAATAAGCCGTTTCTATCTTGTTTCCGTTATCATCATAGCTGTAACGGACAGACGCATACTGACCGGCTTCGGATGTTTCTTCATTGGAGGATTTCTCCTGAAGTCCGGCGGAATCGTCGGTTTCCGTCTCTTCCGACTCAGCCAGATTCTCAGACAGTGCTTCCTCATCCGGATACTCCTGTCCGGAAGCGGTCTCTGCCCCGTCGACCCCCAGACGGCTCCCGTCCGGATCCAGATAAGTCTCCTCGATCAGATTTCCTTTTTCATCGTACAGATAAGCCTTCCCCGCATATCCGGAAGCTCCTGTCACATAGGAGTCCTCTGTATCCAGATAGCGTTCAGAGACTTTCTGCCCTTCCTCATTGTAGCTGTATTCCACAGCGGAATAGCCAGTCTTCTCCGGCGCTGTGCGCGCTCCCGCTTCGTCCAGATAAGCTTCTTTCGTAAGGCGTCCCTCTGCATCGTAGGATCTGGAGACAGCCCTGTAGCCCTTTCCGGTCAGGACCGGCTGCCCGTTCTCATCCGTATAAGCTTCATAGACGGTATGTCCATCCGCGTCATACTGATATTCGACTGCCGCGTACCCGTCGGGCCTCATGACCGGACTGCCATTCTCATTCAGAGTGCATTCATAGACGGTATGTCCGTCGGCATCATACTGATCCTCCAACGCAGCGTAACCGTCCGTCGTTATGACCAGTCTGTCGTTTTCATCCAGATACTCTGTCAGGACCGGCTTTTTCAGGTCCTCATACGTCATCCGGACCGCACAGTATCCCTTCGGAAGGTAAGCCGGCTGATCCGAGAGATCCAGATAAGCCTGGTAAATCACCCGCCCCTGCGGATCATATTCCTTTTGAACAGCGGCATAACCCCCGGATTCCATCGGATTCCCGTCTGCATCACAGAAAACTTCCCGAATTACATGCTTATTCGCGTCAAAAGTCTTCTCAACACAGGCATAACCCTTGCTGGTTAAGACCAGCTGGTCTTCCGCGTCATACTTCAGCTGCCGGACCGCATTTCCGGCATCGTCATAGACTGCCGTGACACGTGCCGCGCCATCCACTTCCAGAGGCTGTCCGCTCTCATCAAAGTAACTGGTTTCAACAGCGTTTCCAGCCTGATCCCTGACATACCCGACCGAAGCATAACCTTTAGAACCGGGTACCGGTTTCCCGTACTGGTCATAGTAAGCTTCCGTCAGCTGATATCCATCCTGGCCAAAAGTCCGCTCGACCCGGGCAAAGCCCTTTTTCTCCACCAGAACAGGAACGTCAGGTTCGCTATAGTAAGTCTCCTCGACAACTTTCCCGTTTTCGTCATAGACAAAGCGGGCCAGCGCATAACCGTCCGGATTGATTAAGGAGTGCTCTGCTTCGTCAAAATAGGCTTCTTCCGTCTTCTTCCCGTTTTCGTCATAGGCATAGCAGACCATGGCGTAGCCGTCCGGTCCGATGACCAGCCGGTTGTTTTCATCGACACAGCGCTCTTCCAGAACGTGCTTATCCGCGTCCAGCCTCTGGAGGATCCGGACACAGGCTTCCGGTGCTTCGGTCTCCTCCTGCGCATATACAGGGCCAAAGCCGCTTCCCATACCCAGCACCAGGACAGATGCTGCCAGAATGCTGTTCCTGACCCAGCGGTATCTTCTCATAATCATCCTCTCACTTCCGCTCTCAGAGCGTCTCGCATGCTGCCGCATATTCATTCAGCGCCGCCGTATCCGCATCCAGGGTCAGATCATAGGACTGGTTCTGCCCATTGATGCGCAGCTTGAGGGAACCTGCATCCGGTCCGGCCAGATAAGAGAGCAGTTCCGCACT
This sequence comes from uncultured Lachnospiraceae bacterium, assembly GCA_902779575.1. Classification (GTDB taxonomy): domain Bacteria; phylum Bacillota; class Clostridia; order Lachnospirales; family Lachnospiraceae; genus Porcincola. Next base: position 55,107 of record CACZBW010000018.1, read on the forward strand.
CAGTTCCAGATTGTCGCTCTCCAGTACTTCCACGCCCTCAACCCAGCGGGTGGTATCCGCCAGTTCGATCTCCGTGCTCTGACCGCCAGAAATAAAGGTCACGGTCTGCACATAGGGGCAGTAAGCGCCTTTTGACTCAATGTGAAGAACGGGGAAGAAATGAACCTGCCCGGATTCTCCCCTCTCTGCCTCCACTGCGAAAGAAAGATCCATGGCAAGCCGTTCCATCGGGCTCGGCTCAAGAGAAAGGGAAGCTGCCGCCAGGCCGGCGTTTGTAATCATTCCGCTTCCATCAAAAGCATCGTAAGCGAATTTCCAGTCAGAGGTCACAAAACCGGACAGATCGGAATCTGTCGATTCATAAACAGAGGCAAATTTGGTTTCCGGGCTGATCACTGCCGGATAGGACATCTCTGTAACGGAACCTTTCGGATCCTCATCGGCAGCCAGGGCATCCTGCAGGAGCCACTGGGTCACCGCGTCCGCCTCATTGGTGGCAGGCAGCCCTTTGCTGCTCTGAAAACGGGAGACGGCGTCGCCTGTCATGGATCCATATGCTCCGTCCGCCTCTCCTTCCAGGAATCCCAGGCGGATCAGGGCTGCCTGAAGCGCCTGTACCGCTGCGGCATCGGATCCCCCGCGCAGAGCGTTCATCTGATCCCTGCGCTCCAGAGAATCCAGATCAAAGAGCGGAACCTTATCCTGGAACTCCTCTAAAGATACATATCCTGCTCCGTAGTTCTCCATCCAGACAATCACTTTATCCTCCGTCCGGCCCAGAACATTCATATCCGTTACGGAAGTACCCGCAAGCTCAGCCGCTGCCGCCTCTGTCTCCGGTTCCCCTTCCTCCGGCGCATCGTTCTGCTGCACTGCGCCTGCATAAGGGACGGTTCCTTCCAGATCCGCCGTAATCAGCAGCGGGCATGCTTCTCCCGTGAAATGAATCTGCGCCGCTGCCGCCGTCTGTGAAAAAAGCATTCCGAACGCAAGCCCGCCTAAGATCCAGCCAGTTCTCCTCTTCATATCTGTTTCCTCCTGAATTCAGTTTTGTCTGTTTCCCTGTGCCGCGAAGCCCGCAGCTCTGCACGCCTGATGCACACAGAGTTTATACCGGGCAGCGCTGATTTATTACACCAGCCTTTACTGTGATTTCACGATTGTACCGGCCGTATTGTAATAATGCTTCACCTTCGTGCCGTCACTCTGAACCTCGATATTATATCCGCACCAGCCGCCTTTCAGGGTCACCCGGTTACCGGATGTATCAAAGTAAGCCTCTCCTGTAAGAGTTCCTGCTTCATCATAGTACTGCTCCAGCACAGAATAGCCGGACTTGCAGGCGGTTACTGATCCCGACGGGCTGTAATAATGCGTCCTGACCAGTCTTCCGTCATCTTCATACTCTTTGATCTGGATGCTGATATAGTTATTATCCGCGGCGGGCTGCCCCGAGACACTGTAGTAAGCCTGGCGGATCAGCTGCCCGTCCGTATCATACTCCATGGTCTTCTGCGCATAACCGTCCTTGATCGTGACCAGATCTCCGTTCAAATTGTAATAAGCAAGGGATGTCTGCTTATTGTCCGCACTGTAGGTCTTTCTCAGGACCGCGGCGCCGTTCTTCAGTGTGATCGGGAGTCCCTGCGCATCATAGTAGGCCTCATAGATCTGGTTCCCGGCTTCGTCGTAATCATTTACCTTGATCGCATAGCCGCTGGTTGACATCGTCCGGTTTCCGGCGGAATCCAGATACTCTGTGCGGATCGCTTTCTTCTGATCATTGTACAGATAGCGGATTCCGGCATAGCCGCTCTTCAGGGTCACAGGCTGTTCGGAAGCGTCATAATACAGGTCCAGCACCTTGTTCCCGTTCTCGTCATACTCGTTGCGAAGGAGGGCGTACCCCTTGTCTGTCATCACCAGATTGCCGGATTCATCCACATATCTGGTTTGAATGACCTTCTTCTGCTCATTGTAGACCTTCACAATGGAAATACTGCTGCCTTCCCGCGGAATGACATTTCCTTCCCCGTCAAACCAGGTCTCCAGAAGGACATTCCCGTTCTCATCATAATACTTCTCGGAAACCGCGTAGCCGTCCTTCGTCACAACAAGCTGCCCCTCCGCGTCATAGTACTCTGTCCGGATCGGATTCTTACCGGAATCATAATACTTCCGCACAGCGCTGTATCCCTTCGGCAGGGTTGCCGGATTGCCGTCCTCATCATAATAGGACTGAAGGATCACATTTCCGTTCTCATCATAAGTTTTCAGCGTCTGCGAATAGCCGTCCGCCGTCACCCTGTTCCCGGCTGAATCCAGGAAAGTCTCACGAACCGCCTTGCCTTTGTCATTATACTGTTTATCAACTACGGCATAGCCCTTGGCGTTCAGGATCAAACTGCCGGAGGCATCATAATTTCGTTCGCTCGTCACATTGCCCTTCTCGTCATAGTTCCTGACACTGCGGGCAATCCCCTTATATTCCGCCGGGCGGTCTTCCAGGTCAAAATAAGCTGTTTCCGCTTTATTCCCGGCTTCATCATAAGTGTAACGGACACAGGCATAACCCTTTTCCGGGTCCGCCGCCGCCTGGCCGTCGTCATCATAATACTGTTCCGCAACCGTACGCCCTTCCTCATCCTTTTCAGGACGGAAGCCGGCGGGCGGAACCACTTCCAGATATTTCCCTTTCACGTCGACATAAAAACTGCCCGTTTTTTCGCCGTCCTTATCATACAGGTAATGAACCCCGGCATAGCCAAGGCTTTCCGGAATAAAGCGGGCGTTCTCTGTATCCAGATAATATTCCGAAATCTTATTCCCGGTCTCCGGATCATAGGCGTATTCCATACCGGCATAGCCTTTCAGACCGGTCACCGGAGCATCCTCTTCGTCCAGATACTGCTCCCTCCACACTTTTCCGTTCTCAAAATAAGTCTTCTTTACGGAAGCATAGCCGATTTTGGCCGGGATAAAAGGCTGCCCGGAGGCATCAAGATAGCTCTCTTTTACGACTCTTTTGTTCTCGTCATAGACCTTTTTCAGGACAGAGACGCCATTTGTATTGCTCCCGATCTTGCCCAGACTGTTCCGGTAGGTTTCCGTTTCGACATTCCCGTTCCCGTCATAGCCGTACTCTACCGAAGCATATCCCTTATTTATCTGCACCGGATACCCTTTACCGTCCAGATATGTCTCTGAGACCTTTTTCTTATCCCCGTTAAATGTCCGGCTGACAGCAGCATAACCTTCCTTCATGTAAAAGGGTTCTTCTTTGCTGTCAAAATAAGCTTCAAAGTTCTGGTTTCCGGCTTCGTCATAGCCCTTCTTCACAAGAAAGGCGCCGTTCTTATTCACAGCCGGTAAACCGTCCGTACCGTAATAACGCTCTTCCGCAACCCTGCCGGCTTCATCGAAGACATAGTCCACCCGCTGATAACCGTCCTGCAGAAGAACAGGCGCGCCGCTCTCGTCCCAATAGGCCTTGGAGATTACTCTCCCATCCTCATCATACTCCAGTTCCGTCTTTGCATAGCCGGAAGCCGCCAGAACCGGTTTCCCGGTCTCGTCATAGTAAGCCTGGGAAATCTGATTGCCCTCTGAGTCATATTCAAAGACAGCGGAGGCATAGCCCTTCTTTTCCGGGCAGAACGGTTCCACCACCGCATTGTAATACTGCTCGGAAATCTTATTCCCATTCTCATCGTAACCGTAGCGGATTATGGCGATCCCGTTCTCATCCTCGACCAGATTGCCTGTTTCGTCCCTGTAGTTCTCTTCCAGCAGCTTCCGATCCGTATCCAGAACCCTTCGGATCTCCGCATACGAAGGCTCAGCGTGTGCTGCCGGCGCCAGAGCGAGAGCAGTTCCCACAGCTGCGCCGACCAGAAGAGGTCCGGCAAATTTCTTTCTGTACAAAATCATTCTTTTCCATCCCCGATAAGAATCTGTCATCATTCTTAATATATCCGGGCACCGCAGCTGTATACAGCATTTTCAGGCGGCTGCTTTCGCACCGCTGCATAGTCTCCCGGATAATCTTGCCGCATCCCGCAGAAATAAAAATATCCTGTGGGATGAATTTTTACCCACCTCAATATTATAATATAAATGCCCTTCGTTCGTAAAGAGTGAACAAAAAGCCGGGATCTGCTGATCCCGGCTCGTGCATTTTACTCAATATGTCCTTTGTTCCTGATCACGTCGATCACCTGATCTACGTACTTCTCACATTCCTCATGGGTCTCGGCTTCAACCATGACGCGGATGACAGGCTCCGTCCCGGATTCCCGGACAAGAATACGCCCGGTATCGCCGAGGGCATCCGCAGCTGCTTTAACTGCCGCCTGGACGTCCGGATCGTTCTGCGCGTCGGGTTTGCTCTTCACTCTGACGTTCTTCAGAACCTGCGGGTAGAAGACAACCGGCGCCGCCAGTTCGCTCATCGGTTTTTCTTTTGCCAGCATGACTTCCATAAGCTTCAGCGAGGTGAGAATTCCGTCTCCCGTCGTCTCATATTTCAGGAAGATCGTATGGCCGGACTGCTCTCCGCCGATGCGGTTGCCGGTCTGTACCATATTCTCATACACATACTTGTCGCCGACCTTCGTCTTCTCATACTCGATTCCGACTTTGTCGAGGGCTTTGTAGAGGCCGAAATTGCTCATAACGGTCGTGACAACCTTGTTGTTGAGCAGTTTGCCGCGCTCTTTCATATACAGAGCGTAAATGTACAGCGTATGGTCGCCGGTGATCAGATTTCCCTTCTCATCCACCGCCAGACAGCGGTCCGCGTCTCCGTCGTATGCAAAACCCACATCCAGCTTGTTGTCAACGACGAATTTCTGCAGATGCTCGATATGGGTACTGCCGCAGTCCGTGTTGATATTGTAGCCGTCCGGCTCCGCGTTCATCACATAGGTCTTCGCGCCGAGGGCATCAAACACGCCTTTCGCGATCTGCCATGCAGCGCCGTTCGCGCAGTCAAGGCCGACCCTGACATCCTTGAAGCTGTACTTGCTCATGGAGATCAGGTAGCCGATATAGCGGTTCCGTCCGGAGACATAGTCCACCGTGCGGCCGATCTGCTCGCGATGGGCAATCGGAATCTCGATCTTTCCGTCGATATAATCCTCGACCTTGAGGATCGTCTCCTCATCCATCTTCTCGCCGGAAGAATTCAGGAGCTTGATCCCGTTGTCATAAAAGGGATTGTGGGAAGCGGAGATCATGATTCCGCAGTCAAAATCATCCACGCGGGTAATATAAGCTACCGAAGGCGTCGTGGTTACATGCATGATATAGGCGTCGGCTCCGCTGGCCATCAGGCCGGTGCAGAGGGCATACTCAAACATATAAGAGCTTCTTCTGGTATCCTTGCCGATTACGACTTTTGCTTTCTTCCCCTGGTTCGCGCCGTAGTACCAGCCGAGGAATCTGCCGATCTGGATCGCATGTTCAAAGGTCAGATTCTTGTTGGCTTCGCCGCGGAAACCGTCCGTTCCGAAATACTTGCCCATGATTTACCGCTCCTCCTTATGGATGATTTCCCCGTTATCCTTCCAGATACTGTTCTCCGGCACAAGGCCCCTCACACAGGAGGTGGGGTAAACGTTGCTGTGACGTCCGATGACCGTACCGGGATTGCAGACCGCGTTGCAGCCGACCTCGACATAATCGCCGAGCATCGCGCCGAACTTCTTGATGCCGGTCTCAACATGCTCCGACCCGTTGTGTACGACCACAAGCTTCTTGTCGCTCTTCACATTGCTCGTGATGCTCCCGGCTCCCATATGGCTGTAATAGCCGAGGATGCTGTCACCAACATAATTGTAATGAGGCGTCTGCACATGATCGAAGAGAATCACATTCTTCAGCTCAACCGAATTGCCTACCACGCAGTCCGCGCCGACAAGCGCCGAACCGCGGATGAAAGCGCAGTGCCGCACTTCGGTCCCGGGTCCGATGATGCAGGGAGCACCGAGATAAGCCGACGGGAAAACCTTTGCGGTTTTATGAACCCAGACATGCTCCTCCCGCTCCTCATACTCATCCCCAAGGGTCGGGCCGAGCTGCAGAATCAGTTCCTTGATCCCCTTCAGAGCTTCCCAGGGGTAGGTAAACTGGCGCAGATAATCAGCGGCCAGCGTATGGTCCAGGTCATAGAGATCTGTAATTGTATACATCTTTACAGCCTCTCTTTCTTCTCAATATCCAGGAAATACTTATAGGTGTCCACAGTCAGCTCGCCGCAGGCCGCCTCATCGCAGGCGATGATCGCGCCGTTGTGGTTCTGCAGGGCACTGCAGGTCCACTTCTGGGAAACGCCGCCCTCAACCGTTGCCGCAAGAGCTCTTGCCTTATTGTGGCCGTTGATAAGAATCAGGACTTCCTTACTGTCAAACACTGTGCCGACGCCGACAGACAGGGCCTGGGCCGGAACCTTCTCCGGATCATTACCGAAGAAACGGGAATTCACAATCCGGGTGTCCGTCGTCAGATTCCTGACGCCGGTGCGGGAACTAAGGCTGGTGAAGGGTTCATTGAAGGCAATGTGTCCGTCCACTCCGATACCGCCCATGAAGAGGTCGATTCCGCCATAGCTCTTGATCTTCTCCTCATATTTTCTGCACTCTTCTTCCGGATCCTCGGTCATACCATTGAGAATATTGATATTCTCCGGCTTCATATCAACCAGATGATCAAAGAAATTGTCATGCATAAAATACCAGTAGGACTGGTCATGCTCATGGGGCAGGCCAAGATATTCATCCATATTGAATGTTACGACATTGGCAAATGACAGCTCGCCGGCCTGGTTCTGCCTTGCCAGCTCCTTGTAGACGCCGATCGGACTCGATCCTGTCGGCAGGCCGAGTACAAAGGGGCGTCCGGCTTCCGGGCCGGCATTGTGAGCCTTGATGCGGGCGCTGATATAATCCGCTGCCCACTTGCACATCTTATCATAACTTTCCTGAATCACTACACGCATAACTGAGTCTTCTCCTTTCGCGGAAGCTTCCGCAATCTCATTTTTTAAAGTACTGCAGTGACAAGAGAAGCTCTGTTACGGTCTCGATTCCGCTTTTTGTTTTCTCTCTGACGACTCACTGAATCATGACGCGTCTGCTTGGGGCTTTCCCGAAAGCTTCTCACCAGGTCCTGCCATCCTGCAGACTCAGGTTCTTTCATCGCATCATGAACGCCGTGGCAGCATCCGCCGAGTCTTTCGACAACTGCCAATCCTCGTCACCCTGTTACGGGCCTGGCGCTATAGAATCCCCGTATAACCTCCCTGACGGGAAATTCCATTTAAAAAAGTATCGAAATGCCCCCGGATCCACAGAAAAAAGCCGGAGGCACCGATACGACCATTATATCCATCCTATTTAAGAAATCAAGATTTTCTTCATTTCCTGCGCATTTCCGGTCCGTCCGTAAACTTCTGAAAGCCACTGATCCGCAGTCTGTTGTAATTAAGGACAGGAAGATACGTCCTCTGGAACGGCCTCAAGTAGGTATATATATTCATCTATCCTGAGGCTTTGACAAAATATATATTCGGGTATATATTTTTCTAAAGGGGGTGATATTTTGGAAACAGCTAAAATCTTTACGAACGGAGGCAGCCAGGCAGTGCGTCTTCCTAAAACATGCCGTTTTAACGACGACGAAGTGCTTGTCAATCATATTGGTGACATTGTCATTCTTTTTCCAAAAGAAGACCGCTGGCAAAGTCTGCTGAGGAGCCTGGATCTTTTTACTGATGACTTCCTCGCTGAAAGCATTCAAAGTCTTCCTCCGGAAGATCGGGAGGTGATTATTTGATCGAATATATGCTTGATACCAACACGATCGCCTATGCAAAAAATAAACGGCCGCCTGAAGTACTTACCCGGCTCCTTCAGCATGATCCGTCTGAAATCTCCATTTCCGCTATTACAATGGCAGAATTAGAATATGGTATCTGCCACAGCTCCTGGCCGGAAAGAAATCGTATTGCTCTTATGATGTTCCTGTCGGGGATAACAATCCTTCCGTTTGATTCCAGATCTGCACTTGAATACGGAAATATCCGGCATTCTCTTCAAACTCAGGGACTGGTTATTGGAGGGAATGACATGCTGATTGCCGCACACGCGAAAGCTTCAGGTCTGATCCTTGTCACACACAACCTACGTGAATTTTCCCGCGTACCGGGACTTCAGGTGGAAGACTGGGCTTCGTAAAAAACTGAAAAATCTCCTCACAGCTTCCACAGGTTTTTCTTCCGGATCACTATTTCCTGCTTCGCATCGTCATACTCAGCCTGATAGAATACGAAGTCCCGGAGTTCGTCCCTTCTTTCCTGCAGTTTCTCCATGATTTGTTTTTTGTCATACTCGGATGTCCTGATCCCAAAAATGACGCCCTTCAGCACCCTCGGATCATCTTGACGGCATTGCTTTTTCTTCCAATGAAAAAAGCCCTACAGATCACCCTGCAAGGCTTGTACTACACTATCCTGATATTCAGTTGTCTGTCGTTCCGTTTATTCTTCCGACTTACGGTAATTCGCCAGGTACTCTGAAAATGTCGCAGTCGGAAGCATGCGACGTTTCCGTATCATGTCAGACCAGATCGTATTGCCATCCGCTTCCGTAATGATTCCTGCCTCCATTGCTTCAATCAGAATGTCTCCCGTTGTTATGTGAGCAATCTCATATTTTTCCACATACGGTCGGATGTCACGCAGGTTATTGCTTGCAAGCGTTCCGTTTCTTTGCTTCGCCATGGCAATACCGGCAGCCTCACCACTACCGATGATTCTCATTCCAGGTTCAGGGGCTGTAGTCATCCGAAGGTAATCATTGTATTCCTCCGATCCAACTTCCATGGACTCAACCAGAAGATCTCCGTTGCTTTTCAGCGTGTCCGCTCGCGCTAGCAAATGCGGTACTTTCTTCAGCTCGTTATAAACCTGTGCCGGTAGAATAATCCGGCCTGCATAAAGTTTCGCTAAAATGCTCTCCTCACGAACCCAAAGAAAAGCGGAGAGGCAATCTGTATCAAAGAAATACTTCTCAGTCAATTGCTTCTTCTCCCTGATCATCTTCATCCAGGCCGAACGCGATATCATCCCGGAAAGCATCAAGCAGCAGCTCATCTATCTTTCCTGAAGAGACCAGGTCTTTTTGACGCAGCTCCTCTACCTGTTTCAGATAATGCCCGTAAGTCCTTCTCTGCAGCTCAGCAGGAGTCGGTTTATACAGCTTATCGTCATATCCAAGATGTCTAGCCATGGACATGACACCGGAGCTATAGTCTTCGAGCGCATCTGAAGAGAGGTATCCCTCGGAAACCAGCCTCCAGAACATTGCCAGATGGCTCATCCCAAAGTATTGTTCCAGCGCAATAACGTGCTGCATGGAGATCGCTCCGTTGCCAGCCACTTTCTTGATTGCTGCCCGCAAGGACTTATATGGTGCGAGGAAGTAGGAGGCAAACTGATCCGCGCACCTTTCATTCTCACTTTTGGGATCGAGCCTTTTTGAGCATACATTAAAGCCTGATTCATCGTCGAAATACAGATGATACAGCTCATGAGCAAGTGAAAACCGCTGGCGGCCATAAGACATCGTCGAATTAATTGCGATCAGTTTCATCTCTTGATCCCGGACACACATTCCGCTGATGTTTTCGCCGAGCGGATAAAATACAAGGGTAAGTCCCTCGATCTGGTTTGCAAGAGAAAAAATGTCAACCGGAGAATTGGCGTCTTCTCCGAGCAGCTCTCTCAGTTCCTGCGCTTTTGTGCTAAGATCCAGTTTATCCAACTTTCGACTCCTCCAGTGTTCTCGCCATAAATCTGCTGTTGATGGCAATCTTTCCGATTTCAGCTATGATGCGCAAATCGTCCTGGCTGACATCCTGTGCCCGGAAAGCAAACTGGATTGGGTGGACATCCTGTTCCATATCCGCAAATGCGGCAAGACTATATCCATAAAGATTAACGAGGTTTTCCAACTGATCCACAGTAAGATTTCTCTCCCCGGTCTCAACTTTGGAAATAAAAGTCTGCGTTACTCCCAGGTAGTCCGCAATCTGTCCTTGCCGCAGGCCTGCCTTTTCTCTCATTGTTTTTAATTTCTCATAGATAGCAGCCATGGCAAATCCTCCTTTCGCCTCCTGAGAGTAGTATACACTCCTGGTGTCATATTTTCAAGTCTTATTTTTGCGTTTTTATGACATGGCTGTAAATTCTTTTCTAGCCCTTAACTTCCTATGTTTTTTAACCCTCTATAAATCCGCGCTCACCCAAGATCGTTATCATCATCGATATCTTCGGGAGTTGTGGTTATCTAGAATAATGCATCTGACAGGTCAGACAGAGCATTTTTGACGATTGCCCAGTACTGACTGTGGCTGATGCAGTTGTTCTGGATCCAGACCACATCCGCGTTCCGGATGATTTCGGGGTTGAACGCCATGTTGTTCGCGTCCACAAATCGCACGGTCGGCAGCATTGGCTTGATGGCCTTCAGGAAGGTGTCGTGTCCGCCGAAGATGACCGTGCGTTTCCGAGTACTGTACGGGTAGTTGATCTTCCGTTCTGTCCTCTCCAGCCGTTCCTGGTGCTCGTTTTCCTGGTTGAAAACCAGCGTCCTCAGGTCCGCCAGTTCTCTGTGTTCCATCCGGAGAGCTTTCAGTTCATGCTCGTACTTTGCCCTCTCGTCGCTTGCTTCCCGGCGCTCCTTGTACAAGGCATTTCGAAGGGCCTTGATCTCCTGCTTTGCCTTTTCCAGTTCTTCGGAATGATCAGCCTCTGGCTCTTCTTGGACATCTTCTGTCTCCTTCTCTTCCGGCGCTGCAATCCCGAACGTCCGTCCCCAGTAGCCGCCCGGTGTGGGCATCAGGCCGGCATCCGATGTGTCCATCTTCTGTGGTGCAGGCTCCTCCGCCTCCGCTTCTTCATCCTTTTCCCACGGAAAGGATTCAAAGGCTTTGTATGTGTCCGCCTGGAATTCCCGCAGGAAGAACATCTCCGCCATGTCGATGACCCTCCGGGCAACCCTCTCGTCCATGCCCTCTTCGATCAGCTCAAGGCGGTTTTTCTCAAATGGATGCTTCCCGACCGGCACAACGCCTCGGCTTAGTTCATAGACGATCTGTGCCAACGTCCTGCCCTGGTGCTTCGTGTGGTAGAAATCGACCTCTTCCTCCGGCGGATCGTCATCCAGCCATCCGTTGATGTCGTAGGTCAAGGCATCGTCCCAGGAATCCCAGTCGTCCTCATCCCAGTCGCTACTGCCCACAAACCATGGCAGCATGTGAAGGGCTGCATCGCAGAGCTGTGTGCCGGAAGACATAAGCCAGGGTGCATCGTCTCCGCTTTCGATCAGGCAGTAGATTGCAAAGCAAATTTCATATGGGTCTTCGATTGGGAACCCCGAAAGTTCATCAGCCATTACCCTGCTGCCTGTCTCCCGGATGATCTGCTTCCGCTCCATCTGGAGGAACTCCCTGAACCGCATGGGAAAGCTGGACTTCAGTCGAAGGTACTTCTCTCCTTCCTCTGCTAACCTGCGTCTCTCCTCATCGCTCCCCATGTGAATCATCGAATTCGCCAGCGGTCCAGCCAGAGGATTCACTAGTGGTCCAGCCAGTGGTCCAGCCAGCGGTCCAGCGAACGGTACGGAAATCGTAGAGCTTATGCTTTGTGCCCTCCGCTCGATCTCCTGTGTCAGCCAGGCATCGCATCGGATGTAGCGGGCCAGCAGGTTCCATTGGAGTTCTCTGAACCTCTCGCACGCCTGTTTCACCTTCTCCTCCGGCAGCATGTTCATCAGCTCTGTGAACGTCTGCTCCGGTTTCTCGCCTCTTGCTGCTTCCTCGCTGGCCAGCTCAGTGTCCATGCCTCTACCGTCCACATGCTTGTGCTTCAGCACGTACATGACCGCCTCGATCAGGTCGTTTGAAAAACAGGGATGTGAAAAATCCATCGGCAGGTAGAATGGTGGTTCACCAGTCAGGTCAGGCAGGATTTTCGTCATCTCTCCGAACTGCTCTGTCTTTCGCATGGTCTCCAGAATCCAAAGCGCTGCGCCGATGGTCAGGTCATTGTTCTGGTTCAAATCGTTGTAAGTCCGCAGTGGCCTGATTTCCGCGTCGACCAGGGTTTCAAGCACCGAATCTTGGCACAGCCTTCCGAACTCAACTTCTGCGCGATCGTAGAAAGCCATGAGCGCCTTGCATCTCCGGGCACCAAAGGAGCCGTAGAGCAGGGCTGGTTCGCTCCTGCCGATCACGTCCTCCAGTTGATTCTCGAAACGCTTGAACTCGCTTTCAATGTAGCGTTTCCGCTTGTTTGGCGTGCTGTAGTCTGACATTTTCTTCACTTCCAAATCCTCCAACTTCAAAGTATCGCCTGGCGGCTTCTTCAAGGTCTTTTGTGCCATTCGGCGTATGTAATCAATCACTCCGAAGCAAGAATTAGTCAACCGGTTAAATTGATAAATAAGTGTGAACTCGAGAACCTCTCTCGCTGCTGTCCTTTTTACTCTGCTCCCCCCTGTGACCAACCGGTTTCCCCGTGATCAACTGCTCCCCCTGTGCCGATGACATGCGGCATCTGTGTTTGCCTGTGGTCATCGGCACAAGGGGAGGCTGGAGAAACATCATTTCCCATGGCAGTGCTTGTACTTCTTCCCGCTTCCACAAGGGCAGGGGTCATTCCTGCCGACCTTCACAACCCGGCGCTCACCATAGGGTCCGACCGTGGCGAAGGAGTCGATGGAGCTGTAGTCCACATTCGCGCCCATGGCCCTCAGCTGCGGTTCCGCTTCTTTCAGCGTCTTCGCAAACGCGGCGCTTCCAGGCATGATCGTAGGCATCCCGCGGTGCTTCGGCATTTTCTTTGCCAATTCAGCCGGCGGCCAGCCCTTTCGGTTCCTGTTATTGACGCTGTTGAGAAATGCATTCACCATCGGCATCATGGCGTTCAGTGACTGAATGGTCGGCACTTTCGCGAGCATCTCCGGCGGCAGCTCTTTTCCTTCTTCCAGACCAACGGACTTCGGATACATCCCACTAATTACCGCGTTTATGCCTTCCATCATTTCGATCTTCCCTGTGGACAGCCTGGGCCAGAGGTCCTTCAGGTATGCCGGGTCAGCACCGACAGACTTAATCTTGGTCTCCAGCGCAGTCATGGCTGAGGAACTGATATATCCGCTCTCCATCAGCTCCTCGATCTGCTTTGCAGTCGGAATCCAGTACAGCTGATCCTCGATTACGCTGTTCTCTTTTCTCAACACTTGCAGCTCATCGAGGTCGAAGTGCAGGCTTGCATAAGGGTTACCGTTCTTGTCGGCTTCCTTAAACATCCCCAGCATCGGGTCTGTGGTCGCGATCAGCGGACTGACCGTTTCTCCGTCACAGACCATCATGGAGCCGCCGTCGAAGAACTCCATAATCTGTTCAGTCGTAACCTTCTCGCCTTTCGTGGCGTAGAGTTCCTGAAGGACTGTAATGGGGTACTCTCCGTACAGGAACTCCCCCGCCGTAATGCAGGTGTCTAGCCAAGCCTTATCCATTATACTTCACGCTCCAATCTTTCCAGGGCTCTTGGCCCCCTCTTATTTTTCTGCAGCTTAACTCTGAATTTCATACATAGCCACGACTGTTTCTCAAAGCAGGTTATAGTCACTGCTGTCATCCTTGTGCCAGCCCTGGCTCTTCGCCCATTCCTTCAGCTGTGTCTTACTCATGCCGTTCTCGTCCGTCTCGCCGCGCTGCATTGTGTTTATCGAGCGGATGAAGTCCACATAGCCACTGGTACCGCCAACATCCTCGATCAGCATCTCGCCATCCCTGGCAAGCAGCACAGGCCGATATGTCACCCTGGCTTTGATGTTGCTCTTGTCCAGCATATCTTGCGTGATCTTCCCGACCAGATCCACACAGTTTCGGCTGCCAGTGATCCTGATCTGCCAGTTATCGCCGAAGTCATACTGATAAAGAAGCTCATCCGTAAAGCTGTATACGAACGGCTGTTTCATCGGAGAGTCCAGACCAAGCTCCAGAATCTCCTCGATCTCACCCTGCATACCATCATCCAGCATCTCCTGGTACGTGCTGACGTCTTCACCTTCCTGGAACTCGTCAGTACAATGCATATTCCGCACAGCCAGAACCTGCCCTATCGGCAGCCGCTCAAGGAGGTCAAACGCTCCGCGTTCAAATACCTGGTTCAGAAGGCTTACCGGAAGATCCCGCAGCTTCACGACTTCCACCCTGAACCCCTTCACGTACTTATCCGCTTTCGGTGGGTCAAATTTTCTGCCATCCCATCCGTACACCGGCCGGCACCTGAGAGCCACCGGCTCCTTATCATCCTGATAATTCCCATACTCCACATAGTACTCCCGGTCCAGGTTAACCCGCTCCATGCTCTCCCGGCTGGCCAGCAGACCTTCACCCCAGCACTGTGACACACAGGGACCGGTGTACTTCTTCCGCAGCCAATTCTTAAAACTCCCCCGCTCATAGTCATCCGCCCAGAACTCAGCGTTCTCATCCATGAGCGGTGACCTGTAAATCACGCCAACCTGGTGCATCCACTGCTCCACGGACTCCGTGAACTTCTCTACCCTCTCATCAGACAGATAAAACCGATGCAGGTGAGAGTTGGTGAAACCGAAGGCTCGTTGAATCACATAGTGGAGAGCATAAAGCGGAAGGTCATCGGATACCACAATATCCCGGCTGATGGTCTCGCCCTCCATCGCTCCATACTTGTGCATGACCTCCTTCTCAGCATCGCTAAAGTCCGCATCAAGCTCCAGGTGCAGCCGGATCATCTCCCTGGGTTCATAGGGAAGATCCTCTCCGTACAGCTCCTGAAGATCCAGTGTGTTTCTGTCATACAGGGCACCGGGGAATTCCCCGAGTTCCAACACTTCCTCCGGCGTCAGGTTCTCCTTCGCCCTCAGTCTCTCCCTTTCCTCTGCGCGGTCATCGCCGGGCAGCTCGATACCGCCTGCCTCTAATGCCGCTCTTGCACGTTCGCCAGCCTCTCTCATCATCTCATAGGTGATTCTGGGTCTGCGCGAGTCCGTCTCTATGAACGACAGTTTGCTGTCAAGCTCCTTCTTCCAATCATTGGTGCTGTCCATATCCTGTTTTCTCTCTCCTTCCTTCTTCTGTTCCTGCCGCTCCTTCTGCATCCGCTCGTATGCCCGGTACTCACGCATGGCTTTGGCATGGTCGGAAGCTGTATCTGATCCGTGGATCTCATCCTCATAAGGCAGGTTTGAGGACACGGTGCCGACAGACACACCCAGTGTTTCAGCCATCTCCTTTACGCTCATTCCCTGACTTCTCAATTCCTGGAGCTTCCTGGAAAGAGGGGTTGAAAGCACCCCCATCGTGATCAGCATCTTGGTGGCCTTGCTCCGGGTAATGTCAAATTGCGCCGCCGTGTCATTGACAGACCTGCTATCCTCTCTCTTCGGCTTGTACTTCGCCTTCGGGTCTTCTACTTTTCTTGTGGACTCAAAGTACTCCGCCACCTGTTTCATCAGGTCCCTGTCGCTATCTGATATTGGCATCCATGCACCTCCTTTACTTTTCACATTTCAGCACTTTTGTCCAAAGTATAACCGGCCGTGATAGCCGCGTCAATAGGAAATTTAAACTTTTCACGTTTCGGCAATTTTATCTCAAAAGTAACCTTAACTTCCTACGTTTTTTACCCTCAAACGGTTTCCGAGTCATTAGACTCAATAAACGCAACGATCTCATCCGCAGTTTTATTTCCTGCATGATAGGCGGCAAGGACTTTCTTGTCGTCTTGTTGTTTGCGCTTTTCCACCAGCTTTTCCAGCTCATCAAGAGCCGCATCATACTTTGATTTTGCCGCCGCAACTGCGGCTTCGGCCTTGAAGCGAGTGATCTTTGATGCATCCGGAACCTTGGTAAAACCGCAGAATTCCCGCAGATCCCTGGAGTATTCAAGGAAAGTCAGGAGAAGAGAGTC
>CACZBW010000019.1 GCA_902779575.1 uncultured Lachnospiraceae bacterium
AATGGGTACGACTACTGATCATTCCATTTGCTTATTTATATCAGTAACTGTTCACGATAAATTTCTTCCTTCTTGGTCTTGACAGCGGGCCCATTGTAGAAGCAGAGCCATACGCGGATGAGATGTGGACGGATAGCGTCGGGAATCTCATCGTGCTGAAAAGAGGGCTCGGCGGAGAAAAACCAAAAAAAATCATGTACGCGGCCCATATGGACCAGATCGGTTTCATGGTCAAGGATATCGAGGAAAGCGGACTTCTGAGGATCTGCAACATGGGCTGGAACTGGGCAGGTTCCGCCTACAATGAGCGGGTTATCTTCCGGAACGGAATCACCGGCGTCGTAGGCTGCTACGGACCGATCGAGGAGGCAGGCAACAGGATTGAAAAGCTTTTTGTCGATATCGGCGTCTCCGGCCGTGAGGAGGCGGAAAAGCTGGTGAAGATCGGCGACTGCTGCACCTATTTCGGACCTTATGAGCATCTGGCCGGGGACCGGATCTGTTCCAGAGCACTGGATGACCGCCTGGGCTGTTACCAGCTGATCGAATCGCTGAAAGAGAATCCCGGAAATCTGCCGAACGATATCTATTACTGCTTTGTGGTGCAGGAGGAAGTCGGCACCCGCGGCTCAAAGGTTGCGGCACAGCAGATCCTGCCGGATATCGGCATCGCTGTGGATATCACGCCCGCGCATGACTATCCCAACGACCTGACCGGACATAATAAAGTCGGGAAGGGGATTGCGGTCAAGGTCTGTGATCCTTCCGTGATTGCGGATGAGGACGTTCTGGAGATCCTGGAGAAGCTCTGCGGGGAAAAGGGAATCCCGTACCAGAGAGAAGTGATCGACCGCGGAGGAACAGACGCGTCCAGCATGAACCTGACCGGTTCCGGTGTGCGGACCAGTGGGATCTGTGTTGTAACGCGTTATCCGCATTCCCAGAGCAGTGTGGTGAGCGCGGAGGATATCGAAGGTGGAATCGACCTGATGAATGCATTTTCCGCCTTCTCCGACTGGCCGTTTTAAGAAACACAGACGGCGTACTGACTGGCCGGTCCGCTTCCGGACAGGGTGTCAGAGCGCTGCGGTTTACGGCCTGACAGAACTTTTGCAGCTTTGACCCGGGCGATTCCGGAGGCAGCTGTTTAAAGGGGGATAGCAAAGAACTGACATTTCATTTGGAAGGAGAGAAAAATGAAGAAACTGAGCGTAATTGCCGCAGCGGCATGCCTTGGCCTTATGCTTTCCGTAAGCGCGGCCGCAGCGGAAAAGACGGACCTGGTGATTGCCATGGACGCAGACATCGAGACCCTTCATCCCTCAGATTATTCAACTACCATTGAGATCAACATTCTCAATCAGGTCTACGACAAGCTGATCTATATGAATCCGGACGGAGCTGAGGATCCGGAACCGCGTATCGCGGAAAGCTGGGAAATCAGCGAGGACGGTCTGGATTATACCTTCCATCTGCGTGACGATATTAAATTCCACGACGGGACGCCCCTGACGGCGGAAGATGTCAAATTCTCCCTTGAGATGTATCAGAATTCCGATTATCAGAGCGCGAACGTCGACGGGCTTGATACTGTGGAAGTGGTGGATGACAGCACGGTAGTCTGCCATCTCTCCAGCCCCTATTCCCCGTTCCTCCTTGGAATTTCCGCCTGTAACATAGCTTCGAAAGCCTACAGCGAGAGTGTTTCCGCGGAAGAATTCGCGAGCACTCCGAACGGCTGCGGTCCTTACAGATATGTCAGCCGCGCCAGCGGAAGCAATGTGGTTCTTGAAGCAAATGAGGACTATTACGGCGGCGCTCCGGAGATCAAAAAAGTGACATTTGAGGTCATTCCGGATACGACGACAACGGCCATCGCGCTGCAGACCGGCGAGGTGAATTTCGCTGAGATCGCTTCCTCCAACCTGGTAATGCTGGAAAGCAATCCGCAGATCACCATCGCGGAAGCCCCGACTTCCGGCTTTACCTATCTGTCCATGAATCTGGAAAAGGAACCTTTCAGCGATGTGCTGGTCCGTCAGGCCATCAACTACGCGATCAACCGTGAGAATCTTGTCATGGTCTGTTATGACGGCAAGGCGGAGGTCAACTCCAATATCTGCGCGAAAAGCCGTTTCGGATATTCAGATGACCAGATGCAGTACGGCTATGACCCGGAGAAGGCAGCGGAACTGCTCGCCGAGGCCGGCATCGAGACTCCGTATGATCTCGGGAAGATCCTCGTAGCTGAGAAATATGAGAATCTTGCAACGGTCATCCAGGCGGATCTGGCCGCGGTCGGGTTGAACACAACGATCGTGAAAGAGGAGTTCAACACCTTCATCGGCGACCTGACAAGCGGAAATTATGATCTTTGCGCTCTGGAGATGACCCTCGAGGGGGATACCCAGCAGCTTGCCCTGGCTTTCACCACCGACTGGATCGGGATGGCCAACAATGCCCGCTATTCCGACGAAGAGATGGACGCGCTCTTTGCCGAGGCAGGTGTAGTGAATGACAGCGAAGAACGGGAAGCCATCTATGATAAGATCTTCACAAAGGCGCAGGATGAGGCGGTCTACGCAGTGATCTGTAATCCGCAGACCCTCTACGCTTACAGTGCTGACCTGACCGTTCCTGAGTTTGTACTGGAAGGCTACTATTATATCAATCAGTTCTCATGGAACAGCTGATCTGAGCAGATGTACAAGGCGCCCTTGCAGCTTCCGGGAAGGAGACTGCGAGGGCGCTTCCTGTTCTGTATGTGCTTCCTGCCGGCTTTTCATGCCGGCGAAATTGCGGCAGGGCAGGTCAGACAATGTGCTGCGCTGATAACAGGTCCTCCCTGCGGCGAAATGCAGCAGTTTATCCGGATACGGAGAAGTCAGATGAAGAAATATGTATTAAAAAGAATCCTTTACATGATTCCGGTTCTTCTGGGCGTAGCTTTTCTGGTTTTCACCATATTGTCTCTGACCCCGGGCGATCCGGGATCCATTATTCTGGGAATTACGGCAAAGCCGGAGGATATCGCGGCCCTGAATGCCCAGTTTGGCTATGACAAGCCGTTTCTGGTCCGTTTCTTTACTTATATCGGGAACATTATTTTCCATTTTGATCTTGGAATTTCCTACAGCAGCAGGCAGCCGGTGATTAACGACATCATTGCCAGATTTCCGAATACCTTTCTGCTTGCGGTATTTTCCATGATCGTCTCGGCCGTGATCGGCGTGTCTTTGGGGATTCTGTCGGCGATCCGGCAGTATTCGGTACTGGACCATATCTGTGTGGTCGTGGCGCTTGTGTTCGCGTCTATCCCCGGGTTCTGGCTCGGCCTGATGCTGCTTCTTCTTTTCTCCCTGAAGCTGGGCTGGCTTCCATCCTTCGGAGCCGCCTCCCTGAAACATTTTATCCTTCCGACGATCACGATTTCGCTGACGTCCGCCGCGGGGCTTCTGCGTCTGACCAGGGCTTCCATGCTGGAGACGGTCCGTCAGGAGTATATCCGGACCGCGAAAGCGAAAGGGGCTCCGGAGCGAAGGGTGATCTGGAAGCATGCCCTGCGCAACGCCCTGATTCCGGTGATCACCACCATGGGAACCAGTTTCGGCGCTTCCCTGGGCGGCGCGATCATTGCGGAGACTGTTTTTGCCATGCCGGGCATGGGCACTCTTCTGACGAACGCCATCCGGCAGAAGGATGTGCCGGTGGTTATGGGGGCGACCCTGTTCCTTGCGGTTCTGTTCAGTGTGGTTGTGCTGGTCGTGGACATCCTCTACGCTTTCATTGATCCGAGAATCAAGGCAAAGTATCAGAACGGAGGGCGAAGCCGTGAATAAAAGAAAATTAAGGCGCATGGTTCAGGTGAAAGAATTCTGGCGGCGCTTTACAAAGAATAAAACGGCAGTCCTCGGACTTTCCATCATGATCTTCATTCTGCTGATCGTGATTTTCGCGGACGTGATTGTTCCCTATTCAAAATGTATAGAGCAGGCCGGCGCAGAGCGGCTGCAGGGGCCGGGTCCGAAGCATTTCTTCGGGACGGATGAATACGGCCGGGATCTGTTTGCCCGGGTTATTCACGGATCGCGCTTCTCCCTCTTTATCGGTGTGGCCACCAGCCTGATGGCTCTGGTGTTCGGCTCACTGATCGGAGCAAGCGCCGGTTATTTCGGCGGAATGATCGACAATGCAATCATGCGTGTGGTGGACGTGTTCATGTGCGTCCCTCCGATTCTGCTGTCTCTGGCTGTGGTTGCCGCTCTGGGTACGAATTTAAGAAATCTGATCATCGCCATGACCATTTCCTGTATTCCCGGAAATGTCCGTCTGATCCGCTCTGTTGTGCTTACGGTGGCCGAACAGGATTATGTGGAGGCCGCCAGGTCCTACGGGACAGGGAACGGGCGAATCATCCTGCGCTATGTCCTTCCGAACGCAATGGGGCCGATCATTGTCAATACGACCATGATGATCTCTGACATGATTCTTTCAGCTGCCGGTCTGAGCTTCATCGGCATGGGAATCCAGCCGCCGGCGCCGGAGTGGGGCGCCCTGCTGTCCAACGCGCAGACCTATCTGTTTTCAGCCCCGTATATGCTGCTGTTTCCGGGACTGTTTATCATCATTACGTCCCTGGCATTCAATCTGGTGGGTGACGGACTGACGGATGCCCTGGATCCGAAACTGAAAGACTGACGGAAGGCAGGATGCAGGATTTCTCCCGCACAGGAAGGGCTGCGGTCTGAGCGGGCGCAGGACCATCATGACAGAATTGTGCCCGCACGGGGGGAAAGGAAAAAGACACAGAAAGGAACAGGCGTGGAAAACGATGGAAGACAGGAAACAGAAACTGCTCGATATAGAGCATCTTTCGATCATCTATAAAACAGATCTGGAGACGGTATATGCCGTGAATGATATCAGTCTGTCCCTGGAAAAAGGCCAGACTCTGGGTCTGGTCGGCGAAACCGGCGCAGGGAAGACCACCACGGCGCTGGCTGTCATGGGACTGCTGCCGGAGCGGACAGCCCGCGTAACCCGGGGGAAGATCCTTCTGGACGGGGAGGATGTCTGCGGGATGACGGAAAAGGAGCTGCTCCGCCTGCGCGGAGAGAAGGCATCCATGATCTTCCAGGATCCCATGACAGCGCTGAATCCGGTCCTGACAGTCGGATCCCAGATCGGGGAAGCTCTCTACCTGCACAACGCGCAGGAACTGAGCCGTGAGCAGATCGAGAAGAAAGTGGAAGAGACCCTCGAGATGGTCGGAATCCCGAAAGAACGTAAGAATGAATATCCTTACCAGTTCTCCGGCGGCATGCGCCAGAGAGTAGTTATCGCGATTGCCCTGGTATGCAATCCCGGGCTTCTGATCGCGGACGAACCGACCACAGCCCTGGACGTGACGATCCAGGCCCAGATCCTCTCCATGATCTGTGATCTTCAGCGAAAGTACGGAACCTCGGTCATCATGATTACGCATGATCTGGGCGTCGTGGCGGAAACCTGCGACATGGTCGGGATTATGTATGCGGGTGAAATTGTAGAATACGGAACCCTGGAGGATATCTTTACAGGAAAAGAGCATCATCCCTATACAAAGGGATTGTTCGGGTCCATACCGAACCTCTGGGAAGAGTCGGACCGCCTTCATCCAATAGAAGGCCTTATGCCCGATCCGACCCTGCAGCCGGAGGGCTGCCGCTTTGCTCCGCGCTGCACGGAGTGCGGGGAGATCTGCCGCAGTAAAAAGCCGCCGCTCAGGGAGAAGGACGGACACCAGATCCGCTGTCATTTCCATGGCGGAGGGGATTCTCTCAGTGCGGAAGACAGAAAGGAGGAGTCTCATGAATGAACCGATCCTGGAAGTGCAGAGACTGAAGAAATATTTTCGGACAGCTGCCGGATTCCTGCATGCGGTTGATGACGTCAGCTTCTCCATCGGAAGAGGACAGACCATGGGTGTGGTAGGCGAATCCGGCTGCGGCAAATCAACGCTGGGGCGCACCATTCTGCAGCTGCATGAACCGTCGGCCGGGAAGATCTTTTTCTCAGGCAGGGAAGTTACCGGTCTTTCCAAACGGGCTTTTAAGGATGTACGGCCAAAGATGCAGATGATCTTTCAGGATCCCTATTCCAGCCTGAACGGCCGGATGACCGTATCCCAGCTGATTGCGGAACCCCTGATCGTAAATAAGTTCTGCCGCAGCAGCTCAGAGATCGATGAGCGGGTGGAGGAGATGATGGATACTGTCGGACTGGCGAAGCGCCTCGCCCTCTCTTATCCGCATGAGCTGGACGGGGGAAGACGGCAGCGGATCGGTATCGCAAGGGCTTTGATCCTGCGTCCGGAATTCGTCGTCTGCGATGAACCTGTTTCCGCCCTGGATGTCTCGATCCAGGCACAGATTCTGAATCTGCTGATGGACCTGCAGGACCGGATGGGACTGACCTATCTGTTTATTACCCATGACCTGTCCGTGGTAAAGCATATTTCCGATGAGATCATGGTCATGTATCTGGGCAGATGTGTGGAAAAGGCGCCGGCCAGAGAGATCTTCCTGCATCCGGTTCATCCGTATACGAAAGCGCTGCTTGCGGCGATCCCGATTCCCGATATTTCCTCAAAGCACAAGCATCGGGAACTTCTGCAGGGGGAGGTGACCAGCCCGGTCAATCCAAAACCCGGATGCCGGTTCGCAGCCCGCTGTCCGATGGCGGACGACAGGTGCAGAAGTGGGGAAATTCCGCTTATGGAGCTAAGGCCGGGACATTTTGCCGCCTGCCTCAAGGCAGAGAGTGATCAGCTGAATGATCCGGTTTTCAGGCTGCGGGAGGAGAGCGTATGACAGAATATCTATGGCCTTATCCCAACGAGGCGGGGCAGACAGAGGAAACCAGCTGTGACGTGCTGGTTCTGGGAGGCGGCCTTGCGGGCTGTTTCGCGGCAATCGCCGCTGCCAGAAGAGGACAGTCGGTCATTCTGGTGGAGAAAGGAGCCACGGAGAAGAGCGGAAGCGGCGGAACCGGCTTTGACCACTGGGAATCTGCCTGTACCAACCCCTGCTCAAAGGTTACACCCGAGGAGATTGCATGGGCGTATGTGCGGGAGCAGGACTGGTATTCCAATGGAATCGGCCATTATATCGAGTGCAGAGAAGGCTATGACCGCCTGCTGGATCTGGAACATTTCGGCGGGAAAATCCGCGATACGGAGGACGAATTCAAAGGCGCAGAATTCCGGGACGACGAGACAAAATTCATGTTTGCCTATGATTACAGAAACCGCTTTACCCTGCGCGTTTGGGGATCGACTTTCAAGCCGGCACTGACGCGGGAACTGAAGCGGCTGGGCGTGCGTGTGTATGACCGGACAGAAGCGACCGGACTTATTGTGTCCCGGAGAGAAGGCGGGTGCGGCGGGAAGAAATGCTGCGGCGGGGCTTTCGCCATGGATGTCCATACCGGTAAATTCCTGATTTTCCGCGCCAAGTCAACCGTGATGTGCATGTCCCGTCCGGCCAGGGTATGGCTCTTTAATCCTGATACAGTAGGACTGTGCGAGTTCCGGCCACTCCAGAGCATCGGGAGCGGCCACGCCATGGGATGGCGCGCCGGGGTGGAATTTGCCATGATGGAAAAGTCGGTCCGGGCTGAGTTTTCCGCCGCAGGCCGCAGCTTTCCGCCTTACGGAACCGGCAATAATCATAATACCTGGTACGCCGCTACCATGGTGGATGCGCGGGGTGTGGAGATACCTTACGTGGATCGTGACGGCAGGGAACTGAAAACGGTTTCCGAGCGCTATTATCCTGCGCCGGGTCAGAAGTTTTTCCTGAAGGGCGGAGTGATCGATAACCCGAAATATGAATACCGCGGACCGGAGACCCTTGATTTTGATGAATTGATCCGCCGCGGCTACCAGCTGCCTTTCTACGCGGATCTGAGCCGCATGCCGGAAAGCGAGCGGCGTGTAATCTGGGGAATGATGGTTGGCGAGGAAGCCAAGACAAAAATCCCGATTTATCAGAATTATACGGACCGCGGCTTCGACCCGGAAAAACATATGCTGCAGAGCTATGGGACCGGATGGCAGTCCGCGAATTTCCTGGAGCAGGAAAGACAGTTTTTCGGCGCGCCGGGCGGCGTAATGCATGACTGGGATCTGCAGACAAATATTGACGGCCTCTATGTGGCCGGGGATGAGACTTTTGCTTCAGACTGCGCAGGGGCTGCATGTTCCACCGGATATTATGCAGGCCGGAAAGCGGCTGAGTCCGCATCTGCCATTGACAGCATCCCGCATATGGAACGCTCTGACGCAGAGGCCGAGAAGAAACGTCTCCTGGCACCTCTATATGTGAAGGAAGAGGACGGAATCAGCTGGAAAGAGCTGAACATGGCTGTTTCAAAAGCCATGCAGAACTACTGCGGAGGCGTCCGCTGCGAAGCCCTGCTCATGGAGGGACTGGATCTTCTTGGCCGCTTTGAGCAGGAGATGGTTCCGCGCCTGTACGGGGCCAATCCACATGATCTGATGCGAATTCATGAGGTGATGGATATCCTGACAGTATCGCAGATCGTTCTTCACGCAAGCCTGGCACGGAAATGCAGCAGTGAACCGCTCTTTTTCAGAAGGAGCGATTATCCTGAGATGGATCCGCCTCAGATGCGGCATCATATTTTACTGTGTAATCAGGATGGGGAAATAAAGACCAGAGAACTCTCCCTGGATTATTTCGGGGATCTGAAGACAGAGTATGAGAGAAGGAATGCGGATTACATGAAAGAGGAAGCCGGTGGCAGAAAGGAGTGGCAGTGATGACACATGAAAATGACAGCTGTGCAGCCGGGCTTTCCGCCGGTTATTCCTACCGGCCGGTACCCTGCAGCACCCGGCCGATCATCTATAATCAGAGCCTTTGCATCGGATGCAACCGCTGCGCATCCGTATGCCAGTGCGATATCCTTCTTCCTTCACCGGTGAAGGGGGAACACCCGATCGTGGCTTATCCTGGAGAATGCTACTACTGCGGCGCCTGCGTGATGGTCTGCCCCAGGAAAGGAGCGATCCGCCTGGAGCATCCGCTGATGAACCAGGCTAAATATGTCCCGGTGATTCCTGAGAGCGAGGTTCTGAACTGATTCTGTTAAAGATAAAGTCTGAAAGTTCCGGCGGAGATAAAAATATCCTGCGTGGAAGGAGCTGCTGCCCTGAGGCAGCATACCGGAATCCGCAGGTTATTTTTTATGTATATCCGGCTGCCTCGTGTTCCACAGGGATATGTCGTAAAGGTGCACCTGGACACAGGCAATACCCCGCACGGGGATACTCTTCCCGGAACCGGATATACGGGAACAGTGTAGGAGATTTTTAACAAAATAGCAAGTATTTCCCGCCGGAGTTTTGGCAGAAGGATCTGACCCGCGGGAGAATTTTGGGTTTTTGACGGAAGAAGGGAGAATATATGAGCCTTTTTCATATTGACAAATATCCCCCTTCAAGTGTATTGTGTGCCCGGGTGGCAATGAAAGCGCAGTGGGGGATTCGTTCCCTCTATTTCTTTGCCTGTTTTTTGTCTGCAGGGAGCGTGCTCCGGGAGGCAGGAAAAGGGCAGAACATCTGCGCGGTGCACAGGAGATAATCAAATAGTATGAGCCTGACTAATATAATCACTCTTCTCGGCGGACTTGCCATGTTTCTGTACGGCATGCGCCTTATGGGTGACAGCCTGAAAGAATCTTCTTCAGGAGCGCTGAAGGATGTCCTCGAAAGACTGACAGGAACGGTATGGAAAGCATTCCTTCTGGGTTTGGGATTGACAGCGGTGATCCAGTCGTCCACGGCCACGATCGTCATTACTTCCGGTCTGGTAGGCGCGGAGATTATCACGCTGCATCAGTCTCTTGGCATTATTGTGGGAGCCAATGTCGGAACGACAGTAACCGGACAGATTATCCGTCTGCTGGACCTGAACACGGGCGCCACCTCTTTTCTGAATCTGTTCAAGCCGTCAACGCTTGCTCCTGTAGCCCTGATCATCGGAATCATTGTTCTGATGAGGGGACGCAATCATCTGGGAAAGATTCTGATCGGATTCGGTATTCTCTTTTCCGGTCTGATGAATATGACTGCCGCGGTAGAGTCCCTGACCGAGACCGGTATTATCGAGAGACTCTTCTCCATACTCGGGCAGAATCCCTTTATCGGATACCTGGTAGGCGCGGGCATCGCCTTTGTTCTGCAGAGTTCTTCCGCCACGATCGGTATCCTGCAGGCATTTTCCATGTCGGGACAGCTGGCCTTTTCCGAGATCTACGCGGTTCTGGTAGGTGTTTATCTCGGAGACTGCGTGACCACCGCCATTGTCTGCAACATCGGGGCAAAGCCGGACGCAAAGCGTGTCGGTATCGTCAATATTCTCTTTAACCTGTGCAAGACCATACTGATTTTTGCGGGGATCTTTATCGCCTACCATTTTGGCTGGCTGAACGGGATCTGGAACAAAACGATGTATTCGGGCGGAATCGCCAATACCAATACGGTATTCAATCTGGCCTGCGCTCTCCTGATGTTCCCGATGTATTCCGTTTACGAGAAGGCCAGCCGGAAGATCATCAGGGACGAGAAGAAGAAGGGCGATGTACTGACGAACCATCAGCTGGAAGGTCTCAACCCGATTTTCTTTGCAACGCCGGCGCTTGCTTTCAACGCTGCCTTCGAGGTCCTCAGGGAGATGCTGAGGCTATCTACGCTGAACATCATCCGGGCTTTTGAACAGGTGAAGGACTATACGCAGGAGCGGTATAACCTGATCAGCAAGGATGAGGATATGATCGATCTGATGGCTGACCGGGTGAGCAATTATCTGGTCCAGCTTTCCGGCCATATCAGCGAGGAGCGCCATACGGTCATCCAGGATGAGTATCTTACCTGCCTTACGGAATTTGAGCGTCTGGGCGACCACGCGGTCAACATGCTGGAGGAGGCGGAGCAGTCCAATCTTTCGGATGAGGCGGTGAGGGAACTTCAGATTCTGCAGGATCTGATTGAAAGGATCCTGGACGTTACGATGGCGGCCTTCACCAATTGCAATATTGAAGACGCGAGACATATCGAGCCTCTGGAAGAGGTTGTCGACGATATGGTCGCGCAGCTCAAACAGAATCATCTGGAACGTCTGCGCAGGGGCACCTGCTCGATCGTCGCGGGCACGGAGTTTCTGAATATGCTCTCTGACATCGAGCGTATCTCCGATATCTGTTCCAATACCGGAACGGCACTGATTGCCCGGATCCATCCGGAGATGAAGCATGAGATCCACGCTTATATCTCGGGCCTGCATTCGGGGCAGGATCCGGATTTCAACAGAGAATATGAGGAAGCGCATGACTTCTATTTCTCAGCACTTAAGGCCGGGGCTCTGTTCGAGGAAGCCTCGGAGTGAAAAGGAAATGCTTGCAAAGGGCAAAAGTGGGTTTTGAGAAATACCTGGGTTGCCGTGAGATAACGGAGTTCAGAAGTGCCGGGCAGCAGCAGAAACAGGAAGCTGAGAAAAACAGAATATAAAGATAAATAGCCTCTGCGGCGGCTATGCAGGAATGCAGATTCCTGTATGGCTGGCTGCAGAGGCTTTTTAATCTGTATTACATATGGATGATGCGCCTGCCGGAAGCTGGATCTGCGAAATCTGATCATTAGTGCAGGTGTCAGATTTGTTTACACAATTCTCTCCGATCTGACTGCCGGCGCCGAAGATAAATTAAACCGGTCAGACATCAATTGCCTTTTTTGATCCGACGTATTCTGTATGCGGCGACAAAAACGCCCGCGGAACTTAAAAGAAGCAGGATGATCCAGAAGCTGAGCGGTGTATTATCCCCTGTTTCAGGGGACTGATTCTGTGAACTTTCAGCGGGATGAGGCTGCTCTGGTTTTTCCTGCACGGAAACAGGGCTTCCTGTTTTAGTTTCCGGAGCAGGAGAACTCTGCGGGGGTTCTGACTCTGACGGAATTGCAGTCAGAATAACCTCTTTCTTTTTCGGCGCTGAAGGTGCTTTCCCGGGAGCCTCTGTCCGGGGCTGCTGAGGATTCACCGGAGATTCCGCCAGAGGCGGCTCTGTTTGCGGAAGCTGCGGTTCTTTTTCCGGAATTCTTATCTGAGGTGGTTCGGTCTCTTTTGTCGGGACTTCCGTCTGCGGAGGCTCAGTCTCTTTCTCCGGAGTTTCTGTCTGCGGCGGTTCGGTTTCTTTTACCGGTTCTTCTGTCTGAGGCGGCTCGGTTTCTTTTACCGGTTCCTCGGTCTGAGGCGGCTCGGTCTCTTTTACCGGTTCTTCTGTCTGAGGCGGCTCCGTTTCTTTTTCGGGATCGGCTTTGTCGGTTTCCGGATTCGGCTTATCTTCTTCCGGGTTTTCTTTTCGTTCCGTGTTTGTAAAACGGATATAGGGAGTCGAAGCTCCAGGCGCGCAGTTTATGTCGATAGCCGTCTCCGCGGCATCCTCATCGTGCTCCGGTATACTTACGTTTTCGGCGGCGGATTTGTTCAGCAATGCCGCTGCTGCCGCATGATAGGCTTCGTGCGCTTTCTGAACAATGTGAATAAGTCCGTCCGTCATCTGGGAGATCAGCGCTTTCTGACCGTTTCTCAGAAGGAAAGTCGCCGTACCGTTCTGTGCGGATCCGCTTTTATAATCCGGATGGTCTGTCTGGTAAGTGAAAGAACTTCCGTCCGCCGTAGTTACCGTATATTCAAAATCCGGACCGGAGGCGGATGACCCGCCTGCAGAGCCGTCCCCGGCTGTCTGACCCTGGCCGGAAACGGGAGAAGCGCCCTGGGAAGCATCCTCAGGCTGTCCGGCAGGCGGCTCTGCTGAGCAGATCAGCACGATCCTGTCATGGTCTTTCTGCGTCTGGGTGAAGGTATAGGTCCGTTTTTCCTGCGCCGACGCGGAAGGATCCCCGCTGTCTTCTCCTTCGGCGTCAGTTTCGCCGTCGCCGCGGGCTGAGGCCGTGAGATTTGTCTCGAAATGCTCCGGATCAGAGGAGGTAGCGCTGCCCAGATTGATCTGTGCATCTGGAGGAAGTTCGTCCAGCGTGAAGGATTCTCCGGCCGGAAGCGTCAGATGACAGAGATCCGGATCCTCCTCATCCATGGAAATGACTGCTCCGCTGCTGTCCCCTTCCTGACCGGCGATCTGCTTCTCCAGGCTGCTGTCAATAGCGTTCCGGTCCTCGGCGTTATCTGCGGTAACGGACAGATCGACGGACAGGTCAGGCGCTGCCGGTTTTCCGGCAGAAGAGCTGCCGGAACTGCTTCCTGTTTCTGTACCCGTACCCGGTGTAGCTTGCTGCTCTGCGAAATCATCCAGACTGTATACCTCGTTCCGGATGGTAATGCTGCCGGAGGCAGAGCCGCTGTCGGCGGGAGCAGAGTTGGAACTGACGCCGCCGGCGGCAGGAACTGTACTGCTGTCGGCGGGAGCAGAGTTGAGAGTATCGCTGCAGGCCGCCGGCATTGTGCTGGTATCATCGGGAGGCGAATTGGAACTGACGCCGCCGGCCGCAGGTATTGTACTGCTGTCGGCGGGAGCAGAGTTGAGAGTGTCGCTGCCGGCCGCCTGTGCGGAATTGTTGTCGGCAGGAGCCGTATCTGGGGCAGCCGCCGTGTCCCCGGGCAGAAGAGAAGCCGGAAGGGAGGAATCTGCCGGATCCGGGATCGCCGGATTCAGGGTTTCCGGAACCGGAGCTTCCATGATCGCAGCCTCTGTTCCCGGGATTGCCGGATCCGGAGTTTCCGCAGCCGGGATTTCTTCTGCCAGAGCATGCAGAGTAAGAACGGATATGTTCTGAGTCAGTAGAAAAGCGGAGAGAACGACAGCTGCATAGAATCTTAAGCGGCTTCTACCCTTGCTTCGAATATTACGGTGTTGCGCTGTTTGTAAAAATGCAGAGCTATTTTTCATAACTACTTCTCCTTTGAAAAATAGAATGAATTGTTAGATAAACAGAAACATTACACTGCAATTGCAACTTATTTCATGCATGCATGCGGCGACAGTATATGGCCGGAAGAATATTCTGACAATTATCAGGATAACAAATGTCACATAAACAATCTGTGCGGTCCGCCGGGAAAAGCATATTATGAGAAAAAGATAGCGATAACCCGGAATAACGGCTGAAATAATGAATATCCGGGTTTAATATTCCGATTATTTGCCAAATAGTCGGACAGTAGATTCTCTCAATTCATGCCGGAGTGTGCTAAGATAAAAAGTGAAGTGCGAAACGAAGCAGAGCAGCCGTGCCGGCAGACAGATGCCGCGGCTGATATGGGAGGAAATGACAGGTTTATGAAAAAAGTGGTGCTTCTTGAACCGCTCGGCATTCCGGGCAGCGAACTGGTTGCAATGGTAAAGGATGCTGTCGGCGGCAGAGCCGAGGTAGTATATTACGATTCGAGGAAAGAAGATATTCCGACCCTGATCGAGAGGAGCCGGGACGCGGACGCGGTTGTTCTTTCGAACTTCCGTTATCCGGGTGAGGTTATGGCGGCATGTCCGCATCTGGAGTATGTAAATGTTGCATTTACCGGATATGACCATGTAGATATGGCCTATTGCCGGGAAAAGGGGATTAAAGTCAGCAACTGCGCGGGATATTCCACTTCCGCTGTCGCGGACCTGGTTTTCGGCATGGTGATCAGCCTCTGCCGAAGGATCATAGAGTGCGACAAAGCAGTGAGAAGCGGCGGCACGAAAGCCGGGCTTGTGGGACCCGAGCTGGAGGGACTGACCTTCGGCGTGATCGGAACCGGCGCCATCGGATCCCGCGTGGCATCCATCGCCCAGGCCTTCGGCTGCAATGTGATCGCCTATTCCAGGACAAAGAAGGATCTTCCGGGCGTCAGCTATATGAGCCTGGACGAAGTGATGGCGAAGAGCGATATCATTTCCCTTCATGTTCCGCAGAATGCGGAGACAACCGGCATGATCAGCGCTGAGAAGATCAGCCTGATGAAGAAGAGCGCGATCCTGATCAACTGCGCCCGCGGGCCGATTGTGGACGCGGAAGCGCTGGCACAGGCGCTCAACAGCGGCGCCATCGCCGGAGCAGGAATCGATGTTTTTGCGGCGGAGCCGCCGCTGGATCCGGACGATCCTCTTCTGCACGCAAAGAATACCGTATGTACGCCGCACGTCGCTTTCGCGAGCACCCAGGCCATGTACAAGCGTGCAAAGATTGTCTGCGATAATCTCAAGGGCTGGCTGGACGGAGAGATGAGGAATCTGGTCTGAGATCAGGCTGCCGCGGGCTGCAAACAGACACAGCCTGAAAACCGGGATGGCAGAAAAGGCTTTTCATTTGCCTGAAATGTGGTATGATGTGGACGATTTAAAAATGAAAGGATGTGAGAAGAATGGATCAGGATATTGAATTCAGATATGACACACAGCTTCTGATCGACGGCGAAGATCTTGACGAGGATGAGGTGGCCGATTATTTTACCAGCCATTTTGATGGAGACTGCCTGCTTGCGGTAGGCGGCGACGGAGATCCGATCAAAATCCATTTCCATACCAATGAGCCCTGGAAGGTACTTGAGTACTGCAGAAGCCTGGGCGAGATCTACGATATCGTGGTGGAGGACATGATCCGGCAGGCCAGAGGAGAAAAAGGCTGATCCGGACCGCGGATCTGCCTTTCCGGACCGCCTGGAAAAAGCGTTTCTTCCCAGTAAGAAATGCAGAAAAGTTTTCCTGAGAAAGTGGTTGACAGGGAAAGGCAGATCCGCTATATTATAAACATAAAGATTGTACACAATCTAATTTGAAAAAATGAAACATGCGTCTGGACAAATATGGTCCCGGCTGAACGGCTGAAAGAGAACGTGGTGCCGGATCGCCCGGAAGGAGAGCTTCAAATGAGTGAACGGTATGATATAGCAATAATCGGAACAGGGCCTGCCGGCATATCGGCGGCAATTACCGCGAAGGTGCGCAACAAGAAGGTTCTCCTGATCGGGAGCGCTTCCGTATCGGACAAGGTCGCGAAAGCTCACATGATCCAGAACTATCCGGGTCTGCCGGAGATCAGCGGCGCTGAGCTGGCAGAGAAGCTGCTGGAACATCTCAGGGTCATGGAGATTCCGATTACAGACCGGAAGGTGAATGCGGTCTATGCGATGGGAGATTTTTTCAGCCTGCAGATTGACCAGGAGTTCTGGGAAGCGTCGGCCGTGATTCTTGCCGGCGGAGTCTCTTTCGGAAAGCCTTTCCCGGGAGAGGATGAGAACCTCGGACGCGGCGTGAGCTACTGCGCTACCTGCGACGCGGCTCTGTACAGGGGCAGAAGCGCGGTCGTAGTCGGATATGCGCCGAAGGAGGAGGACGACGCTTCCTTCCTTGCGGAAATCGCGGAAAAAGTGTATTATCTGCCTGTATATAAAGAGGAGCCTCATCTCTCCGGGGACAATATCGAGATTGTACACGGCGCGCCGGTATCGATTGAGAAAACAGAGAACGGGATGAAGCTCAACATGAAGGAAGGCAGCATCACTGCGGACGGAATCTTCCTCCTGCGTGAGAGCGTAGCTCCGGACAAGCTGGTGCCGGGACTTGCCCTGGACGGAAATCATGTGAAGGTGGACCGCAGGATGGCGGCAAACCTGCCGGGCCTGTTTGCGGCAGGAGATATCACGGGAACGCCCTATCAGTACATTAAGGCAGCCGGAGAAGGAAACGTAGCAGCGCTGAGCGCGGTTTCCTATCTGGACAGTCTCAGAAAGCAGGCTTAAGAGCATCCGGAGAGGGCAGATCACCTGGAGTCAGCAGAATAAACCAGGATACACGAAAGGGCCTGAAAAGAGCGGATCAGAAAGACTTCAGCCCGCAAAATCAGGACAGAAGAGAAATGATCTGAGGATATCAGAAAAAAGAAAGTAACAGTTCAAGAGAAAAAGAGATAAACAAGGAGGATTACCATGAGCGTAAAGAAGATCAATGCACCGGAGTTTCAGGCAAGCATCGCCGGCGGAGTGGCAGTAGTGGATTTCAATGCAACCTGGTGCGGACCCTGCAAGATGCTGGCGCCGGTTCTCGAGGAGCTGTCCGCGGAGATGGAAGGGAAAGCTTCCTTCTATGCGATGGACGTCGATGACAATCCGGAGATTGCGTCCCAGTATAATATCAGCAGCATTCCCTATGTTGCCGTATTCAAAGACGGCAAGCTGGTTGACGAGCAGATCGGTTTTGTTCCGAAGCCGATGCTGAAGAGCGTTGTGGAGAGAAATCTGTAAAAACCGCAGCTGAACATTCCGCCGCAGATCCGGTGGAGAGGATAACGGCAGATGCAGGATTCTGACTTCTGCGGAAATGAACAGGTATAAGAAACAGGGATATACCCGGGGGCAGGCATGATGTCTGCCCTTTTTTCCATACAGGGCGCTGATTCTGACAGAAATCGCGGTTATTGCTGCTGAAAAACAGCTGTTTCCCGTATGTTGTGCTGATTCTGAAGATCAAGCTACCATCCTTGCTGAAACTGTGATAAAGTATCAGTAATAAATCTGACGCATGGAGGTTTGCACCGTGAAGAAGCTTACCAGGAAAGTGATTTGGATGTTTGCGATCGGACAGCTGGGCTGGAGCACCCTGTCGGCGATCGTGACAAACTGGGTGATCAGTTTTTACCAGCCGGATACGGAGATGCTGGAGGCCGGGCAGAGGATTTTTCTTCCCCAGGGCCGCGTGATTCTCGGACTGGTGACCATCCTGGGCGGTATTTATGCATTGGGAAGACTGTTCGACGCGGTTACGGATCCCTGGATCGCGAATCTGTCGGACCGCAGTTCAAACCCGAGAGGAAGAAGGCTTCCTTTCATGCGCAGGGCGGCCATCCCGCTGACCCTTGCCACCGTACTTGTCTACTGGTCGCCGGTGGACGGGGAATCTCCGGTAAACGGAGTGTGGGTCCTGGTCATGATGCTCCTTTTCTATCTGTTCATGACAGTGTACTGCACGCCTTATAACGCGCTGATTGCGGAGCTTTCCGGAACGCAGGAGGAACTGACCGCGATCTCGACCGCGATTTCATTTACCTTCATTTTCGGAAGCGCCCTCGGCTACGCCTGCCCCTTTATCTGGGGAGCGCTGACGCCGTCGCTCGGCCGCGTCATGGCGATCCGCGTGACCTTTATCGTGCTGGCCGCCTTCGCTCTGCTCTGTCTGTTGGTGCCGACATTTACGATCAATGAGCGCGACTATGTCGATATCCATCCGGTGCAGGGCAATGCGTTCAGTTCCCTGACCAAGACTTTTGCGAATAAAGATTTCCGCGTATTTGTCGCCTCAGACATCATGTACTGGGTGGCGGTCACGATGTTCCAGTCGGGCCTGACCTTCTTTATCACCTCGCTCATGAAGCTGCCGGAGACGATGAATACCATTCTCTATATCGGCATGACCTTCCTGTCGGTGCTTCTGTATGTGCCGGTCGGAAAGATGACCCACCGCTTCGCGAAGAAGAGCATGATCACTTATGCCTTCTGCCAGTTCGCCGTGGTTTATCTCGTGACCGCCTTGTCGCGCGGCGAGGCCGGAACCAGCAAGGGCATGGTATTCGGCGTTCTCGTCATGATTCTCGCGGCGCTTCCGATGGCGATCCTGGGGATCCTGCCGCAGACAGTCGTCGCGGACATTGCCAAGAGCGACGAGGTTTCGACAGGCGAGAACCACGACGGAATGTTTTTCGCGGCGAGGACCTTTGCCATGAAGCTGGG
The DNA here is from genome assembly GCA_902779575.1 of uncultured Lachnospiraceae bacterium. Taxonomy (GTDB): domain Bacteria; phylum Bacillota; class Clostridia; order Lachnospirales; family Lachnospiraceae; genus Porcincola. The sequence goes on from CACZBW010000019.1 coordinate 18,783, forward strand.
TCAGTCCCTGGCTGCGATTCTCTTTACCAGTTTTGCCACAATCGGCGCGTCCAGCGGCTTCGGCTACCGGATCGCGGCCATGTGCTCTTTTGCGCTCTGCCTGTTGGCGGCGCTCCTGATGACCCGTTATGATGAGAAAAAAGTTATGGGTCTGCTGGGCGTGAAGAAAGGATAAGCGCGGACGCGGAAAAGAGATCCGAAAGATTTTAGAAACGGAGGGAACTGCAAATGGAGCATTCCTGCGTGCTGGTTATTCCCGCACTGAATCCCCCATACAGTTTCGTTGAATACGCCGCCTCCCTGAAGGAAGCCGGTTTCTCCAGGATCCTGGTCATCGATGACGGGAGCCGTACGGACAGACTGCCGGTTTTCATGAAGCTTGAACGCATGGGCTGCATTATACTCAGGCATGAGCAGAATCAGGGGCAGGGCGCGGCTCTGAAGACCGGCTTCCGGTACTATATGGAGCATTTCAGGGAAAAAAGCGACGGAATCATCACGCTGAATACGGACCGGATGGTTCCTGTGGGGGATGTGCTGAAAGTCGCCAGCTCCCTGCATAACGAACAGCGCATGGGATCCTACGCGCTGGTGATGGGGACCCGCGATTTTTACAGCCGCCGGGTAACCGATTATGATTTCAATATGAATAAAGTGATGCGGCTGCTCTATCACATGCTTATGGGCGTGCATCTGGAGGATCCGCTTTCGGGGATCTTCGGCATCCCGGACCTGAGAGTGCAGCAGTGTCTTGATATACCCGGAGACGGTTACGCTTACACAACCTCGCTGACCATGTCTTTTGAGAAGGTCGGTTTTCTGCAGGTTCCGGTTGCCTATTCCGCCATGGATCCGGAGGCGGAGGGAAAGTTCCGCAAGGGACTGGATACCGTCTGGATTCTGTTTACCATTTTCAAAAAATTTATCCTTTACTCCATCACTTCTGTGACCGCGAGCATCGTCGACCTGATTATGTTCGGCATATTTACCGGGATCGTTTTTCAGGGGAATGCCCTTGCGATCATATACGGTACCGTGCTCGCCAGGGTGATTTCCGCCTCGGTGAACTATCTGCTGACCAAGAATTTTGTCTTCCATTTCAAGTCTGACGCGGCTCAGACCCAGGCGAAATCCGCGGGAATGTTCATGGCGCTGTCCGCCGTACAGTGTATCCTGAGCGCCATTTCCGTTTATATCCTCAAGATCCTGCTGAGGGGAAATGTGGTTGGCATCAAAGCGTTCGTCGACATGTTCCTGTTCTTCGTCAGCTATAAAGTGCAGCATAAGTACATCTTCAAGGATGACCGGAAGAAAAAAGAAGATGAAAAGCTTATGAAAGAGGAGCAGATCAGGCTGCAGCAGGCGTTTTCAGAGGATGAGGAGACTGAGACGGAAGCGCAGGTGGAAGCCCGCATGCAGAACGAAAGCTGACGGCCGCGGACCGGGGAAACACAGATGGACCGGCGTTTCCCGGTTTACCCGGACTTAAGTCAGACCGACATAAGAAAAGCAAGATGACTGCAGACAGATGAAAAAGGAGCCGGATATGGGTGAACTGAAGCTTTACCGTAAGCGCATCATCCCGCAGGAATGCATTCTTCTGGAAGACGATATTCTTCTTTACCGGGACAATGAGGTGATTATCACAAAGTGGAATACCATCCGGCCCAAGAAAACACTCTCTCATGGTTATTCCTGCTATTTCCTGGAGCGCGGCTTCAAGGTGAGCAAATTTTATGACCATGATGATCAGCTGATCAGCTGGTACTGCGATATCATCGATACGGCATACAGCTGTGAAGACGGAACGGAAACCTATATTTTCACGGATCTGCTGGCGGATGTCGTCGTCTATCCGGACGGCAGGGTGCGGGTTGTGGATCTGGATGAGCTGGCGGACGCGCAGCGGGATCATCTGATCCGGCCCGAGGAGCTGCAGGCTGCTCTGCGGCATCTGGACAAGCTGCTGACGATCATTTACAAAGGGGCGTTCGGCACGCTTCAGAAATTTGTCGACGACCAGGAGAAACTGGACAGAGAACAGAACGGAACAAGCTGAAAACAGTATTTTACCTGCGTTTGAGTAGGAGGGACTCTTATGATACAGGATGCGATCGCCAGACTGGTGCAGTACGGGCTGGCTACAGAACTGATTGGAAAAGATGACGCTATCTGGGCGGCAAATCATCTCCTGGAGATATTGTGTATCGATGTTCTGGATGAGAAGACGGAGAAAGCGATTCTGAATTTCGATCCCTCGGATAAGAGAATCGTGGACGAGCTGCCTCAGATTCTCAATGAATTCTGCAATTACGGCGTAACCATCCGCCGCCTGGAGGAGGATTCCGTCACCTACCGGGATCTGTTTGACACGCAGATCATGGGAGCGCTGACAGACCGTCCTTCCAATGTCATCCGCAAGTTCCGGACCCTCTATGCGGAGGATCCCCGGAAGGCGACAGACTGGTACTACAAGTTCAGCCAGGACACCAACTATATCCGCCGGGACCGGATCGCGAAGGATATGCGCTGGCTGGCGGAGACCGAATACGGCGACATGGACATCACGATCAACCTGTCGAAGCCGGAGAAGGACCCGAAAGCGATTGCCGCGGCAAAATATGCGAAGCAGACAGCCTATCCCAAGTGCCTGCTCTGCTATGAAAATGAAGGCTACGCCGGCCGCGTGAACCATCCGGCGCGCGAGAACCACCGCGTGATTCCGATTATGATCGACGGAAAAGAGTGGTGCCTGCAGTATTCTCCTTATGTTTACTACAATGAGCACTGCATCGTGTTCAATAAAGAGCACATTCCGATGAAGATCGACCGCAGCGCCTTCCGCAAGCTCTTTGACTTTGTGGGGCAGTTCCCCCATTATTTTGTAGGGTCCAATGCGGACCTGCCGATCGTCGGCGGATCGATCCTGGCCCACGAGCATTTCCAGGGCGGGCACTATACATTTGCCATGGAAAAGGCTCCGGTCGAAAAGAAGATCAGCTTCGCGGGATATGAGGATATCGACGCGGGTATCGTGAAATGGCCCATGTCTGTGATCCGTCTTACGGGGGAAGATCCGGAGCGCATCGTGGACCTGTCGGATAAGATTCTGACGGCCTGGCGCGGATATACCGATGAGGAGGCGTTTATCTACGCCGAGACAGACGGGGAAAAGCACAATACGATCACGCCCATCGCGCGGATGCGGGGGAAATGCTACGAGATCGACCTGGTGCTGCGCAATAACATCACCACTCCGGAGTATCCGCTTGGCGTCTACCATCCGCACGAGGAACTTCACCACATCAAAAAGGAAAATATCGGCCTGATCGAAGTCATGGGCTGCGCGATTCTGCCGGCCCGGCTGAAGAAGGAGATGGCGGACCTGAAGGAAGCGGTACTCAGCGGGAAAGATTACCGGGCGGACGAGGAGCTTGTAAAACACGCCGACTGGATGGACGGGATCCGGGCAAAGTACAGTGATCTGAACGCCGGTAATCTGGACGGGATTCTTCAGAAGGAGATCGGCATTGTATTCTCGAAGGTACTCGAGTGCGCGGGCGTCTACAAACGAAATCCAGAAGGGCAGGAAGCCTTCCTGCGCTTTGTCGAGAGTGTGCGCTGACCGGAGGGCTTTGGCTTACAGTACGGCTGACATGAGGGCCTTCAGGGGCGGAAGCGCGCATTACAGGCGCGTGAAGCTGTGCCTTGTCACCCTGCACAGTTGCATGCTATAATGGCGTCGTTTCAGGAAGGCTGATCTATTTTCATAACAGCATTTGATAACTCAGATTCAGGGCATCCCTCTGCACCAGCTGCAGAGGGTGCTGAATGTTTAACCCTTTGTGTTTTTGACAGATTTGGAAGAGTGAGGAGCTATGGGCAAGACGAGTGATAAGAAGTTTGTCGAAGAGATCACTTCGATGGAAGTCGATTTCGCACAGTGGTATACGGATGTGGTCAAGAAGGCCGACCTGACCGGCTATACGCAGGTCAAGGGGTTCATGGTCATCAAGCCTTACGGTTTCGCCATCTGGGAGAACCTGAGAAATGAACTGGACCGCCGCTTCAAGGAGACAGGGGTGGAGAATGTCTATCTTCCCTGCCTGATCCCGGAAGGTCTTCTGCAGAAGGAAAAAGACCACGTCGAAGGCTTTGCTCCGGAGGTTGCGTGGGTGACGTTCGGCGGCGCGCAGGAGCTTGAGGAGCGCATGTGCGTAAGGCCGACCAGCGAGACCCTTTTCTCCGACTTCTACTCAAAGGACGTCCATTCCTACAGGGATCTTCCGAAGGTTTACAATCAGTGGTGCTCGGTCCTTCGCTGGGAAAAGACAACCAGGCCCTTCCTCAGGTCCAGAGAGTTCCTCTGGCAGGAAGGCCATACGGTGCACGCTACGGCGGAGGAAGCGCAGGAGCGCACCGAGCAGATGCTGAACGTCTACGCGGATTTCGCGGAAGAATTCCTCGCGATTCCGGTAGTGCGCGGACGCAAGACGGATAAGGAGAAATTTGCCGGCGCCATCGCGACCTACACCATCGAGTCCCTGATGCACGACGGCAAGGCTCTGCAGTGCGGAACCAGCCACAATTTCGGCGACGGCTTCGCGAAGTCCTTTGATATCCAGTATGTGGACAAGGACAACAGCCTTAAATACTGCCACCAGACCTCTTGGGGCATGACAACCAGAATGATCGGCGCCATCATCATGGTGCACGGCGACAACAGCGGCCTGAAGCTGCCGCCGAATGTCGCGCCTGTCCAGGCGATGGTCATTCCGATCCAGATGAAGAAGGAAGGGGTCCTGGAGAAGGCCGCTGCCCTGAAGGATACCCTGGTCAAAGCAGGAATCCGCGCCCGTCTGGACGACGCGGACAAGAGCCCGGGCTGGAAGTTCTCCGAGCAGGAGATGCGCGGAATTCCGGTGCGTCTGGAACTCGGCCCGAAGGATATCGAGCAGGGCCAGTGTGTGATCGTGCGCCGCGATACGAGAGAGAAGATCACGGCTCCGCTGGAGGGAATCGGCGAGTGCGTGAAGGAAGTCCTTGCGCAGATCCAGAAGGATATGTTCGAGGCGGCCAAAGCCCGCACGGAAGAGATGACCTACACGGCGCTCACAAAAGAAGAATTCAAGGATCTCGCGGACAATAAGCCCGGCTTTATCAAGGCGATGTGGTGCGGAGACGTCAAATGTGAAAATGAGATTAAGGACGAGCTCGGCGGAGTGACAAGCCGCTGCATGCCCTTTAAGCAGGAACATCTGGCGGATACCTGCATCTGGTGCGGAAAACCCGCCAAAACGATGGTTTACTGGGGTAAGGCCTATTGATGGGAACACTGCATCTGGGTTCCACTAAAAGTTTCATTTGTTCTGTGACAGTTTATGACATCTGAGAGAAAGTACCAGATCCGGCACTCCCTCTACCTGCTTCTTACAGCAGTCATCTGGGGAGTCGCTTTTGTCGCCCAGAGCGTCGGCATGGAGCATGTCGGGCCTTTTACCTTCAACGCGGCGAGGTTTTTCCTGGGGACGGTGACCCTGCTTCCCTTCATCCTGCTCCGTTCAGGAAGGGGGAAGAAGAGGATCGTGGAGCACCGCTTCTCCGGCAGGGAAGAGAGCTCCGGCGCAGAGCGTCAGTACCGCGGCAGGGAAGGGAGCTCCGGCGCGGAATACCGGTCCGGTGGCGGGCAAGAGGTTACCGACCGGGGGCTGCTTTTAAAAGCCGGGCTTTTATGCGGGACCGCGCTTGCGGTTGCTTCCAACCTGCAGCAGATCGGGATCAAGTATACGACAGTCGGTAAGGCCGGATTTCTCACGGCCATGTATATCGTGCTGGTTCCGATTCTGGGCATCTTCGTCGGAAGAAAAGCCGGAGGGAAGGTCTGGCTGGCTGTTCTGACCGCTGTGGCGGGCCTGTATTTCCTGTGTCTTGCCGGCGGGGAGATGCAGTTTCAGAAAGGGGATCTGTACTGTATCAGCTGCGCATTTTTCTTTTCTGTCCAGATCATGCTGGTGGACCGTTTCGCGCCCCGTGTGGACGGAGTTCAGCTTGCGGCGCTCCAGTTCCTGGTATCCGGGATCGTCAGCGCAGTATGCATGCTTCTGACGGAAGAACCTGCTTTCAGCCAGCTGCTTGACGCGGCTCTGCCGATTCTGTACGCAGGGGTTCTGAGCTGCGGAGCTGCCTATACGCTGCAGGTGATCGGACAGAAGGGATTGAACCCGACCGTCGCATCCCTGATTATGAGCCTGGAATCCACGGTCTCCGTGATCGCCGGTTTTCTGATCCTGCATCAGACCATGACGCGGGGGGAGTTGACCGGATGCGTTCTGATGGCATGCGCGATCGTGCTCGCGCAGATTTAAGGAAACGAGCGCGGCACTGTGATCCACCGAAGATTCGAAGGAAAGGCGGATATAATCTGTGTTTCCCCAGCAATGACTTTTGACAGGGGAGCAGGTTCTATAGTATACTTAAAAACACGGATTGTTCCGTGTTTTCTGAGAAATATTCAGTTTCATCTTTTCTGTTTATAGATTCCGACTGGCCGGGACGGCAGTAAATGCGGGAAAGGGGTATTCAGAATGAAGCTTTTTTCATTTAAGGGCGGCGTACATCCTTTTGAAGGCAAGGAGCTCGCGAAGGGCAGCCCGATCACTGAGCTGAAACCGACGGGACAGCTGGCATTTGCCCTGTCTCAGCATATCGGCGCTCCTGCCAAAGCAATCGTAAAGGCCGGAGACCGTGTTCTCCGCGGCCAGATGATTGCGGAAGCCGGCGGATTTGTGTCTGCGCCGGTCCATTCTTCCGTTTCGGGTACCGTAAAGGGGATCAAACCGCATATGACAGGTACCGGCAGTCCGGTCAGCTGCATCCTGGTGGAAAATGACGGCCTCTACGAGGAGGCGGAGCGTCTTCCGGTCATTCCTCTTGCGCAGATGACAAAGGACGATATCCTGAACCGTGTCGGCGAGGCCGGCATCGTCGGAATGGGCGGCGCGGGATTCCCGACCAAGGTGAAACTGATGCCGAAGGATCCGCTCAAGATCGATACCATCATCGCCAACTGCTGTGAGTGCGAACCTTATATTACGGCGGATTACCGCGTTATGATGGAGACCCCGGAGCGCCTGATCCAGGGTATGAGGGTTATCCTGAAGCTCTTCCCGATGGCGAGAGGCGTATTCGCGGTTGAGAATAATAAGATGGACTGCGTTGAGAAGCTCCGCGCGCTCTGTGCCAGTGAGACTGACATGGAAGTCGCGGTGATGAAGACCAAGTATCCGCAGGGCGGTGAGCGCCAGATCATCAACGCCATCACCGGCAGGGCGATTAATTCCTCCTGTCTTCCGGCGGACGCGGGCTGTATCGTTGATAACGTCGGTACCCTGTGCGCGATCAGCGACGCTGTCTTTGAAGGCAAGCCGCTCTACGAGCGTGTGCTGACAGTCAGCGGCGAGGGCATTCAGAATCCTTCGAACTTCCTGGTTCCGGTCGGCATGAATGTGAGCGAGATCATCGAAGCGGCGGGCGGTTTCCGCTCGGGCGCGGAGAAGGTTGTCTCCGGCGGCCCCATGATGGGCTTCTCCATGATCACGACGGACGTTCCGGTGACCAAAACTTCTTCTTCCATTCTCGTGATCGAGAAGGATGTGGTTTCCAGAAGCGAGACCACTGCCTGCATCAACTGCGGAAGATGCGTGGACGCATGTCCGGAGTTCCTGGTGCCGAGCAGGCTGGCGGACGCCGCGGAGCGCAATGATCTGGAAGTATTTGACAGGGATCACGGCGCCGAGTGCATCGAATGCGGCAGCTGCAGCTATGTCTGCCCCGCAAAGAGGCATCTGAAGCAGAGCATCGCGACTGCCAAGAAGATGGTCCTGGCGGAGAGGAAGAAAAAAGCCGCGGCGATGAAATAATGTTTTTCGCTGACGGCAGTTCTGCCATCCTGTTATAACTGAATTTCCGAAACGCCTGTGTTTCTGTGCTTCCGGCACAGAGATGCAGGCGTTTTTTCGAAAAACCGCTGCAGGCGGCCTGCCCCGTTTCTGCAGGCAGAAGTCCTCTCATCCGGCAACGGACATTCTTCTTCAGACAGACAGGGGGGATCGGCGGAGGTCCATAATATGGGCTTGCATTTTTAAATTGGAAGACTATAATATACGCGGTTCTGTAAATCTTCACCGCTTAATTTCCCCGATTTTTGTCGCGGGAGGAAAGCGAATAAATGATTCCGCCAGGGCGGAATGGAGAATCATTTGCCGGCCGGATGTTTTTATCTGCGGCAGAAGAAAGGGAAGGGTGAGTATGCAGCAGGGAATGAATGAAATGCACATGAAGCTTGTGATCATCGTTCTGAACAAGACCGAATGCCTGCAGGAGCTTCTGGAGGAATTCTCCGAGCGCAAACTTCAGGGAGCGACCGTAATCAGTTCACACGGCATGATGCAGGAGCTCTCCGAGGAGGATGAGCTCAGATTTGTCCTGTCTCTGAGACATATCCTGAATCCGGAACACAAGGAAAACAGGACGATCTTCATGGCGGCGTCGGAATCAAAGGTTCCGATTATCATCGAGGCGGTCAACAAGGTAACGGGAGGCCTGGACAAGGGAGATACCGGAATTCTGTTCACTGTACCGATCGATTATCTGGAGGGCTTTAAAGTACACGACTGATGAACTTCTCACTGAACACACTTTTACAGCTTGGCTTAATGATACTGTTCGGCATATTCATGGGGAGAATGGCAAAGCATATCAAACTTCCCAACGTAACCGGCTATCTGCTTGCGGGCCTTCTTCTCGGCCCTTATTTCTTCCCGGCTCTCGGTATTACGCACACGGTTCTCACGGAGGAATTCGTGAATGAGATCAGCGTGATATCGGAAGTGGCCCTTGGATTTATCGCATTTTCCATCGGAAATGAATTCAAGTTTTCCTATTTCAAAAAAGTCGGCGTGACGCCTGTTGTGATTGCCAGCCTGGAATCCCTGTTCGCGGTGGTCTTCGTCGTGGCGGCTTTAGTGGCGACGGGGCATGCGCTCCCGTTTTCCCTGGTGCTGGGCTCGATCGCCGCTGCGACCGCTCCGGCGGCTACGATCATGGTAATCAACCAGTACAAGGCGAAAGGTCCGGTTACGCAGACGCTGCTGTCTGTCGTCGCGATCGACGACGCGACCGCCCTGCTGCTGTTCTCGATCGCTGTTGCGGTGGCGAAGAGCCTCGAAGGCGGAAGCACGAATATGCTTCTGTCCATTCTTCAGCCGGTCGGCCAGATTCTGGCGGCCCTTCTGGCCGGTTTCGTCCTTGGCTTTGCCATGCTGGTTCCGATGCGCTTTTTCCACAAGCGCGGAAACCGCCTGGGACTGATCGTCGGCTTCCTTTTCACCGCGATCGGTCTTGCGGACCTTCTGGGACTCAGCAGCCTGATGCTCTGCATGGGCTTCGGGGCTACGGTTGCCAACCTGAGTTCGGAAGCCAGCCAGATCATGGATATCGCGGACTCCATCACAGCGCCGATCTTTATTCTTTTCTTCGTTGCCTCCGGCGCGGGGCTTCAGATCGGAATCCTCGGCCAGGTCGGCGCGATCGGAGCCATCTATATTCTGTTCCGGGTTTGCGGCAAGATCTTCGGCACCTGGCTGGGCGGCCGGATCTGCCATGCGGACTCAAAAGTCAGCAAATATCTCGGCCCCTGCCTGATTCCGCAGGCCGGCGTTGCCATCGGTCTTACCCTGGTCGCCGGGAAAGTTGTCCCGGATTACGCAGGCCAGATCCGCGCGGTTGTACTCGCGGGAACGTTGGTCTATGAACTGTTCGGCCCGGGCATCACGAAGTTCAGCCTGACGAAGGCGGGAGAGATTAAGACTGCCTGAGCGCAGAGAATAAATGAATCACCGGCTTCAGCCGAAAAAAGGCACCTGCTCTGTGCCGGCTCCCGATTGACAGACCGAAAATCTGACGATCGGAAGCCGGAACATTGAGACAGGTGTCTTTTTACGCGGCGAAGCTGAAATGGACGGCCGCGCCTGAAATATCAGGCATTCACCTCCGGTTCCAGCACATGTTCGAGTCCCATATTCAGGATCATTTCGACGTGTTCGTCCGCCAGGGAATAGAAGACGGTCTTTCCTTCCCTGCGGTACTTGACCAGATGCGCCTGCTTCAGGGTCCGCAGCTGGTGGGAAATGGCGCTCTGCGTCATGTTCAGAAGCTGCGCGATGTCGCAGACGCACATCTCATGCTTGAGGAGCACATACAGGATCCGGATCCTGGTTTTGTCCCCGAACATTTTGTAGAGTTCGCTCAGGGCGGAAAGGACGCTCTCGGAGAGCATCTGATCGGATACGATTCCGACGATCTGCGGGTGAATATGGATAAAATCGCATTTTGGAGCGACTTCGGAATTGTTTTTCGCCATGGCTGTTTCTCCTTTTTCACCGGATACCGGTTACCTGCCTGATGAGAGGAATGTGCAGAAACCGGCTTTATTACAGGCAAATGCTCTGTAATTCAGGAAAGCACTGTTAACTCATGTTTCCCGGGGCAACAGGAAAAATGTTTCCTATACCGGCGATTATACCACAGAACGGGGAAAACTGTAACGATTCACGGTTTAAGAGCGGATCAGGAGCGATTTGGGAGCGGTCTGAGAGAATCGGCACAGAGCGCTTTGAGAGAATCGACAGATCTCTTGTGATCGAATCTTCCCGATGTTATAATAATAAGAACTATAGCTTTCAGGAAAGGCCTGCGAGGAGGCCGTGTTCTCTGCAGAAATGCGCAGAGACGCGAGAATATCAGCTGAGAGGGTGGATTATGAAAAAGCTTACAGAACTTCTGAACGGAATAGATTATAAAGTGCTCCTTGGCAGTGAGGATGTGGAGATTTCCGGGATTGTGAACGATTCCAGAAAGGTAAAGGCCGGTTCTTTGTTCCTCTGCATCCGCGGCGCAGTCGCGGACGGGCATAAATATGCCGCGGAAGTGGCGAAAAAGGGCGCGAAGGTGCTTGTGGTGGAGGAGCCGGTGGAGCTTCCGGATCCGGAGAAGGATTCCATTACGGTGCTTCAGGTCCCAGACACGCGCATCGCCATGGCGCGCCTTGCCTGCGCCTGGTACGGTCATCCGTCCCGGAAGATGAAGATGATCGGAGTCACCGGGACCAAAGGGAAGACCACCACGACCTATATGGTCAAGTCGATCCTGGAGTCCGCGGGCTACAAGGTCGGACTCATCGGTACGATCGAGACCCTGATCGGAAATGAGCGGATTCCCGCGGCCAACACGACGCCGGAGTCGCTGACTCTGCAGGAATACCTCGCGAAGATGGTTAAAGAAGGCTGCCAGGCCGTCGTCATGGAAGTCAGCTCCCAGGCGCTGATGCTGCACCGGGTGGAAGGGATCATTTTTGATATCGGCGTTTTCACCAACATTTCCGCGGACCATATCGGACCTGCGGAGCATTCCTCCTTTGATGACTACATGGAGTGCAAGAGCCGGCTCTTCCGGATGTGCAGACTGGGAATCTTCAACGGGGACGACATCCATCTGGGCCGGATCCTGGAAGGACATACCTGTGAAGTGGAAACCTACGGCATGAAGGAGACGGACAATCTCTATGCCGTAGACGCGAAGCTGATCGCCAGACCGGGCTATCTCGGGACTTCCTACCTGGTTAAGGGAGAAATGGAATTCAGAGTGGAGACAGATATTCCGGGAAGATTCAGTGTGTTCAACTCCCTCTGCGCGATCGCGATCTGCAGGCATTTTGAAGGCGTGACGGAAGAAATTCTCCGGTCCGCCCTGAAGGATATCCGCGTGAAGGGGCGCGTCGAGCTGGTTAAGGTCAGCGACGACTTCATCCTGATGATTGATTACGCGCACAACGCGATGGCTCTGGAAAGCCTGCTCACGACGCTGAGGGAATATCATCCCTCCCGCCTGGTCTGCATGTTCGGATGCGGCGGAAACCGGGCAAGGAGCCGCCGCTATGAGATGGGCGAGACCAGCGGAAGAATGGCGGATTTCACGATTATTACATCGGACAATCCCCGCTACGAGGACCCGGAAGCCATCATGGACGACATCGAGACCGGAATCCGCAGGACGAACGGCAAATACATCCGCATCAGCGACCGCAAGGAAGCGATCGCCTACGCCATCCATAACGGAAAGATGGGGGACATCATCGTCCTGGCCGGAAAAGGCCATGAAGATTACCAGGAGATCAACGGAAAGAAATATCCCATGGACGAGAGGGTGCTGATCCGTGAGATCCTGGAAGAGGATGCCGGGAAATCATGATTTATGCCGACGTTATCGTCAATATCACCGCCCATGCCCTTGACCGCCCCTTCCAGTACCGGATTCCGGAAGCGCTGCGGGACAAGCTGGAAGTGGGATCGGTCGTCACGGTTCCTTTCGGGAACGGTAACCGCCCGGTTACCGGCTATGTGATCGGCTTGTCCGACCAACCGGCGCTGGAGCCGGAGCGGATCAAAGAGCTGTCGGAAGCGGTGCTGGACGCCTCTGATGAGGAGAAGCGGCTGACCGGCCTCGCAGTCTGGATCCGCGACCGCTACGGAAGCACGATGCTGCAGGCGCTGCACACGGTCCTGCCTGTGAAACGGAAAGTGCAGGCGCAGGAGAAAAAGGTGCTTGTTCTTAAGCTGCCGGAGGACGCGGCCAGGCAGGAACTGGAACTGATGCGCAGAAAACATCTGGAAGCCCGGGTCAGGGTACTGGAGGCCCTGATCGAAGAGCAGTCCCTTCCCTGGGAGATCGTGACAGAGAAGCTGCATGTCACGCCCGCGGTTCTGAACGCAATGGCGAAGAAGGGCTGCATCCGGATCGAGCGCACGCGGGTTTACCGGAAACCGCCCCTGCCGGAGGCGCTGGCCCACGGGGCGGTCAGCCTGAATGAGCAGCAGCAGGCCATCGTGGACTCCATCTGCGGCAGATGGGAGGAGGATCTCTGCGGCCGTTATCTGATCCAGGGAGTGACGGGAAGCGGGAAGACCGAAGTCTATATGGAGCTGATCGCGCATGCGGTGTCCCGCTCCGAGCAGGCCATTGTCCTGATCCCCGAGATTGCCCTGACTTACCAGACGCTTATGCGCTTTTACCACCGCTTCGGCGACCGGGTATCCGTGATCCATTCCCGGATGAGCGAGGGGGAGCGCTTCGACCAGTTTGAGCGGGCGAAAAACGGGGACATCGACGTCATGATCGGACCCCGTTCCGCATTGTTTACTCCATTTCCGCATCTGGGAATCATCGTGATCGACGAGGAACACGAGGAGAGTTACCGGAGCGGGCAGTCCCCGCGCTACCATGCGAGGGAGGTCGCTTTTCAGAGAGGCCGGATGGAGAACGCGAAGGTTGTCCTGGGATCCGCGACGCCGTCACTGGAGGCATCCTGGGCAGGGCGAAGAGGGGAGCTGACCATCTTCAAGCTGAATCAGAGAGCCAGAGCCGTCAGCCTGCCGGAGGTTTCGATCGCGGACCTGAGGACAGAACCAAGGGACAGTACAACAACCCTGCTGAGCAGGCCTTTGAGGGAACGGATGGAGGACTGCCTCGGGAAGGGCGATCAGATGATGCTCTTTCTCAACCGCAGGGGTTACGCCGGTTTTGTGACCTGCAGGTCCTGCGGCCATGTAATCAAATGTCCCCACTGCGACGTTTCCCTTACCCTGCATGCAAGCGGCAGGCTTGCCTGCCATTACTGCGGATATGAGACGCCCATGCCGGACAGGTGCCCGGAGTGCGGAAGCATCTATCTCAGGACTTTCCGGGCCGGGACCGAACAGGTGGAGGAAGAGGTGACAAGGCTCTTCCCGCAGGCCCGGGTGCTGCGCATGGACAGAGATACGACGACCGCGAAAGACGCCCAGCTGAAGATTCTGTCCGCATTTGCCTCCCATGAGGCAGATATCCTGATCGGGACCCAGATGATCGTCAAGGGACATGATTTTCCGGATGTGACCCTGGTCGGGATCCTGCTGGCGGATCTTTCCCTGAATATCCCGGATTACCGGGCGGCGGAGAGAACCTTCCAGCTGCTCACGCAGGCTGCAGGCCGGGCGGGCCGTTCTTCCAAAAGCGGCTGCGTCCTGATCCAGACTTACGCTCCGGATCATTACGCCGTCCAGTGCGCGGCCAGGCAGGATTATGAGGAATTTTACAGGCAGGAAATGGCCTTCCGCTCGATGGCCCTCTACCCGCCGGCGGGTTCTCTGGTTGCCATCCACTGCAGCTGCGCCGACCGGCAGCATCTGGAAACGGCCGCGCAGTACCTGCGCCTGTTTCTCGAGAAGATCCTGAAGCGGACGGGCGCCGCAATCCTGGGCCCCGCGGATGAAAATGTGGCTAAGATAAATGATATCTGGCGGATGGTTCTTTACCTTCGCAGCGGCTCGGAGGAGCTTCTCAGGGAGGCGAGAAGACGCCTGGAACGATATATTGAAGCGAACGAAGGGTTTTCCTCTGTGGAGATTCAGTTCGATATCAATCAATAAGATGATTCACCGACCAGACTTTTGAAGCAGCAAATAAAAGAAAGATTTATGTAACAGAGAGGACGGAAGAGAAATGGCACTGAGAAATATTCGCACAGAGGGGGATGAGGTTCTCACCAGGAAATGCCGTGAGGTAAAGGAGATGACGCCCCGTCTGAAGGAGCTTGTCAATGATATGCTTGAGACGATGTACGATGCGGAAGGCGTAGGTCTTGCCGCTCCGCAGGTCGGGGTCCTCAGGAGAATCGTCGTGATCGACGTGGGAGAAGGCCCGATCGTCCTCGTCAATCCGGTAATCACCGCCCAGGACGGAGAGCAGACCGGGGCGGAGGGATGCCTTTCCGTTCCCGGAAAAGCTGGGCAGGTGACAAGGCCCAATCATGTTGTGGTGCGCGCGGTGGACGCGGATATGCAGCCGGTCGAGGTCGAAGGGGAGGAGCTCCTTGCCAGGGCGCTCTGCCACGAGCTGGATCATCTGGACGGGGTTATGTATACCTCAAAGGTCGAGGGTGAACTGTACGATACCACTGAGGAAGAAGCGGAAGAGGAAGAGGCCGCAGAAGAAGGTGAGAGCTGATGAAAACTGTCTTTATGGGAACGCCGGACTTTGCCGCCGGCATCCTGCAGGCCCTTCTGGATTCGGAATATGAAGTGACCGCCGTATTCTCCCAGCCGGACAAGCCGAAGGGAAGAAAAGCTGTGCTTCAGGCGCCTCCGGTGAAGGAACTGGCTCTTCAGCACAAGATCCCGGTTTACCAGCCTGCGAAGATCCGGACGGAAGAAAATGTGCAGATCCTGAGAGATCTCGCGCCTGACTTTATCGTCGTCGCCGCCTTCGGACAGATTATTCCGAAGAGCATCCTGGACATTCCGCGTTTCGGCTGCCTGAACGTACACGCGTCCCTGCTCCCGGCCTGGAGAGGCGCGGCTCCGATCCAGTGGGCCATCATGAACGGAGACAGGGAAACCGGCGTGACGATCATGCGGATGGATCCGGGACTGGACACGGGAGATATCATCACGCAGAAGACTGTTCCGATCGCGGAGGATGAAACGGGCGGAAGTCTTTTCGACAAGATGATGGTAACCGGAGCTGAAGAGATCATTAAAACAATGCGCCTGATCGAAGCGGGAGAGGCAGTCTATACGCCGCAGCCGGAACAGAGCAGTACGCCCTACGCGAAGATGCTGGACAGAAAGTCCGGCCTCATCGACTGGAGTCTTCCGGCCGTGCAGATCGAGCGCATGATCCGGGGCCTGGATCCCTGGCCCGGCAGCTATACTTATGAGCACGGGAAGATGCTGAAGATCTGGAAAGCGGAAGTAATCGGCGCGGGAGAAGATGCCGCCGATAATGGCGCTGAAAAATCCGCTGAGCCGGAAGCGTACGGTACGGATTCTGCCGGCGCAGAAGCCGGCGCCCCCGGAACGATCGTGCGCGTGACAAAAGATGCCCTCCAGGTGCAGACCGGAGACGGTATCCTGTCTGTTCTCGAGATTCAGCCGGAGGGGAAGAAACGCATGGCGGTTGACGCATTTCTGCGCGGCTACCGGCAGACGGAAGGCGAATTACTGGGGAAAGAAGATAAGCAGCAAAGCTGAAAATAACCGATCTTGCCTGCATAGCGATCTGCCGGGGCAGGAAAGAACGCCAAAAGCGGCCTTCCCGGATGAAGGATGCAGCAGACCTGTATACGCGTCTGCAGTCTGCAGGCAGGCTGCAGTGCTGCAGGAATCATCAGATAAATGGAGGAGGTGTCACAATTGTCATTTCTGACAAGCGGAATTTATTACGGATCCCGGGGATTTCGCGGGATGTATTTTGACTGGACCTATCTGCTGGCGATCGCCGGCCTGATCCTGACGCTTCTGGCGTCCGCCAGAGTGAAGAGTACATTTGCCCAGTACAGCAAGGGCCGGAGCGTGAGCGGCTTAACAGGCGCAAGGGCGGCCAGATATATCCTGGACAGCCAGGGCCTTGGAAATGTAGCGATTGAGCACATCAACGGCAGCCTTACGGATCATTACGATCCCCGGAGCAAGGTGCTGCGCCTGTCAGATTCCACCTTCAACAACGGTTCTGTGGCGGCGATCTGCGTAGCCGCCCACGAATGCGGGCACGCGGTCCAGGATCAGAGGACTTACAGACCGCTGGTTCTCAGAAGCACGCTGGTTCCCGCGGCCCAGTTCGGATCGAGCTTTGCCTGGCCGATCTTTGTCGCAGGCCTGATTTTTTCCTTCCAGCCTCTGATGACGGCGGGAATCATTCTGTTCTCGCTGGCGGTTCTGTTCCAGCTGGTGACGCTGCCGGTCGAATTTGACGCTTCGAGCCGGGCGCTTAAGATTCTGGAACAGCAGAATATACTGCCTCCGGAGGAACTTAAGGATGGCCGGAAGGTACTGAACGCGGCAGCCCTGACCTATGTGGCCGCCCTCGCGGCGAGTGCCCTGCAGCTGCTGAGACTTGTGATTCTTTCAAACAACCGGCGGAGAGACTGACCATTAAGAAAGCAGCGCGAAGATAAATCGCGGGCGCAAAGGAGAGAGACGTGGCATATTCTGTGAATCTGAGAGAGATCATACTTGGAATGCTCATGGAGGTGACGGAAGGCGAGGCCTACAGTCACGTTACGCTGGCGCAGACACTGGAGAAATACCAGTATCTGGACAAGCGTGACCGGGCATTCCTGTCCAGGGTGACTGAGGGAACCCTGGAAAATCTCATTCAGATCGACTATATCATTGAGTGCTTTTCAAAGGTTCCGATCTACAACATGAAGCCTGTGATCCGCAACATTCTCCGGATGAGCATTTACCAGCTCAAATTCATGGACAGTGTTCCGGACCGGGCCGTTGTCAATGAAGCCGTCCGGATCGCCCAGAAGCACGGCTTCTACAATCTGAAAGGCTTTGTAAACGGCGTACTCCGCGCCGCGGCCCGCGGGATGGATGAGGTGAGCTATCCGAAGGCGGAGGACAATCCGCTGGAATATCTGTCGATCCGCTATTCGATGCCGCAGTGGATTCTGAAAAGCTGGATCGACCAGTTCGGCTTCGGGGACGTGGAGAAAATCTGCGCCTCCTTCCAGACCGAACGTCCGACCACCGTCCGGATCCGCACGCAGAACGCTTCCAGGGAAGAGATCATTTCCTCGCTTGCGTCTGAGGGCGTGACGGTGGAGCAGCATCCTTATCTGGACTACGCGCTCAAGATTTCCGGCTATAACTATCTGCAGGCTCTGACAGCCTTCCGTGAGGGCTGGATCTATGTCCAGGACGTCAGCTCGATGCTCGTGTGCGAGATCGCTGCTCCAAACTGGGGAGACTACTGCATCGACGTCTGCGCTGCCCCGGGCGGAAAAAGCCTTCATCTTGCGGACCGGCTCAAGGGGAGCGGCTATGTGGAGGCCAGGGATATCTCGGAGCACAAGGTGGAGCGGATGGAGGAAAATATCGACCGTCTGAACATCATCAATATGCAGGCGGCGATCAAAGACGCGACTGAGTTCGACCAGAAGTCTTTTCACAAGGCGGACATCGTCCTCTGCGACGTGCCCTGCTCCGGGCTGGGCGTAATCGGGAAAAAGCAGGACATCAAATACAAGATGAATCCGACCCGCCAGGAGGAACTCGTCCGGATCCAGAGGCGGATCCTGGGCGTTTCCCAGAACTATGTGAAGCCGGGCGGCGTGCTGATCTTTTCAACCTGCACGATCGGGGTCGACGAGAACCAGATGAACCTGAAGTATTTCCTGGAAAATTATCCGTTTTCCCTGGAATCCATCGATCCTTACCTGCCGGAGGAACTCCGGAGCCGCACCACGGCCGGCGGCTATCTGCAGCTGCTTCCCGGCGTGCATGACAGCGACGGCTTTTTCATGGCCCGCCTGAAGAGAAGTACAGAATAAACTTCCGCCCAAGGAGTGCAAGATGACGGATATCCAAACTGAAACCGAACCTCTCCGGCAATCCGGCATTTCGGCTGCATCTGAGCGCGCGCGTTCTTCTGATCATCCGGACTGCAGTTCCCGGAATCATACGAATATGGCTGAGGGAGTACCGTCCCCTTCTTATTCGGATTGCAGTTCTCAGAATCATACGAATATGACTGCAGAGGAACTGCCGGATCTTCTCTGCATGACGCAGGGAGAGCTTGCGGATTTTCTCGCCGTACTGGGAGAGAAGAGTTTCCGCGCAAAACAGGTTTACGACTGGCTCCATGTGAAAGGGGTCCGCTCTTTTGACGGGATGACCAATCTCTCGAAAGCGCTCAGGGACAAGCTCGGGAGCGTCAGCAGAATCACGGTTCTCAGGCCGGTGCAGGTTCTCACATCGCAGACTGACGGAACGAAAAAGTATCTGTTTGCGCTGTCGGACGGAAACATAATCGAATCGGTAATGATGCGCTACAGCTACGGCGTCTCGGTCTGCATTTCTTCCCAGGTCGGCTGCCGGATGGGCTGCCGCTTCTGCGCCTCCACCATCGGTGGCAGGGTCCGCAACCTGACCGCCGCCGAGATGCTCAGCCAGGTGACGGAGATCCAGCGCATCCAGAAGGAGCGCGTATCCCATGTGGTGGTCATGGGGAGCGGAGAGCCATTTGACAATTACGAAGAACTGGTCCGCTTTCTGCGCCTGATCGGGGATGAGAAAGGAGAGAATCTCTCCCTCCGTAATATCACGGTCAGCACCTGCGGTCTTGTGCCCGAGATCCGGCGTTTTGCGGAGGAAGGCCTGCCCGTCACGCTGGCCCTGTCACTGCACGCTTCCTCCCAGAAGGAGCGGGAGATCCTGATGCCCGTCGCGAAAAAGTATGAGCTCGGGGAAGTGCTGGACGCGATGCGCTGTTATTTCTCCAGGACGGGGCGAAGAATTACCTTTGAGTACAGCTGCGTGCAGGGAGTCAATACCTCCTCTGCCGATGCGGACCGGCTGAAAACCCTTCTGAGGGGTATGAACTGCCATATCAATCTGATTCCGGTGAATCCGGTGGAGGAGCGGTCCTTCCGGCAGCCGGACCGCAGGGAGGTAGAGGCGTTCAAAGATCAACTTGAAAAAAGTGGGATAAATGTTACTATTAGAAGAGAAATGGGACGGGATATTTCCGGTGCCTGCGGGCAGCTGAGGCGCAGTTATCTGAATGAAAATGCAGCCGCGGAAGGAGCTGGAGGACAGACGCCGGAAATTTGAAAGAAGGATATACGGGTTTTCAGAAGCACGGATACGGGAGTCGGAATGGAATCTTACTGCCAGACGGATGTGGGATTAAAACGGAATAATAATCAGGATTTTGTCTACGCATCCGACCAGATGGTAGGAGCTCTGAGCTGTCTGTGGATCGTGGCGGACGGAATGGGCGGACACGCCGCGGGGGACATCGCTTCCAGACTGTGCGTGGAGACCATGATCGATACCATCAGCAATTCAAAGCAGGAAGGACCGGTCAGGATCCTCGCGGAAGCCATCCGCAGTGCCAACGAGGTGGTTTGCGAAAAAGCGCGCTCTACCCCGGACCTGGAAGGGATGGGGACGACGGTCGTAGCCGCCACGGTTGACGAAGGCTGTCTCTATATCGCGAATGTGGGCGACAGCAGACTTTACCTGATCGACGATGAGCGGATTGAGCAGATCACGCACGATCACTCTCTTGTGGAGGAGATGGTCCGGGCCGGCAGAATCCGGGCCGATCAGGCGCGCAATCATCCGAAAAAGAATATCATTACCAGGGCGATCGGCGAGGAGGGCGTACCGGAGATTGATTTCTTCGACGTAGCCCTGAACCCGGGAGACATCCTGCTGTTATGTTCGGACGGCCTCAGCAATATGGTCGAGGACGAGCAGATCTTCCGGATCGTGCGCCGCGAGGCGGACCTGCACAGCGCGGGACAGCGCCTGATTGAGGCGGCGAACAGGGCAGGCGGGACGGATAACATTTCGGTCGTCCTTGCGAAGCCGTAAAACGAGCGAAGCAGATATCATTTTTGACGGCATTTACCAGTGCCGATAAAGCAGCAGGGAATATGTATGTTTAATGCAGGCGATTTTCTACAAAACAGATATGAGATAATCAATTGCATAGGATCCGGCGGGATGTCCGACGTGTACAAGGCGCGGGACCATAAGCTGAACCGGTATGTCGCGATCAAGGTTCTGAAAGCGGAATTCCGGGGAGACAGGGAATTTGTGTCCAAATTCCGGGTGGAAGCGCAGGCCGCGGCCGGTCTGGCGCACCCGAATATCGTCAATGTATTCGACGTCGGCGAGGAAAACGGGAACTACTTTATCGTGATGGAGCTGGTAGAGGGCATCACGCTGAAGCTGTATATCCAGAACCGGGGAAGACTGTCCGTCAGGGAAGCCGTGGGCATTTCGCTGCAGGTTGCGGCCGGACTTGAGGCTGCGCATAACAATGGCATTATCCACAGGGACGTAAAACCGCAGAACATTATCATCTCCACGGACGGAACTGCGAAGGTGGCGGACTTCGGCATCGCGCGGGCGGCGACCAGCGACACGATCAATTCCAACGTCATGGGGTCGGTCCATTACAGCGCGCCGGAGCAGTCCAGGGGCGGATTTTCGGACGCAAGGAGCGACATTTATTCCCTGGGCATCACCATGTATGAGATGCTGACGGGGAAAGTCCCGTTTGACGGGGATTCCACGGTTGAGGTCGCTTTGAAGCACCTTCAGGAAGAAATCGTTTCCCCGAAGGCGGCAATCCCGGATCTTCCGCGGGCCATTGAGCAGATCATCCTGAAATGTACGCAGAAAAATCCGGACAGGCGCTACCAGAACATGTCGCTCCTGATCCGCGACCTGAAAGAATCCCTGATCAATCCGAACGGGGATTTTGTCCGGATCGGGATGGAGGATGCAGGGGCGGCAACACACCGCTACTCAAAAGAGGACCTGGAGGAGATCAACCGCAGAAGATCCGCTGCGGGCCTGTTCTCCGGCTCCTATACGGACCGCATGAATTATCCGCCGGAAAATGAAGACGTCGACGATTATGACGGACGCTATAACGGCGGATATGACGACCTGCACCATGACGGTGTTTATGAAGATGATGACCGTTATGACGACGATTTTTATGAGGATGATTTTGATCCCTCCTTTGACGACCGTTATGAGGACGAGGACGACGTCTCCGGGAAGAGATCCCGGCTTCAGAGAAGAAAAGACCGGGACGGAAGAACAGAAAAGCTGATTACAGTCTTTTCGGTTCTGGCGGCCCTCCTTGTCGGAGGACTGATTCTGTACCTGATCTTCCATACGGTGGATATTATCCAGAACGGCAGGCCGGGAAGACCCGGCGAAAATGAAACCAACACGATTGTCCTGGATCTGACCGGCGATCTGGTCAGCGTTCCGAATATCCGCGGCATGACGGAGGAGGAAGCCCAGCGTTCGCTTAAGGAACTGAGCCTCGGCTACCGTTATCTGGGCGAGACGAATTCCGCCCAGTATTCCATGGGGCAGGTAGTCAGCCAGGATGTGGAGCCTGATACGAGAGTAAAGAAAAATACTACGGTAGGCTATATCCTCAGCAAGGGGCAGGAGCTTACCGTACCGGATCTTACAGGAAAATCAGAAGGCGCGGCCACCGAAGCACTGGCGAGCCTCGGCCTGCATGTATCCGTTGACAATACCAGATTCAGCAATGAATATGACGCGGGGAGCGTCATCACGACCAACCCCGGTTCCGGCTCCACTGTCCATGAGGGCGATACGGTCACTCTCTATATCAGCCAGGGAGAAGATACACAGAGCGTAATCGTTCCGAATGTGGAAGGCAAGTACAGGGATGACGCGCTCACGATGCTGAACAATTACAATCTCTTTGTCTATGTCGCCAGTGAACCGAGCAATACGGTCCAGGAAGGCCTTGTCATCCGGCAGGACATCAAGGAGGGGACTTCGGTACAGACGGGAAGCACGATCACCATCACTGTGTCCACGGGACCGGAGAATCCGATCGTGATCAATCCTTCTCTGAATACGAGCACCAACATCAGCGTCGAGGAAGGACTGGCCGGCGGCCCGCAGGCAGTTCCGCAGGAAGAAACCTGGGTATGCAACGCCCAGCTTTCCGAGCCCAGCGGCTACGCGGGAGAGACTGTCCGCATTACTCTGGCGCAGAACGATACGATCCGCACCGTGTTCGAAGGAAGGACGACCTTCCCCTATGTCCTCAGGGTCGAGGGCGAGCCGGGCGTTTCAGAAGGCATGGCTTACGTCTATGTACTGGATGACAACGGGAACGTAAAGACAACGACGAGTTATAAGGGGATCGTGTTCCAGAAACAGTAATAAAATCAGGACGCAGCATCGCGGCAGGAAGCCGGCGGCGTTCCTGAATTCCGGAAACAATGAGTGTATAGTCTGCAGGTGACGGATGACAGGGAAGATTATTAAGGCAGTGGCAGGATTCTACTATGTATACTGCCACGAGGACGGGATCATATATCAGTGCCGCGCGAGAGGAATCTTCCGCAAGGTGAAGTTCAGTCCCCTGGTCGGCGACGACGCGGTATTCAGCATCACGGATCCGGTTGATCTGGAGGGAAATGTGGACCAGATCAGAAAACGGCGCAATTCTCTGATCCGGCCCCCTGTCGCAAATGTGGACCAGGCGCTGATCGTTTGCGCGCTGGCCTCCCCCGATCCGAATCTCTCGCTGATCGACCGCTTCCTGATCCTCATGAAACGGAGCGGGGTGCCTTCTGTAATCTGCTTCAACAAGAAAGATCTTGTGGATGACCGCTTTACGGAGAAGCTTGCCGGGATCTACAGAAACTGCGGCTGCCAGGTGATCACCGCCAGTATCCTCAACGGGGAGGGCGTCGACGAGATTCGCGCCCTTATGAAAGGGAAGACCACGGTCCTTGCCGGTCCCAGCGGCGTCGGCAAATCAACGCTGACCAATCTCCTCTGTCCCGGGGCGGACATGGAAGTCGGGGAAGTATCCCGGAAGACGGAGCGCGGAAAGCAGACAACCCGCCACGCGGAACTGTTCGCGATGGGGGAGGATTCCTTTTTCCTCGATACGCCGGGCTTCTCCAGCCTGTATCTGGATGACATGCTCCCGGAAGAGGTGAAGGACTGTTTTCCGGAATTTACCCGGTTTGAGCCTGCGTGCAAATTTCAGGGCTGCATGCATATGTCCGAGCCGGTCTGCGGCGTGAAAGACGCCCTTGAAAGAGAAGAGATCAGCCGCGCCAGATATGACAGCTATGTACAGCTGGTGCAGGAACTGAAAGACGTTAAGCGATATTAACAGAAAAGCAGAAGCATGCAGGGAAAATTCGCCATCTGGGCGAAGAATGCGAGGTGACCATTTGCCTGCGCACCAGGCGTGTGATTCGCCATACCCTGATTGATGCTGAGCACCTGTCCGCCGGACAGGCGGCGCGGCAGCAGGAACGCTGAGGCGTTCCGGATGAAAAGGAGGAAATTCCATGTATATCCTTGCCCCATCGATTCTGTCGGCGGATTTCAGACACCTGGAAGAAGATATCAGAACTGTGGAAGCAGCCGGCGCCAGATATCTGCATATTGACGTAATGGACGGCATGTTTGTCCCCAGCATTTCTTTCGGACAGCCTGTCATCGAATCCATCCGTCCGTGCACGAAACTCTTTTTTGACGTGCATCTGATGGTCCAGAATCCGGGCCGCTATATTTCAGACTTTGCCAGGGCCGGAGCGGACGGCATCACGGTACACGCCGAAGCCTGCACGCATCTGGACCGTGTCCTTGCCCAGATCCATGAGGCAGGCGTTCGGTCGGGCGTCGCCCTGAATCCGGCAACGCCGCTCAGCGTTCTGGATTACGTCTATGACAAGGCGGACATGATCCTGCTCATGACCGTGAACCCGGGCTTCGGCGGACAGCAACTGATCCCGGCCACGCTCGGCAAGATCCGGGAACTGAGAGAGATCCTGAACAGGAAAGGACTCCGGACCGATATCGAAGTCGACGGCGGAATCAAGGAACATACGATCCGTTCCGTTCTCGATGCTGGCGCGAATGTCTGTGTAGCCGGTTCCGCGGTATTTGGCGGGGATGTTGCCGGAAAAGCAGGGCAGCTGCAGGCGATTCTGCAGGAATATGAGGCCTGATTCAGACACTGTGCAGCCATAAGGGAAGCCTGAAGTATGCGGCATGCAGAGTCATGAATATTTACAGGCAGGGAACAGGGAAATCTATGCAAAGAGCAGTCATAATCAGCGGGGGCAATATCGATGAAGATCTTGCCCTCCGTTTTCTTTCCCGGAAGCCATTTTTGATAGCGGCAGACCGGGGCCTGAAGTTCCTGGAAGCACACGGTATTTCCGCAGATCTGATTGTCGGAGATTTTGATTCTTCACCGCCCGGATTTATCGAAAGATATCGATCCGATCATCCGGGAGCGCAGATCCGAAGATATCAGCCGGAGAAAGATTATACCGACACGGAGATCGCCGTAACCGCCGCCCTGGAAATGGGGCGGACAGAGATTATAATTCTGGGCGGAACCGGATCCCGCATTGACCATGTGCTGGGCAATCTCCAGCTGCTGGAACTGATCGCCGACAGGGGCGGAACCGGCATAATTGTAGATAAGCACAACCGGATTACACTGCACAGAGAGAGCTTTGCCATCGACCGTGACAGCCAGTGGGGAAAATATCTTTCCTTCTTCGCCTGGGGCGGGAAAGTGAAGGGACTCAGCCTCAGGGGATTTCATTACGGCCTGGATCATTATGAGCTGGGGACATCCGGGAGTCTGGGCGTGTCGAATGAACTGGATGCAAAGACCGGGATCGTAGAATTTACAGAAGGCCAGCTGCTGATGGTGGAATCGGCTGATTAAGGAAGAACCGAGTAAAAACATTTATGGAAGAGGCGCCATGATGAAAGCATCTATGGAAGAAGTACAATACAGCAGAAGGAAGAAAGGACAGGAGTATGTTTGGATATAACGCGGATGCAATCGTAACGCCCTGTGAACCGGGCGTGGTGCGCAGAGTCCTCAGCTGGTCGGATGAAATGATGATGTGCGAGATCAGCTTCGAGAAGGGGGCAAAGGGAAATTTTCACCATCATCCCCATGAGCAGATCACTTATGTGGCGGAGGGAAGCTTTTCCTTCACCATCGACGGGGAGACAAAGACAGTGAATAAGGGCGACAGCGTCTATATGCCGCCGAACGCGGAGCACGGCGTGACCTGCCTTGAGGCGGGGAAACTGGTGGACGTCTTCCACCCGAAGAGAGAGGATTTTCTGCGGAAGTGACCATACTTTCATTAACGGCGTTTTGCGGCAGAGAGGCAAGGATAAATATTAGCGGAGGTTTTCCCTATGAAAATCACAGAATGCAGAGTGAATCATCTTGAAAATCCGCTTGGATATGAGATGAGCGGCACCCGTTTCTCCTGGAAGGTGGAGGACGCGAAGGGGAAAAGACAGAAAGAGGCCAGAATTCTGATTTCCCTCAGTCCGGACCTGAAGGACCCCCTGGCTGACACCGGCTGGACAGAGGAGGCGGATTCCCTCTGTATGAAGGTTCCGGTGGAACTCATTCCCTGCACCCGCTATTACTGGCAGGTTCAGGTCCGGTCAGACGCGGATGAGGAAGCAGCTTCGGAGCTGCAGTTCTTTGAGACCTCTAAGATGGACGAAGAATGGCACGCGTCCTGGATCGGCTGCGGAAAATCCGGCCGCAGCCCCATTTATTCGAAAATGATCGAAGGGCAGAAGCAGCTTCAAAGCGCCCGGCTCTATATCTGCGGGCTTGGCCTCTATGAAGCGCGGCTGAACGGCAGGAAGATCGGGGAAGAGTATCTGACCCCCTACTGCAATGACTATAATACCTGGCTGCAGTACCAGACTTATGATTTGACGCAGGAACTTAAGGAGGGCGGCCTTCTGAGCGTGGAGCTGGGCGACGGCTGGTACGCCGGAAGATTCGGCTTCAATGATCTGACCGGAAAAGGGTATTACGGGGACAGCAGCAAGCTGATCGCGGAGATCCGCTGCGTCTATGAGGACGGCAGCGTGCGTTATATCGGCACGGATGAGAGCTGGACCCTGACAAGAGGGAATATCACCTTCTCCAATATCTATGACGGCGAACACAGGGATGATTCCCTGCCGGAAGCAGTTCCTGAGCCGGCGAAGCTCTGCGAGCCTCCGAAAGGAAAGCTGACGGCCCGGTATTCGCTGCCTGTGACAGTATGCGGGGAATTTGCGCCTATAGAACTGATCACTACGCCCGCGGGCGAGAAAGTCTTTGATCTCGGACAGAATATCGCAGGCGTCTTCCGGCTCCGTGTTCATGAGCCCGCAGGCACGAAGATCCGCCTGCAGGCAGGAGAGATCCTGCAGCAGGGGAATTTCTACAATGAAAACCTGAGGACCGCAAAAGCGGAATACATCTATATTTCCGGCGGGGAAGAGACCGTTGTAGAGCCGAAATTCACCTTCTACGGATACCGCTATATGAAGGTGGAAGGGATCGATGATCTGAAAAAGAGTGATTTCACAGGCCTTGCCCTTACCAGCAAAATGTCTCGGACCGGCCGCGTAAAGACTGGAAATGAGCTGATCGACCGCCTGATCCTGAACACGGAATGGAGCATGAAGGACAACTTCATCGACATGCCGACCGACTGCCCCCAGAGGGACGAGCGGATGGGTTGGACGGGGGACGCCCAGGTCTTCTCGCCTACCGCCATTCTGATGGCGGACACCTACGCATTTTACCGCAAATTCCTGCATGATATGTCCTGTGAGCAGGCGTGGGCGGGCGGAATGGTTCCGGATGTGATTCCCTCCTTCGGGCTGGACAGCTGTGCCTGCGCCTGGGGCGACGCAGCAACGATCATTCCCTGGCATCTGTATGAAACCTACGGGGATCAGGAGATTCTGGCCGAACAGTTCCGGAGCATGAAGGACTGGGTGGACTATATTGCCTCTGTTGACGGGGACAATCACGGCTGGTGGTATCGTTTCCATTACGGCGACTGGCTCGCTCTTGACGGCGTCGGGGGCATGGACGGCGTAAAAGGCGGAACCGAGGACGCTTTCGTTGCGGCGGTCTATTACATGTACAGCACGGAGCTTGTGGCAAAGGCTGCGGCTGTGCTGGGCAAAACTGCGGAAGAAAAGGAATACTCTGCACGGGCGGCGAAGATCCGTGCCGATATTGTGGCTGAATATTATTCCGCAAACGGCAGGTGCGTTGCGGATACACAGACAGGAAACCTGCTGTCCCTGAGGCATCATCTTGGACCGGATCCCGCAAGATGTGCGGAACGCCTGGTCGCGCTCCTGAAAGAAAACAGGGGGCTGCTCAGGACCGGCTTTATCGGCCTTCCGATCCTTGCTGAGGAACTGACCGCCATCGGACGAAGCGATCTGGCTTATAACCTCCTCTTCAATGAAGAGTATCCGGGCTGGATCTACGAGATCCGTCTTGGCGCGACGACCATCTGGGAGAGGTGGAATTCCCTGCTGGCGGACGGGAGCATTTCCTCGACCGGCATGAACTCCTTCAACCATTATTCCTACGGATCCATCGTGCAGTGGATTTACGAGCGGGCGGCAGGTCTGTGTGCGGACCGGGAAATCCCGGGATCCCGCAAGATGAATCTGGCCCCGCAGGTCGACTGGAGGCTTCATAAGATCGACGCTTCTTACGACTCTCCCGCAGGAAAATGGGAGAGCGGCTGGGAGATCCTGGATCCCCGGCATATCCGGGTGCACGCCGTCGTTCCCTTCGGCTGCAGTGCTGCGCTGACCCTGCCGGCGGCGGATGAAGCCATCCTGAAGGAGTGTGCCCGGAAATACGGGCTTGAAATCAGAGACGGCAGAGTGGAGCTTGAAGCGGGCAGCTATGAGTTCTGCTATGAGACAGCGGAGCCTCTGAGGAAAGTACTGAACGCGGATACGCCGATCATGGAAGTGTTCGGCCGGCCGGAAGCCAGGGCCTTCCTTGAAAAGCACGGGATCGGGATCAGCCTCTTCCCGGACCAGGCCAGGCACCTCTCGGTCCGGGAAATCAGCAGACTGTGGGCCAAGGTGGAGGATTCTGTCGTGAAACTCTTTGATGAAGAGCTGAGTAAGCTGTAGGAGCTGAAAATACAGACTGTTCAGATTCGTTTTTTTGCGGTATGATATCTTCAAATCGCAAACTGGAGGACATAGATTGAGATGAAAGCATTATACAACAACGGCGAAGTCAGGACTCTGGCTCCCGAAGAAGAATCACACGTTATAAGGCATACGGCGGCGCATATCATGGCTCAGGCCATCCTGCGCCTTCATCCTCAGGCAAAGTTCGCTTACGGTCCGGCTACAGAGCGCGGATTCTATTACGATGTAGATCTCGGAGAGGAAAAACTCTCGGATGAGGATCTGGCAGCGATCGAGGCGGAGATGGCGAAGATCACGAAAGAGAACCTTCCCATCAAAACCTACGAGCTTCCGCGCGACGAGGCGATCAGGCTGATGGAGAGCAGAGGCGAGGTCTACAAGGTAGAGCACATCGGAGATCTGGATGCCGACGCCCGGATCACCTTCTACCAGCAGGGCGATTACATCGACATGTGCGTCGGCCCGCACCTGACCTATACCAAAGCCCTGAAGGCCTTCAAGATCACCGGACAGTCCGGCGCTTACTGGAAGAACAACAGCGAGAACAAGATGCTTACCCGCATCAACGGCGTTGCCTTCCACAATGCGGAAGAACTGCAGGCCTGGGAGAAGGAACAGGAAGAAGCGAGAGCCCGCGACCACCGCAGGATCGGAAAAGAGATGCAGCTGTTCATGACGGACGACCTGGTAGGAAAGGGCCTTCCCATGTTCCTGCCCAAGGGCTATGTGCTCTGGCAGATCCTTGAGAACTACATCAAGGATAAGGAGCGCCGTCTGGGATATCTGCATGTTATGACGCCCTGCGTCGGCACTGTGGATCTTTACAGGACCTCCGGACACTGGGAGCACTATAAGGAAAATATGTTCCCGCCCATGGTTATGGAGGGCGAGGAGTATGTCCTCAGGCCGATGAACTGCCCGCATCACATGCGGATCTACGCCAACCAGCCCAGATCCTACAGGAACCTTCCGCTGCGCATAGCCGAGATCGCCCATGACTTCCGCTATGAGTCGTCCGGAACCTTGAAGGGAATCGAGCGCGGCAGACATTTCTGCCAGAACGACGCCCATCTGTTTGTGACGCCCGAGCAGATCAAGTCCGAGATCGCCTGCGTATGCGACCTGATCTTCGACGCGTATAAGGATTTCAATATCACGGATTACCGCTGTGTTCTGTCGCTGCGCGATCCGGCCGACAAGAAGAAATACCATGATGACGATGAGATGTGGAACACCGCCGAGGATGCTCTGCGCCAGGTTCTGAACGAGCTGAAGATCGACTACACCGAGGAGATCGGGGAGGCGGCTTTCTACGGACCGAAGCTGGACGTCAACGTGAAGCCTGCGGTCGGAGCCGAGTATACGCTGTCCACCTGTCAGCTGGATTTCTGCCTGCCGGCAAAGTTCAATCTCACCTATGTGGACCAGGACGGAACGGAGAAGACGCCTGTAGTAATCCATCGTGCGATCCTTGGTTCTCTGGACCGTTTCATGGCTTACCTCATCGAGGAAACCAAGGGACGTTTCCCGGTATGGCTTGCGCCTGTCCAGGTCAAGGTCCTTCCGGTTTCCGAGAAATATATGGAGTATTCGACCGGAGTACTGAACAGGCTTCTGGATGAGGGAATCCGCGCTGAGCTGGATGAGAGAAATGAGAAGATCGGGTATAAGATCCGTGAAGCCCAGCAGGTCGAGCACGTTCCGTATATGCTGATTCTCGGACAGAAGGAGAGCGAAGCCGGGAACGTTACGTTCCGCAACAGAGATACCGGTGAAAGCGAGACTTCTTCGCTTGAAGAATTTATCAGCATGATAAAAGGGTGATCAGAATTCTTTCCCGCGGTATCCGTACCTGCATGGTATTACATCATGATCAGAGAGTAATGGCAACTATTTCGGATAACGGAAAAACAGCCGGCAGAGCCGGCGGACTGAACGGAAAAGAAAGGAGAACAATGATGAAACGCAAAGGATTCTGCAAATGGTTTGCTGCGGCAGGAGCGCTGCTGCTGATGCTTCTGATCATGTCATTCAGCGCATTTGCCGGCGATGGAATCGACTTCTATTTTGATTCACAGGGATACGGCAGGGACATCGGACTGATTTCGACCTCTTTCCAGCCGGGCGATCTTCTTTACAACAGTTTCCTCAATGATTATAATCCGACTGCCCCGGGCTGCAGATTCAGAGCATGGTCACTTTCTCCGAATTCAGATGTGTGGGCCGGCGACAAAGTTCTCACGACCCCCAAAGGCGGCACCCTCCGTCTTTATGCCCGCTGGGATGTTTCTGATATCACCTTTGTCTTCAATGGCAATGGGGCAACAGGCGGAGCCATCGGTGAACTTCTCGTTCCGGGAGGCAAGGCGGCGACCCTGCCCTCAGGAGCTGCTTTCTCAAGACCGGGTTATACTTTCCGGAACTGGACAACCAATCCGGACGGTAGCGGCACTGTTTATTCCGCAGGCCAGGCAGTAACCTGCAACCTTGGAAACTATCCTGTCGATTTTGTAAGCCATGACGTAATTACGCTGTATGCGCAGTGGATCGGAACCGGTCCGGACCTTCCGCCGTATCCGGTCAACCCGTCTTCTCCGATCATTTATGTGACCAGCGTCGACCGCAACGCCAGGAAGATGGTTCTGCACTGGAAGCCGGTTCCGGGAGCATCCGGATATGAAGTTATCGTGAAATCTCACGGAAGGAAGCAGGTTATCCCCACAGCTGATAACAAGCTGAAAGTTACGAACATCCGCGGAATGGCGATCAAAAACAAGACTGTCAGGTTCAGAATCCGTGCTTATCAGATCGTGAACGGATCGAAGATGTACATCGCTAGATCTGCGCAGGGAATCAGTTATTGATTCCGGACAAGCGCACACAGATAATTGAATAAGGAAACACAGAGGGAGAGCGCCGCAAGGCGCTCTTTCTTTGTGTCTGTTCACGGCTCTCCACAAAAAGCCGCAGATCATCCGTGCTTTGCACGTATGACGCATCTGCGATGCTTCTATCTGCGGCTTTGTGTGGAGTTCCTGCTTCGCAGGCAATGTATGACGATGAATAGTAACTCTGAAGAAACAAATTGTTGCGATTTCCATTCTAAATATAGCTATAGAGAAAACGGTTTCGGACATGAAAAACATGTGTTTTTCGATAGAGTATCCGAATTTGCCTGTACAGAATAGACAAAAATGGTAGATAAATCTTGACAGTATTGACGAAAAAACGAATTCTGAAAACAAACAGAAGCAATAATTTATAAAAGTTCAGCAAGTATTCAAAAGCCACGGAAAGGATGAGATGATACCATAAATTCAACAGAGAGTTGCAATATGAAACAGAAACGGTTTTTTCGTAATTCACTGATGAGCGTCTGCGCTCGCACCAATCCATAAGAGGAGGGACTACTTATGAAGAAGATTCTGGCAGCGACATTAGCTCTGGCTCTGACAGCCGCCCCGATGATGACTGCATTTGCAGAGGATGCGGCAGAAGAACCGGTTACCCTGACTGTTTTCCGCGGCGACCCGGGCGACCAACCGGCGGATGACAACAAGATCTATCAGAAGATCAAGGACGAGTTCGGCGTATCCTTCGAATTCGAGTTCCTGGCAGGCGACCTTGACGAGAAGCTCGGCATGATGATTGCCGGCGAAGACTATCCGGATCTTTTTGACGGCGGCAACAGCGCGGACCTTCTGATCCAGAACGGAGCCCTGATCAACCTTCTTGACTATGTAAGCCCGGAGAAGACCCCGAGACTGTGGGCTCACATCGAGCCGCAGAAAGCAAGACTGATCACACAGGATGAGGATGGGAACGATGCCCTTTACATCATTCCGAACTATGGCCTGGCAGACGGCGAGCAGATCGTCAACTCCGTCAACGGTCCCGCATTCTTCATCCAGAAGCAGGTTCTGGAATGGGCGGGTTATCCGCAGATCCATACCCTGAACGAGTATTTCGATCTTCTGGACAGCTTCATCGAAGCGAACCCCACAGATGAGAACGGCACTCCCTATACCGGATTTGATATTCTCTGCGAAGACTGGCGTCATTTCTGCCTGATCAACCCGGTTCAGCACCTGATGGGACGCCCGAACGACGGCGAAGTCCTGGTTGATGTGAATTCGGATGATTTCCATACCGAAACCTTCATCGACAAGCCCTATGCGAAGCCCTACTACAAGAAGCTGAACGAAGAGTTCCACAAGGGCCTGATCAGCAAGGACACCTTCGTCATGAACTATGACCAGTACATTGCTGCTCTTTCCAGCGGCACGGTCCTTGGCATGTTCGACCAGACATGGGATTTCAACACCGCCACCTTCGCCCTTCAGGATGCGAAGATGTACAAGAACACCTACGTAGCCCTGGGTCTTGTCTATGATCCGGAATATGTGGACGGCAAAGAGATCGAAGAACACTATGTAAACGGCTCCCTTCCGAATGTAAACCGCGGTTTCGGTATCTCCGTCAACTGCGAGTGCCCGGAGCGCATCGTCAACATGTGGGAAGAGATGATGTCCGACGAATGGCAGCTGCTCTTCAACTGGGGCGTTGAGGGCGAGGATTACTCCATCGAGAACGGCCGCCTGGTCATGACCACCGAGCAGTATGAGAATACCCTGAACAACAACTGGAAGCTTCACAACAAGGCAGAAGCATTTACCCAGAGCAGCCCGAAGAAGCAGGGCTACATCATGGACGGCGAGCTTGCAGGAAACTGCTGGGAGCCGGCAAACCAGCCTGAGATCGTATTCGGCCAGATGAACGACTATGACAAGGAATTCCTGGAGCATTACGGCTATCAGAAATTCGCTGATTTCGTAAATCCTCCGATCGAGCTGGCGCCTTACGGCGAAGCATGGCAGATCGACTACACGCCGGTCGATGTTGACCATCAGGACTTCCTGGATATCCAGGACAAGTACCTTCCGGAACTGATCATGTGCGAGCCGGATGAGTTCGACGCCCTCTGGGATGAGTTCGTCGAGGAGATCACTCCGTCCGCCACCGTATTCGGAGAATATATGTGGGAAGCCGTACAGGCTGAGGCAGCAAAGGTTCTCGAAAACGAATGATCCATTCATGAATCCTGAGGAGGGGAGAGAGCTTTGATCTCTCCCCTCTGTATCTGCGGGGGTGCATCCATGAGCAAGACTGAGGCCGCCGGCACTGCCTACGCCGGAGCGAAGAAAAAGAAAAGCTTCTTTGGTAAACTCGGAAGACAATGGCAGCTTCTTGTCATGTCGCTGCCGATGCTGATCTACGTCCTGATCTTCAACTACGGACCCATGTGGGGGTGGATCACGGCTTTTCAGGACTATAAGCCCAAACAGGGAATCACGGGAAGCAAGTTCGTCGGCCTGAAGAATTTCAAGTGGCTGTTCGGAAGGGATGATTTCCTCAACAGCGTGCGGAATACCCTGGCCATGAGCGTCATCAACCTGGTTCTGGGAACCGTCGCCGCCATCGTGCTGGCCATCCTCCTGAACGAGGTTATGAACACCTTCTTCAAGCGCACCGTCCAGACAGTCACCTACCTGCCCCATTTCCTCAGTATGGTCATCGTCGTCGGCATGGCCCAGAATATCTTCGCCAGCAACGGCCCGATCAACAACCTGCTGATGAACATCGGACTCATCAAGGAGCCCCTGTTCTTCCTGGGAGAGAGCAAATATTTCTGGTGGCTGGTCGGCTTCATCAATGTCTGGAAGGAAGTCGGCTGGAACACGATCATTTACATTGCCGCCAT
This sequence comes from uncultured Lachnospiraceae bacterium, assembly GCA_902779575.1. Classification (GTDB taxonomy): domain Bacteria; phylum Bacillota; class Clostridia; order Lachnospirales; family Lachnospiraceae; genus Porcincola. The sequence goes on from CACZBW010000019.1 coordinate 53,211, forward strand.
GACGGCCATCGACCCGGGCCTCTATGAGGCTGCCGCCATCGACGGCGCGGGAAGATTCAACAAGATCCGCTACATCACACTGCCCGGCATCAAATCGACCTTCGTGATTCTCCTGATCATGAACATCGGCCACCTGATGGAAGCCGGATTCGAGATCCAGTACCTGCTGGGTTCCTCCCTGGTCATGGACAGATCCCAGACCATCGACATCTTCGTCCTGAAATACGGTATTTCCAAGCAGCAGTACGGCGTGGCAACCGCTGCCGGCATGTTCAAGAGTATCGTAGCGATCATCCTGCTCTTTGCCGCGAACACCATCGCGAAGAAGCTCAATGAGAGCACACTGATCTGAGAAAGGGGGAAAGAGAAATGAAAGCAGCTAAAGGAAAATCGAACAGGATCCACCATGACAGAGTATTTCCGGCGGTAAACGCGATCTTTCTGATCCTCCTTATGTTTGTTACCCTGTATCCGGTGCTCAACACCGTCGCCTATTCCTTCAACGAAGGAACCGACGCGCTGAGAGGAAATATCGGCCTCTGGCCCAGGGTATTCAGTCTTGAGAGCTACAAATCCATCCTGTCGGACAAAGCGGTCTACCAGGCAGCCTGGATCTCGGCCTCAAAGACAGTCCTGATCACGCTTCTCAACCTCTTCTGGACCAGCATGCTGGCATACTGCCTGTCCAGAAAAGAATTTGTTCTGAGAAGATTCATCACCGTCATCATGGTCCTTACCATGTACGTGAATGCGGGACTGATTCCGAACTACCTTCTGATTTCCAAAACACTGCATCTTAGCAACAATTACCTGGTCTACATCATCCCGACCATGTTCTCATGTTTTAACATGATCGTCATCCGGACCTATATCGCGAGCCTGCCGGAAGCACTGGTGGAATCAGCGAGAATCGACGGCGCCGGAGATATCCGGGTATTCTGGCAGATCATTTTCCCGCTCTGCAAACCGGTTCTTGCCACTGTCGCCCTTTTCGTCGCGGTCGGCAGCTGGAACAGCTGGTTTGACACCTATCTGTACTGCGGAGGCAAGAAAGAACTCTACAGCCTTCAGTACCTTCTGAAGATGAAGCTGGCAACGACCCAGGCGAGCGCGAACGCCGCGAAGACAACCGCGGAAGCTCTCAACACTCTGGGACAGACCACGCCGATCACGATCCGCTGCGCAATCACGGTCATCGCGACTGTTCCGATCCTGATTGTATATCCGTTCCTGCAGAAATATTTCGTAACAGGAATCGCGCTCGGAAGCGTGAAAGAATAACGGTTACCCATTTCACGACCTGCCTAAGGCCAAAAGCAGGTCTGTGAACGTAACATAAAACTTATACGTATCCTGATAAAAGATGCCTGAGAATCCGTTGCTTGTGCGGGTTTTCAGGCATCTTTTTAATATATTGATGTTGAACTCGGATGCGCGCCTGATTATATTTATTAACAGAGAGGCAGCGAAAGATAAGTTACGCAAATTCTGAAAAAGATATAAATGCGGATGACTATAGGAGTAGAAAAATCGTGAAGAAATATGCTTTCCCCTTACTTATGCTGGCCATATTCGAGACAGTAGCTGTAACGCTGTGGCTCAGCAAGGGCAATATCTTCTATCTATTTAACTTCAGTTATATCGGATGCTCCATCGCGCTGGGAATTTTCCTGTATATCAGAGAATACAGGCATGCCAGGCGCATCGTCCAGCTGCTTGTCGGCCTGTATATGCTGATTTATCTTGGTCTGATCTGCGGGGAAAATATGCAGATCGAAGGCTTCTGGTATTATCTCTTTACAGGTGTCTTCGAAGCCGCGACGATCCATTACGCAGTGGCAAAGATATTCGGCCCCCTGATCTTCGGGCGGGGCTGGTGCGGCTATGCCTGCTGGACGGCGATGGTGCTGGATTTCCTGCCCTATAAGGTACCGGCGCAGCCCAGGAAAAAACTGGGATGGATCCGCTATATTACCTTTGTTTTGTCCCTGATCTTCGTGGCGGCTTTGTTTCTGGCGCATGTCGGGAATCTCGAGCGAATCATGTTCTGGGCATTCATTATAGGCAATGTTTTGTATTATGCAGTCGGAATCATCCTTGCATATGCATTTAAGGATAACCGCGCCTTCTGCAAATATATCTGTCCCGTAACCGTGTTTTTGAAGCCTATGAGTTACTTTGCGCTACTGCGGGTGAAGTGCGACAAAGAGAAATGTGTTTCCTGCGGGAAATGCAGAAAAGTGTGCCCGATGAATGTTGACGTGACGGATAATTCAAGAAAGAGAGAAAATGGTACAGAGTGCATTCTGTGTATGGAGTGCGTGAAGAATTGTCCGAAGGGAGCACTATGAAAACTCGAACGCTTGCGTTCGCTACGCTAGAGACCGCTCAAAAGGACCAGCGAGCCTCACCTCCGGCCACTGCGTGGCCTACGGACGAAGAAACACTAAGGCTCGCGGAGCTCGCCAAGTGTTTCTAACGTGCGTCCTCGAACGCGTGCGTTCGGTCCTTTAAAGGTCGCTGGTTTAGACCATTTGCATCGATCAAAAAAGGAGTGCCTAATGGCACTCCTTTTTTGATCGATGCGACTGGATTTGAACCAGCGGCCTCTGCGTCCCGAACGCAGCGCTCTACCAAACTGAGCCACGCATCGTTATTCAGTTTTGCTTTTCGGAATTGCTTTCCGAAGCAAGCTTCATTATAATAACACCATGCTTTCGAAACTGCAAGCCTTTTTTATAATTTTTTGTCCAAGATAATTTTTGCGTTATTTATATAAGCCTGCCTGGCTTTTTAGGCAAGGCTTTTGATGATCGGGTAATCGTATGGAATACTATTATGCCCCGATGCAGGGGCTTACAACGGCGCTTTACAGGCACATACATCATGAATTCTTTCCGGGCACGGATCAATATTATACCCCTTTTCTGGCTGCCCATCAGACTTTGAATTTCAAGCAGAAGGAGATCCGTGATATTCTTCCCGAGAATACGCGGCAGGTGCCGACGATTCCGCAGGTACTGGGGAATAAGGCGGATCAGGTTGCCTGGGCGGTGGCGGAGATTGCCAGATACGGCTACCGGGAGATCAATTTTAATCTGGGATGTTCGATGCCTACCGTGGCGAAACGGGGAAAGGGTGCCGGCTTTCTGAAGGATCCGGATCTTCTGGACCGCTTCTTCGATGCTTTTTTTGAAAACCTGGAGAGAGAATATGATTTGTCCGCAGACGGGAAATCCGGTGAGAAGGGCTGCGGGGGCGTGGTAAAAACAGTGTTCGGCCAGGAGGAATGCGGCGGGGGCGCACCGGAAAATCTGTCTCAAAAAAGGAACACTATCCGTTTCACGGTAAAGACGAGGATCGGCACGATGGATGCTTTCCGGGCGGATGATCTGATACAGGTTTACAATCGCTATCCCATCAGCCTTCTGATCATTCATCCCAGAACGGCCAAAGATCTTTATGGAAATACCCCTGATCTGGAGACTTTCGGAAAGATGCTGGAGGAGAGTGCCCATCCTGTGTGCTATAACGGTGATCTCTGTATCGAAAAGGATCTGGAAGAGCTGATGACACGTTTCCCACAGCTGGAACGGGTCATGATCGGCCGCGGTCTGCTCCGGAATCCTGCCCTGGTCAGGGAATTGCAGGGAGGAGAGAAGCTGACGGAAGAGGAGACCATGCGCTTTCATACACGGCTGTACCGGGAATATCTTGAGATCTATCCGGATTCCAGGCAGGTGGTGGACAAGATGAAGGGACTCTGGACCTATCACGGCAGCTGGTTTAAAGGAAAAGAGAAAGAATTGAAAGCGATCAGAAAATCCCGCACGGCTCAGGAGTATGAAGCAGCTGTGGCGAGACTCTATGGATAATAGTCTTAAAAAATAGCTGTGAAATGATGGCTAAGTAATAATAGCTGTAAGATGGGAATGCGGGGGCTAACGCCCCCGCATTCCTGGAATATAGCTCCAAATATAATACAGTTTTGAAAATCCTACCTTTGTCCAGAAATCCTTTGTCTCAGGGATTTAGCCCGGATTCCGTTCCGTTACAGTGGTCAGCTTCGGTAATACCCTTCACTTCAGGGATTCAGCTGCACTGTCAGCTTCACCGGGTTATGGTCTGAGTTGACAAAGCCCAGATCCAGGGTTTCTACGCTCAAGGCGGTGACGTTGGGCGATGCGATGAAACCGTCGATCAGGTAATACTGGAAGCTTTCATCCTCCGGATCATAAGGCCGGTCGAGGGACCTGCAGCTGGGAACGGAGTTGTCCATAAAGAACTGCCAGCCCTCCGGGAATTGTTCTTCCTCCAGCAGGCCGCATTCCCAGAGGCCTTCCCCCTGTACCGGGTACATGGAGGTGTCCGTTCCGGAGAAGGACTGGTTGAAGTCGCCGCCGGCGATGACATAGTTTCCTTTGCTGTATTCTTCTTCCAGGAAGTTTGCCAGGACTTTTGTCTGCTCGATTTTGCCTTCGCCGCTGTCGTAGGCCTCCAGGTGCAGGTTTACCAGGACAAGCTGCCGATCACTGCCCTCAATCGGGATATATTCGGCGAGAAGGCATCTCTTCAGGTTCACCAGGCGCACAGGCCAGGAGAAGGGGCAGGGCAGCTGGATGCGGCTGGCTCGCTCCGCCTGATACCTGCTCAGGGTCAGGATGCCGGAATCCACCTTGCCGATGGGCGGAACGGGATAAGGAAGGAACAGGACCTTGAAATTGTTCGCAAAGGCGGTCTGATAATCCGGCAGCCGGGCAGACAGGGTATCCACTCCGTTAATCCGGTAGCTGCGGGTGGAATTCCGGTCGACCTCCTGCAGGAGAACGAAGTCCGGGTTTTCGGCTTCCAGCTTCGAGGCAAATGCTTCCAGATTCTCCTGAACCTGCTCTTTTGTCTGGGTTCGGATTCCCTTGCCGCCGTCCATGAAAAAGTCGGCATTTTTGCCCAGACCACTGTAGCCGATGTTCCAGCTGAGAACTGTGAGTTTCTGAGAAGGAACGCCATCGCCCGCTGCTGCGTCAGATTCATCCGCATCCGGAGTTTCTGCTTTATCGTCAGAAGCACTTTCGGCTCCTTCTGACTCAGTCAGTATTTCTGCTCCGCTATTGGCTACGCTTCCTGCCTCCTCCGACCCGGCCAGCGTTTCTGATCCGCCGTCAGCCATCTCCGGCACTGCCAGTGTTTTTGCTCCACCCCCTTCCAGTGCCAGTTCTGTAACATCTGCCGGCCGGTATTCCACAGCAGACAGCAGGCCAAAGAATCCGATTAATAGAAGCAACAGCGCCAGTAAAATGACACCGGTCAGCTTAAATACCTTTCTCATATAGATCCCCTCCCCGGAATGAGATGAAGTGCAAAATTAAAAACAGTCTTTGCCAACCATAGATGTATATACATGTTTGTGCCTTTATATGATAAAAAATATGAAAAACATTGTCAACTTTGATCATCATCGATGGTTCTGCTTATAGAAATCTTCATAATTCCTTAAAAAATCAACGTTTTTCGCCTATAGAATATTGTTTACAGGATGGATTTATGGTATAGTATTTGCGGTTTAATAGCTTGGGACGATCTATAAGCTTTGCCGTTGTATAAAAGCTCCATATTCTGACAGTTTATTCACAAAGTTTGGGCGCGCAGAATCCTTTTTTGGCGTATCTGAACGTGCCGAATGATAACTTATGTCAGGATTTTATTTGTTTTATGTATTGACGAAAGCCTGGTTCGGTCCTATAAAAAAGAGTGGCGGGTGCAGAGATGATAACTGATATCTGGGATATTCATTGCCATATCCTGCCGGGTGTGGATGACGGATCCCAGACGATGACAGAGTCGCTGGAAGCGATCGATGCCGCGGTCAGCCAGGGGATCAGACATTTTCTGGTGACACCGCATTTTCATCCGGGCCGTTATATGGTCTATGCAGAAACGGTGCGGGTGACGCTTGGACAACTCGCAAGAGCCTGCATCGAGAGCGGAAGGGATGTGACCTTCTTCCCCGGACAGGAATGCTATTATTTCAGCGGACTGAAGGAGCTGCTCCGGAATGGAGAGGTCCTGACGCTGGCAGGAGGCAGATATGTTCTTCTGGAATTTGATCCGGATGTGCCTTTCAATTATATGAAACAGGGCTTCCGGGATCTGCAGTCAGCAGGGTACAGAATCGTGCTGGCTCATTTTGAACGTTATAAATGTCTGAGAGAAGAGGGCCGTCTTAAGGAACTGAAGCAGGAGAACATTCTTCTGCAGATGAACTATGATATGCTTCTTGAAAAGAACGGGGTTTTCCGCAAAAACATCTGGCGCAGATATGTGCAGGACGGAACGGTGGATCTTCTGGGCAGCGATACCCACGGGACCCATTTCCGGCCAATTCACGCGGCGGAGGCCTTTCAGTGGCTTAAAAGTTCAGTGGACCGCGAAACCATCAACCGGATTCTGTACCGGAACGTTGACCGGATCCTGAACTCAGTATGAGGGAAACAAGGGCGATTGACAGATCCTGAATCCGGTATTAGCTGAACTTTACAGCCCTTTTCAATTCTTAATCTGTAGTAGTAGATAACAACACCAGGAGTCAGAATGGGAACTGTAACTGAGAATACGAATAAGAATGTGCCTGTACCTGCGAACGCGGCTAATGATCCGGAGATGGAGATCGATCTGATCGAGCTTTTCTTTACGCTTCTGGCCAACTGGAAGATCATCCTTCTGGCGATGATCGTCGGGATGGCGGCTACGGGTGCGGTACATCATTTCCTGATCAAGCCCAGCTACAGTGCCAGCACCGAACTCTATATCACCAGTTCGGATTCCGTGATCTCGATTCAGGATCTGCAGGTCGGAACAGCTCTGGCCGCGGACTATACCCGCATTATCAAGAGCCGCCGTGTGCTGAAAGATGTAATTGATACGCTTGAATTGGATACTACAGTTGAAAAGCTTCAGGGAATGATTACGGTTTCAAATCCTGCCAGTACGCATATTATCAGTACTTCCGTAGTGACCGGGGATCCGGAGCTGAGCAGGAATATTGCCAATGCGGTGCTCAATACCAGCATCGACGCGATCTATCAGGTTGTCGGGACCAGTGAGCCGACTATCATTGATTACGCGGAAGCAGAGGCCGTCAGGGAAGTTACACCCAGCCTTTATCGCTATCTGGCCATCGGCGCTCTGGCGGGAATTCTACTGGCGTGCGCTTTTGTGACGCTGCGTATGCTGACAGATAATACGATGAAGACGGATGAAGACGTGGAGCGTTATCTGCAGCTGCCGGTTCTGGCGGCGGTGCCGTTTTTTAAGGAATAAAAGAGACAGCTTCAGGGAAAGGGTGAAGAATCAACCTTTCCCACATTCTATAAAAACAGTCAGGAGAACGTCAGCATGCCACAGGATATGGCCGGAACAGAACGATTCAGCAGCCGGACCGCGGAAGGAGGAACTTATAACCGCCAGACGCGGAAAGCCACCATGCAGGTCAGTGAGCTGCCCTTTCAGGTGAATGAGGCCATCAATGTCCTTCGGGGAAATCTTCAGCTTTCCGGATATAATGTCAAGGTGATCGCGGTTACCAGCGCGCTGATCCACGAGGGAAAGTCTTCAGTCGCCTTCCGGCTCGCGAAGAGTTTCGCAGGTCTTGGAAAGAAAACCATATTTGTGGACTGCGACATCCGCAATTCCCACATCATTACCCGTTATCAGGTAGGGGGTGTGGAGTATGGCCTGAGTGAATTTCTGAGCGGCAACACCTATATGCTGAATATTGTCTATCAGACAGATGATGAGAATCTGGATATTATCTTCCCGGGTGCTTCCGCTCCGAATCCGAGTGAGCTCTTTTCGGGTGAGATGTTTGCCAATCTCCTGCAGCTCTGCCGCACCCATTATGATTATGTGATCATCGACACGCCGCCCATCAATGCCGTCATCGACGGCGTCCTCATCGCGAAACAGTGCGACGGGGCTGTCATGGTCGTGGAGACCGGTGTTACTGACCGGCGCCAGTGCGTTAAAGCTACACGGCAGCTGGAGTATGCCGGGATCAAAGTCCTCGGCGCAGTCATGAACAAGGTGGGTTCCCGTAAAAACCGTTATGGCTACGGGTATGGATATGGCTATGGGTACGGTTATGGTTACGGAACCGGCACCGGATATGGTGAGGAGAAAGAGAAGAGCAGAAAGAAGAAAGGCCGGTCTGACGGGAAGAAGAAATGAGCAGTGAAAGACATGGATCACACAGAGGATCCCATGGACATCATCACAGAAAACGGAGATCCCGCTGGCTGAAGCGCAGTAGGCGCTGGCTTGTTCCTGCCATCGCGATTTTCCTGTGCGCTGCCGCCGCCCTGGCTTTCTGGATCTGGAAGATCCGTCAGGAACAGGCGAATCTGGAGATGAGCTCCGGCAATCCTCTGAATGTTGGATCCGGCTACCGGGATCTGGAGTATAACGGAAAGCAGTACCGTTATAATAACCTGATCCACTGCATCCTCCTGGTCGGTATCGATTCCGAGGGTGACATCGTGGAACTTCCCACCCACGGTCTGGCACCGAGAGCAGACTCGATCTCTCTCCTTGTTATGGATGAAAAGCGGGGAAAGATGACGATTATCGCCATCAGCCGTGATACCATGACGGAGATTCATGAATATACCCGAAATGGCCTGGACATGGGCCTGCACGTGGATCATCTGGGATTTGCCTATTCCTTCGGAAACGGAGGCGTGGTCAGCTGCCAGAATCTGGCGGAATCGGTATCGAGCCTTCTGTATGACATACCGATCAATGATTACATCGTGGCAAACCGCTCCTCCATGGAGAAGCTGAGCGATATCTTCGGCCCGGTTACGGTTACTGTTCCGAATAACGACCTGGCGGATGAGAACCCCGAGTTCTATGCCGGCAACCAGGTGCAGATCGACAACAGCAACATCCGCGCCTATCTGCGCTCCCGCGATACGGGAGAGGATTTTTCCAATGTAGGCCGTATGGAGCGTCAGAAAAGTTATGTATCCGCCGTGGTGGATATTTTGAAGCAGCAGCTGAATTCCGACAAGTCGCGCAACGAGTTCTGGAAGCAGTTTTCAGCTATTACCGGTGTTGTGCAGACGAATATCACGCGGAACAAATATCTGACCATGAGCCGGATCCTGGAGCATGTGTCCTTCGATGATACGGATTATTATACCCTTGAAGGTGAGAATGTTGTGGGAGAAGCCCACGATGAATTCTATCCCGACAGGGAGGCGATCCGGGCCAAGGTGCTCGAACTCTTTTATGAGGAACATGGCAGATCCTGAAAAGATTCCATGTAAGAGAGGGCACGACTGATTCGGTTTAAGCTCTGTATGAGTTTAAACATAGATGGAAGCAATTCCAAATTTTTGGGGAAAGGAGGAGGAGTCCCATGAAAAAGTTAGCAACAGTTCTTCTGGCAGTATCACTGGCGGTTTCCTGTGTCGCACCTGCTCTGGCAAGTACCAGTATCACAGATCCCAATAAGCCGTCCCTGGCACCGGGAACAGTGATTTATCCTGCGAATGGCAGTACCAGCGGTGATGTGGATGTGACGTCCACCAGTCTTGCTTTACTGGAGGCTGCAAAAGGAGGAGCAGGAAGCGCTATTGAGGACAAGTATATCTTCTCAGTAGATGCGGAACCGGATAAGTATAAAGATCCGGCAGTTACGAAGGTCGTCAAGAACGAAGCGAATGGTAATATCGCTTATACCATCGCAGATGCGCTGGAAGATCTGAGTATCGATCCTAAAAAGACGAACTTTATAGTCTACAGTGTCAGTGGAAAGACCAAAAAGATCAATCCGCTTAAGTACGACTTCGCAAACGTCTTTTCAGACCTTGTCTATGGAACTGCGGCAGAATACGGCTTTGACGGCGTTGACGGTCCGATTACTGTCGAGCTCAAGATGGATCTGCTGAAGAACCTGAAGAAAAAGGATCTGAAGAAGTATAAGATCATGGTCATCAGCCAGGATCCGAAGACAGGCGCGAACAAGGTAAGCTTTTCCAAGCTTCAGAAGAAGTTCTTCAACAAGAAAGCGGGAACGATTAAAATAACTGTTTCCGGCCTTGGTACCTATGTCCTCGTCAAAAAATAATCAAGAGATTATATGAAAAGGGACGGGGTTCTCGTCCCTTTTTAAATGTAGTGTCAGCTCCTGCGCCTCAAATGGTGCGAGAGAGTCTGAATTTTACATGCTTTTTACAAGTGAGGAGGAGCGTACAGCGATATGCGTTTCTCCTCATATGAATGATATTCGGCAGACAGAACAGTGGGGCAGATGTTCAGGCCGTATGAATGCGTTATGAAATTCACAAAAGAGCCGGAACAGATCTTCGGAGCGGGTGAAGATAGATGACAATTAATAACTTCACGGTTGGCAAACTGAAACACTGGCAGGTGATCGCGGTTCTGCTTGCAGCCTGGGATGTGCTTGCTGTTAATTTTGCGTACTTTTTTGCGCTCTGGATCCGATTTGACTGCGCTTATTCCAGAATTTCCCCGTCTTTTTTAAGCGTATTCGCATACTTTGCTCCTTTCTATACCTTTTTCTGCATTTTTGTCTTCTGGAGATCCCATCTGTACAGAAGCATTTGGCGATTTGCCAGTTATGATGAACTCCTTAAGACAATTCAGGCAACGGTCATCACCACTGTTTTTCATATAGCGGCTACTCTTCTCATCTGCGCCTTCCGGACATCGCCCGGGAGGATGCCGATCAGCTATTACGTGATCGGCGCAGTGACCCAGTTTTTCCTCGTAGCCGGAATCCGTTTTTCCTATCGTTTTATGATTCTGCTTAGAAAAGACAGATTCAGAACGGGAGATACCTCCTGCAGAGTGATGCTGATCGGTGCAGGGGAAGCCGGAAGGCTGATTCTCAGAGATGTGAATCATACGACAGAGAGCCGGGATCGGGTAGTATGCATCATCGATGACAACCAGAATAAATGGAACCGTTCTGTCGACGGGGTTCCTGTCGTGGGCGGCAGAGATGAGATCCTTCATGCGGTAAAAGAGTACCAGATCAGCAAGATCTATTTCGCAATCCCGACTGCGACAGTGCAGGAAAGAAGAGATATTCTGCAGATCTGCAATGAGAGCGGATGCGAACTCATGCAGCTGCCGGGCCTCTATCAGCTGACTTCCGGAGAAGTGAAGGTGAGCCGGATGAAAAAGGTCTCGATCGAGGATCTGCTGGGCAGAGAGCCTATCCGGACGGATCTGTCAGAAGTCTTCAGTTTTATTCATGGAAAACGCGTTCTGGTGACAGGCGGCGGCGGGAGCATCGGATCGGAACTGTGCAGGCAGATCGCCGCTCATGATCCCGAAATGCTGATCATCCTGGACATCTACGAGAATAATGCCTACAGCATTCAGCTCGAACTGAAGGAGAAATTTCCGGATCTGGATCTGGAGGTTCTGATCGGATCCGTAAGGGACAGCCGCAAGATGTTCGATCTGTTCAAGGAATACCGGCCCCAGATTGTTTACCATGCCGCGGCGCATAAGCATGTTCCTCTGATGGAGGACAGTCCCTGCGAAAGTATCAAGAATAATGCGCTTGGTACCTACAAGACAGCTTATGCGGCCATGATGCACGGGTGCGAGCGTTTTGTGCTGATCAGTACGGATAAGGCCGTGAATCCCACGAATATCATGGGGGCTTCGAAGCGCATCTGTGAGATGATCATTCAGTCGTTCGACAGAAAAATCAAGGAAGGGAAAGCCTCAGAGATCCCCCAGCTTTATACGCATGAAGGTATAGAAACTGTCGACAGGGACGGAGACGGAAAGGTCTTTCAGAATATCCGGACCGAATTCGTAGCGGTTCGTTTCGGAAATGTGCTGGGAAGCAATGGCTCTGTCATTCCGATCTTCCGCAAACAGATCGAGAACGGAGGCCCGGTTACGGTTACGCATCCTGACATTGTCCGTTATTTTATGACGATACCGGAGGCTGTAAGTCTGGTCATGCTGGCCGGGACATATGCAAAAGGCGGAGAGATCTTTGTTCTCGATATGGGAAGCCCGGTTAAAATCGATACGCTTGCCCGCAATCTGATTCGTCTCTCCGGTTTTAAACCAGATGTCGACATCAAGATAGAATACAGCGGCCTGCGTCCCGGGGAAAAGCTCTATGAGGAAAAACTTATGGCTGAAGAGGGTCTGCAGAAGACAGAGAATGATCTGATCTTTATAGGAAAACCTCTGCAGTTTCATGTTGATGCCTTTCTTGATCAGTTAAAGGATCTTATGACAGCCGCATACAAGAACCGGAAAAATATCCGGGATCAGGTGCAGATGATCGTATCGACCTATCATCCGGAAGGGGTTGCGCATACAAATCAGAAACAGGGACAGAGAGAATACGGATAATTGCAGTATTTGACATGGCAAGAATCCGGGGCATTCTAAGATTTTACAAAAGACAACTGATTCGCCGAAATAAGCAGAAGGAGTAAACGATGCACGATTTTCTGAAAGATGTGCGCTTCAAAGGTATTGAAAAATTTCCGCAGAAAGTATGGCTTTCCAGTCCTACCATGCATGGTGATGAGCTGCGCTGGGTTAATGAGGCGATTCAGACAAACTGGGTATCTACCGTTGGATCTAATATCGATTCCATAGAAAAGCAGATGGCTGACTATATCGGCTGTAAATACGCAGTAGGTCTTTCCTGCGGGACTGCGGCGCTGCACCTTGCCACGAAACTTGCCGCAGAGAGACTCTACGGACAGGCCAGGCCAAATAAGGGGGCTCTGAACAGACATCAGGTCTTCTGCAGCGACATGACCTTCGGCGCATCTGTTAACCCTGTTGCTTATGAAGATGGGGAGGCTGTATTTATTGATACAGAGCGCGACACCTGGAATATGGCTCCCGCTGCATTGGAGAAAGCATTCGAGATGTATCCCGATGTTAAGCTGATTGTCCTTGCACATCTTTATGGCATACCCGGAAAGATCGATGAGATCAGAGAAATCGCCGAGCAGCACGGTGCCTTGATCATAGAAGATGCCGCTGAATCACTGGGAGCCAGCTACAACGGAATTCAGACAGGTTCTTTTGGGCATTATAACGCGATATCGTTTAATGGAAATAAGGTGATAACCGGGTCCACAGGAGGAATGTTTCTGACTGATTCTGAAGAAGACGCGGACAAGGTGCGCAAATGGAGCACCCAGAGTCGTGAAGCCGCCCCTTGGTATCAGCATGAGGAAATCGGCTATAATTACCGCATGAGCAACGTCATTGCCGGCATCATCCGTGGACAGATCCCGTATCTTGATGAACATATTGCCCAGAAACGGGAGATCTATAAACGCTACAAAGAAGGACTGAAGGATCTTCCGGTGACGATGAATCCGTGGGACGAGGAAAAGAGCAATCCGAATTTCTGGCTGTCCTGCATGCTGATCGATGAAGACGCTATGACCCCGATGGTCCGAGGTGAACAGGAATATCTGTATGCGAGCAAGAGCGGGAAGAGCTCCCCACAGGAGATATTGGATGCACTCGCTGCATTCAATGCGGAAGGACGTCCAATCTGGAAACCCATGCACATGCAGCCAATCTATCGGGCAAATCCCTTTGTGACAGTTGAGGGGAACGGAAGAGCACGTACAAATGCCTATATAAAGGGATCAGGAGTGGACGTGGGGGCTGATCTTTTCCGCAGAGGACTCTGTCTGCCGTCTGATAACAAAATGACGCCGGATCAGCAGGATCGGATTATCGAGATCATCCACAGATGTTTTCGGTAAGGAGAATTATTTGGGGTGAATGTTTCTACACTAAGATAAGTGTATTTTATAGGACAGCGGTAAGCTGTCCTTTTTACCAGGAGGCAGTTTCGGAAATCTGGAAGCAAGATGAAGATTGTCGTGTGCCTCTTATGCGATAGTAGAACGCAAATTCTGTCATATAGAATTGCAGGAAGTTGTTGAGAATTTAATGAAAAGGTGGGGTAATTGTGAAGCCCATGCATATGCAGCCGATATATAGGACGAACCCGTTTATAACTGCTTCCGGAAATGGCCGGGGACGCACAAATGCTTATATTTCAGGCACTTTCGAGGATGTAGGGGCTGATATTTTCAGGCGTGGACTTTGCTTACCGAGCGATAACAAGATGACAGAAGAGCAGCAGGATAGGATTATTGAGATCATTCATAGGTGTTTTCAGTGATGAGTGAGTTTCTTGGATTGAAATTGAATAGTACTTTCCCAACCAGTTAGACTATATGGAGCACAGTCAGTGGTTGTTGGTGGGTGCCGCCCGGCAGAGCGTCAGCTCTGACCGGTGGCAGTATCGTTACTCCCTTTGGGACGGCCCGGCTTCTTTTTTGGCGGCTCTTCCGGTCTCGGAATAAGCTCCAGCATCTGCAGGATCTCCTCATGGGATGGATTCAGTCTGATCAGCTGCCAGGACTCCCCGTCGGAGCGGACCTTCTTGGCACGGGTCAGGACAGACATGATCTTTTTATAGGTCCTCTCCTCCAGCAGCTTAGCCTGGTCAAAGGCTTTGATCAGGCGGAAGGTCAGGAGCGTGGACAGGAAGTCGCAGAACTCGCTTCCTATAACGGAGTAGTCATCCTGCACCCGGGTCTCATCGAACTCGCAGGCGGATTTATAGAACCGCATCACGATCTCGATCTCCCAGCGCTTTTCGTAGGCTTTATAAGCGGTCTCAGCGGGAAGGTCCAGGTCGCACTCCAGAACGATCGTCCCGAAAGTCTTCTGCTTCTCCCGGAGCACTTCAAGACTGTAGGACTTGTCCTTCTTTGCCCGGCGCAGCCAGTCCCGCTCTTCTTTGGAAGCTTTATAACTGTCCCGATAGGAGTAGAGCCATTTGTCTGTCCCGGTGCACTTTTCCTTCCGGAAGGTGATCCCTTCATATCCGGGGAGGAGGCCGGTAAAGTCCAGCATGTGGTGCCTTTCAATAAGCTTCGAGTTGCGTTTGACCGGGTTCAGGTAGTGAAGGTCTTCGTTTGCCTCAAAGTGTTCATGCGCCGCTGACTCGGGAAATCCCTTGTCCCCGACGATGATCCCTTTCGTGATCCTGTTCTCCGAGATGAAGGCGCTGTAGGATGTGGCATCCAGCATGTTTCCGGGA
>CACZBW010000020.1 GCA_902779575.1 uncultured Lachnospiraceae bacterium
TTGCTTGATTTTACACGGTTTTCAAGGGGTGTAGTTCATCCGCAAACGAACTCGTATCGGTAGAGCATATCGGTAAATAAATCAATGATTGTGTCTAAAAAATCTCCATGGTTACATTATGAATTGCCAATACGTTCGGGTTCACATGCACCTCACAGGTTCTGGCCCCGGACCCCGTCCGCTGCCGGCTCAAAAATCCTCCTGGACAGGGCGAGCAGCTTTTTTGCTTCACCGGCTGCCCCGGCCGGCATATTCTGGTTCATAAAATCGATACAGGCCCCGAACAGCTCATAGCGGATGAAGCGCAGCATGAGCTCACTCCCGGCAGGATCAGCGCCGGCGCCTGTTTTCAGCCACACGGAGTCGTACCAGGTCCTGACCACATAGGAACACACGCTCATGAGGTACTGTTCAAATACTTCCCGCTTGACGGAATGATAGATGTGGCTGATGGAACGCCTGTTTTCCAGTATAAAGCTGAACACGGCATCCACGCATTCATCAAGCGTGGAAATGTCCGGGTATGCCCGGATGAAATTATCGGTTTCGTCCCGGATGATCTCCTCCATAAGCGAAGGAATGTCATGATAATGATAATAGAAGGAATTACGGTTGATGCCGCAGTCGGCGGCAATATCAACCACGGTAATATGGGTCAGGGGGCGCTCGTCAAGCAGCTTCAGGAACGACGCTTTTATCGCTTTCTTCATCAGGTTCGACATTTGATTTTCCTCACGGATCAGAAGGAAGGTTCCGGTCTGATTATAAAGGCAGATTTCCAGCCGGCGCAAGTACAACGCAGCAGCAGCATATTTTTTAGGCATATCAGGCAGTCTGTCTGATTTTCAGGCGTCAGGGCATGAACGCCTGTTTTCTTTTTTGCGCAGCTACTTTAGAGTAGGCACATAGCAGTTGGCAGTCAATAGTGCAGACTGCTGACAAGTCAAAAGAAGGAGGCTGTACTGCAAGATGAGTTTTTCTGAAACAGTGGTAAAAAGAAGGATTCCGATTCTGATTATAACACTGCTGCTGATGATTCCCGCCGTCCTTGGAATGATCAGGACAAGGGTCAATTATGATATGCTCGATTACCTGCCGGCGGATATGGATACCGTAATCGGGCAGGACGAGCTGATGAAAGAGTTCGGGAAGGGAGCATTTTCGATCCTGATCTTCGAGGATATGCCGGATAAGGATGTGGATGCGCTTCTGGATAAGATCCGGGAGCTGCCTCATGTGGACAGTGTCCTGTGGTATTCTTCCCTGGCGGATCTTTCCGTTCCCAGAGAAATACTTCCGGACCGGATCTACAGAGTCTTCAACACGGATCACTCGACAGCGGCGGCTATCTTTTTCGACAGCAGCACCTCTGCTGACGTAACGATGGACGCAATCAGGCAGATCCGTTCGATCGCGGGAGAACAGTGCTTTGTCTCAGGCATGTCCGCACTGGTCACTGACCTGAAAGATCTTTGTGAAAAAGAAGAACCGATCTATGTAGGGCTGGCTGTCATCTGTGCGCTGGCGGCGATGTTCCTGCTTCTCGACAGCCTGCTCGTACCGCTGGTATTTATAGCTTCGATCGGAATGATGATTGTTCTCAACCTCGGGAGCAATTTCTTCCTGGGAGAGATCTCCTATATTACGAAAGCGCTTTCCGCGGTCCTGCAGCTGGCGGTAACTATGGACTATTCGATCTTCCTCTGGAACAGTTACAACGAGAAGCGCCTGAACATGCGCACAGCCGGCGCCGCGGAAGATAAGAATGAGGCGATGGCCATGGCCATACACGAAACGCTTATTTCCGTGATCGGCAGTTCCGTCACGACCGTAGCCGGCTTTATCGCCCTTTGCTTTATGAGCTTTACGCTTGGGCGTGATCTTGGAATCGTCATGGCCAAGGGCGTGCTGCTTGGCGTGATCGGATCCGTAACGGTTCTGCCCTCCATGATCCTTATTCTGGACAGGCCGCTGCAGAAGAGCCGCCACAAGGCGCTGATACCGCAGATGTCTGCTTTTTCGGAGCGGATGGTGCGCAAGGGCCCGGTATTTCTGATCCTCTTTCTGATACTTCTCGGGCCTTCGGTCTGGGGATATCAGAAGACGAACAGCGAAGTCTATTATGACATGGGAAATTGTCTGCCCGATTATATTGAATATGTGGCGGCCAAGAACAAACTGACGGATGAATTCAACATGGCGTCCACACATATGCTGCTGGTGCGGAGCGATATCCCGTCTTCAGACAAACGGGCCATGATCGGCGAAATGGAAGATGTCGATGGCGTGAAATTCGTTCTCGGGCTTGAATCCCTGACCGGGGGACTGCTTCCGGAGGAGATGCTCCCTGAGCAGATTCTCGGCCTGCTGAAGAGCGGAAAGTGGGAACTGATGATGATCAGTTCCGAATATAAGGTGGCCAGCGAACAGGTCAACGATCAGATTGAAGCGCTGAACGACATTCTGAAAAAGTATGATCCCGACGGGATGCTGATCGGGGAAGCGCCCTGCATGAAGGATATGATCGAAACGACCGGCCATGATTTCAAGGTGGTCAATGCAGTCTCCATCCTGGCGATCTTCGTGATCATCCTTCTGGTGGAACAGAGCCTCTCGCTTCCCGTCATCCTGATCGCGGTGATCGAGCTGGCGATCTTCATCAACCTAGGCCTGGCACATTTCCTGGGTCAGTCACTTCCGTTCATCGCCCCCATCTGTATCAGCACCATCCAGCTTGGCGCTACAGTGGATTACGCGATCCTGATGACGACCCGGTATAAAAATGAGCGCAGAGCGGGTGCGGACACAAAGAGTGCTGTGAAGACCGCCATCGCGTCGAGTGCTCCGTCCATTATCGTAAGCGGCGCGGGACTGTTCGCGGCCACCTTCGGTGTCGCCGTGTATTCAAATATTGATATTATTCGATCCATGTGCATGCTGATGGCCAGAGGCGCAGTGATCAGCGTAATCTGCGTCATCGCTTTCCTGCCGGCCATGCTGATGGCATTTGACAGGGTAATCAGGGCAACTACTTTGAAGATGAAGGAGGCATAGGCAAAGATGCGTAATCATGACAGAAAAACCATATATTCAGGACTGATCGGCACAGCGGCAGCTGTCTTCATGCTGTTCGGGCAGGCAGCGGCGGCTGAGACGGAAACACCCTCACAGATAGTGGCAGCGCAGAAGGAAGAGACCGTCTATGTGATTTCGGATCCGGCCGGAAGCGTAGACAGGATTATCGTCAGCGACTGGCTGAAGAATACAGGACTTACCGACACGCTGGAGGATAAGACCATTCTTTCGGATATTGAAAACCTGAAGGGAGACGAGACCTTTACGGAATCAGAAGACGGAGGAATCTGCTGGGAAGCCGGCGGGAAGGACATCTTCTATCAGGGAACGGCAGACAAAGAGCTTCCTGTCACAATCAGCGTGACCGCTCTTCTGGATGGAGATGAAATCAGCCTGCAGGAGCTGGAAGGAAAAAGCGGGAAGCTGACGATCCGCTGGCAGTATGAAAACCATGCCGAGAAAAAAGTGACCCTGGAGGAGGAAGAAAGTACGCTGCATGTACCTTTCGCGGCATTGACGGCCTTTATGCCGGATGAAAACATCTGGAGCGATCTTGAAGTCACGAACGGACGCGCCTTAAGCGACGGTGAGCATACGCTTGTGATCGGCATGGCATTCCCGGGGGTCGCTGAAGACCTTAAGATGCCTGCCTATGCACAGCTGACCGGCCTCGGAGACGCCCAGGTGCCGGATTATGTGGAGATCACCGGGCAGGTACAGGACTTCACCTGGAACACCGCCTACACTCTGATCACAAATGAACTGTTCTCGGAAGAAGGTGCGGACCTGTCTGCACTGTTCGATGGTCTTTTCGGAAAACTGGGCGGACTGAAGAGCGGCGTCAGCCAGATCACGAGCGGCGTGTCTTCCTTTGATGACGGGGCGAAATCTCTGAAAAACGCGTCAAAGAAGCTTGCCGGCGGGCTCGGAGAACTGACTGACCGGCAGGACGCGCTGCTGGAAGGGGCCGGACAGATCCTTGAAGAAGCGCTGGAAGCGGCAGATTCCAGGCTGAAGGAGGCCGGGATCGAAACGGAGACGCTTACCATGGAAAACTACGCCGATCTGCTGGGCGAACTGCAGAAAGAAGCCGGAGAACCCGAGCGTCAGGTTCTGACAGCAGTGCTGGAAAAGCTGACAGCGGCGGAAAGCTTCTATACCGGACTCGTCTCTTATACAGACGGGGTCAGCTCCGCGAAAGATGCTGCGGATGAGCTTGCTTCAGGCGCCGCCGCTCTGAAAGGAAACAGCTGGGAGCTTTCGCTTGGCGCCGGGATCCTGAACGCTGCGATACCTGATTTTTCCAATGTGTCAGAAGCCCTGAAGGAGACTTCGGATCTGGGCGCAGCCTATGACAATTATTCCGGTATTGCGGACGGAATGACAGGGAAGGTCAGATTCATCTGGAAGCAGTAATGAGGCCGTGAATAGTAACAATCAATGATTGTGACTAGAAATTGCTTCAAACACTGCTGGCTTTTTCAGCAAATGTATGTATAATATAGTTAGAGGACACTAGTCCTTAAAAAATATTCTTTCACACTTGAAAAAGTGTTTTTTGGCCGACGAGGCCGCTTTAGAAAGAATAAATTGACCGACGAGGTCACTCTGGTTAGCCAGAGCAGGGTATGGTTAGCGCCGTACCCTTATTTTTTATCTATACTCGTTAAGGAGAACATCTGATTGAAAGAATATCTTAAAGCACAAAGTAAAACTAACGAGATTATTGTTGGAAATGCTATCAGCGCAGATGAATTAGATCGCTTCTCAAAATCAGACTTCCGTTGGGCTGATAACAGAAATAAATCCTTCCAACACAGATCTGTAAAGAAGGGTGAAATCTATCAATTTGAATTCGGCAAAAATTATATTCCGGAGATGTCTTATGAACATCGTGGGCTTGTGATAGGCGTTAAGCAGAAGTTTCTCTATGTCCTTCCTATCTTTTCTTACGATCCGCACAAGCATACAGATGTCTACCATCCTGTGGATTTTCCAACTTCCAAAAGTGATATGTTTCTTTTAAAAAGCAATGACTTCTCTTTCATTTCGCATGATTCACTGCTAAAGCTTAACGATATAAGAACTGTGAGTATCAATCGAATTCTGTACCAACAGAGCGGACGTATCGATCCTTCTTCGGATACTTACCGGGAAATAGAGTCACTAGTTCTGCGGAAATTCTTTCCGAGTTTTTTTCATGATTATGAGAATAATAAAAAAACCTTAGCCTCTCTAAATGAACAAGTTTTATCCTTGACAGAAGATAAGACTAAACTTGAATCCGAAATCAAAAAGCTCAAATCTGAACGGGATTCCATGCATAACAAGTTGAAATCCATAACAAATATATAATTCAAAATGGTACCTCCGTTCCCAGAAGTACCTTTTCTTAATCATTTATGGATTTTAACGGCAGTGTTCTCGTGTAAGAAAATTCTATGCAGTATCGAAGACTGTCCTAAAACCCTTACAAATAGAGGATCCCATCTTTATTTCGGAATCCGCATAAAATAATGCGCCTCATCTTCTCCTGCCAGATACGCTCCATTTTTCAGCATGACCTTCTGCGAAACAATATTGTCTTTGTTCACCCGCAGATAGATCTCCTCTTCCGGGACGATCTGCTTCGCGATCTGCAGCGTAAGACGCAAGCCTTCCGTTCCATAGCCTTTCCCGCGGAAGTCTTTCCGGATGCTGTAGCCGATGTGGCCTGCTCCTTCCCTGAGCGCGTCCGTCAGATAATGGCGGATCCGGAATTCTCCGACCAGGCGATTCTCATCCCAGAGATAATAATAGGTTTCCGGAACAAACCAGTCCGGCATGTTGACCGGATGCTCATAAGAAATCAGTGCCGGAAGCACTTCCTTCATATATCGGTCACAGGAAACGCCATGATATGGGTTCGTCAATCCGTTTTCATCCGCAGGCAGCGCCGTTGTATATTCCCATTGGGCTGCGGCATCCTGTATGTTGATTTTTCTCAGTTCCATTATAAATCTCTCCGCTCATACATTCCCGGGATTCATTTATATACTGTCTGTCAGTATATCACACAAAATAACAAAGGAGCGGTAAGACTCCGCCCCTCGTCTCAGGATATCGCCCCCGCACCATCTCTTCGCTCAGTTCAAACAGCTTTCTGGCATCTCTTCTGCTCTTTGAACGTTTCAATGATTTTGCAATCCTGCATTTATAGAAGTAACCGCCGGAGATATGCCGGACTTCATCATCCGTGGCAAGATATATGGCAGTCCTCGCTCCCTCTGCCGGCGTCAGGAAAAACGGCTTCAGCATTCCCGTAATCATTTTTCCGAAGCCGGTTTCTCTGTCCACGCCCATATTGGTTGCGACCGCGCCCGGATGGCAGCAGTTCACGGTAATTTTCCTGTCCCGCAGCCGCATCGCGAGTTCTCTGGTAAAAAGAACATTGGCCAGCTTGCTCTGGGAATAAGCCCTTACAACATTGTAGCCGTGCTTCAGATTAATATCGTCAAAATGAATCTTTCCGACTTTATGCGCGCCGGAAGCCACGTTCACAATCCTTGCACCTGCAGGCATATGATCCAGAAGTTCGGTAGTCAGCAGAAAATGACCGAGATGATTGATGCCAAACTGCCTCTCCACCCCTTCCTTTGTCTCCTGCCGGTCAAGCGATATAAAGCCTGCATTATTGACAAGAATATCGATCCTGGGATATTTCTCTTTCACGCATCGGACAAAGCCTCTTACAGAAGTATAATCTCCCAGATCACATATCATCAGATCCAGTTTCCGATCTTTATCTTTTGTAAGCCTCGCAAAGGCCTCCCTGCCTCTCTCCTCGCTTCTGCACAGCATGATCACGGTGGCCCCTTTATCGCTGAGCGCTTCTGCCGCGGCCATCCCCATGCCGGAATTCGCACCGGTCACAATTGCAATCTTACCTCTGACCTCTGACATCTTTTCTCCTTCCGGCATACACTTTTCCAATTTCCGGGCATGTAAACCAAAACTTCCCATAGCTTAATGGGTATGGGAATCTATAACCCGCTGCTTTCGGCTTTATCTGAGCAAATGCAAATCCGCTCACTGTCATATCTGCTGCATCAGCAATCTCCTGTTTTTGCAAAACTCAGAAAGAGTTCAGTGAGAAGTTTCATTTTTTTCGTTCCACCATCTGATCGCTGAATCAAGAATTTCCCGGATAACAGATTCTTTTTCCATTTGATATTCTTCTCTCTGACCGGGCATTTTCCTGGCTGCCATACGCTTTACCTCTTCATATTTCCCGGCAGCTTCAGGAAACGCTGTAAGATAATCCCTAAAGGCAAGGTAATTTGTCCAGACTTCCGATCCTGCTGTCACAAAATGAATATGGTGCGTGTGATCTTTCATCCCCGGATGTCCTGTGTAATACATCCAGTCATCATCCTTGATCTTTCCGTAATATCCAAAGCCGTCCGCCTCAAGAAGCGGCCTGCACCGCTCAACAACGCTTTCATCCATAATGGCTGCCGCTATGTCTATAATGGGTTTTGCCGGCATTCCGGGAATGGCAGTGCTGCCCACATGCTGGTATTCATATATGTTCTGCCCGGCCAGCAGTTTCTCCAGGCGGGAAATCATACGGGCGGCTTCCGCGGCCCATTCAGGATCATACTCACACAGACGTACGGTTCCATCCTTAACTCCAAGATCCATTCCCAGTCTCCTTTTTTACAATGAAAGCCTTCGATTAATGCGCCGAGCGGATATGAATGAAAACAGCACAGGAAGCGGGCGCAGGAGCAGACTGCTGCTGTGCGCCCGCAGGTCTGAGCTCAGAGATCATTTTCGGATAAGTATTCTTTGATCTCTTCGATCAGCATATCCCCGTCATAGTTTTTGAAGATTCTGGTCATGCATCCGCTGATCATCGGGTTTAAATCCATGCCCGCCTCCACAGAACGGGTATCCGTCTTGAAGCCATAGCATCTTTTTCCATTTGCATAAGCGATACCGAGTTCAACACAGGCTCCTTCATCCGGAACCCTTCCGTCCAGATTCATAAAGAGAATATCGGCCTTGCATACTTCACCGGCATCCAGCGAGAATATCATCTCGATGAGTTCTTCTTCCGTTTTTCCTTCCAGCAGGGCGGCTTCTATCCCATCACGCTGCGGCAGGAAAACCTCGTAGCCATACTCCTCAAGCACTTTTGTCAGTTCCAGATTGAAGTCCTTTTCAGCCTGATTGAAGAGCGGACCCGCGAAATAGACCTTCTTCCCGCTGCTTTCATTTTCAGTCATTTCTTCCGAAATGATATTGGTATCATCCGCGCTGTTTTCCGCAAAAGCGGAGAAGGAAAACATCATGACCGCGCTCAGCAGAATCGCACCTGCCATCCTTAATTTCTTATTCATGAATTGACCTCCTCTCATGAATCCCAAAAAAAGCCTATCAATAACATTTAACCCTATTTACCGTGAATTCGCAACAAATGTCTGTTGGTCATCTTCCTTGAGAAACTCACTGTTCCATATTAGTACTATTATAATGCATTGACAAATAAACGGGTGGACGACTATAATTTTTTATACAAGTTCCACACATCCGTGTGGAGAATACTCTTACATTTTTATACACTTTTTCAAGGAGGGCAAACACATCATGAAGAAGAAAGTTTTCTCAACACTCCTTTCACTGGCTATGGCCGGAACCATGCTCTTTGGCTGCGCACAGACAGTCATGGCTGATGAAGCCGATCCCGCGGTAACCATTCGTCTGGGCAACTTCAATGCGGACGGCGAGCCCGGACAGGCTGCCTCCCTGAAATTTGCCGAGCTGGCAAACGAGTATTCGAACGGATCCATCACCGTCGAAGTGCACAACAACTCCGAATTCGGCAATGCTCCCGAGATGGCTGAGCAGGTTTCCATCGGCGCCATCGAGGCCTGCCTGATCTGCGAAGCAACACTGGGCGAGTATGACAGCCGCTATCACCTCGTAGCCATGCCTTATCTGTATGATGGCTATGATCATGCTTACCGCGTAGTTGACGGCGAATTCAAAGAGTGGGTCGCTGACGGCACACTGGAATCCAAAGGCATTCATGATGTAGGCAGCTGGGAGTACGGCTTCCGCAGCCTTACCAACTCCAAGGTTCCGGTAGAGCATCCGGATCAGGTCAAGGGTCTTCTCATCCGTACGCCTTCCGAGCAGCAGCTGATCTTCTGTATGGAAGCACTTGGCGCCAACGTACAGCAGGTCGCATTCAGCGAGCTGATTCCTGCTCTTAAGCAGAAGACAGTCGACGGCCAGGAGAACCCGATCTCCACGATCTACAACAACTCTCTCTGGGAATGCGAGCAGAAGTATCTGACCCTGACCAAGCATGAGTGGGAGTCCATGAACCTCTGCATCAACAACAAGTTCTGGGAGAAGCTGACCGACGGACAGCGTGAAGCGATCGAAAAGGCTTCCGCGGAAGCATCCGCTTTCATGCGCCAGACCGTCCAGGATTCCGAGGCGGATTACCTCGAGAAGCTTGCTGCGGAAGGCATGGAGATCATCGAGGTCGATATCGACGAATTCCGTGAGAACATGCAGTATGCATATGACAAGATGGTTTCCACCGGCGCTGTTACACAGGAACAGGTTGACAGGATGATGGAGATCGTCGAGAACGCTCGTCAGTAAAACGATCGCTGCCGTCAGGCAGCAGCGTTTGATGGTATAGCAGATGACAGCATCTTTCGGATCCCCGTCCGCGGGCTTTGAAGGATGCTGTTTTTGTCAGAATGCAGGAGGAACGAATCTAATGATTGCATTGATTACCTGCGCGGTGCTGATCGGGCTGATGCTTCTCGGCGTACCTGTATGCGCAGCCATGGGCGGAACCGCGGCTGCCATGTTCACCGGACTCGGCTACCGCGAAATCCTGGCGGTTATGGCACAGCGTGTCTATAACGGAACCACCAGCTTTACCATGCTGGCCATTCCATTTTTCATTCTTGCCGGAAATCTTATGAACACCGGCGGCATTACAGACCGTATCTTTAACTTTGCAAAGGCCTGCGTCGGCCACTGGCCGGGCGGCCTGGGACAGGTCAACATCGTCTCATCCGTTATTTTCTCCGGTATGTCCGGCGCTGCGGTAGCTGACGCGGCCGGCCTTGGCATGATCGAGATGAAGGCTATGGACGACGCGGGCTTCCCGCACAGATTCAGCGCGGGTATCACAGCCGGTTCATCGACCATCGGCCCCGTTATCCCGCCTTCCATCGCATTTGTCGTCTATTCCAGCTGCGCGACCGAAGCGTCGGTCAGCAAACTTTTCGCGGCCGGCTTTATCCCCGGTTTCATGATGGCGATCGCGATGTCCATCTGGGTCTACTATACCAGCATTAAGAACAAGTACCCCGTCGAGCCCAAGATGCCCTGGAAGGTGCGCTGGCAGTATTTCGTCAAGGCGATCCCCAGCCTGATGACCATTGTGATTATCGTCGGCGGTATCTGGAGCGGATGGTTCACCGCGACGGAAGCTTCGATCGTCGCCTGCTTCTATGCACTGATCTTAAGCTGCGTCGTTTACCGTGAAGTAAAATTCAGGGACCTGTTCGGAATCATCTATAACAGCATCGTGACCAGCTGCAAGACGCTCTTCATCATTGCGATCGCGAACTTCCTGGCTTATTTCATGACACACCAGCGTGTGCCGAACCAGGTCATCGACGGAATGCTCGCCATTACCGACAATAACGTTGTGCTCCTTCTGATGATCATCTTCATCCTGCTGATTCTGGGCATGTTCCTGGAAGGTACGGCGGTCATCCTGATCGTAGCCCCCATCTTCCTGCCGATCATCGCGCAGATGGGCATGGGCCAGCTTCAGTTCGGCGTTATCATGGTACTTGCTTCCATGATCGGTCTTCTGACGCCTCCGGTAGGCATGAGCCTTTACGCCGTGTCCTCGGTAACGGACGTGCCTATGCTGGAACTGTCAAAAGAAGTTATCCCCTATGTGATCGGTATCCTTTTCGTGCTTATGCTGTGCGCGTTCATTCCGCCGCTCTGCACATGGCTGCCATCCATTCTGGTTTAAGAGGAGGCTGCCATGCAATTTTTGAAAAAGCTTGATCAGATCGTAGCCGCAATCCTGAAGGCCGTGGTGGTCACCTGCCTTGTGCTCATCGCAGTTATCCTGCTTTTCCGCGTCATTATCCGCTTCACGCCCATCAATATTTCCCTGTCCTGGACAGATGAAGTGGTCGAGTGGTGCATGGCGTATATGATCTTTCTTACGAGTGCGCTGATCATGAGGGACGGCGGACATTTCCGCGTTGATCTTCTGCAGCAGAAGTTTGAGGGTACAGCCTTTATCCGTGTGCTGAACTTCTGCATCACGATCTTCAATACCGTATTTTTCGCGGTATTCTTCTACTATGCCTGGGATCTGTTTTCCAAAGCGCAGGCGCCGACTATTATTCTCCGCGCGCCGCGCCAGGTGCCCTATGCCAGTATTCTGATCGGCGGATTCCTGATCCTTGTCTACTGTATCCGCGATATGATAGCCGCCTTCGGGGAACTTCGCCGCGGCGGAAAAAGCTGAGAAAGAAGGATAAACCGCATATCTGAAACAGAGTACTCCGATACTCTGCCAGGAGCAGAAATCAACTGAAATACAAGGAGAAAAACAAATTATGGATGTAATGGAAGTGCTCCGCACAAGGCGGACGTTCCGTGCCTTTACGCAGGATCCGGTTCCTCAGGAAGTTCTCATGGATATCCTGGAGGCCGGGCGCCTGGCGAACTGCGGCGCGAACAGACAGAGCCTCCGCTTTGCAGTGGCACAGAAACCGGAAGATGTGGCGAAGCTTTGTGAGCTGACTAAATGGGCGGCCGCCATCCCGAACGGAGCCGGAACTCCGGCGCCGGAACAGCGCCCCACCTTATATATCGTTATCCTGCAGGATACCTCTGTAACGGGATACAGCGATATCGATGTGGGCATCGCGGTGGCCGGCATGACTACGGCAGCCTGGGCTAAAGGCGTCGGCAGCTGCATCATCGGAACCCTGCACCGGGAGAAAACCGCGCAGTTTCTGGGCCTTCCGGAAAATCTGCAGGTCCATACCGGCATCGCCTTCGGCTATCCCGCTCACAAGAGCACGGTGGTAGCGCTGGAAGACGGCCGTAAGAATTACTGGCGTGATGAGAACGGCGATTACTATGTGCCGAAATACGCGCTGGAAGAGATCGTGCGATATATGTAAGTCAGAATAATATGATTGCGGCGCCGAAAGCCGGGCCGGAGAAAATTGTTAATACGATTTTTGCAGGCCGCACTTTTAGCGGTTTAATCATATTATTAACAGCCAGAGAGGGCCTGCCGCATCCGCGGCAGGCCCTCTCCTGTTCCCTATGGTTAAAAGACTAGTTTTCAGGACTGTTTCAGAAGATCTGTCATGCTGTTCAGGCTGATGGCCAGGGTTGACGCATTGTGCAGCAGCGCCGTCGTCGTGGATGGAAATACACCCAGGGCGCCCATCAGCATAAGGAATGAATTGATCGAAATCGTTCGCCAGTAGTTTCCGTGAATCCGTTTCATCAGGCTGTCGCTTAACTTTTTCAGAACCACAAGGGCGTGCAGATCATCCTCCGAGATCGTTATATCCGCAAGTTCCCTTGCGATTGCCGCGCCGCTGTTGATCGCGACGCCGCAGTCGGATTCTGAAAGCGCGGGAGAATCATTGATCCCATCCCCCACCATGATGACTTTTCTTCCGGAACTATGTACTCTCCGGATAAAAGCGGCCTTATCCTCCGGCAGAACTTCCGCGTAATAATCATCCACTCCGACCATCTTTGCCACGGCGCGGGCGGTCCGATGGCTGTCCCCGGTCAGCATCACAACTCTGTTTATGCCAAGGCCGTGAAGCTGCCTGACGATATCCGCCGCTTCCGCTTTCAGCGGGTCTTCGATGAGAATGACGGCGGCTAATCTTCCGTCTATCGCCATATACAGATGAGAGCATTCATCCGGCAGATTCTCAAAATGAGTTTCTTCTCCTTCCGGAATGACAGCTCCTTCATCCTCAAAGATGAAATGGTAACTCCCGATGCACACTTTTTTACCGTCTATACTGCTCACGATCCCGTGTGCAACGAGATAATCCACCGTAGAGTGCCGCTCCTCATGCTCCAGCTTTCTCTTCTTTGCTTCCTTCACCACGGCATTGGCCATGGAATGCGGATAATGTTCCTCCAGGCAGGCGGCAAGACGAAGCATCTCATCCGCGTCTGTCCCCCCGAAGGTTTCGACTCCGCGCACACTTGGGGAAGCGCATGTCAGTGTTCCGGTTTTGTCGAAGACAATGGTTGCCGCTTCTGAACAGTTCTCCAGGAACTTGCCTCCTTTGACGGAGATATTATGGGTGCCGGCTTCCCGCATGGCGGAAAGAACCGCGATCGGCATGGAGAGCTTCAGGGCGCAGCTGAAATCAACCATCAGAATCGCCGCCGCGCGCGCCGCGTTCCCGCTGATCAGCCAGGTAAGGGCAGAAGCTCCCAGAGTCCAGGGCACCAGCCTGTCAGCCAGGTGAGAAGCTTTATCCTCTGTGGAAGATTTCAGTTTCTCTGTTTCCTCGATCATCTTTACGATGCGGTCATATCTTCCGGTACCGGATTCCTGGCGCACGGTAATGACAAGTTCTCCCTCATCCATTACGGTCCCGGCATAGATCATGCTTCCGGGGCGTTTATGCACGGGAAGAGGCTCTCCGGTGATGGAAGCCTGGTTCACCATGCCGTCCCCCTCCAGTACCACGCCGTCCAGCGGGATCATATTGCCGGTACGGACCACGATGGCATCCTGCTCCCTGACCCGGTCGACTCCGGTCAGGACTTCCTGTCCGTCCGCTGTACGCACCCAGACTTTGTCCACATTCAGCGACATGGCTGCAGCGAGATTCTCCACAGACTTCCTGTGCGTCCAGTCCTCCAGGATTTCGCCGATCCCAAGCAGGAACATCACACTGCCGGCAGTATTGAATTCTCTCCGGAGCATCGCAACGGAAATGGATGCCGCATCCAATACCGACACCTCGATTTTTCCTGAAAAAATGGATTTCAGGGCTTTCGCGAGATACGGGACCGCCTTTGCGGCAGTAATAACCGTACGCAGCGGGAATGGCAGAAGGAACCTGGTGATCCCTCTCCCGGCAATGTGGAAGAACATCCGGTCTTCAAAATTCCTTGTCAGGACCCGTGTGGTATGCGCCGGCACTGTTGTCTGCTCCGCAGCTTCTGCGTAACAGAAGGAAGCAAGCAGCGAAAGAAGCTGCTCCCTCGCATCCGGGCGGTACCAGATAACGGCGTTGCAGGTACGCTCGTCCGTCCGCGCTTTTGTGATGATCTTATGTGTTTCCAGCCATGCCTGGGTCAGGTCCGCCTGTTCCGGCGTCATGCGGCTTTGCACGAAATGCACGCGCATACGGCCCCGGCTTTCATGAAGGATCCTGCATCTCATTATGCGCCTGCCTCTGCCGCCTCTTCAGACACCCCGGCAAGGATTGCCTTTGCGTCTTCAATCATCTGCTCCTCATATTCCTTCTGTCTCTCCTCATTAATGTCCTTCGCGGCAGCTGCGATATCCTCCACATTTTCCCTGATCGTAGTAACGTCTTTCATCACGGTATCTTTCATGCGCAGGACGGCCGCGGTCGTATGTGTGTAAGCGCACTTTGCGTCACGGCTGGAAAGGATTCTGACTCCGTAACTTCCCATTAAAATACCGCCGGCAAATAATCCGATCTTTTTCCAGTCCATCTTATCCTCCTCTTTCTGCCCCGCCGGGGCGCCAGTCTAATCTGAGAAAACGCTGATTCCAGGGTATCAGAAGCTGCTGTTCGGAATAAATCAGCGTTTCCCTTACAAATTTTTCAGCGTAATCATCTGCCAGAGATGGTATCCGACCTGGACAGGCATGGGCATCGCAATGTCCGCCGCCATCTCTGCCAGAATCCGGAGTCTCAGTTTTGTCTTCAGCTGCTCATCCAGCTTCCGGCTCTTCATCTCCGACATGCTGATCCGCTTTTCCTCTTCCCTTGCAAGCATGTCAACATTTTCAAAGCGGAACCGGTCAAGCCTTCTCAGAATCTCATCGATCCCGCAGTCAAACTCCAGGGCACAGTTTCCCGTCGCCCGGTACACCGTCACTTTCGTTACGCCGGGCATCCCGGAAAATGCATAGTCCAGGATGCGCGCTTCCTCCTCCGTTAACCCGAAGCTGTGCAGCCGGACACGGATCCGCCGCTTCGACTGAGCTTCAATACGATATTTCATACCTGTACCTGTCTCCCGATATGGTCAGCAGCGCAGCAAGTGTTATTTCTTCTCATATCCTGTGATGATCGTCATAAGAAAACAAAAAACCGTAGCCCAGGCAAAAAATTTATGTCTTTTCATTGAAAGTCCTCCTGACAAATAACAGCATCGCCCCGCTTCTGTTAGTCAATTCTAACAATATTTTATTATATTCTATTTGCAAAATTTGACAAGTAGTTTCCGGATAAAAAACTGCCTGCCTGGTCCGGGGCTGTAAATGGTACGCATCCCGGTTCTGCCCGGGAAGAATAAACGCCCGGCCTGAAAACCGGCGTGGATTCGATGTGGTATTGGTATTTCGTATGTGATAAACTTTTACTGTCAATGAAAGGAAAATGGCGCTGCTGTGTCAGCAATGCGGGGAGGTGTGCCGCTATGGCAAAAAAAAGAAAAGAAGAAATGCGCGGGTTCGGGAAGAAGCCTCTGCAAAAGCTGATCGGGGGGATTATTCTTCTCCTTTTGCTGTCTGCTGTTTATTCAGGCTATCTTCTCATTTCCAATCTTACCTCAAACGCGCTGACCAGCATAGAAACCCATACTTACCAGACGAAAGCACTGAGCAGGCTGGCGGACAGAACCTTTTCCCTGTTCCAGTCCGTCTATCAGGATATTGAGAGAAGACGCCTGGAGAAGACGGAGCTGGAAGCGGCTGCCTGCGCGGGACTGATTGATGGGGGAACGGACTTTGAGCCCTGTCTGTATCAGGATGGCGCAGTGATCCGGATAGAGAACGGATCTGCCGATTATCCGGAAGATCTTCCGGAAGAAGTAAAGATTGACGTAGAACAGCTTCAGAGTTCTGAAGGAATGATGTTTTCTTTTACGGACAATGGTGATTATCTGGTCATTTATTATTCCCTGATAGAAGGTCCGCTTTATTATATTGAATGGGAACCGTACAGCAGCCTGGCGGAGGAACAGCGGGAATTGTTCGATCCCGACAAGACCATGGGCGGAATTGAAAAAGCATTTAACGTAAAACTTCTGCTGTTTCCAGCTCAGGCCGGACCGGATGGGAAACATCTTCTGAGTTACGCATCTGACACGCTTGCGAAGGATACGTTTACTGCAGCTGAAGATTACGGCATTACACAGGAAATGCTTGCAGAAGCAGACCGGAGTCAGGCAGCTTTCACGGAGGAGGAAACAGAAGAAGCCGGGACTGCTCTCACGGGTATGGAAGCCGGAACTTCCTTCCGGGAGGAGGAGACGGACGAATTTCCGTATACCCTGAAGGAAGAAGACGTAAACTATCAGTATCTGCCGATTGGCGACATGCTATATGAACTTTACCTTCAGAAATTCAACAGCATATCGATGGGAGAGGATTCGATCCTTGCATGCCTGATTCCGGTAGAAGGCACCCTGCGGATTCAAACGGAAGCTTCACGGCTTATTCTGGCAGGTTTCTTCCTCATCGGCGTGTTCTTTCTGGTATGGTACTGCGCCACTTTACGGCTGATCCGGGATCATTCCCTGAATGACAGGCAGAAGAAGGAATTAAGGTTCAGCAGCATCCTCCGCAGGTCCGCTTCCATCATCGTGGTAGGATGTGTGATTCTCCTTTTTGCCTGCGCGCTGCTGTCCTCACTTGTCCGGCTGTTCTCAACCTGTCAGCAGGTTGACAACGCGTTTTCCTCCCTGCAGCACCGGATCGAAGAACACAGCTATGAGTCTTCCCTGACAGAATCTATCAGAAAGAAAACGTATGAAGGGTTCGCAGGACAGATCGCCCGGATTCTTGAGACGCAGCCGGATTACGCAAAAGCTGAGAATCTGCAGCTTATGTGCGATATCATCCATGCGGACTACATTATGCTGTTCGACAGTGATGGCGATGAAACACTGTCCAATTCCAGATATGTCGGTCTTTCCCTTGGGCAGGATCCATCCTCCTCCACCTATGATTTCCGGCGTCTTCTGACCGGGACGCCCCTGATCACACATGATCTGGCGGTTGATGAGGCAACCGGTGAAGAACATGTGATAATCGGTGCCGGGTACGGGAAGCCGGAAAATGGAAAAAACTACAATGCGCTTCTGCTTGCTGTTCCGGGCGGGCAGATCTATGACAGCACTGCGGAGAACATCGATGATATCATGTCCGCTCTTGCTGTGGGAGGGCTGACCGCATATTCTGTGGATCCGGAAACCCGCCTGATCCAGCATGCAAGCAGGCAGTCTCTCCGGGGGAAAAATGTGCTGGACCTGGGTCTTCCGGAGAAGGCGCTTCACGACGGCATGCAGGACTTCTATACGATAGGCGGGAAGCCCGTCTATGTTGAATGTAAGGAACTGGACTCGGCCCTCTATTTCTACATGGCAGAGCAGTCCCGGATGTACGACGGGACCTGGCCGCTGTCCGTTCTCTCTGCGGCAGCTGCGGCAGTTCTTCTGGCGCTGCTTGCCCTGTTTCTACTCTATGGGTACAGGAAATTCTTTGCTGCCTGGTCGGAAGTCGGGCAGACACTGAAAGAAGAGGATGAGATCCAGCTGTCAGGCGGACGGTATAAAAGCTCGAAGGATCCGTCGCTCAGATGGAAACCGGCTGTAGAGGAGCATGGTCTGCACGCGCCGTTTCATCTGGCCCGTCTGGCTTCGACTGCACTCCTGATGGTCTGCATTGTTATTCTGTGGATCAGGGTATTTCTCCTCACAAACGGTTCGGAGGAGTCGCTGATTACCTTTATCATCCGGGGAAACTGGACAAAGGGACTGAATCTCTTTGCATTCACGAGTATCCTGATCCTGTTTTTTGAGGTGCTGTTCGCGGTTGAGCTGGCCAAGCTCCTCCTTCGCCTTGTCAGCACTGCGCTGGGAACCAGAGGAGAGACGGTCTGCCGGCTGCTGATCAATTTGACAAGTTACAGCGGAATCATTTTCTTCGCATATTTTACGCTCTATTATCTGGGATTCCAGCCGAATACCCTGCTGGCGTCCCTTGGCCTTATGTCCTTTGCCGTCTCCCTTGGCGCCAAAGACCTGATCACGGACATCATTGCAGGACTTTCGATCGTGTTTGAAGGAGAATACCAGGTCGGGGATATCATTGATGTGGGCGGCTACCGCGGAGAGGTTCTGGAGATCGGTGTCCGTACTACGAAGCTGGAGGGGCGCGGCGGCAACATCAAGATTATCAGCAACCGGGATATCAAGAATGTCATCAATATGACGCGCATGAACTCCTGGTATCCGCTTGAGGTCAGCATCTCGGCCGATCAGCCCATCGATATGGTGGAAGCCTTGCTTCGCGAGCAGCTGCCGCTGATCGGCGATACAATTCCCGAAATTCTCAGCGGGCCTTATTATAAAGGGGTGATATCGATAGGAAAGGGGATTGTGACTTTATCGATTATTGCAGAATGTAATGAGGGGGATTACTTTGTCGTTCAGAGAGCTTTGAACCGTTCCATCCAGGAACTCTTTGCGGAGCATGATATCAATATCATGTAATGCCGTTTTCCTTCTCCTGAAGCAGGGAGCAGATTCTTCACCCGCCCAGCAGCCGGTGCAGGATCTGCTCCCTGTTATTGATAAACATGGACATCACCTGATAACTGTCTGTATCCTCATAAGAACATGGATGAACCGGTCCGTCGTCGAAACTTAAGATTTCCGCCCCGGGCAGTGCGAGCAGGATCGGGGAATGCGTGACAATAATAAACTGCGATCCTTCTTTCACACACCGGTCAATCTCCAGCAGAAGGGTCAGCTGCCGCTGAGGGGAAAGTGCCGCCTCCGGTTCATCCAGCAGATACAGGCCGCCCGCCCGGAAGCTGTTCTGTACCAGTGCCAGGAAACTTTCCCCGTGGGATTTTTCATGGAAATGCTGCGGCCGGCCTCCCGGCCCCCTGCTGTATTCCTCTTCCTTTGTCGCCACGTTATAAAAGCTTTCCGCCCGCAGGAAATACCCATAGCGGGCACAGCGGACCCCTCTGGACAAGCGGACGGCGCTGCACAGTTCGGAATGCGAGTCATAGGTGGAGAAGCTATAGTTTCTGGTCCCGCCCTCTGGATTAAAGCCGTATGCTATGGCGATCGCCTCCAGCAGAGTGGATTTCCCGCTCCCGTTTTCACCGACAAAAAAAGTGACCGGACGCGTAAAAGTGATCTGATCTGTTTCACTGATGGCAGGGATATCCCGCAGATAGCTGCCCCGGCCGATTTTCTCCCAATCTATGATCACACTTCCTATCAGCTGCGGGTTCAGCATAATTCGTCAGCTCCTTCCGAAATCTTTTCTCCGCGTCCTTCTTTAAGTTTTTTCCGCAATCCTTAACCTGCGTCTTTTTAAGTTCCTTCCGCAGATTGATCAGCTCCCACATTAAAAAAGTTCTTTCAATATCAGTACTGTGATTCCCGGATTATCTCCGGGAATGATCCTCTTCACTCTTTTATCGTACCGGTATTCTTCATATATCATATTCCGCAGGCTGGTTCCGCGGTGATACCCGTGAACCAGCTGAATCTGGTACACTGCGGAATCTGCCGAACCGATCGCCTTATCAATTACTTTTATGGCTTCTTCCTGCCGCAGCCCGTGAAGATCTACTTTAACAAATGGTACACCCATGGGTCCCTCACTTCCTGTGCAATCCTTCCTGACTGATTCTAATCATATTCGCATAACGGTCTCTTTTCAACCGCACCTGTCCGGAACATATCTGAAACTTTGCCGGAACTTTTTTCAAAATCCGCGTGGATATATATTTTCCCTGCGTATAGTTAACTGTAAACGCAATGACACAAAAAAACACAACAAAACAAAAATAAATCATTATTTGGATATTTAAATAAAAATGTTTGCACAGGAGGGTGCAGAAAATGAAAAAGTTAATGCTTGCAGCAATGATGATGGGAATGGTCGCAGTTACACCGGTTATGGCACATGCCTCCGAGACAGAGGATACAGCTGTGGAAGCAGCAATGACGGAAGCAGATGAGAATATCACACAGGTCCTCAACTGGGGCGAGAACATGGAAGAAGAAATGGCCTATAAGGGCTACAGCGGAATGTTCTACACAATTGACGAGCTGAACATGCGCCTGATGGTTCCGGACGGTCTGGAACAGAGACCGCGGACAGAGGAAGAGGCAGCAAATAATATCGCGGTCGTTTTTGCAGATGAGAACGATGAGAACACCGTAAAGATCCGTTACGACGAAATCGAGGGATGCTCTTCACTGAACGATGTGGCGATGATGCTCTACACCAGCACCGAACCGAAGTTCCAGATCGGCCTTGACAAGATCAACGGACTGTACGCTGTAGTGGCTGCTTCCGAAGACGCGGATACGGTACTTGCCATTTTCGGAGCCGGCGAGGACACATTTGTACAGGTGATCTGCAGCCCGATCTCCAATGCGGAAATGTTTGAGCAGTACCAGTATGTGATTGCCTCCATCCAGGCACTTGAAGAGTAAGCGGCTGCACAGCCCGGCAGACAGAGTAAATTCAATTCGTACAGCAAAACAGAAAACAAGACTGACAAAACAGAATAAAAGAAAATAGAAACCAAAACAGAATAACAGCAGAATAACAGATAAAACAATACTAATACTACGACTTAAAAAGGAGATTATGAAAATGATGAAGAAATTTGCTTTAGTAGCAATGCTCAGCGCAGCTATGACGATGGCGGCTTTCACCCCTGCATTTGCAGAAGCGAGTACGGAAAGCAGCACAGAAAGCCTTGAGAATCTGGTTACCTTCGACGATGCAGTTGAAACCGCTCTGAAAGACGCAGGGCTGGACCTGGATTCTGTAACCTTCAATAAGAAGATGCATACCTACGAGGATGGAATGCCGGTTTATGAGATCGAGTTCCTTGTTCCGGGTGAGAAAAAATTTGAATACGTGATCGATTACAAGACCGGTGAGATCAAAGAAAAGGACAGCGAAGCCTGGGAAGCGGAAGACGACAGGGAGTACGCGGCTCTGATCTCTGAGACGAAGGATTATTTCAATTTCTACGCAGCTGAGAACCAGATCGTAACGATGCCGGCCCTCAGCACTCTGATCGACGAGTGCGCAAAGGACCGCGAGACGGAACTGGTATACTACAAAGACGGTATGAAATTTGACGACGGCATGATCGTATATGAACTTGGCGCCATGCTTCCGAAAGAAATGAAGTTCGAGTATACCTTCGATATGAAGACCGGCGATGTCGTCGAGTCTGAAAAAGAAGAGTGGGAAGCAGAGGATAACGCGGAATACAGGGATATCCTTGAGAGCCATGGTTTCAGCGTAAAGTAAGCTGCAGAACCATTCGAAATCTTATCACATTGATTAAAAATGAGCCTGCCGCACTAAGAAATTAGTGCGGCAGTTTTTTGTTTACATATACTTCTCTGCTGCCCGGATCAGTTTTCGCTTTGCTTCTTTTGCATTTTTTGTCCAGAACAGGGCGTCAAAACCATGGATATTCCCGCGGAATACGTCCACATGCGCCTTACACCCGGCTTTTTTCAGGTTCTGTATGTAGGTAAGCGTCTCATTATAGAATGGTTCCCCATCCTCCACATAAGTATAGCAGGGGGGAAGATCTCTGTAATCTGTAGCCCGTGAGGGGCTTGCATAGGGCGGTACCTGATCCGTCCCGTACAGCCCCCGCAGATACCAGCGCCAGCCCCAGTGGTTCTTTCTCGTATCCCATCCATAGGCATGATTGTCACGGGAGGAATCGGTGTCTTCACAGTCCAGCATCGGATAAAGCGGGATCTGAAAGCTTACAGGCACTTCCCCTTTATCCCTTGCATACATACAGAGCGCCGCCGCCAGACCTCCGCCGGCACTTTCCCCTCCGACTATGATGCGCTTTCTGTCGATTCCAAGCTCATCCGCATGGTCATACATATATTTCAGTGCCGTATAGCAGTCTTTTAATGCTGCCGGGTACGGGGCTTTCTTTGCCAGGCGGTATTCCGGTGAAACCACCACGCCGCCGTATTTCCGGGCAAGCATTCTCCCCATGGAATAGTAAACCATCTCCGCCATGCCGAGTACATATCCGCCGCCGTGGATCCAGAGGATTCCGGGACCTTTTCCATAACGAAGGATGATCAGATCCATTTCCCCGCCGGCTCCTCTGATCTTTCTTTTCACCTGAGATTCCTCCATTCTTACTGATATAATCCGGGCTAATATGCTGCGTATCATTTACGTTTCTCCATTGTCCCTTTATCTTTTATACTTTTTCCAGATTCTGTTATAGTTAACAGCGAGGAGCGGAATCCCCCCAAGGCAGCCCGCGGCGAGGACGATTCCCGCTCCTGATATATTCCGGAATCCCAGAAACATAGTGACCCAGAAAACAAGGGAATAGCAGATCCACATGATCCCATTTTCCCGGTTATATGCTTTCACATCTGTAATCTGGTCCGGCCGGACTGTAGATCCGGACCAGAACCACATGGGCTTTTCAAGCCTCCATGCATAGATACCAAGGCCGGTAAACAGGAGACCGCAGGGGATTGTAATCACCAGCCAGATAATAAGTTCCATAATAATACCTCCGCTGCCCGAATCCCAAGCTGCATTTCCGGCCTCTGTCAGTATTTCTGAATATCCTCTATCGGCTGTTTATCAAGTCGACTCAGGACGGAATCGCTTTTATAAACAACCGATAAAAATCAGATAAACATTTCCATATAACGCCGGAAGGTTGTAAAACCTGCTGCCTCATAGAAAGCCAGGGCGTCCTGATTAAACTCCCACATATTCAGCTCAATCCGGTGAAAACCCTTTTCTTTCGCAAAGTCACGGATAAAACGGACCAAAACGCTTCCGGCACCCTGCCGGCGATATTTTTCATCCACGCAGAACTCGTCGATATCCAGAAAGTCCCGTTCGTACATGAATGGATTCTCCGGACGGCTGATATGGTGGATCACTGCAAAAGCGCAGATCGTTCCATCCGTCTCCGCCACAACGATTTCCTATTCCGGATCCTTCCGAATCACCTGAATGTAATCCTGCAATTCCCTGGAAAAACCTGCTTTGAACACCTCTGGTTTTCCCATTACATGCAGGTCATTCACCTGCTTTCTGAGCTCATTGACTCTGCTCAGATCCTTCTCTTCTGCCAATCTCACGTTCATAGTATCACCTTATTTCCAGCATTTTCCTGCTTCCCTAAAGTTCCCGATGAGCAGGGCTGCTGCCTGATGATCCGGCTGTTTTTCCAGGATTCTCCGGGCTTTTGGGCTGCCGGACTGCTGTACGGCAGAGTTATTATGTACAGCAGAGCTTTCCGGATCGCGGCCAGAATATACAGAGATACAGTATAAGCCGTACCAGATCTGATACGGCTTACGCGGGTTATCCTTACATTGTCATTCCTTTGCTTTCAGCTTCTCCGCAAGCTCTTCCAGCACCGGAAGCAGGTTGTCCAGTACAATCCGGTAGCCTTCCACATGCATATGGACGCCGTCGATCGTAAGTTCCTTTCTTAAACTGCCTGCCTCATCCCTCAAACCGGCATTCAGGTCCAGATACTCTGCATGATACCGGTCAGCCAGTTTCTGAATCTCATGATTTGCTTCCTGAACCCTCTCATTGGTGCGATAGCGGAATGCTTCCACCGCTTCCGGCGGAGCCGCGGCCTGATTAACCGGATAAAAGGCGAGCAGGTACAGTTTTACCCCGGGAAGCTTCTGCAGAATGCTCCTGACGATCCGCTCATATCGCTCCAGAAATTCCGGCAGCACATAATCTGCCCCGTTCATGTCATTGGTCCCGATATTCAGAAATACTGCCGCCGGCTCCAGATCAAGGATGCAGGGCTCCATCGTCTCAAGAAGTTCATTTGTTGTATAACCGCCGATCCCCCGATTATAAATGGTATAGGGAAGCTGCCGATCAAGCAGCATCTCATAGATCGGGAAGTGTTCCATGAGGCTGGAACCGGCGAATACAATCTGTCCCTTTCGCACGATCCTGTTCAGCTCCTGAAATCTGCTGACCTTCTGGGTCTTTTCACGCCCAAACCACTCCTCGACTACCTCTCTGGTAAGATTCTGTTTTTCCTGTTCTGTCATTGCTCCGCCTCTCTTTTTTTCTGCTGATATGCTCAGGAAAACGCTGATTTATTCTGACTGACAACTTTTGATACCTTGGAAACAACGTTTCCCTGTATATTCTTTGAGCGCGAAATACGCTCAAAGCCGCGTGCTGCGCAGCACTGCGTCTACGCTGCCGTATTCAGCGGTCTTTCCGGAAACCGGTTCCATATCAGGGAGCCCGTGGGTATCAAGTATCTTCATCTGCAGGACTCAGCCCTGTACCCATTTGATAAACGCCTCTGTCTCTTCAAAGGTTTTTAATTTAGCCGTGTACATATAGCGGCCCATCTGCGGCCAGTTCATCTCCGGCATTTCCTCCTGCATGACCATGTTTTCACCATAGCGCGCCATGATCTCCTCATGCGTATGCTGATAAATGTGGCCATCCTTGCGGCTGGCGTAAACGCAATAGTAATGCTCCGGCCCTTCCGGTTTAATGCGGGCATCAGACGCAACCATGTCGGCGTAAATCTGGTACACATCCGTTGAGTGGGCAAAATTCATCATATCCGGCGTATAGCCTCCAGCCGGACGCATG
Organism: uncultured Lachnospiraceae bacterium; assembly: GCA_902779575.1. GTDB lineage: Bacteria > Bacillota > Clostridia > Lachnospirales > Lachnospiraceae > Porcincola. The sequence continues at coordinate 25,028 of CACZBW010000020.1, forward strand.
TTGACCTCCAGCGCGCAGAAGTCTCCCACATCGCCGAGACCTTTGCGGGCCCGGGTCAGCCGGAAGAATTCCAGATGCACGAAGCGCCGGTCTACTCCGAACGCTTTTACCGTTTCCCTGCCCAGCCTGCGGAGCTTTTCCGGCACATCGGGGCAGGTATAATACATCAGGTCAAGATCCCTGTTTACAATATCCATTACCGGCGGCCAGACGGTCATGCTCTCAAACAGCGGTTCGCAGCGGGTATCCGTGATGGCGTCATAGGAACAGATTACGCCCTCTATGAACTCCTCCATTACATAGGGATGCTCCGGCAGATGCTCATAGAACGCCTCAAAATCCGCGTCATTTTCCAGCTTCCAGGTATTGGTCGCGCCGACGCCGATGTCCGGCTTGACAATCACGGGATATCCGACCTCTTCGATAAAAGCCCGGCCCGCTTCGACAGTAGAAACAATATGCTGCCGGGCAGTGGGAATCTTCGCCTTAAGGTAAATGCCCTTCATCAGCGACTTTTCCTTGATGAAGCCGATCCGGTCGGACTGTATGCCGGTCGTGACATTGAAGTCGGTCCGCAGCCGGGCGTCCTGCTCCAGCCAGTATTCATTCATGGATTCGATCCAGTCGATCCTGCCGTACCGGAAGGCGAAATACGCCGTGGCGCGGTAAACCTGGTCGTAATTCTCCAGAGAATCCACCTTATAATATTCCGTCAGCGCGGCTTTCAGCGGAGCTTCCAGGCTGTCATAGGGAGAATCTCCGATACCCAGAACGTTGATGCCGTTCCGGTGCAGCCGGTCGCAGAACTGCCAGTAGGTATGCGGAAAGTTTGGAGAGATGAACACGAAATTCATTGCAAAACCCCTCTTTTCTTAAAAGACAGACACATTCGTGCCTCATTTTTAATTATTCTAATCCTTCATTATGTGGGCGGTGAACGGCAGCTTCAGCTGCCAGACTCCATCATGTATCCGCGTGTGAATCCGCCGGCACAGGTATGACAGATCTCATACACAATCTGCCGGAACACTCCGGAGCGGCAGTCTCACTGCTCATTCAGCAGAAACGGCAGGAAATAACGCAGCTGCCGGAACCACCAGGGCCAGTCGTGATTCACGTCATAGCCCCAGAAATCACACCAGGCGTGAATTCCTTTCTGCTCAAATACACTCTGCAGGAAGCGCAGTGTGCGGACGCCGTCGTCTTCCCAGGCTCCCTGTCCCACGCAGAAGATGATCTTCTTCTGATTGTAAAGTTCGATATAGGGATGGTCTGCGGACATATTGGGCAGAAAACGCTCCGGTGAATTTTCGTAGAGCGTGGGATTCATAAATCCGTCAAAGAAATAATCCGCGTCGTATACGCCCGAAAGCGCCAGCATACCCGCAAAAAGGTCAGGACGGCGCAGGAAGCTGATCGCCGTGTGGTCGGCGCCCATGCTCAGACCAGTCACCATGGGAAGCTGGCCGCTGCGGCCGCGGATCATCGAGACAACCTGGTCCGTAATGTAGTGGAAATACTGTTCCTGCCGCTCCGCGCGCCAGTCAGGATTACCGGATTTATCAGACCAGCTCTCCCTGTCCACCGTGTCCACGACGAACAGCTGAATGCGGCCTTCGCCGATGAAGTCGCCAAGGTGGTCGACCAGGCCGAAATCTTCCCACTGCCGGCACATGCCGTCCTGCGTTGGAAATACCAGGAACGGAACGCCGCTGCTGCCGTATATCATCATATTCATGTCCCTGTTCAGGGACGAACTGTAATGGGTTAACGCTTCCTTATACATCGTGTTTCTCCCTGCTGTTTTACTCTGGCTGCCCTCCATTCGCAATCCGCGGGGCCTCTGCTCTGCGCTCCGCTTCGGTCGGCCCAGAACCGACGTTCACCGGACGTTGTGGATCCCACTGCCTGCTCATGTAGGTGCGCGCCAGAAACTCCTGCCCCCACTTACATGCGAGCACGACGTGCGGACAAAGTTTTGACGCTGTAATCATAATATCATAGATGGATATAAGCTGTCCGGTCAACCGGTTTTTCTGTTTACTGTATCGCCTTATCGTAAAAATCAAGAAACTGGGCAAACAGATCGTCATCCAGCCGGCTGCTCCATCTGGCGTGATCAAGGTGTTCCGTGATATATTCTGCTTTCTCTTTTATGAAACGATCTTTATTTTCTTCTGCCTTATAATCATAATCCAGCGTTTTAAGCCAGTCATCGAATTCGGCATTAAACTCATCCTGATAAGTATCTTCCTGATTATTAAATATGTGATTGTGTCCTCTGTCTTCAAACCTGAGGAAGGTGAAACGGGGGTCATCTTTATATTTTTTATAATATTTGTCGCACCCGTATCCGATTTCTATCACATTATCATCCGCACTGTGTACGACCATCACGGACGCGTCTGAAGAAGCGAAACCATCCATTGCGGTATTTGCGGCATATTTCCCAAATTTAAACCGCTCATAGAGTTTCACGAATGGCGTCATGGCGTAAATCAGGCTCCCGGCCTGCGATTTCCCCCCTGACTCAAACATATCCGACGAGCTGTTAAAGCCCGAACATTCAATTACCGCTTTTACCTCAGGATGATATGTCAGAACACTGCTTACGCAGTAGCCTCCCCAGCTGTGTCCGAAAAGGACGACCGGGAGGCCGGAAAGGTCGTCATCCGCCTCAACAAATGAGATGGCATGATCCAGGTCTATCACCCCCTGCGGAGCACCGCCTGTGCCCTCTCCTTCACTCTGATCGGTGCCAGTGGCGTCATAGGCAAAAACATACCAGCCGTGCTGCGCAAAATAATTCGCGCAGTCCATATAAGAATTGTGCCCGCCATCGCCGAAGCCGTGAGCAAGAACCACGACTCCGCGCTGATCCTCGCCGGCGCTGTAAAGATATCCGGCCAGCATCTGACCATGATCGGACGGGAAAGTATATTCCCTGCACTCAAGTCCGCTGAAATCCTCAAGGCGCAGCATCAGCGGTTTATAGCTGTCGCCGCGGATATTGAGGTTCTCGTTGTAGAGTTTCACACAGAACATTCCCCAGGCGCCGACAGACAGAATGATGACGCACAAAAGAATCATGAGTATGATTTTCTTTTTGGATCTTTTCTTTTTCATTGGCTTCCTCCCCGGATCATTTATGTCGATGAAATTTTTCACAATAGTATACCAATCATACGCCATTTGCAATGAGGATAATCAGCTCCGGCGGACATCTGACCTGCGGCTACGCCCGCATATTACCATGCAATCATGCGGAGGGAAAGTCTCTGCGACGCCTTTTTCTGTGCTATAATCCTTGCATAAAAAGAAAACGGAAAAGGAAAGTGAACGGATATGAAAAAGAATGTTAACAGATATGAGTACCTGACACAGACCCCTGTTCCGCAGCTGGTCTGCAGGCTGGCCGTTCCCACCATCCTCAGTATGCTGGTTACCGGGTTATACAACTCAGCGGACACATTTTTTGTAGGGCGGATCTCCACGCAGGCAACTGCCGCTGTAGGACTTGTTTTCTCCGTTATGGCCATGATTCAGGCGCTGGGCTTTTTCTGCGGACAGGGATCAGGTTCTTTCCTGTCCAGGCTTCTGGGCGCAGGGAAAAAACAGGAGGCAGCCGAGGCGGCGGCGACAGGTTTCACACTCGCGCTGATCATCGGAGTCATCGTCGCGGTTCTTGGCAATCTGCTTGCGGCGCCTCTGGGATATGCGCTGGGTGCCGGGCCGTCGACAATCCATGATACGCTGATCTATATGCGGATCATTCTGATCGGAGCTCCCTTCATGATCGCGCAGTTTGTAATCAACAATCAGCTGCGCTACCAGGGCAGCGCAGCCTATGCCATGATCGGACTTCTTGCCGGGGCCATCATCAATATCGGGCTCGACCCGCTCCTGATGTTTGTCTTCGATCTGGGCGTGGCAGGCGCCGCGATCGCCACGGTTTCCGGGCAGGCCATCAGCTTCGTTGTCCTGCTGATCGGGAGCATGCATGGGGAAAATATTCACCTGAAGCTCTCAAATGTGAGAATGAACCGCTACTATCTGGGAGAGATCGTGAATTCAGGCCTTCCCGCCCTGTTCCGGCAGGGGCTTGCCGCGGTCTCGACGCTGCTGCTGAATCAGATGGCAGGCATGATGGGAGGAGATGCCGCAATCGCCGGCATGTCGGTTGTGACCAGGGTCCTGATGCTGCTCTCTTCCGCCATGATCGGATTCGGTCAGGGCTACCAGCCGGTCTGCGGGTTCAACTATGGAGCCGGGCTGTATGCGCGGGTAAAAGAAGGATTCTATTTCTGCGTGAAATACGGCACGATCTTCCTGACCGCCATGTCAGCCCTGTGCCTGGCATTCGCCCCGCAGATTGTCGGCTTTTTCCGTGACGACCCGGCAGTCATCGCGGTAGGTACAGTGGCACTTCGAGCGCAGGCTGTCACCCTTCCGCTGATGGCGACCATCGTCCTGGCAAATATGATGCTGCAATCCATGGGAAAAGGACTGAAGGCTTCCATCACATCCTCCTCGCGGAACGGAATCTTCTTTATTCCTCTGATTCTGATCCTTCCCAGGTTCTTCGGACTGTTCGGCGTAGAGATCACGCAGGCCTGCGCGGATATGCTCTCTTTTATGCTGGCTGTCCCCATTGCGGCATCGGAACTCAGGAAAATGTGAACTTTTGCAGCAGCTGAAGCTGCCGTACACTCAGGCGCAATTCCGCAGGGCGGAATTGATATAAACCCTGAATAGTGATAATAATTAATCAAATACGTGCGAGGCTCTCTTTACAATACAAACAGCATTGCGTATATTGAACAAAAAAGCGGATGTTTATACTAATACATTTGCTGGAACAGGAAAAAGAAAGGATGTGACGTATTGAAAAAGATTACTTTTATCGGAGCCGGATCGCTGGGTTTCACAAGGGATCTGGTGAGAGATCTTATGACATTCCCTGCATTTGATGAATGCGAGCTGATGCTGATGGATATCAATGAAAAACGCCTGGAATATGCAAAGAAAGGCGTGGAGCGGATCGTCAGGGAAGGGGGACATCATGCGGTCGTGAAAGCCACGACAGACCGGCGTGAAGCGCTCAAAGGCGCGGACGGCATACTGATTACCATCCTTCAGGGCGGCGTTGATGTATGGCGTTATGACGTTGAGATTCCCATGAAATATGGGATTGATTACTGCGTCGGCGATACAAGAGGACCCGCGGGAATCTTCCGTTTTCTCCGCACGGCGCCTGTCATGCTGCAGATCGTCAGGGACATCGAGGAACTGTGTCCGCATGCGGTCGTACTGAATTACACGAATCCCATGGCGATGCTGGTCAGTTATCTCCAGCGGCAGACGGATATCCGGATCACCGGTCTGTGCCACAGCGTGCAGGGCACCGCGCAGATGATCGGGAAATGGCTTGGCCTGAAAGAAGGCGAACTCGACTATACCTGTGTCGGCATCAATCACCAGGCCTTCTATCTGAAGCTGCAGCATGACGGCAGGGACATGTATCCCGCCCTGGCAGAAGCGGTCAAAAGACCGGAGGTGGCAGCCGAGGAACCGGTCCGCATCGAGATGTTCCGGCATCTGAAGTATTTCGTAACGGAGTCTTCGGGCCATAACTCCGAATATGTGGCCTGGTTCAGAAAAAGACCTGACCTGATTGAGAAATACTGCACCCACGGCACCGGCTGGAATCCCGGCGCGCACGCCTATATCCTTGATGAGTATCTGGGAAGAGAGGATACCTGGGAAAAAGAATATACCGACTGGCTGGATCATGGAGAGGTCAATCTGGAGAGGGGCGGAGAATATGCCTCCAATATCTTTAACGCGATCTTCGGAGACCACACGCCTTATCCCTTCAACGCCAACCTGCGCAACAACGGTTATGTAACAAACATCGACAGGGACGCCTGCGTGGAGGTGCCCGTGATCGCGGACAAAACCGGTATCCATACCATCGATATCCATACACTCCCGCAGCATCTTTCGGTTCTGGTGAACAACTCTGCCAAGATCGAGGAACTGGCCGTGCAGGGCGCCATCGACGGGGATCCGGAAAAGATATTCGCCGCCTGCCTCTTTGATCCGCTGACAGCGGCTGTATGCAGCATGGCGGAGATCCACAGTATGGTACAGGAGATGCTTGACAGGAACGCGGCTTATCTTACATATTTCAAGACCTTGAAAATCTGAAGATCAGAAAGACTGGAGCGTTTAAAGCGCAGATCCGGATCATCCGGATCTGCGCTTTTTCAGTACCCTGTTCCTTTCGTTCTTCCGGCCTCCCGGCCCTTAATTCCCAAATGCATCCTGCTTCATGTTGGGACTGCTTCTCTTCGCGATATTGACTGCCCGGTGTTCCAGCGCGGCCAGGGAAATCTCTATATCCTCCGCCGCTTCTCTTTCATTAAAGCACCCGACGGTTACCATATCGCAGCCGCGGATCGTCGCCCAGGAGAAATTGAGACCGACAAAGGGAGTAGTTCGTCCTGCTGCCATGGGTTTGATCGTCATTACCGGCTTCTTTGCCGCATGAATGATCTGGTTGACCGTCTCCACTTCGACCTGCATCAGGAATCCCATACAGTTGTAGATCTGGATATAGGTCTGTACATCATACCAGGTCCTTTGCTTCTTTTCTTGCCGCTTCTGTATCATCCACATTGATAATCGGCGTATCGACAAGAATTATCTCCTTACCGGTCTTCTGCTCTGCTTCCTTTACAGCCTTCATCACAGCAGGCAGATCAGCGATCGGCCCCATCAGTGTATCCACTCCCGCTGCCAGGAATGTCTCCAGCATGGGAACAATCGTTTTTGGATCAGCATGCCTTTCTTTGATCATGGCATCGGCGGCGGCAGATGTATGGCTCCATCCGGCAAGCCAGTTGGTGCCGATAATCATGCGTGAGAAAGACAGGTCTTCAACTTTTGTTCTGGGAAATAATGCACTCATAGTATTTTCTCCTGAAAAGAAATCTGCTGCTAAAAGACTGCCGCATTAATTCTTCGTGCGGCAGCCGCTTTCGGATATATACGTTCTTCTGCAGAACAACCAGGCTTTATCACTCTCCCGGGACTGTATATGAGTAAAGGTATATAATTAATCAGTAACCAGATTCTCCTTCAGAACCGCCTCTGTCAGGTCCTTCTGGGCCTGGGTCAGTTCCCGGAACGGGCGGCGCGGAATACCCGCATCGATCCCCATTACGGACAGTACATACTTGATCGCAGGGATCAGGCCCACATCGCAGAGCGTATTCATGATATTGTTGGCTTTCACCTGCAGGGCAAGCGCTTCCTCATACCGGTGATCCAGAAACAGGTCATGGATCCTGCGATAATGGGGATACATGAAGTTAAAGGTGCTGCCGATGGATCCGTCGGCGCCCAGAGCCAGGCCGGCAACCATCGTTTCGTCGAATCCGTTCATGACGATCAGCTTCGGATTGAGATGTTTGATCCGTTCCAGCTGATACACGACCTGATTTGTATGCTTCACGCCGAAGATAAAATCACTCTGGAACAGCCGTTTTGTGACAGGATTTCCCAGGTCAAAGTTTTTTCCGGTATTCCCCGGGAAATTATAGATCATGACAGGTTTTCCGGCTGCCTGGGCGATCTCCTCATAGTAGGAATAGATCTCTTCCGGGCCAAAACCATAATAAAACGGAGGCGTGGCCGCAATCGCGTCAAAGCCCAGCTTCACGGCGCAGCGGGCGTATTCCTGAGCTTCTTTCACGGAAACCGCCCCTACATGGGCGACCAGGTACGCGCGCTCAGAAAACTGTGAAGCAGCCTCAAAGACCTCCATGCGCTCTGAGGGGCTGAGCAGAAAACATTCCGCGGAACTTCCGCCTATGAAGAAATGTTCCGCGCCCTGGCTCATGTTCCATTCCATAAGCCGGAGCATAGCCTCTGTATCCACGCTCTCATCCCTGTGAAATGGTGTGACAGTTGCCGGTACGATACCATAAAGTTTATCCGGTTTAGACATCTGTATCATCTCCTGTAATCCTGTGTTTATGTCTGTATAAAACTCCATTTCATCATAACACAGCGGCCGGAAACCGGCAATCCGGCAGTCTCTGTATAATCCATTGACTGTGCTATCCCATGTGATAAACTGACATACGATAACACATTTCGCAGGCTTTACAGGGAGTATTGCTGAATGCTTGACCAGTTTGGAAGAACCATTGATTATATGCGCGTTTCCATCACGGACCGCTGCAACTTAAGATGCCGCTACTGCATGCCGGACGGTATTTCCCTCGTTTCCATGAGAGAGATCATGACCTATGAGGAGATCGTGGAGACCTGCGCCGCGGCTGTCCGGCTCGGCATCCGGAATTTCAAAATCACCGGCGGCGAGCCCCTTTCGCGGCTTGGCTGCGCGGGCCTCATCGCCTCTCTGAAAAAAGTCACCGGGGTGGAGCAGGTCACGATGACCACGAATGGCGTGCTGCTGAAAAAATACCTTCCGGAGCTTCTGGCGGCGGGCCTGGATGCGGTCAATATCAGTCTGGATACTCTGGATCCCGCAAAGTTTGAGAGGATCACAGGCAGAAACATGCTGGGTGAGGTTCTGGACAGCATCGACGCTGCCCTGAATTCGGGCCTCAGGACCAAGATCAATGTGGTGCTGCAGCAGGGTGTAAACGATGACGAATGGTTCCGCCTGGCTTCCCTCGCAGAATATAAGATGCTGGACGTCCGTTTCATTGAAATGATGCCCATAGGGTATGGAAAAAACGTAACCGGGATCTCCAACGACATCCTGCGGGCCCGTTTTTCGGCTTCCTTCCCCGAAATCGAGATTGACCCTTCCGTCCATGGAAACGGTCCCGCCGAATATGTCCGCATTCCCGGATGGATGGGCAGTATCGGTTTCATCAGCGCCATCCACGGAAAGTTCTGCGGCAGCTGCAGCCGCGTGCGCCTCACATCCCGGGGCCGCTTAAAACCCTGCCTCTGCTATGGGGAGACGATCGACCTCCTGCCTGTTCTGCGGGCCGGGACAGCAGGGACAGAGCGCAAAGAGGCACTCACGGCAGCGCTTCGCGAGGGCATTTTCCGGAAGCCCGGGCAGCACTGTTTCGAGAACCCGGAAATGGTCACCGAGACCGCCCGCATGGCAGACATAGGGGGCTGAATATTTATTTTGGGACAAAATACGACGCTCCGCAGGACGTCAGCAAGTCAGGCTGCTGCTGCAGAAAGCTGCTGCAGGGAGGAGGAGTTTGGAATGGATATGCAGAAAACCGCTGCGGGCAGCGGAAAGCTGCTTGCGGTATGTATCAGTGACAGGAGAGGCATACAGAAAAGCGAAGTTCCCGCAGGAATGCTCATAGAAGATTTCGGTATTGAGGGAGATGCCCACGCGGGCAGATGGCACCGTCAGGTGAGCCTTCTTTCTTTTGAAAAAATCGAAGAATTCCGCAGCAAAGGAGCTGAGGTGGATTTCGGCGCCTTCGGAGAGAACCTGGTGATCGAAGGCTTTGACTTCAGGAATCTTCCGGTGGGCACCCGTTTCCGGATCGGAGACGCCTTACTGGAAATAACCCAGATCGGCAAGGAATGCCACAGCCACTGCGCCATCTACAAAGTGATGGGCGACTGCATCATGCCGCGGGAAGGTGTGTTCGCAAAGGTCATAAAGGGAGGCTCCGTGAAGCCCGGCGACACCGTGACCCAGCTTCCCCCTGATCCCGCGCGCCCCTTTACCGCTGCGGTCATCACCTTAAGTGACAGGGGCTTCCGCGGGGAACGCGAGGACAAAAGCGGTCCTCTGATCAAAACAATACTCGAAGAAAACGGCTTCGAGGTCATTGAAACCCTGCTTCTTCCCGACGAGCGGATCAAACTGGAAGTTCAGTTAAAACGTCTTGCCGACCAACGGCAGGTAAATGTGATCTTTACCACGGGCGGCACCGGCTTCTCGGAGCGGGATGTCACTCCCGAGGCCACCATCGCGGTCTGTGACCGGATGGTCCCCGGTATTGCGGAGGCCATGCGGTATTATTCGCTGCAGATCACGCCCAGGGCCATGCTGAGCCGCCAGGTTTCCGGCATCCGGAAAAAGACCCTCATCGTCAACATGCCCGGAAGCCCGAAGGCCTGCCGGGAGGATCTGGATTTTATCCTTCCTTCTCTGGGGCACGGACTCGGCATCCTTACCGGCCGCGACGGGGACTGCGGTTCTGACGCATCTGCCGGGCACCGTCATCATGAGCACCCGGAAAAGATCAATTAATCAGGCCGCCAGAAGTATGATCGGTCAAAGGCCGGGACGGGCATCATCAGGAGGATGAACCATTTCTTCGATTATTGTACGGATGCGCCGATCCAGACCAGCATTTCTCCCACCCCGCGGTTATTCCAGTATGGATAGGGAACTGCCGTGAAGCTGACAGCCTTTTTCTCCGGCGGTATTTCAGAATACAGCGGGCTGTCCGTGTCAGTTTCATCACTGCTGCGGACCAGCCTGGTTCCCTTTCCGCGGACTATCTTGCATCCCCCGAACAGATCCGAGTCTTCCACCGTCAGCGGAGCCTGAATATCCGCAGTGATCTCCTGCAGACGCGCTCCGTTGTCGCATTCCTCCAGGCAGTAGACCAGAGGGCCGCGCATAACAGCCGTCTTCCCGATATCCGCCCTGACATTGCTGTTGGCGAAAACATAACGGGCAGGCATGTCAAAAGCGGCTTCAAGCTCCGTATCTGTATCCAGGTGAATCTTCCGGTAACCTTTTCCGTCATCTTCTCCTGCCTGGCCGGCTCCTTTGTCAGGTACCGTCAGCGAGAAATTACGGGCGTATTCCGGAATCCGGACATACAGGTCCATACCGCCTTCCGGCAGTTCTGTCACCCGGATCAGGACTTTGCCTTCATAGGGGAAGCGGGTCTGCACATTCACCCTGGCGCTGCCGGCTTCGAAGGGGATCGAACTTTCATTGGAAACGAAGAGGTTCACATACAGGGCCGGATTCTTCAGATCCACGGAATAGATATACTGGCCGAGAGAAGCCAGGGTTCTGGCAATGTTGGGCGGGCAGCATGCCACGCCGAACCATTTCTGACGGACATTTTTCACATGGCTCATGGAAGTGGCCGGCAGGCAGGCCGGAGGCCAGACCTCCAGGGGATTTACATAGAAGAAACTCTTTCCGTCCAGCGCAATTCCTGCAAGCACAGTATTATAAAGGGCTTTCTCCACAACATCCATATATCCGGCTTCTCTGCTGATCTGGTTCATGCGCAGCCCGAACATGGCAAGGCCGACAGAAGCGCAGCTCTCACAGTAACCGCTGTTATTGGGCAGGTCATAGTCCGTGGTAAAGCGCTCCAGATGACCGGAGGAGCCGATTCCGCCCGTAAGATACACGCGTTTTTTCACGATATTATCCCAGAGAATCTCACAGGCTCTTTTCAGGCTTTCATCTTCACAGGCTTCAGCCAGGTCCGCCATGGCGCTGTAAAGATACATGGCGCGCACCGCATGTCCTTCCGCTGTCTTCTGTTCCCGGACAGGCAGATGGGACTGGGAATACTCCGGAGAATAATCCCTGAACTCCGGAAAGATCCGCTTAAAGCCGGGACGTGCCAGCTCCTTCATGAAATAGTTTTCCCCCACGCCGCGGGCGTCAATAAAATACTTTGCCTGCTCCAGATATTTCTCTTCTCCTGTCACCTGGTAAAGCTTGATCAGGCCGATCTCGACCTCTTCATGGCCGGGATACCCGTGAATCTTACCTTCCTCTGCTCCGAATGTATCGATGATCAGGTCCGCAAAGCGGCACATGCAGTCAAGGAATTTTCTTTTTCCGGTCCCGAGATAATAGGCGACGGAAGCCTCCATCAGATGGCCGGCGGTATACAGTTCGTGCCCCTCGCACAGATCGCTCCATCTTCCTTCCGGATTCGTCAGGGTATAGAAGGTATTGATATATCCGTCGCCGCACTGGGCTTCCGCGATCAGATCGATCACTTCGTCGGCTGTTTTTTCCAGCTCTTCATCCTTATAATCCGCCAGGGTAAATCCGACCGCTTCCAGCCATTTGGCTGCATCGGTATCCTGGAAAGGCGCCCCGTAAAAAGTCCCGGAGGACCTGCCGGCGGCGATCCGGAAGTTTTCCAGGCAGTGGCTGGGCTCGGCATCGCCGATCCTGTCATTGATGGCGTCCCACTGATAGGGAATAATCGCTTTCCGCACCAGATCAACATGTTTGGACCAGAAGGGATCCCGGATAGAGACAGTTCCCGGGTTCAGCGATTGCAGTCTCATATGAATCTCCATTCCGTCGCCGGTTAAAGGCGGCAATTTTGATTTGAGCGGGGCTGCCGCACAGCCGCATGGGCAGCAGCCCCCTGCGCCGGTGTGACAACCCCGCCCCATTTTCTGCCCTCACGAAGAAAGAGCCACTGTTTCAGCGATACACAAGCGGAAAATATACGGAGTAGGGCTGGTATCCCACTTCATAAAGGGGGATGAAGCGAATTCCGCGTTCCTGCCCCACAGTCTTATAAGTATGCTTCCAGGCCGCCCATTCGCGCTCATTGTCCGCAGCCAGAATTTTTTCCGGCTCCTGACCGGATACATAGAGGGTTCTCTCTTCATCACAGAGTCCGGCCAGGACGACCGGTCCGTCAAGAAAGGCAGCCATACGTTCATCACCCGGGAGCGTCTCTATTGTGATCGCCTTCCGGAACTCCAGGCGAATCCGGCTTTCCGGACCGCTGATCTTCAGCTCCGCGAAACTGCCGGGCGTCCATTCTCCTTCCGCCGGCTTGCCGTCTATTACAATGGAAGTTCCCTTTGTCCATCCGGGAATGCGGACCTTCAGGGTCAGTCCGTCCCCTGCGCCGCTCACGTTCAGTTCCACGGCAAGTTTCCGCGGATCAGCCGTTATGACCGGGCATACGTTATTGATCCGCTGCACACCGGAAGCGCCGGGTTCATTTCCGTTCTGCCTGTCGGTCATCTGGCGGATCATTAATCCCCCGTCTTCGGAACGAAACTCGGAATCAAAATACTGGCAGACGCACACTTCTCCCTCACGGGTATAGTAAATGGCGTTATTCAGCGCCGCGTTTGCCTGTACAAGCGTTCCGTGACAGCAGAAGAAATCGTTGGTCTTTGTTGCCCAGCCTTTTCTGGCCCCCGCCCTCATGGGAAGGAAATAAGTAAGCAGCCCTTCATCCGGAAGGCCTTCATTATACTGGAAGCCATGCGTAAAGCTGCCTTTCCAGTAGCCCTGGGCCATGATGCCGTTATAAAGGTTTTTCTCCCAGTAATCCATGAAAGCGCAGTCACCGGTCTCACGGAAAAGGAAGTCCGCCAGGCGCATCATATTGTAAACGGTGCAGTGCTCCTGATTCTTATCTCCCAGGCGGGCCGCAAGCTGTCCGTCCGGAGACCAGATCTCGCCGCAGGTCTGTCCGCCCGTGGCATAACTGCCCTTGCGGGTGACAGCCGCTTCCCAGTAGCGTTTTACGATCTCCAGCATCTTTTCCTCGCCGGTCGCCCCGTACCAGGCAGCCGCTCCGAGAACTTCCGGAATGGTCGTATTCGCATGCATATTGGTCAGGACATCCCTGCCTTCCAGAAGGCCGTCGAAGAGGCTTTCCCTGTAATACCGGTCCATCAGTTCCCGGAACATTTCCTTTCCGGTCAGGCGGTACAGAATTGCCCAGATCTCCAGCATTCCGCCGGTTTCCACATCCAGAATCTTCTGAAAATGTTCTCTGGAAAAACGTCCGCTCCATTCATAAAACCACTCCGCGAAATGAACCGCCACATCCAGCGCTTTTGTATATCCGGCCTTCTGCGCCATATCAAGCAGGCCCATGAAAGTCTTGTGTACCGTATACTGCGGCGCCCAGACTTTTTTCCCGATGGTAATCCAGGTCATGTATTTTTCCGGGATGGATCCGGCCCATTTCCCGCCGTTCTCTTCCTGGCATTTCGCCAGGATATCAACGATCTGCTCCGCCTTCGCCAGAACCAGCTTATCTCCCGTCGCCTCGTAGTGCATGGCGGCGGCAGAAAGCCAGTGCCCCAGGAAATGGCCCCGCAGTTCACAGAGCGGGAATTCCCATCCGCCGTGAATCTGCGTCTGGGTCTCCGAGGTCTTATACAGGCCGGCTTCCATCAGATAAGAGAGCGTCAGGTTCTCCGTCTTCAGCTCCATCATATAATCCAGGTTAGCTTTTCTGCGCCGAAGAAGCTCTTCATCCTGCAGAACTACAGACTGCCCATGCTGCATTTTCCAGTATGCCATAATTTCCTCCTCTTTCTGCCTCATGCCGGGTTCAGACAGCTGCCGTCTTTCAATCATTCTTTTTGATCTGTCTTTCTGATCAGTCTTTCAGGCCGGACATCATAACGCCCTTTACAAACGCGTCCTGGGCAAACAGGAAGGCGATCAGAACCGGGAGGACCGCGATCACGGAAGCGGCCATCAGCACAGGCCAGTCGGTCGAATACATGCCCTTCATCCGGGCCAGGCCCAGCGGAAGCGTATACTTTCTGTCATTGTTGAGATAAATCAGCGGTGTGAAGTAGTCATTCCAGACATTCATAAAACAGAAGATACACAGGGTCGCGATGGTCGACTTGGCCAGCGGCAGGGCAATCCGGAAGAAAATCATCAACGGATTGCAGCCGTCAATCTTGGCCGCGTCAATCAGCTCGCTTGGCACGGTTATGAAGAACTGCCTCATCAGGAAGGTTCCGAAAGCCGATACGGACGCCGGCAGCATCAGGGACCAGAGTGTGTTGACCAGACCGTACCGGGACATCTGCAGGTAGTTGGTGATAACAGTCACGTGGAAGGGAATCATCATCGTGCCGAGATAAAGCAGGAAGATCTTGTCTCTCCCCGGGAAATTCAGTTTTGCGAACACAAAACCCGCCGAGGCTGAAGTCATCACCTGGAAAAATACGACCCAGACCGAAACTTTCACACTGTTCATGAAATAATTGAAATAGTTAAAGCGGCCTGAAATATGCGTATAATTCTCCCACACCAGTCTCTCGCCGAAGAGTTTGGGAGGAAAGACGAAGACTTCGCCCAGGCTTTTCAGGGAAGACGAAAGCATCCAGAAGAAGGGAACCAGCATGGTAAAGGCTCCGATGATCAGGATAACATGCGCGATAATCTGAACAGCCAGATACTTTTTATTCTTGCCCATACTCTCTCCTCCTCAATAGACATCCCGCATCTTCTTCTCCATCCTCATATTGAAGATTGTAATTGCCATGATGATGAAGAAAAGCAGATAAGCGATCGCGCACGCATAGCCCAGTTTAAAGTACTGGAAAGCGTTCTGGTACAGGTAATGGACCAGCACGGAAGAGGACCGGCCGGGTCCGCCCTCCGTCATCAGCATGACCTGGTCGAACACCTGGAAAGAACCGATCACGGCCATGACAAAGATAAAGAAGGTAGTGGGGGTGAGCAGCGGAAGTGTTATATAGCGAAACTGCTGCCAGGTCCCTGCCCCGTCCAGTTTCGCGGCTTCGTAATAACTGGTGGAGATGCCCTGCAGACCGGACAGGAAAATGATCATATTATATCCGGCATTTTTCCAGATACCTACTATGGCAAGGGAAAGGAGCGACGTATGCGCGTTCAGCAGCCATTTGGGTCCCTTGATTCCGAACAGGGAAAGAAAATAGTTGATCAGTCCGAATTCCGGATTGTAAAGCCATTGCCAGACGATGGCGACAACGACCATGGAAGTAATGGAGGGCAGAAAGAAAGCCGCCCTGTAAAATCTCCGGAAGGCGATTTTCTGGTCGAGCATGACCGCCAGCACAAGGGAAATGGCCATTCCGACCGGCACGGTGATCAATGTATAGATCAGCGTATTGCGCGTAACCTGCCAGACGATCGGGTCATGGAACATGGTAATATAGTTTGTAAGGCCGATGAATTTGGGGGGTGTCAGCATATCGTACTTGAAAAAGCTGATCACAAAAGTTGCCACGACCGGCACAAGCATGAACATGAAAAAGCCGATAATGTTCGGAGCCAGCATCAGCCATGCCCATCTGGAATCATCCTTGAGCTTTCCCGCTTTTTTACTTCCTCTCAAAACGAAGAACCTCCTCTCCTGCCTGCCGGCAGGCCGGCCGGCGCGTCCTTCTGTTATAAATGCACCCTGCACGGACAGGCGTGCGGGGTGCATCCATCTTTTCGTCAGATACTATTGGTCCCCGGCTTCAGGGATCTCTCCGTCTGTTTTATAAACAGCTGATTTTTACTCAGCCATGGCATCCTTGATGGCCGCGTTGATTCTGCTGTCGATGTTGGCCAGAGTCGTGTCGATATCCTGATCCATCTTGAAGTACATATCAGACTCCTCCATCAGGATGTCTCTCGCCTGGGCAGATTTCTGAAGGGCGGCAGGATCGACCTTCGCGTTCATGAAATAGTCAAGCATCGGTCTGTAGCTGTCGCCGTGTACGCTCTCATCGTACCA
This sequence comes from uncultured Lachnospiraceae bacterium, assembly GCA_902779575.1. Lineage (GTDB taxonomy): Bacteria > Bacillota > Clostridia > Lachnospirales > Lachnospiraceae > Porcincola. Next base: position 41,533 of record CACZBW010000020.1, read on the forward strand.
GCCTTCCAGCTGCTCGCCTTCATACATGGAATAACGGTTGGGCATCCACAGTCCGGATTTGCACAGAGCACCCTGATAATCCATGCCGGAGAGGAACTGCAGGAACTGCCATGCCTCCTCGGGATGAGCTGTAGTGGAAGAGATGCAGTGCAGATGTGCCTGACCTGTGGTAAGGACTTCACCATAGGAGGGCAGCGGAGCCATTCCGATGTTCATGCCGGAAGCAGCCAGCTCCTGAAGCGCCCAGGAACCGTCGCACAGCATCGCAACTTTACCGGTCTCAAGCATCTGAGCGGCGGACATACCTACCGCGTCCAGGGTAGTGGCGTCCGGAGCGGAGCCGTCTTCTACACGGATCGCTTTGATGGTCTCGAATACTTCCTTGCTCTCGGGGGAATTAATGATACTCTCGGTAAAATCTTCGTTGTATCTTGCCCCGCCGTTGGAGAGCAGCTGGGCATTGAGGGTATCCTGAACGGTCTCAAGACCATAGATGCCGTAAACATCTTCAGTGGTCAGGGACTTTGCTACCTCACGGAACTCATCGATGGTCCAGCACTCAGCAGGATCGGAGCTGGGATAAGGAACGCCTGCCGCATCGAATACGTCCTTGTTGTAGTAGATGATCGGGGAGACCGTGCAGGAGGAAATTCCATATACATGGCCGTCGATATCCATGATTGTACGTGAAGATTCAATGAAGTCATCAAAGGAATAGTTGGAGTCGAACATATCGGTCAGCTCCATCAGAGCGCCTGCGCCTGCAATCTGGCGATAGGACTCGGCAGCTACGAACATGACATCCGGAAGAGCTCCTGCAGCTGCAGAGGTGAGGATCTTTGCGTTGTACTCGGCACCTGCAAGACCCGGGGTATATGTAACTTTGATGTTGGGATACTCTGCTTCAAAAGCAGCGATACCATCTTCGACTGCCTTCGTCTCAAGAGGAGAAGCTTCCCATCCCATGAAGGTAAGTTCTACTGTTTCTTCCGCATGTACCATCGTACCCATGCTCATTGCCGAGAGTACCATGGCGGCCGCCATTACCTTGGAAATCATCTTTTTCAGTTTCATACTTTTACCTCCCGTCGCTTTTTTATTAGTTGGCTTCGACCCGTTCCATATGCTTGCATGCATTGGAAATCACCTTTATAATAGGTTTCGTGGAGCGAGTGTGACAACTCACATTTTGAAAGAAGAGGTGGGTAAATCACAGATGTTGTACTGTACCTATCAGGCCAGATATCCGGTCGAGTACCTGAGCAGCGGAAACTTGGTCAGCAGTGACGGTTTCCTTCACGCCCGCAGAAATATCGACTCTTTCGTCCTGATCATCGTAAGGGAAGGGACCCTGCATATCACACAGAATGAAGTTCCGTTTTCTGTGGGACCCAATCAGTCCATTCTCCTGATCCCCGATGTGACCCATTACGGACATCAGCCCAGCAGCGGCCCTCTTTCTTATTACTGGACCCATTTTTACATCACGGATCCGGACTGGCGCGTTTACAATCATAACGCCCTGCTGCGCTATAACGAAACCGCCCGGCAGCTCTTCTCCCGGCAGCCGGTTCCCGGCCTGAACCAGGTCTCGGACGAAACCATCATCCTGCCGGAATACTTCCATCTGCCGCCGGAAAAGCGTTCCTTTATCCTCTTTGCCCAGCTTCTGGATCTTGCCCGCCGGGCCAATTACCAGCGCAACTGGCGGACACATTACGCTTTGAACCTTCTCCTGACAGCATTCTACGCGGACTATGTCGACTATGAATTCAGCCGGAACGATCAGTTTCCGCCGGTTATCAAGGAAACGATCGAATGGATCCGGACGCATTACGACACTCCCCTCTCCGTCCGGAATCTGTCGGAAAAACTTGGATATCACCCCACTTACCTCACGTCTCTTCTCAAAAAACACACGGGGTATACCATCAAAGGCCTGCTCAATTACTACCGGATTGACGCCGCCAAGAACCTCCTGTGCACCTCACCGAGCGCCTCCTACAGTGTAAAACGCATTGCCTCCATCTGCGGTTTTGTGGACGAGAAATATTTTATGCGCGTCTTCCGCACGCTGGAGGGCATGACCCCCTCCCAGTACAGAAACGCCTTCAACGAAAAGAAACTGGTGACCAAATAAAAGAAAAAAACAGCAGATGCACAGAGGATCGTTTTCTGTACGCCTGCTGCTTTTATTTTCCTGTGAGGAAATAGTTTACATCTTACTGAGCCTGCCAGGCTTCCGGCCTGTCCTGTCCGCCGCTTCTCAGCTCAATGGTACCGCTTCCCACCCCAGCTGCTCCAGTCCGGCTTTCAGCTCATCAATATTCCTCTGGCTCAGATTGGGAATCTCTGACAGTTCTTTTCCCTGATCCAGATAATTCAGAATATCTTCCACGGTTACCAGCCGGTTTGCTGTTAAAATATGGCAGCACCTTGCGGGAAGCTCCAGCTCATCCAGATGAACGGACAGCAGTTCTTTTGAGATACCCTGCCGTTTCCCTTTCAGTCCGGCCAGGGCATTTTCTACCAGGAACTGTTCCTTTCCGATATCCTTCGTCATTCCTGCAACATCTTCTTTACGAATAAGTGTCATCAGGTCTTCTGTCGGACTAGTCTCCGTAATAATTCGGTTTGCCTGATGCGCCACCGCAAATTCAAATAAATTCCGGGCTTCTCTGGCATTGGCAAAATCCTCCGGTTTCTCTTCTATCCGTTCCTGAAAATGGGTGAGCACATAGTCAAGAGCAGGCCTGGAAGCACGATATTTATTCTGACTGCAGAATAACTGGAATATCTTTGTCAGCTCCTGCGGAGTATAATCCCTGAAGCGGATAAATTTATTGAACCGGGATTTCAGGCCCGGATTGGCTCTGATAAAGCGTTCCATCGGTTCCGTATAACCGGCGGCGATCACGATCAGGTCGTCCCGATGATCTTCCATGCTTTTTACCAGCGTATCAATCGCTTCCAGACCATAGTCGTTGGAGGGGTTTTCCGGAGTCAGCGCATATGCTTCGTCGATAAAAAGTACCCCGCCAAGCGCCTGTTTTATTACATCCTGTACTTTGAGTGCAGTCTGTCCTACATATCCGGCCACCATACCGGACCGGTCCACCTCCACCAGCTGTCCTTTGGAAAGAATGCCGATCTTATGATAGATTTCAGCCAGAAGTCTTGCCACTGTTGTTTTGCCGGTTCCGGGGTTTCCGGAAAACACCAGGTGCAGACTGATGGGCGGCATTTCCAGTCCCATTTTTTCACGAATATCGCGGATCCTTACCAGATTGATCAGAGAGGTCACGTCATATTTCACCTCTTCCAGCCCGATCAGGCTGTTCAGATCATTCAGCAGTTCTTCCAGGGATTTTTCTCCGTCCTTTTTCTTCGTTCCGGAGCTTTTCTTTTTCCCGGTACCGGGCCTGTCAGGTTCAATAAACTGACTTCCCTTATCATATCCGGCAGATGCGGACAGATTATCCAGCAATTCCTGAATAATATACCCGGGCCAGATCAGGCATCGGCTTGTTTTCTCTGTCCATCTGTCCTCCACTGGAAATACTCATTCGGATTTCTGAAATTATATGCTGTTTCGGAACTATTCCGCACGGCTGTTTCATATTTCACAAAAAACCGGTATTTCTGTTCACAGATCTGAAAATAATTATAATCTCCGTATATGCCTTTGGCAACAGATTCAGATACGCCGCTGTCTCATTCCATCAAAGATTTACAGCGCAGCAATTGGACATTTCCCGGCAGAAGCGGTATGCTGTTTTTATAGACACTGCACAGTTTCCAGAAGAATGCGGGCTTATCTTAAACCGCTTCCAGATAACCAGACGAGGCTGCCTGCAATGTGAAAAAACCGCTGCCCGTGCTCTGTCAGACAGAGGGATGGGAAGCAGAAAACCAGGTCACGCATGGACATAATCACACTGGAACAGAAAGGACAGCATATGAATTTTATCCCTGAAAAAAAGCTTGGCTTCGGCCTGATGAGACTGCCCCAGAATTCACCGGACGCGGCGGATATCGATCTGGAGCAGGTAAAAAAGATGGTGGACCTGTTTCTGGAAAAGGGCTTCACTTACTTTGACACCGCCTGGATGTACAACGGGTTTGCCAGCGAAAGCGCCGTAAAAGAAGTCCTGACATCCCGCCACCCGGGAGAATCTTTTACTCTGGCAACAAAGCTCCATGCCGGATTCATCCATTCTTTTGAAGACCGGGACAGGATCTTCCGCACACAGCTTGAAAAAACCGGAGCCGGATATTTTGATTATTACCTGCTCCACGGGATCGAGGCAGGTATGCTCCCGACATATGAAAAATATAGCTGCTTCTCATGGCTCCTTGAAAAAAAAGAGCAGGGGCTGGTAAAGCACGCCGGATTCTCCTTCCATGATCAGCCGGAGCTTCTGGATCAGATCCTGACAGAGCATCCGGAAATGGAATTTGTCCAGCTGCAGATCAACTATCTGGACTGGGAAAGCGAATGGGTCAAAAGCCGGGCCTGCAGCGAGGTTTGTGTAAAACACGGAAAGCCGGTCATCGTCATGGAACCGGTTAAAGGAGGCACGCTGGCAAAGGTGCCGGAAGAAGCGGAGAAACTGTTCGCCGCTCTGGATCCGTCCATGTCTGTCCCCAGCTGGGCAATTCGTTTTGCGGCATCGCTTCCCAATGTGATGCTGGTGCTTTCCGGCATGAGTTCTTTAGAACAGATGAAGGACAATATAAGCTTCATGGCAGACTTCCGGCCGCTGACGGAAGAGGAAAAGGAGGTCTGTTACCGGGTAGCGGATATCATCAACAGCCAGATTACGGTCCCCTGTACCGCCTGCCACTACTGCACCGAAGGATGTCCCATGAACATCGCCATTCCCGAATATTTCTCCCTGTACAATGAAGATATGCGGGAGAATCTTGAAGAAAAGGGCTGGACAATTAATTATACAAACTATGATCTTCTTGCCGGGAAGAGGGGCAGGGCGAAAGACTGCATCGCCTGCGGCCAGTGCGAAAATGTATGCCCGCAGCATCTTCCGATCATAGATTTCCTGAAGGACGTCTCCGCCCATTTTGACCGTTAAGACAATCGATAAAGGGATCATCTCCTCTGCCATAACTTGTAAATATCTTTCTGAGAGCGGCCATGCCGCCGGTATATATGCTGCTCCGTCCCGTGCCGCCGGTCATACAGCCTGGAAATAGTGAGGCCCTGATATGAAAAAGAAATCCGGAACAGAAAAAAACCGAATCATGATCCTTGCTTTTGTGATGATCATGCTGATTCATGCTTCTTCAGCCCTTTCGGCTTTCGCAGAGGAAGTTTCTGAAACTGATGCGGCAGCCTACGGAAGCCGGGAACAGCTGTCAGAAGCCCGGGCGAACACGGATCTACCCGCTCCGGTCATTTTTTCCGACGAGAAGCAGTTGGGCGAAATACAGCAGATCCACCTGCCGTTCCCGAACGTGACCGAAGAAAAGATCGAGTGGGATTTTCCGTACTCTGACGAATTCTTCAGCCTTCCTTCGGAAGAGTTCAGCATTACTATGGCCCGTGCCTCCATGGGCCTTACGCTGTCTGCCTTCCGCGGCACATTCCAGGAGGTTGGTCCTCAGTATGAGACCTATCTCCGGGAAGCGGGCTTCACGAATATTTTCAGTTTCGGTTATGACAGGCCGCCCGCCGAAGATACCTTATCCGGTGTGATCGGAATGAAGCGCATCGGCGAATGCACCGTGATTGCCGCGGCTCCCTGCGGGCAGGGCTACGGCAACGAGTGGGTGAGCAACTTCACGGTGGGCAGCGGCGATACGCACGAAGGCTTCCGTCAGGCAGCCGAATTGTTTGAAGACCATCTCGCACAGTACCAGAAGGACAATAAAATCGGGGGAAAGAAAAAGATCTGGATCAGCGGCTTCTCACGCGCGTCAGCAGTCGGCAACATAATGGCCGCCGATATGATTGAAAGCGGTGAATTCGATGATGTATATGCCTACCTCTTCGGCGTTCCGAGGACGACCAGGCAGCCTGTGAGATATAAAAACATCTTCAACATCTGCGGCCAGTATGACCCGGTGCCCGCGATTCCTCTTCAGTCCTGGGGCTACGAAAGATACGGGACCGATCTCTACACACCGTCTCAGGAATCGGATGCGGATTATACAGCATATGCGCTTTCCGCAAATGACGTCGGGAACAGGCTCGACGGAAAGGGCTTCCGCAACAACCCGGAGATCAATTATCAGCTGCGCCTGATACTGGAAAGTTTAGGGGAATTATTCCCGGACAGCGGCACATACTGTGAAAAACTGCAGGATCTGCTGTCGGATGCCTTCCTCCGCCTCGGCGACGCCGATCCTGTTGAACTGCTGACAACAGCGTTCAAAAAGATCAAACCGGATAATGCCCAGGATCAGGCAAAGCTCGATATCCTTATAGACTACCTCGGCTACATTGTCGGACAGCATCTGCGCGCTGATCAGAGGCAGATCGAAGACGGCAGCTGGGACCCGAATGAAACGCTTGCAGCTAACATTGTACTCGAACATTACCCTGCGACCTATGTCAGATGGCTCTTTTCGGAAGAAGATCCGCAGAAGATCTTTTCAGGGTCTGCTGTCTCGAGAAGGATTTCCGTGATCGGTAAAGCAGATGTGACGGTTCTGAAGGATGACCGCGAGATCACACGGATCGATAAAAACGGTAAGATATCGTATCCGCTGATAGAAGCTTCCGGAGGAACTGTAAACGACCCGGGCGTTTTCATGATGCGGAATGAAAATATAACCGTCATCAGCCTTCCGAATGATGCGGAGTACTACGTAAAGATCGATACGGACAAACGCCGCATGGTTTCATACTATGACCTGTTCATCTCTCCGGATAAACTGAGCGCCGAAGCCGGCACGATCAATCTTGGAACGATGAGCGCGGGCAGCTATGGCTTCCGTGTTGTACCGGATACAGGGATTCCGCCTTTAATGGATGAGCTGACCGGCAATTATACCTTTTTAGGTTCCAGTGATTATGAGTATTCTCCGACTGCGGTCATGAGTGACGAACTCAAGGCAACAAAATTTTATTTCATGAGCATGAAACGGCTTTACGGCCTGGCGATGAATGTGCTGCTCGGCCTGATCCTGTTTCTGCTCGCATGGCTGATCATGAGTCTGGTGCACCGCCACCAGGTGAAGAAGGGCCATCCGCCTTTCTCAAAATGGTATGTGATTGTCCCTCACCTGATCGTCACCGCCAACCTGACGCTTCTTACGGCGCTGCTTACATACCACCTGTTTGTAATCGACGCTGTGAGAATTATCTGCGCATCCCTCGCCGTGCTGTCGAATGCCCTGCTGGCACTGCGCGATACCCTCCGGTACCCGAGAAAAAGCAGTATCGCGCTGACTGTTTTTCTGTTCTTCTGCTTTGCGATCACTTTCCTGTTCTTTAACAGAAGCGGAAAACTGCCTTTCTCATGGGTCAGTGTGACGCTCTTCACGCTTGTGACGGCACTCTACACCGCAGCGGCGGTCCGGACTTTTCGTGAACCGTCCGGGGAAAAACGGTCTGCCGGATCAGAGCGTAAACCTCATGAAAGGCACTCATAAGATAGATTTGACAAGGGGTATATTTTTTCGTTTTTCAGCCAGTGTTCCTGCTGCAGTTATGCGATCATGCGCCGAAATGGCTTCAGAGCGTCGCGTACCACGACGGAAGTCTTTATCTGACAAGTGATGACGGCGATGCGGATGCAGGAGAACCGGATCATATGTTCAGAGTCGTTATGAGCAGTGACCGGTCATCCGGAAAGGTTGTTCCGGAAAAACCTTTGATGACGTAACGATGCAGGGTGAGATTGAGGGACTGAGTTTTGATGAAGAACGCGGACAGTTCCTGCTGCTGTATAATCGCGGAGCAAGAATCGTGCTTGGAATGCCCAAAGGATTCTATGAAGGATATACGGAAGAAATCCACGAAGTGTACGTGTACGATATGAACTGATTTCAGGGATATGCTGCTTTATTCGGAATGGCGTCCTTTGACAGCCCGGAGAAAAAATTTCCCCGGGTCAACCGTAACTTAATGCGGGCTGTTTAGAGGTGGTGGAATATGGATTATATGAACAGTTTGGGAAGTCTGATCCTGCTCAGAAATGGACGCAGCCGCTCCATTAACCAGGAAAACCCGAACGGGGAGAAAGGCGGCGGCGGCAAAGCCGCCAGCAATCTGGGTCCCGGCCGCAAAGGAAATCCCTGCATGCGCGATATCAGGCCGGGAGAGACACGGACGCTGGCGAAAATTCATGGTCCAGGTATTATTCAGCATATCTGGATCACTGTAACAGACCGGACAGAAAAGGATTTTTTTGTCCTGCGGGATATGGTTCTCAGGATGTACTGGGAGGATGAGGAGACCCCTTCTGTGGAAACACCGCTTGGTGATTTTTTCTGCTGCGGGTTCGGAAGGGACTGCATCGTCAATTCTATTCCCATCGTTGTCAATCCGGCTCGCGGCATGAACTGTTTTTTCCCCATGCCGTTTAAAAAGAAAGCTGTCATCACGATAGAAAACCAGCATGAGGCTGCCATCGATGCTTTTTTCTATCAAATCGATTATACGCTCTATGACGAACTGCCGGATACACTCTCTTATTTCCATGCCCAGTGGCGCCGGGAAAAAATCACGGAATTGAAAAAAGACTATACCATTCTCGATGGCGTAAAGGGAAAAGGGCATTATGTGGGAACCTATCTTGCTCTGTCTGCCCTGGAACGTTACTGGTGGGGCGAAGGAGAACTGAAAATCTATCTCGACGGAGATAAAGATTATCCCACAATCTGCGGCACAGGGACAGAAGATTATTTTGGCGGCTCCTGGAGCTTCGCAAACATGGAAAGCGGCGTGATGCGGGAACAGACTTATAACACTCCTTTCATGGGGTTTCCCTATCTTTCCCGGAACGATGATCGCATCGTCAGCCGCTATTATATGAATGATACACCTGCGGAACGCGGCTTTTACCGCTGGCATATTATGGATCCGATCCTGTTTGACCAGGATATCCGGGTGACCATTCAGCAGATCGGCGTTTGTCACAAAGGACTTTTTGAACGCAGAGATGATGTATCCAGCGTTGCTTACTGGTACCAGACGCTGCCTCATGAACCTTTTGCGCCCCTGCCGGCGAAAGAGGACCGCCGCCCCAGGTGAATACAGGCATATCTGTCATCAGCTTTGAGCTTCTGTCTGCTCCTGCTCCAGATGAAAATATCTGTCCGCAATGTGGCAATATCCGCCGGGATTTTTATCCAGGTACTTCTGGTGGTATTCTTCCGCCGGAAAAAAGTTCTTCACCGGCTCCAGTTCAACGGCCAGCTTTGCTCCGGCTTTTTGTTCTTCCGCCTGATATACAGTCTCAATCTCCGGAAGCTGGGCTTCATCTGTGTAATAAATCCCCGTCCGGTACTGGATACCGGTGTCATTGCCCTGCCGGTTTACGGACAACGGGTCAATGACCATAAAATAAAACCCAAGCAGCTCTTCCAGAGAGATCCTGTCCGGATCATAATCAATCCTTACTGTTTCCGCGTGACCGCTGTCGGAACACACCTGCTGATAGGTAGGCGCTTTGTCCGGCCCGTTCGCATAGCCAGCCTCTGTCTTGATCACTCCGTCGAACTGGTCAAAAAACTTCTGCATCCCCCAGAAGCACCCGCCAGCCAGGTAAATTGTGTTTGCACGCATTTCGTTTTCCCTCCAATCACTCCTGCTTCACGCTTAATTATGCTGCAATTCTTCCTTAGCGGGAAGAATTGCTTTTACTGCAGTTCTTCGATCCAGGACTGAAGCTCGGCTTCCGAAACACTGCCGCTGAAGCGCTTTCCCTCCAGCCAGTCCCCGCTTCCGGCAAGGGCTTCGGTTTGTCCATGACGGCTGTGTATGGGTAGATCCCGAACATATAAGACTGTTTGAAGGCGGCGGCAGCAGAGGAACTGCTGCGGGAATGGATCTCCTGGAAAAAAGGCGGGATTGCTGACCATGATCTTCACAGCCCGAACTCACAGTTTTCCTTCTGCGGTCCTTCGTAACCGGAAACATATCCACTCCGGAATGACATATTGATTTCTTTCAACTCACATTTTCCGTCTATGTAATCCTGGTACATATCCGCAAGACCTGCAGCACACCCATCGCAGGCTCCATTGATATTCCCGATGGACTCCGCCACGATCTGCTCCCGTTCTTCCTTTGTCGTATCTTTGATCAGTAATGATTTCATAATACCCTCCGCTATTCTGTTTCTTCTGAAAATACTGCCGAGCCTGTCAATAATCTCTGTTTCGCATACCTTCCGGTGTCATCGACATTTCCGGTGATAATAATACTGTCTGCTTCCACATGACAGCCGTAATACACAACCTGTACTCCGGCGTTTGCTGCACGTATCAGCGCTTTTCCGAATTCAGGATGTGTATCATTGTTTGGAAATACCATGTGGATACCGTTCATCTGAATAACAAATGCGATCGTACAATGATATCCTTTCTTCGCGGCAGCCGCCAGTTCGTCCAGATGTTTCACTCCCCGTTCAGTCGGTGCATCCGGGAACAGCCCGATCCCGCGTTTCAGATCTGCTGCCAGCGTACAGCCTTTTACCTCCGTAAGGTATCTCTCTCCCCGTCGTTCCATATAAAAATCAAACCGGGAATCCCCGTAAGTATACTCCGGCTTTACCAGGTCATAATCCAGTCCCATAATCTCCTGCTTCATCAGTTCATTTGGCGCAAGGCTGTCGATGTTGACCCATCTTAACTGCGGTTTATACACGGAAATAAGGTCATACGCGGTTTTCCTGTCCGGGTCTTCCGCCTTCTGAAGGGTAACCTTTGCCTCTGGAACCAGAAGCTCGCGCAATCGTCCGGTGTTTTTGACATGGATATTCTCCTGCTTCCCGTCGATCCGTACCTCAGCAACGAAGCGATTGACACGGCGTACGAATACGCCGGGCACGGTATTCTCATAGTGAATGATCGGCATTATTCTCTCCAATTCTTCAGATCCGGATCAATTATTATCTATGCTGAATAAAACAGAGCCGGCCCGAAATGAATCGAATCCTGCTCCGCAAAAATATACGAAAGGTGGTTAGAACTTGCTAATCAATGCTAATATACATCGGCCTCTCCGATTTTACAATAAAAGTCACCCGGCAGCTGATCCAAAATCAGAACGCCTGTCTCCATTTACGTGATTCTGCTTTGGGGCAAAAGAAAACACCGATCATTTCCAACCGGTGTTCCCATAAAGCTTCTGTGTTTTTTACTTCATAGCCTGAATCTTATCATTCATTTTCTTTGCTTCAGCGCGATTATATCTCATGAACAGAAACCAGATAAGAAAAGCAGGCGCAAGCTGTATTGCAGCTATCAGGATTCCCTTTCCGGGCGATGCTGCACCGCCCATCCAGCCGACGGCATACGCAACGACCGTATAAACCGCACATCCGATCCCCATGTGAATGATCACCCTGATCGGCATCGGGAGGCTGTCTTTCCTGTATATGACAGAAGGAACGCCGAACCCCAGTCCTACCAGGACACATCCCGCAACCATCTTTGTAAAATGATACTGATCCATGCTGAAAATTCCTTTGTTCCGGATATCAAATACCACTCCGGACAGGCAGAATATCGTCATGGCTAACCCAATGCTTATAATCGTACTTTTTACAAGATCCCTGACTGTTTCTCTCATTGCTTCTTCCTCCTATAATCCGAGATATTTTTTGAACTCCGGCAGATATTTCCTCGATACGTAATCTTTACAGCCGTTTCTCAGCTTCAATAAGAGTGTCCCTCCAAATCCCGGTTCGATCCTGTCCATGTATGACAGATTGATCAGTGTGGTCCTGGATATCTGCATAAACTGCTTCCCTAATTGCCGGCCGATCTCATAGAGTCTTTTCCGTGTCCGATATTTATCCTTTTCTCCATAAATGATCGTTTCGCCGTTCTCTACGCGAACCATGAATATTTCTTTAGGCTGCAGAACGATCAGGTCTTCTTCGTTCTGCAGGGCAGTTACAGGTGTCTCGCTCGTACTGAATAAATCAATCATTCGCTGGATCTCATCGGTTACTTTATCGGTATAAATAACCGCATAAGGTTCTTTATAATCAGCAGAAATGTCAACCCTTACCTTCATGCCCGGCCCCCTTTCTTCTTTGATGTTGTCATCATACATGATATTGAAAAACTTGTCCCGGAATTTACGGTAAGCGGCAAAAAACAGGCGGTGAAATGCAGCAAATGCCACTTTGTTAAGAAAGAATCCGGCTCCATTGAAGATACTTGAATTTCTCTGAATATTTCTTTATGCTGATGGCAGAAACGTAAGATTGTTAAGGAGAGATTCTTGCGATGGAAGACAATACCTCTGTCAGGATTTACTACTACTATGATTTCACGGATACCGATCACTTCTGCAGCAGGCTGGAACAGCACTTCCGGGAAACAGGACATGAACGCCCCCTTGAATTTATCAGCTGGAACTGCTACAGACAGCAGCCCGGCATGGACGGCGATATTTACATATACGATGCAATCGCCCTCACTGCATTGGTTAATAAGGGCTATCTCCACCAGCTTCCTGAGGTCATCGACACCTCGGACATGTTCAGCTGGACCATCGACAAAAGCAAGGTCGGGAAAAAAACCTACGGTGTCCCACTGATGATCTGTGCCAACACGCTGATCTGCAGAAAAGAAGACGACCGGAATATAAAAAACATCTTTGATCTCCACGAGAGAACAGCCATACCTCTCAAAACAATGCTCATGTACTACTATATACAGGCCTTCTGTAATTATCAGAATGATTCGGTACACAGAATATTCGAACATCTCATAAAACTGATGGGGGGCAGAGAATACCTGGCCGGATCGTCTCTGAATGAATATGACGGAGTAAGACGTTTCCGTTCAGAAGAATGCAGATATTTTCTGGGTTTTACCGAGAGCCTTCGCTTATTTGAGCCGGATGATTATATCGTGAGATTTGCCAACTTCTCGGAAAACCCGGAAGACCAGATGCCCTTGTTCATGGTGGATTATGCTTCTCTGGGCAACAATGTGAGGGAAGAAAAGCTGCTGGATTGCCTGGATCTGCTGGAGATAATGACAGATGAAGAATTCATCTTTGATCTTTGCGTGCAGGAGGGCAGATTGCAGTATATGCTTCCGCCATGCATGAGTGTATATAGACGGCTGGCTGAAATGGATCCCGTATATGATCAGCTGTATCAGCAGCTGCTGCCGGAAGAGAACGGAGTGTTCAGATATAAGAAGTCTTTCTACGAAGAATTTTACAGGAAAAGCGATGAACTCCTGGAATCATTGATGTTAATGGACCATAAATGATGTTTCTTATCTGGCGTACTTCTCATAGCACCATTTTGCGATTCTCTCAATCAGCTCTGCCGGTAATGGCTGGTCATAGGGAATTCGTATTGTTCCTTTGCTTACATTCCAGCCGGAAAGCTCTTCTGCAAATACTGCTGCTGCCTCATCCCCGGGATAAAGACCCAGATGTTTCTTTGAAGCAGCAAAATGAATGATGTTCCGGCCTTTCCAGTAAGTAGGCATAGACCAGGAAATCCGTTCCTCCGCTTCGGGCAGCGCATTTCGAAGAACTGCCCTGACTTCCCTGAGTACAGGCTGGTACTTTTCATCCTGCACTGCAATATAGTCATCAATATTCTGTGGCTTCACACAGTAATGGTCCTGGTTCTGTCTGCTGAATTCTCTGCCGCATTTCGCGCATTTCCATGTCATGGCGTCACCTCTGAAAACTGGAATTCATAGAATGGTGCATTTCCCGTCATCCGGAACCCGGATCCCGGAAAGACCTCTTTCCTTTGCAAATTCTGTCATATCTTTTCGTGTAAGCAGGGTCGCCTGCATATCTGACGGAATAAATCGTAATGAAGCTCTATGAAATCCACAAGAAACGGTCTTTCACATCCGTGATAAGAAGCGTGTCATGCCTGATTCACCGGTAAATGCAAATCCTCCACATCCACGCACCGAAATCCATTCTCCATCAAAAGCTGCGCTGTCACGCCTGCCCCATCTGCCAGTGTTCCGGTAAATGTCCCGTCATACCGCTGTTTTACCCCACAGCTGGGACTCCTGGACTGCAGCACGATCAGATCCGGCTGTTCACGCCTGGCAATCTCCAGGCACTTTGCTGCGCCGGCGCGGAATTCCATGTCCACGATCCGGCCGTCCCTGGCCGTGACAACTCCATCCTTAATCTCGGAAGGAACACGCGGTGTCGGAAGACCGCCCATCTGCTCCGGGCAGACCGTGATTACATCATTTTCCTCCATCAGCCGCACGACTTTCCGGTTCCGGTTATTGCCGCCATTATATTTACAATTCTCACCTGCAAGGCAGGCACTGACCATGATCTTCAATCTTTTTCTTCCTTCCTCAGGCAGGTTTCGAGGCCTGTTATATTTCGCATGCATATCTTGAGGGATCTGGTATCCCCTCCTTCTTCAATGAATTCAGGGTACTTATCTGCATGGCGCCTGATTGCGTCCTGCCCCGTATGTCCTCCGGCCTGACAGGCTTTCTGCTGTATGAATCAGTTACTCTTTTTCATCTGCTCATCCGCCCATTGATATACAGACTCCAACGCCCGGATCAATGACTCTGTTATAATAGAGCATACCGGATTTGTAAAGGGTGCCGGCCGAACTTAGCAAGGATCAGGCAGGCTTCCATATCCGGCTGCCAGTTCAGCTTGCCATATCTTCTTTTCACTTTTCACGGATCCGGACCTTCACGATCCTCATATTTACAAATCCGTCGCACATCCGGATCAGCAGCCTGTGGACAAAGCCGACAAGTCCTCCGACAAGACGGTTTCCTTCTCCGCTGACGGTGATCTTTGTTCCGACAGCTTCACAATCTGTGATCTCAGGTGCACCCCAGGGCGCACCGCAAAGCGCTCCAAACCCCCATGTGGCATTCCCTTCCGCGGTTATGCTCCCATCCACAGCCCGGCAGTTTTTGACAGAGCTCATGGTTGTACTCCCGGCTATGATCCCGACACACGCACCGTCGTCTCCATGGCTTCGTCCACTGCGGCGTAGTCCTCTTTGGTTTGATACGCCTTCTCCCCGGCTCCTCATGATCAACACGCCGGGCAGGAATGAAAAGTGTAACCAGATTCTATTGTTTCTTGTATCCGGCAAGCAGTAAACCGGCAAAGAATGCACAGAGCGCAGATCCCGCCAGCATTGCAGCCGCCCGCTTTTTATTCTGTTTCATGCCATAGAGTGCTGCGGGAATCCCCAGCAGCCCTCCGGCCGTCAAGGCGCCAAACCCTCGAAATAACCGTTTTCCCGAAAGTACCCGGTCAAGGCCGTGGATCCGCTCGCTGATCAGCTCAACAACACCGGTCAGCATAAACACTGCAGGAACCATAGCCCCTAAACTGTGAATATCCCGTTTCTCCCGCAGCCCTCTCACAGCACAGACAAGCCATGTGATCCAGCCGATATTTCCGGGGATATCATAGGCAATCCATCGCCTGTCTGAAATCGCCGTTTTATACTGTAACTTCATCTCTTATACCTTCTTCAAATAAAAATCACAACGTTTCCCGCCTTTACCAAGAGTGCTCGTCCGGATAAACTGTAATCCCGGCAGGTTTCCATAGGTGCGCTCGTCATTTTCACAGAATATCTTTGTAAGCTCCGGGCATCCAAGTTCCGTGAAATACCGGTTATAAGGACAGGCTATGATGTCCATCCGATAGGCGCCTTTCTCTTTTGGATAGAACACATTTTGAAAGCCGCAGGATTCTCCGAACATTTTCCTGCTGATTGGATCCCACAGACTGATAAAGAAGCTGCTCATTCCCGGAATCTTCATCATTTTCGCCAGCTTCTCTCCCATGGCTGATGTATTTGCAATCGCTGAATTTTCGATGATACTGTAAGCCTTATCCGCAGGAATATGCTCCTTCGCCGTAAGGTAGATCGCAGCAGCCGGGAATATAAAACTGTCCGTATGCGTATGAACTCCCTTGGGAAGAGAAGCATACTGATCCAGTATGTCCGCCAGCCGCCCGGTGGATTTCTTCCACAGGTAATCACTCTGTTTTTTCGTCAGCTGCCGGTCCATTTCCTCTTTGATAAAAGTTTTCTTTTTCATGATCTGCTGTGCAGCTGCCATCTTTCCGCCCCTTTCCTTTTACTTCCACGTCAGGAAGTACAGTATTGCACAATCAATTCCCGCAAAGATCAGTGCTCATCATTTTCTCCCCGTCAGCAAGGCGGAACCTGAAAGTCCCATCCATCCGGCTTCGCTCTTACGGATCCATTTCCCATTGGTTGTGTCGATCAGATCTACCTTCTCGTATCCCATCTCCTTCAGTTTCTTTACGAAAACGTGCATATCTCCGTATTTCCCGGCGGAGAAAATGTCGTGGATCGCAAAGGTTCCGCCTTTTTTCAAGGTCCGCAGCGTCTCCAGCAGGATCGCCTGCCTGTCCTTTGAAGGGATATTATGATACACATAATTGCTGGCCACAGCATCAAATGTTTCATCGGGGAAATCCAGATGCGTGGCATCTCCCTGCCGGAAACGGACATTCGTTACGCCCTCTGCCCTGGCATTGCCTTCGCAGAGCTCCTTATTAAAAGATGCATATTCCCTGCCCCAACGATCTATACCTGTCACATGCGCTTCAGGATTTCTTTTTGCAATTGCAATAGCCAGGGCTCCGCTGCCGCAGCCTACATCCAGGCAGTTTCCTTCTGCAGGCAGATTTACATAGCCGGCGATACCAGAGATAATCTGCCTGGACATCTGTCTTTTCCCGTTATAATCAAATGCACGATACATCAGATAAGACCAGACAGACACCCCTGAAAAAAGAACTCCGGCAGCTGTGGACACTCCCGCCATCACATGTTTCACAGTTCCTTCAGGCATCAAAATACACACCCCCAGTGCCGCGAGCCATGATACGACTGCTCCTCCTGCAAATGAAGCCACCATTCCTTTCGGCATCCAGTTTTTATAATCTGCTCCCATGATATAATCTCCTATCCATGTATTGCCAAAACCTTTATTCCCCAATATAAAGCACCTATGAGCGCCGAAACCGGTATCGCAAATGGAATCAGCTGCAGCATCTTCCACTGTTTTACATGGACGCTGTGCCATGTATCGTTCAGATCTTCCGTCCCGGGTATGATCCACCAGTCAGACAGGGCCACCCATATGGTGTCAATCACAAGCCAGTCAAAAAACTCTGCTCCCAGGAACAGGATATAGAACTGCCAGCAGCAGCTGAAATAAGTCTGAGCACCATTAATTCGCAGGATCATAAACCCCGGCACAAGAATCATCAGCGCCAGAAGCAGGATATAGGCAAAGGTTCTTCGGCTTCTTAATTCCTGTTCTGTCATAAGTCCTATTTCGATCACTCTCTCCTGCATTACCCGGGGATAAAAGAAAATGCCGCCGAGCGGTCCGCGCTTATGCACAAGGATTGCCATATATAGCGCATATATAATCCATAGAATCAGTATTTCAATGATGAGTTTTCCGATCATATAGTAATCTCTCCCTTACTCTCGAATGAGGTCATCTCCTCTGCATCTCCTTCAGTGATATCCGTTTCATTCCGATCCTCCAGAAGCGATAAGAGCAGGCCCGAAATCAATCGAATCCTGCTCCGTGAAAAGAACACTTTGTTGTTAGATTTCGCTAACCGATAGTAAGATAACACTAACCATCCGATTTTTCAATACCTTTGCGCTTCTTCATCGATATATTTGCAATCCATACAGACACGATCATACCGACGATGACAACAACCGGAAATGCCCATGCAGGGCCGATGAGCATACATTCGGAAAATTGTTCGCCGGATGTTGCACAACATGTGATTTTCCTTTATGCTGAACTCAGTAACGTTAAAAGAGTGAATGTGATCAGGCTGCTCCATACGAGCAGCTATTTTTAAACCTGAAAACGAATAAAGAAGGTGACAGATATGACGTTCCGGTTTGCCGATGAGAATGACTGCAGCGTGATTCTCTCATTTATCAAAGCCCTTGCCGATTATGAGAAAATGACGGAACAGGTTGTCGAAACGGAAGAGCCGGCATTTACCTGGAGGATCTTTTTGTCCTCCCGGAATACCGTGGGAAAGGATATGGGAAAGCGCTGCTGAAAAGGCTGGCGCAGATCACAATGGAACGTGGCTGCGGCCGGCTGGAATGGGCATGCCTTGACTGAAATCAGTATACACAAAAGATTTGGCGAAATCTGTATCCTGAGATACACCGAAAAAATCTTTTCTGGTGTATAATGAAGCCAGAGTTCTTTAAGGAGGTTCAATATGGACTATTCTGTACTGGAAAACAGCACACTGTTTCGGGGGGTACCCGCAAAAGCCCTCCGGACATATCTGGAGGAGACACCTCATCACATCCAGTGCTACGATAAAGAAGAAACGGTCTTTCATCTGATGGATCCCGCATCCAAGATCGGTATTATTCTGGAAGGGCAGGTGGAAGTTCAAAAATCCTTCCCGAACGGAAGCCAGGTAAATGTCTCCGTCCGTATCCAGGGTGAATTGATCGGGCCTGCCGCTGTCTTCTCAAAAAGCCAGCGCTATCCCTGCGATATTGTCGCGCTGGAGCCGTCTACCATGATGATGTTCCAAAAGGAAGATCTTCTTTCTCTGATGCAGAAGGATGTACGGATCCTGCAGAACTTCACAACTGAGATCGCTTCTGCAACCTATATGCTGCAGCAGAGGCTGGAGCTTTTGTCCTACAGCGGAATCGCCCGGAAAGCCGCTTTCTGGCTGCTGATGCAGATCAGGCAAACTGGAAAGACTGCCGTTAAGATCCCTGATTCCATGTCCAAATGGGCCATGATGATGAATGTATCCAGACCATCCCTTCACAGGGAAATGAAAAAGCTGGAAGGAAGTGGAATCATCCGATACACGGGTAAAGCCATTGAAGTCTTAAATCCGGATGAACTGCAGTCAGTGCTAAGCGATTGATTTGTTCGATCACCAGTGCGTCGATCATATTATACATCTGCTGCAGAATATTTCCTGCGATCAGCGGGCTTGATATCTTCAGTATGGAAACCGTTATATTTCCTTTTGCCGGGTCTGCACGGCACTCCGTCCGGCATTTACTACAAAAGTGCTCATCACTTCATCAGTCTCTTTCCACAATCGGTGTAAAGTGCCCGGGCATATTCTTCAGTTCCCTTGCAATGGAAACCGGGACAACGTAGTGCTGTTCCAGCTCGTCCAGAGGAATCCAGATTAATTCTTCTGATACGCCTCGCTCGGTAACCGAACTGCATTTGATATCACCAAGAGCTGCAGTGTCTTTCATAAGAAAATAAACAGCTACCTCATGAAAATGTTCTCCCGTTACTTCTTCGTCGAAAAACTGTTCATGGAAAAATACCGGGCGATCCACAGATAGCTTTACACCGGTTTCTTCCAGCACTTCCCGTATAACTGCTTCCTCTGTGGTTTCATTATAGTTCACCCGGCCACCGACGCTGTACAGGTAAGGCACTTCCGGATTTCTCATCAGAAGAACTTTCCCATCGTGAAGGATTATTGCACCGACACGGTAATTGAACCGGCCATATGGCGTTTTAAATGTCAGATCCATACCTGCCCCCCTGCATATCTTCGCTGAAATCAGTTCCTCATTCGCTCAGCCTGTATATGCATCCTCCGCTGTATTCCTGAAGTTCTGCTTCGCCAGCCATTCCCGCTCCTCATCATTCTCCGGAATGTCAATACGCTCAATCTGCTCATACGACCATTACCATCATTAAACGGATAAATACACAAGATCAGATATCATTCTCGGCTTACGATAACTTCCGGTTTTCTTTCCTATCTTATATACATGAATTTGTTCAATATACCACTTTTATTTTTTCAGGATGATTTTCTTCATAAGCAAGTTGAACCGTATCACCTTCAACAGGTACGGGAAATTTCGTTCCAATCCATTTTCTCTTAATGTGTTCTTTTCCGTCCACTACATACCTGACTTTGATAATATATGGAAAAGCTGCGCTTTCCATGGTTCCTATTCGTATTGGTTTCTTATTAATCTTCAGCCACCACTGTTTTTTTGCCGATAGGATCGTCCCTGTTGTTCTTTGCATTACTTTACCTCCTCACACTTCGAAAGATCACTCAGACTCAGCCTCTTTATTATCGTCAAATGCCATGTCATATGTATCGACAGGATAAAGGAGCGAATCGTCATCACTGAAACGTTCATGCCAGTTTTTTTCATTCAGATCATCCAGAAAGACCGCAAAAACATGACCTATAGAAGCGCACAGCCAAAACATCAGTAGTATGAGTTTCTTTTTCGGCGTATTCAATATCGTCATGTTCCTCTACAGAAACGATATCTGTTTCCTCATGATCATGTGCACAATAGTTATCGCACAGTTTTATTGCCAGATCAGCATATTCAGACTTCTTGATTGCCTTCTCCAATCGGGAAAAAGCGCAAATCATTATTACCATTATGAGCCAGGGAATTACGTAGGCGATAAACAAAAGAAATCTCAACAATCCCATCTTCATAATCCTTGTAAAAATCTTCGAAAAAAACTGCGGAGGAACAATTTAACTCCGTAGATTTTTCAAATAGTTTCCCTTGATATTCTGCCAACAGCAGACCGGTATGATCAAACTCTTTCATTTCAATAGCTCCTCTATATCCCGCGAAAGGACCAGCAAATCCAGGCCGCCAAAGCAAAAATCTTTGCAGAAGCGAAGCCCGCATAACGCGGGCTTTTATCTTATCTGCCATGGCAGAAGTCCGTTTCTATCGTGCTCCAGATGATTTTCGCAGCAAATTCAATACCGCGTTCGGATGCATGTGCTCCATCCTCATCATACATCTCTATATCCAGCCAGCTGGCTTTATATGGCCACCAGGATTCACCGACCGGCGCATACAGGGCATCAAGATCTTCCGCAAGCTTCCTGTTGACATGATTCATAGTCGGCTGCACTTCTTCCTCTGCCTTCATCGCCCAGGTTCCGTAGATCACCGGCGTGCTCCCGGCTTCACGTATCCAGGATACCAGCGTCGTTGCCGCCTCAATATAGCCGGGAACATCATCGAAGGGATGCGAGTGTTCCTGCAGTACCACATAATCGTAATGCCCTAACTTAATATTGAAGCGGACATCCGGCTCTTCCACATGCTGATGCAGATACCAACCGCCATGAGCGAGCATCGTCACGTCGCACTCGTACCCTTCTTCCTTTGCCATGAGTGCTACCCATGCAGGCAGGTCATGGTAATAGGTGTGGCTGTTCCCGATGAACAGGATCTTTACTTTCTTCTTTCGTGCCATTAGCAACACCCTCCAGGCTCCATAAACGAATACCTGATTTCCCTTTCTCTTTCATAATCTCTGCTGCCAGATTCACCCAACTCTCACAACGATCAAGAATCACGAAATCCGATGTGATGACATTTTCCCTGCCATATAGAGACCGATCCACATCCCTCAGAATCTGTATATCCAGCCCAAAAGCAAATTCTTCTCCGACATCCGCAATCAATGCCTTCAGACGTCCGGAGTTCGACACCGGTTCGTCAAGCATTATAGTCGCTTTGCTGATTCGCGCTTCCTGAAGCATCTGAAGCATCATCCGAACTGCTTCCGAAGTCTCCGGGATCAGCCTATATGTTCCCCTAAGCGCCGCCAGGTCCCGGATCGTGCCATCCATGCACTCAAACAGAATCCCCTCACTCAGCATAACCTCCAGCGTAATGATCGTATTGAATCCATCAATCCATACTTCTTTCCCATCCAGATCGGTTATCTGCACCCGCCTGTCCTTGCGGTTGGCAAGCTGCTCATCTGTCGCCAGGCTCCTCATGATAGCCAGTCGCTGCCTCTCGGACAACAGAAAATGGTTGCCGACAAAAGTCGAGGCCTGCTTCAGATCGTAGCCTTCATTAATCAGATATCGGACATGACATGATGCTTTCTGCATGGTACGGATTGCTTCGGGTGCAAAATTCCGCTCATCTTCCGGCACATAGCCTCTCTTTGCATTCACCCCATATCACTCCCATATGTTTTCAAAGGCTGTCAACAATACCCTGCAGATACTGCTTATATTTCTCCCGCACATACTCCGGCCAGCTGATCCGGATCCCTTTCCCGATTCCGGCAAGCCATCCGAAGAACTGCGGAATGACGGTTACAGTCACGCCGGCATGAAAATGCTCCTGATCATGCCTTTACGTGTATCGGAACTTTTCTTTGTTCCAATAATCTGGATGTTCATTAGCAACGCTCCCCTAACAACTTGAATCTGTACGTTTGTTTCCCGGTCTTATTGGTCAAGAAAACCTTTCACTGCCCGGCAGAATTCTTCAGGCAATTGGCCCTGCGGAGAATGACCGCACCCCTCGATCAGATATAATTCTTTTCTCGGAGCC
>CACZBW010000021.1 GCA_902779575.1 uncultured Lachnospiraceae bacterium
CGTTGTTCGTGCCATGATAGAAATCTCCTTTATAATGATATTTTATCATGTTCACGATAAACTGTCTCATCTGTGGTCCTACTTTACGGTACCATTATATTCAGCCTTAATGGCTTCCCTCACAGCCTTCTCATAGCCGGAAACTCCCCAGATCTGAGTCAGCTTCTCCAGGAGTTTTTCATCTCTCATCCGTTATCTCCCGATTTCATTATCCCCTTTTCACAGAGATTCCTGTCTGATCCGCAGTTATTGAGAATAATGATCCACTCTGCCGCATTAATTTGCTGAATCACAGAAAGAGTATAAAGCATCCCCAGATCTGATGCAAGAAGAAAACCCACAGGGCTGATACTGCTGTATCCTGTGGGTTTCCTCATTCTTCCTTCTGCCGGAAATACTGATCCGGAAATGCTGATTCAAAGGCTTTGAAATCTGTAAGCTGTATAAACCAGCATTTCCCTGAGCAATTATTCCGTCATGGATTTGTATTTCTCATAGCGTTCCTTCGCGAGCGCCGCACCTTCCGCAAAGAGCTTCTTCGCGTTCTCCGGGAAGGTTCTTCTCAGAGAATTGTAGCGGACCTCTCCGTCCAGGAACTGCTCGTAGTCGATCGAGGGCTCTTTGGAGTCGAGATGGAACTTCGGCGTCGTCTCCGGATTGTAGCGGTAGAGGAACCAGTATCCTGCGTCCACTGCCTTCTTCATCTCATCCTGTACTTTGTCCGTACCGCATTTCAGGCCGTGCTCCTGGCAGGGCGCATAGGCGATGATCACGCTCGGTCCCTTGTAGTCCTGCGCCTCGCGGACCGCCTTCAGCAGCTGGTTGTTGTCAGCGCCCATGGCGACCTGGGCCACATAGATGTTGCCGTAGGTCATCAGCATGCTGCCGATATCCTTCTTGGGCTGCTTCTTGCCCGCTGCCGCGAACTGGGCGACTGCCCCGACCGGGGTCGCTTTCGAAGACTGCCCGCCGGTATTGGAATAGACTTCCGTGTCCACAATCAGTACATTGACGTCCTCGCCGGTCGCAATGACATGGTCCAGGCCGCCGAAGCCGATGTCATAGGCCCAGCCGTCGCCGCCGTACATCCAGAAGGTCTTCTTCGCCAGCTGGTCTTTATAGCGGAGAATGGTGCGCGCTTCCGCGCTGTCCTGCGTTTCCAGGGCCGCGATCAGCTTCTGCGTCGCGGCTGCGGACTCCTCAAAGTTGTCATAGGTCTCCAGCCATGCGTCGATCGCTTCGCAGACTGCCGGATCTTCCGCCTGCTGCCTGTAGGCTGTCAGGCGCGCCTTCTGCGCTTCTCTCTGCTGGCGGACCGACAGAACCATGCCGAGGCTGAATTCGGCGTTATTTTCAAAGAGGGAATTGGACCAGGCAGGCCCGTGTCCCTTCTGATTGACCGTATAGGGGATGCCCGGCATCGCGGAGCCCCATGCCTGGGAGCAGCCTGTGGCATTGGCCCAGTAGATCCGGTCTCCGTACAGCTGGGTCAGAAGCTTGGCGTACGGGGTCTCGCCGCAGCCTGCGCAGGCAGCGGAAAACTCCACAAGCGGTCTTCTGAACTGGCTTCCCTTGATGGTATAGGGATCGAAAACATCCGCCTTCTCAGGCAAATTCAGCGCGTATTCCCAGGAAGCGGAGCTGTCTTCCGCCTCCGCGACAGGCGTCATCGTGAGCGCCTTCTCCTTCGCCGGACATACATTCGCACAGCTTCCGCAGCCGGTGCAGTCCAGTTCGCTGATCTGCATCGTGAACCAGAGGCCTTCTGCCTGCTTTCCCTTTGCCTGAGCGATCTTCATGCCCTCCGGCATGCCTGCCTTTTCCTCCTCTGTCAGGAGGTAGGGGCGCACGACCGCGTGCGGACAGACATAGCTGCAGCGGTTGCACTGGATGCACTGCTCCGGATTCCAGACCGGAACCCTGGTCGCGATTCCGCGCTTCTCATAGGCCGTCAGGCCCATGTCCATGATACCGTCCTTGTATTTCGAAAGAAGGCTGACCGGAAGGTCATCGCCCTTCTGTTCATTGATCGGATCCAGAATCTCCGTGACAACTGCCGGAACCTTTCTTTCCGGAGCCGGCGCGTCGACAGCGTCTTTCCAGGAAGCAGGAACCTCAATGCAGACAGAAGCGTTCACGCCCGCGTCGATGGCGGCCAGATTGCGGCTGACAACTTCCTCGCCCTTCGCGAAATAGGTCTTCTTCGCCGCTTCCTTCATGTAGCGGATCGCGTCTTCCTCCGGGATGACCGGCATCAGATGGAAAAATGCCGCCTGCAGGACCATGTTGAAATGGTTGCCGAGCCCCAGCTCCTGCGCGATCTTCGAAGCGTCGATGGTATAAAGCTGAATATTCTTTTTCGCGATCTCTCTCTTCGTCGCTGCCGGAAGATGCTTGTCCAGTTCCTCCGGTGACCAGGGGCAGTTCACCAGCAGGATGCCGTCCGGCTTGACCTCAGAAGCGATATCGTAGCGCTCGATGTAAGTCGGATTATGACATGCGATAAAATGAGCCGATTTTACATAGTAAGAAGAACGGATCGGCTTATCGGCGAAGCGCAGATGGCTCTTTGTGACGCCGTAGGATTTCTTCGCGTCGTACTCAAAATAAGCCTGGGCGAATTTGTCGGTATGGGAGTTGATGATCTCAACCGTATTCTTGTTGGCGCCGACGGTACCGTCAGAACCGAGCCCCCAGAACTTGCAGCTGACAAGGCCATTCTCCTCCGGATAAATGCGCTCCTTCTCCTCCAGGGAAAGGTGGGTCACATCGTCCGTAATGCCGATCGTGAAGCTGTTCAGCGGCTTTTCCGCAAGCAGGTTCTCATAGACCGCGGCGATCTGGGCCGGCGTCGTATCCTTGGAGGAAAGACCGTAGCGGCCGCCGACGATGGTAAGGTCGGAGCGTCCGCGCAGAGCCGTGCAGACATCCTGATAGAGCGGCTCGCCGGCGCTTCCCATTTCCTTGGTGCGGTCAAGCACCGCGATGGATTTGCAGCTTGCCGGGATCGCGTCAAGGAAACGGCGGATGTCGAAGGGACGGTACAGGTGAACCTGCAGGAAACCGACCTTCTCCCCGCGCGCGTTGAGATAATCCACAGTCTCTTTGATGCAGCCGGAAACGGACCCCATTGCGATGATGACGCGGTCCGCGTCCGGAGCACCGTAATAGTTGAAAATATGGTATTCCCGTCCGGTCAGCTCGCTGATGCGGGCCATGTAGCCTTCCACGATATCCGGAAGAACCGCGTAATCATTGTTGCTGGCCTCGCGGATCTGGAAGAAGATATCCGGGTTCTGGACAGTCGCGCGGATCATCGGGTGCTCCGGGTTCAGGGCGTGGGCGCGGAAAGCGTCCAGCGCGTCATAGTCCAGAAGCGCACGCAGATCCTCGTAATCGATCTGCTCCACCTTGTCGATCTCGTGGGAGGTGCGGAATCCGTCGAAAAAATGAAGGAAGGGAACGAGCCCCTTGACCGCGGACAGATGCGCCACGCCCGCCAGGTCCATAACCTCCTGGACGTCGCCGCTCGAAAGCAGGGCAAAGCCTGTGGTGCGGCAGTTCATAACGTCCGAATGGTCCCCGAAAATGGACAGCGCATGCGCGCCCACCGTGCGGCTCGCGACATGGAGCACGCCCGGAAGACGTTCTCCCGCGATCCGGTGCATGGTGGGGATCATCAGCATCAGGCCCTGGGAAGAGGTGAAGCTGGTCGAAAGGGCTCCGGTCTCAAGCGCGCCGTGGACGGCGGAGATGGCTCCGGCTTCCGACTGCATCTCCACAAGGTGCACGGTCTGGCCGAACAGGTTTTTCTTTCCCTTCGCGGACCATACGTCCGTTTTTCCCGCCATGGGCGAGGAAGGCGTGATCGGATAGATCGCCGCGATTTCCGTGAAAGCGTAGGCGACGTAGGCTGCTGCCTCATTGCCGTCTACGGTCACATAGTGTTTCATTTTTTCAGACATGACTTGCGTCCTCCTGACAGTTATTTTACAGAAATATGATACAGCTCCGCGCAGCTGCGCCAGCTGATATTTTCCCGCTCCTCCTCACTCAGGTCCAGTTTCCGGAAAAAATCAAGGTCCGGTCTCTGGGTCCACATGGGATAGTCGGTCCCGAACATGACGCGCTCAGAACCGTAGGCGCGGATGATCTCAAGGGCCCTTTTCTCATCCATCCACGGGAAAGCGGAGGAGGTATCCACCCGGATGTTCGGAAAATCCGGGAGCAGGCTCAGCGCCCTGTCCCAGACGCTCCAGCCGCCCAAATGCGCGCCGACGAATTTCAGTTCCGGAAATGCCTTCAGGACATTCACGACCCGCTCCGGATTGGAATAGTCAAAGCGGTAATCCCCCGTATGGACAAGAACCGGGAGATCATATTCCACGCAGAGTTCATAGATACGGAAGGCTTTCGGGCTGTCCGCCTCAAAGCGCTGGAAGTCCGGATGGATCTTGACTCCCTTCAGGCCCAGCGCTGTCAGCTGTTCAAAATCCTCCCTCAGGCAGTCCGCGTCCGGATGAATGGCTCCAAGGCCGGTAAACGCGCCTTTTGCCCGCTCAACCGATTCAGCGATAAAACGGTTGATGCTCAGGACCTGCTCCGGTCTGGTCGCCACGGAATGGACGACAAAATGGGAGATTCCCTCCGCCGTCCCGCAGGCAAGCAGAGTTTCCGCCGTCCCGTCGTGCGGGCAGCCGGGCAGGCCGCCGTAAAAATGGTCTACCGATTCAATCGCCTTCTGCGCGACCTTCACGGGATAAATGTGACAATGGCTGTCGAAAATTCTCGTCATAAAAATCTTTCATTGCAGGCCGCGCCCGGGAACGCTCTGCCGGAGCCTGCGATTACCGCTTCCGGCCGTCCTGCTGACGGGAACGGCCTTGCGTTTTGGCTAAGGCCGGCTGTCCTTCCGCCGGGCGCGGCCTTGCGTTTTAGCTACGCCGGCTGTTCTGCCGCCGGGCACAGCCTTGCGTTTCAGCTAAAGCCGGTTGTTCTGCCGCCGGGCGCAGCCTTGTATTTTAGCTAAGACCCGCTGTTCTGCCGCCGGGCGCAGCCTTGCGTTTTAGCTAAGGCTGCTGTTTTGCCGCCGGGCGCGGCCATGCGTTTTACGCGGTCTCGATGCCCGCTGCCTTCTCAAGGCCCAGCTTCTTCACCGCTTCCTCGCGCATCTTGTATTTCTGGATCTTGCCGGCATCGTTCATCGGGAAGCCGTCGACAAAATCAATGTATTTTGGAACCTTGTGCTTCGCCATGTGGTCCAGGACGAACTGCTTCATCTCCTCGACGGTCATGGTCTCGCCTTCCTTGAGGATGATGCAGGCCATGATCTCCTCGCCCATCGCCTGGTCCGGTACGCCGATCACCTGCACGTCGCTCACCTTCGGATGGGTGTAGATGAATTCCTCGATTTCCTTCGGGTAGATATTCTCACCGCCGCGGATGATCATATCCTTCAGACGGCCGGTAATACGATAATTGCCCTCCGGCGTCCTGCAGGCAAGGTCGCCCGTGTGCAGCCAGCCGTCCTTGTCGATGGCGGAGGCGGTTGCCTTGGGCATCTTATAGTAACCCTTCATAATATTGTAGCCGCGGGCCACAAACTCTCCGATTACGCCGTCCGGGCAGTCCTCTCCGGTTTCCGGGTCCACAATCTTGCACTCGATCTCCGGAAATGCGCTTCCGACGGTGGTAACTCTCACTTCCAGAGAATCGGTCGTACGGCTCATGGTGCAGCCGGGCGAAGCCTCGGTCTGGCCGTAGACGATTACGATCTCGGACATGTGCATCTTGTCCACCACGTCACGCATGACGGCGATCGGGCAGGGGCTTCCCGCCATGATGCCGGTCCGCATATGGCTGAAATCCGTCTTCGGGAAATCCGGATGCGAAAGCATGGCGATGAACATGGTCGGCACGCCGTGGAAGGCGGTGATATGCTCATTATTGATGCAGGCAAGCGACGATTTCGGCGAGAAATACGGAATCGGCAGGATCGTGCCGCCGTGGGTCATGGTGGCCGTCATGGCAAGGACCATGCCGAAGCAGTGGAACATGGGCACCTGGATCATCATCCGGTCTTCCGTGGACAGATCCATGCCGTCCCCGATGCTCTTTCCGTCGTTGACGATATTGTAATGGGTCAGCATGACGCCCTTGGGGAAACCTGTCGTTCCGGAAGTATACTGCATGTTGCAGACGTCATTGACATCGACCGCGGCCGCCATCCTGCGGATTTCCTCCATGGGCGTGCGGGACGCGTACTCCAGCGACTCCTCCCAGGTCAGGGCTCCGTTCATGCGGAAACCGACCGTAATCACATTGCGCAGGAAGGGCAGACGCCTGCAGTGCAGCGGGGAACCGGGTTTATTTCCCTCGATCTCCGGGCAGAGTTCATTCATAATCTGCCTGTAGTTCGAATCGCGGTATCCCTCGATCATAACCAGGGTATGCGTGTCCGACTGGCGCAGCAGATATTCCGCCTCATGGATCTTGTAGGCGGTGTTCATGGTCACAAGCACCGCGCCGATCTTGGTCGCCGCCCAGAAGGTCAGGAACCACTGGGGAACATTGGTCGCCCAGATCGTCACCTTGGATCCGGCTTTCACGCCCAGGGAAACCAGGGTGCGGGCAAATTCATCCACGTCGTCCCTGAACTGGCTGTAGGTCCTGGTATAATCCAGCGTCGTGAACTTGATCGCAAGCTGGTCCGGGAATTCTTCCACCATCGTGTCGAGCACCTGCGGGAAGGTCTTGTCAATCAGGTCGCCGTGTTTCCAGACATAGCGGCCCTTGCCGCGCTTGCTCCGGTATAAGTGCCGGCTGACCCTCCTGATATTGTCATAGGGACGCATCGTGTTCTCAAAATGCGTCAGAATGATTTCGATATCCTCCAGGCCTTCGATCCAGGCCGGATCCCAGACAAGAGAAACAAAGCCGTCGTAATTGACCGAGCGGAGTGCATTCGCAAGGTCGGTGAGCGGCAGCATGCCTTCGCCGATCAGTTCCGGTCTGACAGCCCCGTCTTCCTTTCTGAAATCGTGGATGTGCACATGGCGCACATAAGCCCCGAGATTCGTGATCGTCTGCTCGGCGTCTTCCTTTCCCTCGACAACGGTCGCGTACATATCCCAGCAGGCGGCCAGGCTGTCATCGGAAAACTGATTGAGCAGGTCCCTCAGAAGCGCCGTATCCGCATAAGGACCGGTGGTCTCCACCACCACGGTAACAGGCTTTCCGCTGACCGCGTCCAGAATCTCCCGGAGTACGGAAACGTTTTTTTCCGTATCCGCGGACAGGGTATGAACGCCAAGGCAGCTGATTCCCAGATTCACCGCGACTTCAAGGCACTCACTGAATTCCCTCTTAAATCCGGGATCCGTGAAATCACATACCGTACTGATGCAGGGAAGCGCCAGCCCCTGGCCGATCAGCTTCCGGCGGACGCCCGCCGCACGCTCCGGATTGGCCGGGCTCGCCTTCCCCTGAAAGACAGGTCCCTGAATATCATAAAGTTCAATGCCGTTCATGCGCGTGCTGACGGCTGCGCTGCAGAATTCCTCCCAGCTGAAGGGATTCCAGTTCTGCATGGAGAATGACAGTTTCAAAGCAGATTCCTCCTTGTCTTTCCCATTTATACCCACGGGTGGTCCATACTCATAGATCCGCGCGTTCAGCGCGGTGATGAGATCAGGGAAACTCCTTCGCCGCGGGATATACCTGCCGTCCCGGAAGATCAATTGGAACGAGATTTTACAGTTCTCGAAATCAGGTTTGTCAAATGATCTTTCAGGAATCAGACGCTTTATGCCTCCTCGTATACGATCTTGTTGAGGGCGCTCAGATAAGCCCGGATCGAAGCCCCGATAATATCGGTCGAGATTCCGTTGCCGGAATAGACACGTCCGCCGGAACGCAGCTTGACCAGCGCACTTCCCATGGCGTCACGTCCCTCGGTCACCGTCTGGATCTGGAAATCGTCCAGCTCATAGTGATGGCCGATGATCTGCTCGATCGCCTGGAAGGCGGCGTCGATCGGTCCGTCGCCGATGCCTACGCCCCGCATCTCTTCCCCGTCCTTCTCCAGGAGGATATTGGCAGTCGCCGTGATGACATTTCCGCTGTTGATAACATAAGTGCGGATCCTGTAGGTGGAAGGCACCTGCATGGCGGTGCTCGCGATGATCGCGTCCAGCTCCTTGGTTCCGACGAAATGCTTCTTCTCCGCAACTCTCAGGAAGGACTCATACACCTTCGCGTTGTCTTCCTCGCTCAGGTCATAGCCCATCTGATGGATCACGCTGACCACTTCGCTGATCGGATCGCTGCTGTCCAGGCAGACACTGGAAATATCCTCCAGGCCCACATTCGAGAAGCGGGAAGTCTCTTCCTCTTCCGGCTGCAGGATACGGGCAAGCTGCCCGACCGCGCGGTGCAGCTCCGTCACGCGGACCTGCGTCGTGACGTCAAGCTCATTTCCCTTCACCTGGACAAAGGCCGCCAGCTCTTCCATGGTCGGATAGCCGACGTCGATCGCCGTGCACTTGACGCCTGTGGCGCCTTCCCTGACAGCCGCCGCCGCGCAGCCTACCGCCATGCTGATGGTGTCATTGATCTCCACATAGAATTCCATCTCCGCGAGAGCCGGAACCTTCTCTTTTACAGCCGCGACAAATGCGCCGAATTCATCCGGAAGCATGACGCCCGCCGTATCGCAGAGCGTGATCTTGTCCGCGCCCGCGTCGATCGCCGCCTGAACTGCCTGGCAGAGGAAATCCGGCTCCGCCCTGGTCGCGTCCACTGCTGAGAACTCGACATGCTCGCTGTAGAAACGCGCCTTCTTAACCTGGCCGCTGATCAGCTCCAGCATGGCGGGCGCCTTCTTATGGCAGGCGTACTCCATCTGAACGGTCGAAACCGGGGCGAGGATGTTAAGCTTCGGCTTTTTGGCCGGCCGCACGCTCTCCCATGTCTCCTCGATATTTCCGACTGAGATATCGACAGCGGCGGAAATCCTGGTCGCCACCATGGACGCGATGGTCCGGTTGGCCAGCTGGTCCGCCTTGCTTCCAGAGATCGGGGCCAGCTCGATCGTATCCGCCCTGAGACGGTCAAGGCTCCTAGCAATCTCCAGTTTTTCCTTGAAGGAAAGCTCCCTGCCGCGAAGGACGGCTGCCTGCCGCAGCGTCATGTCGATAAATTTCAGTGTTCTCATGATTTTGTTTCCTTTCTGCTTGTCGGTAAAACGCTGACTCACGCCTCTCTTTCATTCCTGAAGTACCTGAGCCGGTATTTTTATGGACCTGTCCCTTCCCTGTGACGCTCCCTGCCAGCGGGACGGCGAAAAAAGTCCCGGAGGCTCATCACTGAACCTCCGGGACGACAAGATACGGAATCTGATCGCGGTACCACCCGGATTGCTGCTTTCGCAGCCGCTTAGCTGTACTCAAGAAAGTACATGACCATGATAACGGGGTCTGCCGGACTTCCTTACACAGCCTTGACAAAACGGGAGAAGAGCAGGCTCCGGCAAATAGATGGAACCTCTCATATCCCGGAAAAAACCGGCCTTCCGGAAATCTGCTCAGGCATGAGACTGCTCCCTGTACTCACACCGGCTCACACCAGCCGCCGGCTCTCTGAAGTGGTGGATAGTTCGCATAGTGCCTTCATCGCATTTAATTATTTCGCTGAAGACCAATTTAATCGAAACAAAAAGCTTTGTCAACCCTTATTTTCCTGATAAATTATCAACAAACTGTCAGGAATTCCCATGCGTTTCCGCCGCGGTGTACACACTGCAGCCGCGCCTTTCTCAGATACTCTTCTTCAGTCTCAGGATATTCTGTCCGTTCTTATATTCGTAATCCACGCTGTCCATCGTCTTTTTCGTCATGAATATGCCCAGGCCTCCGATCCTCCGCTCCTCCGCAGAGAGCGTTACGTCCGGATCCCTCCTTTGCAGCGGATCAAACGGAATGCCATTATCCATAAAGGTAATGGTTACTTCGACCGGTTCATCGGAAAATTCAATCCGCACGATCGCGTTTCCCTGATCCGGAGCATAGGCGTAGCTTGCGATGTTAACAAAGATCTCTTCCACCGCCACAAGAATCTGCATCTTCTGCTTTATGGAAATGCTTGTCCCTTCCAGATGCCCTTCAATGAAATCCAGAACGCACGGAAGATTCTTCAGCTCCGCCGCTATGACCAGTTCATTGTTTTCAGGCTGCCCAGTCCTGTTCATATCCTCTGTACCTCTGCCATCCTTCCTTCATGATCCAGAAGCTTTCCGCATCTGAAAAGCGAATGAATCAATTTCCCTCTCAACTGAGAACCGGCATGAGGCCAGCTGCTCACTCAACTGTAAGAATATCCGAGAAACCGGTAACCTCAAAGATCTCCATGATCGTCTCGTTCACATGGATCACCTTCATGCTTCCCTGGTTGTTCATCGTCTTCTGGGCTGAAAGCAGCACACGCAGACCGGCAGAAGAGATATACTCCAGTTTCTCAAAATCCATAATCAGTTCCGTCACACCGTCAAGAGAGGACTTCAGCTCGACCTCAAGAACGGGAGATGTAGTGGTATCCAGTCTTCCTTCCAGAGCAATGACAAGTTTTCCGTTCTCTGCCTGCTTGTTGATGTTCAGCATGTTCTACCTCCTAAATTTGCCAATTCCGTTTTCTTTCTCCGCCGGACGATCCTCCGGTCCTGTTTTTATAATAAGATCTGCTGTCCTTCTTCACTCCAACAAATGATCTGTCAATAAAGCACCTTAACACAGATAGAGCCAAATTTCAACCCGTGTTTCCTCAGAAGCGCCCGATCAGTTTCCTGCATTTCATCAGGACCCTGCGGTGCCGTTCGCTGACCGCTTTCGCGTTGATCCCCAGCACTGCTCCGATCTCTTCATTCTTCATCTTCTGGAAATAGATCATGGTGATGAGCTCTCTCTCATTGTCCGACAGCTTAGTCAGAAGATCATAGACCTCCCGCTGGTCCTCCTGCTGAAAGATCTCATACTCATCTTCATAGGAAGGTTCGATCACATTCTCCTCGTCATCCAGCGAGACATGGTTCCGCAGACTGCCCTTGCGGTATTCGTCAATGAGGGCATTCCTGGCGATATTGGTCAGCCAGGTCTTCACGGAAGCCCGCGCGGGATCAAACTGTTCATAGTGTGTCATCGCCTTGATAAAAATATCGCTGACAAGGTCCTCCGCCCGTTCCCTGTGCAGGATCTGGCCGTATATAAAGTTGTAGATATTCGAGAAATATTTTTCATAGACCGTTTCAAACGGTTCTTTTACCCTGTTTGTCTCCATAAGCTATGTTCTCCCGTCCTTCTGCCCTGGCAGCAGATGATTTCTGATTATACAACATATCGGAAGAAACCGCCAGTGATCAGAGCCCTTCCCCGCGAAAACATTGCTTTCTTTTTCTTATTTTTTTGCCAGTTTTTTTCTGTAAATTTCTACAATGGAAAAGTTGCAAAACCGCGTGGATCGTCCCGTCTTTTTTCGTATAACAAGATATAGCACATCAACGCCGCAGAAAGCGGATGTGTTCTATGATCGAATAAGCAGCTTCCTCCGGTGCGGATCAGTCCGGAGCATCCTGCAGACTATATAGTTACCGATTGATTCAGACAGAAGAACAAAGAAAGGCAGAAAGAGATGATGAAAGATTTAGAGCAGACACTGTATGATACTGATTTTTCGAAGGATACGGATTTAAAGAGCCGTCTGGCCGCAAGGCTGTTCGGTTCCGCATCTTCTTCCAAGGTCAGATCCATCGCTTACAGGCAGCTTACCGATGAGGAGACAGAGCTTGTAAACGCGGCGCAGGGCATCTGGGTCGATGACAAAGACAAAAACCTCTTCTGAGGAAACACTGGTTTATCAGAATCCCTCTAAGTATAGATGTTGTCCGGCATACAGCTGAAACGGACAAAGAGACGGTATCAGTCTCCCTGTACCGTCTCTTTTGTGTACACATTTCACATAGACTCGCTTATTCCAAAGGTTTTCAGATGAAACGGCGGCCCCGTACAGTTACAGGGCCGCCGATCCTGTTTCATGGAGCTGCAATCATTTTTACTTCAGTACAACATCCGCCGCGTAATAATCCGAGAAGCCTGCCCACTGCGGGGTGAAGCTCTCCACCCTGCTGCCCAGGCAGTACAGGTGCAGTTCCTCACAGATCGGAATCCATGCGGCGTCCTCCCCGATCAGCTTCTTCTCAAGAGCCTGGTACTCCGCCTCGCGCTCTCCGTCGTCCACGATCGCGGAAGCTGCGGCAACTCTTGCCATGACTTCGGCATCCGGATAATTCAGGCTGCGCTGCGTCGTATTCTCTTTATTACCGAAGAAAGAATACATGATGTTCGCCGGATCATTGTAATCCATGCCCCAGCGGGCGACGAAAGAGTCCATGTTTCCGCTGATGCGCAGATCCAGCCAGGCCGAGTGATCATAGGTCTTGATCTGCGCTTTGATGCCGACTGCCTTCAGCATCTCGCTGATCGTCTGGTAAACCAGGACCGTATTTGTATTGGCGGAAGAATCCATAGCCAGTTCAAAGCTGACTTCCCCGTCTTTGTATCCGGCTTCCTTCAGCAGAGCTTTCGCGCCTGCCGGATCATAGGTAAATCCTTCCAGATTGTCATTGTGTCCCCAGATTCCGGTAGGAATAATTCCGTTTTCACGGATGGCATTGCCGCTGTAAATGCTGCCGATGATGGTATCCACGTCGATCGCCATGCCGAGGGCTTTGCGGACATTGACGTCCTTCAGATATTCCTGATTCTCATTTACCGCAAGATAAGTCAGGCCGACCTTCGGCGTGCTGACGATCTGGTCCGGATACTGTGTCTTATAAGAAGACTCCACGAGCACGCTGTCCAGGGACTGAAGGTCGATGATATCCAGCTCTCCGTTCTGGAACATCAGATTCTGCGTACCCGCGTCCGGAATGACGCTGACGATGACCTTCTTTACAGAAGGCTCCTCTCCCCAGTATTCCGGATTATACTCCAGGGTATAGTGATCGTTGGCAACCCATTCGGTAATCCGGTAGGGACCGCTTCCGATCGTATCCGCGGGCTCGCTCCCGAAATTCTTCACCTCAGCCATGGTCTCGGCGTCCACAATCGACATCGCCGCGGCGGAAAGCTCAGCCGTAAAGCCGGCGTTCGGAGCGCTCAGCGTAATGGAAAAATGGGTATCGTCGTCTACCCGGAAGCCTTCCAGAGAATCCGCCTCACCGTTTCTGAGAGCCTCCGCGCCGGCGACCTCCAGCGGAATATCCATGTTCTCGCGGTTCGCGATGAGGAGTCTTTCAAAACTGTACTGTACGTCGGACGCTGTAAGCGCATTTCCGTTGGAGAAAACGACGCCGTCCCGGAGGACAAAATCATAAGTCAGGCCGTCCTCGCTCACCGAATAATCCGTGCAGAGGCTGCCGACTACCTGGGCGGTTCCGTCCACGATTCTGGTCTCAAAAAGCCGGTCAAACACATTCATGGGGACCATGTAGTCATCGGTCGTCCGGCTGACGTCCATCGTGGAAATGTCATACAGAACCGCAGTCCGGAGGAGTCCCTCCTGAACGCCGGCTGCGGATGCCGCGACCGTCAGAGAGGCTGCCGTGCCGAAAGTGAGCGCGGCTGCTGTAATCAGAGATACTGCCTTTTTCATATTCCTTCCCTCAATCCTTTCCTTGTTTCTTTCTGTTTCCGTTTCTTTCTGTTTCTGCATTTCCGCAGAGGAAACCCTGCATAGAACTGCGATGGCGCACGCCAGGCAAAGGTTTGTCCGTGCCTGTGTACCTGCCGGCCGGGAACAGGATCGTCCGTCCGGCTGTTAGTTGAAAAGGGAAGCTGCCGGTTCAAATTCCTCGGCAGCTCCCCTTCTTTCAGCAGCTGCTTCTGTCATCGACAGCAGCTGGTTCTTACCTGAAATTACCGCTCTTGATCCATCCCGACATACCCTGGTACACGATATTGTCCCAGCCGTTGGCGCTTGACACATACTGCACCACTGTTCCCGAAGGAATCACGCTCAGAACAGAACCTGTAAGTGCAGGCGCGGAGCGGAAGTTCATCGTATTCTTAAGCGTGCCTGCAACCGAACCTGTCGGTGCGGCTGCCGGTACCGCCGCAGCTGTTCCGGCTGCCGCTGCAGGTGCTGCGGAATTCTGGATCGTGATACGCCCTCCGGCGATCCATCCCTGGACTCCGTTGTAAATGATCTGATCCCATCCGTTGCTGGAACCGATATAAGGAACCGTAGTACCGGCGGGAACCGTATTGAGAATCTGTCCGCTCATGCTCGGCTGCGCGCGGAAATTCATCCCGGCATTGACAACCGCCGTCTTTGTAACGCCTGCAGTCTGTGCTGTCCCGGCTGCAGTCTGCGCTCCGGCCTGGAATGCCGCCGCCGCTGCCGCCTGCTCCGCTGTCATCAGGTTGCCGCCATGAATCCAGCCGGTCACGCCGCGGTAGGTTACGTTATCCCATCCGTTCATCTCGCCGATTTTCGACACTACAGCGCCCTTCGGCACGGAACCGATCCGCTGGCCCGTCACTGCCGGCGCCGCGCGGAAGTTCATATCGCGGGCAACCGTAAAATCCGCTGCCCAGGCGGAAGACGCCATCATTAACATGCTAAGCAAAACCCCTAAAAAAGCGGCTTTCTTTTTCATAATATTTCCCTCCCCTGAAAACATTATCCCTTATTAATTATAGTTTCTTATTTTCTGCCCTGCTCTTCCTGAAAACAGCAAGGCATTATTATTATAAATAGAACCGAATGGAAAGTCTATAAATTTTTATTTCAAATGAAACCTGTGAAACAGGAACTCCACACACAGCCTCAGACCGGAGCATCGCAGATGCGGCAAACATGGAAAGCACGGATGGTCTGCTCTGTACGCTATTCCACTAAGGCAGCAATTCTGCCAAGTGGAATATGCGTGTGGCCTTCTATGTGGAGAGCCATAAACAGCAACGTTCCTTATCCTGTTATTTTTCCGTTTCTCCAGCTTCCTTCTTCTCCTCCGGCGGCGCGGCATGCGTAGTGAGCTGCGGATACGGAATCGTGATGCCGTTCCGCTTGAACATCACATAGATCCTGCGGTTGACCAGCCGCTCCACGGGCATGCGGAACGCTTCGTGGCAGCGGGTGGCTACTTTCAGGACCACGCCGTTGCTGTCAAGCAGGCTCACGCCCAGATAGCGGGGATTTTCCCGGATATAGGGGACATTCCCGGCCATAGTTGACAGCTCCTCTTTCAGAAGCTTTTCTACTCTCTCCAGATCCTCTTCATAGCTGATCATGAAGGTGCTGTAAACGATCGCCGTATGCATGGTCATATGGACAACGTTCTGCACCTCCTTGTTGGGGATAATCTTGACGTCGTAGGTCTCCATATCGAACAGCTTTGTCATACGGATGCCCATCTCCTGGATGTAGCCTCTGAAATCGCCGATCTTCACCACATCCCCGACCTGGATATTCCCTTCCATCAGCAGGAAGATTCCGGCCAGAATATCTCCTACCAGGCTGTTCGCCCCGATACCGATCACCACGGATACAATACCGGCGGAAGCCATCAGGGCGGTCGGATTCAGACCGAAGCAGACCATGCAGCGGTAACCCAGGAAGGCAAAACCGATATAGGTCACCAGGCTGCCCAGCATGCGGAGAATCGTTCCGCCGCGGATCGGCAGGATGCCGGCCATTGCGTTTACAAACATCCTTCCGAGAAAGAGCAGGATTCCCCCTTTGCTCAGAATGATAACGGATGCGGTCAGGGAAAATACATTAAAGCCGTGCTGCCAGTTCCCGTCCATCACATAGTCCAGAACGTTGAAGGAACCTGCCCGCAGAGTACTGTAGAGTGCGAACAGGGCGGCCGCGGCGGCGGCATAATAAAACATAAGCCGGAATATTTTGTATTCCGCGGAGTCCCCTTTCTTTCTGTTTTCCGGATGATCTTCATCCGGCTTCACCCTTTCCGGCTGTCCTTTCGTGGTATAAAGCGGAAGGCCTGTCAGCAGGAAGAGCAGGAGAGCCGCCGCCGTACTCATGCAGCTGATCGGAAGCCTCGTGCGAAGCAGGCTTGTTTTCGGTATCGCATAGTAGATCAGGTCATCCCCGATCATATCTGTGACCGCATAATAGGAAACATTGTCGACCGAAATATAATCACAGAAATGATCCCGGATCTGGTTCTCCGTAAGCCCGTACTCAAGCGGAGCTCTTCCTGTAAGGGTTCCTCCCGGATAGTAGATGAATCTGCTGCCCCCCCTGTCTACAACAAAGACAAGGCCGTTCTTTCCCGGATGAACCGTGTCCAGTGTTCCCTCCAGGGAGAAACTGTCCAGGACATTCGCAACATTTTCCGAATAATACCCGGCACACAGATATCCGTCCTGACCCACGTTCTGACCCTTATACGGTACCAGGATCATCCTTTCGTCCGTCATCCATTGGAAAATGTTCTTTCCCTCATCCTGGGCGGCAACATACGAGAGGAGGCTCACATTGGCTCCCTGGGCGGTTCCGGCAGTCGGATTCCTCCAGGCGTAACCCGAACTGCTCAGTCTGGTGTCTCCCCAGAAATCCAGAGTCTTCAGTTCCAGAAGAGACAGCAGTCCGCAGGCGTCATCCAGAAGGAGTACACTTTCCTGCTCCTGATTTTTCTCCAGATACCAGGAAAAAAGCGCCAGCTGACCCTTTTTTTCTTCATCATAGTTATCGCAGAAGATTCTCAGGGCTCTTTCATTCTCCTGCATCCTCAGCTCAATCCTGCCGGTCTGCCTTCCGGCGGAGTCCGCCCAGCCGGACATTAGAACCAGCGTCTGAAGGTAGAAAGCGATCAGGAACATGAGCAGTCCGCCGAAAATGGTGAACACCAGCAGTTTATACTGCCTGCTGCGCTCTGCCGTCAGTTTCCCGCTCCCGGTAAAATCCATGATGGCCCTGACCTTCTTCTGTCTCAGAAGCAGGATGGTATAGTAAATCAGATCGACCGCTGTCAGGGTAAAAACAGCCCAGAGTGAGCTGCGGATCACACGCCTGGGTGAGACAAGCTCATTCTCCGGAACCGCGCAGCAGATCCAGACGTCCTCATCCTCATAATAATCGGGATACAGGTACATCCGCTGACCGTTCACATTGTCCCACAGAAAATTCTCTGTCTGTATCCGGTCCATATTCATCCCGAGAACGGATACTGGCTCATACTTCAGATTCTCGTCCGGATAATAGAGCAGGCGCCCGTTCTCCCCGCTCCAGGCAAAGGCATAACCATGTACGCCGATAATCTCATTCTTCAGAATTCCTGTCCAGGACCCAGCATATTCTTCCTGCGTTTTCTGAATGACTGCGTCAGTCTCGATGACAAAAGCAAGTTCGTCGCTGACCGCGTATGCGTAAAACGCGCTGTCCGGCACAATCCTGCTGTCAGGATCCTCCTCCTCCCCGGCATTGGCCATCTCCCACGCCTGTTCCTCGGAAAGTGCGGAGAACTCCGTTACGCCTCCCTCATTAAAACATTCGCGCAGAGGCGTATATCTCTGGGATTTCAGACTGATTCTGCTGCCGGAAGCAGAGATCAGGATCTCTCCCTTCCTGTCGGCGACCATCAGGTCTTTCAGTTCCAGCCGGTCGTTCAGTTCCTTCAGATAATCCTGCGTCAGCACAAAATCAGGATCATTCTTCATGAGATATTCCAGCAGGTAAAGATCCTGTTCATAAAGTTCCCGGAAACTCTTCCGGGTACTCAGATAGACCTCATGCCGGGACAGAAAGATCTCCTTCAGATATTCGGCGTTCTCCGCCATCTCCTTCCGGATATCCTCCATCGTATAGCGAACCTGAATGCGTTCCAGAAAAATGCCGAACAGGACAATACTGACCACGCCGAACAGGACAGCGAGAACACTCCTGGCTTTAATGCCGGCTGTAGTTTTGGCTGAACCACTGGCTGTTTTTTTCATCCGTAATCCTCTTCTGCCTAATCTGTTTCCCCTTACTCGCTGTCAATCGGCGTCGGCCTGTACTGATTGAAGAAGGACGCCACATCATGAATTCCCAGCTTCTCGTAGTCGTTTGCGTAAATCGAGTGAACCGCAGCGGATTCCGTCATGGCCTGGTACATCGTGAAGCCGTCGAGCGCCACGCGGCCGGTCCGCATAAAGGTATCGCCGAACTCGGTCCAGCCGATATTTCCGTCGACGTTGCAGAAAATATTGATTCCCTGCCCCTTGAAATACTGGAACTTCGCATTGTCAGGAGTATATCCGCCCACGCCGCCGATATCGGCGCCGAAAGCAAATATGATCTTGTCTATATCTCCCAGAATCGGGGAATTGACGGTCTTCCAGCGCTCATGGTCGTTCATGAGGCGGTCCAGGTCGCTGCTTGTCGCGTTCAGATGGCCGTAGGTATGGCTGGCAAAGGTCCAGCCCTCCGCCTTCATCGCGTCCGCAACCGCCTTCGCGTCCCTGCAGTCCTGCTCCCAGTCAAAGTCGGGATGCTCCTGAAGCCAGAGAATCTGGTCCGGATCCAGGTGCGGATCATTGATATCCTTGTAATAGTTGTTGGTACGGTAGCCGAACACGCCGTTATAGCCCGTCATGGCGACGGTGCCTCTTGCGCCGTGATAGGCGAAATCCGGATGCTGCTCGATAAAGGTATCCATGCGGGGAACCACGTCATAATCTCCGACAGAAGTGTTTCCGTTCTCATCCGTATATACGCACTTCGGTTTTCCGTTCTCATCCACCACCATCTTTGTGGCGTAGCCCTGGGTGCCGATTCCGTAGGAATGATAATAGCTCAGGTCGTCTATGGAAAGAACAAAAGGCTTCTTATCCGGAGGCAGCATCAGGGAGCTGTTGCGCTCAATATGTACAAGTCCGTCCGCGCCGGTACTCTTTACGCACATGTCGTCCAGGCTCACCAGGACGTAGCCGGCTTCATACATATCCTCAATCATGTGGTCAAATTCCACAGTCGTGGTCATGGCCGCATTGTTCTGGCGTACTCTGTCCGCGCCGAGCGTATTCACATCGAAAGCGCGGTCGTCATTGATCAGGGAATGGAAAAAGATATGCGGTACGGTATTCACATCCACCGCCACGCAGGCGCTCTTCGCGCTCTCCCATTCCGAGACAGCCTGCCGCATCTCTTCCGTCATCTCCGATCCGGAAAGCAGGGCAATCGCCCCGTCATAATCATAGCCGGCAGCCAGAAGCCTGGCCTGGCTCATAAGATCCGCGGATGCCGCGCTGCCGGAGGCAGTCTCCTGCTTATCCGTTCCGGCTGCCTGAACGTCAGATCCGGAAGCCTGGTTCCCTTCCTGACCGTCAGTACCTTCCACATCGGGGGCAGACGTTTCCTTGAT
The DNA here is from genome assembly GCA_902779575.1 of uncultured Lachnospiraceae bacterium. Classification (GTDB taxonomy): domain Bacteria; phylum Bacillota; class Clostridia; order Lachnospirales; family Lachnospiraceae; genus Porcincola. Next base: position 19,418 of record CACZBW010000021.1, read on the forward strand.
TACGGATACCGCGGGCGTGCTGCCCGGGTCCGCTCCGGGACCATCCCCCGGCCTGTTGCTGCGCGTCTTCCGGAACATCTGCACGCCGAACCAGACAGCCAGTCCGATCAGAAGGACAAGGACGGCGGCGATCGCTATCTTGAGCCGGCGGATCCGTTTTCTCCGGGCGATCATCTCCTCCCGCCTTCTTCTCTCACGGGCCCTCTGCCTCTCGTCCATCATCGCCCTGTTCTCCGGCCTGCTTACAGGTCTTCCTTCCGCTCTGCCTGCAGATCTGCTTTCCGGCCTTGCCGCAGTTCTGCCTTCCGGCCTGCTTACAGGTCTGCTTTCCGGCCTTGCTGTCTGCCGCGTTGTCCCGCGGCCGGAGTTTCCCTGGCTGTTTCTGTTAGAATAATCGCTTCCCATGGCTCCCCCTCTGCTCTGTTCTCTTGTCTGCGCTCCCCTGTTTCTGTTCTTTCCGATGGTTTCATGCTGCATCGCCAAAAAAAAATGGTTCACTAGTCAAAGTATGGCCTGCAAAAATCGCATAAACAATTCTGACGGCTTCCGCGTGCCTGATTCTTGGTGTCGCACTTGTGTTTTCAATAATAAATAATCACACTCTAAATTATTATCTTATCCTGTCCTGTAAATGTCCAGTCCAACTTTACTATACTGTAGGCTCTTATCACTTAAATACGCCCGGATAATGGCAGGCGACTTCCCTGCCGCCAATCTGCTGCATCGCCGGCTCCTTTGACTTACAGAGATCCGTGGCATAAGGACAGCGGGTATGAAAGCGGCATCCGGAAGGCAGATCGACCGGGCTGGGCAGTTCCCCTTTCAGAAGCTCGGCCGAATCACTTCGCCGGTGCGGGTCCGGAACAAGCACCGCATTGATCAGAAATCGTGTGTATGGATGAAGCGGATCCTGAAAAAGCTCCTCCACAGGTCCGGATTCGCAGATCTTTCCCAGAAACATGATGCAGACCCGGTTCGAAATATGACGCACCACCGAGAGGTCGTGACTGATAAACAGATAAGTCAGGCCCCGCTGCGTCTGCAGCTCTCTCAGCAGATTCAGGATCTGGTTCTGTACCGAGACGTCCAGGGCTGAAACCGGTTCATCGCAGATGATCAGATCAGGATCTGCCGCGATGGCTCTCGCGATCCCGATCCTCTGCCTCTGTCCCCCCGAAAACTGATGGGGATAACGGTGGAGGAATTCCCCCGGAACGCCGACCGCTTTCATCAGCTCCAGCACCCTTTCGGTCGTCTCTTCCTTCGATCCGCAGACTTTATAGGTTTTCAGCGGCTCCGCGATCAGATCCCGGACCGTCATACGTGGGTTCAGGGACGCGTAAGGATCCTGGAAAATCAGCTGGAATTTTCGCCTGTAGCTGCTGAATTCTTTCTCTTTCAGACCGGTGACAGGCTTTCCCCGCACCAGGACCTCCCCGGAATCCGGCTCAATCAGGCGGATCAGGAGGCGTCCGAGGGTGGATTTGCCGCAGCCCGACTCCCCCACAAGTCCCAGGGTCTCCCCCTCACAGATCCGGAGGGATACATCCGAGACCGCGTGTATTTTTTTCTTTCTGCCGGCAGGAAATTCCCTGTTCAGATTCCTGGCTTCCAGCAATACTTCACTCATGCCGGCTCCTCCTTATCAAAGAGGTGGCAGCGCACCCGGTGTCCGGGCTCCGTCTCATGAAGCTCCGGAAGAAGATCCGCGCATTTCTCCATACAGCAGCCGCAGCGCATGGAAAAGCTGCATCCCGCGGGAAGATGGAGCAGATTCGGCACAACGCCCGGAATCGTATCCAGAACCTGCGCCCCGCTTCGCAGCGAGGAGACAGAATCCAGCAGCCCTTTTGTATACGGGTGGCAGGGATTGTCAAAAAGGGTAAAAGTGTCCGCCTGTTCCACGATCCGGCCTGCGTACATGACATACACATAGTCACAGACCTGCGCGATGACGCCCAGATTGTGGCTGATCAGCAGAATACTCGTTCCCGACCCGCAGAGCTTTTTCATCAGTCTGAGAATCTGCGCTTCCACGGTTACATCCAGCGCGGTCGTCGGCTCATCCGCGATCAGAAGCTTCGGTCTGCAGATCATGGCCATGGCGATCAGCACTCTCTGCCGCAGGCCTCCTGAGAGCTGATGGGGGTAGGAGCGAAGGCGCTTCTTTGCGTCCGGGATCCCCACAGCCTCGAAGATTTCAACCGCCCGCGCCTCCGCCTCCTGTTTCTTCACGTGTTCATGCAGAAGAAGCGCTTCCTCCACCTGATGCCCGACTCTCACGACCGGATTCAGACTCGTCATCGGTTCCTGAAAAATCATGGATATCTCGGACCCGCGGATGGCGCAGCGCTCGTGCTCCGAAAGGCGGACTATGTCACGGCCGTCCAGCAGGATTTCTCCGCTTTTGATTTTCCCCGGCGCACGCACAAGCCCCATAACCGACCGGGCCGTCATGCTCTTTCCGCAGCCGGATTCCCCGACAATGCCCACGATCTTCCCTGCAGGCACTTCCAGGGACACGTCGTCCACAGCCCTGACCTCTCCTTTATCTGTGAAAAAGCTGGTACACAGATGATTCACCTGCAGCATTGCCTGTTCCATTTTATTTACCCATATGATTAAGTTTCGGATTATCTATATAAGCCCGGTCTCTGCGCTCTCTGCCGCAAGACCGGAATTCTGAAAAATCACTGCTTCTTCTGGTGAGGATCCAGGACGTCCCTCAGCCCGTCTCCCAGGAAATTGAAAGCCATCACAATCAGCATGATCGCCGCGCTGGGCACCAGGCTCAGCCAGGGCGCGTTATAAAAATACTGCCTTCCCGCGTTGACCATCTGGCCCCAGGACGCGTCGGGCGGCTGGATGCCGAGCCCCAGAAAGCTGAGGCTGCTCTCCGTGAGAATGGCGGAGGGTACATTCAGGGTAAACAGGACGATCAAAGTCGGCAGGCAGTTCGGAAGGATATGCCGGAAAATGATGACAGCCTTCGAAACGCCGATTACGCGCGCCGCCTCCACATATTCTTTCTTTTTCAGCTGCAGCGTCTCCGAACGGACGATGCGCGCCACGCTCGCCCAGTTCACCAGGGCAAGGGTCAGAAAGACATTGATCAGCCCGTCGCCCAGCATATACATGATCACCATGGCAAGCAGCATGGATGGAAATGCAAGCATAATATCCGCCAGACGCATGATAAGGGCGTCAATCTTTCCCCCTGCATAGCCGGACGCCAGCCCCAGCAGGGCGCCGATCACCATGCTCAGCAGGGTCGGAACCACGCCGACCAGCAGCGAAATGCGGGCGCCGTAAAGCAGACGGGTCAGAATATCCCTTCCCCCCTCGTCCGTACCGAAAAGATGCCCCGAAGAAGGCGGGGACAGGCGGTGCAGCAGGTCCATGTCACTGTAGCTGTATCTGGTCAGGAAAGGCGCGAAAATGGCGGCAAGGATAAAGACGAGAATCAGAATCGCGGAAGCAGCCGCGAGCTTGTTTTCTCTCGCCATACGGCCCATCAGGCTGAAAAAGCTCTCCTCCTCATCGATCTGGCTCGCCAGGCGGATGTCCTGCGCCTGCTCCTTCTCTTTTTTCTTCTTTCGGAACATGCCTCACCCCTCCTTCCTGACTCTCGGATCCAGGACGGAATACAGGCAGTCCGCCAAAAAATTGCCGAGGATTACGACCAGGGTGGAAAAAAGAACCGTTCCCTGAAGAAGCGGGATGTCCCGGCCGGAGATGCCCTGTACAGCGAGGCGGCCGATCCCGTTGATGGAGAAGACACTCTCCGTGATCACCGCGCCGGAAAGCAGGCTGGAAAACTGGACCGCCATCATGGTGATGACAGGAAGCATGGCATTCCGGAGCGCATGCAGCACAAGCACGCCCAGCTGGCCGCGGCCTTTGGCACGGGCCGTATCGATATAATCCTCCTCGAGAATCTCCAGCAGGGTGGACCGCACGAGGCGCGCGACGCTTCCCGCCGAGTTCCAGCCGAGAGCGACTGCGGGCAGGATAAAGCCCTTCCAGCTGCTGACTCCCGCAATGGGAAGCCAGTGGAGATGATAGGCAAATACATACTGCAGCAGCATGGCCACCATAAAAACCGGCATGGAAACGCCCAGAAGGGAAGCTCCCATGAAAAGATGGTCAAGAAGCCCGTTTTTCCGGACCGCAGCGATCACGCCGCTGGTAATGCCCAGAATCCAGGCAAAGAGAGCCGCCAGGACAGCCAGCTTCAGGGTATTCCCGAAAGCGGCGCCCATCAGCGCGGCCACAGGTTTTCCGAGCGAATAGCTGGTGCCGAAATCCCCCCGCAGCGCGTCCGCCAGATACCGGATAAACTGTCTGAGAATCGGCTGGTCCAGCCCGAGTTCCGCTGTCATCCGTTCTATGACGGCGCGGTCCGCATGCTCCCCCATCAGAGTCGCGATCGGGTTGCCGGGAACGATCCGCAGCATGATAAAGATCAGGAGCGCCACTCCCAGCAGTACGCAGACCGCCTGCAGCAGCCTGCTAAGAATATTGCGTACCATGGTTTATCTCCCTGTCTCCCTCTCCATCCTGCAGAGTCATACCTCTTAAGATCAGCCTCTGCGCCTGCCATCCGGCCGGCAGCGCAAAGCGCTTTGCACAGATCATGAAAAATGTATGGTAATCATCATTATCTCGCTGTCTGTTCCGACCCTGAGCGGCGGACCGTAAAAGCCGACGCCGGAAGTCACCACAGACTGAACGCCGTACAGAGTCTTCAGACCGTAATTGTTGGCGTTAAAGTAAGGCGTAATCAGATTGCCGGGAAAAAACTGCCCCGCATGGGTGTGGCCGCTCAGAACCAGATCCGCTCCGGCCTCCCCCAGATTCTCGAAATCCACGGGTTCATGCTCCAGCACCAGGACCGGTTTTGTCCGGTCGATCCCATCCATCAGTTCCTGCGCCGGAAGACGCTTCTGCGTCCCGTTTCCGGATTTTTCTCCGTCCTCGCGTCCGACAAACACGATCGCTCCTCCGACGATCTCCTCCACTTCATCCGACAGAACTTCAAACCCGCAGCTGTCGATAAAAGAAACCACCTCATCGCTCCGGTAAGCTTCGCTTATGGGAGTCATCGGGAAGCCTCCGAGAAGGGGTTCCTCCACATCATGGTTTCCATAGACCGCGTAAGAGCCGTACCTGGAGCGGATTCCCCTGAGGATTTCCGCGTAAACTTCGGGATTTTCAAGGCCATGATAGGTGCTGGTCAGGAAATCTCCCGCGGCGAAAACCAGATCGGGGTCCTGTTCATTAATCAGATCCACCATGCGCTGTATGGTTTCCGGCCTGGAATTGACGCTCATATGAAAATCCGCTACCAGAGCGACCCTCAGGCTGTCCTTCCCGTCTTCTGTCCGCAGCTTTTTATCCAGAGTTACTTCAAGCTCATGCACTTTCACATCGCGGGCATGCCTTATGCCGTAAAGATTGACGCTGCAGGCTCCCGCAAGGGAAATGATCAGGCAGAGCCGGGCGGTAATCCGGTTTCTCCTCGTATTCTCTCCGCGCATCAGCCCCGAAACGCCTGCTATAATCGACAGCGGGACTGCAATGATCCCGATGTAGAGGAAATACCCGAGCCAGATATTTCCGACTGCCGTCAGGACAAATTTTACTTTGCTGTCAGGCAGGAAGCAGCCGAGAATCGGAGGCGCAGCCAGCACATAGACTATGAAGAAAAAGATTCTGCGCCATCTCTTCATTTCCAGATATCCGGCAAACGCGTTACCCAGCCACCAGTTCAGTATGAGGAAAAAAAGCAGGTATGCCAGCAGATAAAGCGATGGAATTAAGTACAGATACATATGCCTTACGCCCTTTCATTTATGCCGCCGATACCGCTTTTCCCGGTTGTTTCTGTGTATCCGGCCAAAAGAGTTTTTCTAAGCCGCCAAAATCCTTACGCTTCCGTCATCGCGGCACTGTCGTTATTCTGCGACGGCGCTCTTCCGGCTGTGTTTTCTTCCTCCGGAGCCTCCCCGCTCTCCGCTGTCACCGCAGCCTTACCCGGCTCAATGGCGCCTTCCGTCATATTGGGATGGAAGATGGCGTGGATCTGGTCAACTCCGAACAGCACAGCCAAGGTCACGCAGAAGGGAATCAGGATCCCCTTTTTCACCTTCGAAAGCAGGAAGTCAAATACCGGCGCGATCAGATAGACAACAATGCAGCAGCCGACGCCGAAAACCAGCAGGCCTTCCGCGCAGATTCTTCCGTGCAGATTCAGGAAATATCCGTCATAAGACCACCATCTCTGGTGGAATTTCGTCTCCAGATACCAGCCGGAAAAATACTCCAGCGTGCCGCAGAGCAGGATCGAGAGGAAAAACTCCGTCACCGGCTGCCTGCGGAATCTGCTGCAGAGTATAAGCGCAATCACGCCGCCGGTTCCGTAGATCGGAAGCCAGGGACCGAAAAGTGTCCCGCGGTTCGCAATTGCTCCTGTCTGCATAAAATGCAGGGCGACCTCCCAGCTCCATCCCAGGAAAGAAAAACTGATGAAGAGGAGGAAAAGTGTCCAGATGGAATAATTGTTCAGGAAGGAGAAATTGTTATACTTCGCGATCTCCCTCTTCCTCCAGAGCGGATCCAGCCAGTCAGGAAAAGACTGGCCTTCCATGCACCGTTTCAGATGGCGGATGGTATACGCTCTTCCCTCCATCTCATCATATTTCCTCTTCTCGTCCAGCGTGCCGAGCCAGACGCCGAACCAGTCAGCGGCTATTTTCTTTGCCCCTGTCAGCTCAACCCGGTTCTCATGGAGAAGCGTAATCTCATCCACAACATCAAAGTAGGTTTCATAGAGCAGAATGCGGTCAGCCTTGTCAAAGAGGTAAGGATTATTCAGCTTCTCCCAGCCTTCAACCTTCCTGCGGATGGCGTCCTCACGGATTCTCGCGTAGAATTCCGCCTTGCAGGCGCTGCGGAAGGCGACTCCCCAGACGATCTCGGATATTCCGAAGGTCACAATCCCAAGCGCGACCCAGCCGAGCATCGACAGTTCAAAGAGAAACTGCTCCATCTTGTGGCCGTCCATGATTTTTCTGGAAAGCGTAACGGTCTCCGGGCCTTTCAGATCCGGGTTTTCCGCCACGATATAAGGTACCGCGGCATAGGAAAAGCGCTTGATAAAACCGCCGACAATGGTAAACGACCAGAGAGTAAGCCAGAGCTCTGAAATCAGCATGGTAATGCTGGCCCTGATCCATCTGCGGACAGCAAGCAGATGCAGGGCGTCCGCCGGGGTTACCTTTTCATATGTACGCGCCTCCAGAAACACCCTGCAATAGACGGCGGTAAACACATTTTTGACAAATACAAAAATCAGGGTATACCAGATAAAACTCAGTACGATGAATATGACCGCCACGGCTTCCTCAGACCGCACAATGGAATAAACCGTGTTTCCGAACATGGCTATAAAGCGTTCAGAGACAATCCCGTTCACGAATTGGGCCAGGATCCCGTTGGTCGTTCCCAGCACCGGGTTCTCATCGCCTTTCTCCCGGATCATCGCGGCGATTTTAAGTGATTTTTTCTGTGCGTCAAACAGCCGTCCGGACATAATATCTGTCAGAACCGCGTCATCACCGTCTGTAATTCTTGAAAAAACAGTCGCTCTGTCCAGAACAGAACCGACTTCATCATCCTGTGCGGACTCACTGACGCTCTCTCCCCAGCCCGCCGTGGCAAGTCTGTACTCCCTTCCGAAGAGAATCATGACCAGGGCAACGAAAAACAAGAGGAAGTAGTGGCTTTTCACCACTGCTCTCCCCTTCGCTTTAATCTCTTTTCTTTGTCTGAGTATTGCGCCTTTCTCTGCAGCTGTTTCTGACTCCATCAACAAAATAGTCTCCTTCTGTCCCCTGCTCCTCAATCGGTCACATCTGAAATCTGCTTATGAGCCGGTCTCCCGGAGCATTCTCTCATCTCGCCGCGCCAGCCTCTGTCTGCGCCGCGAAACCGTCTTCCGTTTCCTCTGCGAAATCCGTCTCAGTCTCCGCGGCGACATCTGCCTCAGTCTCAGCAGGGAAGTCCGCCTCAGTCTGAGCGGCCTTATCCCTCCCGGTCTCAGCGGCAGGATCCGCTTCGGTCTCAGACAGCAGATCCTCTAATGCCTGGTAAACGGCTTCTGCCTCCGGCTCATCAGTTTTCGCATAATGTCCCAGAATAAATTCCAGCAGGGCCTTTGTCAAGGCTTCTCTGTCCACGTCAACAGATACATTCAGACTGTCCAGAATGGCTTTTCCTTCTTCGCTCTGCTTAAAGGCTTCCAGCGCTTCTCCGGCTTTGCTCCCTTTCTCCAGCAGTAAAGGCAGAAGAGACACAATCTTTTCATCCATCCCTGCCGTGATCAGGATCTTCTGTGCCAGATCAGGATCTTCTATCGCAAAATCCACGCCCTTGTCCACCAGGGCCGTGATCAGATCCCGGACTTCTTCATATTCAATCAGGTTCTGAAATTCATCAGACTGGATCACGGATTCAAACTGCCGGTAATACTCCCTGAGTTCTTCCACATCCAGGTCCTGGGCAAGCAGTCCGGCATTCTCCAGAAGAATTTCCAGAGAGCTCTTCTCCTCCGCGGCTGTCTTCCCTGCAGGCGCAGCGGCAAGAAGCACTGCAAACAGGCACAGCATGATCCATTTCCCAAATATTCTTCTCTTCATTTCTCTCCCTGCCTTTCATTGCTTCTTTCTGTGTATCCGGCTGCTGCCGCATGCGTTCCCCGAAGGGCTCCGCGATGCGCAGGTTATCCAGACGATGCGCGGCGGCCATACGGGTTCCTCCGTTGTCCGGCGTATCCTCTTTCGGAAAGCCGGCCGCTTCTTTTTGCATATCCGGGCGGCACTGCCGCCCCGGATCAGCGTTTATCCTGGTCAATCATCTCCAGGAACAGCAGCCCGATAAAGGCGTAAATTCCTGAAAACAGGAGCAAAACCCCCCATGACTGCAGCAGATTGGGCTTCGTATAAGCGAAAGATTCCTCCTGCAGTTTCGACGCCGTATAGGTTTCCACCTTGTCTTTGACTTCTTCCAGCTCCATCACATTCTGGATCTTCACCATCATATCGTCCGAAGAATCCTTCATGCTGCTGAGGGCGGTATAGAGAATGGAAGATTTCTGACTGTTGTAATCAGATGCGATGTTGACGGCTTTTATCCCCCAGCTGCTGACCGTATACCTTGACAGAATCCTCGAGCCCGGCCTGTTCAGCGGGAAGATCCCTCCCGCGAATACCAGCTGCACAACCAGCAGAAACGGCATGATCGTCATGGCCGTCGTGGTCGTGTGCGCGATGCAGGATACCATAAGCGCCAGCATATCCGCAGCGTAGGTCGTAAGGAACATGGTGATGGCCAGATCAATCATGAAGGATCCGGTAATCAGGCCCGTATCCGGGAAATACATCCCGAAAAACCTGAAAATAAACAGACTGATCGCGACCTGGAGAATACAGATAACAGCCTGGTAGATCATATGGGCCGCCAGATAGGCGCTGATATGCAGTCCTGCCCTGTGTTCCCTCTTGATAATGCTGCGCTCCTTGCAGACCACCTGAATCGAATTAAACATTCCGTTCCAGATACACACGCAGACTACAGCCAGCGAGCCGTACTTGGTATATTCCATATTGCGGAACATGCTGCTGCCAAGCACATATACCACAAGATAGGCAATGATGGCGGCCATGGGAAGAACTTTCCAGTTCATCTCCCCGATCAGCATGCGGAACTGTTTCCCCAGATAGATCGGAATCTGTTCCAGCCGGCTCTTATAGCGCACGGACCGGCCTTTCTCACGGGCTTTTTCCACGCTTTTGCGCAGGCGTTCTCCCGCTCCTTCCGCTTCCTTTTCCGGTTCGAATACCCGGAATTCCTTCTTCTCACGCTCCGCGCTGTAGGCTTTGTATTTTTCAATAAACTCATCAGCCCGGCCTTCGCCGCCCTCATTTTTCGCGTTGATCCGCTTGACCACGTCCTCCATGGTCTGGACGCCGAAAAAGTCTCTGGCCTCCTGGATCCCGCCGTAGAAGGCAAGCTGTCCCACATGGGTCTCCGTGCTCTTGGCAAGGACGATCACCTTGTCAAAGAGATCGGCCACACGGTCCGGCGCATGGGTAATAACCATGACGATCTTGCCCTGGCAGGCGATCAGGCGGAGATTCTCCATCAGTTCCTTCGCCATAATGCCGTCCAGTCCGGAATCCGGCTCGTCAAGAATGAAAAGGGACGGAGAGGCAATGAACTCCATACAGATGGAGAGCCTCTTTTTCTGCCCGCCGGAAAGTTTGGAAACCTGTTCCTTCTCTCTGCCGGAAAGACCGAAGGTCTCCAGAACAGCCGCGATCCGCTTCTGCTTCTCCTCCGAACCCATATCTTTGGGCAGGCGCATATCGGCGGCGTTTTTTACCGTACTTCCGACCGTATCCTCCTCCCTCATCAGATTGTCCTGCGGGACAAATCCGATCCGGTGTTTGATCTGGCCGTAGTCACGGTAATAATCGTATTCGCCTTCCTTGATCGTGGCCTTCGCCTTCTCGTACCCGGTAACCGCGTTGACGAAGGTGCTCTTGCCCGCCCCGGAGCCTCCGAGGATCAGTACCATCTCTCCGGGCTCCACGGACAGATTGATATCCTTCAGAAGGGTGATCTTACTGAGCGCCTTATGGGCGGAACGTTCGTCAATCTGAATGCTCAGACCGCGCTCGCGGATCGGATAGCCGTAGACCAGTCCGGAACCTTCAAAGAAAAAGCGGGTATCCCCGATCTGGATAAAATCGTCTATGCGGATCTTGACCTTCTGATCTACTTCTTTGCCGTTGTGCAGAACGTTCGCACCGTTCATTTCCCGCAGTGTCCAGATACCGGAATCATAATCCAGCGAAAGGAAAGCGCCTCCCTCTCCTTTTCCGTTTTCCGTGATGCTCACATGGTGCAGGCCGTTGTCCATGTCCAGGAAACGCCAGTCTCTGCCGCTGACGTAATTCTCCAGGAAGACGGCCGTCAGCATGCGGTCGTTGATCAGACGTATGACAGCGCCGTCGTGAAGATGCGCCTCCTGCCCTTCCCCGATGTGTTTCCCTCCTACAAAGGTAAAAACATTCTCAGACAGGTTCTTATAAAACCACTCTCCGTCCCGCTGATAAATCTCACACTGTTCTTTATCCAGGAAAGAATACTCCAGCTGGAGGGAAGTTGTGGTGAAAACCTCCATGCTGCACTGTCCCTTGACAAGGGCGCGCTGAAAAATCACATACTGGCGCGGCTTTTCCTTTCCCTCAAAGAAGATCAGGCCTGCCGCCTTTTTCTTCCCGCTGTAGCTGTTCTTATCTGCCATACCGTAGTTTCCTCCGTATCCAGATCTCTCTGTAAAACCACAATCTTTTTTGTATCTCCTGTATAAATGAGGCTGCCCCCATCATAAATAACAAAATCCATATAATTATACTACAATCTTTCCTCCAGTTGTTCAGGAAAAGGAGGATGAAGTCCTATTTTTTTCTTAAAAGTTAAGATTCACACCCAATCTGATAGAAGCTGTGAAGAAAGGCTCCACACAAAGCCATACGCGAATCCGCCAGGCAGCAAAGCTGTTCAGCAGAATATGAGCGTGGCTTTATGTGGAGCGCCGTGAACAGTCACCCTATGAAAAAAGGCAGCAGGAAAACCCTGCTGCCTATCGGAATCAATTTGAAAACCCGGTCTGTATCAGTTCAGATCAGCCTGCTGCGTTATAACCCGGAACGATAGACGGAACCGAAGGCGTATAAGTCGGATAAGTCGGATAAGTCGGTGTTGTCGGGTAAGTCGGTGTCGTGGGAACAGTCGGCGTCGTCGGTGTGCCGATCGGTGCTCCGGAGGTCGTACCGATCGAATTTACCAGCTCCAGTGCCTCAGATGCGCCGAAGGGGCAATTTCCGTTCTTATAATCGAAGCTTATGACATCCGTCGCGATAACATACATACTGGTGTTCTTGATAGGCGCATAGACAGCAAGCGTATATTCGCAGTCATCGTCAAAATCTGCAGCGATGAAATAATAAGCGATTCTTCCGTCGGTAGCAACGATCTGCTTCACGCGGCGCAGAAGCTGGTATCCGTCCTGCCTGTACTCCTTCATCCCCTGTTTCGCTTTTTTCTTCAGTTTCCCGCTGAGATACGCGGCTTCATAGTCCAGATCCTCATCAAAATTACCGCCGTCTCTTGAGCAGTCAAGATCCGTCGTGCTGCTCTCTACAGAGGTAAAACGTGCCGGCGGGGTAATGTTGATCCCGTTAAGCTGATAGGTTGCCGCAAACGCGGAAATCGCGGAAGATGCGGAAATCGCGGCCGCAAGCAGCAGAGTTGCAATTTTCTTCATTTTCATAATCAGGTCCCCCTTATTCAGACAGAAATATTTGCCGTTTTGCTCCCCGGCAATTCACTCTTTATTATACCTATAAAAATAAGAAAGTCATCCGTTTTTTTTCATTTTTCCACACAAAAAGTTACGATTCACGGCTTATTTGAAATCAGGTTCTGCCCTGTCGTGCCCGTACCTTTGTATGGAGAGCCGTGAATCATTCAGAAAAAACACCGCCCAGAACCCGTCCCGGAAAACTCCGGCCGGCTATCTGAGCGGTATTAAAATGAACCATATCAGGTCCGCGGCGAGCCCGTCATAATCCCGTAAATCAGCAGGACAACGATCAGGACCGCAGAGATAATGATAATCGCGTCTACAGCCCGGAGGGAAACATGATCCTTGATCCGGTCATAGATCTTATAGCGGGCATAGGTTTTTTCTCCAGAAGAAGCCGCACCGCCCGCCACGTCTTCTCCCTGCTCCGCGGCAGACTCCGTCTGCTCTGAGAGCAGTTCTCCCTGTCCGGCAGCTGAATCCGCCTGCCCTGAGAGCAGTCCCGCCTCTTCTGTCGCCGGTGAACTGTCCCGGACTGTTGTGAAATCTTCCATAGTTTCCTCTGCTTAAAGCCTTCGCTGTGCCATAGCGGCAGGCAGGAAAGCGGAACATAAAACGCCAGCGCTAAGGCTCTGGCAACTGAAAACCGAAGCAGCCGGCGTTTCCCTCACAATTACTTCTTGACAATATACTTCCGTACGTCGATGGACACGGCGAGAATAATAATCAGACCGCGGATGATGTACTGGATATACGGGTTGACGCCCAGGAACTGCAGGGCGTAAACAATCGCCTGCATGATAACCGCACCGATGACGACACCCTGGATAGTACCGACACCGCCTGAGAAGCTGACGCCGCCGACGACAACGGCGCTGATGGCGTCTGTCTCATAGTTAAGGCCTGTGCTGGCGCCGACCGCTGTGATACGGGCTGCCTCCAGGAAGGAAGCGATTCCGTAAAGGATACCTGCCATCAGATAAACCAGCATGATGGTCTTCGCAACATTAACGCCAGATACGGCAGCAGCTTCGGTATTGCCGCCGACCGCGAACATGTTCTTGCCAAGCTTTGTCTTGTTCCAGATTACCCAGACGATCGCGGACGCGATGATGAAATAGATAACCACGAGCGGAACACGGATCGATCCGATGTAGAAAGCGCCGGCAGCCACATTCAGGAACATGGGATCGAAGGTGGACAGAGCCTGCGCCGTTCCGGACGGCTGAGACTCAATATACAGGCAGTTGGCGCCGTAGGCGATCAGCTGCGTGCCCAGGGTAACGATGAAAGCGTGAAGATGCAGCTTCGCGACACCGAAACCGTTGATCATGCTGAATACAACCGCAACCGCGATGGAAGCGGCCAGCGGGATCAGCAGTCCGAACATGCCGAGCGGTTTCACCATCGTCGGGAACATCCTGCTGGCGTAGGTGGTGGACTGTACCAGGGAAGCCGTTACTGCCGCGGAGATACCGAGCACACGGCCGATGGAAAGGTCCGTACCGGCGAGGACGATCAGGCCCGCGCAGCCCAGCGCCAGGATACCCTTAGTGGAAGCATTCTGGAGAATATTCAGAATGTTGCTCATCGACAGGAAGTCGATTCGGATAATCGATACGATAACCAGAATCAGGCCGAGGATAATGAACAGCGCGTAGTTCAGCAGGAAGCCGGTCACTTTCGCCGTTTTCGGATTGACCGCTTTCGTCTTGGCGCGCGGCCTGATATCCATAGCCTGGATCAGGAAATAAGCCAGGGCGGCTACGATCAGCACGATACCCAGGAACTGGACCGGGACCGCGTTCGCCATATGCTTGTTTTCCAGAAGGCTGGGCAGTCCGTCGCGGTACATGCCGAGCAGGACTTCATTGCCGGCGACAGCCTTGAAGGCTTCTTCGTCAAGGCCAAGCTCTTCCATGGCCATGGCTTCCTTCATCGGGTCGCTGCGGGCGTGATCCTTGATCAGATCGTTCAGGTTGTCTTCCGTCACGGTCTCATCCACGCTCTGTGCATATTCCAGGAATTTTGCCCGGTCCTTCGTGTTCTCCACAGCCGCTTCATAAGCCTGCCGCTCACTCACGGCGGCTTCCACCTTCGCGGAATCTTCGCCGAGGCTCGTCAGGAAAGCCTTCATCTTCTCCGCGCCGATCTTTTCAACTGTGCCAAGTTCCGTCAGTGAAGACGGATCCTGGATATAAGTCATGGCAGTCTTCTCGTCGCTGCCCATCAGTGCCGCCGCGTTTTTATAGATTTTCGTTCCGGTAACACCGTAACCCACGCAGGCGATGCCGGCCGCAAGCAGGACCAGCATGATGATTCTGACGATATTTTTCTTAGTCATCTGTTTTTCACTCCATCATACATACTTGGCCGCGAGAGCCATGATTGTTTCCTGTTCACCCGGAATATCTCCGAAATCCCTGCCTCGCTCCACGATACCGGCGAGCTGTCCGTTGGACATAACCAGGATTCTGTCGCAGATTCCCAGAAGCTCCGGCATCTCGGAGGACACCATCATAACGCCTTTTCCCTGCCCTGCCAGCTCCAGAATCAGCTGATAGATCTCATACTTGGCTCCGACGTCGATTCCGCGGGTCGGCTCGTCAAGAAGCAGGACGTCCGGCTGGGTAAGAAGCCAGCGGCCGATAATGACCTTCTGCTGGTTTCCGCCGGAGAGACTCTTGATATGGGTCTTCTTGGACGGAGTCTTGACGCGGATGGAGTCGATTACCCAGTCGGTATCCTTATCCATCTGCTTCCCGTTGAGCAGCGGCTTGCCATAGGCGTCCAGGTTGGCGATAACGGAATTGAACAGAATGGTGTTCTCACCGAATATTCCGGTTGCACGGCGCTCCTCCGTGATCAGGGCGAAACCATTCTTACACGCTTCATCCGTAGTCACGTTCTGGATCGGCTGTCCGTTCATGAGCACTTCGCCCCCGCCCTTGGTGAAATACCCGAAGAGCGTGTTGAGCAGCTCTGTCCGTCGGGAACCTACCAGGCCTGCCACGCCGAGAACCTCACCGCGGTGAAGCTCGAAATTGACATTATGACAGGTCGGTTCATAGCGTCCGGAGAAATCCTTCACTTGCAGGAGGACCTCTCCTACCTTGTTGGTCTTCGGCGGGAACTGGTTGGTCATCTCGCGTCCGACCATCAGGCGGATAATCTCTGCCTTTGTCAGCTCTTTCGCGCTCTTCGTCGCGATCCACTGGCCGTCGCGCATGATGGTTACGTCATCGGAAATCCTCAGAATCTCATCCATCTTATGGCTGATATAGATGATGCCGACGCCTTCTTTCGTCAGCTGCGTCATAATGCGGAAGAGATGGTCAACCTCGTCCTCTGTCAGCGAGCTGGTAGGCTCATCCAGCACGAGGATTCTGGCGTTATAGGATACAGCCTTGCAGATCTCGACCATCTGTCTCTTGGAGACAGACAGGTCACCGATGGTCTGGCGCGGATCAACGTCAATCTCCAGCCGGTCGAAAACTTCCTTGGTTTCTCTATACATTCTCTTGCTGTCCACGATTCCCAGCTTATTCGTCGGGAAACGTCCCAGCCATACATTCTCCATAACATTGCGGCGCAGAACCTGGTTGAGTTCCTGGTGCACCATCGCAACGCCGTTCTCCAGCGCGTCTTTCGGGCTGGTAAATGTAACCGGTTTGCCGTTCATGGTGACCGTTCCGCCGTCTCTGGTATAGATGCCGAACAGACATTTCATCAGTGTGGACTTGCCGGCGCCGTTTTCCCCCATCAGGGCGTGCACCGTGCCGGGCCGCAGCTGCAGTTTCGCGTGATCCAGCGCTTTTACGCCGGGGAACTGCTTCTCAATGTCCAGCATCTCCAGCAGGTATTGATTTTCGGACATATCTTATCCCCACCATTTTTCTGCAATAACATGAATACAGCACCTGAAGCCTGCTCACAGGTCGTGCCTGCACGCATGTGAGAGCAAGACTTTCCGGCGCTGTATTCACAGTATATCTGTCGCTCAAAAGATTCCGGCAGCCGAAGCCGCCGGAACCGGATTCTTAATTGCCTATTGCGCTCCTCCCGTGATCAGAGCCGCAGGACGGAACGCGATGATTTTTACAGCTGTCTCTTATTCAGCCAGGCTCTCAGCAGTGATCTTCGCATACGGAATGTATACGGAGCAGCCGTCCTCGTTCAGAGTGTACTTGTCCTCAAGGCCGTCGAACCATGTGCCGTTCAGCAGATAGTTCATGGCAAAACGGATATTGGCTTCGCCCATGGCATCGCCGTCCTGCTTGACGGTAGCGGTCATCGTTCCGCCCTTGATTGCCTCGATCGCGGCGTCAGTAGCGTCGACACCGATAACAGCGATGGAAGGATCACCCTCGTTGCCGGTATTGTAGCCGTCTTCCTTCAGAGCAGCGATAACGCCGATCGCCATGTCGTCATTGTTAGCGAAGACCAGCTCGATCTCCTTGTGGCTCTGCCAGGTAGCCTTCATAGCGTCGTTTGCCTTACCGGTATCCCAGTCAGCAACGATAACGTCGGTAACCATCTCAAGCGGAACGCCCAGCTCTTTTGCGGTCTCTTCGGAATACTGGGTACGTGCAATCGCTTCCGGGTTGTTGGCAACGCCCTTGAACTCAACGAACTGGATGGTGCCGTCGCCGTTCAGGTCGATGGATTCAGGATCATTCTCCCAGATATCAGCCAGGATCTCGCCCTGCATGTCGCCCGCTTCACGCGGAAGGGTTCCTACGAAGAAAGAACCGGAATCCTTAACGACGGATTCATAGGTCTCCTCTGAAGGCGGAATATTGTAGAACAGGAAGGGGATGCCCGCTTCGGTGAACTTGTCCACCAGAGTCTGGCCGCCTGCCGGCTCGGCAAGGTTGATGATAACGAAATCATAATTCTGGCCCAGTGCCAGGTCAGCCTGCTCAACCTGTTTCGCCATGTCGTCCTGCGCATCATCCATCGTCAGGTTAATCGTCACGCCAAGCTCCTCGCCGACAGTCTCTGCCCACTTGAGCATACCCTGACGGACTGTTGAACCATAAGTATCATCAAACTTCCATACCAGTACATGAATGTTGTACTCATCCTTTGCTTCATCCGCAAACACCGCGGTTCCGGACAATGCAAGCGTCAGAGCAAGAATCAGCGCGAAAAACTTTTTCATAGGGCTTTCCTCCTTTGAACGTACGGCTGAGCCGCGTATTATAGAAACACTTCCCGCTCCTTCTCTCATACGGGATCACATCCCTTTTATAACACAAAATGGTTTTTATGTCTAGCAATCATTCTCTTTCAGGCAGATTATTTGTGGGAATCGACAAAGGCAAAAGGCGTATCTCCCGATACGCCCCGTCATTTTTCAGCATTGTTCAGTTTGCCGGGCATGCGGCGTACCGCATGGAGCAAAATTTGAATCTCATCGCGCAGGAACGCTTTCGGCCGCACCCGGCTTACGTCATACCGCATGCAGCGAGATTTGAATCTCATCGCGCCGGAGCGCCTTCGGCCGCACCCGGCTTCAGGTTCAGCAGCAGAATCGCAGACAGCACCAGCAGCACGCCGGCGGCGGAGGCGAGTGTCATTTTCTCATGATACACGAACACCCCGAGCAGGGAAGCGACGACCGGCTCGACCGAAGCCAGGATTGACGCCCTTCCGTTTTCCAGCCCGGTCAGGCTGTAGGTATAAAGCATATAGGGCACAAAGCAGCTCAGCACGCCTGTTCCGAGACACCAGAGAAAGGCAGGGAGCGAGGCCGTCATCAGTCCCGGCAGTCCCTGCGGCCTTTTAAGAAAAAATGCTCCCACAGCGGCCAGAAGGCAGGAATAGAAATTGATGGTACTGCTGCTGTAACCCCTCTGGAGCGCAAAGCGGGAAAAAATTGTATAGAGAGCGTAGCCGATTCCGGCCCCAAGACCATACAACAGGCCTATGGCAGTCAGAGAGGTTCCTGTCCCGATCCCGGAGACAAGGCAGCAGCCCGCAAACGCAAGCGCAACCGCTGCCATCTTGACCCAGGTGATCTTCTCATGAAACAGGATGGCTGACAGAATCATGACAAATGTCGGCGCCGTATAAAGAAGGATCGCGGCGGTCGAGAGACTCATCATGCTGATCGCGCGGAAATAGCATACCGTGAAGAAAAGGAGGCTGAAAAGGCCGGTCCCGATAAAACACCAGAGGTCTTTTGCGCGGACACGGAACTGCCCCGGGTCCGTGAGAAGAATCAGGATGCCGAAACAGACGGCGGCAATCCCGCATCGCACGATCACCGCCCCGTCCGAATCAATCCCGTATTCCGCCAGGTGCCTGGTAAAAAAACCCATGAAGCCCCAGCAGAAACCTCCGCCCAAAACCGCTGCCGTATACTTGTTCATTCTGTCACACACTCTCCATTCACAGTATCTGATTTTTGGGAAACGCTGAAATAATCAGTGTTTCCTTAGAATTCACCAGCCAAAAGTATGGCAGTTTTTTTATACATTTCCAAGCAGAACCTTTGCGAGATGTCTCTCCGCGACCCGCTTAAGATCCTTAAGAAGGGAAATATCCGTCGCGCCTTTACGCATTTTGTAACGCGGGAAATATCTTGTGATATGCAGCGGAATCTCAGGGTTGACCGACGCAATCCATGCTGCCTCTCTCTCCATATCTTCCGGATCGTCGTTCATACCCGGAACAATCAGAGAAGTAAGCTCCACATGGCAGGCTTCCGCCGCCCGGGCAATAAAGGCTTTCACGGTCTCAAAATCACCGCCGAGATACCGGTAGATTTCCGGCCGGAAGCCCTTGAGATCGATATTCATGGCATCCATATAGGGGAGCAGCTCTTCCAGGACCGGAAGCTCCGCCATCCCGTTCGTCACCAGAACATTCTTCATTCCCGCCTGGTGTACCAGCTTTGCGCTGTCTCTCACATATTCATATCCAACCAGAGCCTCGTTATAGGTATAGGCGACTCCAATATTTCCCCTGCTGCGCTCCCGCCTGGCAAGAGCGCAGAGTTCTTCCGGAGAAATCCGGTAAAGCTTCTGAAAATCCGCCTCTTTCGCCGCCGCGATCTCATAATTCTGGCAGAAAGGACAGGACAGATTGCATCCGAAACTTCCGACAGACAGGATCATGCTGCCCGGATAAAAGAAGGCAAGCGGTTTCTTCTCGATCGGATCCAGCGCGATGGAGCTGACCTTGCCATAATTTGCGCTGACAACTTTTCCCTCAATGTTTTTCCTGGCCCGGCATCTCCCGTAAGCCCCCTCCGGAAGCCTGCAGTGATGCGGGCAGACCGGGCAAACAGCCTCAGCGCTCATGGCGGATCACCTCAAAACGGTACAGACGCACGCCCTTCTCATGCTCTCCGATCCCCGCTTTTCTCTTCGCGATGGAGATCTGATATTCCACCGTATCCACTCCCTCAAGGTCCGGAAGAAGCAGCCCCCGGCGATATCCTTTCTCCACGATAACCCCGTAGCGCTTCACATCCAGTTCTTCCGGAGACCCGACTGGCTCCGCTTCCCCGAGCACATCCACGCTGATTTCAAGCAGATCCAGCTCGTCCTCCCGGATGGGCAGAAAACGCGGATCCCTGGTCGACGCGGCGATCGCGTTGGAGATAATCTCGTCAGCCAGCGTCTGCTTTGTCGGAGCAATTGTTCCGATGCAGCCGCGCAGCTCACCCTTCTCATGAATCGAAACAAAGGCGCCCGCCCTGGAAGAAGCCATCTCCGGCGTCAGTTCTTCCGCCGTTGGCTTATATACTTCACGCTTTCTGATATAGCGGTCAATCGTATTTGCCGCCAGCTGTACATAAAGATCCATACTTTCACCTGCCTCCGCTGATAAATGTATGAGAAATCCGCCGTCCGCACTCCATATGCAGACAGAGGTCCCATTTCCTTGTTATATTGCCGCCTGTCATAGCGGATGATAGATGCAGAAACCGTATCCCACTCCGAATGTCGCCTCGTGCGAGAGCATCCTGCTCTCCACTTCCATCCCTTCAAAGACGCCGCCCATAATGGTAAAGGACCTGTGCCCGCACTCCATACTGTCCTCCAGCAGCCTTTCATCAAAGAGAGGCAGCGAGCGGAAATCCCCCTTCCCCATAGTTTCCATGATCTTTTCATCATAGCGGGGACCTTCCGGACGGTAACCGTAAGGCCCGTCTTTCTTCTGACAGTGGCTCAGATCTCCGCTGGCAAGAAAGACACATTTCCTCCCCGTCCTGTCAACGGCTTTCCGGATCAGCTTTCCGAACTCCCAGTGGCTCTGCAGCGGCAGGCCGGACAGACCGATTCGTACCAGCTTATAATCCCGGTAACACTGGTTGATAAAATACAGCGGAACCATTGTCCCGTGATCCAGCTGCGGATCCCGTTCTCCCAACGTGCCTGCCGGGAACCCTGTCTCATCCGCGGCATCCGCAATCGCGTCGGCAAGTTCTCTGTCATAATCGACGGAAAAGCGTACCTTCCCCGCCCTGAAGCGGCTGAAATCCCCCTCCGCGTGCGTTCCCGGGGAAATGTGGAAATAATCGCGGTACATCAGCGCGTGCGGCGACGTCACTAGAATCGTCTCCGGCTCCAGGGCCGCGATATCTTCCGCTATCTCCCGGAAAGAATCCAGCGTAGCCTGTATTTTCAGTTCCTCTCCACGGCCGATCTCATGAACCGCAATCGGCGGATGCGGCACCATATATCCGGCAATAATCGGCATCTTCTCACACCCCCTCGTATATTTTCTTCTGAAAAAGATGTGTCTTTATACTTATCCCATTTACTGAATGCTGCTCTTTAACTGTAACCATACTATCACGCAGCCTTCCAAAATTCCATAAAACATTCCGCCTGGCCATTTTCAAAAATGATTGAATTCAAACAGACCGCCTGCTAAAATCAACACATCTGCGATCCGAAAAATCAATATGGCTTTTAAAGGATGGTTGGAAATATGAAGAGCGGACTGATTATGGAAGGCGGCGCCATGAGGGGCATGTTCACCTGCGGCGTGATAGATGTATTTATGGAAGAGGGGATTGCGTTCGACGGGGCAGCTGGCATCTCGGCAGGCGCGGTATTCGGCTGCAACTTCAAATCCCGCCAGATCGGAAGGCCAATCCGCTATAATAAAAATTACTGCAGAGACCCAAGGTACTGCAGCATGCGTTCCCTGTTAAAAACAGGGGATCTGTATGGTGTGGACTTCTGCTATCATGAATTGCCGGACATTCTGGATCCCTTTGACGCGGCTGCCTTTAAGGAAAATCCCATGGATTTCTATGTTGGCGCGACCAATGTTGAGACAGGAAAAATCCTGTTTCACAACTGCCGAGACGGCGGAGAAAATGACATCCAGTGGATGCGCGCTTCCGCTTCCATGCCGATCGTCTCAAGACCAGTTCAGATCGGAAAATACACACTGCTCGACGGAGGAATCGCCGATCCGATTCCCTTCCGATTCATGGAAAAGAAAGGCTACGACCGCAATGTCATCGTCCTGACGCAGCCTTTGGGATACCGCAAAAAGAAAAGCGCTCCTGCCATACAGGCTCTGCTGCGCCGCTATCCTGCAGTCGTAAAAACGATGGCTGTGCGGCACAAAATCTATAACTGGCAGCTTGATCAGATCCGCGAGCGGGAACTTGCCGGAAAAGCGATCGTCATCCGGCCGGCGGGAGACCTACGGATCGGGCATACGGAAAAGAATCCCAGAGAGCTGGAACGGGTCTATCAGGCCGGCCGCAGTGAGGCGAAAAGACAGCTGGATAAAATCCGTACCTTTTTAGCTTCCATCTGACAGCTCCTGCCAGATATCACGATAACTGCGAACGCTCCGCATTAAAAAAAGACAACAGGGAAGGAGATTTCAGATGAATTCAGAAAGCAGCAGGCTCAGCATAAAAGATACCCGGAAGGCTTACATTTTCCTGCTTCTCACTTTTGTTCTCTGGGGAAGTCTGTACGTTGTCAGTAAATACGTCCTTGGAAAACTGCCTGCCTTCACGATCGCTTTTCTCCGCTTCTTTTTTGCTTTCGCAGCCCTGTCCCTGTTTGACCGGCATCCCGGAAAAAAGCTTGAAAAACAACACATTCCATACATCCTGCTGATCGGATTCGGCGGTTATTTCATTGCTGTAGGCGCACAGCTTCTGGGGACAAAATACGCGGGAGCTTCCACTGCATCGCTTATAAATTCGATGAACCCGGTCACAATGACCCTCTTCGGAGCCATTATTCTGCATGAACAGCTGACCATTCGAAAAATTCTGGGCATCGCGCTCTCAATTCTCGGCGTTTTTGTAATCCTGGGCGGCGGGATCAACGGAACAGGAACCGCCGGTATCCTCTTCTCCCTGTTTTCCGTGCTGCTCTGGTCCCTGGTCTCCGTTCTGACCCGGAAGGTCACACAGCTCTATGCGCCCCTCCACATCTCGAGGCTGGCCATCGGGCTCGCGGCTGTCTGCTATCTGCCCGCCGCCCTGATCGAAAGCGGAGTCAGTCACGCTCCTGTTCTCAACACTCTGGCCCATGATCCTTCCTGCACTCTTTCCCTGCTCTATATGGGAATCATCTGCACCGGAGTGGGTTACTCACTCTGGAACAAGAGCCTGTCCATACTGGATGCCGGTGTATGCTCTTCTTTCTATCCTGTCCAGCCCGCCGTATCCACCCTTCTTGGAATCCTCCTGCTGGGCGAAACCCTGACAGTGCATTTTCTGCTCGGCTCCGCACTGATTGTCTGCGGCGTGCTTCTTGGTCTGTCCTCCTCATTCAGGCGCTCATCCCCGGACGTTTCCTGAGAAGATTTTACTCCCGCCTCAGCTGCAGGCGTTCATCGCCTCCGCAATCTCCGGATAGACGAAGCTGCAGTTCTTTCTGTCAATGATCGCGAAATTCTCCCCTTCTCCGCTGACGGACCCGTTGTCCCACCAGATACAGGGGATGCCGTGCGCTTTCGCGTAAGCGGTAAAATACGCGGCAAATTCCACGCGGGCTCTCAGATTTTCATCCCGGTTGGTGGCTCCGAATTCGCCGACCACAACCGGAATCCCGTTCTGAATAAACTTCTTATAGAGCTGATTGATAAACCAGTCAATGTCTTTCGTATCGCCCTTATTCGATGCGAAAAAGGCGGAAGTTCCGCCCGGCTCCAGCGCAAAATTGTAAGGCCGATAGGCATGTACGGAAAGGATAATGCGGTTTTCCGCCTCCCCAGGATCCTGCGGCAGAGCAAAATCATCCGTCAGGACGCCCTCCGGGCAGGCGCAGTAGCCCGGACACATCAGATAGCGGGAAGTATTGTATCCGCCTGCTGCCCGGACCGTATCCACAAAGAGCTGGTTCAGGGCGTTGATATTCCGGACCGCTTCCTCCTGATCCGGATCCCCTTCCATGATGTACCATTCATAACGGTGACCCACCAGGCGCGGCTCGTTCATCGCCTCAAAAATCAGATGCCCGTCATAATCTGCGAAGCGCTCCGCGAGCTGTTCCCAGATATGCTTTACAAATTCCGAAGAGCGTTCCATATGCGCCTCATCCGGATACAGAGCGTTCGAGGACGGGTCATTGTCGTGATGGATGTTCAGGATCACATACATCCCTTCCTCCATGCACATATCCGTGATCTCCTGCACCCGGTCCAGCCAGACGTCATGGATTTTGTCATCTTCCCCCAGATGGCCATGCCATGTAACCGGAATCCGCACTGTTTCAAAACCGGCCTCGTGCACCGCGTGAATCAGCTCCGGCGTCGTCTTCACTTTCTGCCAGGCAGTCTCCGCGCTCAGGTCATCCTTGATGGAATCGTTGAAGGCGTCCATCGTATTTCCAAGGTTCCAGCCCATCTTCATGCTCTGCGTGAATGCCAGCCCCTCGTTCTTGGGGATCTCCTCCATCGGGATGGAAAGTTCCGGTATCATTGTCTCTGCTTCCTTTTCCGCAGTCCCTCCCTCTCCCGCAAGAGTTTCGATCAGCACGTCGTCGATAAAAATGTCCGCTGTCCCGTCCGTCTCCACATAGAGCGAAGCGCTGCTCCAGTCCGCCGGGATCTCACAGACCGCATCCAGCAGGGTCCAGTCCCCGTCCGAAGCCGTCCGGACAAGTTCCTGAGTCTCTCCGCCGTCCAGCCCGAAACGGATCTCATTGTCAGCCGTCTTGACATAATACTGTACATGGATCTTCTTTCCAATCCAGGAATTGATCTCCTGCTTTACAGTCGCGTCCTGCTCACTTCTCTGCACCCGAAGGGCAAAGCCCAGAGCGGCTCCCTCCGTATGATTCTCGCTGTGTACCAGCACGAGCACAGACTGATGTCCGCTGCCCCGGCTGTAAAATCCTGCAGAATCCGGCGGAACAGTCATCGTCGTCCCGCCCTCTTTATAGGGCTCGAAATCGATCATTTTCGATCCGGCGGAAGCTGCCGCAGCAGTCTCAGCAGCGCTGAACTCCTCGCCCTTCACCGCTGCGAGCACTGCGTCAAAGGAAGGTTTTGTCTCAAGATTTCCTCTAAAAAGCAGCGGATTCGCGCCCCTTCTCCAGGAAGCGTCATCCGTCAGCCCCCAGAAGGTCACGGAAGTCAGATTGACTCCGTTTCTGCGCTCCTGAAGCAATGCCTTGAAGAAATCATAATAGAACTCCGCCTGATGGGGCTCCGCCATGCTGCCGGAAGCCGTCTCCCCGACGTCCAGCTCTGTGATATGAACCAGATGCACCGCCTCATCATACTTTCTGAGCGCCCTGACATACTGGTCCAGGTTCTGGGTATCATCCAGGTGTCCCTGCATGCCGATCCCATCCAGCAGACCGTCCCCGAAAATGGTTCCGTCCCCGTCCTCCCGGATTGCGAAACTCTCCGCCATGGACTGGCCGGCATTGTACACGTCCTCCGTCAGGAAACGGATGATGGAGCTGCAGCGCTTTTCATACCATTCATTGTAATCATTATAAAAGAGCAGCGGGCGGATCGAAGACAGATCGTCCGTTTCCGGGTTCAGTCCGTAAAGCTCCGCGTATTTTTCAGAAAATGTAAGCTCCGCCTCCCGGGCAAAGAGGAAGCTGTAATAGAGATATTCCGGTCCGATGATCCGATACCAGAGGCTTCTCCTCAGACCATCCGCCTGCCCCTCATCCGCAGCCTCATTTACCACATCCCAGGCATAGATCACATCTGCAAAGCCATTTGCGTAGGTATATTCCAGCACCCCGTAAATATAGGTGCGGAGCCGCTCAATCAGGGTTTCCCGGTCTACAAGGCAGTCTTCATCCAGCTCTGCCTGATCGGAGTAATTGACCTTTCCGCCCGACATGGGCTGAAAATCTTTCGCGAAAATGGCAGGATTCACCTGGCTGTGCCAGACCAGCACATGGCCGCGCACGGGCATCCCGTTATCCCTGGCCCAGGTCAGAAGCTCCTCCGCTGCCGGGTCCACCTTGAACAGGGTCGGGGAAGAAGGATCAAAATTGTAGGCAGGCTTCAGCTCATTTCCGAAGGTCATGCTGTTGAAACTGCGCCGGATCAGATCCTCCTTCGCCTCATTTCCGATCTCCGCCGTCGGGTCATTCCAGTGGTCGATCGCCTGCACCGCCACGCCGATCCGGAAATCATCCCCGTACGCTTCCGCCAGTGACTCATAGGCCGTCGTATCCACGTATTCCGCCGCCTCAGCACGCATCGCAGCTCCTCCCGGAAACAGTCCCGCCAAAAACGCTGCCGAAAGCAGCCCCGCCAAAATCTGCCTTATCATCTTCCTTCCACGCTCCCGTCCTATTTTCGAATCCGTCCTCACCCAATCCGGCTAACCGCTGACACACTTTCAATTGCAACTCCTTCGGCTTCTAAACGTCTGCCGGATCGACCTCTCCGCCTCGGCAAACTTCTATGCCGCATCGTTTATTTCTCCATTGCAAGCATTTCTGTCCCCTGTCAACCCGGCAGGCTTTCTAACGAACCTTCCCTGTCAGCCTTGCCAGAGTCTTTTCCAGCCTGTCCTTGATAAAAGGTCTGTCCTTCTCCTTCACCAGATAGTAAAGGTAGGATTCCTTCACCAGCTCAAGCGGCAGTCCGCGGCCCACCAGCTTAAAGTTGCGGTAGCCCCGCTCCGCGTAACTCTCGATCTCATCCGCCGTCAGGAATGCCGGGCGCTTTTTAATCTCCGAAAAGCTCGGCTTTGCCGTCCGGTTCGGGCAGGGGAAGACCGTGCCTTTTTCAAATTCCAGCTGCATACGGGATTCGTCGGCGTAATGATCCTTGCGCTTCGGACATCCCGGAAAACAGATCTCATCCACCAGAATCTCGATCCGTCCGGCATACGGTTCAAGTGCCTTCAGCACTTCTTCATTGTGGTTCAGGTCATAATCCAGTACCACCAGCAGATAATCCCTTTCAAGCTCCTTTTCCAGTTCCTCCAGCGTGGTGATCCGCTTAGTAGTTGAAGAAATATAGGCAAAGTCCGGATACTTTCTCCTCAGGTAGTCTTCCAGCAGCTGCGTATTCACCAAAACCTGGTTTTTGCCATTGTCCGCCAGACGCATAATCAGATTGCAGTAGGTATCCTGCAGGTGCTCCTGCTGCAGCAGAGAATTCGTCCAGGTAAAGCGCACAGGGACGTCCATCCGGTTGTAGGTGGAGATGATCTTCTCCATATCCCCTTTCGAAGTCAGGCCGAATACGGCGCGGCCGCCGTTCCAGATCGCGCCCGGAAAGGTCCCATATACACTGCCGATCCGGTAATTCTCGCGAAACTTTTCCGGATAATCCTTCATCAGCTTTATGATGATCTGGTTCATGTAAAAGAAAACGTAGAATCCCGGCAGGTGCCAGTAGATTAGTCTCTTATCCTCCATTTGAAGTTTCTCCTTATGGATTTATCTGTTTGCTGCACTGTTAATGAGATCATATCATAGCATTGCATCTGAAACTACAAACCGTTATAATTTATATATCCAAAATACACTGAATCAGGAGCTGACAGAATGAATATTATGACTCAAACCGGCAAACGCATTATTGCAGCCGGAGAAAGAGCTCCATATGATACGGAAGCTATAAACATCGTAAAAGACAAGCAATACCTTGCCTCTATTCTTCGTGAATGCACGACAGAATTTGCAGACATGGGCATTGACGAGATTATTCCATGTATCGAAGAACCGCTGGTTGGTACAGTCCCTGTGGAGCCAGGCTTGACCAATACGGCTATAGCCGGACTACCAACCGAAAGCAAAATTCCTGGTGAAGGAGTTTTGACATATGATATCCGTTTTTTGGCCAGGAAACCTAATACAGATACCATCGAAGTATGGCTGATGATTGATGTGGAAATCCAGAACGATAACGATCCCGGATACGATCTGGTTCCTCGTGCTGTTCTGAATGCCGGAAGAATGCTGTCAGAACAGATGGGCCAAAACGTAACCGGTAAGAATTATGATACTCTGCAAAAAGTCTACTCAATCTGGTTGTGTGTAAACAGTGCATTGAAAAGAGCCAATACAATTTCAAGATATTCCATTAAGCATGAAGCATTGCATGGAGAATTTGAGGATGTCTCCAGGTCAGATCTGCTGCAGGTTATCATGGTTCGTCTGCCGAATGAATCTCTTGAAGGAGTACCGAAAAATAAACCAACTAAGCTGATAGAACTTCTGTCGACCACTTTCTCCCAAAAAATTGATATAAAGGAGAAACTTGAACGTTTACAGCAGATGGGTATACAAATAACGGAGGAACTCCGGGAAAGGATGGGAGTTATGTGTAATCTAAGCCAGGAAATTCTAAAAGAAGGGCTTGAGCAGGGTATTAAACAGGGTATCAAACAAGGCCTGGATTTATCTTTAGATATCCTTGACAGGCGAGATGAATTTCCAGGTGAATCCCTCGAGGATACTGCTGCTGCAGTCGGTTGTACATTAGAGGAAGTCCAGGCGGTGGTGAACCGCAGAAAACGCTCATGGAAAAAATAAGCTGTTACCCAGCGGAGAATCCTCAATAAGGATTCTCCGCTGTTTCTCCTCATAGAATATACAGATAGCAGGGGCGATTCGCAAGCCGGACCGCTCCTGCCATCTCCCGCGGCAGGAAGCATGCTTCCTACCGCATTTCATTTCTTTCGAAAACAGTTCTATCCGGATTTCTGCTATCCGGAATCAGCTCGTGATTTTCCAGGATTATTTATTCGCCTCATCAACATAAGCCTTCCAGGTATCACGGATTGCTTCCACCTGCTCGGAGACGACAGAACCCGGAGCGATGTTCCAAACGAACTGCTCGCCAAGGCTCAGGTTCGGGATCAGGCCGTGATAAGCGACTGTTCCATGATCTTCATCCATCATCATCGGGATGGTCTCATCGATCGCGCGCATATCAAAGATGCCTGCCGCGGCATTGGAAAGATCCATGTAATCCTCATAGCCGGCCGGCTGATCGGTATAGAGGTTCCATGCAAATGCCAGCTTCCATGCCTTGTCGGCGTCATAGCAAGCGGGGATGGCAACCGGGTTGTTGGACCAGACGTTGATATAATCGTCTCTCTGCGGTCCCTTCGGGAACATGACAAATCCGACTTCATCTTCCATATCCTGCAGGAAGTTTCCGGGAGTTCCGGCATATTCATCTTCTACCATGAATGCTGCCTGGCCGTTGATGAAAGCTTCCTTGTAGTAATCCCACTCTGCGCCTTCCGGATCCGGCAGGTCATACTTGGTGAACATATCGACGGTCCACTCCAGAGCCTCCAGAGTCTCCGGGCTCTCCAGATTGTAGAAATATCCGTCGTCATTCTTGCCGATGTAGGAACCGTTGTTGGAGAAGACGGCGATGGTGGTCATATTGCCTTCATTCAGAGTAAGGCCGTAAATGTCGATCACGCCGTCATTGTCGATATCGCGCTGGACAGCAGCCATCATTTCCTCAAATGCATCCCAGGTCCAGGTGCCGTCCGCCTGCATGTCATAGATGGTCTCGGGATCGATCCCCGCGTCATTCAGCAGTCTCTTGTTGAAATATACGCCGGTACGCGGCTCTGAATAGCCTGCATACATCGCATAGATCGAATCCCCCTTGGCGTACTGCTCATGGAGCTTGTTTCTCTGGAATTTCGGAAGTGAGAAATCCAGGCAGTCCAGCGTCGCCAGGTCATACATCAGGCCGCTTGAGAGAGCTGAAGTAATCGCCGGGTCGTCACGCAGGATCCAGATATAGTTCTCATCGCCGCCCGTTGTGGCGTAATCGACAAAGTCAGCCGGTGTGGAAGTCCAGTCTGAGATCGCCTGCTGGCTGATCGTGAAATTATAAGTTTCCTGGATCCATTCCCGGTACTCATCGCGGGCTTCTTCATAGTCATTGGTCGGCTCCGCAGGATCGCCGCTCCACCAGTCACGGATTACGATGTCCATACCGCCCAGGTCAATCGGGTCGCCGTTCTCATCCGTAATCACCGTGTAGTCTTCCTCGTCGGCCATGACTGCCGATGCGCTCATCACCATCGCAGCCGCTGTAATCGCCAACAGAGCTTTTGTGAACATCTTCTGCCTCATAATAAACCCTCCTTCTGTTTTGCCGCTCCTGCAGCACCTTTAACGCTATGTTAATCTGCCGGGTCTGCTCCCGGGCAGGAATAACCTTGAATATTAACAGGTTACTATTCACAGCTTGTCTGACGAAAAATATGGATGCGTCATGCTTGCATGTAAGCAGCCATATTTTTCATCAGGCAAAGCCTGCGAAGCAGGAACCGTCCCCACAGCCTCAGACAGGAGCATCGAAGATGCGGCATACGTGCGCAGCACGGATGGTCTGAGGTCTGATGGGTACGGGGCTGTGAATAGTACACTACATCTTGATTCCGCTTGTACTGATACTCTCTACAAATGCCCTCTGCGCGAACAGATACAGAATAATCAGGGGCATAATAATCATCAGTGTTCCCGTCGCCAGGATACAGTTGGAATACGCAATCGACACCGTCGTCAGCACCCCCGTCATTCTCTGGATATAGGCACTGAGCGAGTCGACCAGGCGGGCAAGCCCCGTACTGACCAGCTTGATATTGCCCAGGAACATCTTGGAATAAAATCCGTCGGTCCACTGCCAGACAAATGCGAACAGGAAACAGGAAGTCACGATCGGTTTCGTCTGCGGCAGCATGACGCGGGTAAATGTCCGCAGCATCCCGCAGCCGTCCACATAAGCCGCCTCCTCCAGATCCACCGGGATATTCCGGAAGAACTGGCGGATCATAAAGATATACAGGCCGTTCTTCAGTCCCATGCAGCCCGCGCTCATCAGATAATAAGGTATGACCGAGCCGCGCAGGTTCAGCGTTCCCCCATGCACCAGCTTCACGATTCCCAGAAAATCAAAGAAGCGGAAATGCAGATGCAGGGAGCTTGCGATGGTCTGCGGCGGGATCAGGATAACCAGGATCACGCAGGCAAACCATAAACGCTTGAGCGGAAACTCAAAGCGGGCAAATCCGTAGCCAACAAGCAGGCAGACCGTGACCTGCAGAAGCGCGATCGTAAAAGAGATCACCAGCGAATTCACCAGCGCCTGCCCGTAGCTCATCAGCTCCGCCGCCAGCCTGTAATTTTCCGTTGTAAAATGCTCCGGAATCGCGATGACAATGGGATTATACAGGTCCGCCTCCGTCATGAAGCTGACCGATATCTTGTTCAGGATCGGCTGCAGAATCATGAAGCACATCCCAAACAGCAGCAGAAATCTGCAGATCGAGACCAGATACTTGCGCAGGGTGCTCTTCAGCAAATAGCCGCCAGACAGCCGGTTGCGCTCCCGGAAACTCATTTTCTTTACGTCTGTAACAAGCTCCTTATTCGAACGGCTTTTACTCATAATAGTAAACTCCTCTCGATATGACAGCGGACGTGATTCCGATGAAAGCCAGGATCAGGAGGAAATAGACCCAGCTCATGGCGGAAGCCAGTCCGTAATTCATCTGCTCGATCATGACCTTCTGGATCTTTTCGATGACCGCATTGTCGGAATGCATGGAGAAATCCACGACTGTGTAGATCCAGCAGACCAGGAAGAGCGGGCTGATCATCGGAAATGTGATCTTCCACAGGCTCTCCCATTTTGTACAGCCCTCGATATCCGCCGCCTCATACATGTTGGATGGGATGCTCTGCAGGCCTGACAGAAAAATGATGATCGGAATACCCGAGGCAATCGCCACATCGTAGATATTGTCGATGATCTCGAAAAGCTTCTCGAAAGCTCTCGTGCCGACTCCGGAGGTTCTGAGGATATTCTCCAGAACCGCCGTGATGCTGATCCCCTGCGTCGTCTGTTCAATTGTATTTGCCAGATTGGCCATCAACTGGTTATTCGATTCCAGACCGATGATAACACCCGAGGACAGGATCACCGGAAGGAAGAAAATAGCCCTCACCAGCGCTCTCCCGTGAAATTCCTGGTTCAGAATCAGAGATACAAAGAAGCTGAACACGATGATCGCCACAGAATACAGCATCATACGGACAATCTCTTCCGTAAGCAGGCGGTTGTATTCCGGATCAACCCGGAAGGCATGGATATAATTCGCGATCCCGGCCCAGATCGGGTTATAGTTTCCCGCGGACAGCTCCACATTGCAGAAACTCATATAGAACGACTGGGCGAGAGGTTTGACCATGAACAGCAGAAAGCCGAGGATGAAAGGCATGATAAATAAAATCCCGGCCTTTGCCTTCTTTCTCTGAAGTCCCACATATCTCTTCCGTTGCTTCATAAACTGCATCTCCTGCATAACCGGACACAGCAGCGTGTCCTGTATATCTCCGCGGCCTGCCGCCTCTCTTCAGGCTGGCCGGTCACCTCATGGCCAGATCTTCTCTGGCCGCACCCGGCAGTCCTCTTCTCCGGCTGACCAGCCCCGCCGGGGACCCCTTTTGCCCGCGCCCGGCCGCAACACCGCTCCGGCAGGCCTCCGCGCTCAGTTCAGCCCTGCCGCTTACCGGACAACCAGGTAGTCTCTGGCCGGGACCGTAATCCCGTCCGCCTGCGCGTCGCTGAACCCGTAGTTTACATAGACCTTCGTCCCGTCCGCGTACTCCGTGCGCGACAGCACCGGCGTCAGGTTCTTGTGCCCCGTCATCTCCTGATTGAAGGTATGGCCGAGCTCCTCGTCATAACGCGCGCAGATTTCCTTCATTTCCCCGTTCCAGGCGTCGTAATCCGCCGCGTAATATTCGGTATAAAGGGTCTTCTGCAGCGCAAAGGCTGATTCCTTCATGAAGGTGAAGGACAGCCCCGCTCCGTATTCCGCTGAATACAGCAGCTCCTCCCCGGTATTCCCGCATATGTTGAGCGGCCTTCCGGTATAATTGACTCTTCCGTGCACTGCCAGCTGCCAGAAGGGGACGCACTCGTCCAGGATCGTGTACTCGCTGCCGCGCAGATCCATGTTCGTCACCATCGAGCAGTAGGGAACCGCATAGTCATTACCCATATTGACGCAGACCTTCGTTCCGCCTTCCGAGATCTCTTTCAGCTGCTCCTCCTGGAGCCTGCGCACCGCCTGCCGGCTGTATGTCTTCTTCCGGTCAAAGTCCGAGGACAGGTCCATGCCCGTATCCTCAAAGGACACGCCCGTGCCGAGGGAGGAAGCCGTATTCGCCAGCCTGTCCCCCATCTTCATAGCCAGGTCCGTGTGCAGCAGATAATAGGGGTCCAGGTCATCCCGCTCGGAATAGGTCACCGTACTGTATTCCAGAAGCTTTGCCCGCTCCTTGCTGATCCGCTTCGCCGCGTCCCGGAAGGAGAAAAATCCGTCCGTAAGGCCGCTGTCAACCGCGTACTGGGTGATCCCGTTCAGGTAGAGATCCACGTCCAGATCCTCCGCGGTCTGCGACAGCTGCTTCAGTCCCTTCTTTCCGCCCATTTTAGAGAGCGGTTTGACGGAATTCAGCATCTTCTGCTTCACGCCGCCGTTGCACCAGCCGGCCAGGCGGACGGACAGGTCACCGACTCCCGCCTCGTTCAGGTCCCGGATGATTCCGTCAGCCTCGTCAAAAGTCGTCAGGACCAGAGGCCTGGAAACCGGCACGCCGGCGATCTGCTTCACCTTGTCTACCGCACCGACGATCTCGACCATCACAGGCGTCCGCTCTTCCCCGGTCAGGTCCATGGCTGCGCCGTATCTCTCCTGCAGATAGCCGCCGTAGCATTTCGCCATATCGGTGTAGTCCCCGGAATCCACAAAGCGGTAGCGCTGTACTAATGATTCGTCCGGAAGCTTCTCGATATACTGGTAAATATCACTGTTGGCGATATCACCCACGTCATATTTCTCTCTCTGGCTCACGCTGTAGACAGCATTTACATAATTATAACTGTTGCTCCGACCGCTGATATCGGCGCGCACCGCCGCATAGGGACTTCCGTCCTCCAGAATGCAGATAAAGGAATCGTCGCCGGAAGAAATGCCGAACACACCGCAGGTCGCCCTTGTATTGTGCACGACCGCGTCTCTTCCAAGGCACATATCCCAGCCGTAGACATTCGTATAATAGCTGCTCTGGGAAATCTTCCCGTTATTGAAATTGATGATGGCTCCGCCGCCCTCCGGCACCAGGAGATAGCCCTCGTCCATCTTTCCGCCTGCGCCGAAATAAGGCAGCGGCGTGACTGTATACATCGGGTACTCCTCTTTATACTCCATGGAGTCAAATGGAATCTCCACCACCAGATCCCCGTCCTCCAGGCGGTAAATCACCGAGACATTGAAGATCGGCTTGTCGGACTCCTTCACGGACAGGTCCAGTTCCTTATCCGCCTCGAAATCCTCGTAAGTATAGCCGGCTTCCTCAAAATACTCCTCCATCGCCACACGCACATTCCCCTTTGTGGTATCGCGCAGCACATAGATCACTTCGGTTTCCAGGATCGGATACTGGGCCAGCAGTTCTTCCTCGTTATCCTTCTTTCCCAGCTTGTTGCGGTCATATTTTTTATAATACTGTCCGAGGAGCTTGACGCCCTTCTCCGCCATGGCGGAGGACCATTTCTCATATTTCTCCGCAGTCATGACAGGCGGAATCACATATTCCCGCTCCACATCGCCCAGGGAATAATTGACCCTTACGTAATCATCCCCCTGCTCGATCTCGTAGATCCCGTTCTTCACGCTGTAGGCGTCCGTATTGAAGGCCACTTCCAGACCGGAAACAATGGAATAGGACATCAGCAGCGTGGATTCCAGACGGTTCTTCTCCTCGCTCAGCGCCAGGGTATCTGCCGCCACGCCTTCCGGGTTGGAGTTCCATACCTTGCCGCTGCTCTTCACCTCCACAGAAAACTGGGTGTCAGTGGGATCCATGGTAAACAGCAGCTTGTCATTTTCCATCACAATGGGAGCCTTGTCGCCTTCAAAGCCATAGATCCGGATAGGCTCTTCCTCCTCCGGGACAGCCCGGTAGTTCAGAATCAGCAGAATTCCCCCGGCGATCACAGCCAGAAGAATCAGCGGAAACAGCAGGCTTTTCAGCATACTGCGGACAGCCTGCTCCCTCTCGGTCTGTCGTTCAGTTTTTTGCCTTACCCCGTCCTTCATAACATCTCCTTACAACCGGAAAAGCAGCTCCCTTGCCAGCGAAATGAAATAGCCGACTCCCTGCGAGATCATGCTGAAGAAAATCATCAGAATAAAAATCATGACCAGCATGGCGAACAGGGAAGCAACAGTGAAAAGGATATTCTTTCCGGCTGAATACTCATGAATCTGCCCCATCGCCGCAACAATCAGAAGACCTGCCCAGATCAGGGAAATCGCCGAAAGCACAGCGTAAAACTCCGCCTCCTCCACGGTAAATCCATTGCTCAGGATCATCAGCGGAAACTGGATCAGCGGATACGGCGTCAGCGCGTAGCAGGTCGCCATATAGACCTGGTTGAGCCGTCCTTTTCCGTCAAATAGCGTCGTGAGCCCCCAGTTGCCGACAACCCAGAGGATCAGCGGAAAGAGTACGCTGGCGATATAAAGGAAAATGTTCAGCCCTTCCCAGTAAACCGTAAGGATCACAAAGCTTGTGTAGCGCAGTTTCAGAACCCGCACCAGCAGGGTCAGAAACAGAATCGTATTCGCCGCGGCCATGGTTCCCCGCTTTTCATGGGTCAGATCCCAGAAGCCGTCCAGGGGATGCGTCGCGCAGTAGAGGGCAAATTTCAGGGAATCCCAGTATTTTGCCAGACGCTCACGGCGCGCTGCTTTCGCGGACTCTCCATTTTCCAGACGCCCGCCGCGTGCTCCGCCCGCGAATCCGCCATCTGTCAGGCTCTCCCCGCGCGCTCCGCCCACGAATCCGCCATCTTCCGGCTGACCGCTGTACGCCACGCCCGCAGTTCCGCCCTTTGCGGAAGCAATCGTATCCATCCGTCCCTCCTCCCAAAACGTAGTTTGAACTTTGACTAAATGCCCCGGATGACTATTTTGCTGCCACGTCTGCTGCGCTGACGCTTACATCCGTGGGCAAAATATGTCTCCTACTTCCCGTCCCGGGATTCTTTGCCGTATTCGTAAATAAAGAAGTCATCCGTCCGGAGCTCCTCCCTGATTTTGCGGACCCGTTTGAACACAAAAGGCACCAGGAACAGAATCAGCACCGCCGCGATGATCCAGCCAATGTGCTCCTCCACCCACTCTTTCCGGTACTGCTTGTAAGCCTTCGAGTAATTCTCGGCGTCGTACTTGACCTCGAAGTAGTCCATCGCCTCGCGGTATTTCTCCTGCCTGAGGAGGGCGCGGCCAATCCCGATATAGGCCAGGTCATAGTTACCGTCCATGACCATGACCTGCTCCCAGGCCTCCCTGGAAGCCTCATAATCGCCCTTGTCAAATTCCTCTACGGCGGTATAGACCAGCTCTCCAAAGAGTGTGGGCACAAAGCTGGTCACCGAGCAGTCCAGAGCATCCAGCACATAGAGCTCGTGCCCCATATGTTCGATGCCGACCGGCCGGCGGAAATATCCGTCCATATTGCCGTTTCCGCCGAAGGCAAATACCATGCGGCCCTGGTCGTCATAGCCGAAGAGGCGCCCGCGGTTCCGGTCCAGGCAGACGAAGATATCATTTTCCATGCAGGTTACGTCCGAGAAATAGGACGGTCCCTCATATCCGCCGCCGGAGCCCATGTAAAGATCCCCGTAGATTCCCCATTCTCCGTTGCGGACCAGGATATCATTCCCCATCAGGTTCAGCTTGCGGACCGCGTCGGCGTTTCCGGCGCGCAGATCATCCGCGGTAACCGCACCCGTACAGGCGTAGATAAATCCCTCATAATCCATGTACAGATTGTCATATTCCGTCGGGACAAAGGATTCCATCTGCGCCCGCTGCGCCTGAGTTGCGAAGCGTTTCCAGAGGTAATCCATAAAGTCGAAGGTTACCTTCGTAGCCCCCACAAAGCCGGAGAAAACCCCGTCATTTTCATATTTCACAAGGCCTTTGTTGATACCGGTCGCCACGCAGTATACCCGCTCCGCCGAATCCACGGCGATCTTGTCCGGCTGAAAGGCGATCGCCGGATCCAGGGTATTGTCCACCGGTTTGTCAAACTGCATCAGATAATGAAGATCCGGATCCAGCTTGAGAATACGGGCGTTGCCCTTGTCCGCGATAAAGAAATTGCCTGCCTCGGAGACCGCGACATCCGTCGGCGCCAGAAAAGAGGTGTTCTCCACATCCCCGGTAAAGCTGTCGATAATCCGCACAATCTCCAGATTCTCCGCGGAATGCCTGCGGATCTCAAGGATGCGGTTGTTACCGGTATCGCAGACATAGATCAGATCCCCGCTCACATAGAGACCCTGCGGGTTGTTCATGCGGGTCTCCAGACCCAGATCCGCGGAAGTAAAGACTTTGCTGACCGTGTAAAGGTCCGGGCAGTCCTGCACATCCCCCCAGTAATCATAATTGTATGTATAGGAAATATCCTCCGCCTGAGCGGCCGCGGGAATTCCGAAAAGAATCCCGGCAAGGAACAGAAACGCTCCGGTTTTTTTCCAAAATCTCATACTCATATCCTGTTCTCCGGATATTTTTAATCTTTCAGTCCGGAACTTGCCATGGTTTCCAGTATCTGGCTTTCCGAGAAAATGAAAATCGCGATCGGTACAATCATAACCACGACCAGAACCGCCGCGCCCTGTCCGGTGCGGGCGATTCCGCCGCTCTGGATCTGCTGCAGGGCGTAGACCAGCGTCTTGCGCTCCTCAGAATAGATGTAAATGGAGGCACGGTTATTCCAGAGCGCCTGCACAGAGAAAATAATCAGGGTCATCCAGGCCGGCTTTACGTTAGGCATGACGATATTTGTAAATACCGTCCACTCGCTGGCTCCGTCAATCTTCGCCGCCTCGATCAGCGCCGAAGGCAGGCCTTCCATGAACTGCTTCATCAGGAAAAGGCCCATGGGCGACGCGAAAGCGGGAACGATAATGGCCCAGTATGTGTCGATCCAGCCCAGTTTGTTCAGAATCAGATAGTTCGGAATCTGGGTCACATAGCCGGTGAACATCATGGCCACGGTGACAAGCTTGAAAAATGTATTTCCGCCCGGAAATTCATATTTGGCTAGCACAAAGGCCGCCATGGACGCGACCAGCAGGTGCCCGAAGGTTCCCATAAAGGTAATGAATACCGTGTTAAACAGATACCTGGTAAAAGTCACCCAGGATTTCCCCATGGTCACGAACAGGTCGGAGAAATTGTCCAGCGTCGGATGCTTCGGCAGAATCGTCGGAGGAAATTTAAACAGCTCGTCCAGCGGCTTCAGCGCGCTGCCGACCGCGTAGACGATCGGGAAAGCCATGATCAGGGCTACCAGCACAAGGAACAGGTACAGCACGATGTCCCCCGCAATGGAGCGGTTTGGTTTCCGCCTCCGCAGGAGCTTTTTCCGGTAAACCTCCTGGGAAGGATTCGTCTTCTTCTTACTCACGTGCCAACCCTCCTTAACAGACTCTGGATTGCCTTATTGCAGAGGATCATGATCAGGAACAGGATCGTCGCGATCGCGCAGGCGTATCCCATCTCAAATCTCGAAAAACCGTAGTCAAACAGATGCGTGACGATCGTCCGTGCCGCGTAGTCGGTACTCGGATAACCGCACAGCGCCATCGTGACATCGCATACGCCGAATGCCTGCGTGATCGACATGACGGCGCCGAACAGGAGCATCGGCTTCATGCTCGGGAGGGTAATGTACCAGAGCTCCTGCCAGCGGTTTTTTATGCCGTCCATACAGCCCGCTTCAAGCAGGGTGCGGTCCACACCCTGAAGGCCTGCGACAAAAGACAGGAAGCCCTGGCCCAGGCTCATCCAGAGGATGACCAGCATACAGATCGGAAGCATGTAGGTGGGATCAATCAGCCAGAGCTTCGGTGCGTCGATGATACCCATATTCATCAGGAGCGCGTTCGCATGTCCGTAGGCGTCGCCCCGGAAAAATACAGAGAAGATTACGTAGCAGTTGCCCGCAATCGACGGCGCGTAAAAGACAATAACAGCAACCGAGCGCACCCAGCGGGGCAGCTCATTGATCAGCCAGGCAAAAATGAAGGACAGAATATATCCCAGCGGCCCCGTAATGATAGCGATCATGAAGGTATTCTTGATACTGATCAGGAAGATATCATCCTCCAGAATCAGCTTGATATAATTCTGGAAGCCCACAAAGCGCGGCGTCTCCAGAATATTGTAATAAGTGAAGCTCAGG
This sequence comes from uncultured Lachnospiraceae bacterium, assembly GCA_902779575.1. Classification (GTDB taxonomy): domain Bacteria; phylum Bacillota; class Clostridia; order Lachnospirales; family Lachnospiraceae; genus Porcincola. The sequence goes on from CACZBW010000021.1 coordinate 58,586, forward strand.
CAGATCGAGGCGACCACCGGAAATACAAAGAACATGGCGAAAAGAATGGCATAGGGCGCCAGGAAGAGATAGCACATCTTCCTCTGCTTCGCCTTTTTCAGCATGACCCGGAAATTATGCCTGCGCAGGGCTATATATTTCTTGAAAAATTCACTCATATATATCACTCTCTCGCCAAATCGTCATCTTGCTGCTATCGTCTGTGATCCAGCGGAATGCCGGTTTCCCGGCTCCAGACTCTGTTTCTCACAGCGCGTCCGGCACTGCTGCCATCTCATCCGTCGGCATACCGGACTCCCGTCTCCCGTCTCCGTTTCCTCACAACTCTCCCGACACTTTCTTCGCTCAATCCACCGGCATGCCGAATTCCAGTCTCTTCTTGCGGATCTCCTCATCGATCTTGATGGAATAATCGATGATCGTCTCACGCGAATCTTCCTTGAAGGTCAGCACGCGCCGGATGGCGTTCGAAATATGGCGTCCGGTAAAATAGCCGCCGGGCACTTCGCGGATCCCGCGGGTCCAGTCCCACTGCCTGTTCAGCACGTCGATATCGTCCATGCTCCAGGACAGATTGGAAAATGCGTCCCGGTTCGCTGTCGCATATCTTGCGGAAGAGCCAAGCAGGGCCTCAATTTCCCGCCCGAACTGGATCTGCGTATCCGGGGCTGCCCACCATTTCATGAACTCCCAGGATTTCTGCCGAAGCGCTTCATCCTCCGTGGAAATCATCATGGTCGCCGAGCCGGTTATGAAATCCGACCGGTCGATATAAGTTTCCCCGTTCTCATCCACCCGCTCGGTCCCGGGAATCAGGGTGAAATCCCACAAGCCGCGGATTTCCGGAGCGGAAACCATCAGCGTATTGTAGGTGGAATAAGCCGCGATACCGATGGGCATCTCCCCGGAACGGAAACGGCTCACAAAATCGTAAACCGTGGGAATTCCGTAGTCATTGAAATAGCGGACATAATCGTCAAATGCCCTGATGCCTGCCTCATTGTCCACCGTAGTCCGCGTCCCCGCCTCGTTGTACAGATCTCCTCCGTACTGGAAGAGCAGAGCGAAATACAGCGACAAATCCGGCACATTGGACATGATAGCGGTCGTCGCCGCGGCAGAAGCACTGCTGCCTGCCGCCGTCGGGATGCCGACCGAGAGGTTATTCCCCTGAATCGTCGGGAACATCTCAATCAGTTCGCGGAAGGTCTGCGGGACGGTAAGTTCCAGATCCTCCAGCACATCCTTCCGGTAGAACATGACATTGAAGGTCTGCGTCTCCGGGATGGCGTAAATGTGCTCATCCAGCCGGTACTGCTCATAGGAGCTCTCCGAATAGTGGGAAAGCACCTCCTCCCAGCCGTCAAACTGTGTGAGATCCTCGACAGCGTTTCGCAGCGCGTAGTTAACCGGCTGGTCCGCGCCGGCGGAAAGCACCACATTCGGTCCCCGCCCCGCAAGAACTGCGTTCAGAAGAGCCGAAGGATCGACGATCTCCACATTTACTTTGACGCCGGTATCCGGCGTGAAGCTCTCATCCACCAGCGACTTCAGGATCGTACCCTGGTCACGGCCGGTGAGGATCCAGACTTTGACGACTTCGTCCTTCGCTTCATCCTTGTAGACATCGCCCACCGAATTGTAATCGACAAAGAAGGAGGCGATGAAGGAACGAAGCTCATGCTTCAGGTTCCGGAAGAAATTCGTCTTTTCCTTCTTCGGCGTGACGTCCGCGCCGCTGACCACCAGATAATCCACGTCCAGCTGCGTATCGCGCATGTTCAGGGCAGCGGTGCCCAGGGCAGTGATATTGTCCTTGAAATTGATAAATTCCAGCGTAATCTTGTTCGGCTTTTCGCAGAAGCGCTCCATCTGCTGGGCAACGGTCTGGGCGGCGGCGATATTGCCGGCCTTCTGGCCGCTGTAGGCCACCATGTCGTCCACGATCTTGTACAGGCGCTTCGACTCCAGATCCATGGCTTCCATGATCTCCGGATACATATTTTCAATATGATAATCACGGTAGACGTCCGGATTCGGTCCGGTATAGACCAGAATCCGGCGGTAAATCTGATTCAGCCTGAAAGTGGAGTCCTCGAGGTCCTCCAGGATCTGGCCCATGCCGCCCAGAGTCGCCTCCAGCCGGATCGTATGCTTTCCTTCGGTCAGGAAAAAACGGTAAGGTGTACCATCTTCATCCGCCAGTTCCTTGCATTCCCAGTCATTCCGGAAATCGAAGGAAACCTCCCGCATCGCATCGAATGGAACCTTCCCGTCCAGCAGCACCGTCCTGCTCGAGACACTGCCTCGGGAATAATTCTGCCGGCCCTTGATCAGGAGATTGTAATAGCCGTCCGCCGGCACCTCAAATTCCCATTCGATCCACTGTCCGCTGCTTCTCCAGGGCTCACCGCCGATATAATTCAGCACCGTATGGGTGACGGAATTCGGAACGGTAGTTGGCGAAGAACGGTCATATTTCGCATAAAGGGAAGACTCCGAGCGGTTCGTCGATTCCTCCCCCTGGACATTCAGAAGAAATTCCGCAGCAGCCGGATTCCCAGGATCCGCCGGCTGCTCCGCCAGGTACTCCTCATAGCTCTTATCTTTGGCCGGTGCCGCGAGAGTCAGCTTCCGGATCACCATCGGCTCATTCTCCGCGCGCAGGGCGATCGTATTCTTCCCCTTCTCACACCAGAAAAGATAAGGTTCAATAATATATCCCATATCATCCCGGAACAGAGCGCTCTGCCAGTCATAGACCTCCACCTGGCGGGCACGGATCTGGTTCCCCTGATTGTCCGTGCGGACCGGGCCGCCGTCCGTCCAGATTCTGGAAAATGCAATGCTCCTGGCGTCCTCAAACGGCAGCTCGCCGTTCACATAGACCGCCCGCTCCGCCGCGACGCCGCGCGATTCGGGCAGCAGATACTCTATATACAGATTGTAAAAACCTTCCTCCGGAATATCGGCCGTCCAGGTAACCATGGATCCTGTATCCGTAAACAGGGCCTTCTCCTCGTCATGAAAATTCTCACGGACCTCGACCGTACCTTCGCTGTCGTAGTCAAAGAGGTCCAGATCGACAGAAGCCTCCGCTTCCTGCCCGCCCTCATGTTCCGCCAGATAGCCGCCATAAGTCCCTTCCCGCTTCAGTCCGACCACATCCTGCGTCAGATCCGTATCGGCATACTTATAGGCAAAGCTTTCCACACGGTTCATGGACATGGCAATACCCGCCCCGGCCACTGCAGCCGCCGCGAGTACCCCGATGAGAATTTTCGTTCCGGTCTTATTCATTCCGGCCCTCCGGCATTCGATAAAAGAAAGTGTGTATGCGGTCTCTTCCCACCAACAGCAAAGCTGGGGTCAAGCCGTCGGTATGAGAAACGCCACGCCGAGTTTCCTCCCGCCAGCTGCAGAGCTGGGGGAATTCCTGCTATGTAATGCAAAAAATCAGAAAGCAAAAAAGAAAAAGAAAAAAAGAAAAAGCGAAATAGAAAATCTACGGTGCACGATGCACCATACTATGATTGAATTGGCGCCCGAACTGTCCAATCTGCCATAAAAATCCAATAATCCCTAGCTATTATAGAACTTTTTCACAAGCAAGTAAAGGCAGCTTGCCGGAGCCGCTTATGAATTCTTGCTAAATTTCTTCCGATTATTGCGATTTTTCTGACTTCGGATACAGCCGGGCGGCTCAGATATTTATCCTTAAATGATAGCAAAAGTAGCACTACATTTTTGCAGTCATAACAGTTGACGTAAACTTACCCAAATCTATATGGGCCGGTACATCTGTATGAAGC
>CACZBW010000022.1 GCA_902779575.1 uncultured Lachnospiraceae bacterium
CCATGCAGTACTCCAATGCAATTTGTAGTATTTGATAGAACTACATATATGATACTGCATAGCTTTCAATAATGCAATACATAGCGGCAAAACAAAGACATTAAGTATATTTTGATGAGTGTAGTGCTACTTTCTTACTCATCTAAGGTTTATTCGTACAGAAATGAAATCTTTTCGTAGATCTTTTTAAAATCGATCCTGCATTCGCCCTGCCAGATGCCTACCGGAACGGAATCCTGAAAGCTGTAGATGACCGGGATCTCAACCTGCTCCAGGTTATAGACAACAATAACCCTTTTATCGGGATCGATGATCCAGTATTCGCGTACACCCGCGTTCGCGTACTTATAAAGCTTCAGCTGCATGTCTTTCTTCCGGGTCGACGGAGATAGGACCTCCACAAGAAAATCCGGCGCCCCAAATACACGTCCGTTCCGATATCTGCTCCGGTCACAGACAATCAGTACATCCGGCTGTACAACCGTCCTGTCGTCCTGATCCAGCTGCACATCCACAGGGGATATAAAAGGCATGCAAGGGCCTTCCTGTTCCAGAACAAAATCCAGGAGATACTTATACAGAAAACCGATAATTGCCTGATGAACCGTCGTCGGTGCCGCCATATCATAGAAGACCCCGTCAATCAGTTCCACACGGCGCTCCTCCGGAAGCGCCAGATAGTCTTCAAGCGTATATCCTTCCTCTTTCCTTACTGCGGAAGGTCCGTATGCAGCCGGAGCTTCCTGCAGCATATCCGGAAGCGGATGCCCATCCGCAGTTAAGGCAGGCGCCTGCTTTTCCGAACCGCACTGCCCGTCCATAGTTCTTTGCTCATTAAGCGCACGGGAAAGCGCCAGGATTGTCTCCCGTCTGGGGTGTTTTGTCGCCCCGGAAAGCACCTTCTGCAGGGTGCCAAGGGGAATACCCGCGCGCTCGGCCAGGACCTTATTGGAATAACCAAGTTCTGCTTTTATCGTCCTTATCTCATCGATCGTCATAAAACAGCCTCCTCCCAACCAAAATCGTATCCTTTCAGTTCCGTATCAAAACCGTCTGAGAACAGGCTATCACATCTAGAACCTTTTTGCAACCCTTTATCCCGTTTTTCATGGTTGTAATTCCAATTCAGTTTTTATATCGGTATTATACCAGCATTGAAACGGTCTTGAATTGATCTCAATATGGTCTCATTCAATTTTCAGGCTATATCTGGCCTGCAGAAAGACGAATCCATTCAGCCCGGATTCCCCCCACAGATTCTATCGTAAACTTCCCGGAAAACCGTCCCGATCCTCTCATGAAATACCAGATCCGCCTTCCCTTCCAGCTTCGTCGGACCCTTGTTGACAATCACCAGAAAACGGCCGTGAAAGAGATGCGCCAGCTGTGCCGCCGAACCGACGGCAAGCGAGGTTCCGCCTATCACAAGCATGTCCGCCCTGTTCATCAGGTCCACCGCATTGTCATAGGCAGGCTGTGGCAGGAATTCACCGTAGAGAGTAACGTCCGGGCGGATCATCCTCCCACAGTCCGGACAGAGCGGTACAGGATCCTTATTCTCAAACAGATAATCCGGACCATACTGCTTCCTGCAGTAAGTACAGTAGTTGCGGAGAATACTGCCGTGGATCTCCTGAACCTTCCTGCTTCCTGCCTTCTGGTGCAGACCGTCGATATTCTGCGTCACAAGACCTTCCAGTTTTCCTTCCTGTTCCAATGCCGCAAGCACTTTATGGGCATCATTCGGCTCAGCATTTCTGCAGTCCAGATTTTTCCTGTAATAGGAAAAGAAAAGCTCCGGACGGTCAGACAGACATTTACTGCTCAGAAGATACTCCGGCTTATATCTTGAAAAAAGCCTGCCCGATTTCCGGTACAGGCCATTTTTACTGCGAAAGTCAGGAATCCCGCTCTCCGTCGACACACCTGCGCCGCCCAGAAAAACAGTCATCTCCGACTCTTCGAGCATCTCACAGAAAGCCTCCGTCTTCCGCTCCCCGGACAGGGAGCGGTAATATCTGGCTTTCTCTCGCTGGTTGGTAAAATCCTTCATTTTCACACATCCGTTCCTTCCGCAATGTCATGGAACGCCCTTCCTTTTTCTATCGCTGCCTATCTTCATGAAATATCAGGAACCAGTAACAGAGAGAGCACCTCGCGCAACTCATTCCTTATCCTTTCGGAATTTCTTCACGCTCGAATAAGCCAGAAAGGGAATCGCCGCCAAATCAAGAACCCCCAGTATTCTTACAGCAGCATCAGGTAGGTCTATTCCAATCATTCCGGATCCTGCCAGAATTATTGTAACGATTCCTATCACAAGCAAACTAAATCCCCAGATCAGATCATTCTTATTTCCCATAAGCTGCTTCTCTCCTTCTTTTTTATTGGTTATCTCTCTCGCTGATTGGAAAAATCTTTAAGCATATACAATCTCCAGGACAAAACCAGGTTACACCCGATCCGGTTGCCCTCATCAAAAGCGGTGAACGTTGACAAAAAATGATATAATCTGTATAATACAAAAAAGAGGAGCACTGCGACAAGCGGTTAGCCTCGATTAAGTTGTTTTACATGTGCTAAACAACCGTCACTTGGCAGAGTGGCGGTTGTTGCTTTTTACGATGATCGTCACGGTGAACCGTCCGATGTGCAAAGTAATTCGCATACACATCACCTCCTCACGAAGATGATGGCCAACCGCCTGCGCTTTAGCAGTACTCCTCTGCTCTTGCGAGCATTATTATTGTATCAGAACATATGTTCTTGGTCAATTCCAACTTACCTTAATCTGTAAAATCCAGCGTGACTTCCTTCAGCCCCTTCTTGTCAATGGTCCAGTCCTTTACACTGCTGTAGCCATGATTCAGCTCAATTTTCGTATCTGCAGGCGTCAGTCCCTCAATCGCCGTATCAATCTCACGCTCAAACTTCTCCACATCATTTTTCTTTTCGTTCGCCGTGTTAATTTCAACATGCAGGCAGTCATTGTACAATTCAACTGTAGTCAGAGAAGCGTCATTTCTGCGGCAGACCTCTTTCAAAGCGGAAATGTACTCCTGCTCGATGGCATCCTTTTCCTCGTCTGGTATATTGTTCAAAGCACTGTTGTCTTCCTGTACCCGGCCGCCTGAGGAAATCGTAAAATCCGCAAGACGTGTATTTTGCTTATAGGAATAGCGCAATATAAGCGGAATCTCCTGCTGGATCTCTGTCACCGCAGCAACAGCATCCACTGTTTTCTTAACCGGAACCCTGTAATAGGTATCTGTTTCGATATGAGCGTATACCTGGTCTCCTTCATAGTTGATCTCAAAGAGGGTAAAATCAGTTCCGTCCAGGCTGGCCTGCACATAGGATTCGTAAGCAGAACAGATCGACTTAATATCCTCTTCGGAAAGGGTATCCGTTTTATCTGTCCAGACCTTAACGATGCCGTTCTCATTCACATCGACACTTCTGACCGTAGAGTAGTCCTTCAGGAAATCCAGACGCATCCTGTACCCTGCAAAGCTATCCATCACGGAAACAACTTCTTTCTGCAGCTCGTCAATCCGGTCTTTCTGTGTCGTCGCGGCATCCAGATCCACATAAAAAGTCTTCCCGGACAGGTAGACATCATTGACTGCCGCATCCGTTCCGGCAAGCTTACTGCTCAAGGAGGAAGTAAGGCTCGATATGAGCCTGTTCCTCTTCATTGTACTGATCCGGACGCTGATCACCGCATAGACAATCAGAGCCAGAAAAACCAGAAGGATAATTCTCCTGCGCTTTCTCCTCCTGCTTCTTTTCTGTTCCTTAAGCAGTTCTTTTGCCCTGCGTTCTTCTTCCCTGCGGCGCTCTCTTTCATTCTTAAGCTCCGCTTCTCTGACACATGTCTCATCTATGTGTCTGTCCGCAGAGTTATGATTCTCCGATTGTTCTGAACGCTCATCCACATCATCAATTAAGATCCTGCACCCGCAATACTCGCAGAAGCAGATCCTCTGATCTTCTTCAATCTGTAAATCGGCGCCGCACTGCGGACACTTCACTGCAATCAGTTTCATTTCCCTCCCCCCTGGTCCAGCTGCTGTCTGGCCACCAGGTCGGCAAAGATTCCCTTCTTCTCGATCAGTTCATCGTACTTCCCGTCCTCGACGATCTTCCCGCCGTCCATGACCAGAATCCGGTCGCAGTGGCGTATGGTGGACAGGCGGTGAGCGATGACAATTCTGGTGCAGCGCATCCTGTCCAGCGCCTCGGACACCTGCTTCTGGGTGATATTGTCAAGAGCGGACGTAGCCTCATCAAGCAGGAGCAGGCGGGGTTTCGGGGCGATGGCCCGGGCGATCATCAGCCGCTGCTTCTGGCCGCCGGAGATTCCCCTTCCGCCTTCCTGCAGCACCGTGTGCATGCCCATGGGCATGGCCCGGATATCGTCGGCGATGCCCGCCGTCTCCGCCGCTTCCCAGGCCTTCTGCAGGCTCAGGTTCGGGGCGGATATCGTGATGTTCTCGTAGATCGAGCCGCCGAACAGGTCTCCGTCCTGCATGACGGTTCCGATGCATTTGCGCAGGGAGCCGATATCCAGGGACTGAATATCCTTGCGGTCATAGAAGATAGCGCCCTTTTCCGGTTTTTCAAAGCCGAGGAGCAGACGGATCAGGGTCGATTTCCCGCAGCCGGTCTTGCCCACGATGGCCACATACTGGCGCGCCGGGATCGACAGGCTCATATCATCGAGGATCTTCCTCCCGTCCTTCTCATAGCGGAAGGTCACATGGGACAGCTCCACGCTGCCGCTGATCGAAGAGACCGCGTCCCTGCCCTCCTGTTTTTCCGGCTCCGCGTCCATCAGCGGGCGGATCATCTCCAGGCTGGGCTTCACCGTCGCGGCGGTCACCGCCACGGAAGAGATCGCGGCGAAGGCGCCGGAAATATAGGCGTAGGCCGCGTTAAAGGCATAGTAATCCGCCACGGAGACATGGCTGCGCACCGCCACATAGTACATCACGATCGTACCGGTGAGGCTGATCGCGCTGCTCAGCACCGAATTGTATTTGAGCAGCAGCGGAGGCTTGTATTTCAGTTCCGATTCCCGGGTATACAGGTCCATCCATTTTGAGAACACCCGGTTTTCGGCTCCGAAGAGGCGGATCTTCTCGATCCCGCCGATCAGCGCATAGGTCAGGCCCTTTTCTTTCGCGGACAGACCCATCAGTTCCTTGTTCAGATCCGCCTGCAGGGCGTTGGCCGCCAGGCTCAGCGCCAGGGTCAGCAGGGTCACGATCAGGGACGGCAGCACCAGGCTGCGCGCATAGGAGAAGATCTGCGTCAGATAGATCAGCGAGAACACACTGGTCAGCGCCGTGGAAAAGATCGAATCCACCAGCGTTGAGCAGAGGGTATTCATATAGGACAGATACTGGCTCAGCTCACCGGAGCTGTACTCCTTGAAAAATCCCGCCGGCAGGGAGAGAACGCGCATCATGGCCGCCGCCTGCACGTTCACGTTCAGCTTGATGCGGATCCGGGCCAGGACCAGCTGGCGGATCACGGTCAGCAGAAAGCTTCCGACAATTGCGAAGAACATAAAGCTCACCACCGCGGCCAGCAGCCGGTCGCTCCGGTAGGCCACCACCTCGTCCATCAGGATGTGGTTGAGCTTCGGGATCAGCATGCCGACCAGGGTGATCATCAGGGCCGCCAGGGCAAAGGACGCGATATCCCAGCCGCTTAAGCTGTCCCACATATAAGCGAAGAGATCCCTGAGGGTAATCTTCCGAAGCGGCAGGGGCCTGTAAAAACAGTAGGCCTCTCTGCTGATCTTCTTCTCCTCCGCCGCCGTCACCCGCACCCGGCGGCCGCTCGCGGGATCCGTATAGATATAGCGGCCCGCGGCGTTGCGGTGGATCGTGATCACGGCGCCGCTGTCCTTCAGCACGCCGATCAGCGCGCCCATGCCGTCCCGGTGCCAGCCCTCCTCCAGTTCCACCTTCCGGTACATGATATTGGAAGAAGTCAGAAGGAAATCCAGCTGGGACTCCAGATCCTTCAGGCGGGCCGGAATCTCCTTCCCTTTGATCCCGAAATACTTCAGGAGCGCTTCCAACGCGTCGCTGATATCCGCCCCCTCAAGAAATGCTGACCCGGCCTTCTGCCCCGTCACCGAAAAGGCAAGCTTCTCAAAGGAATCAGAAAGCATCTTACGCTCATGCTTTTTCCGGTATTCGATCTGTTCGTCAAACCAACCCATCCTGCCTCCGGCTCCTCTTCTTTAAGTCCTTATTCATTGGTCACCAGCTCCGCATAGGCGCCGTTCTTTTCCATCAGTTCCTCATGGGTCCCCCGCTCCACGATATGGCCCCGGTCCATGACGATAATTTCATCGCAGTCCCGGATCGTGGATAGGCGGTGGGCAATCACGACGCAGGTGATGCCGCGCTCGCTGATGGAATGCACCACCTCAAACTCCGTCTTGGCGTCCAGGGCGGATGTAGCTTCATCGAGAATGCAGATGGTGGGATCCGTGGCCAGGGCCCGGGCGATCTCGATCCTCTGCCGCTGTCCGCCGGAATAATCCCTTCCGTTCTCCGTCATCTTATGCAGATAGCCTCCCGGCCGCTGGACGATGTCCTCATGGATCCCGGCGTCGCGCGAAGCCATGATCATCTCGAAATTCTCGATGGAATCATCCCACATCTTGATATTCTCGGCCACCGTATCCTCAAAGAGGGTCACCGTCTGGTCGATCACGGCCACCGAGCCGGTAAATACATTCCGGTCGATCTCCTGGATCGGCATGCCGTCATAGCTGATCGTTCCGCTCCAGGCCTGGTTCAGGCCGGACAGGAGCTTGGCAACGGTAGATTTTCCGCAGCCCGATCTGCCGACGATGGCAACCTTCTGCCCGGGCTTCACGGTCATCGAGAAGTCCGTAATCAGTGGCGCGCCCAGGCGGGCATATCCGAAGCTGACATTCTTCATCTCGATATTGCCGCTGAGCTTCTCATAGTCTCCCGTCTTTTTCTTGGGCTCCAGATAGGGATCCGAGGGATAGCTCATCACATCGTCCACCCGCTCCATCTGGGTGACCATCTCCTGCAGGGACTGGCCGGTTGTAATGATGGAATTCGCCGGCGCCATAAAAGACTGGAGAAAGCCCTGGAAGGCCATCACCATACCGACGGTGAAAGAGCCGTGAAGCACCAGATAAATTCCGCCCCCCAGCACCGCCAGGCTGGTGACGGAGGTCACCAGGGAGGGAATGGTGCTCAGCAGGGAATTTACACGGACATACTGGGTCTCCTGCCTGTTGACGCTGGCCTGGAAGCCGGCCCAGCGCCCGAAGAAGCCCTTCTCCGCGCCGCTGGATTTGATGGTCTCGATCATGCGGACGCCGGAAGAGGTCGCCGCGGAAAGCTTCGCGGAATCCCGCATCTGCACCCTGGTAATATTGACCCGTTTTTCCGTCACCAGGGCGGAAACAAGCAGATTTACCGCGATAGCGGACAACCCGATCACCGTCAGCACCACACTGTAGCGGAGCATGACAATCAGGTAGAAGACCATCATCATCGTATTGATCGCCAGCGGCGCGAAGGTATTCACCAGGGTCCCCGCGATACTGGCATTGGTCGCCTGCCGGTCCGCGATGTCCGCCGCCAGCCTCTGCCCGAAGAAGGGCATCGGGAGGTGCAGCACCTTCCAGAGATAAGAGGTACTGCCGACCGCCTCCATCTTTCCCTGGATCCGCAGGCTGTACATCGCAGCGATCCACTGGACGATGATATTTACCACGGCAAAGCAGCTCAAAAAGAGAATAAAGGGCGTCAGCCAGTCCGGATTGCGCCCGCTCAGCAGGCGGTCCAGGAAGACCCGGCTGAACACCGGCAGGATAATCCCGAACAGGGAGGCGATCGTCGTCGTCAGCACCACGAAGGTCACCGCCGCGGAAGTCCCCTTCAGGCGCTCCCTGGCGTAGGCAAAGACACTCTTCTTTTTTCCGGAGGGTTCAAAATCAGGTCCCGGCTCCACAGTGATCATAACCCCGGTGTATTCCTGGTCGAACTCCTCCATGGACACCTGCACGCGCCCGCGGGCAGGGTCGTTGAGCACCGCCTTCCCCCTCCGGAAGCCGCAGAGCACCACGAAATGATTGAATCCCCAGTGGATGATGCAGGGAAATGGTCCCTCCTTGATCAGGTCCTCCGGCTCCACCCGCCAGGCCTTCGCCTCCATGCCGTAGCTGCGCGCCGCCAGCATCAGGTTTTTCGCGTTTGCGCCGTCCCTGGACACGCCGCAGTCCACCCGGGCCTGCTCCAGCGGGATCCATTTCCGGTAATAATGCATGATCATGGTCAGGGAAGCGGCCCCGCACTCCAGCATCTCCAGCTGCATGGTCACAGGCACCCTCGCCACGCCGCTCGTTATGGGCTTTGGAATCTTACCTTCTTTCGCCATAGATGAAACCTCGATCAATTAAAGAAAAGCGACATGGGAGACATGGTCTCCGTCAGCAGCTGTCCGGTATATACGCCGCTCTCCAGAGGCTGAGCCAGGGGGATGGGATAGACGACGTCCCCCACGGACAGGCCGCCGGCCAGTATGACATAAACGTCCATATCCGTGGAAACCACCTGGGGCTCCAGAACGGAAGGCGCCAGCTCAAGATCCTGTCCGTCCACCGTCACCTGCTTATAGCGGAGCACGCCCTGCAGAGCGGAGGCCGGAACATAACACACAGTCTCTCCTTCCCCTCCTACCACAGCCGCGGAGCTGGTCGCGCGGATGGTACCGAACACGCCCCAGATGCACACGCCGGCCAGAAGGGCGATCACTGTCCCCAGCAGCAGCCAGACCCCGGGGGAAGTCACCCGGAGATAGTCATTGAGCTTCTCCGGCGATTCCATCCGTTCGATATTTTTCTCCCTGAACAGACCTTTTTTCTTTTCCGTATTTTCTGCCATGATCTTCCCTGCTTTCTTAAAAGTCCCTCTCCGGCTCCCCCGGCTCTATGATTCCAGTGTCATCTTCCCGTCCGCGATATGCAGCGTATAATCGCAGATCTCCAGCGCCGCTTTGCGGTGCGTCACGATGATGCAGGTCTTATCCCGCATCAGGGAGATGTTATGAAGAAGCTTCTCCTCCGTCTTCTCATCCAGCGCGCTGGTCGCTTCATCCAGCAGCAGAACCGGCGCTCCCGAGATCAGAGCCCTGGCCACCGCCACCCGCTGCGCCTGGCCTTCCGACAGGCCTACGCCCCGTTCGCCCAGCACCGCGTCCAACCCGATCTCTTTTACCACGTGATCGATGCAGGCAGCCTTCGCTGCGGTCATGATCTCATCATCCGAGGCCGAATCCGTAAACATCGTCAGATTCTCCCGGAGCGTCCCGGAAAAGAGTGTATTGCCCTGAGGTACATAGGCAAAGAGTCCCCGGGTTCCCCTGGAAGCCGGAACCTCCCTGTTCCCGCAGCAGAAGCTGACAGATCCAGAAGTCGGTTTATAGATCCCGAGAAGAAGCTGGAAGAGCGAAGTCTTCCCGCCGCCCGACATCCCGGTCAGGGCCATGAAATCCCCTCTCCGGATCGTCCAGCTGATGCTCTGCAGCACCTCCTCCACACCATCATCGTAGATAAAGGTCACATCCTCCAGCCGGATCGCGTCAAATCCGGTCAGGGTCTCGCCCTGCTCCTCCGCCGGCAGTTCCGTCAGCTCCAGCAGACGCTCCGCCGAAGAGATGACGCCGTAAGCCTGACTGGCGATGCCCACCGCACCTGCAATCGGCCCCTCGATGCGCCCGATCAGCTGGATCATGGCCGCAAGGGATCCATAGGTCAGATCTCCGTGGAAGATCCGCATACAGCCCCAGATCATGCAAAAAAGCCAGGACAGGTCAAACACAAAGCCCATGCTGTCATTCATCCGGAAACTGAACATCCCCTGCCGGACCTGCTCGCTGCTCAGTGCCTCCTGCGCCTTCGCGATCTGCCCGGCCGCGCGCTCCTCCGACACACTTGCCTTGATCAGGCGGATATTCTCCAGGATCTCCTGGACTGACGCGTGCAGTTTTCCTTCCGACTCCTGCATTCTCTTATGCCGCGTCTTCATGGGCGAGCGGAACAAAAGCACCAGAATCAGGGCCAGAACGCCTCCGACGATCATCAGGATTACAAAATGCCAGTCCATGGCGATCAGAATCACCGCGGCGCCGACAAAGCTTACCACGGTGCTGAACAGGTTCGGGAGAATCGACATGACGCCGTTCTTCACCACACCGACGTCCGAAAAGACACGGTTTACCAGTTCCCCGCTGTGATAGCCTTTGAGTCCCGCATAATTCCGGGACAGCAGGGACCGCATCATCATCCCCTGCATCGACTTCTGCAGCTCCGCCGAGGCGTGCACTCTCAGATAGGCCCGCAGGGCAGACAGCAGATGCTGCAGCAGAATCAGTCCGCCAAGCAGCAGGCCGAACCTTCTCAGCGCGTCCAGGTCAGAGGACACCGCGCCATCCACCAGTCCCTTCGTCGCCATGGTAAAGCCAAGAGAAGCGATCGTGGACGCCACCGTCAGCAGGCAGATCAGAAGCACCTTCAGGTGCACGCACTTCGACCAGCCCGCCGCTGCCGCAAGCCCCGGACTTTTCAATATTGATTTTATTTTACGAAGCCCGTCTCTCACAGCCGCCCCTTCCCGACAATCCTCCGCCTGCCTGTCTCTTCAGCAGTCTTCCTGATAATCCTCTGTCTGCCTCTTCGGCAGCCTTCCCGATAATCCTCCGTCTGCCTGTCTCTTCAGCATCTTTCCTGTTATCTTCTGTCTGCCTGTCTCTTCGGCAGCCTCCATTAATGAAAAATCCTATGGTAGATCCGTGAGAGTTTCCCCCTAGCCCGCAGCAGGAAGCATTTAACAGGAAAGAAGTCGACCCAGATATGGCTGTACAGCTTGTAGCGGAAATCCGTATCCGTTCTGATCTCCCTTCCATCCCGTATAATCCTCGTCATCTTTCCGAGGATCATACGATCCGTCACATCCCTCTCCACAAAGATATTATTGTCCCCCGCAATCAGGTAACCTCCATCCGGCCGGACTTTCAAAACACGGTGAAGAATATAGGTTTCTCCCCGCTTGTACAATAGCACATCATACTTCTGCGGCTTCCCCGCCAAAGGTCTTATCTCAATGATGTCACGGCGCTGTCTCAGCAGAGGAAGCATGGAAGTTCCAACATTTGTATAGACTATGTAACCCTTCTCTTCAAGTAATTCCTCAAACGAATATACCTTAACAGAAGGCGGTTCAGAATAATGTTTCTCCGTCATAAGTTCTGCTTCTTTGCTTCCTTCAATCTCCCCATCGCCTGCGCATACCCAAGAATCCTCGCCTGCGTAACAGTATCACAGGAATTGTAGACCGCTACCAGCTCACCGACCTCCGTAGCGGTGTCTATTGCTATGATCGTAGCCGGATTGCTCCTTGTTCCACGCGCCTCCACCCCGCTCAGCAGCCATTCAGGGGTAACATTCAGTACTTTACATATGATCAGGATCTTCTCCGCTGCCGGATTCGTCCGTTTCTTTTTCCAGTCACTGACAGTCGTCTCAGGAATCCCTGTTCTCCTGGCGAATTCCTTCTGTGTCAGATCCAATTCAGTTATTTTATCAAATATACGGTCTCTGATCGTCATCTTTAAAGCCCTCAAGCTCATTCTATCACTGCCACGGGCAGTTCACAATGTTCCAATATGTACTAATATACGGATTTGGTTTCGAAAAACAAACACACCTGTCATTCTCCCCCACCCTGTATTAGCCTTGTTTTCCTGAGATTTTCCGACTAAACGCCCTCAGACGCCCTCTTGTCACCGCACAAATCACCACTTTGGTTCATATCCATCATCGTCTCCGTCGCCTTCAAACGATATGATTTCAAACCCGTTTTCCCTGCACCATTCCGAAAGTCCCCGGAGACTCCGCCACTGCCTGTGCATTCCAGTATTGCCCGAATCAGGAAACGTATCTTCGCGTATCCCTGTCAGATCCGCATGTCCCGCTTCATAACAACCTCGCCGGGCAGGCCATAAGGCCCTTCACTTTGGGTAGAAAGAACTGGGTTAACATGTATTCCACCCATGGCGCACAGGCAAGCACAGTCATCTATAGCCTGGTTGAGACTGCAAAGGCAAACAACCTGAATGTGTACGAATACTTCGATTATCTTCTGACTCAGCTGTCCGCCCATGCAGAAGACACCGATCTTTCTTTCCTGGATGATCTGCTCCCATGGTCGGAAGCAACGCAAAAAATGCCGCAGCCGTAAGAAAACCTGATTCATTTTTCAATGTACGGACCTTTGTAAAACCGCCGCCAACACGGCGGCTTTTGCTATTATTCACACATGCATTCTGTACTCATGTTTGAGTGTTTACCTTCCATATCGGCTTTATATTCGTTGATTGTATTTAGTTGACAGTCGATTCCATCAAGAATATTATTCAGTTCTTCGAAGAAATCACCAACATGGATAAAATCAAAATGCTTATTGTTTGAAAAGTAAGGTTGCACGTTATTCGCCATAGGATACCGGAATTTGTTAGCATCGCTATCAATTGAATGAATTTGATTGCAATAATCATCAATAACATTCAAATACTCTCTATCCTCATCACTTATTGAAGCTTCTAAAGCATATGGTCTAACTTTTTCCCACAATCCATGAATGCTGTGCTTGTGATCTAACATAATCTTGCACTTAACTTGAAAATCTTCTGTGATTTCTTCAAACCAGATTGCTTTCAAATTAAGCTCAACACAGTTTCTGTACAGATAGCACATGGGAAGAAATAGCCTATTGCAGTATAGGGAAATTCCTTCATCTGCTTGCTTTTTGCAAAACCATTTTAAAAAATTAGCGCACTCCAAATAAGATCTCGTGTAAGGGTAGAAGTCATTTCTTCTATAGCGATAGCCAACAACTGATTGTGCATAATAATAACCGCCTATTTCAATAAATACAGGATTCAATTCCTTCCATTCAACTGACTTCTCACCGGAATCATGATACCAATTTCGAATGATTTCATATGCCGCTTCAAATTTGTTCGCGAACTTAACCAAGTCTATTGGTGTTTGTTCATCAAAAACTCTCTTGATAGTAAATCGGCCACTTCCAAAAATATCTTTTTCCCAATTAATATGAAAAGGATATCGAAAAGAATCTGATTCTTTATCAACAATCGATATATCTGTAAACAGTTTCCTTAACCACTCTAACTCACCCTCTTGTGGAAGATGGTCACAAAGAAGCTCCAATCTTCTAAGTAATTCGAACAGATCATGCCGGGTATCCCTGATGAACCGAATTCTGTCTGATTTATTATCCAAGCATCGAAAAGCAATCGCCTTTAATCCGAGTTCTATGCAATGACGATATAGGAACGCAATTGGAAAAAAGAAGGTGTCAAGTTTTCCAGTATCAGGATGTTCCTCATAAAGAATGAACTCTGTTATACGATGAGCCGCCTCATAGAAGCTTTTAGCATATTCATCCAGTTTGCTCTCGAGGCTAGTTGTAGCAACAATCTTAATCAAGTACTTTGAATGCTTATCAAACTCTGTCAGTTTCTTATCCTTTTTAGGATGTCTTATCGATGTCAATGATATCGGCGCATCAGTATATTCGTTCCGCATATTATATTCTTGTTCTACTCCAGTTTCTGCCCTTCTACTATAGATACCGATCCCGTTATGATAGCGTATGTTATCTGATCTCCATTTCTGTTGACAATTTGTCCTAGAGCAAACACAAAATCCTGAAATTCGTTCTGAAGAGTCTTACATAATTCTTCTATGTTCGTATCGCTTCCTACGACTGTATAAAGTTCCTTGCCTGTAGCTGAGAACAAATAATGTCGGAGTTCCAAACGATTCTTCGAATTTCCATCTCGCTTTTTTACCAGTAATACATACTTATCATCAGCAGAGAGCAGACTATATTTGTTATGAACAGACACGTCAATACTCATACCTACATCACTTTTCAACAATCCACAATCATCCAGTTTGATAACATCGCCGTAAGATATCCCGTTTTTCTCCATGATTCCGCCAAAACACGGAAGAAGAACCAATCTGCCAATCTGTACGCTGCAATCACAAACCTTCTTGAATAGAATTGCTTCCTCCTTTGAGATATTTCTTAAGGATTCAAGCGTTCTTAATGAATAACTTCCCGGATTAGTGATTTCACCATATAAAACTGACGCCCAGATTTCTTGCATCTCTTCATCACTGATATTCCCACACGCCTCATAAAAACGAGTATGCCAATCAAAGTCCTGGGGTGACAATTCTTCCTCCTGTTCTGCCTTAAGATCATCAGCCTTCCTTGCGATTTCTGCATAGTTCTTCATCTTCCAGAACTCGGTATATGTAATCCTTCCAGAGTCGAGAAGCATCTCTGCGGCTTCTCCGAGTTTAGCGGCCTTGATCTTTTCGAATGCCTTCGTACCGGTTTCAATACTCGTTTTCTTACGTAAGAACATAGCACTTACGACAGCACCGGCTACGAATTGCACTGAAGGAGCGATTGTTGAGATATTATTCCGTATAAAACCAACGATATCGAAACTTGCCATACCTGATCCTTCCTGTCATTATAAATTCACCTACTTAAAAATGATCGGCAACGATAGGACTCTTGCTTGTACACGTTAACTGCCAGAAAAGTCATCGGAAACTCAAATCCATCACGACTCAATATACAATCACAAACTCTTGCTGAAGCATTTGGATGAGATTTTTCTTCAATTGCCCTCTTGCATTCCAACTCAAAACAATACCCGTTCAGGTGATTAAGAAATCTGCTCCAAAAATCTCCGAATCTGCTCCGGAGAAAGCAGGGCCCGGCCCATCTGACTTTCAGCAAGATGCACATAGCACATTTCGCAGCGGAAATTGCAAAGAGGCGTCAACTCAAACTGACCGTTAAGGGGTACTCCCGCTTTCCTTGCCTTATAATCAAGATACCTCGCGAAATCTCTGAATGATCGGTATTCTTTATTTTTATTCATTATTCCAGATTCTCCGGCATTCCTCTTTATGTCAGCTGCGAAAGCAGCTGAACCCCCGGACGCAACGCTGCCGATGCGGTATTAAGTGCCTCCCAAATCTGCTCCGGATCTTCTTTATCCATATTACAGATCAGAAGAAAGAATTTCGTCTGATCAACAAACTTCTCCAGCAGATCCATAAAATGGCTCATATTCTCTTCAACTTCAGGAAAAAGAATCTGCCCGGAAAGACGCCTCAGTACTTCTTTTGTCTGCAGTTTGTATAGTGCAGCCTCCTCGCCCCGTTCCAGAAAACACACATATTCCAGTGGAACACAGGTATTCTCCCCCATATTCTCTTTGCCCATCCAGGGCGTACCAAAAGCAAACAATGTACCATCAACAAACCGCAGAATCGGTTTATCCCCGTTCACGATGCGGATCCTGCTCCCCATAGCCTTCTTCCACATTCTTACCCGGGTCGTCTTCCCTGTTCCGCTCCTGCTGGTAAATGCAACACCCCGGCCATCCACACTGATCACAGCCGCATGCAGCAAAAAGCCATCATATTCGTTCATTGCATAAGCAATCTGGCGATAAATGGACTGTGACTCCGCATATGCAGAAGGCGGCGTGGATTCTGCCGGCATTTTCTCCCGCAACGCAGAAATTGCGAACAAGGCAGGCTTATCCGATGAGAATGCCTCGCATTGTCGTTCTACAAAGCTGAAATGATTATCAACTGCGATCGGAATTCCTGCAATTTCTATCGTAAACATTGGACTTTTTCCTTATGCGAGGTGTAAGGCCCCAGCTGAGCTAAGCCGCTTTATCTTAGCTTATTCTCAAAATCTTCCAACATGTGAAAAACATCTGTAATATAAACTCTTTCATCCGCTTCAATCTTAAATAACACAAAGTAGATAAGCCAGATATCTCCTTAAACCTGTTTTTGCATCTGGAGTCACAGCTACCTTATACTTCTTCATACTACAAGCTCCTGCATAAGTTCAGCAATCACTATATCAGCGTCTTCGCCAATCCCTGCATCAGCTTGAGTAAGTGAATGATCAATATGTTTCCAAAGCTGTTCATCTGACTTAATATCCAGAGGACTAATAAATTGATTATTTACCAATCCAATAATGATTGTATGTATGGCAATAAGCTGTTGATCATTTAGTTCCTGTAACTTTTCAACTATATCCTCATATGTTCTGCGGGCTGTAATAGTCATATTATCCCATCTCCTTATCTCTTAATTGAGCTCTCATTCTAATTCATACTTCTTGTTTCGTTTCTTCCAATACAATTCACAGGCTTTTATTGTCGTTTCCGTACCACTCAATCACTATTAATTCATCGGACATTGCTGCAATCAGACGATTTCTCCGTGGAAAGCCGTAACCCCTTGCCTTCGTCCCCGGCAGATATTCTGAAACAACGCACCCTTGGGATGCTGTCTCCTCATACAGCCTTTCATGTTCCTCAAGATAGCATATATCAACACCTGCAGGATACCTGCCCTCTGAACAAATCCTTTTTGTGTCATAGATTAATGATACACGGTACCAACCCCGGATACCGAAGTTCTCATTATGATATTCCTTGCATGTGCGTCCATCGTTCATTCATCCGGATCAGTCCGATACTGGACGCAAATTTCATCCAGCCATCCCTGGTCTTTCACGCCGCTCATCCCTTTGTACGGAACTGCCCTCGCCGGACCCATGCTATAGTACTTGCAGGACAGAGGACCATAGCAAAATGTCTCAAAGCGGTTACGGACAAGATTTCGGTCAAAATCATACTGCACGGTAACATTGGCCATATTTGCCCAGATGCACTGAAAGCATTTGCCTTTCCATGATGCCTTGCTGAGCATCCTCCCCCCTCTCCAGGCATATATTTCAAGGGAGGGTACTTCCATCTTCCACGGCGGTCCCGGGTAATCAGCCGACTTCACCCTTGGAATCGGCGTCCCGTCATACCGAACGTTGACATCATCGGTTTCAACGTCCATTGTCCGTGCTGAACTATCTTCTCCGTTCACCTTCTTAAGGCTTCCTGCACGGTAATAGTCCGCAAATTCTATTTCAGGATATTTTTTCGTCCAACCTGTCCCCTGCAGAACATCCCCAATGTGGATCTTCATCTTGGCCTGCTGTTTTTCCGAGATTGCCACACAGAAATCGTATCTATCAGAACCTCTGTCATGATGGAGGAGTTCCGAACCGGGGTGTACTTCACCCTTCATGAAAATATTATATCCGCATTCACGGTGTGTCCGGTTGTCGATCAGATACCGCCAAACCGTGCTTCTCGGCTGAATGGAGACCACCTCTCCCTTCCACTCTATTTTTCTTTGTTCGTCGTCCATTTTTTGTCCGTAGTTTCAAAACAGGTAGTGTCAAGTTCACCACCTATTTCTTGTTTATTAGCCTTGATTTCTCAAACCCTTTGTCGATACCTACCCTTACGAAAAAGGTTCTGTCATGGTCGATAACGAAACCTACATCAAAGTTCACGGCTAAAAAGGCTTCATCTGGCTAATCATCAATGTGGCGACCTGTATTATGATCGGCTATCAGGTGTCCGATAACCGCGGCGAAGGGGGAATTCTTATTGACAAAACACAACTTGTATACAATGCAGGTGGTGCGGGGCGAAATGGAGGCTCCCGCTCCTCCGGAGCAGTTATATAGCGTGAGAAGGATCCGGGGTAAGGACAACTTTAATTCATCATGTGGAGGAACCTTCTCCCCGTATGATTGAAGCGAGGCGGGTTGAGCCAGAGCGGGGAATTACTCTAAACTGATGGAATAGGCCTCGTCACCTCATCATGAGTCTCATCTTGATCCCTACTCGCAGCTCATGATGCATCCGATATACTTTTTAGGAATCCGTTCCCCAGTGGTGTGATCCGATATGTTCCATTACTTCCTATCTTTTTAATCGAATTGGGAAGCTTAACACCCTGTGGTTTACTTCGTTTAGAATCTGATTCTACCTTCTTAAGATATTCTACAATCTCATCCGTGTTGTTGTTACGTAAAATATCATTCTTTCGATACAGCAATCCAAGCCTTACCAGTTTCTCCTTCACCAACCTGAGGCGTTCTGAATCTATACCATATTTCTGGGTAACCGTGTGCCAATCAATATCGGAATCTGCCGGATACATCTTCAATGTATCAATATCGAGAACGGTCAGTTCAGCCAATGTATCAAAGAAAATCTGCATGATGTTTTCATTGGATTCGTTTGTCATCATGTTCACGAATCCGTTAACGTTCCATTTAATTTTCTCTCCCTGCCGCTCGTCAGTCACATTATCGAGAAGCATCTCAACGTATAGGCCTCGATACTGCTCCTGCATTTCATTGGAGAGGGAAAGATAATTGTTTTCAAGATTAGCTACCCTCGCCGTGAGCTCCTTCATGAGCCGCGTCATATTTCTTTCAAAGCGGTTCTGCCTGTATGTCAGTATTACACCATTGATCCTTGGTGTCGCTGCACCGATAATAGATCCAACCAATGGACCAGCCGGGCCGGATATAATCTGTGAAGCAGCCTCTACCATAAGAGCCTGGAATGACTCGCTCTCAAGAGCCGTCGTTACTCCCTCTTCTCTTACGGCTGATACAAGATCTGTTATTTGCTCTTTCATGATTTGCCTCATACTACAGTGTAAAAAGCGATCTACTTACACCGCACAATCTCTTCGTTTTCTTTCTGTTTGACCAACATCGGTAACATTAGCCCGAAGTGATTCGGATTATTGTTCGACTCTAAGAGTCTATGCGCTCTGCTAAAAAGTATCATCGGTTCCATCTGGTCAATATCCATCAATAAACTATCAGCTCCGCAAGGAATCAAGCGATATGAATAGCCACCGTCACTTGGGTCAAGGAAAAACTTTATGGTTTCCCCAACTTTAACAGTCTGTTTCTTAACACTGTGGAGAGCGAGTCTTTCTGAATACCAAAAGCATTTGAGATCAGGTCGATAACTTGCTGATATCCAGAATTTTCCAACTGAATCATCCGGACATCCTTGAACAACACTCTCGAATGCGCTGTCCGTCAACTCTGTTGGGTCTTTTTCCGGATCTGACATCCTAATCCTCTGGAATTCACGAAATGCTTCGTAAGATCCCAGCCAAGCAGAGGAACAGTTCTTCTGAACCCTGCCATCTTTTATGCAGTCAATACGCATGATAGTATCATCTGCTGTGCAAATGATAAATTCGATATCAGAAGGACTCTTCGCGCCACTGTGAATGGCATATGCTCTTTCAACAGCTTCTACCACAGAGAAAGTCTTCAACTCACAAAGCTGTGAGAATAACTTTGCCGCCAAGAAAATGTTATTACCCGCGAATGCTACACTGATCGAGGCACCAAGATTTGATATCTTTACAATCCCATATTTTTCTATCAGATCTAATTCTTCTTCACAAAATGCGGCTTTCGCTCCATCGAGAAGCCCTATCTTTGTATCGCAATGGATAGTTATGATTTCCTGATCAATTACCATTTTCTTTTCTGCGTATACAAAGCTCATGATTAACACCTCATGTGTGGGCACCACCGCTGTTAAGCACATCGTCCATACTTCTAAATTCGTAACCGTCCTATCGTAGTGCATCCGTACGCCCAGAATCGCTCTTCTCGTTGTGAGTGATTCACATCAGAAATATCCATCACCAGCGAAGTGAATGGATTCTAGAATATCTTTGCCAGTTCCGGGATGGAGCTGTTGTGTTTGCTGATACTCTTCCGGTTCTTGATTTCATCGTATTCAAGTATCATTCCTCTTCCAAGGCAACTTGTATAGATGTATTATACGGTATGCAAAGACTTGCTGATTCAAAATACTCTGAGCTTTTGATTTCAGAAGTCACTTGGCATATATTTACGATCTTAGCTCTGGGAATGCGGAAGCTCAATAGTTTCTCACCCATCAAATACTTGCCTACAAACTGGAACTCTTTTGTACTCATGGTGTTCGGTTTGTCAAAAGGGTCTCTATATTTTATATCCAGATCCTCAAACGCACATCCTTGGTATGAGAAAGGTAATTTTCGAAAACTAATCTTCGTTTCGCCCTCAACTTTCCCAACTTGAATGCATTCAAGAAGCTTATCATATAAGGAATCCTTCTTATCAATCGTAACCCTCAAGTATTTGTTATCGTCAAAAATAAAGTAGTTCCCTAAAAACATCTTTTCCACCTTTCGCAATCTCAAGAAAATTGCTCTTTATTACATTACCTTCGGTTATCACATCATCCTCGAATGCCCCTACTTAGCAGTCAAATGTTTAAAGGCTTGAATATCTCTATTTCTTGATTGGTATTCCAGAAGGACAAATAGCATCAAACTCTGATCATAAATCCTGTCATACCACTTTTCTTTCTCTATACTGCTGAGATTTGCGAATTCTGTAAAAAAGTTTTTCGGATCTGTATGATCACAATTATTGTGCCGGACATTCATCTTGTTGACCATCCAGAAGAAATCTTCTGTTGCACTCTTATTGATGGTATTCAGTGTGGCACGCTTCGGTTCCAAGGCATCCGCTATCTTCTTTAGCAATTCTTGCTTCCGTGTCATGTCGCCTCTTAGGAGATAGTGATTATACTCAATAATGACATCCGCCAATTTGGGAACTAAGTCTGCAACTTCAACTGCCACAGCATTCTTTTCTACGATCAGATAGTCATTATCAACCTCCCTAATTTCAAATCCTGATTTCTCAACGTTTGCGATAATCGTTTTAATTAAATGCTTTGAACCATCCCGCATTGCGGATGACATATCAAATTCCTGAAGGTCCCAGAGAATATTTATGATCAGTTCAGAAAAGAGGAAGTAGTCTTCCATTCCAACGTTTTTCCGTAACACGTATTCTCCGTTATCTTCTTCCGTCGGGAAACCTATCTGAATCCTGACTTCGGAAAAAGACGTATAATTGTCTCTTTTTTTCCAATCTCTAAAGTGATCTTCTATCCACCTGTTGATCGTTATAGTTCCATATATCTGCCTAGAATATTTCTCCAGAAGGAGCATCTCTTCCAGTTTGAAATACTCTCGTGAGAAATCTATCTCCCTTTCCAGTCGTTCAAAATAGTGCAGCATTACTCTGTATCCTTTTCCCATCCAAGATTCCAAGATTGACTGAGGAATTTTTTAAATTCAGCACATTCGGAGTTGCACCGAAGAAATGCTCTCCCCAGATCCATATTTCAGGTTCCAGGAGATCTTATTTCCTACAGTTTCACTATCAGATTCTGGCTGTTTGGTAACCGGTAAATGGTGGGTGCTGGGTTAACAGTACGCCATCCCACTTATGGATGATGGAAGCAGTATTATTCCGATTGTCTGCATACTGCCGGCAATTTACCTGACCACGGAAGAAGATCTTCCAGATAGGAATTATCCCCGAACTCGCCGTGTGCGGGGATCTGCTCAAGCAGATATTTGAAATATGGGAACTCTGCTTTTCTTTGTGACCTTCTCGTATTTTTTACTCTAGAAATCTGAACCTCAACTTCATATGATTTTTATCCCTCATTGGGTCTGACATCAAACAAGATCATCATTATCATCGATATCTACGGGAGAGGTTGTTATCTCGAATAATGCATTAGTATATTTGTTTTAAGCAGAGTCTCTCCGAATTCCAGCGCCGCCTATCAGACCCTTCATCTCGATGGTAAAGCCAGAAGGGCGATCGTGACTGCCACCGTCAGCAGGCAGATCAGCTTCACCTTCATCCGGTCACTTTATAAGCTCCACAGATCTCTAAAATCTGTTCAACACTGATATAATTCACGGAGTCGTTTCCGTTGCAAAAGAAATATCCTTCAGAAATTCCATAATATCTTTTTTAACTGTCTCTTCATCGGCATCTTCAAAACGCTCCATGGCCAAAACCGCAAGACTGTCGAAAGTCGTTCCTTTTTCCAACTCTCTCCAATAGAAAGCAGCAGACTCATTCAGCGTAAGCATTCCCCTGAACTGCTCAGCTGCAGTTCCAACAGGGATGACCATATATTCTTCTCCGATTTTCTGCAGAATATAGTTCTTCTTAGTCTTTATCATAACATATCCCTATATATTGATATCCTGCCTGATCCGGTTCCAGATCTTCAACGGATCCTCGCCATCTTCGATGCAGCATTTCAGCAGATAACACGGTATCTGACCGATCAAGGTATTAATCAATCCAGCAAGACGCTTCAGATCTGCAGCATTATCCGGAATTAACAGATGATCAAAGATCCTGTGTGATATCTCTTCTGTCTGCAGCCGCCGAATCTCCACCCGCGTACTTCTTTCCACAAAGCAGAGAACCTTCAGCGGAACCATACAGTTACTGTCGCGGTTTTCCTTTCCATTCCACGGAGTTCCGCATGCATACAATGTACCATCAAGCAGGCGTATGACCGGTTTATCTCCATTGATGACTGCCGCACTCTTCCCGAAAGCATCTTCCCAAAGCCTTAACCGGGTACTTTTCCCTGCGCCGTGTTTTCCCACAAACGCAATCCCCGCTCCGTTTATTGCTATGACAGCAGCATGCAGTACAAAAGCATCGAAATTTATAAGCTTCCGGCAGATCTGTCTGTAAACGTTCAGTTCCTCCAGATAGCTCCAGGTTTCGAGCGGAATTACAGGTTTTTTCCCTCCGCACGAAATAATCTTTTCCCGGTATTCCTGTTCATCAGATGGTGGTTTTTCCACCTGCAGGGCTTTTTTCAGTTCTTCTGCTTCAGCCGCGGTCAGATCCCGGGACCAACTCAGAATACCTCTTAATTCATCTATGAGCATCTTATCTGATGCCCTTACAGTGAAAGCAGGATCCCCGCTTTCTATCTGATAGTTTCTGCAAAGCCATCCTACCGGTGCGTATCGATTATCCACACCGATCGGGACGCCGGCAAGCCTGATAAAAAACATCTATTCTGAATCCTCTGGTCTGTCTGATCCCTGCAGAGCCTCTTCCGCGGCAGCTCTGATCCGTTCCGCGTATCCTTCCTTCCAGAGCATACACATCATCCGGTCTGTTCCATACATCTCGCCTTCGCTTATAAAAGCATGCGCCCTGCAGCCCCCGCAGCATCTCAGAACATACGTACAATCTGCGCACTCCCTGTTTTCTCTCATCAGATCCTTAACACGGCTGTCAATGAACGTCATGTAGTAATTATTTCCCTTTAATGCATTTTTGAGGCCATCTTTCAGTAGGTCCGGAAACATACTCAAGTCATGGACAGAGGCGATTGGCATACAGGGAAGAACATGCCCGTCAGGAGAAATATATGCCGTAGTTCTTATTGCTCCACACAAATATAATCCTTTACTGCTGATTTCTCCGTCTCCATATTCTGCAAGAAGCTTATACCGAACACCGGTTTTCTCCGCCTCCTTTTTTGTGTACAGATCGATCGCGCTGGAAAGCATAAGGTGAACCGATGTATCTGAGTTTATGTACTCCGGTATGAATTTAATTACCTCTTCCAGATATTCCTCTTGTTCCAGAAGATTTCCATCGGAATGACGGACCCATAATTCTGTTTTGGAAACATTGGATGCTTTGACATAGGTGACCCCAACAGCTTCAAGAGCCTGGAGCGTATCCATCAGGCCGGACACATTCCCGCGGTAAATACACATCTCAACATTCGTCGGAACGCCTTTTTCGCGGCACAGCTTTAAGGCTCTCAGGGTCTGCTCCTCAGCGCCTTTCTGTCCACGCATCCAGTCATGCCAGTGCAGGCCATCAAAGCTCATGCTGAAAAAAGGATGAAGACCTCTCTCTGTAAATGAATTCAGGAGATCTTCATTTACCAGCCATCCGTTTGTATAGATTTGGGTGATATGGATTTTCTTTTTCAGAAGCCTGTCCACGATATCCCAGAAGTCGGAACGAACAAGCGGCTCTCCTCCTGTCAGCTCAACAGAATGAATGCCGCAGGCAGCAATCTGATCAATAATATCGAAGCACTCCTCTGTGCTCAGGGATCCATCTCTGCCCGCGGGGGCATCCAGGTAACAATGCCTGCACCGGAAGTTGCAGTGACCTGTAATCGACCACAGGATCCCCGGAATATATCTGCAGTCATAATAGCGGTACCGTTGGGCCGGCGCGATCGGATCGGGATTCTGACTTTCCAGGATAATTCCTTCCTGCAGAAATCCGTCAATCATCTGCTGCATTTCCTTTGTTCGCAGCTCATCCGAAATTGCTGTTTCGCCATTGCACAGCAGAAGACATTGGAATTCCTCAAAACTTAACGCTCTGATTTTTCCGGATGATAAAAACAAAAGCACTCCCGTAAGCTTTTCCCAGCCCCGGAGTGCACAGTCATTTTTTAATCTGTAATATTGCATCTTCTTAGCCATTAGATCGATTCGGTAGGATCAACACTGTTAGCGCCTATTTCCTGATCACAAAGTGTGCCAAATAAAAAAGTCCTTTTACAACCACCAATAGTTTGTTCAACGAGTAATGAACATACACGTCCAACATTAGCGCAATCATCTGAGGCATTAGGTCCCAAGGTGCATTTATGAGGGCTTGCTGCTAAAATATCTTCATTGTTAAATATGATTTTTCTTACAACAGGCTTTTCGTATCTCATATTATCTTCCCCATCATGGTTTCTTCATCAATTTGTGACAGAGCGGGGTGGTTTTCCATCTAATTCGAAGCATAAAACACTTAAAAGGAAAAAATTGACCCTTATGTGACTATACACTTTATAGCAGAGATTAGAATCCGTGTAAATATCCCTGCCATCACGAATTATGGTAAACACTCAATTGCCAGTACCTTACTACCTTAACACATCCATGAGATAATGTCCCCGCTATCTATGTCGGTTTGCGCGACTTGTCCTACTTGCGCAACCCACACCACACACGGAGGTTATCTCTATGAATACAGATCTGAAAATCCGTCAGGCCAAGCTCTCCAGATGGGCTGTCCTTTTCCAGGAACAGGCTTCCAGCGGCCTTCATGTCAAAACCTGGTGCGACCAGAACGGTATTTCCATTCATGCCTACTATTACTGGAAACGCATCGTCAAGGAAACATACGTGGATTCCATGCTCCCGGATATTGTTCCCCTGGCTGTCCCGGATATGCCATCCGCTCCTTCTGTTCCTGTCAAATCGGAACCTTCATCACATGAGTTGTACAAGTTGCACGACTTACACGAGTCGGACCCGGCACAAGAATCAACCTCTGATACCGTCAGTGTTTCTATCGGTGATATCCGTATCGTGTTTGGCTCCAATACTCCTGATGATACCATCCTCAGATTGATCAAGGCGAAGGGCGCCACGGTAGTCATCTATGAGCCGACCCTGGAAAACGGGACGACCTTCTTCGGCAGCAAGGTGGTAAATGATCTGAAAAAATTCAGGAAAATGTGCGGCTGCATCATCGCCAACCGCTACAATTCCGAACTGGACGATGTAAAAGAAAAAGTCTATACAAGGGATCTCTTCCGCAGAGACTGATGCCCTTCTTCCCTACGACGATCGCCATACGGGAAGGGCTCAGGAACTTTGCTGAGTGGTATAAGGAGTATTATGGGTGAAAGTAACTTTTCCGAGTCGCCGGAAAAAAATGACCGAGTGAAAGAAAAAGTGAGGTTGGCCAAACTGGTCAACCTCGTTTCTTAACCCGATAAGCGCTTCAACTTTGAAAAAGAACGTTCCAAAATCCAGCGAGATCATTCCAATTACAGATCATTTTTTCAGCAATGATATTCTGTCCCAATTTACTCCGAACCCCATGAGTTGCATAACATCCGTTGCTGGAATCGTCTGAAGTTGACGATTTAGTTTATTAAAGGCTGTTCTCATCTGTGAAATAAATTCTTTCGTGTCAGTTTTGCTAAGCAAAAGAGCAAACATTATACTGATGGCATATACATCATTAGTACCATAAGTATAAGAGCCGTCGGGTGCACGGACAATTCCAAGAGTAGAGAAGTTTCGAATGCTCTTAGTATGGAGGCTTTCCCTGAATTTCATATCAAAGAACCGTTCATCGTGCGCGCATTTGTTTCTTGCAAGCGCAAGCATATGAATGAATTTAGCAAATTCATTTGGCTGTAGTCCAAACTGTTTAGCAACAGTTATTTTATCAGCAGGCTTCATACTCTTATAAAAATACTCAATTTTTCCAAATGTTAATACATTTACAAGAACCCATAATGGGATATATCCGTGAGCAGTCATATAGTGCGTAACAACTTTGTGGTTTTTGTTCATCTGCCGCGCTATTTCTTGCTGAATATCACCAATCAACTTAGTTGCCGAAGCAATTTTATTTCCAGAACTATCATCAAAGTTGGAAATTTTCAAATAGTTATCATAACCATATTTTGCAGAAAATTCATGCGCGATGACGGTTTTAAATGAATTCTCCAGCTTGAGAAGAAATTTGAGATAAATGTTGCGTAAATCTCTGTCAAAACTATATAGAGCATATACCTCATCAAATGTAGTTCCATTTTTATATACTTCATCTTTTGTTGCTGTTGCCGGGGTAGCAAGGAATAGTTCCTTATAGCCATTTATTACATTGTAATAATTTTCACGCTCCAATATACGAATAACTCGTGAGCCTTGTGATCCTTTACCGATGATCATGCCACGAGATCTCAAAATGTTCAGTTGCTGACGATACGATCTATATGTCTTCTCAGTCATGGTACCTCCAAATAAAATAGCCCCCGGGCCCGAAGGACACCGGAGGACAAACTAGCACCTGCTTATATGCATATTATAGTACAACTGATATAAAAGTCAACAGAAATTAATCCAGGCTACGGCCATTAGAACAAGATGGATACCGTTTATGCTGGCGAGACTTGACATGTTCTTTTTTTCCGCAATGCGGATGCTTCCTCCTCTGTATGTTTCCCGGACGTATTCATAGCTCTTCAAATCACCGATATCGTATCGTTTTCCAGGCATGACGTAAGCATGCATCGGCGTCTGTCCGGATAACCATGAGGCAAAGCTTCCCGGAGCGTCATACCCGTAGCCGGCCGCAAGAGCTTCCGGTATCACATGCAGGTCTTCCGCCCTCACGCAGAGGTTTGGGAAAGTTCTCCGTCAGCGGATAAAGATCTCTCCTTCAGGTTGTTTATCATTTCATTTTCCCTGTCTTTGCCTGCTTATTTCGATCAGATCATCAATCGCCACATCCGGATCAAACGTGTGGAAAGCCATATAATTCCTCTTCATGGTCTTTGCCGGTGCCTGCCGGTAGATCCTCTTGCTGCTCTCACCTCGTGTGCACGCCCAGTAGCGATACAGATATCCGATCCAGTACAGTACTTCTGGAGAATATTTTTCCCCGTCTGTATTCAATGTCTTTTCATCTTTAAGTTCATCAACCAGATATTCTTCTCCCATCCACTGCAGCTTATTGTAGGGGGAATCCAGATGTGCGGCAACCTCTGAATTCATGAAATCACGAATGAATCCTTCGCTTGCATATGCGGTGGATCGTTCGAACAGTCAGCCCTGGATATCGCAAAGTTTTAATTGAATGCTATCCATGGATTTCACCTCCCGGCTTCCTTCAGGATCTCATCAATTTTTCCATTCTCGTTTGTAACATTTGCTATATTTCTATCATAGCATCGTCATACAAGGATTCAATTTCAATCTGTATTTCTCCTGTTTTGCGATCTGTTCTGTAAGATGGATCGTTCTGTTGTTCCATGGCACCAGCGTCCGGGATGTCAGTGCCTTTGAGAAAATAACAGTTTTATACCTGATGCAGGCAGGATCCTCCGGATTCTGATAGGGTTCACAGGTATACCCATTGCTTCTGTAAAAGGCAAGAGCGGTATCATTGTTCTCAGCATCAGTATAGAGCCGGGCGAACTGAAATCCCCTGGCGGCAGCCATCTCTTCGAATTCTTTCAGGGCTCTTGAACCGAGATGCCTTCTCCGGAAGCCTTTTCTGATTCCGAACCATCCAAGCCAGGCACTGTCCTGATCCTCCGGATAACTGTACAGTCCGATCACCCCGACACAGACTCCGTCTTCGTAGAGCAGATAATAGCTGTAGTCGGATTCTCCCTCGATGGATTCCTCAAAATTAGCCCTCCCGCTTTCTCCAGGGAAGAGTTCCTCCTGTATCCGAACAGCGAAATCTATGTTGCTTTCCGTAATTCTTTCCAGAGTCATGATCTCCGTCTCCCTGCTTTATTACAAATTTCGGCTCACGGCGAAGGTCTGACGGTTACTCAAGCACCGTAATCCTTCCCTGCCCATAAGGATCCGCGTAGTCTCCGCCGACCTTTCCTCCCAGCGTGTCCACGATATAGTCGATCAGCACCTGGTTGTCGAGCTTGACACTGTCCTGCAGAACCGGCGCGCCGTCATACACGGTGTATCCGTCTCCCTGCTGGCGAAGCTGATAATCAAAGCCTGCCAGCGTATAAGTTTTTTCCGGATCCAGCGCTTCCCCGCCGACCATAACATTCTGCACCCTGCGTTCTCCTTCGATTCCGGTAAACATACCGTCCTTGTCGGCTTTGCAGGGGCTGTCGATGGCGCTGTTGATTTCAAAGGTCAGTCCTGAGACCTGGTTAAATCCGCCATTCTCATCCGGTACACTGTGGCAGCTCCATTCCAGAGCGTCCAGAATCTGCTGTCCTGTCAGTTCCAGGACACAGAGCATGCTCCCGAAAGGATGCACTGCAAGGATGTTTCCGAACGTAATATCTCCTTTTTCAATACTGACACGGATTGAGCCCCCGTTCACGAAGGCGATATCCGCGCCGGACTGAGCTCTGACCGCGTCTGCGCACAGATCTCCCAGATTGGTTTCAGCACGCCTGATCATGCGGACAGGATTTCCGGAGCTGTCCACTTCCTCCGGATCATTGATGGTCAGAGTGACTGCTGTTGACGCCACGACCTGATCCAGTTCTTCCGCCAGCTCCTGCTGCGCCTCGTCAACCCTGTCGCGGATCTCATTATGGATATCCAGAAGCTCCGGAGCGGATGTCTTGTTGGGCCAGGACCAGATTCCTGTCTCCACGATATCTCCCTCTGCGGAAATGTGGCTGTAGCCGATGCACGCCATCTTTGTTCCCACGGCGGAACGCGGCACGTCTTCCCCGTCTTTGTTTTTCATAATCACCTGGTCTGTGTCATGGCTGTGCCCGTCCAGGAAGACGTCGATGCCGTCTGTATGGGAGATCACATCCGCATAGGTCCAGGGTTTGAATTCCGCGCCATTTCCCATATGGCCGATCACATAGACATAATCGGCTCCCTCCTCGCGGGCTGCGTCCACAGCGCTCTGAACCGCCTGATACACGCGCTCCCCCGTATCATCCGACATAAAGCCGTAGACATATTCCCCGTTCTCATCCTGGAAATAAACAGGGGTCGAAGCCGTGATGGTCAGCGGAGTAGTCACGCCTACAAAGCCGATCTTCTTTCCCGCGGCCTCTTTTATGATATAAGGTTCAAAAACCAGTTCATCCAGGTAGGTGAAATTGCAGCTGATGTAAGGAAAGTCCGCCTTCTCCACAAGCTCCAGGAAGCGGGGCATTCCGTAATCAAATTCATGGTTTCCGGGAATTGCGACGTCATATTTCAGATCATTCATCAGGTCGATAATCGCCTCTCCTTCCGAGAGGGTTCCGATGGGTTCCCCCTGAATGGCGTCCCCGTCATCCACCAGGATCGTCTCATAGCCCTGTGCTTCCAGGGTATCTCTCACTTGCTGCAGGCCGGCGTAGCCGAATCCCTTGTCTATGCCGCAGTGAACGTCGCTCGTGAAGAGGATATAGATATCCCCGTTCTTCTCCGCCCTCTCTTCGGCAGCGCTGCAGACTGCCATGGAAAGCATCAGGATGACAGTCAGCAGAATCCCCAGTCTCTTCTTTCCCTGTGTCCTCATAAAAAAATACCCTCCTTTGATTCATCACATTCCCCTGCAGTTCTGGTTTCCGTGTTCCTATAAAATCACGCCTGATCCGGAAGACCGGCAGGAAAGCTCCATACGCTTTGCTTTATGCCGCTATATCCTCTGCTTCGGTTTCACCTTCCGGTTTGATCACTTTATGCTGCTCTATCCTCTGCTTCGGATTCGCTTTCCGGTTTGATCACTTTATGCTGCTCTATCCTCTGCTTTGGATTCGCCTTCCGGTTTGAGGCAGGACTTTCTGCTCATATTCAGCGCTTATCCTTGTCTATAAATTCGAGCGTGATCATGGCCAGCAGCGCAAAGAGGAAGATAAACATAATCAGCCGCATCCAGTAAGCTGTTATGTTTTCTTCTGTATTTTCGTAATCAGCGTTATAGCTGGCCTGGGCCGCGTTCTGTTCTATATAGTGTCTGACCTCCTCTTCCCCGGCGATCTGCAGCACCTCGCCAACGGTGGTCTCCACCTTCACTTCCTTCTCCAGAGCTTCCTGTGCGCCGGGAACTTCTTTCAGAAGCTCCAGCAGATCTGTCACTCTTGGATCATCCACCCTTTCCAGAAGATCCAGCAGTTTCCCGGCCTTCGTGTTCAGCTCGATCTTATTGTCTTTCATCTTGACGAGCATATTGGAAATGGTGACGAAGGGACGGTTGTTGACGTCTGCCTGCGCCAGGCAGATCAGCGCCTGATACAGCATATGTCCGGTCCGCCCTTGCAGGAGAGTGCTCGCGCTCGCGGCAGACTTAGCTGTCAGTTCGTGGCACACGCTCAAATACCAATGCCTGGTAAGGCTTGAGCGTAGCGGTTCCGTTCTTGCTTTCCAGTTCCTCATAATTATTTAGAAGGAGCTTTGCGTTCTCCGTCCAGTCGGGCAGGATGCATCTGACATTTCCTTTCGAGAAATTGGCGGCAATAAGCAGCTTTTTTCCTTTATAAGTTCTGGTGTAGGCCAGGATCCTTTTATTTTCATGGCCGACTTCTTTGGTCCTGCCGTAGATCGCGGCTTCATTTTCTTTTCTGATCTTCAGAAGCTTCTGGTAGAAGCGGTAGATCGACTTTTCTGAGTTCAGGTCCTTCTGTACGTTAATCTCCTGATAGTTCGGATTGACGCACTGCCAGGGTTCCTGTCCCTGATTGAAACCGCCGTTGACGGTATCGTCCCAGGCCATCGGTACTCTGGAATGGTCCCTTGCCGCGTAGCGGACAAGCCGGAATGCGAAGGAGCCCGGCAGGCCGTAGCGTTTCATAAGGTCGTATACAAAGTGAGAAACCGGATCCTTCATCTCATCTATGTCTTTGAAGGGACAGTTTGTCATTCCGATTTCCTGCCCCATATAGATGAAGGGCGTCCCAAAGCCCATGTATGTGATTGTGGCCAGCATGGTGGCGGCTTCATAACGATAATGCTCAGTGTCGATGGAAAATCTGCTCACACTGCGGGGATTGTCATGGTTTTCCAGGACCAGTGTGTTCCAGCCCAGTCCGTAGGAGGCGGTCTGCGGTCCGATCAGACCATCCTTGAACTGCAGGAGGTCAAATGGCTTATAGACAAATCTGCTGATATTGTCGGAGTCCAGATGCGCGAAGTTGAAAATGCTGTCCAGCTCGTGATTCTCTTCCCGGACATACTCCAGCGCATTTTCCTCCGACGGATGATAGGATTCTCCCACAGTATAGCTGTCATACAGAGAGAGCGCTCTTTCATTCATCTCCTTCAGGAACTCATGCATCCTCGGTCCGTCAACAAAGAATTTCGCGCCTTTCTGGAAGGTCTTTCTGCTGTTGTCATCCCGGATCGGATAGACCTTGGAGAACATATTGAAGACGTCGAAACGGAAGCCGTCCACGCCCATTTCAAGCCAGAAATTGAGGATGTCCATGATCTCATCTCTCACTTCCGGGTTCTCCCAGTTCAGGTCCGCCTGCTCCCTGCAGAAAAGGTGCAGGTAATATTCGTCCGTATCTCCGATTCTCTCCCATGCGGAACCGGTAAAAGTCGAGGCCCAGTTGCTGGGCGGTACCAGCCTGCCTTTCTCGTATCTGCCCTTCCGGATGATATAGTAATCGCGGTATTTGGAGTCCTTGTCCGCCAGCGCCGCCTTGAACCAGGGATGCTTGGTGGAGGTATGATTGAGGACCATGTCCATGATGACCTTCAGGTCTCTTTTATGGCATTCCTCCAATAATCTTCTAAAGTCATCCAGCGTACCGAATTTCTCATCGATATCTCTGTAATCGCTGATATCGTAGCCGTAATCATAATCCGGAGACTTATACAGCGGCGAGAACCAGATCGCGGTTACGCCAAGGTCCCTGATATAGTCCAGTTTGGAGATGATACCCTCGATATCCCCCCAGCCGTCATTGTTGCTGTCAAGAAAAGAAAAAGGATAGATCTGATAGACAACTGCGTTTTTATACCACTGTGTTCGCATCTGTAACCTCCTGCTGTCTGGACTGACCGTGCTCATGATGCGCCTGTCCTGTCAGGCTTTGAATGGGAATCTATCATTTATTATACATGAGAATCATGCACGCTGTTACCAAAAAAATGTGCTGAATATACAAAAATACATCAGATTTTCCAAACCTGCCTACGTCCCGGAATAAAATTTTCAAAAGTCGCCTGCGGACGGCTCCTGATACTCCGCAGAATACAAAAACGCCTCACTTCCTAATCCTAAGAAGTGAAGCGTCTTTTAAATCTGCATCGCGGAGAAAAAAGCAGAAATAATACCGACTGCCGCCATACTGGCAACTATAGCAACGAGGACCACCCTCCGGAACACCGAATTGTAGAAAAAACTGTCCTTCCGGATTCCTTCATCGGGTTGTCTTACGTACCAGTTTTCGTCCGGGTCAAAGTCATATCTGCCTTCCCGGAGCATGGAGTACGCCGCATTGATCCGGTTCATTTTCTCAGCATTATAGCCGTTCCCCGGATTTGCATCGGGATGATACTGCTTGGCCAGTCTGCGGTAAGCGCTCTTGATCTCTTCCGAAGATGCGTCAGGGCTGATTCCAAGTTCTGCGTATGGGTCCATGAAACACCTCTGAAATCATTCACATCAGACTCTCGTCATATAGAGCTCTGGGTCCCCCGATATATCGCGGTCTGGTTCTTGCGCAGATGATAACCGCTTCTCCGATCTTCCTGAGAGAGATTCTGATCGGTACGACCGTAGGATGAAGATGCATCCCGATCATCGTTCCGCCGATATCGATTCCTGCGGCAGCCTGCATGCAGATACTGTCGGTGAGCACCGGGTTCTTCATCCGCCGGTAACAGACCGTTGCGAACGCGCCGCCCGCATGGTTCGGCTGAGGGATTGCATTGACCTGTTCAAAGCGATATTTCTCCAGTACCTCTTCCTCGATTACAAGAGCCCGGTTCAGATGTTCGCAGCACTGCCCCGCCAGAAAAATGCCTCTTTCCTGCAGAACGGGGGCAATGCCATTGTAGATCGCTTCCGCTGCATCCATATTCGTGGCTGTTCCGATCCGGCTGCCGATCACTTCACTCGATGAACACCCGACCACAAATATCTGGCCTTCTTTTATTCCTGATACCTCGCAGATCTCCAGTACTGCCCTCCGGCTCTGCTCCTCAAGTTCCCGTAAATTGATCATGAATATTCTCTTCTCCCGGTTTCTGACACGCACATATTGCTCACCTTATTTCAGGCCTTTAACAAGAAACAGCCATTTGCAGCTGCCTGTTTATTCCAGCACTTCCTCCAGAGAAGGGGATTCTTCTTCCTCCTCAAAGGTTTCACGCCCAAGCTCATCAATTCTTGTATGACCGGCTTCCCCATACTGATAGAGCTGGTCGAGGAATTCTATCGCTGCCCTGATCTTCGTCCTCAGCAGGTAGCCCCCGCCAGCCAGAGCGGTCTCAAGCAGAGTTTTCGCTGAGATGTTCGGAGTCCAGTCATACGCCTGGCCGTGAAACTCCTGTACGCGCAGAAGGGTCTGCAGAATCTCATCTTCTGTAAGTGGCACAAGTTCCGGAGCTTTGATCATCGCGTTGAGGACATCCCGGACCTGTCCCTGATTTCCTGCCAGGTTCTGCTCCACATTTTCAAACTCGTGCTTTCCGTCAATTACATCCTCCACATAAGAGGAACTAAGCGCAATGAGAGTAAAGATATTTGTCAGACACTCTTCCCCTCCCAGGAAACTTCCGATATTCTGATACGCTTTCAGACGGGCTTTTTTCCCAAGTCTCCCCATCAGTTCCGCTTCATCCACCAGGATGATCCAGCCTTTATAACCCAGTCTGCAGAACAGTCTGCTCATGAAACTGAAATAATCCATGGCATGTTTTGTCTTGGAAAAGTTGGTATTGTATTGGGCCGGGGTATTAAAGATTCGCCTGTAGATGCGCTTCAGCTGCGCATTTGCTATAAAGTCTCCCTCCATATCTGCCAGAAGCGCAAATTTCTCTTCCTCATCCTGCGTATTCAGATAGCTCTTCAGGACATAATACAGCTTGTCTGTCTCCAGTTCTTTGGCTGCATAAACCAGCAGATCAGATGCTGCCGGAGAATTCGGTGAAAGTGCCTCCAGTTTTTCAGAAAACCCAGGCTGTTCGTGATCGGGCAGGTAAGTATTGGCGATTGCTTTCTGATAAAAGAGATAGAGTTTATCCATCGGCGTCTCCTTGCTCAGGGAGACGTAGGAAACGACGCACTTGCTTGCGTGCGCCTGGTTAAAGATCGTATTCAGCAGATGGGTCTTTCCTTCTCCATACCGCCCTGTAACAATCATGCCGCGGGATCCTTCTCCGTCAAGCACATTCTCCATGGATTCGGTGATCCTCTTCATTATGCCGGGCCGGGAATCGCTGAAATACCGGCCAACCGCACGTGAGGGCACGCCCTGCCGCAGTGCCTCAATAATGTGTCTGGCTTCGAAACTGCTCATCTCGTCTCCTCCTGCCCTGCTCCTTTGCCCTGTACTTCCTGCAGCACCATAAGCGGCAGTCCCAGCGCTCCGAACTCTGCTCTCCGGATCAGCTCTTCCGCTTTTTCCTCATTAATCGCTGAATATTTCTTTTCTTCCCCGCCAGCCAGCGCATTTCCATAACCCGCCATCTTTTCAGACATTTCGGCAAGTACTGCCGGGGAATAGATTTCCCTGCCCAGCTTATCCAGGTTCACAATGTCATTAAACTTATTAAACCGCTCCCCGACAATCTCGTTCTGAATTCTCATCCAGAGCGCCTGGTAGGATTTAAAGCCATTACTTTCATGATCCATCAGTCCTCTGTCAAATCCATAAACCACCATAATGTTGCGGAAAGAATCAATCTCGTCGATCATCTGCCGGATGCTTTCGTAAGTATCATCTCTTCGCATTTTCGTATAACGGACATTTTCAGATCCGGCACGGCTGATCAGAATATCAAGGTCGTCGATTGATACATAGATACCGTTTTTCCCGCTCAGCCTTATCGCCTCGCAGAGCGACCTCAGCATATGCCGTGCATTATATTTCGTAATCCTGACCGGGGAAAGGCCGAGCGCCCGGAGCATGGACAGTTTCACTGTCCTGTCTCCGGAAAGGAAAGCTGTCAGAATCTCTCTGCTCTGGATTTCCAGAGAAGGATATCCGAGAATACCTCCCGTAATCAGGGAACAGCACAGGGCAAAATTGTTATCCATACGGGGGTTATCCAGGAACATGTTTTTAAGCTCATCCCGGATTCCCTTCTTGGTCAGGGGATTATTCTGCCCGATTGAGGACAGATAATCAAGAAAGGTCATTCCTTCCCCGACGTTTTCCGGAGCAAATCCCATCTGACGGATGATCTCATCCGCGCATCCGCGCAGGCAGCTGTCCAGTCCGCACTGCCGGAAAATTTCCAGGTAGATTTCTCTGAAATCGTGAAGCCAGACATCCCTGGCGGAAAAGGAAACCTTTACAAAGTTCTCCTTTACAGCCCGTTCCTCCATCACTTTCAGAAAAAACGTAACGCCTGAGCCTCTCCTGCCGGTTACAAATTTCACCTTGCTTCCTCCGGGAGCAATAAACCCCTGCAGATACATCTTTTCCCAGAAATCAGCAAGCACCTGGACCCCTGTCATCAATCGGAGAGCAGATTCCGCATCTTCCGGCGCGTTTCCTTCTTCAAAGCGCTTCAGCGCATACATTCTTTCTATTTCCGTCATTTTCAATCTCCCGGAATTTACTTCTTCCTTCAAATCTGTTCAAAAATGCCCCGGAGTTCCTGCTGCGGTGCTACTCAGCCTCGAAAAACTTAACCGTAGAAACGAACTGTTCATGACCGGTACTGTCCAGAATACGTATCCCGCTTTTTCCATCTCTGCTTGTCCCAAGTTCAAAAATTCGCCCGCTCTTCGTCTGACGGACCTGTGAATTGTATAATCTTGCAATATCAAAAGAGAATCCCATAATGTCATATTCTTTTCTGGATCTGGCCATGGGAACCATCATCTTATATA
Source organism: uncultured Lachnospiraceae bacterium (assembly GCA_902779575.1). Lineage (GTDB taxonomy): Bacteria > Bacillota > Clostridia > Lachnospirales > Lachnospiraceae > Porcincola. Next base: position 36,486 of record CACZBW010000022.1, read on the forward strand.
CATTGTTGAGAAGAATCACTGCATTGGGACGTTTTCCGCCCTTCAGAACAGCCAGTTCATAGCCCAGCTCAAGTTCGGATGCGAACGCTTCCGGATTGAAACCAGCCTTATTCAGCCGCTGCTGCTCAGCCGCCACCATGTCGATGACCGCCTGCGGGCGGATCGAACTAAGTTTTTTCCGGTTCAGATATACATCCTGGTTCGCCGCATCAATCCGGACCTTATACGGAAACATCTCGAAAACAGGATTCTCGCCGGCAGCATCCACCCCGCTCTTTTGTGCGCATTCAAGCATCTGCCGCGTGAAGTCTCCGCTTTCAAAATAAGCGGCAGTATCAAAATCTTCCAAAGCGGCTCTCAATTGCCGGACAGCCTCCAGCTGTTTCAGAGCAGCTTCCTCCAGAACAGTCAGCTGTCTGGCAAGATCCCTGATATCTCCCCTGTCTGTATCCTTAACTGCTGCTTTATATCCTTTCTGCCCGGCTCCTGTGGAATCTTTGACTTGTTTTATGATCGGCTGAAGATCCTGATATAATTCTTCGTAATTCATCTTTCTCCCTTTCTTTCGTCCGGTTTACTATCCATACTGCGATATTCCACGTTTCCTGTTCATTTTATCTGTATCCATATGAAAAAGCAATCTCGGATGTGATACTATAGTGTTACTATTCACGGCCTGTTTGAAATCAGGTTCTGGTTCGTCGTGCCTGCACGTAAGAAACAGGTTCTGATTCGTCGTGCCTGCACGTAAGAAGCAGGTTCTGATTCGTCGTGCCTGCACGTAAGAAGCAGGTTCTGATTTCAAATCTGGGCCTGCGAAGCAGGAACTCCACTCACAGCCTCAGAAACATCAGTCAACTGTCTGTTCAGATTCCGCCGAAGGTAAACCACATGCTCACAATAGATAATAATCCTGTAAAGCATACCCTATATAAATGGCAGAAGGATTGCCTTGAAGCCTGGAGGCAGAATCAGCACAGGGGAATTGTAAATGTAGTGACCGGGGCCGGCAAAACCTGGCTTGCATGCGCAGCGATCGAATATCTGCAGAGTATTCAGAAAGGGCTACGGGTCCGTATCGTTGTTCCGACCATTGCCCTGGCGCAGCAGTGGCACCATGAGCTGCTGTCCTATTTTGGAGAGGATCTTCAGGAGGCACCCGGATTTTACTACGGCGCAGTGAAGAGCAGTACAGATCTCTCCTGCCTGATTTACGTAATCAATACAGCAAGAGACTGCCTCTCCTGGCACATTGAAAACGACCTGCAATCCAGCCATCCTGTCTTCCTGATCTGCGATGAGTGTCACCATTATACAAGTCGTGAAAACCGTCATATTTTTGATTTTCTCACTCCGCAGATACAATCGTCAGGTACCTTCAGCTGCCTCGGGCTCTCGGCTACTCCGTTTGAAGCAGAAGATCCTTCTGTCCTGACAGAAAAACTCGGTCAGGAGATCTTTCGCTTCCAGACCACGGACGCTCTGGCTGCCGGAACGGTTTCCCCATTCATAATCGGAACCGTTGCCGCCTCTTTCCTGACCGGAGAGGCCTTCAAATACCAGAAAATCAGTGAATCCATCGGAATTCAATATGCCCGTCTGCTGGACGCCTTTCCTTTTTTAAAGAATCTGGACCCTGCCGTTCAGATCAAGGCAATTCGCCGTCTGGCGGCAGACGCGGATATGGATCCTTCTGATCCGGCTGCAGCCTATCTTCTGCTTCTGTATCAGCGCAGGGAGATCTCGCTCCTTGCGGATGCGCGCATTCAATGTGTTCAGGAGCTGATCGGATCTTTACACATTTCTGCTAAGATACTGGTTTTCAGTGAACGTATCGAACAGGCACATTCGCTTTTTATCCGCTTGTCTGAACAGTATCCGCATGGATGCGGGATCTATCATTCTCAAATGTCAAAAGATGTCCGCAAGTCCACTCTTCAGGCCTTCCGTGAAGGGCATATCCGGATTCTGGTCACATGCAGATGTCTGGATGAAGGACTCGACGTCCCGGATGCCGATATCGGAATCATCATGTCCTCAAGCTCCGTAAGCCGTCAGCGCATCCAGCGTCTGGGGCGGATTATCCGAAAAAAGGAAGCAGGTGCATATGCCCTGCTCTACTATCTCTATATCTATAATTCTAATGATGACAGTGCTTACCTGCCGGGCCTGGAGAACATGCCCTCCTTTTCTCTGCGCTATTATTCAAGTGATCATCTGTTTTCCAATCCGGTTTATGAAGAGGCGGCGCTTGATCTGATCCGGAAGACCGAAGAAAAAGCTGCTGTCAAAGAGAACAAAGCAGCCCTCAGTAAAGAACTTCTCCGCTGCATCCTGGAAGGGGCTGCTTTAGCAGATTACCTTCTGCCGGCGGAAACATTGCGCAGGCTGTCAAAGAATGCCTTAAGTCAGCGTGAAAAAAACTATTATCTGACTCAGCTTGCCATCGGAAATCTGACAGTCTCAGAAAAAGACCAGGGTCCCTTAGAGTAAACCTGGCCTTTTTCATTCAGCTTCTGAATTGCGCCCCGGGAGTCATTATACACGAGAATCCGGATCAATGAAATCAAAGAAGAACTGTATCCCGGATAATGGGGAATCACAGGCTGTATCCATGTTCCAGAAAAATCCTCTGCAGTGCGGCGTTGATCCTGTCTCTTACATAGGAATAGTCCTCCTCGCGGCATTCCGCGCTGACCGACAGGGTCATCTTCCCGCCGCCGATCGAGACGATTCCGTTGTAAGTGGGCCCGCTCAGAATCTGGCGGTCTGTCCGGCCGATTTCCGGAAGTTCCGCATTCAGCATCTGTTCCAGCTCATCCGCACGATAGGAAGATGAAACCACCAGCTCGCAGATGACGCGGGAGTTCAGCTGCGTGCTGTTCTTTATCGTCCTGATATCCCTGTTGCTGCAGGTAATAATATCGCCTTCAGGGGTCAGCAGCCTGACGCTGCGGATACCGACCTCCACCACTTTTCCCTGGAAAAGCGTACCTGAGCCATAGATCCCGAGCTGTACGATATCCCCCACATGGACGGTTCCCTCAAACACATATGTCAGACCGGCAATGATATCAGAGACAAAATTCTGCGCGCCCAGAGAAATGGCCAAAGCCATGGACCCTATGCCGGCCGCGATCGCCGCCGGGCTGAACCCGAAGTACTCCAGCGCCTTGATCAGGAAGAAGAAGAGGGCGATATACAGGACGACATTTGCAATCAGACGGAAGATCGTCTTCCCCCTTGGGCCGGAAAAGAAAGCGCAGATGCTCGTCAGGAACCTGAGGCCGATCACCAGCAGCGCAACCTTCGCCAGAAGGATCATTACCGCAGCGATCGCAAACAGATTGAAACCCTTCTCCCATTCGCCGGAGGAAATATAGTTGTAAACCGTGTTTCTAGCGATTGACGAATTTGAATTCACAACGAAAATGATCTGAAGCAGAACGAAAGCCGAAGATAATTCCATCGTGACGATGCCTTTCCTTAACGGACTGGCGGAGGCAAAGATCCTTTGAACCAGATTCAGTTCTTTCTTCGGATCATCGAATCCCTTCACGTGTTTATAACTATTGTAAAAATCATCCGTATAACCGGCGAGAATAATACAGGCAAGGATGCTGTAAATCACGAGGAACAGGATGCCGCCGGTTATTGCCTGGACCAGCATCCCGGACAGGAACGCGTTTTTCGGTCCTCTGTAATAGGCGATGACGCCTTCCGACGCCTCGGTCCATTCAAGAATCCCGGGCGTTTCCATGAAGTCGGATGTGACAAAAAAGTCCCCCTCGTCTGTCTTCAGATCCCTGATCAGGGAACCTCTCAGATCCTGCTCGTTCAGCCCGAGAATGGCGATATTTTTCCCTTCCAGTTCTTTTGTTCCGGCAACAAGGATCCGGCCGCTTTCCGCGTCAGCGATCCAGAGACTTGTCTCAGGGTCGGAGAGATTCTGGACAATCTGTCTGGCAGCCTCTGCCGGGTCAATATCCTGGCCGGTCAGGTCAGAGAGATCGACACAGACCATCATCACGCCGTAGCGTTCATCCGACTGATCGTCCCGGATCTGGATTCCAAGCCTCATCTCGTTCAATCCGGTCACCTCGTCGGTTTCCGGGTCATGGAGAATGCTGGGGACTCCTTTCAGGATCCGCCTGAAGTCATAGGTCGCCGAATCCGGATCAGTCCCCAGCTCAAGACCGACCCAGCCGCCGCTGCTTACCGTTTCGCAGCCGTCCGCATCATACAGGGTGATGGAAGAGGCGGAAATGCTGTCCGCCAGTGTTGACAGGACCGCAGCGTTCCGCAGCTGCGGATAAGTATCGAGGAGCCGGGCGATATGATTTCCGTAATCCAGGTAGACATCATAGAATGTCTGCATGTTCTGGCTGTAGCGCTCCGTATACATGGAGATACTGTCATCCATCATGCCGAGGCGCTCTCTTCCCCTGACGACATCGTCATAGATCCCGTTCAGCACATAGCCGAACATGCCGAACAGCACCATCAGGACGATCCCGAGCACCCCGTACAGGGAGGCAATCGATCTGACATGGGCAGGCTGATAGCTTTTTTCCTCCTCCGGAGTAAGGATATTATTGAGAACATAGGGGCAGAAGGAAAATCCTGCGACAAGCAGCGTCGTCACTGTAATCATCAGGACCGCGATCATATATCCCGCCTGGATGAATGCCTTCGCGAACAGATCCGGCGCCGGTTCCAGAAGGATGACATACCCGGCCGGCAGTTCCGATTTCCCTGAGACATAGGAAAAACTGACTTCGTCGAATTTCAGCTTTCCGGAATTTTTCCCGTCGCTCTTCTTCAGATCCTCAAGGCTAAGTCCCAGATCCTCAAGGCTCTCGCAGGCCGCAAAATACCGGTCATTTTTATATAGAATACCGGTAATCTCCCCGCTGTCCGGGTCACAGGCCGCAAATATGGCAGGTACATCATAAATGATCTCTGTCCTCTGCAGAAGACCGGGAAGATCAAGGGTTTCCCTCACGGTATCGGAAATATCCGTGTCCTCGTACCACTTGATGAAATAGCTGTCCGTGTTCCCGATTCTGCTGTATACCACAAAGGTCGACGGCACATCCGGAGCGGCAAAGGAACCGCTCCTTTTCTTAAGCAGGGATGCATCCAGGCCAAGTTTCCTGACCGCCGGATCAGTTGTGGTCAGTTCGCCGTCCCGGATGCTGACCACAATCCCGTTCTCCCGGTCTTCTTCCTCCGGCGCGATCCCGTCGCTTATAACATTTTGGAGCGCCAGCGAAGCAAAAACCGCTTCCACTTCATATCTGGTTTTGATCTTTGCCTCATAATCAGCCCATGATTCAGACAGATTCTCCAGGGTATAGCTGACAGCGTCCCAGGTAAGCGGCTTTTCCTTAGCTGCTTCCCTGGAAAGCCGCCTGTAGTTCTGCCAGGCGACAATCCAGCTGAACAGAAGGACAAAGAATACCGCAAGAAGCACGGTTAAAAAGATTTTCAGGCGATAATGCTTCAATCGCATAGGAACCTTCCCTCATCGTTTTCCTGCTGCTTTGATCAGCTTTTTGATGGAATAAATGGCCAGCGCGATGGACACTGCGAATCCGGCGATCGCGAACATCGGAACCCCGTCGATCATGGGCGGAATCGAGGAATCGCAGAGCCTGCAGGATCCGCTGAACAGTACGCAGGCGAATACGGCGAGCATTACATTTTTGACCAGCTCGACCAGCATGCGGAGCGGCTCTTCAAAACCCGCCATCTCAAAGGTGATCTTCAGCCTGCCCTTCACAAGATTTCTTAAAGCATCCGTAGCCAGTCCGGGCAGCTTTACGGTCCGCATCGCGGTTGCCGCGAGCGATTCCATGGAGGAGGTCAGCTGTTCCTTGACGTCAAAGTTTTCTTTTGCCCTGGCAAGCAGCTTTTCCTGCAGGAAGTCAAACAGGTCAAGCTCGGGGCAGAGCACTTCCAGCACGCCTTCCATCGTGACAAGGCTGCGGATCAGCATTGTATACTCTGTGGAAACGACGATATGGTGCTCGCTCAGAAGATCCGTCAGTTCCGTCATCAGCTTTCCGACGTCCATATCCTTCAGGTTGGAGGATGACATATAGCGGGAACTGATGCTCTCCAGATCGTCCATCAGACGAGACTTGTTGAGCTTCCCTTTCACGGTTCCCATCGCAAGCGCCGCATTGGTCAGCGCCTCCACATCCTCCTGTACCAGTGCGAAGATCAGGTTCTGGATCGCGGAGATATTAGCGTCGCTGAGCCGTCCCACCATTCCGAAGTCAATCCAGCATGGAACGCCGCTGCAGACCATGATATTCCCCTGATGCGGATCGGCGTGGAAGAATCCCGCATCCAGTACCTGGTGCAGATAGTTGTTTGTGAGCGCTTTCCCGATTTCCAGACAGTCGTATCCCTCTTCCACAAGACGCTCTTTATGCGATAAAGAATATCCGTCGACAAAGGTCATCGTGAGAATGCGCTCTGTTGTCAGTTCGTCAATGATTCTCGGGCAGGAAATCACTGCGTCATCTTCGATGCACAGCTCATGGAATGTCCTGGTATTCTGCGCCTCAACCCGGAAATCCAGTTCTTCCCAGGTCACTTTTTCAAGCTCTTCCAGGATTCCCTTCAGATCAATCGTCTCGACCTCGTCATCATCTTCCGCAGACATGCTCACCATCCCGGCAAGCTTCTTCAGAAGGACAAAATCCTCCCTCATCATGTCGGCGATCTCCGGCCGCTGAACCTTTGTGACAACTCTTGTTCCATCCTTCAGAACGCCATAATGCGCCTGCCCGATGGAAGCGGAACCCAGCGGCTCATCCCTGAATTCACTGTAGATATCGTCGATGGTCTTTCCGGTCTCCTGTTCGATTACCGCCCGAGCAAGCTCTGAGGGAAGCGGTTTGACGGTACTGCGCAGCTTCTCCAGTTCACGGCAGTATTCGATCGGGAGCATGTCGGTCCGGCTGGACATGATCTGTCCGATCTTTACATAAGTCGGACCGAGATCCTCCAGTGTCGTCCGGAGCTCTACAGGTGTAAACCCATTGCTGTAGAAATTGTGTTTCGCGAATATGCCTAAAATCTCAGCGGCACGCTTTTTATTTTTCTTTTTGCCCTTTGCGGGATTCTGCTGTTCTGCCATATTTAATCACTCCTCTGCAGACGATTCCTGTGCTGTGAATCAATCCATTTTCTAATATGTTATAGCGATCTTTTCCACTTTTCTTTCCGATATACAAATTCTTTTGTGCCTGACCGGCTGGCATGCCTTCTCTGTCCGGCTGGCATTCAGATCGCCTGACCGCTTACGCTGCCTGCTGGCGGAACGGCCAGATCCAGAACAGGCTGATCAGATAAACCAGCGCGGAATAGAAGAGCGTTCCTCCGATCACCATCAGTACTGCGCGCGGATCGTCTGCCCACGGATTGATAAACAGAACCGTGCCAAACACAAGAAGCAGACAGTTCAGGATGATGAGAACCCACCAGCCTTTTCGTCCGGAACGCCTTGCAAAGAACAGGGCGTTATAGAGGCCGACAAATCCGAGCAGGATCGGCAGTGTACCGACCAGCCAGTTCAGTACCGCAAGAAACAGACCGTCAATCGCAAAAAGCAGAATTCCGATGAGGCCTGCCAGCAGGCCAAGCGTCAGACTGATATAATGGGCCAGCCCTTTTTTGCTGCTTATGAAATCCATGATCTTAAGAATCGACAGGACCAGAAGGGCAAAGCCAAGTGTTTTTCCAAGCATCGGGACGTAGGATACCGGAACGACAAACATCGTAAGTCCCGCAAACAGAAGGAAGATGATCATCATAACCATCGTTCTTTTTAATTTGTCCAGAGTATTAAATAACATTTATTTTTTCTCCTTCCTGAATTTCTTTCCTGTGTAAGCACGCCGTTCATCAGGACGGCCGGCAAAACACTCTCATCTGTTCTGGCCGTTACAATCAATAATAATTCATATAGAGAGAATATACAATCATTTTGCATAGAATTTCGCCTGTTTGATTCCCTTTTCCTCACAGATACAACAACATCTGCAGTCCCGGACAGCTTCTTTCTATGTCAAACAGACAGCTTGTGTCCGTCCGTCTGCAGGTGTTATATTAATTCTGATGAATCTCTGCTTTTTGAGTCCGGAATAGAAATTGAAACCGGACAAGGAGTAAGCGATCCGGATACGTATTTATAAAGAAGGGAACTGCCCTGCAGAGGCAGTATTAGAAATGATAGAGGAATTGACACGCAGCGTCAGTGTTTTTAATTAATTGAATTGACTCACAGCGTCAGTGTTTTTATTAAAAGGAACTGATTCGCAGCGTCAGTATTGCTAAGCAAAAAGGAGCTGACTATGATTCTCGCGTTATATGGTGCCGGGGCGATGGGCCGTGAATTCAGGCAGATCGCGGAGGAAAGCGGACAATGGTCCGGAGTCGTTTATATTGACGATCACGCAAAAGCAGAGGAGCTGGGCGGTTGCCAGGTTTACAGGTTCCAGGTCTTTCGCAGACAATTTACCCCGGATGAGGTACGTTTTGTCGTATCCATCGGGGAACCGAAGTTCCGCCTGGAGGCATTTGAAAATATGACGCGGGCAGGATATTCCGCCGGCGTTCTAGTTGATAAAAACGCCCGGATCAGCCCGGATGCCGAAATCGGGGAAGGCACGGCGGTCTGCGGCGGTGCCTTTATCGGTTCGCAGGCCAGAGTCGGAAGCAACTGCTACATCTCGAGAAATGCTTCCGTGGGCCATGACGCTGTGATCGGCGATCATACCCGTCTGGGCGTTAATTCTTTTATCGGCGGGCATACCGAGATTGGCGAAAATGCTTTTATCGGCGCCGGCGCTATGCTGCGTGACCGCATTCATGTCGGCGCCGGCAGCATTGCCGCGCTGGGATCTGTCGTGTTTGAGGATGTACCGGACAATGTCACGGTGATCGGTAATCCTGCCCGGATATCCGGGGACGGTACGCAATCCGCCGTCTACGCGCCCAGCAAAGCCCTGGAGGCCGAACAGAAAGCCGGACAGGATGCCGCGAAGAGCATTCCGGAACTTTACTGGGAGGTGTTCACCAGCTGCTTCGAAGGGGTGGACTTCAACCCGGTTACCTATCGCTATCAGGATGAGGGTTGGAATTCCCTGGCCCAGATGATGCTGATCAGCCGGCTGGAGGAGACCTTCCATGTTTCCATAAAAGGCCGGGAGGCCATGCGGCTGAAATCCTACGGCGCCGGGCTCACGATGATTAAGAGCAAGCTGGAACAGAAAGAGAAAGAGAAGGTGAATGAAGCATGAACAGGATTTGGGATTTCGGCGCATTCGGCAAAAAAGAAGCGCTGACCGATGATACCGGCTTCTCCCTGCGCTACGACGAGCTTCTGGCGCTTCAGAATCAGCTTGCGGAGACAGAAGGCGCCGGAGAGCTGACCATGATGCTCTGCGAAAACAGCATCGGCGCTCTGGCAGGATACGCCGCCCTGTTAAACAGCGGGCATCCGATGCTGCTGGTGTCGGCGGAGCTGGCGGAAGATATGCGCAGGCAGATCATGAACACCTACCGCCCCGGACTTGTTTTCGCGCCGGCGGCGCTGCGGGCGGATTACGCGCACATGCGGGAGCTTCTTTCGATCGACCGCTATACCCTCTTCCGGACAAATTACGCGGATCTGTACCCGGTCAATCCGGACCTCGGCCAGATGCTGACCACCTCCGGTTCCACAGGTTCCGTCAAATTCGTCCGGCAGACCTGGGAAAACGTCCGGCATAATTCCCGGCTTCTTGCAGACGCCCTGCTGATGACCGGGTCGGAGAGAAACATCACTTCCCTGCCGCTGAACTATACCTACGGTATTTCTCTTTTCTGTGCGAGCCTGCTGAAAGGGTCGGCAACGATTGTGACCCGGAAGGGCATCATGGACGAGGAATTCTGGGACCTGTTCGAAAATGAACACATTACCGCATTCCACGGCGTCCCGAACACCTACGACATGCTTCTGCAGCTGGGCATTTTCGAAGAGGATTTCCCGGATCTCAAAGTACTGTCGCAGGCAGGCGGCAAACTGAGCAAGGACCTTCACCGCAGTATTGCGCAGTATGCCGGCGAACATAACAAGCAGTTTGTCGTCATGTACGGGCAGTGCGAAGCCACCTCCTGCATCAGCCTTCTGCCTCCTCAGAAAGCCCTTGAGAAAACCGGTTCTGTGGGAGTCGCCTTCCCGGGCGGGGAGATTGAGCTGCATGACGAGAATGGAAATCGGATTACAGAACCTCATGTTCCCGGAGAACTGATCTACCGAGGCAAAAATGTGGCGCTCGGCTATGCGGCCGGCGGCGAAGACCTGATCCGGGGAGATGACTGGCACGGCGAACTCCATACCGGCGATCTTGCCGAGACGGATGAGGACGGCTTCCTCTATATCACCGGCAGGCTTAAACGCTTTATCAAGATTTCCGGCTCCCGGATCAGCCTTGATGAAATCGACAGCAGGATTATGAATGACCTTCACATCCGCAGCGTGAGTTCAGGCGTGGATGACAATCTGGTTGTTTTTGTCCTGAGCGATGAGGATAAAGACGCTGTCCTGAAATACCTCAGGCAGAAATTCACCGCCATTCGCACCGCCCTCCGGGTGAAAAAGATTGACGCATTTCCGCTCAACGAATCAGGGAAAATCCTCTACGGAGCCCTGCAGAAGATGATATGACAAAAACGCCGCGGTTCACGGTCTGTCTGAAATCAGTTTCTGATTCGTCACGCCTGCAGGTAAGAAACAGGTTCTGATTTCAAATCCGGACTGTAAACAGCAGTTATTGAGATGTAAAAAGGGACTGTCATGAATACTTCAAAAGCTTTTCTTCATTCAAAACTTAAGGCGCTCGTTGTTTTATTATTTGTTATCTCTGCATGCCTTCTGTTTTCTGTTAACCATACGCTGGCAGCGGCAGACACGAGAACTGAGACAGAAAGCGAAAGCGGAAGCGGTCAGAAGCTGGCGGATGAAGAGTCAGATCTGGTCAGGATCATGAACCTGAACCTGCGCTATATTCTCAACACATGGTGGCCTTCGGAAAAAGACTACGTCTATGCGGCGGCAACCAGCCTGCAAAGCGATCAGCAGCTGACAGAGGAACGGAGTCTTGCCATCAGAAACAGCGCGGAGGCGTTTGCAGACTGGAAGAATGAAGAGATTCTTCCCATCCTCTATCTCAGCAGAGAGCAGGCGGAAAACGGGATTCGTCCGGTATCGCACGCCATCTACTGCATCGGCCTGGCCCTGTATTATGACTACTACGATGAGGAAATCGTCGGCGTCTCCAAAGAAGATGCGGAGGCAATGTGCATAAAGCTGATCGATTCCGTCGTGGAAGAGCACCGGTCGAATCATCCTGATGATCAGGAGGACCGTTACTGGGGCGACAGCTGGCAGAGCCCGCTGTGGGCGGAGAATATCGCGCTTGGCGCCTGGCTGCTCAGAGATCAGATGGCCCCGGAAATTTACGAAAAAGTGGAGCGCATGGTCCTCGATGAAGCGGATACACTGACTTACGACTTTGAAATTCCGTATTACATGGATGAAGACGGAACAATCGTTTATCCCGGCGACACTAAGGGGGAAGAACTCGCCTGGCGGACCAAGATTCTCGCTCTTGCCTGCTTCATGTTCCCTGATTCGGAAAAAGTATCAGACTGGTCCGACAGGCTGGAACGCATGCTGATTGCCTCGACTGCCATGCCGGATGATGTGAACAGCGGTCGTGTGGTAGACGGGCTGATCGTCGGTGACGTACTCAGCGGTTCCAATGTCAATGAAGACGGAACCGTAGTCAACCACGACCGGGTCCATATCGATTACATGGCGACCATACTGGAAGAGATGGGAGATACGGTTACCGTATTCAAAATCGCGGATGCGCCGGTGCCGGAAGCGGCGGTCTTTAATCTGGACAAGATCTACGACGGGCTGATCTATGTGGATCTGGGAAAATTCGATGAAAAGCTCTCAGGCCGCAATTTCTACCTCCGGGACGAGAAGGGCCAGCCTACAGGAGAAACGAAGATGCCCGGCGATAATGACTGGGGCAAACCGGGATATGCCATTTATTATCTGCTTGATGTGATGGCGGACACCCTGGGACTGGATGAGGATGTCGAAGAGGCCTACAAGGGGTATGTCTGGGAAGAGCTGCATTTTGAGAAGATGCGCGAACAGATCTACAGCGAGACAGACGGTGAAATCACAGGTCAGTTCTTCCAGCCGGGAGAGAATTACTTTGTCTCCGGTGAGCTGTTTATGATGCATAATCTGGCGGAAGCATATGTTCTGAAATACGCAGTGTGAATATATCTCATGATACATCGCTAAAAATCCGGTCAGAGAAAATCGCATTAGTAAGTCTGACATCTGCACAAGTGATCAGAACTTCTTAGCTTGTCATAAAATGCGTACGTCCGAAAAAAAGTCCACTGTCAGAGCCCTTCAGGGCGGGTTTGGACTTTTTTTCGGACGTTTTTAGCATCTTTATGAGGAGGTTTCTATAAACAGCTCCATGTCCGTACAGTTCCAGGTACCGATCGGCATCCTGCATTCCCGTCTGTTGTATTCCTTAAAACCGACGGCTTCATAACAGCGTCTCGCAGTTTCATTATTCTCAAATACGCCCAGATCAATCCTTGAAACCGGGAAATTGTCTTTTACATACCCGATCGCAAGCCGGAGCATTTCCCTTCCGTATCCTCTTCCTCTGAACGCAGGATTCACGATCACAAAACCGAACCGGACGGAACTGTCATCATCGGCGCGCGGATATCTTATGATAAAATGCCCAACGACTTCTCCGCTGTTTTCAACCGCCATAAGCGGATGGAACCTGCCGCTTTCGATCTGAGGATCATAGTTCTCGTTTATATCATCCCCCGAGAGCGGATATTTATTAAACCTGTCAGCTGACCATTTATACAGTTCGTCCTCTGACCGGATCCAGCCGGCTATGATCGGTGCGTCTTCTTTCACAAAATCTCTCAGAATCATCTGCATCACCTGAATTCCACTAATCTCTCACAGAACGGAAAGCGGATGTTTCCGGATACAGGTTTTTTCCCTGTCTCCGTACCCCTCAGTCATTTACTCATCCTTCATGGCTTCTGACCCGTAAACGACCTTCATGAATACTCATCCTTCATGACTTCTGACCCGTACGCGGCCTTCATGAATACTCCGCTTAAAGAAATCTTTTACAGTACACCCGGCGCGCCCTGAAGATGCGCAGGCGCAGGCGCAGGCACAGGAAGACGCGCAGGCGCAGGAGGATGCACAGGAGGACGCGCAGGAGGAATGATGGGAGCCGCCGGAAGAACGGGTATGTGTTCTCGAACTCGGCGTACTGACCACATTCACAAATATAAATGTATTCGGAGAATTGCCGTAGCGGTATGTTCCGTTCTTTGTATATTTCTCAGGGTTTTCAATCTCGCTTTCTTCCACTACTTCCTTTTTCTTTATCATGCTGCGTCCGCAGTAGGGACAGCTGTCTTTTCCTTCCTCACGCGGGGCTCCGCAGTTCGGGCAGTTCGGATAGTATTCGATCATGGTGCGGGTAATTTTTTTGCCCTCCCGGTCGGATCCGAAGCCGGCGCCTCCGGCGAACCATTTGACAAATTTTACTATGATAATAACCGGAACCACGAAACATCCCAGTCCGATGATGATGGCAAGTACGGCAACAAATATGCCTGAAGCGCTGAAGCCTTCGCTCTCGCCGCTGTCTCCGCCGCCTCCGCTTCCCGCGGCCTGCCGCTCAGGCACAAAGCCGAAGGTATCATTCGGATATGTGACAGAGATCGTATATCTGTCGCCCTGCGAAAGCGATGTTTCAAATACCAGGTACCCATCGTCCTCATAGCAGTCCGGCTGCCAGGCCCCGGCATCTTCCGCGTTCCAGCGGATGGTGAGCGAGTCGACCTCCATGCTGTCAAACCAGGCGGGCGTGAAGGTATAAACCGTCTCCCCCTCCACCCATTTATCGATCTGATACATATGGTCCTGGGTCATGGAGAAATCAACGCTGACGGTCTCGCCTTCCTCGTATGACTGGTCAAGATAGATATTCAGCGAACTGCCCTTATCTTCAATATGATCGATCGTGTCGCTCAGCGGGGTGATGTTCTCGTGGTACCTGTTCGGCACGCCCAGGTCAATCCATTCCAGTTCGCCGACCGAGTCATCCAGTACTTCCCAGTCAATGTGATAAAGCATGTTAAGGGAAGCGTCTTCATTGACATCCACTGTGATCGTGAAATCCAGGATCTCATCCGTCGGATCGGCCAGGACCGGAATAGCCGGAATGCCGGTGAGGAGCAGCAAAATGCACGGAAGATATCTGTATGGCCTCATTTTAAAATCTTTCACTGACAGCACCTCCTTAAGGGACACTCGCCCGTCATCTGGGATGAATAATTTCTCTGCGCAGTGCATACTTCGCTTTCCCAGATCGCGTTCCAGTCATCGCGAAGCATGTTCCCCAGCGGCTGATCAGACAGCCAGCTCTGACACGGAACCACATTTCCGCCGGGAGTGACGGCCATGTTGGAAAGACACGCGCCGCAGGATGGCGACGGGATATTCAGTTCCTCAAAAACAGGCTCTTTAATCCAGCCCGGAGAGGTGAATGCGATCTCCATGCCGTGTTCGCCGCAGTAGCTGACTGCCTCGCGCAGGATCTCTTCCAGCTGATCCCCTGACAGCTGCAGGCGCGCGGATTCTTCCCCTGCAGCGTTTCCGGTTGTGATCATGCCGGAGCAGGTCACATAGATGACGCCTTTCTCATGAAGGAATTCCAGCGTCTTCACATAGTCCCTGTTCAGGGTGCAGAGCGGCGTATTGATACTGACGGACAGGCCCTCCGCCAGGGCGTTCTCAATGCCGCTGACCGTACTGCTGTACTGGGGAGCGCCGACAAGCCGGTTGTGGATCTCCGGATCCTTCGAATAAAATGTGATCTGTACGCTGTCCAGCTCAGCCTTGCGCAGCGTACGGCAGTATTCCTTTGTAAGACGGATTCCGTTTGTGTTCAGTCTGGAAACAAACCATCTGGCGTCCCGGATCAGTTCGGGAAGATCGTCCCGCATGGTTGGCTCGCCGCCGGTAAATGTCACCTGCGGGATGCCGGCCTCACGGCATTTCGCCAGAATCTTCTTCCAGTCACCGGTCGAAAGCTCTTCCTCATCCGACAGCATCTGTCCGGCAGCGTAACAATGGACACATTTCTGATTGCAGTTCCATTTTCCTTTCTTTGTCATGGCGCTCACCATCAGATCCATGCGGTGCGGCGCATTCATGTACTGGGCATATTCTCCCAGGCTCATATAATTCACGTCGGTCGTGACTTCTTCCCGGTAAGCGATCTGCCGCATCGTCTCATAGATCGTCCGGATATCTTCCCGGATCCGCTTATTGGAATAGACCGGCATGATCTTCCTGACATTTTTCGCAGTATTTTCAAGGATCGACTGAATCTGGTCCTCGCCGATCTCCCTGCCGTCGTATTTATTTGTCTCGCGGATCATCTCTGCCAGGATCACAGCCCAGGCAAAATTGACCGGTACGACGTCGCTGCCGTTGATGATGGCAACGCTTGGATTCAGGGTGTTCTCCTCCTTCTTCGGCGGGATCAGATGAATCCTGATAGCGCCGGGACCGTTGGGATTCAGCGTCGTGTGCAGGACTTCGTCAAAGACGGTGTCCATATAGGAATTGATCCGCTGTACGGATCGGGTCTTTCTGAATAATGCGGGTACATAAGCCATCTCATGAAACCTCCTTGCTTTTGCCTATAATAACAATGATGATGGAGAAATGCAAACAAAGAGGCGAAAGATCTGAGAATCTCTCGCCTCCTTTAAAACGATTATTATTCCATGTTGTCAACGGAATGACATGGCCGATGATCCTGTTTTTATCTGTAGACCAGATTCGGCAGGAACATGGTTACCTGCGGAATAAATGCGATAATCAGGATCACCGTTAACATGGTGATGTAGAAAGGTACCGCCTCCCGGGCCGTTTCCTGCGGTTTACATCCCATGATCTCCGATGTCGTGTACAGGGCGATGCCTACCGGCGGAGTCATAATCCCTCCGGTAACCACGGTCATCATCAGCACGCCGAAATGGACCGGTTCCACCCCGACACTCTGCACGACCGGCAGAAGGATCGGTGTCATCAGAAGCGCGACAACAGTGGTTTCCACGAACATCCCTGCAAAAGTAAGCAGAAGAATGATCAGAAGAAGCATGATGTAACGATTCCCGGTAACGCCCACCAGAGAGCGACCGTCCATAAATATATCTTCTTTTCATGAAGTCGTTCACATATCCGAACCGGTTGAAATCCAGTAACGCCGGAGCCTGCCGCATCTGCTCAATCCCACTGTGTCTTCGATCTCATTTTCCAGGACGCCGCCATTCTTCAGAATGGTTTTTTCTGACGCAGTATTATCGCTGTCACAAGTAAGCAGAACCCGCTTTTCTCCATAAATACGGCATAGATCAAGCATCAGCCGAAGCATCTCGGAAGCATATCCTTTCCGACGCTCGGAAGGCCGGATGCTGTACCCGATGTTCCCGCCGAAATTCATAAGAAAGTCGGTGAGGGGATGCCGGTAATCGATGATTCCAACCAGACGGTCATCCGTCTCCCTGACTGCCAGAAAGACTTCGGAGGGAACATAGCCTTCTTTGTACTTAACTCTCAGACGGTCCCCGAATCGAATCCACTCCTCAAAGGAAGCACAGTCTTCCAGACCGGCACATCCATCGAATTCATCTCCATTCTGCTTTAATTCATCCCGGAAGTCCATTACCTGCCCGGAATATCGGCTTCCAGGCCGGCACAATGAGATTTTTGCCGGTTCAATACCAGGATCCTGCATTCGCAGTTCGGCGCCTGCGGGTCTGCGGCAGAGGTTCCTGGAAAGAAACAGAACAAGATCATCATCATTTGCGATTTCCGTTTCATACTGTGCACAGGCTTTATCCCGGTACCAGACGCCCGTTCCATCCGGGATATAGCCTCGTTTGACATACATTCGCTGTGCGCTTCCATAACCGCTGTGGAGGCCGACGCCAAGCCAGACCGTATCGGCATACTGCCCGGCAAGCTGTTCAGCGGCGTCCATCAGTCTGCTGCCGATCCCCCTCCTCCGGTATTTTTCCAGTACGCCAAAATCAACGATCTCCGGCAATCCTTTGCCGCCGAATGGACCGCCGGAAGGGGTAATATAGATATTAACATACCCGGCAGGGGCCCCTCTATATACAGCAGTCAGGGAAATACATATTCCCTCGGACTGGTCTTTAAGCCTTGTCAGAAATTTGGAGATATCCGTGTGCCAGCCCTGTTTTATCTCTTCATCAGTAAAGATCCGGGCATCTGCTTCTTCCATATTTCGGATCATCAGTTCGTTATCAATGTAATAAACCATGTTTTCTCCCTTGTTGAACCTTCGTCCGGGCTGATGAGAGGTTTTTCCGGATGCTTCTCCCTGCCGCCACAGATACCTGACTTTCTGTTTCTGAAAAATGATCTCAACCGTTCAGCGTGCGTCCATGTCTGCAAATTATACCGTCTGTATTTTCAGTATACAGCGGATTCCTGCGTGAGGAAAATAAATCTGAAAGCTATGTTATTTCAGGTTCCTCATCACAACCTCAATAAGGTATTTATTCTGCCTTTCTTGTGGAAGAGAATTATACTGGTACAGGAACAGATGCTCCATGATTTCCCTCACGCTCTTTGCCCCACAATTACGAATGCCCTTCAATTCCTTTCCGGAAGCTACCGCCTGTGCCACATCCCCTATTGTATGAAACCCTGCTCTCTTCAGACTGTTGAATGACCTTACACTCAAATCCAGCGATTCAATAGGTTCATTTTTCATCATACTCGTCAGGTTCATATAAAAGCGGAACTTCCCGCCTTTCTTTTCATGAAGGTTTACCCCGTCGATCCGGTTCATGATTGCCATCACGCTCTGACGCTGATCGTTTTTCATATCCTATTCCTCCGTAAACGTCCTTGATGATCTCCTTTACAGCGTGACAATGGATCTCTGCGATCCCGTCGCTGCAATTTTTCCGGATCATCTTAGTCAAATACTTGAGATCTGAGGCCTGGTCAGATACTGCAACCATATGGATATGGTTCTCTTTCGTTGTACGGAAGATCTGCCGGATATACGCAGTATGGGCAGTGACATATTTCAAAACATCCTCATACTTCCCGGGAACCGTCACGATATCAATAAACAGCGTGATTTCATCCTCACGATAGATGCAGGTATTATATCCACGGATGATTCCTTCCTTCTCAAGCTTTTTCACTCTCTTCTTTGCAGCGACTCTGGACATTCCAACCGCGTTTCCAATCTCCTGAAAGCTCATCCTGGCGTTTCCTTTTAAAAGGTTCAATATCCTAAGATCCGTATTATCCATGACCTCTTCCCTCATTCATCAGCGTCGACTCTGATAAAACCATAATACAGAATAACAGGAATAAAAAGCAATATGCCCGGTTTCGTTTCGAAACCAGGCATATCGTTTGTAAACCGGATAGCCAGCTATGTCTGACTGTGTCTTCCGGAATCGCCCGGGATCTGCCCGGCCGCTCCGCGCCGGGAATTCTTCCATCCAAAGCGTACTGATTCGCCCGGCGCACAGAGATCCCCCGTTTTTATAAGCCATGCCGCTGATTACGACAGGTTTTTCATAAAGAAATCAATAATCCCCGCTTCTACTTCTGCCTTGATCTCATCATAATTGTGGATCTCATGGCGGTATCCGGAATAGAGTTTTGTGGTTACCTTATGGCCTGTGCCTGCAAGCCAGTTCGTTGTCTGATATACGCCTTCTCCCCAGTTGCCCACAGGATCCAGGTCGCCGCCGATGTTGTAAATCGGCAGTTCTTTCGGGACCTTAGCGGCCCATTCCGTTCCCTGGATACAGCCCATCATCTCACAGAAATACAGCATGGAACGGTTGTTGGTCGGTTTTGTAAATGCGTCAAACGGATCCGCTGCATGGTCATTCTGCACCCATGGACTGTGGCAGATCCACTCATTGCCAAGCTTCACCGGCTCTTCGATACGTGAGAACATAAATCCGAACAGCATGCCTGTAAACGCCGGATCGGATTCGTCACCCTTTCCGGCGTCCACTGCTTCTCTCACTGCAGCCATAGCCTCCTGAAGGGAAGGCAGTGCCCCGCAGGTTCCGCATATCGTTACGCCTTTCAGTTCATTCCCATACTTCGCGATATAATCCCTGGCAATGAAGGAACCCATGCTGTGTCCAAAAAGGAAATACGGAAGATCCGGGTAAATCTTCTTCACGATTCCTGTCAGGATATGCTCATCTTCCATCATCGTGTGCGCACCCTTATTCCCCCAGTCACCCCAAGTATTATTGACGACTGCTGTTTTTCCATGGCCTACATGGTCATCCGCCGCAACTATGAATCCTGCATCCATAAATGCGACAATCATATGGAAGTACCGGCGGGAGTGTTCGCCAAAGCCATGAATCAACTGTATGATTCCTTTCGGTTCGCATGCCGGCACATACACCCATCCCTGAACCTCATCACGTTCATTGAAAGACTTGAAACTAATTTCATGCAGCATGATTCTTCTCCTCCTTTACATCATTATTTATTACTGCAAAGACAATATTGAATACTCCGTAAACTCAATCTTGTTACCGTCCGGATCATAAATGCACTCTACGTCCGGCTTTTTAATAACCCCGATATCGAAATAAATATGATTATTCGGTCAGGAAGCGTCAAGCACCATCTTCAGCATGCTCTTATCCAGGACGATAGGATTCTCCCAGGGATTTATAATCAGTCCTTCTTTATCCTCCGCCGCCAATGCGGTCTCCAGAATATCCTTCATGGGCTGGTTGATTGAGGAAGATGCTTCCCCCTTACATGCTTCGTTGTGGTCGGTAAATACAACATACCAGAGCCTGCCATTATTGTCTATAATCGTCTGCGGCTTCATACGGATTTCCTCCGCAGCCTGAAGCGTATCGCCTGCCTTGACTTTATTCAGATCTCCCAGCATATCAAAAGCAGACTGGGACAGCTGAACAGGCAGAATAAATTCCCCCTGCTCGGCGATCCTCTTTACAATCAGATCGAGCACTCTGATAAAGCTTTCCCTGCCGCTGTCCTGATGGGCGGCCGCCATGGCAGCCACCAGTTCTTCGTTTCCGAAGCTGTCCTTTGCGTGTCTAAGCACAGTCATTGATGTTTCTGTACATATGAGCCAGGATTTGGCTCACAGAGGGTAGGTTTTCTCAGGAATAAATCCCATTGCCTCAAGCAGAGCCAGATC
>CACZBW010000023.1 GCA_902779575.1 uncultured Lachnospiraceae bacterium
GAGGTTGATAGGACAGAGGTGGAAGTGCAGTAATGTACGGAGCTGACTGTTACTAATCGGTCGCACGCTTATCCCTGATATCGGTTCAGGGGAACGGATAAATGTCTGGATAAAAGATTTTGTATGCGGTTTTCAAGGTATGAGGCCCCGTGGCTCAGTTGGTTAGAGCGCCGCCCTGTCACGGCGGAGGTCACCGGTTCGAACCCGGTCGGGGTCGTTCAGAACACCTGAGGGTGTGAAGAAAGCAGGCAATTGCCGATGTGGCTCAATTGGCAGAGCAGCTGATTTGTAATCAGCAGGTTATCGGTTCGAGTCCGATCATCGGCTTTGGTATGTGAGCCACACAATTAGAGCTTGCAATACTCTATGGGATAGTGTAGAATACATACCGTTCAAGAATATGATTATGGGTGGCTTCCCGAGTGGCCAAAGGGGACAGACTGTAAATCTGCTGCAAATTGCTTCGGTGGTTCGAATCCACCGCCACCCATTCAGAGCAGAATCTGATCAACCAGTTTTCTGCTTTTCAATTTAAGATAGCGCGGGGTGGAGCAGTCTGGAAGCTCGTCGGGCTCATAACCCGAAGGTCGTAGGTTCAAATCCTACTCCCGCAACTCTATGCCCAGGTAGCTCAGTTGGTAGAGCGGAGGACTGAAAATCCTTATGTCGCTGGTTCGATTCCGGCCCTGGGCATCTTTTTTATCCTTTTTCTCCTTTTTGACGGCGGTGCTGAAAAGCATACGCTGTTTTTTATTTTCAGCGGCCTTTCTTTCCGGTTGAGTTTCGATTTTATAGAAAGTATAATGTGATTGCGGTGATAAAAGCGCTTTCCGCACTGTATCCGGACGCCGGTTTGACAGGCATACAGGCGTATTTCTGTATGGCATACAGAAGAGGCGGGTGCGGAACGTTTTCATCAGAATGAGTTTGGAGCGGCGCAGGAAAGATCTGCGCAGGGAGGTTTTATTATGGCTAAGTCTGTTCTGTTTCTTCATATTGGAACGCCGAAGACGGGAACCAGTGCGATCCAGCTGTTTCTGGTTACAAACAGAGAAGCTCTGGAGAAAAAAGGGTGGACTTATCCGGATTTCGGATTTGTATATCCGGACGCCAGCGAAACGCGCAACGCCCTGTGGCTTGCCCGCGAGATGGATCCGTCAGACGATGAAAACCGGAAGAAGGCGATGCCGCAGCTGCTGTCTGCGGCTGAACAGTTTCCGCATATGATTCTTTCGGAAGAATCTCTGTGGACACAGGGGGGATACTGCAGCGAGGGAAGGGAACATTTCTGGCGTACATTTGCCTCTTTCCTGAAAGAGAATGATATTGATCTCAAAATTATCGTATATCTGAGAAGACAGGATCAGTACCTGTATTCCTACTGGGCGCAGAAGGTGAAAAAGCGTGACGAGACCCGTCTCTTCCGCCAGTTTGCAGAAGAGTTCGGCCTGGCGCATACGAAACTCGACTACTGTGCGCAGCTGGATCTGATTGCGGAAGGGGTCGGCGCTGAAAATATGATTGTCCGTCCTTATGACCGCAGCCGTTTTGAAAACGGTTCCATCGTATATGATTTCCTCGGGATCGTCGGCCTGACGCCGGATGACGGCTTTGAATTCCCGGAGGAGAGCAACAGCAGCATGTCGGACTGCGTGCTTGAGGCAAAGCGCCTGATGAACCGGTCGCTCTTTCAGAACCGTTCCACCGGGTTCCTGTACAGCAGCCTATGGGAGGTACAGCGGGAATTTGAGCAGGAGGGGAAGCTGAAGAGACGGAATGCATTTTCCAGCGCAGAGAGAAAAGAGTTTCTCCGCGCCTATGAAAAGACGAACGAGGAGACCGCCCGCAGATATGTGTATCCGGATGCGGAAACGGATCAGATTCCGCCGCTGTTTCCCACGGATGATCTTGACCGGGAGTACGAAGAATGGACCTTCTCTGTGGAGGAGATCGCGGACGTCTACAACCGCTGCCTTTTTGTTGCGAACAGGAACGGAAATGAGAAGATTCTGAAGCTACAGCAGAAAAACCGCAGGCTGCAGAAGAGAAATAAAAATCTCCGGGAAAAGGTGCTGCTGGAGCGCTGGAGACAGAGCCCGATGAACCGGATGAAGGAGAAGATGGGAAAAAGCCCGCAGATCCGGGGAAAAAAGAAATCCCGTGACTAAGGAAACAAAGATTATATCAGCGTTTCCCTATAGTCACGGTAGAAACCGGGTGAAGCCGTCAGGAGCTTTTAAATTGAGAGAATCAGCGTTTCTTCAGTTCTCCCAGAAGTGCGTTTACCAGGCGGATGGAATGCTGTGCAGCCTGAACCTCAAAAACAGGATAGTCCATCATATCGGACTGATCCGCTTTATCGGAGATCGCCCGAATGATGATGAAGGGAACTCCGTTGAGGTATGCGGCCTGCGCGATTCCTGCGCCCTCCATCTCTGTACAGAAAGCATGGTAGGTATCGATCAGGCGCTTTTTCACTTCCGGCTGGTCGACGAACTGGTCGCCGGAGACGATCCGGCCACGGAACACCTGCAGGGAGGGATTGACTTTGCGGCTGACAGCAGCCGCTTTTTCGGCAAGCGCTTCGTCTGCCTGAAAAGAGAAGACGTTCATCTGCGGGATCTGGCCCGGCGCATAGCCGAATGTGACGGCGTTCACATCATGGTGGACCACGTCGGTGGAGATGACGATGTCTCCGATATTGATGTCCGCGTTCAGAGAACCGGCAACCCCGGTGTTAATGATGGCATCCACTCCAAAGTCATCGATCAGGATCTGGGTGCAGACGGCGGCATTGACCTTGCAGACGCCGCTCCGCACGACAACCGCTTCCATCCCGTTCAGTATTCCGGCGCAGAATTCCATCTGCGCTTTTCTGATGACGGAGGAAATCTGCATATCTTTTTTCAGTGCCTCGACTTCCACTTCCATGGCGCCGATGATACCGATTTTTTTCATGTTTTTCTGGCTCCTTTATTCAGGGAAATATTCCGTATCTAGATTTTTAAAAGACCGGGAACGGCGTTTGCCTAATCCTCCTCTATAACCTGCAGTTCCAGATACTGGAAGGGAATCTCTTCCACAAAACTGTCCTGGTAAAAACGGCAGCGGGCGTGTTTCCGGAAGTCCCGCACGGTAGAATCCAGCCAGAGCGGCTTCGGGAGATCGAATTCATAGCAGACCTGCTCCAAAGCATTGAAGACTTTATGGGTCCGGGTCTCATCGCTGCAGTCTTCGATGGTGATATCCCGGAGCATTTGATTGTTCTTCCACTCTTTCGCCCATATTTTCATATTTCTACCTGTCCCCGCAGTCTGTGTCTTTCTGTATGCCGGATGCTTTTCTGACCGGAGATCCGGGATCAATCCTCAAAAAAGTCATATGCGATTCTGGAGATTTCCTGGATATCCTGGCAGGCAGCATCTTTGTCCCATACATCCATGGAGAGGACGACTACAACAAAGTCGACGTTCCGGCCGTAAATGACGGCTGCGTCATTCTGTACGGAGTCCATCTCGCCGGTTTTATTTCCGACCAGGATGCCTTCCGGAATCCCTTTCGGAATCTTGTAACGGGTTTTCTGATCGAGCATCATCGATTCGATCTCGTTGCAGACAGACCTGGAAATGAATTCCCGGTAATAAACTCGCGACAGGAGCAGTCCGATATCCTTCGCCATAATCTGATTAAAATGGCTTGGGTCGACGTAGGAGGAACTGTCCTGGAAGCCGTTGTATTCATGCGTCCCGGAGCTGTATCCGTGCAGCTGCACGAAACGGTTGACGGCCGCGACGCCTTCCGCGTAGCTTCCGTCTCCCAGTTTCAGAAGAAGGCGGTTGGCGGCTTCATTGCTGGAATCTGTGATCATGCTCCGGATGAGGCTCACTGTTTCCTCTGTGCGTTCCAGGTTCCCCTGGTCAATCCGGTCATAGACCGCCGCCATGATGAACAGTTTCATGACGCTGGCTGATTTCATGGGCCGGTCTCCGACAACCAGGGCCTGGCCGGTCGAAAGATTTCCTATATAGACGGACCAGGTTCCATCGCAGACGGAGACAGTCTCACGAATCTGATCATACAGGATATGCATATCCTTCGGCAGGACCGCCAGCGGGTAGGAGCGCAGCATTCTGTAGTCATAAAGGCAGATACGGGCGCTGTTCATATTCTGAATCTGCGGTACGGCGATCGCCGCGTGGCGCGGCCGGATATCCTGCGCGGGGACTTCCGCCTGCGCGGCTTCGGATTCACCTGCAGCGTTCGGATCTGTTTCCGGTCTGCTTTCGCCGCCCGCTTCTGTACTTCCTTCCGGGGAAGGCTCCTGAGCCCCGGCGCCGGCCTCAACAGCTGCCGCCTCCTGAACGGCGGCGTCAGTTTCCTCCGGAAGCGGGATGGTGGTATTGATTCCGCTTCCCATTTCGACAGGCGTGAATATGATCTCTGATTCTGCTTCGGAAGAGAGTTCGATGTCAGAAGCGGAGACAGATTCCCACTCCGTTTCGCTTTCTTCAAGGATGCCGGCGTCAGCTTCAGCATTCTTCCTGTCAGAAGCGGTTTCTTCATCGTCGGAGTCCGCCTCTTTAGCGCCGGAAACGGGTTTTTTACTGTCTGAATCAGCTTCTTTCCTGCCTGCGTCAGCTTTTTCGCCGGCGGCCTCATCTTCTTCCGAATCAGCCGTTTCGGCGCTTTCTGCTTCGGTTTCCGCCTCTGTTTCGTTCATCGCGTCCGCGACGAGCCCGCCGAGATCTGTGCGGAATGCTTCCGCCAGTTCCGGATTCAGTGCGGTGAGGGGATCATCTGTGCTTTCTGTTTCGGTTTCCGCTTCTGTATCAGCTTCGCTGCCAGATTCGGTTCCCCTGTCCGGCGCCGTCTCAGTCTCCTCGTCCGATTCAGCTTCGCTGCCGGTTTCTGTTTCCGGTCCCGTCTCCGGTCCGGACGCTCTGCCAGCTTCGTTCCCGCTTTCCGGTTCAGACTCGGTTTCGCTTTCAGACCCGGTCTCAGATTCGCTTTCAACGGCCGGCATTGTCTCAGAGGCCTGCTCAGATTCTTTTTCACTGCCGGTTTTTGTTTCGGGTTCCGGTTCAGATTCCTCTTCGCTGCCGGTTTCCGTTACGGATGCCGGTTCAGATTCGGCTTCCCTGCCGGCTTCTTCCCCGGATTCCGTTTCGGATTCGCTCTCAATGACCGGCTCTGTCTCTGTAGCCGGTCCGGATTCGCTTTCAACGGCCGGCTCTGTCTCTGCAGCCGGTCCGGATTCGGATTCGCTGTCCGGCTCTGTTTCAGATTCCCTCTCTGCCTCAGGACCATTCGGGAAAGCATCGGAGTATTCATTCCCCTTTATCTCGCCGATGAGAATGGGAGCTTTTCTCATACGAAGCAGAAATTCACTGAAATGCAGTGCTTTCTGCAGGTCTGAGATCTCCTGCTCTTTCTTTTTTTTCTCTTCTTCCGCGGCGCGCTCTTCCAATTCTTTTTCTCTGGCAAGGGAAGCGTTTTCTTCGGACTCCTGCTGCGCCTTTTCCTGTTCCGCTTTTGCTTCCGCATTCAGCATGCTCTGGAGGACCGGATGCCCGGTCGAGAAGATGTCGATAAAATCTGCCTCCGGTTCTGCTGATTTTGCAGAAGCGGCGTTCACGGACAGTCCGGCCAGGGCAGCCATGAGCGCCGGATATATAAGATCTTTCTTTTTCATCTGATACCTGTTCAGTTTTTTATGCATGAGGCGCTCCGTGTCTTATCGAAGCGCGTCTGTTCTCATTCAATTTACTGCGCACCATCATAGCACGACTCAAAAATTGTTTCAATGCAGGAAAAATCCATTGAAGCAGGCACGTTCTTCGAATGATTTTTTCTTAGGGGGTACTGCCGCGGACTCCGGGATGCCGACAGGCAGAAAACAGACGAGTTCATATTCCTCAGGTACGCCCAGAATTTTAGCCATCTGATCTCCGATCCGGTCTGTATCTGTGATATGTCCTTCATACCAGCAGCTTCCGTAGCCCAGCGAAGCTGCCGCGAGCAGCATATTTTCTATGGCTGCCGAATAATCCTGAACGGAGAAACACCGGTCGCGGTAGGCTGTAATACGCCTGGTCAGTACGCAGATGATCGCAGGGGCAGTTTCGCCCACGGGAGGCTGAATCACTGCGCGCAGTTTTTCAAGGAGCTCTGGATCATCCACGGCGATCAGGCTGGTCGTCTGTTTGTTGCAGCCCGAAGGGGCGTCCAGTCCGGCCTGCATAATCGCTGTGAGATCCTCCCTGGGAACCCGGCCGGGCTTAAATCTTCCGCGGTAGCTGCGGCGGCGGCTGACCAGATCCTGAAATGTCTGCTGCCGGCGCAGGGACATGACGTAGATCTGGCAGGGATTGGCTTCGTCCCAGAGGCCGGGAAAAACTTCCAGTTCTCTGAAGCCGAGTGCCTGGTAGAAGCGGTTGGTGGCGTCATAATCATCATAAAGCCCCATCTGGACCGTCTTTACCTGCATGAATTCATAGCCCTGCTTCACAGCGTATTCCTTTGCGGCAGAAAAAAGGTTTTTTCCGATTCCCTGCCGGTGGCAGTTTTTCAGCACGCCCATAACCGCCAGTTCGACGGTGGCGTCTCCGGTTTCTTTCAGACAGAGAAATCCGACAGGGGAATTCTCCATGAAGGCGGCAAAAAACGGCTGCCCTGCACTGCTGCGGATATATTCTTCGCGGGATTCCGTTATGGCGAACCAGTCCTGAAGCGCTTCCAGAATGCTTCTGGCGATCTTCTGTTTTTCTTCCGGGTCTGTGATAAGCACAGAATTACTCTGAGCAATTGTTTCCCGAACAGTTTTCTCCATATTATTTTCCTCCGGACAGATATTTTTCAGAATATTACAAGCATCATAGCATAAATGAAAGAAACAGACCATCCCTCCTGAAGAATACGGCGAAACGTGAGCGGTCGAAGGAGCGGCTGTCCGCCCGAAGAACAGCATCGCCGCGAAAAAACCTGCAGCGTTCATAATAAGCCGGACGCTTTTCAGGAAATCTGCCCGGGATAGCGGACACGGGAAGGAAACCATGATAGAATCAAAGAAAGATCCGTGATAATATAATACTGAATGAGCTGTTTACGGACCGGGGAGAAAACAACCCGAAAGGAAAGGCACGGAACAGAGAGACCCCGGAAGAAGGGGGACAGGACAGCGAAGTATCCCGAAGAAAAGAGATGAAACGGGGAGCAAAGTACCCGGAAAAAGAGGCGGGAAGTATTTCCCGGAGAAGGAGGTTTTAATGAGTAAAGTAATCCATACTGAAAAGGCACCTGCGGCGATCGGCCCGTATTCACAGGCTGTTGCGGCATCCGGCGAATTTATTTTTGTGTCAGGCCAGCTTCCGATCGATCCGGAGACAGGAGAGTTTGCCGGGGATGATATCGCGGCCCAGACAGAACAGTCTCTGAAAAATATCCGGTCTATTCTCCAGGCAGCCGGCGCGGATCTGGAAAATGTCGTGAAAACAACTGTCCTGCTGGAGAATATCGGCGATTTTGCGGCCATGAATGAGGTATATGCCCAGTTCTTTACGAAGGACTGCCCGGCAAGAGCAGCTTTCGAGGTGGCAGCGCTTCCGAAGGGAGCTCTGGTTGAGATTGAGGCGATTGCCGTAAAAGGATAAGTCCGGTCAATGCGGCTGTGACGAAGACGGGGGAGAGCTATGTCCGGCGGGAATGAAGAAGGCCAGATAATAAGGAATGGACCGGGACTGGTTCACATCTACTGCGGAGACGGGAAGGGAAAAACCACCTGCGGCATGGGCCTGTGCTGCCGGGCTGCGGGCTTCGGCTATAAAGTTCTGATCTATCAGTTTCTGAAGGACAATTCCTCGAGTGAAAGAAAAATCCTGGAGGGGTCTCCCAATGTGGAATTTCTCGACGGGATGGATACGGAGCGTTTCAGCCGCCAGATGTCAAAGGAGGAGAGGCGCTTTCACAAAGAATTTTATGAGGAGCGGCTCCGCCTGCTGCGCCGGATGGTATCTTCGGGAAATTACGACATGCTCTTTCTGGATGAAGTTCTCTACGCGGTCCGGGCAGGGCTTCTCGATGAGAAGCTGCTGACGGATTTTCTGGACAGCAGGCCTCAGAATCTGGAGGTTATCCTGACCGGACGCGATCCCGGAGAAGAACTGCTGAAGAGAGCCGATTATATATCGGAGATCCGGATGATCCGGCATCCGATCTCCCGCGGCCAGAAGGCGCGCGGAGGGATCGAGCGATAGGGAAAGCGCAGAGACATAAGTGCCGGAAGGCGTACGGATACACAGACAGAGAGACAGCGTGTGTAAGCACAGAATACCGGCAGACGCACGCAGGGAAAGAGCGTCAGAAAGTGTAAAAGCACCGTGCGCCGGTGGCGGAGGAACTGCCGTATAAACAGATATGAGGGGAGAGGCGTGCATTATGGAAGAGACTATAAACCCGGTTTATCAGGAATTAACCAGAACCGGCCACAAAGCCGGAAAGCGGACAGTCTGCATTACGGGTCATAAAAATCCGGATACGGATTCGATCTGTTCGGCGCTTGCATATACGTATTTTAAACAGCAGCTGCAGGGACCGGACGGACCCAAGAAATATCTTGCCTGCCGGGCGGGGGCTGTATCAGGGGAAACGCAGTATGTTCTGGACTATTTCCATTTTCAGCAGCCGCTCTACATCGACAATATCGGAACCCGCGTCAAAGATATGGAGATTCACCGCACTCCCGGAGTGAACCGCAAGATTTCCGTGAAAGACGCATGGAATCTGATGAAGACACAGAATGTGGTTACGCTTCCTGTGACGGGGGAAAAGAACCGTCTGGAAGGCGTAATTACGATCAACGATATCGCAAAATCCTACATGGATGAAAATGACGCCGGTATCGTCGCCGTGGCAAAAACGCCCTACCGGAACATTCTTCAGACCCTGGAAGCGGAGATGGTCGTAGGGAATCCGGATACGGATTTTGACAGCGGGAAGGTAATCATTGCAGCCGCGAATCCGGACGTAATGGAGAACTATATCAATGAAGGAGATATGGTTATCCTGGGAAACCGCTATGAATCGCAGCTGATGGCGATCCTGGCAGGCGCAGGATGCATCGTGGTATGTCTGGGAGCCGCCGTTTCCCGTACGATCCAGCATATGGCGCAAGAACACGGGACGGCCGTGATTGTCAGTCCGCTGGATACCTATACGGTTGCCAGGCTGATCAACCAGGCTATGCCGGTCGATTTTTTCATGAAGAGCGACGGACTGGTCACTTTCCGTATGTCGGATTATACGGATCAGATCCGGGAGATCATGTCCAAGAAGCGTTACCGTGATTTCCCGATCCTGGACAAGCATGGCAGCTATATCGGCATGATTTCCCGCCGGAACCTGCTGGGCGTGCGCAAGAGGGAACTGATCCTGGTGGACCACAATGAGGTATCCCAGGCGGTCGACAATGTGGACAACGCGGAGATTCTTGAAATTATCGATCATCACAGGCTGGGTACCCTGCAGACCATGAATCCGGTATTTTTCCGCAATCAGCCGGTAGGATGCACGGCGACGATCATTTACCAGATGTATCATGAGTACGGCATCGATATCCCGAAAGAAATCGCCGGGCTTCTGTGCAGCGCGATCCTGTCGGATACCCTGGTTTTCCGTTCCCCGACCTGCACGGCGGTGGACCGGGCGGCGGCCGAGGAACTTGCGCAGACTGCAGGAATTCAGATCGAACCCTTCGCAAAGGCGATGTTCGCGGCAGGCTCCGATCTGCGGAGCAAGACGGACGACGAGATTTTCTATACGGACTTCAAGACTTTTGATACAGAGGAGATCACGATCGGGATCGGCCAGATTACTTCCATGAGCGAGGAGGAACTTCATGAGATCCGCGAGCGCATGAAACCGTTTATTGAGAAGGCTTATGAAGAGAAAGGCCTGGATCTTGCCTTCTTCATGCTGACCGACATCATCGAGGAGACCACGACCATGCTCTGTTACGGGAATAAGGCCGAGATGATCGTGAAAGACGCCTTTGATGTACCGGTTGAGGAGAACGTGGCGGTCATGAAAGGCGTCGTATCCCGCAAAAAGCAGGTTGTCCCCGGCATCATGGCGGCTCTGGCCAGAGAAGCGGAGGAGACATGAGTACAGGCCGAAGCAGCAGGAACGGCAGGGGGAAGACGGGAGCCGGGAGAGAAAAAGCGGACCGGGCTGTGAAGCGGGCAGGGAGCCATAAGAAGGCGGTCTGGAAGGCCGGAAATATGCTTTATCCGCTTCCCGCGGTTATGGTCAGCTGTGCCAGGGCGGGAGAGCGGCCGGATATTGTTACGGTTGCCTGGGCCGGGACCGTCTGCACGGATCCCGCGATGGTGTCCATTTCCCTGCGGCCGTCCCGCTATTCTTACGGAATCATCGATGAGACAGGAGAATTTGTAATCAATCTGGTGACGGAGGAGCTGATTAAAGCCTGCGATTTCTGCGGGGTAAAATCCGGGAGAGATACGGACAAGTTCCTTGAAACGGGACTGAGCGCGCTGCCTGCCGCCAGACTTTCCTCTGCGCCGCTGATTGCGCAGAGCCCGGTCAATATTGAGTGCCGGGTTGTGCAGAAGCTTACGCCCGGTTCGCATCATATCTTTCTGGCCCGGGTGGAAGCGGTCGACATCGATGAGGACAGGCTTGATGAGAATGGGAGATTTGAGCTGAACAGGGCAGGCCTGGCAGTTTATTCGCATGGAGAATATTTTGCGCTGGGCAGGAAACTGGGAAGTTTTGGATTCAGCGTGCGCAGAAAGAAGAAAAGATAAGGCAGTCTGCTTTTCTCATTTCTCCGCTCAGCGGTTTTGACTGGGAGATGGTCTGTGCGGGGAAGGGACTCAAAACAGACCGTGTGTTTGTTTTCAGATCCGGATTAGTGAAGATGTGGTAAAAAGTGAGGATTTACGTCTTATATTTTATGGAAGATTGCTGAAAATTCCGCCGTATATTCCGGTCCGGCACTGAAATCATCTGGAATTTTGATTCATCGTTTACATTACCTGTAAAAGTGAGTATAATACAGTCGACGGGCAATAACTGCCGGTCTGTTTGTTTACGCCAGTGGGAGCGGCGCGGCAGACATGAAAGTACATAGCTTTAAACTGATACCGGGGAGTTTTCCGCTGCTGTAAGGGCGGCTGCGGAAAGATAAATAATTAATAATCTGCTGAGGTAATGTATGGAACAGTATATCATTAAGGGTGGTTGTCCGCTGCACGGAGAAGTCGAGATCGGCGGAGCGAAGAACGCTGCCCTTGGAATCCTGGCGGCGTCGATCATGACGGACGAGACAGTCCTGATCGAGAATCTGCCGGATGTCAGAGATATTAATGTCATGCTGGAGGCCATGTCGGAGATCGGCGTCAAAGTAGAACGCCTTTCCCCGCATATCGTGAAGATCAACGGCTCCGGTATCGGCGATGTGAGCATTGAGTACGAATATATCAAAAAGATCCGCGCTTCCTATTATCTGCTCGGAGCCCTTCTGGGCAAGTATAAGAAGGCGGAGGTTCCGCTTCCGGGCGGATGCAATATCGGAAGCCGGCCGATCGACCTGCACCTGAAGGGATTCAAGGCGCTGGGCGCGAAGGTTTCCATTGTTAACGGAAGCATCTGCGCGGTTGCCCCGCAGCTGCGCGGAAGGCATATCTTCCTGGATACCGTATCTGTCGGCGCGACGATCAATATCATGATGGCGGCTTCCATGGCGGAAGGGCGTACAGTAATTGAGAACTGCGCCAAAGAGCCTCACGTCGTCGACGTGGCCAACTTCCTGAACAGCATGGGCGCCAACATCAAAGGCGCCGGTACGGACATCATCCGCATCAACGGCGTGGAGAAGCTTCACGCAACCGAATATTCGATCATCCCGGATCAGATTGAAGCCGGAACCTTCATGTTTGCCGCGGCATGTACGCACGGGGATATCGTCGTGAAGAACGTCATCCCCAAGCATCTGGAGGCGACGATTTCCAAACTGCTGGAGATCGGCTGCGAGGTGGAGGAGTTTGACACCGCCGTGCGCGTGATCGCTCCGGAGCGCCTCAGCGCGGCCAATGTAAAGACCCTTCCGTATCCGGGCTATCCGACGGATATGCAGCCGCAGATCGCGGTTGCCCTGGCGATGGCGGAAGGTACCAGCATCGTTACGGAGAGTATCTTCGAGAACCGCTTTAAATACCTGGATGAGCTCGCCCGCATGGGCGCGGTTTCCAAGGTGGAAGGGAATACGGCCATCATTTCCGGAGTAAAGGGACTGATGGGAGCCCGTGTCAGCGCGCCGGATCTGAGAGCCGGAGCAGCCCTGGTAATTGCGGGACTGGCGGCGGAAGGCATTACGACGATCGACGATATCGTCTATATCCAGCGCGGCTACGAGAATTTTGAGGGCAAGCTGCAGCAGCTGGGCGCCAGGATTGAGAAGGTCAGTTCTGACCGCGAAGCCAGAAAGTTTCTGCTGAACGTCGGCTGAAGACCCCCTGTGGAAGTCAGAAGAGATGCAGGAGGAGAAGAGGCAGATTTCCTGTCCGGCAGCCATCCGGAAAACAGAATACCATTCAGATTTACAGCAGCTTCCTGTCTGCCGGAGTGACCGGCGGCCGGGGGGCTGTTTTTTTGTTCTGCTGAACGTCCGCCGGAAGCTTTATGGAAACACAGATGGCAGGAGGCCTGATGTTCGGAGAGCCGTGAATAGTGACTCCATAGAACATTTGACAGTGTTTGTATATGGCGCGGGCTCTTTTTTTCTGATAAGATATTTCTGCCAGAGATGGTATTGATAATAATCCGGGGAGTATGGGATATGAGTAAGGTTGCAATTCTGACAGACAGCAACAGCGGAATTACGCAGGCAGCAGGAAAAGAACTCGGGGTCTCCGTCCTGCCGATGCCTTTTTATATCAATGACGAGCTGTTCTATGAGGATATTACCCTCTCGCAGGAACAGTTTTATGAACATCTGGAGGCGGACGCCGAGATCCACACCTCCATGCCGGTTGTGGGCGACGTCCTGGACCGCTGGAAGGAGCTGCTTGAGACGCATGACGAGGTAGTCTATATTCCGATGTCCAGCGGCCTGTCTTCTTCCTGCATCACCGCAAAGACGCTGGCGGAGGATTTCGACGGACGGGTTCAGGTTGTTGACAACCAGAGGATTTCCGTCACGCAGCGCCAGTCTGTCCTGGACGCCCAGGCGCTTGCAGCACAGGGCTGGGGAGCCGCTCAGATCCGGGAATATCTGGAGAAAACAAAATTCGAATCCAGCATCTATATCTATGTTCCTTCGCTGAAATATCTGCGGAAGGGAGGCCGCGTAACAGCCGCAGCCGCAGCCATGGGCACGCTTCTAAGGATTAAGCCGGTCCTGCAGATCCAGGGGGAGAAGCTGGACGCGTACGCCAAGTGCAGGACGATGAAGATGTCCAAGAGCGTGATGCTTAAGGCGATTGAGGATGACATCCGCGACCGTTTTCATCTGGAAAATGATCTGGACAAGGTCTGGATCTCCGGTGCGTATTCCGGCCTGATGCGGGATGAGGTCACGGAGTGGACGGAGGAGATCGCCCGGATTTATCCGGGAAAGAAGATTGTGATGCAGCCGCTGTCCCTGTCTATCTCCTGTCATACCGGCCCGGGATGCCTTGCGGTTACCTGTACAAAGAAGATTCCCGAGAATCCGGATGAGAGCGCCTGCCGCTGGTGATCTTCCGCGAAAGAGGCGGAAGCAGCAGATTGCCTGATCATAATTGACATAGCCGAACGGCTATATTATGATAAATATGTGAAAAGATAGCCGAACGGCTATTTTTTCACATCTGCGTCACAATATAGCCGCTCGGCTTTATTATACTGTGGTAACAGCGCCGGAATTATTCTTATATGCTTTTCCTGCAGGAGGGAAGGCCGGTTATGAGGGTGCGGCGCAGGGAGAGGAGAACAGCGGGATGAAGATAACCAGCTCTGCCGCATTTGGGAAAGCAATACAGAAACGCCGGAAGGATCTGAAATATACCCAGGAGTATATTTCAGAGGTAACGGGTCTGAGCGCGAGCTTTATATCCAATCTGGAAAACGGGAAAAAGACGACGGAGCTTGAAAAAGCGATCATGCTTGCGAATGTTCTCGGCCTGGATATCGATCTCAGTGTCCGGGGACAGTGACGGAGAAATATATGAGTGATCTGAATGTATCGGTTGAACGCTGCGGGAAGATGCTTCCGGCAGGGCAGCTGCTGGAAAGCGGAAGAGGCCGGGCCCGCTTCCGTTATCTGGATTCCTACCTGGAAATGGAAGGCGCGGCTCCGATCTCGGTGAGCCTGCCGCTTCAGGAGCAGGCATTTGATGAGGACCGGACAAAAACCTTTTTTGAAGGGCTCCTTCCGGAAGGGTTTACCCGAAGAACCGTTGCCGCCGGACTGAAGGTGCAGGAAAATGACTATCTTTCCATCCTCGCGGCGCTGGGCAGCGAATGTCTCGGCGCCCTTCAGGTGACGGACGGCGCGCTTTCTCCGGAGGAGGGAAGCTATGAGCTTCTGGATGACGCGCGTGTGAAGGAGCTTGCCGGGGAAGGCGCTACGGAGGCTGTAAATATCGTTGTGCAGTGTCATCTCTCCCTCACCGGCGCCTCCGGTAAAGTCGGTCTGTATTATGAACCGGATTCCGGAAGATGGTATCTGCCCAAGGGAGCGGCAGCGAGCACACATATCGTGAAACAGAGCCATGTGAGACTCAGGAATATCGTCGTGAATGAGCAGCTGGCTCTCCGGACGGCGAAAAAGCTCGGTATTGAGACGCCCGACAGCTTTATTATAAATATAGGCGGCGGTTCCGACGGAGAGGTACTGTTCGCGACAGCGCGCTACGATCGGATAATCGCTGATGAAGCAGACCGGATCAGCGGTCTTCGGAGACCTTACCGTCTGCATCAGGAAGATTTTGCCCAGGCAATGGGGATTCCTGCAGGCGAGAAATATGAGAATCATCGGGCCGACTATCTGAGCGGGGTCTTTCAGATCATCCGGGCGAAGACGGCCCGGCCCCTTCAGGATATGCTGAAGATGTGGGAATACCTGGTGTATGATTATATCATCGGGAATTCCGATAACCATATCAAGAACCTGTCGCTGCTGTATTCGGAGGATTTGAGGAATATCCGGCTGGCGCCCCTGTATGATGTGATCAGTACGGTTGTCTACGACGGAAGTACAAGAGAAATGTCCGTTTCAATTGACGGAAAGTATTCCATTGATGAGATTACGAGGGAATCTTTTGCGAACCAGGCGGAGAAGGTCCATCTTGGAAAAAAGGCGGCGATGAAGCGCTTTGACCGTCTGCAGAACGGATTCGAAAAGGCGCTGAATGAAGCGGCTTATGAATTAAAGGAAGAGGGATTTACGAACGCGGAAACGATCCGTGACGCTGTGCTTGCGAATCGCCGGATGAGATAGGATGGTACAGACAGATCCATGCAGACAGGGGGTCGGACTGCCGGAGATCTGTGAACTGCGTAAGGGACAGACGACGGCAGGGAGGAAGCTATTTACAATTGCCTGCTTTCTGGGTAAAATAGGAAACAATCTGCGAAAAGCATGGTTAAAATTCGCAGGATGCGGCCTGTAAAGACGGTCTGTGTCCGGCTGTGTGAAAAACCATGAACAGGAACGGAGCAGAAACAGATAACGCAAGGAGGTTTGGCCATGGCTGATAAAGGACCTTATTATATTACTACTGCCATCGCGTATGCGTCAGGAAAGCCGCATATCGGCAATACTTACGAGATTATTCTGGCAGACGCGATCGCCCGCCGGAAGAGAGCGGAGGGCTATGACGTAAAGTTCCAGACCGGTACGGATGAGCATGGGCAGAAGATTGAGCTGAAAGCCCAGGAGAGAGGAATCACCCCGCAGCAGTTTGTCGATGAGGCGGCGGGTGAGATCCACCGCATCTGGGATCTGATGAATACCAGCTATGACCGCTTTGTCCGCACGACGGACCCGGCGCATGAGCGCAAGGTTCAGAAGATCTTTAAAAAGCTTTATGACCAGGGCGATATCTACAAGGGAGCCTATGAAGGCTGGTACTGTACGCCCTGCGAGTCCTTCTGGACGGAGAGCCAGCTGAAGGACGGCAAATGTCCGGACTGCGGCCGCGCGGTCACCAAGGCGAAGGAAGAGGCGTATTTCTTCAAAATGAGCAAATATGCGGACCGTCTGATCGAGCATATCAATACGCATCCGGAGTTCATCCAGCCGGTTTCCAGGAAGAATGAGATGATGAACAATTTCCTTCTTCCCGGCCTGCAGGACCTGTGCGTTTCCCGCACATCCTTCTCCTGGGGCATCCCGGTTGATTTTGATCCGAAGCACGTAGTCTATGT
Source organism: uncultured Lachnospiraceae bacterium (assembly GCA_902779575.1). Lineage (GTDB taxonomy): Bacteria > Bacillota > Clostridia > Lachnospirales > Lachnospiraceae > Porcincola. The sequence goes on from CACZBW010000023.1 coordinate 16,426, forward strand.
GTGGCTGGACGCGCTGACCAACTATACGACCTTTGCGGGATATGACGTGGATGGATCGACGGAGGAGTACGCAAAGTACTGGCCGGCGGATCTGCACCTGATCGGCAAGGATATCATCCGCTTCCATACCATCTACTGGCCGATCTTCCTGATGGCGCTCGGCGAGCCGCTCCCGAAGCAGGTGTTCGGCCATCCCTGGCTGCTGCAGGGCGACGGCAAGATGTCCAAGTCCAAAGGAAACGTCCTTTATGCGGACGAGCTCGCGGACTTCTTCGGTGTGGATGCGGTGCGCTATTTCGTGCTGCATGAGATGCCGTTTGAGAATGACGGCGTAATCACCTGGGAGCTGATGGTGGAGCGCCTGAATTCGGATCTGGCGAATACACTGGGCAATCTGGTCAACCGGACCGTTTCCATGACGAACAAGTATTTCAGCGGAACCGTGCAGGCGACCGGGGTGACGGACCTGGATGTGCCGCCGGCAGGCGTGATTTCCGAAGGCCAGACCGGGAGCATCGACGAGGACCTGAAGAAGGTGGTTCTGGAAACGCCGGTTCGTGTGGCAGGGAAGATGGAGCAGCTCAGGGTCGCGGATGCCATTTCCGAGATCTTTGCGCTCTTTAAGAGATGCAACAAATATATTGATGAAACGGCACCCTGGATTCTTGCAAAGGGTGATGAGACGAAGGACCGCCTCGCCCAGGTGCTGTATAACCTGGTGGAGGCCATCGCGGTCGGCGGCGAGCTCCTTGAACCCTTTATGCCTGAGACTTCTGAAAAGATCCTGGCCCAGCTGAACGCTGAAAAGCGCGGTCTTGCGCAGATGGATGCCTTCGGGCGCTATCCGTCCGGGAAGAAGGTCACGGACAAGCCGGAGATTCTGTTCATGAGGCAGAAGCTGGAGGACGTGATGGAGGAAGTTGCCAGAAGGCATCCGGCTCCGGCTGAGGAAGCGCCTGCCGAGAAGGCGGAAGAGAAAGACTGGATGGACGCGGAGGCAAAGCCCGAGATCTCCATTGAAGATTTCGCGAAGCTTCAGATTCAGGTCGGTGAGATCCTGAAATGCGAAGAGGTGAAGAAGTCCAAAAAGCTTCTCTGCAGCCAGGTCCGGATCGGCAGTCAGACCCGCCAGATCCTGTCCGGGATCAGGCAGTTCTACAGCGCCGAAGAGATGGTCGGTAAGAAGGTCCTTGTGATCACGAACCTGAAGCCCACTAAGCTTGCAGGTCTGATGAGCGAGGGCATGATCCTGGCCGCGGAGGACGATGATGGCCGCCTGTCCCTGGTTACGACCGAGAAAGAGATGAAGGCCGGAGCGGAAATTCACTGAGGCTTTTCCGCCGGTAAATGAGAATGTGACTGCCGGGTGTACCGCACCCGGCAGTTTGCGCGATAAAGCCCGAAAGTGGCTGCCATGCTCGCATGAGCAGACAATTGAGGGCTAACGGACATCGAACAGCGAAGCTGAGAGATGCTCGCGGTTATCGCGGACCCGGATCTGTCCGGGCGATAAAGCCCGAAAAAAAAGCGAAAAAGGCAGCTGGAGGAAAGCATGAGGATCATAGATACGCACGCGCATTACGACGACGAGGCATTTGATGAAGACCGCGGGGAACTGCTGGGAAAGCTTCTGAAAGAAGGCGGCGTCGAGCTGGCTGTCAATATGGGCGCCAGTATGTACGGGGCCGACGAGAGCGCTGCATATGCGGAGAAATACGATTACGTCTATGCGGGAATCGGGATTCATCCGGATGACGTCGGCGTATTCGAGCACGCCGGCATTTCACGGGAAGAAGCGGCAGAACTAACCCGGAAAGAAATCCGGGACAGAGAAGGCGTAGATCAGGGAGAGGCGGCTGAAGAAGGGACAGATGCGGCTGCGGAATCTTCCATACAGATCGGAAGGAAATATCAGGAGGCGATTCATTTTTCATCAGCAGACGATGTGATGGATCATCTGATTGGGATGTGCCGCCTGCCGAAGACGGTGACGCTGGGAGAAATCGGCCTGGATTATCACTGGATGGTTGAGCCGAAAGAGGTTCAGAAAAAATGGTTTATCCGCCAGCTCCGCCTGGCTGCGGAACTGGGGCTGCCGATCAATGTCCACAGCAGGGACGCAGCGCAGGATACCTTTGACACCATAAAGGAACATCACAGCGGAACGACAGGAGGAATCATACACTGCTATTCCGGAAGCGCCGAAATGGCGCAGGAGTATATCCGCATGGGGTATTATCTGGGCGTCGGCGGCGTGGTGACTTATAAAAATTCGAAGGTGCTGAAGCGGGTGGTCAGTGAGATTCCCCTGGAATATCTGGTGACGGAAACGGACAGCCCTTACCTGGCCCCGACTCCGCTCAGGGGTGAAAGAAATGATTCCCGCAATATCCGCTATGTGATCGAAAAAATAGCCGAACTGAAGGAAATGGACCCTGAGGACTGCGCAGAGATCCTGAGGGAGAACGCACGGAAGGTATACCGGATCACGGAGGCATAAGTTGTTCGCTCCGGGTCTGCGGGTTTTAAGCAGGCAGACGGGACAGGTCTTCCGATGCATAAAATTGAACCGAAAAAACCTGATAAAAGACAGCGGTTTATCCGCCGCTTTGGGAGTGAAGATATGGAAAAATTGTCGAATCCCTCAAAGACAAGGGAGATCATAGAAAAGTACGGATTTGATTTCCGCAAGCGCTTCGGCCAGAATTTCCTGGTGGACACGCATGTCCTGGAGCGGATCATAGAAGCGGCTCAGATCACGGAGGAGGACCTGGTGATCGAGATCGGCCCGGGCATCGGGACCCTTACCCAGTATCTGGCGGAAGCGGCGGCGAAAGTCGTATCCATCGAGATCGACCGGAACCTGATCCCGATTCTGGAGGAGACCCTGGCAGGGTATGACAATGTGACGGTCATCAACCAGGACGTTCTGAAGACAGACCTGAATGAGATAATCCGTGAATATGGAAGGCGGAAGGAAGGCGGAAGCGGCCAGAGTGCGGAGATCTCTGACAGGAGGATTCTATGTCAGGATCCTGCGGATACCGGTCAGGAAACGGTTTCCCTGCGGCCGGTCCGCATCGTCGCAAATCTCCCCTATTACATAACCACGCCGATCCTGATGGGGCTCTTTGAGAAGCATATTCCAGCAAAGAGCATAACCGTCATGGTTCAGAAGGAGGTCGCCGACCGCATGCAGGCGGAAGCAGGGACGAAGGATTACGGATCATTGTCGCTCGCGGTTCAGTACTATTCGCGCCCGCATGTGGAAGTCGAGGTACCGCCCCGCAGTTTTATGCCGCGGCCGAAGGTGTCCAGCAGCGTGATCAGCCTGGATATCTATGAAACGCCGCCTGTGAAAGTGGAAGATGAGGAGCTGTTCCGGAATATTGTACGGGCAGCCTTCAGCCAGAGAAGGAAGACTCTGGTGAACGCCCTCGGGAACGCGGCCCTCCTCTCCTTTTCAAAAGAACAGGTCGCTGCAGCGCTGAAAGCTCTCGGGCTGCCGGAAACGATCCGCGGCGAGGTCCTGACCCTGGAGCAGTTCGCCGCTCTGGCGAACCGGCTGGGGCAGGAGACCGGAAGATAACAGGAAAAACGGGATAATAGAACAGACGGCAAAAAGGCGCTGCAGCGATCATGCAGCGCCTTTTTTCTTCGATTGATAAAGCTGAAAATACAGATTTGCTTACTCACTTGCAGGAGGAACTTCCCCACCGGAAGCAGGAGCAGCTTCATCTGCAGCAGGCGCCGTCTTATCTTCTTTCTGCGGTTCATGCATTTTCCGGAATTCCTCTTCCGGAATGGAAGTATATCCGAGCGCGGAAAAATCCGCGGTTTCATCCACGTTGAAGCGGTTGTCGGGAGTGAGATCCGCATCGGTCTTCTCGGGCATCAGTTTTTCAATGATCGGGTAGACCAGGTAAACATTGGCCAGCACCTGCACGGCGAATCCGACCAGAATCCAGTAGAGCGTCCCGTAGGAGATGGTAAATTCATTTCTGGTGTAGATGAAAAGGACTCCGATCAGCAGGCCGATCATGGCAAATGTGCGCGGCGCGTTGGCAAATGCCACCAGGATCGCGTTAATAAAAGTGTTCTTTATGGAATTATAGAAGCGTGCCTGCATGGCCCAGATGACAAAGAACACCATGGTCCACATGACTGCGCCGACAACAATCATGCCTTTGATTACCCTGGCGAAAGTGCCTGTTGTGTCGCGGTACATGTAAAACTCCGTACCGAGGAGAAGGCCGAGCGCCAGCATGATCAGCCAGATGATCGTTGACTGTACAAAGTTCTGTTTGAAGGATTTGAAAAAGTTCCTGACGATATAGCCCTCTTCCTGCTCCTTGATTTTCAGGCAGACATAGTAGACGCCGGTCAGAGACGCGCCAATGGTGAAGATCGGAATGCTGCACAGAAGGAAAAGGATATTCAGGATCATAAGATCCGCAAGCTTTCCCAAAAACCGCCACAGCGGATTGTCCATGTCAAAGATACGATTCATCATAGCCGGAAAATTTAACTCCTTTACAATACATTCATTCTTAAGTGGCGCTTACGCTTTATCCGGAAAGATACAATACATTCATTCTTAAGTGGTGCTTACGCTTTGTCCAGAAAGTTCAGGACGTCGCGGTATACTTCCTCACGGTTGAGCTCGTTCAGCACCTCATGGCGGCAGTGCGGGTAGATCTTGCATTCGGTTTTCTTAAGCCCCAGAGAGGTAAACTGGACCGCTGTTTTCCGGGGACCGTCGCCGTTATTTCCGATCGGATCCTGGGCGCCCGCGATGAACAAAACCGGGAGATCCTTCGGCATGCGTTCCAGGTTGGAGCGCACGGTCAGGTAATGCAGCATATGGAAGAGGCTGTAAAAGCCGTTGCAGGTGAAGGTGAACCGTGTCCGTTTGTCCGCAAGATAGCGGTCTACGATCTTCTCATCGCGGGTCAGCCAGTCTGCGGGGGTCCGGGCGGAGGTAAACTGTTTGTTGCTGTTTCCCAGCACCAGGTTGTTGAGGAAGGGACTGCGGTAAAACCAGCTGTGACTGAGGGCAGTGGTCTGCGCGAGCATCATGCCCGCATTGGCCTCAAGGGCGGTGTGCCAGGCTGTTCCGCTGATGACGGCGGCTTTCAGGCTGCTTCCGTAGAGGCAGAGAAATGCGCGCGCCAGAAAAGAACCCATGCTGTGACCGAGCAGGAAGCAGGGAAGATCCGGGTATTCATCCTGGGCGATGGACTGCAGGCGGCGGATATCCCTGACCAGAATACGGCCGCCCTCTTTTTCTCCTTTATCAGCAGGAGCGGAATCTTTCCCTCCCTTATCCGGACTTTTTTCTCCCGGGAGAAGATTTGTGCCGAAATAGCCCCAGCGCCGCTCGTCTCCGCCGCGGATGGAAGCGCCGTGGCCGAGCAGGTCATGGCCATAGACGACATAGCCGTGCTCCGCCATAAAGCGGGCGAAATCGTCATAGCGGTCAATAAATTCCTGCATACCGTGCACCAGCTGCAGGATGCCTTTCAGAACAATCTCCCGGTCCGGGACCCATTTCAGCGCCCGGATCTCAGTGAGCCCGTCCGAGGACGGGAAAGTGAATTCGATTCGATCAACCATAACTGTCTCCAAACTATTATCCGGGAATGATCCGGCTGTCCTGCGCTGCCGTCTGTTTGGGGCGCCGGGACCTTCCTGCCGCGCCGACATTTGTCCGGGGCGCGGTCCCTTTTGATTCCAGTCACAGGCTCTATCATACCATATCCGGGGAAAATCTGGTGTGAAATGTGTGTGGTTTCCGCGAAGAAAAGCCGGTTTTTTCGTGATTTCTCAAATTGACACCTGTACAGAGTTATATATATAATGCTAAAAGACTTTCCTCAGGGGGATACTATACCCTTTTTTCGGGAAAGCGGGACTTTCGCGCCGCCCGCAGAGCAGTGTGAGAGGATACCCGGAAAGCCGCAGGAAGCGGGATAACGATGGATCAGCGCGGATATCCCGGCCGGTACAGGATGCCGGGGCGGCGGATACATATTTTAATTATGCGGAAGGAGAGCCCTCCGGGGATGCCTGAAGCAGCAGATTCGGCCCTGACCGACGAGAAAGGCGGGCCGTGGAGGAGACGGTTATGCTTTATGATAAAGTGAACACTGACCTGAACTTTGTGGACAGGGAGAAAGAGGTAAATGACTTCTGGAAGAAGGAAGACATTTTCCAGAAGAGTATGAAGCAGCGGGAAGGCGCGCCCTATTATACCTTTTATGACGGCCCGCCGACAGCCAACGGCAAGCCGCATATCGGACATGTGCTGACGCGCGTCATCAAGGATATGATCCCGCGCTATCATGCCATGAAGGGACAGTATGTGCCCAGGAAAGCCGGATGGGATACGCACGGTCTGCCGGTTGAGCTGCAGGTCGAGAAGGAACTGGGCCTGAACGGCAAAGAGCAGATCGAAGCTTACGGGATGGAGCCGTTCATCCAGAAGTGCAAGGAGAGCGTCTGGCAGTATAAAGGCATGTGGGAGGATTTCTCCGACACGGTCGGTTTCTGGGCCGATATGGAGAACCCCTATGTCACCTACTATGACGACTATATCGAGTCGGAATGGTGGGCGCTGAAAAAGATCTGGGACAGAAAGCTTCTCTATAAGGGCTTCAAGGTCGTTCCTTACTGCCCCCGCTGCGGGACTCCGCTCAGCGCGCAGGAAGTCGCCCAGGGCTACCGCCTTGTGAAGGAACGCTCCGCGATCGTCCGTTTCAAAGCCCTGGATGAGGAAAACCTCTATTATCTGGCGTGGACGACCACGCCCTGGACACTGCCCAGCAACACCGCGCTCTGCGTCAACCCGGACGAGACCTATATCAAAGTGAAGGCTGCTGACGGTTACACTTATATCATGGCTGAGGCACTGGCGGAAAAGGTGCTCGGTCCCCTCGGGGAATATGAAGTCCTTGAACGCTGCGTCGGAACCGATCTCGAGTACAGGCCCTATGAGCCGCTCTTCGAGGGAGCGGGCAAAGCGGCAGAGAAGCAGCGCAAAAAGTCTCATTTTGTGACCTGTGACAATTACGTCACCATGACAGACGGTACCGGTATCGTCCATATCGCCCCGGCTTTCGGTGAGGACGACGGACGGATCGGACGTTCCTATGACCTGCCTTTCATCCAGTTCGTGGACGGCGCGGGCAATATGACCGCGGATACGCCCTACGAAGGAGTCTTTGTCAAGAAGGCGGATCCGATGATCCTGAAGGACCTGGAAAAGGAAGGAAAACTCTTCGACGCGCCGAAGTTTGAGCACGAATATCCGCACTGCTGGCGCTGCGACACTCCGCTGATCTACTACGCGCGCGAGTCCTGGTTCATCAAGATGACCGCGGTAAAGGATGAGCTGATCGAGAACAACAACACGGTGAACTGGATCCCGCCCTCCATCGGCAAAGGCCGTTTCGGCGACTGGCTGGAGAATGTGCAGGACTGGGGCATCTCCAGAAACCGTTACTGGGGCACGCCGCTTCCGGTCTGGGAGTGCGGGGAATGCGGAAAGCAGATCTGCATCGGAAGCCGCGAAGAGCTGAAGGAGTACAGCGGAAGAGAAGACGCGATGACCGTCGAGCTGCACAGGCCTTATATCGACGAGTTCATCTGCACCTGCCCGGAATGCGGGAAGAAGGCCATGAAGAGAGTGCCGGAGGTTATCGACTGCTGGTTTGACTCCGGAGCCATGCCTTTCGCGCAGCATCATTATCCCTTTGAGAACAAGGAGACCTTTGAAAAGCAGTTCCCGGCGGCATTTATCTCCGAGGCGGTTGACCAGACCAGAGGCTGGTTCTACAGTCTTATGGCCGAGTCGACGCTGCTCTTCCACCAGAGCTCCTATCAGAACGTCATTGTTCTGGGTCTGGTTCTGGACGGGAACGGACAGAAGATGTCCAAGTCCAAGGGCAACGCCGTGGATCCTTTCGAGGCGCTTAAAAAGCACGGCGCAGACGCAATCCGCTGGTATTTCTACGTGAATTCGGCGCCCTGGCTGCCGAACCGCTTCCATGACAAGGCAGTACAGGAAGGACAGAGAAAGTTCCTGGGCACCCTTTGGAATACCTACGCCTTCTATGTTCTGTACGCGAATATAGACGAATTTGACCCGTCAAAGTATACGCTGGATTATGATCAGCTCCCTGTCATGGACAAATGGCTGATCAGCCGTATGAACACCATGATCCGCGATGTGGACAGCGATCTGGACGCCTACAGGATTCCGGAAGCTGCCAGAGCGCTGGAAAGCTTTGTGGACGACATGTCCAACTGGTATGTCCGCCGCTGCAGGGACCGCTTCTGGGCAGGCGGCATGGAGCAGGACAAGATCAACGCATACATGACCCTCTATGAGGCGCTGAAGAATCTCTGCAAGTGCGCGGCTCCGATGATCCCCTTCATGACGGAGGAGATCTATCAGAATATCGTGCGCAGAGTCGAGCCGGACGCTCCGGAATCGGTGCATCTGTGCGATTTCCCGGAAGCCGACGTAACGAAGATCGACAGCGAGCTGGAAAGACGGATGGATGAGGTCCTGAATATCGTTGTCATGGGCCGCGCCGCGAGAAATGACGCCAGCATCAAGAACCGCCAGCCGATCGGCCGGATGTTCGTGAAGGCCGCGGCGGAGCTTCCGCGCTTCTTCGCGGATATCATCACCGATGAGCTGAATGTTAAGAATATTGCATTTACAGAGGATGTCAGGGCGTTCACAAGCTACAGCTTCAAGCCGCAGCTTCGGACGGTCGGACCGAAATACGGAAAGCTTCTCGGCGGAATCCGCAAGTATCTTGGCGAGGTTGACGGAAACAACGCCATGGACGAGCTCAGGGCAAACGGATCGATTAAATTCGATGTAAACGGCTCCGAGGTTGTCCTTTCCGAGGAGGATCTGCTGATCGATACCGCTCAGACGACGGGTTATGTGAGCCAGCAGAACGGAGAGCTGACGGTCGTGCTGGATACCAATCTCACGCCGGAGCTGGTTGAGGAAGGATTTGTGAGAGAGCTTGTCTCCAAGATCCAGACCATGCGCAAGGAAGCCGGCTTCGAGGTACAGGATCATATCGACGTATATGAAAGCGGAAACGACCGGATCCGCGGGATCATGCAGAAATTTGAGGAAGAGCTGAAGAAGGAAGTCCTGGCCGAGTCGATCAGTTATGACGAAACGGACGGCTACGTCAAGGAATGGACGGTCAACGGCGAAAAAGTGACCCTGGGCGTGAAGAAGCGCTGAGAGAATACAAGGGGAGGAATCAATGGAGAATATTACCCAAAATGAACGAGCGGCTTTCAATGAAGCTGTAAAAGCGAACATGAGAATGTTCCATCAGAGGAGATTTGAACGGGCCGTTTTCAAAGAGGCGGTTAAAGATAATGTAAGAACCCTGTACAGAAAGACACTGCGGGAGGCAAGTACCCAGCAGATCTTCCAGGCTGTATCCTTTGCCGTCAAGGATGTGATCATCGACAACTGGATGGCGACCCAGCAGCAGATGGACCAGGATGATCCGAAGATCCTCTACTACATGTCCATGGAATTCCTGATGGGACGCGCCCTGGGCAACAACCTGATCAACCTGACCGCCTATAAGGAAGTCAAGGCAGCGCTCGAGGAGATGGGACTGGATATCAACGTGATTGAGGACCAGGAGCCGGATCCGGCGCTCGGAAACGGCGGTCTCGGCCGTCTTGCGGCATGTTTCCTGGATTCCCTGGCTACGCTGGGTTATCCGGCCTACGGCTGCGGCATCCGTTACAGATACGGCATGTTCAAGCAGAAAATCGAGAACGGCTACCAGATGGAGGTTCCGGATGACTGGCTGCGCAACGGCAACCCCTTCGAACTGAAGAGACCGGAATACGCGAAGCTGATCAAATTCGGCGGCTACGTCAGAGTGGAATACAACGAGCGGCTGCACCGCAACAAGTACATCCAGGAAAATTATCAGTCTGTCCGCGCGGTGCCGTATGACATGCCGATCGTCGGATACGGCAACAATATGGTAAATACCCTGCGTGTCTGGGATGCGGAAGCCATCAATGATTTCCAGCTGGACTCCTTCGACAAGGGCGACTACCAGAAGGCTGTGGAGCAGGAGAACCTGGCACGCAATATCGTTGAGGTTCTGTACCCCAATGACAATCATTACGCCGGCAAGGAGCTGAGACTGAAGCAGCAGTATTTCTTCATTTCCGCGTCCGTGCAGGAGGCTGTGTCCAAATACAAGAAGACACACGACGATATCCATAAGCTCTATGAGAAGGTTACCATTCAGATGAATGATACCCATCCGACCGTGGCGGTCGCAGAGCTGATGCGGATCCTCGTCGACGAGGAAGAACTGGAATGGGACGAGGCCTGGGCGATCACCACAAAGACTGTCGCCTATACCAATCATACGATCATGGCGGAAGCTCTTGAGAAGTGGCCCATCGAGCTCTTCTCCCGCCTGCTTCCCCGTATTTACCAGATTGTCGAGGAGATTAACCGCCGCTTCCTTCTGGAAGTCCAGAAGAGATATCCCGGCAATCAGGAAAAAATCGCCAAGATGGCCATCATCTATGACGGCCAGGTCAAGATGGCGAACCTTGCCATCGTTGCCGGATACAGCGTAAACGGCGTTGCCCAGCTGCACACGGAAATCCTGAAGACACAGACACTGAGAGACTTCTACGAGATGTATCCGCAGAAGTTCAATAATAAGACCAACGGCATCACCCAGAGAAGATTCCTTCTTCACGGCAACCAGCTTCTGGCTGACTGGGTGACCGCGCATATCGGCGATGAGTGGATCACCGATCTTCCGCAGATCGCCAAGATGAAGATTTTCGCGGAAGACGAAAAAGCCCAGCAGGAGTTCATGAACATCAAGTATCAGAACAAGCTGAGGCTTGCCGCCTATATCAGAGAGCACAACGGCATCGAGGTGGATCCGCGCTCGATCTTTGACGTGCAGGTCAAGAGGCTCCATGAGTACAAGAGACAGCTGATGAACATCCTGCATGTAATGTTCCTGTACGACCAGCTCAAGGATCATCCGGAGATGCCTTTCTATCCCAGAACCTTCATCTTCGGCGCGAAGGCGGCTGCGGGTTACCGCAGGGCCAAACTGACGATCAAGCTGATCAATTCCGTCGCGGACGTCATCAACAACGACAAGTCCATCAACGGAAAGATCAAGGTTGTCTTCATCGAGGATTACCGCGTATCCAACGCCGAGCTGATCTTCGCCGCAGCGGACATTTCGGAGCAGATTTCCACCGCTTCCAAGGAAGCCTCCGGAACCTCGAACATGAAATTCATGCTCAACGGAGCTCCGACCCTCGGAACCATGGACGGCGCGAATGTTGAAATCGTGGAAGAAGTCGGCAGGGAAAACGCCTTTATCTTTGGTATGTCTTCCGAAGAGGTTATCCGCTTTGAAAATGAAGGCGGTTACGATCCGAATTTCTACTTCAATACCGATCAGGATATCCGCAGGGTACTGATGGAGCTGATCAACGGCCAGTATTCCAATGGCGATATGAACCTGTTCCGCGAGATTTATGATTCGCTGCTGACCAATAAATACGGAAGGGCCGACCAGTACTTTATTCTTGCGGACCTCAGGGATTACGACCGTGCGCGCCGTGAGATCGTCGAGGCCTACCAGGACGAGAAACGCTGGGCAAAGATGGCCATCCTCAATATGGCATCCTCCGGCAAATTCACTTCGGACCGCACGATCCAGCAGTATGTGGATGATATCTGGAAACTGCAGCCGATTAAGATCGAGGTAGATCCGTCGAGTTTTGAGTAAAGGACTGCGGGAAACCGTGAGACAGTGAGGGCCAGCCGAGATCCGTTCCGCCCGGGCTGAATTCCGCCCGGGCCTGCGGCGGCTTCAGCTGCTGAATTCCGTCGGGACTGTTCTGTTCTTACACTCCATCTGCAGAGGTGGAATCTCAATGGGGCGACAAGATGAAGATTGAGAAAATCAATGAAAATCAGATCCGCTGCACACTGACCAGGGCTGATCTTGAGAAACGTCAGATCAAGCTGTCTGAGCTGGCTTACGGCAGTGAAAAGGCAAGAGCACTGTTCCGGGAGATGATGCTGCAGGCATTTCAGGAATTCGGATTTGAAGTGCACAATATACCGCTTATGATCGAGGCCGTGCCGGCCGGGGCGGATCAGCTGGTCCTGCTTGTCACAAAGGTACAGGATCCGGAAGAGCTCGACGCACGCTTCTCCCATTTCTCGCCTGATACCGGCCGCATGGAAGAAAACGGCCCGAGCCTTACCGATGTGCTTTCGGGGGCGGATGACGTCCTGAATCTTCTGAAAAAATTCAGCCAGGCGCGCGCCGGCGGACATCAGAGTACAGACAGCAGCATGGCGGGAGGCGAACGTTCCGACGGGGCCGCTTCTCAGGCCGGCGCGTCTGCGGAGAGGGCAGAAAGCCCGGCGGAGGATAAAGAGACCCGGCCTGAAGAGAAGGATGCGCGGGAAGGAAACAGTGCCCGGACTTCCTCTTCGGGAAGCAAAAACGCGGGTCATGCGGGAACTGCCGGAGCTTCCGCAGGGAAGACTGGAAAAAGAGACAGATCCGGATCCGCGAATGAGGGACAGGCCGGCACAGCGCCTCGTCCGGGTCAGACCGGGCCGGGGTTCAGCAGTCCGCAGAATCCGAATTCGATGACCGAGGAGGAGATCTACCAGTATACCAGGTTTTATCTCTTCCGGGATCTTGAGAGCGTCGTGAGCGCGGCCAGACGGATCGGCGAAGATTATAAGGGTGAGAATACACTCTATAAAAATCCGGACGACGGGGCTTTCTATCTTCTGGTCCGCAAGCAGGATACGGAGCCGGAGCAGTTTAACCGGATCTGCAATCTGCTGTCCGAGTATGCGATGCCGATGGATTATACAACCGGAATGGATGAATTCTTCCGGGAGCATATGAAGGTGATCGTGGACAACTTTGCGCTGCAGAGGCTCAGAGTGATCTGAAGAAACGCTGCTGTTCACAGCCGGTCTGAAGTCAGGTTCCGGTTCGTCGTCTCTGCACGTAAGAAACAGGTCCTGATTTCAACTCAGGCCTGCGAAGCAGGAGCCCGGAGCGTTCCGAAAGAACGTCCTGACATACAGAAAACACAGAAGGAGATCCGCCGGAAACAGCGGATCTCCTTTTAGATTGCAATCAGATAATTGAATAGCCCGGTAAACCGGAATTACGGAGCCTGGATCGCTCCTGTCGGACATGCATCTGCGCAGGTTCCGCATTCGATGCAGGCATTCGCGTCAATCTCAAACTTGCCATCGCCTTCATGGATGGCTTCAACCGGGCACTCACCGGCACATGTTCCGCAAGCTACGCATTCATCAGTAATTGTGTATGCCATAATAAACTCCTCCAATTAAGTAATATACTCTCCCGGAATGTCTCCGGCTGCTTTATTCATTCTAATACACGGCGCTTGTTTTCACAAGTCAAATTTTATCAGAAGAATGATAAAATTCACAAAATAGGAAATACAATTAGAGGTCTCACTGACGAAACGTCAGTCAGTTGTACCTAACCAACACACGCTGGTCCGTCGGATCAGGACTGGATTGACTGAACCGGGAACAGTAACTGGGACCAAACTAAATTGCGCAAAATATATCTTGCCACAGGGAACGGTTCAGAGTATAATTCAGCCATATGACGGTCTGCGAGACCGCAGAAAAGCAGTTTTACAGATAAGCCGGCAGAGCCGGATTTATTAAAACGAAGAAGGTTTAACAGGAGGAAATACCCAATGGCAGAAAAGGCAATGGTTACAAAGGATATGACAATCGGTGAGATCATCCGTCTCGACGCGGATCTGGCCGGCGTACTGATGAGCGGCGGCATGCACTGCATAGGCTGCCCGGCTTCCCAGGGAGAGAGCCTTGAAGAAGCGGCTTATGTACATGGAATCGATCCGGATCTTCTGCTGGTCCGCCTGAATGCTTTTTTGGATTCAAAGCAGCAGTAAGATTTTCATTATTCAGACTGTTTTCTGGACAGCGTCGGGATAACCGGCGCTGTTTTCTTTTTTTCTGCCCGCAGCAGTCCGGGACAGGTTTCTGATGTCACATGCACGGCATTACACAGTAAATGCAACATTACGGGATGCATCCCCTCTCTTTACGAGGTCCTATATTGGCTCTTTTTTCGAAACAGGACGGTGCAGGAGCAGAATAATGAGCCTCCCTTTCTGCGGCTTCCACAAAGACGCGGCCGGATCTTCGTTGCATTTGCCGAATTCGCTGAATGTCACACAAATGTTCTGGATGCCTCCGCAGAGCAGGGCTATAATATAGACACGCAGATCGATGGAATCATTTCTACATGGAGATCTCCACAGCTCTTATCAGGGTCATTTCTTACCTGTCCGGATCAGGTCTGATCAAATCATCCTTCTGCCGACATTACATTTACCATATGGAATCAGGCAAAGTCTCTGGCAGATTGCGGAATGATACATCACAGTGCACCTCCGCTGCCTGTTGGAGGAAATCACTATGAAGTATGGAAAAATCGAACATGTTGCCAAATTCAGACGTGACAGCAGGAGCGTCTACGAGTTCCTGCAGAAATATGTGCGGGCAGGCTGTACCGTCTGCCTGGAAGGAAAGGAGGCGCTGCCGGACGAGATAGCGACGGCTTGTCTGCGTGAAAATGTCAGTTACATGATGGATTTTGTCCCTTCCGAGGACAGTCCGTTCCGGATCTCACGGATCGATTTCACAAAGATCCGCGAAGAGGGGGATGAACTGCCTGATGAAAACAGTTCCGGCAGGCATTCGAAGATAACCAGCTATGAAGGCTGGTGCAGCTGACCGCCCGCAAACGGGCCGGAACCGGAACGGGGGACAGAGCATTCAGTCTGCAGCGAATTTCCCCGCATTATGCAGAACCGGCCTGCAGCCGGGAACAAAGAGCGGCCGCGGGCGGAGATTATATGATTTTTCATATGCTTTTTCTTAAGATTTTCACAATCGACTAACCGTTATGAACTTGTTATACTTACGGTTGTATGTAGGATTATGCTGTTCATGTCTCTCAGTTTTGAGAACTGGTCCGCGGCCGCATCCTTTCTGATGAGAGGAACCGCGCCTCAGGAAAGACCGCTCCGGAATCACTCAACGGATGTTTCGCGGAACCCTTTTCACGACGGACCGGCGGAAGGCGGACAGTTTACTGCAGTAAAGGAGGAGATTCATGCAGGATCATTCTAAAGACAACCGTGACGAAAGGCCGTCCGGGAGCAGGAAGTCCTCGGGCGGCCTCTTTGATGCGTATATAACAAGAATTAACGCTATGAAAACAGCGAACGGCGACGGGAATGTAACGAATGAGGAAGTTCTCGCCGCGGCAAACGAAGTGATCGCTGAAGCAACCGCGCGGAGGGCGAAAGAGAGAGCCCGCCTGGATGAAGAGCTCAGACAGCTGGAACTTGCGGAAGCAATCGCGGAGACAGACCGCGAAGTGGAAAAGCTGGCCCGGCAGCGCAGTGAAGAAAAAATATCGACCGCGAAGACAGTTTCCGCGGGCAGCGGGTCCGCAGACCGTCCGGATCAGGAAGAACCGGAACGGGACATCCCTTCAGGAAAGGATGCGGAATTCCAGGACAGGGAAGACAGACCGGACAACAGAGTGCCCGGAGAAATCCCGGTGAAGAAGGGGCAGAGCGAAGCTTCTCCGCCGCATAAGGAAAAGGAAAGCCCCCGTTCAGGGAGAGGCGCGGAGGACAAAGGCAGCCACAGTTCGAAGGCAGGCGCGGAGGACAAAGACAGCCGCAGTTCCAGAGCAGGCGCGGAGGACAAAGGCAGCCGCAGTTCCAGAGCAGGCGCGGAGGACAAAGACAGCCGCGGTTCCAGAGCAGGCGCGGAGGACAAAGGCAGCCGCAGTTCCAGAGCAGGCGCGGAGGACAAAGACAGCCGCGGTTCTGAAGCAGATACGGAGGGCAAAGAGAGCCGCAATCCAAAGGCGGGCCCGGCGGGAGCCGGAGGGGAAGGCGGCGTGAAAAAGAAAAAAAGGCGCCGCAGGAAATCCGGCCGCCGTTTTCTGTTTCCGCTGCTTCTGCTGTGCATGTTTGTATGTACGGCAGGTGCGGTGATCCTGATTCACCGCTATACGCCGACCAATGCGCGGATGTCCTGGCAGGACTATTTCGGGGACCTGGCCGCGGATGAGGCGGCGATCGTCCTTCAGGATGAGCTGATCGACCGGCATGCGCTGGTTTCCGACGGGGAGCTGTATCTTCCCTATCCAATCGTTGAAGAATCGCTGAATTCCCGTTTTTACTGGGACGACGCTTCGACCAAGATGCTCTTTACTACAGCAGAGCAGACCTTTGAGATTCCCATTAATTCCACCAGTTACAGCGTGATCGACGGAGCGCTCACCAGTGACCCGATCAGCCAGGCGAATTATGAGCATGTGATCGTGCTCAGGGATGACAGTGGAAAGCGCGCCGCTTCAGGGGAGGATCAGACTTCTTCGGAGAAAGAGAAGCTCTATGTGAACGCGGAATATCTTGCCCGCTATACGAATGTCGCCTATACCTGGGAGAAGGAGACGCAGCATGTGCTGATCCGCTGCCGCTGGGGAGACATGCTGACCGCGCAGGCCCGTAAGGAAACCGCGGTCCGTTATATGGGCGGGATCAAGAGCCCGATCCTCACAGACCTTGAAAAGGGCGAAGAGGTGTATGTCCTGGAGGCCGGCGAAAAATGGCTGCGGGTACTGACGGATGACGGGTTTATCGGATGGGTGCAGCTTTCCCGCATGACCGGCCCGCAGACGAAGACGGTTGAGAACAGCGGCTTTACGGAACCTGTTTATCCGGATCTGACAAGCGATGAACGGATTACGATCGTCTGGCATTACATGGATTCGGAGAGCGGGAACAGCAGCTATGAAAACCGGACAGCCGATATGACGGGAGTGGACGTCATCTCCCCGACCTGGTTTTCTCTTACGGACAATGAAGGAAATATCCGCTCCATCGGCAAGAAGTCCTATGTGAAAAAAGCGCATAAGGATAATCTGCAGGTCTGGGGCCTGGTGAGCGATTTCTCCAGTGATATGGACACTTCCCTGGTACTGGCCTCCACCGCGGCCCGCCGGAACTGTATCGGCAATCTGGTGAGCGAAGCGGAACGTCTTGGCCTTGACGGAATCAATCTGGACTTTGAATATATGGAAGCTCCGGACGGGGCGGCATACTCCCAGTTTGTGCGGGAGATGTCGATCGCCTGCAGGAAGAGCGGACTGGTATTTTCCGTCGACCTGGCCTGCCCGTATGAGTGGAATTCCTATATTGACAGGAAGGAAGTCGGGACGGTGGCGGACTACCTGATCAATATGGGCTATGACGAGCATTACGTGGGTTCCGAGGCGGGCTCCGTAGCCTCGCTGGCATTTGAGGAACGGGCGGTCAGAGAACTGATCAAAATGGGAATTCCGGAGAGAAAAATTATCAGCGGAGTCCCCTTCTATACAAGAATCTGGTACACTTCCTGGAACGACGACGGGACGATGAACATCAACTCTGAAGAGCTGTCCATGGGCGTTGTGCAGACCACCCTGAATACCTGGGGCGTGACGCCGGTCTGGGATGCGGAAACGGCGCAGAATTACGCTGACTGGACGCTGGACAACGGCGTGCGCTGCCAGATCTGGATCGAGGACGGAGAATCGATGGCCCGAAAGATCCTGCTTATTCCGAAATATAATCTGGGCGGTACGGCGGCCTGGGTTCTCGGGGCGCAGAGCGACTCGATCTGGCAGGTGATCAGCGACAATCTGAATCTCAGCAATGAGGAGGCCGCAGCGCGGGAGAGTGAGTACGCCGCAGAATACGCGGACATTTCAGAAGCTGTGGAAGACAGCACCGAAGCCTGACCTGTAAAAACCATTCTTTCTGCCGGAAGGAAAGGAAGCAGCGAATACCGGCCGGACAGTGATTACGACGTACGGCCGGGAGCAGCGGAAGATGACGGCATGAGGCAGCTGCAGTTCTGAGGCAAACCATGTATCTTTATGAAGAATTGATCCGGTACGGGGCATCCGGCGCGTACCCCTTCCATATGCCCGGGCACAAGCGCAGGCTGGGCTCCCTGCCGGATCCTTATTCCTTTGATATCACGGAAATAGACGGTTTTGACAACCTGCACCACGCGGAGGGCGTGATTCTGGAGGCCGAGAAACGGGCGGCGCAGCTCTATGGGTCCGAAGAGACCCATTTCCTTGTAAATGGAAGTTCCTGCGGCATCCTGGCGGCGATCAGCGCCTGCTGCCGCAGGGGAAGCGGACGGATCCTGATGTCCCGGGGCAGCCATAAATCCGCTTACCACGCAGTCGGCCTGAACGGCCTGGAGGCGGTATATCTCCATCCCCGGCAGGAGGGGGAACTGAACGGTTCTGTCCTTGCTGAGGATGTAAGGCGGGCCCTGGAAGAGGACCGGCGTAAGGGTCTGAGCCGGATCAGCGCGGTTTTTATCACGTCGCCCAGTTATGAGGGGATCGTCAGCGATACGGCAGTGATCGCGGAGACGGCGCACGCCTTCGGCTTGCCCCTGATCGTGGATGAGGCGCACGGGGCGCATTTCGGCATGCATAAGCTGTTCCCGGAATCTTCCGTGAAGCTTGGCGCGGATATTGTAATCCACAGCCTGCATAAAACCCTTCCCTCCCTCACCCAGACGGCCCTTCTGCATGTGAACGGGGAGCTGATTGACCGCCGGCGCCTGAGGCGGATGCTGGATACTTTTCAGTCGAGCAGTCCCAGCTATGTCCTGATGGCGAGCATGGACGAATGCATCGGGATGCTCCGGGAGCATGGACGGGAACTGTTTGAGCGCTACGCGGAAGAACTCATCGCTTTCTACGGGGAATGGGGAATTAACCTCAGCCAAATCAAAAAAGAAACGGGGACAGTGGAAAAAGTACGGATTCTGGACCATTTTGAGCTGCTGCTTACGGATGATCCGTCCAGAATTCTGGTCTGTCCGGCAGAATCGGACATGACAGCGTCAGATCTGTATGATATCCTTAGACAGGACTATCATCTGCAGAGTGAGATGCTGTCTCTTTCTTATGTCCTGATGCTGTCCAGCGTGGGCGATGACCGGGAAGGTTTCCGCAGGCTGTCCGCAGCGCTCCGGGAGATGGACCGGCGCATCAGCGAAAAAGAAAGCGGATGTCATCTTGCAGGAACCGTGGCCGGAGCGCTCCGGGAGATGGACCGGCACGTCAGCGAGAAGAAAGCCGGATATCTTCCGGAAGAAGACCCGGCCGGAGCGCCCAGAGAGAATGGCCGGCTTTCCCTGCCGCGTCCGGAGGTCTGCATGCGGATCCGGGAAGCGGAGGATGCGGAACTTTGCAGGACACCCCTTAGCCGGTCCGCAGGCAGGGTTTCAGGAGAATATCTCTATCTGTATCCGCCCGGAGTGCCGCTCCTGGTTCCGGGGGAACGGATCGGGGAGGAAGTTCCGGCGCTGGCGTTGGAGCTGAAGGCGCGCGGGTATTCCCTGCAGGGGCTGTCTGATTACAGCGCGGAGTCTATTCTGACCGTGAAAGAAGAATAGCGGCGCAGGGCACGGATTTTCCGCCTGAGAAAACCTGGCGGTGCAGGGTACGGATTTTACAGCCTGAGAAAGAATGGCGGCGCAGGGCACGGATTTTCCGCCTGAGAAAACCTGGCGGTGCAGGGTACGGATTTTACAGCCTGAGGAAGAATAGCGGCGCAGGACACGGATTTTACAGCCTGAAAAAAGCGATCCGGTTTGCAGAAGAAAGCAGCTGACGGTGAGAGATGAAGCATAAAATATTTTATCTGATGGGTAAAAGCGCGGCCGGGAAGGATACGGTCTATGAGGCTCTTCTTCAGGATAAAGAGCTCAGCCTGGTTCCGCTGATCCCTTACACGACCAGACCGATCCGGGAAGCTGAGCAGGACGGCGTCGATTATCATTTCACGGATGAAGAAGGGTACCGGAAGCTTGCAGAGGCGGGCAGGGTGATCGAGGTACGGGAATACCAGACCATACACGGTCCCTGGAAATATTATACTGTGGATGACGGAACGCTGGATTCTGCGCAGACGGATATCCTGGCGATCGGGACTCTGGAATCTTACCTGAAAATGGCGGATTACTACGGGCGGGAGAGAGTCATTCCCCTCTATATTGAGGTAGATGACGGGATCCGGCTCGGAAGAGCCCTGAAACGGGAGCAGAAGCCCGGCAACCATAAATATGAGGAGATGTGCAGGCGCTTTCTGGCGGATCAGAAGGATTTTTCAGAAGAGAAGCTTGCAGAGGCGGGAATTGAAAAACGCTTCAGCAATGATGATGAGCGGGGCGTCTGTATCGAAGAGATCCGGTCCTTTATCCGGGATCTGCAGAAAAAATAATAATGGAGCAGGGGGACTCAATGTCGGGATTTCGGAATATCTACGGACATGAGAAGACAATCGCGCATCTGAGAAGCGCTATCGTGCTGGACCAGGTCAGCCACGCTTACCTGATTTCGGGCGATGAGGGGATGGGCAAGAAGACCCTGGCAAGGGCATTTGCCCAGACGCTGCAGTGTGAGAATCTGCAGATGGAAGTGCAGGAGATGGGCAGACCGGACGCGCATGCGGCTCCGGATGACGCATCCTGGAAACGGATCGACGCATGCGGCCTGTGCGGCAGCTGCAAACAGACTGTAAGCGGCAATCAGCCGGATATTCTCACCTGGAGCCATGAAAAGGTGAAGCTTTTCTCCGTTGACGACGCGAGGAAGCTGGCGGAAGATATTCAGATCCGGCCATTTTCCGGCAGATATAAGATCTATATTGTTCCGGACGCGCAGATGATGAATGTGCAGGCGCAGAACGCCCTGCTCAAGACACTGGAGGAGCCTCCGGAGTACGCTGTCCTGATCCTTCTTACGACCAGCACGGACGCGATGCTGGAAACCATCCGTTCCCGCTGCGTCCTTCTTGACCTGAAACCGGTGGAGGACGCTAAGGTCCGGCAGTATCTGATGGAGCAGTGCGAGATTCCGGACTATGAGGCGGATATCTGCGTGGCCTTTGCGCAGGGGAACATCGGAAAAGCCGTCAGCCTGGCAGGTTCCGAGGATTTCCGGGAGACGATGGACCGGGCGGTACGGATTCTTACGCATATCCGGGACTGGGAGATGGAAGAGATCTCCGCAGAGGTGAAGGCCCTGGTTCCCTATAAGCTCAGAATCGACGATCTGCTCGACCTGTTCGCCGTTTGGTACCGGGACGTTCTGTTCTTCAAGGCGACGCGGCAGATTGACGGGATTATTTTCCGCGAACAGACCAGCGCCGTCCGGAAAGCGGCCCGGGAAAGTTCCTATGAGGGGGTACAGATGATACTGGACGCCAACCGGAAGGCAAAGGACCGTCTGAGAGCCAATGTGAATTTTGAACTGACCATAGAACTGCTGCTGCTCGCCATGAAAGAAAACTGAGCGCGATGCGCTCAGGACCGCCTTCCGAAAGAGGAAGGGAACGGCAGACGGAGCAGGAAGCAGCGTATTCGGGTTTATAATGCGGAAATTACAGGAGATTTAACAGGAGAATCACAGGCTGAAGCCTGTGATTCTTGCATCTGCGGGAGAAATGTGTTTATAATGGGGAATGAATTTTAGCTCAGCCGGGCCGTCTCCTTATCTTCAGGAGACGGGAAGCTGCATTTCGGCCTGTCCTCCGGAGATGGGCAGTTATATCGAATGATAAAAAAGTTTTTTTGCGTTCCTCTCATGATGGAAGGCATGAAAGACTTCGTGAGGGTGTTTGAAAGGAAGTTGAGAATACAGATATATGATTAAAATTATTGGAGTGCGCTTCCGCAGCGCGGGAAAGGTCTACTATTTTGATCCGGGTGATCTGGAGCCTGTCATGGGCGATCATGTCATCGTGGAGACTGCCCGCGGACCGGAATACGGCACGGTGTCCGGAAGAGTCAGAAATGTCGCGGACGATATGGTGACGCAGCCGCTGCGCGAGGTGATCCGGATCGCGACGGAGGAAGATACGCAGAAGGTTGAGGAAAACCGGGCAAAAGAAAAAGAGGCTCTGAACATCTGCAGGGAAAAGGTGAGAAAGCATAACCTTGACATGAAGCTGGTGGATGCGGAGTATTCCTTTGACGGAAGCAAGATCCTTTTTTATTTTACCGCGGACGGGAGAATCGATTTCCGGGATCTGGTGAAGGACCTGGCTTCGGTATTCCGCATGCGGATCGAGCTGAGGCAGATCGGCGTACGCGATGAGACGAAGATGCTGGGCGGCATGGGGATCTGCGGCAGAGAACTCTGCTGCGCCACTTACCTGAGCGACTTCGCGCCGGTTTCGATCAAGATGGCAAAGGAACAGAATCTTTCGCTCAATCCGGCCAAGATCTCCGGAACCTGCGGAAGACTGATGTGCTGCCTTAAGAATGAGGAAGACACTTACGAATACCTGAACGCGAAGATGCCCAAGATGGGCGAGGAGGCCGGCACCGCGGACGGCCGGACCGGAAAGGTGGTGGAACTTAATGTTCTCCGCCAGAAGGCCAAGGTCATGTTTGAGGACGGGGAAGATAAGGAGATAGAGGAATTTCCGGTTGAAGAGCTGACCTTCCGGCCGCGCAGGCGCAAAGGGGAGAAGGCGGATAAGCCGCAGGACAATCCGAAGAGAGGGCAGAAGGCTGAGCGGGCGGACGCGGAGCAGGCTGAACGCAGCCGTGGACCAAAGGCTGAGCGCCAGGACACGGAACAGGCTGAATGCAGCCGCGGACCGAAGAAGCGTCCGGAGACGGAAAATCGACAGGTGAAAGCCCAGGATATCGATGTCCGGACAGCTGCAGGCGGAGAGAATTCCGCTGCTTTCACAGATGACGAAAGCATGGTAGGACTTCTGGCCGGAGCCGCGCTGTCCGCCGCGGAGACGGTACTTGCAGAAAGCGGGGATACCCGGGAACAGCTGAAGATCAAAGCGAAAGAGACGACATTTACACTGACCGAACTGGAGCTGGAAAAAGAATCCGCTCCGGCAGGAGCGATCAAAGCGGAGATCCGGAAAACCGAAGAAACGGTATCCAGGCTGGAGATTCATGCGGAAGGAAACAAAGTTTCCGCAGAGGAAAACAGGGAAGAGCGGAAGGATATCTCTGTTGCTGTGACATTGCCTGATTCCCAGGATATGGAGGATGCTCTTTCCGGTCAGGCTGCAGTGGAAAACAGGCAGACCGGGGCGTGGACAGAAGAAGTTCCGGCGAGCGGGAAATTCATTTTCCGGGAAGAGGATACAGAAACCACGCGGCGTGATTTTGATTTCCCGGAAGAAAAGACAGAAAATACGCAGCAGGATTTAACGGAAGCAGAGGAGTTTTCGTTCAATCCGGATGCAGCGGAATATGTTCCGGATGCAGCTGCTGTTGCTCCGGAAATGACGGCTTTCGCTCCGGATGCGGCCGGTGCGGACAGCGAGAAGGATTATATCAGGGAATGGGATGGCGAGCGCCGGAAAAAACCGCGCCGCCGCAGACATAAATATCCGGAAGACGGCGCTTCTGCGGAAGAGTTCCAGGCAGATGCGGAGGAAAGAGCTTCCGGTTCCGGTGCGGGCAGGAAAAGCCGCCGGAACAACAATTCTGACCGCAGCCAGCGTGAGGAACGGACCGATCGCGAAACACGCAGGAAATATGCGGAGGGCGAGCAGGAGGTCTCTTCAGAAAACCGCCAGCGCAGAAAATACGCGGAAGGCGATGGCGAGCAGGAGGCCGGTTCAGATAATCGCCAACGCAGGAAAAATGCGGACAGGAACCGGACGCAGGAAAATGATTCTGCCGGACGCCAGCGCAGGGGCAATAAGGAAAATGACGGAAACCGCAGGGATTCCCGAGGCAGCCGGAAAAAGCGCGACTACGATACGGAAGGCCAGGGAGGCAGATTTGCGGACGAAGACCGCAGAGGCAATGCCGGCGGCAATGGGGAAAGCGGCTCCGGGGAGGACCGGAACCGGGAATATCCCAGGGAAGAGGGACAGAGGAAGCGCAGACCGCGCCGCCGCCGTCCCGCAGGCAGCCAGGAAGGCAGAAGTCCGGAGAACGGGAACAGCCAGTCAGCAGCGGACGGCCGGCAGGAAAACGGCGGCCAGAGGTCCGGAAAAGGAAGAAAAGATTCCCAGAACCGCGGTGAGGCGGAGACCGGAGCCGGGAAACGCACATATGAGATGAGCATCTATGATTGAGTTGAAAGCGGGAGAGCGGCTGGACGATCTTCAGCGGAACGGCTGCCGGATCATCCAGAATGAGAAACTGTTCTGTTTCGGGATGGATGCCGTCCTGCTCACAGCTTTTACACAGGAGGATCTGCGGGAGGGCGACAATATCCTGGATCTGTGTTCCGGAACCGGGGTCATCCCGATTCTCCTGGATGCGCGCTGCGGGGGCGGACACATGTTCACAGCCCTGGAGATCAATCCTGTGTGCGTGGACATGGCCAGGAGGAGTATCGAATACAACGGGCAGCAGGACCGAATCCGCATGATTGAATGCGATATCAGAAAAGCCGGGGAGATCATTCCGCCGGCTTCTTTTGGCACGGTTACGGTAAATCCTCCCTATATGACGGGCGGCCACGGCCTGACCGGGGATAACAGGGACAAGATGATCGCCCGGCACGAGATCCTGTGCAGTCTGGACGACGTGGTATCCGCCGCCGCTCACGCTCTGCGGCCGCAGGGGCGGATGTATATGGTACACCGGCCCTTCCGCCTGGCGGATATATTCCGCTCGCTGAACCGGTATGGCCTGGAGCCGAAAAGGATGCGGATGGTGTATTCATTTGCGGACAAAGAACCGAATATGGTGCTGATTGAGGCGGTCCGCGGAGGGCGGCCGCGGATTCAGTGCGAAAAACCGCTGATCATTTACGAAGAGCCCGGGGTTTATACAGAGGAAGTGCGCAGGCTATACGGGTAGCGGACCGCGAATGGGAAAGTCACCGGCGGCATGCTGTCAGACGGGAGTTCGAACTATCAAATTGCCGTGAATGGGAACGGTCAGGAGGACATATGCCGGGATTCGATCTGAATAAGGCAGCTGTGAAAGAGAACGAGGGTACAACCGGAAAGACAGCGCCGGAAGATACAGCCGCGGCGGCTGGAGAGGCGTCTTCTGCGAATGAGGAAACTGCGGTAGAAGAGACGGCTTTGGAGACACAGGAGACGGCACGAAGGCAGGACGGCTGCGGAACGCTCTACATGGTGGCGACCCCGATCGGGAATCTGGAGGATATGACCTTCCGGGCGATCCGGGTGCTGCGGGAGGCGGATCTGATCGCCGCGGAGGATACCCGCGGGAGCATCCGGCTGCTGAACCATTTTGACATCCATACGCCGATGACCAGCTATCATGAGTACAATAAGTTTGATAAAGCGAAATATCTCGTCGGGAAATTGCTTTCCGGCCAGAATGTCGCCTGCGTCACAGACGCCGGTACGCCCGGAATCTCCGATCCCGGGGAGGTACTTGTGCAGATGGCCCTTGAGGCCGGCATCTCTGTTACGCCGGTGCCGGGCGCCTGCGCCGCGGTGAACGCGCTGATCTGTTCCGGCAGAAAGACCCGGAGATTCAGCTTTGAAGCATTTCTGCCGACGGATAAAAAAGAGCGGGCAGCCGTTCTGGAGGAGATGAAAACAGACACCCGCACCATAGTGCTCTACGAAGCGCCGCACCGGCTGGTGAGAACGTTGCAGGAGCTCATGGATGCGCTGGGGGACAGGGAAATCACGATCTGCAAGGAGCTGACAAAGAAGCATGAGCGCTTCTGGCAGACCAGTTTCTCCAGGGCGCTGGCAGTATACGGGCAGCAGGAGCCCCGCGGTGAATATGTGCTTGTCATCGAAGGAAGAGATCGAAAAGAACTTGTTCAGGAAAAGCAGAATATGGTGATTGAATCGATGACCCTGACGGAGCATATGAACAAGTATCTGGGGCAGGGTATGGACCGGAAAGAAGCGATGAAGGCAGTTGCGAAAGACCGGGGCATGAGCAGGAGAGATGTGTACCGGCAGCTGCTGGAGGCGGAGGCAGAGAGCTGATGCGCTGCAGGTGCGTTACCCCTGTTTTTCTCCGGTATTATTGTTTTTGAGAAGAGAGTGAGAATTGCTAAATTTGCCTACCTTCGAAACAGCCTGGTGTAGTCCATTCGGGTATCAGCTATGTGGTAAACAAAAATCTCTTCCTGAATAAGCCGGTAAATGGCAACATGCAGTTTACAGATGACCATTCTATATCCCTGTTGGTTGAGCCATTCATCCGGAGTCAGAGAACCTGAATCAGGATGTTCTTCAAGTCGTTCAATACAATCAAGGATGTGGTTGCTGACTTTGAGAGCTGTCTGTGCATCAAATTCCATCAGATAATAATCTTCTATCTGCTTAAGATCTTCCCAGGCAGCAGGCAGAATATTAATCTTCATGGATCCGCTCCCTCAGCTTTCTTCGTGCATCAGCAACAGATATGGGCTTCGCTCCGGATAATCTTTCTTCTTCTGCCTGAAGGACTTTCAAACGGAGTTTTAACAGCTGTTCTCTTCTCTCGAATGCATCGATACTCATAATAACAAGATCGCCTTCCCCATTCTTAGTGATGTAGATGGGTTCGCTGGTCTGATGTGCCAGGTTTGAGATCGCCGGATAATCGTTCCGAAGTGCTGTAGACGCCTTGATTAGCATACAGGTCTCCTCCTATCATTATTATAATAGAAATATATCATAATAATACTATATAATCAACAGAGAACGTTCAGAGTATCTTTCAGGAAATGCGGAGTGAGGAAGCAGCCATGAGAAAGATGAAAACCATAAGAATAATGGCGGGCTTGTTCATTTTGATCCTGCTTACAGCCGGCTTACTTGTTCATCTGGGCGTAGGCAGGAAAGGCTTCCGTCTGGATATTCCACTGACTTGTTCAGGCGGAGATGACACGTCTTTCCTGAGTGAAGTGAAGATGATGAAGGAAGGCGGCTTCCGGCCGCAGAGCAGTTCTCTCGGCGCACCTTATGGGACGGACCGTTCTGTCATGGTATCGACCTACCTGAAAATGGACGTCAGCTTCCTGGCCTGGCTCTATGTGAAGCTAACCGGCAGTATCGGGGCCGCGATTAATCTGGCATATTTCACAGTCCTCTTCCTGACGGCAATCATCTCTTATCTGGTTCTGTGCAGCAGGAAGATCCGGCCGGCCTTCGCGGTGGCGGGAGGACTGACCTACGCTTTCCTGCCTTATATGTTCCTCCGGAAGATCGGACACCTGATGCTTTCCGCCTATCAGTTTGTTCCGCTTGCGGTGCTTCTGTGCATCTGGCTTTTTGAAGATGACCGCTTTCTGAAATTCCGCAGGGACTTTTTCCGTTACCGCCGGAATCTGCTGGCAATCCTTTTCGCGGGACTGATCGCGTCGAACGGTATCGGCTACTATCCGTTTTTCAGCTGTATCATCCTGCTTGCCGCCGGGCTTTCAAAGTCATTGAAAGACCGCAGGTTCAGCGGATTTGGCGCAGCCCTGAAACAGACCGGCCTGATTGCTGGCTGGATGGCGCTTTTCCTGAGCCCCTTTATCCGGATCTGTCTGACCGAGCCGGAGAGATTAGGGGAAAATGCCCGTCAGATCGGGGATGTGGAGCAGTTTGCCATGAAGCTGGTCCGCCTTTTTATTCCGGTATTCGGGAGCGGGATCGGGCGGCTTGACGCGAAATTCGCGGAGTATGGCGCTGTTCAGCTGGCGAACTGGTCCGCTGAGGCGACGGAGTATATCGGCCTGATGGGCACAATCGGATTTATTATTCTGATCATCGTACTGCTGACCGGTACCGTCCGGACTTCTCCGTTTTACGAGCTGGTCCTTTTGTCGGAACTTAATATCGTCATGATCCTGTACGGAGTGATCGGCGGCTTTTCGGCCTTCGTTTTCCTATTTGTGACCATGTCCGTGCGCTGTACAAACCGGATCTCGGTTTTTATCGCGTTTGTCTGTATCTATGCCTTCTGTTTTGTCATGGACCGGCTGTGTGAATCGGCGGAAAGAAAGCCATACCGGACCACAGCACCTGGCAGCAGCAGGGTACGCGTGTCTGAGGGAAAATCGCTTCCTGTCCTTATCGGATTGTACGCGGCGTTTTTTGCGATAACTGCCGCCGGACTGGGGATTCAGATACGCGGCTGGTCTTATTCCAATGAAGATTTTGCGGAAAGCTATGAGCTGCGGGACCGTTATTTCAGGCAGATTGAAGAGATGCTGCCTGACGGAGCCATGGTATATGAGCTGCCTTACTGTGCTTATCCGGAAGGCGGCGTGGCCGGGCAGATGAACGCGGACATGCAGTTTTTCGGATACCTGCATACCGATACAGTCAAATGGAGCTACGGAGCGCTCCAGGGGGAAAAAGCGGACAGGCTGAATGCATATCTCTGCACCCTTCCGCCCCGCAGTCTGGTACGGGCGCTCTGCTTCAGCGGCTTTCAGGGACTGTATCTGAACCGTCTGGGTTACAGCAGCGAAGCGGACTTTAAGGCTCTGACGGATGAACTGGCCCGGGAACTGGATACGGAGGCTCTTGTATCTGAAGACGGCCGGATGTATTTCTTTGACCTGACCGGTTACGGAGAGAAGCTCCGAGCCTCCTGTACGGAAAAAGAGTGGAAAAAACAGAGGAAAGCCGTGCGGAGGGGAACCTTTGCAGGCTGAGAAACAGCAGGCCGGAACATCGTACTGAGAATTCCGTTCCAAAAAGAATGGCGGCAGGCTATAATAGGGAAAAGGAGACAGAAAGATGAGGATCGGCATAGACGCCAGACCGCTGGCGCTAGAGAGTTATACAGGGATTCCGAAAGCGGTCTATGAGATAACGAAATACTGGCTGGAGAATCATCCGGAACATGAGTACTACATGCTTTCGAGCATACCCGTGCATTTTGAGGAGAATCTCCCGGAAAACTGGCATGTGCTGGACAAGCCGGAAATGATCGACAACCAGAAATTCTGGGCGCTTTTTGAACTTCCGAAGCTGATCCGGGAACTGAAGCTGGATGTTTTCTGGGGCAGCAATTATCTCCTGCCCCGGAGAGTGCCGGGCGTGCGTTACTGCGTAACAGTATATGACCTTGCGATTTTCCGGATTCCGGACATCGGTGAGAGCTACAGTACCTTCCGCCTCAGAGTATTCGGAAAGAAATCCTGCCATACAGCGGACACGGTGGTAGCAATCTCAAGGGCGACCGCGGAGGACGTGCATGAGATCTTCGGGATCCCCAGAAAGAAGATCGCCGTCAGCTACTGCGGCGGACCTTCCGGGGCAAGTGAAAAGGCAGAGAATGCATGCAAGCCCGGGACAGCAGGATGCACTGGTGAGGAAACAGAGAAGGCAGGGAAAGGCCAGGTCCGGGAGGAACTGGCTGCGCTTCAGAGCGGCGGTTTCTTCCTCTTTATCAGTACGATTGAACCGCGTAAAAATATCGTGACGATCGTGCACGCCTTTGAAGCGTTTAAACGGCGGGAGCAGGAGAAAAACAGCCGTCAGGAAGGCTCCGGAGAAGAAGAGAATTGCCCGGGGCAGAATATGAAGCTGGTGCTTGCCGGAAACAAGGGCTGGAAATACGATGAGATTCTTGCGGCAGTGGAGAGCAGTCCTTACCGGAATGATATTCTGATGCCCGGATATGTGTCGGACACGGAGAAAGCCATGCTGCTGGAAAATGCGGCGGCATTTCTGTATCCCTCCCTTTATGAAGGTTTCGGCATTCCGATTCTGGAGGCTATGTACTGCGGCTGCCCTGTTGTGACAAGCGCGGTGTCTTCGATGCCCGAGGTGGGCGGCGACGCTGCTTTCTATATCCGGGAACCGAAAAACAGCGCGGAACTCGCGGACCGGATGGAAGAAGTCTGCAGGCTGGACAGTGGAGAACGGAATGAATTGCAGGCTCGCATGCGCCGGCAGGTGAAGAAGTTCAGCTGGAAGAAGAACGCGGAGCAGATGCTGCAGATCCTTTGCCGCAGGGATAAAGAACCTTATCAGGCGCCGCGCAGGATGCTGCAGATCCAGTTCAGAAAGGACGGAGAAGCGAAAAGATGAAGAACATTGCCAAAACGCTGCCCGTTCTGTATATTGTTATTCCCTGCTATAACGAGGCGCGTGTCCTTCCGGTAACGGAGCCGGCATTTCTGATGAAGCTCCTTGACCTGATTGCGGCGGGCAGCATATCGGATGACAGCAGGATTCTCTTTGTGGATGACGGGAGCAAAGATGCGACCTGGGATCTGATCGGACAGTTCCATGAACAGGACAGGCATGTGGCAGGCATTCAGCAAAGCCGCAACAGAGGCCACCAGAATGCCGTCCTGGCAGGACTGATGGAAGCGAAAGACCTGTGTGATATCACCATTTCCATAGACTGCGACGGGCAGGATGACATCAATGCCATGGATGAAATGATCCGGCAGTATAAGGACGGCTGCGATGTTGTGTACGGCGTCCGGGCGAAACGTGATACAGATACCTTCTTTAAGCGCTGGTCCGCGGAGAGCTTTTATAAGCTGCTGAACCGGATGGGCGGCGAGGTTGTGTACAATCATGCGGATTACCGTCTGATCAGCAGCCGTGTGCTGCAGGAGCTTGCCCGGTTCCATGAAGTGAATATCTTCCTGCGGGGACTGATTCCTCTGGTCGGATTCAAAAGTACGTCGGTCTACTACGACCGCTCTGAGCGTGTCGCCGGAGAAAGCCACTATCCCTTCCGGAAGATGCTGGCGCTTGCCATGGACGGGATCACAAGCCTGAGCATCCGGCCGATCCGCATCATCACGGCGCTGGGCTTTTTTATCTCCCTGGCGAGCGTGCTGGCAATCATATGGGTTATTATCGGACATTTTATGGGGAATACCACGAACGGCTGGTCCAGTACGGTCTGCGCAATCTTTTTCATGGGAGGCGTGCAGCTGCTGTCGATCGGTGTTATTGGAGAATATGTCGGTAAGATCTATCTGGAAACGAAGCAGCGGCCCCGCTACATCATCAGCGACCGGATCGGGATGGCGGAAGAAGATGGCAAGAGGTAATGGCGATGAGTAAAATGTATGAAAGCCTCATGGAAGGTCTTATGGAGGATCTTCACGATATTCAGGAGCATGGAGAGCCTCAGGGAAGAAAAACGGTAATAGAGTACAGTCCGGTAAAGGAATACTCTGCTGCAGAGGTAAAGTCCATTCGAAAAGATCTTGGCATCAGCCAGCCAGCTTTCGCCAAGTGTCTTGGTGTTTCAAAAAAGACTGTAGAAAAGTGGGAATCAGGAGATAACATTCCTTCTGGACCCGCTTCCCGTTTACTGGATCTGTTTAGGGACAGAACCATTACGATTGCGCAGTATATAAGAAAGGCATGAAATATTTCGGAATATTTTGCTGAAAGGGGTGCAAAGATATGACCGTATATCACGGGAGTATCAAAGAAGGGGGAGAACAATTGCACACATTTGCAGTCTGCGCCTACAGGGAATCTCCTTTCCTGGAAGACTGCGTGCGCTCTCTGGTCCGGCAGACCGTAAAGAGCCGGATCCTGATCGCCACATCGACGCCCAACGATCTGATCCGGAATGTCGCGGAGAAATACGGCCTGCCTCTGTATATCCGGGAGGGGGTAAGCGATATCCGGGATGACTGGAATTTTGCCTTTGATCAGGCTGAAACGCCATATGTTACGATCGCGCATCAGGATGACCTCTACCATCAGGATTATGTGAGATATCTGCTGAGCAGCGTGAAAGGGAAAAGAAGTGTAACCCTGTTTTTCAGCGATTATCTGCCGATCCGGCACGGCATAATCGGGGAGAAGGATCTCAACTGCCGCATCCGGCGTTTTCTGCGGCTCCCGATCCGGGGACACGGATCAAGCAGGTTCTGGAAGCGGGCGATTCTGTCTCTGGGAAATACAATCTGCTGTCCCACAGTGACCTACTGCAGAGCGAATACCGGACAGTCACCCTTCAGTTCTGAGCTGAAGTTCAACATTGACTGGGATACATTCTATAAATTCGCTGGAAAGGAAGGGGAGTTCGTCTATTACGACGCGCCGCTCGCCTTCTACCGGATTCATGACGGAGCGACCAGCAAGGAGTTCATCGTCGATCATCAGCGGGAAAAAGAAGACCGGATCATGTTCCGGAAATACTGGCCCGGCTGGATGACGGACCTGATCCTGTACTTTTACAGAGGTGCCTACAAGACCTATGATTGAGAAAAAAAACAGCAGACAATTGTATATCAGCCTGTTTTATCTCGGACTCATCGCAGCCCTGGAGGTGTTTTTTTTCCGTTCCCTGCTTTCAGCGGACGCTCTGCCCGGGGATCATTCGGACGCCTGCCTGAATAATCTGATCATGGAACACTGGTTCCATTTCTTCCGGGGGAAGGAGCCCTTCGATACTCTCTCACAGTTCTATCCGGTGAAAGACACGGTCAGCTATACCGATATGCTGCTGGGCTATGCGCCGCTTTACAGTCTGCTGCGCTTTGCGGGACTGTCCCTGTTTCAGGCAGGTAAATTCACCGTTGTCCTGATTCACACGGCCGGAAGCTTCGCGCTGTTTTCTTTCCTGAAAAAGCATCTGAAAACCGGAAACTACGCCGCTTTTCTCGGCGTTCTGTGTTTTTCTTTCGCAAACGGCTACGCCGTGCGTTTCCGGCATACGCAGATGATCGCCGTCAGCCTGATCCCCCTGATCCTGATCTTTCTGGCGAAAGCTTATGAGAGCAGGGATGCGGGGAAGAAACGATGGTTCTGGCTCTGGCTTGCGATATCTTTCTACGCGCTGCTGGCCTACACTGGCTGGTACAGCTTCTTTTTCCTCAGCCTTTTCCTGCTGATCAGCGCGCTGTCAGTGATCGCTGTATGCGCATTCTGCAGCAGAAAACTGCTGAAAAAACTGGGCCGGGGAATCTTCGGACATTTCCGGGAGATCCTTTTATTTACAGGATACCTTGTTTGCTGCCTGATTCCCTTCCTGATGCTGTATCTTCCCACCAGCCGCATGGCGGGCAGGCGCAGCTGGCAGGAGGTTGCCTATTTTCTTCCGCGGCCGTCTGACCTGATCAATGTCGGAAAGAACAATCTGCTCCTCGGAAGATTTTTCCCGGCTCTTGCGGAGATGTCCGCGGAACAGAAAGGCGTCTGGGAACTGATCCAGGGTTTTGTCCCCGCGGCGCTGCTGCTCCTCGTTCTGCTGCTTGTATGGTTTTTCCTGCATGAATCAGGAAAAAGAGAAGATGAGCGGAGAAAAAACAGGGGCAGGCAAATATCTGACGAACAGGATATCCGGATCTGCGCAGTGGGAGCTTTAGCTGCAGCGATCTTTTTTTCCATCCTTCTGGTTATGGACCTGGGAGGATATTCCCTGTGGTGGCTGGTCTGGAAACTGGTTCCCGGGGCCGGCGCGATCCGCGCCGCGGCAAGGTGGTATTTTTTCCTGCTCCTGCCGATGGCGGTGCTTCTGGCTTACCTGACCGGCCGTCTGCTGAAGGCGGTCTGGGACCGGAATTTCTGGCCGGGACAGCTTCCCGGAGCGGGCGTTCTGGCGGCAATGGCCGTGTGCGCCGTGTTTCTGTGGATTGCCAATATCAACACCGCCTCCCTTTCCGGCTGGAAAGAGAGTGAGCAGAGGGCTTTTCTGGAGTCCGTTGCGGCGCCTCCTCAGGAGGCGGAAGTAATCGCCCTGGGCAATACCAGCGGATATGTAAATCCGGAGCCCTATACGGACCAGCTGAGAGCCTGGATGCTGGCGGATCATTACGGACTGAAGACCGTGAACGGCTACAGCGGGCAGGTACCGGAATATTTCACCATGCAGGATATCACAGCCTTTGACTATGTGCAGCGGATTCTGCAGTACCGGGCAGATACGGACTGTGAGGAAGACGTGTATATCTATGATCTCGGAAACGGGAGCTGGTCTCTTGCAGCGACCGGACCGGTCAGCTGGGATACGGAATACAGCTTCTCCACCGCGGAATGGGCATTTTTCAGCGGGGACTGGCATGAATGCGAGCCCTGGGGACGCTGGGCCGGAGCGGATGCCGGAATCAGCTTTACAGCGCCGGAAGAAGCGGAATGTACACTTGTCCTTACCATGCAGGCCTTTTTCCAGGAACGCAACGCGGTCTTTCGCCTGAACGGTTATGATCTTGGATCATGTACGGTCGGGACGCAGGCGGACAGGTACAAATTCAAGGTTCCTGCCGGTGTACTGCAGGTGTATAATAAACTGTCATACAGCCTGGAAGGGGAGCCGGTCAGACCGGCGGAGGCGGAAGCCGGAAACCAGGACCAGAGAGAAATCGGAGTCGGCTTCGTGTCAATGAAGCTGAAACGATGAACAATAAAGCGCCGTGCGGATCTTATGCGCGGCCGTGAAGGAAAATGCTGCACAGCCGAAAAATAAGCCGCCGCGGAGACAGAGCCTGCGGCCGGGGCGATAAGCAGCTGAAACCGGAAAGGTGACGGATGGCAGGAAACTGCCGGATAGAAGAAAAGGAGGGAGCGGCGCCGTGAACAGGAAGGATTACACGCTCAGCATAGTGATACCCTGCTATAATGAAAAGGATAATATCGAGACGATCGTCCGCAAGGTTCTGGATGCTCCGGTGGAGAAGAAAGAGATTATTGTTGTAAATGACTGCAGCACGGACGGGACGGAGAAAATTCTGGAAGAAAAGATCCGGCCGCTGGTCAGCCAGATTATCTATCATGAGCAGAACCAGGGCAAGGGCGGCGCCCTGAGGACCGGATTTGCCCATGCGACCGGGGATATCGTGATCATTCAGGATGCGGACCTGGAATACGATCCGCAGGATTATCCGAAGGTATTGGAGCCGATCCTTGCCGGGAAGGCAAGGGTCTGCTACGGATCCCGTTTCCTCGGAGGAGTTTCCAAGGGCTACCTGGCCAACCAGCTGGCCAACCGCGCGCTGACCATGCTGTCCAACTTCTTTACCCATCAGAAACTGACCGACATGGAGACCTGCTATAAATGCTTTCGCAGGGAAGTCATCCAGGCCGTGGATATAAAGGAAAACCGCTTCGGCTTTGAGCCGGAAATCACGGCAAAAGTCAGCAAGATGCGGATCCGGATCCATGAGGTGCCGATCTCCTACCATCCGAGAACCACGGAAGAAGGAAAGAAGATCGGCTTCAAAGACGGACTCAGGGCAATCTATTGTATCTGGAAATACCGGAACGGCTGACGGCAGGCAGCTGACAGGAACTACTGCAGACGACAGCCATTCCGAAAGGGAGAGCCGAAAGCTGCCGCTTATCCGGCGGACGGATGCCCGGCAGCGGCTGAATATGAGGAAATAATGTGAGCAGCGAAAAAAATCCATCCATAAGTCTTTTTGTACCGGGCAGGCTCTGTCTCTTCGGAGAGCACAGTGACTGGGCAGGACAAAATAAGATCTATAACGCGAAGATTATACCGGGACGGGCGATCGTAACGGGGATTGAGCAGGGCATCTACGCGACCGCTTCCAAAGCGGATGAATTCTGCGTGACCAGCAGCCTGCCGGAATATCAGGAAGCCTCTTTTTCCTGCAGAATGGAGAAGGAAGCCCTGCGCGATGTGGCGAGGGAAGGCGGTTTCTTTTCCTATGTGGCCGGCGTCGCGTCCTATATGTGCGAGTGGTACCGGGTCGGGGGCGTAAAAATCGAGATCACGAAGATGGACCTGCCCATGAAAAGCGGCCTGTCCTCTTCCGCGGCGATCTGCGTCCTGGTCACCAAGGCTTTCAATGAGCTGTACGGCCTGCATCTGAATACGCTCGGCGTCATGAACATCGCCTTCTGGGGCGAGCAGCGGACGCCTTCCAGGTGCGGACGCCTGGACCAGGCCTGCGCCTTCGGGACCAATCCGGTCGAGATGATCTTTGACGGAAATGAGATGGACGTCGCCCGCATCCGGGTCGGCGCGCCGCTCTACTATGTGTTCGCTGACCTCATGGCGGGGAAAGATACCGTAAAAATCCTGGCGGACCTGAACGCGGGCTATCCTTTTGCGCGAAGCAAAAACGAACGGCGCCTGCATGAGGCGCTGGGCGAGGACAACCAGGGGATTACCGGGCGTGCCATTCAGTATATTTCCGAGGGGAACGCGGAGGCGCTCGGCGCCCTGATGCGGGAAGCACAGGCCCTTTTTGACGAGAAAATCCGGCCGATGAGCCCGGAAGAACTCGCTTCGCCGGTCCTGCACCGCACGCTGGAGGACCCTGTATGCCGGTCCCTGACCTATGGCGGGAAGGGAGTCGGGTCGCAGGGCGACGGGACGATCCAGTTCCTGGCAAAGGACGCGGAGAGCCAGAAAAAGCTGATCGATTACCTGAGCGGGACGCTCGGGATGACCAGCTACAGCCTGACCCTCCGGCCGCGGACCCTGGTGAACCGGGCCGTGATCCCGGTTGCGGGCTTCGGAACCAGACTGTATCCTGCAACCCGCGGCGTGAAAAAGGAATTCTTCCCCGTTGTAGACAAAGACGGTCTGGTGAAGCCGGGCATCCTGGTTCTTCTGGAGGAGCTGAATGAGATCGAGGAGCTGGAGGAGATCTGCCTGATTCTCAACCGGGAAGAGCAGGCCTGGTATGAAAACTTTTTCTTCCAGCCGATCAGCGACGCCCACTATGATAAGCTTCCTGTGAAAATGCAGGCTTATGAGCAGAAGATCCGCCGGATCGCGCAGAAAATCCGCTTTGTCTTCCAGGAGGAGCAGAAAGGCTTCGGGCACGCGGTTTATCAGGCCATGGAATTTTCCCAGGGCCAGCCGGTGCTTCTGCTGCTGGGCGATACCATTTACCAGAGCCGCAGCGAAAAATCCTGCACGCGGCAGCTGCTGGACGCCTACCAGCACTGCGGACAGGCTATGGTTGCCCTGCAGAGCGTTCCGCTCGAAAAGGTCGGCAACTACGGGCTTTTCGCAGGCGTCTGGGACAACAAAGAGCAGACCCTCCTGAAGATCGGCGCGGTCCGGGAGAAACCGTCGGTACAGGAAGCGCAGGAGTATATGGCAGTTCCCACCCGGGAGCGGGAGGAGAATTACTACGGCGCTTTCGGGAGCTATATCATCACGCCGGATATTTTCCGGAGGCTGGATGAAGCGGTACGGCAGAATCTGGTGAACAGAAAAGGAGAGGTGGAGCTGACCGACGCCCTTGCCTGGGCGGCCGCACAGGCCGGCCTTATGGGCTTCGTCCCGGACGGGGAATCATTTGACCTGGGCAATGCGGAAGCCTACCGGAACACCGTCGCCAATTTCGGCGAACAGAACCATTAAACCAGGCAAAGCGGGAGAGATGGGATGAGAAATCAGAACAGGAATGTGTACAGTACCGGCGGCAGCCGCTCCATAGCGCGGAATGCCGCGGCGGCGTGCGCACTCCTGTTTTTTGCGCTTTTTCTGGCGCTGAAAGTAAACGGATATCTGGATTTCAGCGCGTCTTATGAAATAAAGGAACTTGCAGCCAGCCGGGAGACTCTGAACCTGCAGCTGCTTCTGGATCACGAACCCGGGACTGTCTGGGGCACCATGCAGAATGCGTCGGGAGGAGACTGGCTGGAAGTTACATTCCGCCGGAGCCGGCAGGTCAGTGCTGTTGAACTGGAGGCGGATGCCGGGAACTGTCCGGAGCTGGAGCTGTACCGGATGGATCCGGCAAACGGGGAATGGGTCCTGTGCGGCAGCAGCCGGGATGGAAACCGGATTCTTCCGGACAGCGCTTTTGCGGCGGAGAAGATTCTCCTGAAGGCGGCGGAAGGGCAGACAGATGTTCCGTGGATTGTGAAAGAGCTGCGGATTGTATGAGAGAGCAGGGAGAAAACAGAGTATGTACAGCGGAGCTTTCCGAGATAAAGAGAATACCGTTCGGAAACATCTACCGTTTCTGATCTTTCTGGCAGCAGTCGCGGCGTCTGCCCTGCTTTTTGATTTCCGGACGCGGCGCACCTTTATTTTCGGGGACGGCGCCTCCTATTATACCTTTCTTCCGGAACTCTTTATTCATCACAAACTGGGACCCTTTGTCAAGTATCCCGTCGGAACGGCTGTTCTGATGGCACCGTTTTTCCTGGCGGCGCATCTGCTTGCGCTGCTCCTGACGCCAGGGGCAGCCGACGGATACAGCGTTATTTATCAGTATGCGACAGCCTTTGCGGCCCTGTTCTACTGTATCGCGGGGCTGATCCTTTTATACCGGATCCTGCAGCGCTACTATCACAGGCTGACCGCGCTTCTGGTATGCATCTGCATCTATTTCGGGACGATGCTCCCGGTCTACGCGGCGGAAAATGCGAGCTATTCCCATGCTTACGCCTTTGCGGCGGTTACTTTTTTTCTCTGGCTTGTGCTCACCGGAAAAGACCTGGCCGGCCATGGTTACAGCTTTCTGCTAGGAATCTGTCTCGGCCTGATCTTTCTGATCCGGAACACCGACGTCATTATCGTTCTGGTCTATCTGCTGTTCGGATTCGGGCGCAACGGTTACAGGGAACGGCTTAAAAAAATCTTCCATCCTCTGCGGCTTCTGATCAACGCCGCGGGCTTCGCGGCAGTGGTCAGTCTGCAGCTCGCCTACTGGAAAGTACAGACGGGAAGCTTTCTGACAAACTCCTATTCCGGCGAGACCTTTCAGTTTGCTTTGAGACCCAAGATTATGGAGGTCCTTTTCAGCGACGCCAAGGGCCTGTTTATTTTCTGTCCGGTGCTGATCTTTTTCGCAGTCGGGCTGTTTTATATGCGCAAAGAAGCTGAGAAGACAGAGGGAGATCTTCGTGCCCGGAAGACAGGAGCCGTGGGCTACACAGGCTTTCTCAGGGATCCCGTGGAAGTGCGCCTTGCCTGCATTCTTGTTTTTGTCATCACCGTCTACCTTTATGCGGCCTGGTGGTGCTGGTGGCTCGGAGCCGTCTATGGACAGAGGACCTTCTGCGACATTCTGGGGATATTCGCGATCGGAATGGGGGCTTTTTTTGAAGCGGTGTTCTTCGGCGGAAATGAGAAGAGCAGAAGGGTTACGGAGCGCGGCAGTCATACGGAGAATGGCGGCCTTGTGAAGCGCAGCCTGCGGGCTGCCGTCAAGGGAGCGGTCTGCGTGCTGACCATTTTCTTTGTCCTGCACAGCCAGGCTCTGATCATGGGATCGCAGAGAGGCGTTATCAACAATAATCTTGCCAGCTGGAACCAGCTGCAGAAGGCGTTGAAGAATTTCTATACCGCGGAATATTATCACGCGGAGCACTGGTGGAAGATCCGGAACGGGCGGAACCTCTTCCGGGTAGACAGATCGTATTTTTTGTCCCAGTTTCCGCAGCATGAGGACAGTTCCTATGTGTCGGGAGGCGAAGGCTGGCTTTTATTCGGCCCTTATAAGGAGCTGCCGGCAGGCAATTATACAGTTGCTTTCCATCTGGCTCTGGAAGACGGAGCAGAGATTCCGGAAGACGGGATACTGGGCACTGTGGGCGTAAACAGCAACGCGGGAGCATTTAACAGCGCGGATTATCAGAAAAAGATTGATGCCGGGGAACTGACTCCTGTGATTGAGAACCTGATTGTGGAAAGCGACTGTGAAGACTTTGAACTACAGGTTTACGCAGCCTGCGCCGGGCTTCGGATCGACAGTATTGAGATTCGTCGAAACTGAGAGGCAGGCAGCAGGAGGATTTATCGTCTCTGTACGGACTGAAAGCATTGAGTGGAACCGGCTATGATCAGATCAGGCTTTATGGAAGCGGCTATAAACAAGGAGAAAACAACAACACATACACTTTATGAGCAAGGAGGATAAGAGTATGCGAATGTTGAAGAATTGGCTGGCGCATTCTCGTGACTTAAGTCGTGAGTAAGCCAGCCTGATTTTTTATTATGGTTTCAGATTTGCGCCTGTTCGTCCGCACTAT
>CACZBW010000024.1 GCA_902779575.1 uncultured Lachnospiraceae bacterium
ACAGGGCAGATCCATTCATAAACTATATTCAATTGTCAAGGTACAAACTTTTATGATCGCTAAGCCGGGAACATCCTGACTTTTGGCGACCTAATCATAATATGATTACAGCACCAAAACTTTGTCCACACGTCGTGCTTGCACGTAAGTGGGGACAAGAGTTTCTGGCGCGCCCCACATGAGCAAGTAGTGGGGTAGGGGCCCCGCGGATTGCGAATGGAGGGCAGGATTGTGGGAGCGCGAAGCGCGGAGCAATCCGTAATCATATTATTATATAATATACCACAGATACGCGCAGTTCTGTGCGCGAAAAACTTTGATAAGGAATAAGTGTGATGCAGCCAGAGAATAATAAATTCGAAGAGTTCAGCCGATACGCGGGGGAAGAGAAACTGTCCCTTTACCAGCCGAAACGGCATGTCCTGCGCATGACCCTGCTGATCCTGCTTCTGCTCATTGCCGCAGCGGCTGCCGCAGGCGCGATTCTGCGTCCGGATCTGGCAGCTGAACTCAGGGACCGTTTTTTTGCCTCGACAGGGATCGGCCGGACGCGGGAGCAGTCTGTTGTTTCTTCAGGAGGAGAGGCCGGAGACACAGCTGAGGGCAGCGGAAACGGCGGGAGCACGGCAGCCGCGGGACAGACAGAAGCAGATACAGCCGTCGCTGCGGAACCTGAAACGGCCGCGGAGACGGAGCTTCCCTTTGCCCCTCACTGCACGGAAACGACGAATCCGGCCAACCAGATCGCCTGGACAGAGATTGAGGTCAACGGGGAAACGCTGGAAAATACAGCTTCCTATACTGCACCTTCCGAAATCAGTTTCGGATACGGGGAGGATTACCGGCAGGCGGCAGGAATCTTTACTTTCCGCGGCAACAATTTCCGGGATGACCCGACCTACGGGAATACTTTCATAAAAGAGAACCGCGTCGAGGATGTATGGTCGGTTACCACGGGCTCCCTGCAGTTCCAGGACGCGCTCTGGACCGGGAGCGGATGGACCGGGCAGCCGCTGATGCGGATGTGGACCAGGGAAGAGAAACAGTTCATGAACATGTATGACTGGGCCAAAGCGAAAGACGGCATGGTTGAAGTCATCTACGCATGCATGGACGGTTATGTCTATTTCCTGGACCTGGAAACAGGGGAGTCGACCAGGGATACGCTTTACCTGGGATTTACCTTCAAGGGAGCCGGCGCGCTGGACCCGAGAGGATATCCGCTTCTTTATCTGGGCGCGGGATACAACAGCAATCAGGGATACGCCCACACGTTCATTGTCAGCCTGATCGATCTGAGCGTCCAGTATACCTTCGGAGATACGGATCCTTTCTCGCTCCGGGGGACGGTCAGCCTCTTTGACGCGTCGCCTCTGGTTGATGCCGGGACGGATACCTTGATCTGGCCGGGGGAGAACGGGATTCTTTATCTGGTGCATCTCAATACGCAGTATGATCCGGCTTCCGGGCAGATCTCGGTCAATCCGGACCGCTTTGTCAAATGGCATTACTACGGCGTGCGGACCAATGAGGAGACCTACTGGCTCGGCATGGAGACCAGCCCGGCGGTCTATAAAGGATATCTGTTTGTCGCCGACAACGGCGGAGACCTGATGTGCCTGGACCTGAATACCCTGCAGCTGGTATGGACGGCGGACACGCTGGATGACTCCAACTCCACGCCGGTCCTGTCCATAGAGGACGGACATCTGTATCTTTACGTCAGCACCTCTTTTCATATCGGCTGGCGCGCCAATACAACGGCGACTGTACCGATCTGGAAGATCGACGCCGAGACCGGGGAGAAGATCTGGCAGACGGATTATGAGTGCTGCACGATCAAAGGCGTTTCGGGCGGGGTGCAGTCCACAATCGCCCTGGGCAAAGGGGAACTTGACGGATGTATCTATGCTACGGTTTCCATGACCGGGAATCAGTCAAGCGGGGTCCTTGCCTGCATAGACTGTTCCACCGGTGAGGTAAAATGGGAGCACAGCGCTCTTTACGCCTGGTCCTCCCCTGTCTGCATCTATGATGCGAACGGAACCGGCCGCGTCCTCTACTGCAGTTCGGGCGGCACGCTCTACATCCTGGACGGAAAGACGGGAGAAGAGCTGTGTGCTTACCAGATCTCGGACGGAAATATAGAGGCTTCCCCGGCTGTGTGGAACAATTATCTGGTGGTCGGTACCAGGACATGCAGGATCCGCGGCGTCAGACTTGTCTGATTCTTAAGAAAGATTTCAGCTTGCTGAGGCTCTGCCGTCTGGTCACGGGATATCCGGATATGATAGAATGTTTACAGTGCTGAAAGTCGGTGCGTGAAGAAAGGAGATGACTGTTATGGGACTGTTTGGAGGTTTATTTGACAAGAAGGTATGTGATCTTTGCGGAGGCGAGATCGGGCTTCTGGGGAACAGGAAGCTGGAGGACGGAAACTGCTGCAAGCAGTGCGCCGCGAAGCTGTCGCCCTGGTTCAGCGACCGCAGGAAAAGTACGGTTCAGCAGATCAGAGAGCAGCTGGAGTACAGGGAGGAAAACCTGGAAGAAGTGAAAGCCTTCCATACGACCCGGACGATCGCCGCTGACAACTGGAATATCCTTCTGGATGAAGGCGCCCGGAAGATGATCCTGACCAGAAATCCGCGCGGAATTGAGACGGAGAATCCTGATGTGATCAGCCTTTCCGACGTGACCGGCTGCAGTGTGAACATCGATGAGAGCGTCGATGAGATCATGCGCGAGGTCAAGCAGGGAGAAGAAACGAAGAAGGTGAGCTACCATCCCGCCCGCTACAGCCATGATTATCAGTTCGATTACCTGATCAATGTCAATAATCCGTATTTTGATGATATGAAGTTCCGCCTGAACAGGAGCACTGTGACGATCGAACCGGTGATTGCGGGAACGATGTTTGATCCGATGCTGAAGCCGGAATACGCGCGCTATCAGAATATCGCGAATGAGATCACGGCCGCTCTCACCGGAAAGGGAGCGCAGGCGGCGGAGGAGCCGGCTGCCGCGCCCAGAGTTGTGATCTGCCCCTACTGCAAGGCGGAGACTGAGGTCGGAGCGAGCGGAAGATGTGAATACTGCGGCGGATACATCGCCGAATAACCGGACTGCGGACAAAAGCCGCGCCAGAAAGCCCGTGATTTCAG
Source organism: uncultured Lachnospiraceae bacterium (assembly GCA_902779575.1). Lineage (GTDB taxonomy): Bacteria > Bacillota > Clostridia > Lachnospirales > Lachnospiraceae > Porcincola. Next base: position 3,162 of record CACZBW010000024.1, read on the forward strand.
TCATGGGAGGTTCACAGAACAGAACGGGATTCACAGGGAGACGGCGGTGCCGTCTCCTTTTTCAACGCTTTTTGCCGGATCAGACCGGGTGAAGAATATTCTCTTTCCGATGAAAAATGACAGCTGCCCACCCGAAAAAGCTTGTTTGCACTTGTTGCGGAAACAGGTCGAAGATGATATAGTTATGATGTATTTTTGCACGTTCAGACCGGCTGCCGGGATTTGCGGCAGACCGGGATTGATGAGGATAAGGAGGAAGGGGAATGGCAGTAAAGATTTGTCCGCAGTGCGGAAAGGAAATTCCTGAAAATTCGGTGGTGTGCCCGGAATGCGGACACAGCATCAGCGGTGAAAGCCCGCAGAGTTCACCCCCGGACCGGGATAACGGGAAGAAGAACGGAAAGGTTTCCGGAGGCTGGATCATTTTCTTTGATGTTCTCGCGATCGCCGCTGTGATCATCTTTGCGCTCTCCCAGTACCTGATCGGGAAGCGGGAGAAGAGAGAAGCCGCCGAGAGAGCTGAATCTGAGAGCATCGCCCAGTCAGAAAGCACGGCAAATTCGGAAGCCGCCTCCGAGGAAGAGTCGCAGGCCGCTTCGGAAGCCGCCCGGATCGCGGAGTCGGAAGCCATGTCGGAATCCGAGATGCTGCGGCTGATTGCGGAGAGTGAGTCCGAGAGCGAATCGCTTGCACTCAGGGAGCACCTGGAGAATCTGAATTCCTACGCCGATACCATGAAGCTTTACGGCTCCAGTGCGCAGACGGGCGTGATCCAGGCCAACAACCTGCTCGATCATGTGACCGCTGTATGGTACAACAGCGTGTGCAAGATCGACGATTACGGGACAGATGCTTACACGAAGGATGCTTCCGGGAATTTCAAAGAAGATTTCAACAGTGCCATCGCTTCCTATATGGCCAGCGATTCCTACAAGACGGAGCTGGAACTTCTTAAGGTTTCCCAGGATAAAGTGAACGGCCTGTACCAGGTGCTGAAAAACGCTCCGGCCGAATATAAGGAAGAAGCGGCGATGGTCGGCGCCATGCAGGTGAAGTTTGCAGCTGTGGTGGATTCTGCCCAGAATATTGCCGGCGATTACAACAGTGTAAAGGCTGCGCAGGAACTGAAGACCTCCGAGTTTGAGGAAGCGTATGCGAAGTATACGGAAAGCATACCGCAGGCACAGCTGATCGAAGGTGAGACGGAAACGCTCTCCTATGATTTCCGCTATATGGATTTCGGCATGACTTCCGATGAGGTTGAGCGCGCGGAGCAGGAGAATTACGGACTGACCACGACCGCCACCGACTGGAGTGTGGATTACGAGAATGTATGGTTCAGCCCGGATCTGAACGGTTCCCTGCATTATCACCTGGATGATTTCAGATGCGTGGATTACGTCCGGATCAGCCTGGATCCTTCGGTATCGCAGGAGGACGCATATGCGCTTGTGACCTCCTGGTACGGATCGGACTTTGACGGGGAGGCGAAAGTTGCGTCTGACGGCGAGCGTCCGGAGATCCTGGTCGAAGTGCTTACGACCGGTGAGGAGAGCAGATTCGGATCGACAGATATCTATCTGGCTCCTGAAAACATGGAGGATATCAATGCAGGACTTCCCGGCGAGACCGCTGCGGCAACTTCGGAAGGCGCAGTCGTTCAGGCCGAGACAGATCCGCTGAGCGCTTCCCTGGATGTTCTCAAGGTGGAGCAGGCTCTTTCAGAGGCTCTGGCACTTCAGGAGGCCGGAACAGAAGCCGATACAGAAGCTGATACGATAGCGGCTCTGCCGGCCGGGACGGAAGCGGACCTTCCGGCGGTCGGCGATGAGACGGAGGCAGAGACGGCTGCCGCTGCTCTTTCCGATACAGAAGCCGAAACTGCGGCAGTGACAGCAGAAACAGAGGCCGGGACCACGGCGGTAACGGCGGCAACAGAGGCCGAGACCATGGCAGTGACGGCGGCGACAGAGGCCGAGACCATGGCGGTAACAGCGGCAACGGAAGCTGAGACCATGGCAGTGACAGCGGCAACGGAAGCTGAGACCATGGCAGTGACGGCGGCAACGGAAGCCGAGACTATGGCGGTGACGGCAGCAACGGAAGCCGAGACCATGGCAGTGACGGCGGCAACGGAAGCTGAGACACCGGCCGTGACAGCAGGGACAGAGGCAGAGACTCCTGCGGTGACAGCAGGGACGGAAGCTGAAACGTCTGCAGCAGCAGGAACAGAAGCAGAGATTCCTGCTTTGACAGCCGCAACAGAAGCTGAAACAAGGACAGTTCTGTCTGCGGGAGATGAAACAGAGGATGAGACCGAGGCCGAAACCGAGACCGAATCAGAAGCTGTGCACACGGACCCTACCGGGGCCGCCGCAGCTGAAACGGAGACTGAGGCGGCCGCAGCTGCAGTAACACAGACTGAAGCGGAAGTGGTTGAATCTTCATTAACAGAACAGGAAACGACTGCAGCGCCGTCAGCCGGGACTGAGGCGGAAACTGTAATGGCAGCCGCGACGGAGACTGAGGCGGAAGCCATAGGGACAATTGCAGTCGAGACAGAGATGGAAGTCATTGAGACGGCAGCAGGAACTGAGGCGGAGCCCGTAGCTGCGGCCACCGCTGAAACCGAAGTGGAAGTGATTGAAGCCGCCGCAGAAACTGAAGCGGAAGTTGTTACACCGGCCGCCGCTGAAACTGAGGCGGAAGTTGCTGCACCGGCCGCCGCAGAAACTGAGGCGGAAGCTGCTGCCCCGGCCGCTGTTGAAACCGAGGCGGAAGCTGCTGCACCGGCCGCTGTTGAAACTGAGGTGGAAGTTGCTGCACCGGCCGCCGTTGAAACCGAGGCAGAAGCAGCTGAGACAGAAACAGCTGTCACCGCGGAGGCTGAATCTGAGACTTTAACTGAGAAGAGCGAAGCTGTCTCTCTTGCTATTGCGGATCACAGTGACAAAGCAGTGCAGGAGACAGAAAAGGTTCCGGTTACCCTGGCCCTGTCTGGTATTCAGAAGGAATCGGATACAGAAGCAGGGGTGCTCCCGCTTGCATTGTCAGGAGCCGATAAACAGTCGGATACAGAGCGTGAAACCGTAGCGCTTGCCCTGGCCGGCAGCAGAGAACAGGAAGACGGAGAGGGTTCAGACGAGACCGGCGCCCCCGAAGAGGCTCCTGCGGCAGAAGAGATTTCCGCTGTTGAGGAAGAAACGGAAGAACTCCGCGTGTTCTGGTCGGATTCCGGAGAGGATGAAACCGATAACTGGGTGGAGCTGGATCAGAAAGCTGCGCAGCTTGTAACGCTGGCGATCGCTTCCCACGAGAGCGAAGAACAGACGGAAGCGGCGGAAACAGCTGTCGAAGCGGCAGAAACGGAAGCAGCTTCGGAAGAGACGGAAGCGGCAGCAATTGCAGAAGCGGCAGAGACAGAATCAGTTGTCGAAGAAGCAGTTACGGAAGCCGAAGCAGTTGTTGAAGAAACAGTTACAGAAGCCGAAGCAGTTGTCGAAGAAGCAGTTACAGAAGCCGAAGCAGTTGTCGAAGAAGCAGTTACAGAAGCTGAAGCAGTTGCCGAAGAAGCAGTTACAGAAGCTGAGACAGTTGCCGAAGAAGCAGTAACCGAGACTGCAGAAGCCGCAGTGGAAGAGACAGAAGAAGAAACAGAAACGGAGATTGCTGAAGAGACAGAAGCCGCCGCAGAAGAGGCGGAGACCGCAGCTGAGACGGTTCCGGAAGCCGGAAAAGCCGAGCAGGCAGCGACAGAAGCCGGTAACGCAGCGCTCGCGGGAATTCAGGCAGGTCTTTCAGCGGAAGCAGAGACTGAGACAGGTACAGTTGTAGGAACTGCGTCCGAAGCCGGAACAGAGGCGAGTGAAGCAGTGCTTGCAGGGCTGAAGAAGGAAGCGGAACTTACGGAAGAAGATACAGAGGATGAGACGGAAGCCGATACAGAGGCCGAGACCGAAACAGAAAGCGAACAGGAAGAGGGAGCAGGCTTTCTGACACTGCTCCGGGCAGGCATGCCCTCTGGCAGAACGCCTCTCTTTGATCTGTTTTCTGAGTGACCCGCAGTTCAGCCTGAACGTATTCGCAGGATTTGACACAGAGGAGAGACAGATGAAAGCAATCAGACTTGCACAGCCTGGCGTTATCGATTGTATTGAGAAAGAGAAACCGGTCCCGGGAAAAGGCGAAGCTCTGATCCGGATCAGGACGGCGGGAATCTGCGGAAGCGATATCGGCGCCTTTCGCGGGAAAAACCAGCTTGTTACCTATCCCAGGGTTATCGGGCATGAGCTGGCCGGCGTGATTGAGTCTGTCCCGGAGGACAATCCGAAGGGTCTGAAGGCGGGAGATGAAGTTATCATCGATCCCTATCTTTACTGCGGGAAATGCTACCCCTGCAGGATCGGAAGGACAAACTGCTGCACGGACCTGCATGTTCTGGGCGTTCATGTAGACGGCGGAATGGCGGAATATTTCTGCCACCCCGCGGATATGCTGGTGAGAAAGCCTGCGGAGATGGACTGGAATCTGGCCGCCATGGCCGAACCGCTCACCATCTCCCTGCATGGGATTCACAGAGGCGGGCTGAAGGCCGGAGAATACTGTGTGGTGATCGGTGCGGGCCCGATCGGCCTGCTGGCCGCCATGGTGGCGGAGGCCTACGGGGCGCATGCGATTCTTCTGGACCTGGTACAGGAACGCCTTGATTTTGCAAAAGGCCTGGGCGTTGAATATATCGTGAATTCCGGTCTTGAGGACCCCGTGAAGGCGGTGGCCGCGATCACCGGAGGAGAGATGGCCCAGCAGGTTATGGAGTGCAGCGGCGCGAATCCGGCGATTCAGATGACGCTGGATCTGGTAAGCCACGCAGGAAGGATCACGCTGACCGGATGGCCGGCGAAGGATACCCTTCTTCCGACCGGAACCATCACGAGAAAAGAAGTTGATATCCGCGGCGCGCGTACCAGCGCCGGGGAATTTGAGGAAGCTATCGAACTGATCTGCAGCGGCAGAATCGACATCGGGAAGATTCTCACGAAGGTGATAACGCTGGACGAGGCGCCGGCAGTGATCCGGGATATCGATAAGAATCCGGGGAATTATATGAAAGTAGTAGTGCAGACCGGCCTTTGAAAAGAATGAAATATCTTTGTCCGGAGGATCGGGAACAGGAACAGACAGATATAAGAATGCCCGGGTTCGGGACCTGAAAGGGTTCCGGATCCGGGCATTTCTGACGTATAGGACGGGTCAGTGAAGGACTGCTCTGGCCTCGTATGGCTGCAGTTTTCCTTTCTTATGTTCCGCATAGTTGGAAATGAGCTCTTCCCCATCCGGATCGTCGAACAGACTGCAGTCCTGCTCCTGCTCTGTCCAGTTGCAGGCGACGGTTACAACCTTGCCGTCAAGAAGGCGCTCATAGGCGTAAATGCATTCGCTGTCTTCCAGCAGAGGCCGGAAAATACCGTATACAATGACCGGGTTTTCATGACGCAGGCTGATCAGCCTGTGATAGTACCAGAATACGGAATCCGGGTCGGCAATGCATTTTTCGGCGTTGATTTCCGTGTAATTCGGGTTGACCTTGATCCAGGGTTCCCCGGCGGTGAAGCCCGCGTTTGCGCTGCCGTCCCACTGCATCGGCGTCCGGGCGTTGTCCCGGCCCAGAGTATCGATGCAGCGCATCATCTGTTCTGAAGTCAGAAGATGGTTGTCCGTGACATACTGACGGTAGGCGTTGATGGATTCGATATCTCTGCATTCGTCAATCGACGTCCAGTGAACATTCGTCATACCGAGCTCTTCGCCCTGATAGATGTAGGGGGTTCCCTTCATCATATGGAGGCAGGTCGCGAGCATCTTTGCGGACAGGACCCGGAATTCGGGCGCGTCATTGCCGAAGCGGGAAACTGCGCGGGGCTGGTCGTGGTTGTCCCAGTACAGGCTGTTCCATGCTTTTCCTTCCAGTTCGAGCTGCCATTTATTCAGGATCTGGCGGAGCGGCGCGAGCATGGGCTTTTTATCTGTCCATTTGCCGTAGAGCGTCTTTACGCCGGGCGTGGCGTCCGTGTGTTCAAACTGGAAAACCATGTTCAGCTCGGTCTGCTCCGCGTTGGCGTATTTCTTCGCCTCTTCCACGGTGACGCCGGCCGCCTCGCCGACGGTCAGCAGGTCGTACTTTGAAAGTACTTCCCGGTTCATCTCCTGAAGGAATTCATGCACCCTCGGACCGTTGCAGACATAGGGCATGGGATTGCCGAAGAGCCCGTCCGTGACTTCGCCGTCCGGGTAGGACTGGACCTTGGAGATCATACTGATTACATCCATCCGGAATCCGTCGATGCCCTTTTCGCACCACCAGTTCATCATATCGAATACTTCACTGCGAACCTTCGGATTCTCCCAGTTCAGGTCAGGCTGCTTGGTTGAAAACAGGTGCAGATAGTACATCCCTGTCTTTTCATCCAGCTGCCATGCGGATCCGCTGAAACAGGATGCCCAGTTGTTCGGGGCGTGTCCGTCCACGGGATCTTTCCAGATATAGTAGTCTCTTTTTGGATTGTCGAGGCTGCTGCGGCTCTCCACGAACCAGGGATGTTCGTCTGAGGTGTGGTTGACGACCAGGTCCATGACGATCTTCAGGCCGAGCCGGTGCGCTGTGTCCAGCATGCGGTCGAAATCCTCCATGGTTCCGAATTCTGTCATGATATCACGGTAGTCAGAGATATCGTAGCCATTGTCATCGTTGGGAGAACGGTAGACGGGAGAGAGCCAGATCACATCGATCCCGAGCTTTGCCAGATACGGAAGGCGGGAGGTGATTCCGTTCAGATCACCGATTCCGTCCCCGTTGCTGTCGGCGAAGCTGCGCGGATAGATTTGATAGATGACGGCCTCTTTCCACCATGCCCTTTTCTCATTTACTGCCACGAAGAATCCTCCTTTCTGTGTCATCCTCCCTTCGCGGGCGGATCTGTAGGTATTCACGGTCTGCTGTTTAAGGCCTGCGGCCTGTAAGAACGGTTTGCGGTCTGCCGTGCGGAGGACCGTGAGCAGCATTCACCGCAGTACCTGTTGATACATATCTGTGAATAACATAGCATCTATCCGCTGACTATTCAAGAATCCGGAAAAAGTCTCTTTCGATTCTGTGCGGACGCGAAGGCGCTGAAGCAGTCTCATGGTGATGACCGGTCCTGCGGACAGGAGCAGAAAGGCACTGCCCTGCGAAACTGTGAGGCAGCGGATGATTCACTGCCTGAGGAAAGAAAGGATCAGAGGCAGTTTTTCATTGCTCCACTGTATTGAACATGTTATAATTTTTATGATTACAGCATCGGAAGCCTGCCGCACTCCGTGCCGTCATGCTGGCGGGGCAGGTATTGCGGCGCAGCTGTGCATAAACTGGCAGCGGACCCCTATAAATGCTGTCTGTAAGGGATGTTATTGTTTTTGCACCGAAAGTTATAAATAGCGGCTCAGACCGGAAAAAGCAAAGCCGGCAGCCGGAAAAAGAAAGGAGCAGACAGGATCATGAAATACATGCATTCGGAGTGGCAGCGGCGCCTTGACCACTGGCTTAAGACTCTGAAGGATGATCTCTATCTTCCGCTTGGCGAGATGGAGACAGAAGGCTTTCTGACGATGGAACAGCTTTCCCCGGATGAAGCCCTGAAAGGCCCATTTTCCCCGATGAAGAAAGGGACAAAATGGGGCCGTACCTGGGAATACTGCTGGCTCCGCGGAAAGATTACCCTTCCGGCTGAAGCGCAGGGAAAAAGGATCGTGATCGATCTTAAGACAGGCGGCGAAGCCACTGTGTTTGTGGACGGCAGGTCCTTCGGAACATACCGTGCAGGCTGGGTGAAAGAACCGCATCATTTCCTTGTTGACAATTTCCTGACCGGCTGCGGGGAAGCAGGGCGCAGCTATGATATCCTGCTGGAAGCCTACGCCGGGCATTTCTTCCCCCAGAGTCCGCTGGGCGGCTGCGCGACCGGCCCGGTTCTTCCCGGCAGCTATCAGGACCCGAAAAAAGAGGGAGAGCGCCGCGAATTTAAGGGGATCACATACGGCATCTGGAATGAGGATGCCTATCAGCTCTATATGGACCTTGATACCCTGCGGCAGCTGGGAGACCAGATCGTTCCCGAAAGCCTGAGGGCGGACAAGGTTGCGCAGGCGCTGGAAGAGGCCACGATCGCGATTGATTTCGAACAGCCCCTGGAAGGCCGGATCGCGTCCTACAGGGAGGCGAGGCAGATCCTGAAAGGTGTTCTCGAAGCGAAGAACGGGTCGACCATGCCGAAATTCTACGCGATCGGCAACGCGCATCTGGACCTGGCCTGGCTCTGGCCCATGGCTGAAACTTACCGGAAGACCAGCCGTACTTTCGCCGCGCAGCTTCGCCTGCTTGACGAATATCCGGATTACAGGTACCTGCAGAGCCAGCCGGCAGCTTATGAGATGTGCCGGGAATATTATCCGGAACTTTTTGAACGAATCAGAGAGGCCGCGAAGGAAGGCAGGTGGATCCCGGAAGGCGCCATGTGGGTGGAACCGGACACCAATATGACCAGCGGCGAGTCCCTGGTCCGCCAGGTGCTCCATGGCAAACGTTATTTCCGGGATGTCTTCGGAGTGGATTCACTGATCCTCTGGCTGCCGGATTCCTTCGGCTATTCCGCCGCGCTGCCTCAGATTCTGAAGAAGACCGGCGTCAAGTATCTTGTGACCCAGAAGATTTTCTGGTCCTATAACGAAGGGGACCAGTTCCCGTATCACTATTTCACCTGGAAAGGCGCCGACGGCTCCAGCATCGATACCTTCCTGCCGACCAGCTACACCTACCGCACCGATCCGCAGGAGATCTGCGAGACATGGAAAGGCCGCGTGCAGAAGAGAGGACTGGATGCCTTTCTCCTGCCCTTCGGCTACGGCGACGGCGGCGGCGGCCCGACCCGCGACCACATCGAATACCTGGAGCGCGAGAAAGATCTGGAAGGGATGCCGCAGATGGTCTGCGAGTCTCCCGTGAAATTCTTTGAGGACATGGAAGCGGAGGGCGGTCCGAAGCATACTTATGTGGGCGAGCTGTATTTCTCCGCGCACCGCGGCGTATTTACCTCACAGGCAGATATCAAGAAGGGCAACCGCAAGAGCGAGCTGGCGCTTCGCGAAGCGGAGATCTGGGGCGCCGCCGCCTCCGCGAAGAAAAACTATCAGTATCCGCTTGAAAAGATGGATGCCGCCTGGAAGAAGCTTCTCCTGAACCAGTTCCACGATATCCTTCCGGGATCTTCGATCGCGAGGGTGTATGAGGACGCGAGGGCGGATCACCGCTGGATCATTTCCCAGGCGGAGGAGGTAAAGGAAGAAGCTTTCCGCGCGCTGACAGAAGGAGAGGGTGTGACTGTATTCAATTCCCTGTCCTTTGAGAGAACCGGGCTTGTGGAGCTCCCGGCGGAATACGCCGGCGGAGCGGAAGCCGCGGACGGAACCGTCTTCCGGACGATGGAAAAGGACGGCGCCGTGAAGGCTCTGGTGACCGTTCCCGCCTGCGGAAGCATTTCCCTGAAACCGGCCGCGGGAAAAGCGGAAGAGAAGGACTGTGCGGCAGCCAGGGCTTACGTTTCTGAGAATGGAATCGTCATTGAAAATGGGAAGGTCCGCGCGCTCATTGACGGCAGAGGAGAACTTGTATCCTTTGTTCTGAAGGAGAGCGGACGCGAGTTTGCGGCAGGACCCATGAACCATCTGCTGATGTATAAGGATGTGCCGAGACTCTTCGACGCCTGGGATATCGATTCCAACTATATTCTGCAGGAACTGAAGCTGGATGAGCCCGTGAGCGTTGAGATAACCTGCGCGGAGGGACTCCAGGCAGTCGTGCACACCGAGAGGAGGATTTCGGAATCTGTATTCTCCCAGGATATTGTTCTGGAGGAAGGCAGCAGAAGGCTTGAGTTCCGCACGCATGTGGACTGGAGAGAGCTGCACCGCCTCCTGAAGGTGGAATTCCCGGCAGCTGTGGAAGCCACGGAAGGCATCAATGAGATCCAGTTCGGTTATATGAAGCGTCCGACCCATCGTTCCAGACTGTATGATTCGGACCGGTTCGAAGTCTGCGCGCAGAGGTACAGCGCCCTCTGCGATGAAAATCACGGCGCCGCCGTGCTCAATGACTGCAAGTACGGCATCAGCATGAACGGGAACGCGCTTCAGCTTACGCTGCTGCGCGCCGCCTCCTGCCCGGAGATGAGGGCGGACAACGGAGAACACGATTTCACCTACGCTGTCACCGCATGGGAAGGCAGCTTCCTGGACAGCCCGGTTGTAAAAGAAGCTTACGAGCTGAACATACCGCTTCAGCTTGCGCCCGGCAGCTGCCCGCCCATTCAGGCATTTGCGGTTGACGCGCCGAATGTGTTCATTGACACCGTGAAGATGGCGGAAGACGGGAGCGGGGACATTATTGTCCGCCTGTACGAGGCAAAGAAGGCAGATACCTTCTGCCGCTTCACGGCCGGAATCGGCGCGGAGAAGATCTGGTCCTGCGATATGCTGGAAAACAGGGAAGAGGAGCTGGAGCTTGAGGACAGCACAGCCGCCCTTCATTTCCATACCTTTGAGGTAAAAACTCTCCGGATCAGCAGGTAAAGTTTTTGTGATATTTATAGAAATACAGCATTTTCCGCTGTCTGAACAGGAAGAAAATGCGGCAAGGAAAAGCAGCCCCCGGGCTGCTTTTCTGTTCGTTAGTTTTCACAGAAGCGCTGATCGACTGATAGGAAAAGCCCGGTTGTATTTCGTTATTTTCAATATGCCCGGCGCCGGGCGAACGCCTTTTTTTAAATTTTCGCACAATCTGGTTGAAATCTAATTGGTTAACATATATAATTAATAACAACGCACCAGGTCCGGGCGCGGACCGGATAGTCACTTGTTAACCAATGCTTTATTTCATACGCAAAGGAGGATCCTGTATGAAAAAACTCATTACTCTTTGCGCTGCTGCCGCAACAGCTGCCATGCTGCTCGCAGTACCCGCTCTCGCAGAGGAGATGACTGACGTCGGAACCCCGCGTGCCGAGACCCTGATCATGGAGACTCAGACACCGACGGACGTTCCCGGACAGTTCAATCCCTACATGCTTGGAACTCAGATGGGATTTGGTATCCATCAGCTGATCACCGCACATCTCTGGGAGATCGATACCGCTCTCGGTGAACAGTTCGGCGAAGTAGCTGCAGGTATGCCGGAACCCAACGAAGACTTCACGGAATTCACGGTCAAGATCCGTGAAGGCATGAAGTGGTCCGACGGCGAAGATATCAACGCCGACGACGTTGTCTTCACGATGAACATGATCAAGGAGAATTCCGCAATCGGATGCTCTGCTTACACCAACAGCGTCCTTGATTCTGTGGAGAAGGTTGACGACTACACCGTCATCTTCCACATGAAAGAATCCTTCCCGCGTCTTGCTCTTAAGTTTGGCGTTACCATCTGGGGCTGCGATTATTACATTGTTCCGGAACACGTCTATTCACAGATCGAAGACGCAAGCCAGTTCCCGGACAGCGAGCCGGTTACTGCAGGTCCGTACACAGTCAAGGATTATGACCCGAACGGCCAGTGGATTCTGTATGAGCTGCGTGATGACTGGTTCCAGTCCGCAATGGGCGTTGCAGGCGCAGATCATTACGGAATTACCGAAGATATGACTCCCGCGAAGTATGTGTGGTGCCGCGTCCTCGGCGACGACACAACCCGCCAGATGGCTATGATCAACAACCAGGTCGACCTTCTCTGCGAAGTTACGCCTGAGATCCTTGATTACATGACCAGCCAGAACGACAAGATCGCATGCTGGTACAGCGAGTTCCCGTATGCTACATCTGATGACCCCTGCTCCAAGGGCCTTGGCTTCGGTATCGGAACCGGCGCTCCGTTTGACAGTGCTGATTTCCGCTGGGCGATTGCTCTTGCCATGAACTTCGATGATATCTCCCTTGGTATCTTTGACGGTGTCGGACGTGCTTCCGTATTCCCGATCATCACTGCTACCAGCGCAGGCCAGGAACTCTACTACAAGCCGCTCCTTGACTGGATCAGCGAGTTTGAGCTGGATCTTGGCGACGGAACCACCTGCAAGGTATGGGATCCGGATTATGCGACCCGTATGGCTGAGTACCTCGGCATCGAGGGAACCGAAGAAGAGCTGATCGACATGTTCGGCGTAGGCTGCTGGAGATATGATCCTGAGTCCGCTGAGAAGCTTCTCATCAAGGCCGGCCTTGAGAAGAAGGATGACGGCTGGTACTTCAACGGCGAGCCGTTTACGATTGAGCTTACCTATCTTGCTGATACAGAAGCACAGGCAGGCCGCGGCGTGCAGGCAGCTTATGACCAGCTGACCAAGTTCGGTCTGAACTGCACGATTTCCTCCGAGTCTTCTGCTACATGGGATACCAAGAACGGAACCGGTGAATTCCAGATCCGCGGTATCTGGCCGACAGGCTTCATTACCAAGGATATCTATTCTCAGATTAACGGCTGGGATGCTGACCTGATCGTTCCGGTTGGCGAGCTTGGTTCCGGACAGGGTACCCGCTGGAACAATGCGAAGGCTACCGAGATCATCCATGAACTGGCCAAGGTTTCTCCGGACAGCGAAGAGTCCTATGAGCTGGGTCTTGAGTTCCTGAAGACAGCCATCGAAGATCTGCCGTTCATCGGCTTCCACTCCGGTGTCAAGTTCGTTCCGACCAACAGCACTGTCTGGGAAGGATATCCGAGCGCTGACAATCCGTACAACGGACCGTGGTGGTGGTGGAGCTGCTTCAAGTACATCGCTCCGTATATCACTCCGGTACAGTAAGTTGTCGTCAGGATTGATGCACGAAAAGGCATAACAGCATGATTGAATAAGGACAGTCCCGTCCGGCTTGGCGGGGCTGTCCTGTAAGAATGCTAAGTCTGCGCACGCACCGTGTAAGGCGATGCGTGCGCTTTTTCAACGATACGCTCTCAGAAGAAACCATTTGTGTTCTATCAGCGAAACAAAGGGGTGTGACCAGTGAAATTTTGGAAATATCTAAGTCTCCGTCTGGTAACCTGGGCGCTGACGATCCTGATCGGAGTCACCTTTGTATTTTTTATCCCGCGTATGTTCCCTTCAGATCCGGTAGAGGCCATGATCGGTCAGATGCAGGCCCGTTCCGGACAGATGGACCCCGCGGCAAAGGAAGCGCTCCGTACCTCTCTCCGTGTCCAGTTCGGACTGGAGGGATCTTTGATCAGCCAGTATCTGACTTTCCTCTGGAAAGGACTGCTGCATTTTGATTTCGGGCCGTCTCTGATGAGTTATCCGACGCCATGTACGGAGATCATTGCGCGAAACCTGCCATACACGGTAGGGTTATCGATGATTACTACGATCTTCGCCTGGCTCATCGGTAACTTTATCGGACTTCTGGCAGGTTTCAGAAAGAATAAAACTTCTTCCAAGATCCTTGAGGCGATCGCGATTTTCATTTACCCGATCCCTTACTTTATTCTCGCGCTTGTACTGCAGATCATATTTGCCTATATCCTGGGATGGTTCCCGCTGCAGGCAACGATCCAGTATAACAACGGAACCATGGCGTTTGTCACGTCGCTTCTGCGTTCTTCCGTTCTCCCGGCTCTGTCGATCCTGCTTCTTGGTACCGGCTGGTGGATCATCTCCATGAAGTCCCTGTCCTCCACAACTTCGGAGGAGGATTTCGTTCTGTATGCCCGCTACCGCGGACTGAGCGAGGGTAGAATCGGTTACCAGTATGTGTTCCGCAACTCGATTCTGACACAGATCACGGCCCTGGCCATGAGCCTCGGCGGAGTGTTCAACGGATCCATCATGACTGAGATCATCTTCGGTTATCCGGGTGTCGGTACTTTGATTCAGGGCGCGATCCTGCAGTCGGACTATAACATGATCCTCGGCTGCATCACGATTTCGATCGTGGCCATCGCTACATGCACCCTGATCGCCGACCTGATCTATCCGTTCATCGATCCGCGTATCCGCTACAGCTGAGAAGGGAGGGAATATTATGAAGAAATTCTGGAAAAATGCCCCTCTTCGACTGAAACTGGGACTGATCATAACGATCTTCTTTCTGATTCTCGGTTTTGTTGTTTATTTCATTCCGCATGCGGATCCGTTCCCGAACAACATCAGGTTCAAGAACCTGCCGCCTTCCTCGGAGCATTTCTTCGGTACGACTTCACAGGGCCAGGATATCTTCTGGCTGCTGATTGAGGCGATCCATAATTCTCTGACGATCGGTTTCATTGTTGCTCTGATCGGTACCGTAGTGGGCGTCATGGTTGGACTGATCTCCGGTTTTGTCGGCGGCGCTCTAGACCGTATCCTGATGCTGATCACGGATACCTTCGTCGTTATTCCGTCCCTGCCGGTTCTGATCATGATGACCTCCCTCATGAAGGGAAGTTCCACGGTCCTTCTGCTGGCCCTCGTACTGGCGGTATTTGCCTGGGCCTGGCCCAGCCGTCAGATCCGCTCCATGGCTCTGACCATGAAAGAGAGAGACTTCATCCATACCGCATGGTTCTCCGGTGAGGGAACAATCCAGACGGTTGTGACGGAGATTCTTCCCTTTGCGCTGACCTGGTCGCTGTCCAACTTCATGAACGCGACCCTGAACGCCATCGCATCCGAGTCCGGACTTGCCGTCCTCGGTCTGTCTCCGGGCAACCTGGTATCTCTCGGGAATATGATCCAGTGGGCAAGAAACTACAACGCCATCATGATGGGGCGCTGGAACTGGATCCTTCCGCCTATCCTTGCAACCATTATCCTGTTTGTCGGCCTCTTTATGCTGATCACGGGATACAATGACTACATGTCCATGAAACGAGGTAGATAAATATGCTGAAAATTGAAAATTTGTCCGCCTCCTATAAAACCATCGACGGAAACATCCATGTTGTCAAGGATGTAGACTTTGAGATCCGTGATAACGAGATATTCGGTATCGCTGGTGAATCCGGATGCGGTAAATCAACCCTGCTCAAGACCCTTTATGATATCGTGGAATTTCCTCTGGAGATTGATAAGGGACGCGTTGTGCTCAGCGGCGTAAAGAACGGGAAAGAGTTTTCCTATCAGAGCGGAGAGATCCGCAAATGCTGGTGGAACAATATCTCCTATGTACCGCAGGCTGCGCAGAGTGTTCTGAACCCGATCGTCAGGCTGAAGGAACAGTTCCTCGACTCCATCCCGGATGAAGACAAAAAGAATGAAACGGAGCAGCAGACGCTTGCCCGGGTGGCCAAATACCTGGAAGAGCTCGGCCTCTCTCCTGACGTTCTCGAAGCATTCCCCTTCCAGCTGTCCGGCGGTATGCGTCAGCGTGCCATCATCGCTCTGGCGACCTTCATGTCTCCGAACGTTGTACTTGCGGATGAACCGACCACGGCTCTGGACGTCGTCGTCCAGAAGGGAATCCTGATGATGCTGATGCGTCTGCAGCAGCAGTTCAAGAATACCCTGGTAATCGTCAGCCACGATATGGGCGTCCATTACCAGATCACGAACCGGATGGGAATCATGTATTCCGGAAGTTTTGTAGAGCTCGGGAATACGACAGATATCTTCGATGATCCCATCCACCCATATACCAAGATGCTGATCGGCGCTCTTCCCAGAGTCGGTGACAAGAGCCAGAAGGTCGGCATTCCGGGCCGCCCGCCCGCACTGAAGAATCCGCCGCCGGGATGCAGGTTTGCCGCCCGCTGCCCGAACGCCACGGACAAGTGCAGAGCGGAGGTTCCCACGTTCCGCGAGATCAAGCCGGGACGCTTCGCGGCGTGCCACTATCTGGAATCGGAGGTGAACTGACATGGCAGAAAAACTTCTGGAAATAAAAAATGTCAGCAAGATATTCCGTATCGGCGGCATGCTGATGGGTAAAAAGCTTGTGGCGGTGGATGACGTTTCTCTGGACATTGACTCCGACCGTCCTGTCATTCTTGCGATTGTCGGTGAGTCCGGATGCGGAAAGTCCACTCTCTGCAAGATGATTCTGCGCATGCACACCCCGGACGGGGGGACGATCAAGCTGCTGGGACATGATTACGCCGACAGGAAGGGGTATGATCCCAAACAGTTCCGCCTGGATGTGCAGCCGATCTACCAGAACCCGTATGAGTCTTTCTCGATGAGAAAGACGGTTGATACCTATCTTTACAACACCGCCCTGCGTCTTGGCATCTGCAAAAGCAGGGCAGAGGCGGACAAGGTTGTCGATGAAACGCTTCACAGCGTAGGCATGTCCCTTCAGGTTGTAAAAGGCAAGTATCCGACCCAGTTCTCCGGCGGTGAGCTTCAGAGAATCTCCATCGCGAGAGCCCTGATCACAAGGCCGAAGCTGATCATTGCAGATGAACCGGTTGCCGCGATCGACGCGTCCATGAAGATGAACATCGTCAACCTGTTCAAGGACCTGAAGGAGCAGTATAAAGTTTCCTTCATCTATATCACCCATGACCTTTCGACGGCTTATTACGTATCGGACTATATCGCGACACTTTACCGCGGCGGTCTGATCGAGTACGGTCCCGCAAAGGTGCTTATGGACGATCCGGCGCATCCTTACACAGAGCTTCTGATGAACGCTGTTCCGCGTGTCGGAGACAAGTGGAAGGAGAGTGAAGCCATGCCGGATATGGAAGAAAAAGAATACGCGATTACTTACTGTAAGTTCGCGCCGCGCTGCCCGTACGCAACGGAAGAGTGCCGCAAGGACAAACCTCCGCTGACTTCGTTCGGCAGTGAGCGGAAAGTCCGCTGCTACCATGCCCTGGTAAAGTGAGTATCTGTGTATCATTCGGCCGGCGCTGCAAAAGCGCCGGCCTTGTGTACATCAGGGAACATTGATTCTATCAGCGTTTCCCTGACACGGGACGGGAAGATGACATCTACCTGCCCGATTCAGGAAGGTTTATTTGTCGGATGAATCACAAAAGCAATAACCGGTATATCAATGGTACAACTCTGTCCTATGGAATTGTACACATTCTCTACTGGACCATCTTCTGCCTGATGGTCGCCTTTGCCTCGGCTTTTCTGCTGAGCAGGGGACTTTCGAGCAGCAGAATCGGTCTGATCCTCGGGGTGTCCTATCTGCTTTCCGCGCTCCTTCAGCCGGTGACGGGAGCATTTTTCAGCCGTCACAATATCCCAAGGAGCCGGGGGATAGCGGTGATCTATATCCCGGTGGCGCTGATCACAATAGCGATCCGTTTTTTTCCCATGAGCGGAAACGCGATAGGCGCCTGTATGATCGTCCTTGTCACAGTGCAGTCCATGATGCAGCCTTCGATCAATGCCCTCTACCAGAGCATCGAGACGAAGGAAGAACCGGTAAACTTCGGCCTGGCCCGCGGCATGGGCTCCGTGGCCTACGCCCTGTCCTCCTTCCTGGCGGGAAGACTTCTGAAGGTATTTGATCCCTCCATCCTGCCGCTTATGTATCTGACCGCCCAGCTGCTCCTGATTGCCGTCCTGTTCCTGATCAGGGACAACGGCGCCGTGGTAAAGAGCAGGGACAGGGGCGGAAATATGTCCTACGGGGAGATGCTGAACAGATACAGCCACCTGCGCTTTTTTGTCCTCGGAATGATCTGCCTTTTCCTGACATACAGTTTCATCGACAGCTTCCTGGTACAGATTATTCTCAGCATCGGCGGAACCACTTCGGATCTGGGGACCGCGATCATGTTCGCGGCTATCCTGGAGATGCCGGCCATGGTTCTCTACGCCTGGATCTGCCGCAAAGGGCGGGGCATGGAAGTATTCCAGATCTCCATGTGGATCTGGCTTGCAAAAGATATCCTGATGGTATTCGTCAGAACTCCGCAGCAGCTTTTCCTGGTTCAGATTATGGGCTGCGCCTGCTGCGCGATCTATGTGCCGGGCATGATGCATTATATGAGCAGATCGCTTCCGCCTTCCCAGCTGCTCAGGGGAGCTACCATGGCGGGAACCGCGACGACGCTCGGCAGCCTGATTGCCACCCTGGTGGGAGGCTGGATGATTGATCATGCGGGAGTTCATACTTCACTGATTCTGGTGCAGATTCCTGCGGTTGCGGGAACGCTTCTGATGAACGCCGCGATTATCCGCGCAAGAAAGACCGCATATGCCGCAAAAGAAAAGACGTAACTGTTTATTGTCAGGCCTTACAGTCTGATAACAGATCAGAAATGACGTGCGATGTGCTATGACATTCCAATACCTGTTCAGTAATGGGGGAAAGGAAAGAGTATGATTAGAGTTACAGTCTGGTATGAGTATGCCCAGGAGAGCGGAACTCTGAAAGAGGAATTTGCCGAAGGGATTCCGCAGGAGATAGTTGAAAAATTCAGCAGCTGGCTTCCGCAGGCGGCAGAGCGCATCCGAAGCCAGTATCCGGACGGGCTGATGGGAACCCTTGCCGGATATCTTAAAAAGAATCCGGATTTTCAGGTTACTTACGTTAATATGTACATGCCGGAGTTCGGCCTTCCGGATGAGCTCCTCGATAACACGGACGTCCTGATTTACTGGGCACATGTCATGCATCAGGCGATCCCGGACAGTCTGGCTTTCAAAATTGTGAAAAGAGTCCAGGCGGGCATGGGCTTCATACCGCTTCATTCCGCGCATCAGTCAAAGCCGTTTACCTATCTGATGGGAACCTCCGGAAGCCTGAGCTGGAGAGAAGGGGATTTCTGCAGAATCTGGACGGTGGCTCCCGCCCATCCGATTGCCCGGGGAATTCCCGAGGCGGTCGAGCTTTGCGAGGAAGAGATGTACGGCGAACCCTTTGATATTCCGACGCCGGAGGAAACCATCTTCATCAGCTGGTACGGAGGAGGAGAGGTGTTCCGGTCCGGATGCACCTGGAAGCGCGGATACGGAAAGATCTTCTATTTCCAGCCGGGGCATGAGACAAGCCCGTCCTACCACAATCCCTATGTCCTGAAGATCATAGAGAACGCGGTTTACTGGACTGCCCCGACTGTCTGGAGGAAAGATTTCAGCTGTCCGAATATCGTGGAATCTCCGGAGAAGAAGAGAGCTGAAAAAGGCTGATCTTATTCCCGGCTTTTTAAGAAAACCTTCACTTGTTTCATTCAGGATGAGATGCTATTCTGCTTACAGGATCTGCATCTCATCTTTTTTTCAGGATCCATATCTTATTTTCCGGCGGGGTCCCGCCATACAGCCATTCCCTCCACAATTACATACGGATGCGGCGGATGGCCGGGCTTTTAACGCTCATCTCATTATTTTCCACAGAAGCAAAGGGCATGAGAATACAGGACCAGTCTGCGTCTATACCAACAGGGCGAATACGTCACGCAAGGCGGGCGCCGTCTAATCGGCAGGCTGCTGCATCCGGACTCCTTTGAGGGTTGAACAGAGCTCTAAGGGCATGGTAAAATCATCTTGCGAAAGTGAGGTGATAGAATTGGGAGAAGAAATGACTGCAAATGAATTATCGCTGCTTATCGATTTGATCCTTGAAATGATAAAGAATAACCATATTCAGGAACTCGTAACAATTCTGGAAAACTATAAAAAAGGTGAAAGACCTGCAAAATAACCGGATAGCCTGACCCCATAGAGCCTTGTTGAGCCATTCAACAAGGCTCTTTTTGCGCGATAAAGGTCTGCAGTTCACGGCTGTGAATTGTAACCGGCAGAAGCCGGTTCCGGCTGGCTTTTCATCACAGGAGGAAGATTATGGAAAAAGATATTGTCATGAAAGAGAATCTGTTTTTTGCTGTAGAACAGACCCGGAAGAAAGAGGAATTTGTAAGGTCTTATCTTCAGCGGCATCCGGAGGAGAGCGGTATTGTTTTCTGCGCGACGCGCAGGATCGCTGACACGCTCTGGAAAAATCTGTCCACAGAAGGGTTCCCGGCTGCGAGATATCACGAGGGGATGACTGAAAAGAGACGGCTGCTGGAAATGGAAACTTTTGCCGGGGACCGGAGCCGGGTCATGATCACGACAGGGGCGTCCGGCATGGAGACGGAAAAGAAAAATATAAGGTTTGTGATCCATTACAATATGCCCCTGAGCCCGGAAGATTATTGCCGCGAAGCCGGGTATGCTGGCCGGGACAATGAGACAGCGGAATGTATCATCCTCTTCAGCCGGCAGGACATTGCCATTGACCGGATGCTGTTAAGGAACCGGAGAAATGACGGACGGTATACAGAAGAGGAATGGGATTCGCTCCGCAGAGCGGATGAGACCCGGATGCAGAAGATGATCGCCTACTGCACGGAGGATCACTGCTTCAGGGCTTTCCTGCTGGATTATTTCGGAGAGAACTATGAGGAAAGCTGCGGGAACTGCTCTTTCTGCCTTAGCACGGCGACGCAGGATGACTGGAAGAAAGGATGTCCTTTCCCGGAAGGAGAGCGGGGAAAGACCGGTCCGAAGGTCAGGCCTGCAGATACGCTTGAAGCAGGGCAGAGAGAACTGTTTGAGCAGCTGAGAATCCTGCGGCGGGAAATCGCCTCAGAGAAGAAAATTCCCCCGTATATCGTATTTTCCGACCGGACGCTTGCGGACATGTGCCGGAAAATTCCCCGTACGGAGGCGGAACTGCTGGATGTAAACGGAGTGGGAGAATACAAACTGGAACACTACGGGGCTCAGTTCCTGGAGATTCTGCGGGACTTTGACGCCGCGTAATTCCTGTTCACAGCCGGCAGTCTCATGGCATTTGCCCCTTGCATTTTAAAGTGTTTTCCGATATGATGATCGCGACAATTTAATAATGGGAGAAGAGATTAGATTAGCGTAAGGAGATCGCAATGGCAAAGAAAAGAATTGCAGCGCTCCTGTCTGCGGCTGTTCTCGCGTGTTCACTCAGCATAACGGGCTTTGGAGCAACGCAGGAGACAGAAGCAGGCAGCGACATCAAAACCGCTTCTTCCGGGGAGACCGTCGAATTTGTCGTCGGCATTCCCCAGGACCTGGATGACAGTCTTGACCCGTATCAGATAACGGCCGCAGGAACCAGAGAGGTCATGTTTAACGTCTTCGAAGGGCTGGTAAAGCCCGATCCGGACGGTAATTTTGTTGATGCTGTGGCATCTTCGCACGAGATATCGGAGGATGGTCTCACCTACACATTCACTGTGCGGGACGGAGTAATCTTCCATAACGGCGCGCAGTGCACGGCAGACGACGTACTCTATTCCTTCGAAACCTGCGCCGCCTCCACGACCAGTACAGCCGTGGCGGGGGCGCTTTCTGATATAGCGGACATTTCCGCTGACGGAAATGTGGTAGCGATCACTCTGAATGCGGCCAACAGCAGCTTTCTGAGTACCGTGTCCAGCGTGTCCATCGTCCCGAAGGATTATGACAGTCAGGCGACTGCCCCTGTCGGAACCGGACCGTTCAGATTTGTCTCCAGATCCGTGCAGGATAAGGTTGTCTTTGAAAGAAATGACGATTACTACGGTGAGAAGCCGGCTCTTTCGAAGGTGACCTGCAAGATCTACGAGGACAACAACGCCCTGTTTACAGCCGTTGATTCCGGTGCCCTCGACATGGCATTTCATCTGACCGTGGACCAGGTAAACAACCTGACCAACGGTTACAACGTGATCGAAGGAGAGATGAACCTTGTTCAGGCTCTGTACCTGAACAACGCCAAAGCTCCTTTCGATGATGTGAAGGTAAGGCAGGCGCTGTGCTATGCCATCGACGTCGACGCGATTCTGGCGCTGACGGAGGACGGACACGGCGCGAAGCTCGGCAGCTCTGTATATCCGAGCTTTTCCAAATATTTTGATGAGTCTCTTGTGGACGCGTATCCCTATGATCCGGCAAAGGCCGCTGAGCTTCTGAATGAGGCCGGGGCTTCCGGGCTGTCCTTCACCATCAAGGTGCCCGGTAATTATACGCCGCATGTCAATACGGCAACCGTGATCGTGGAGCTGCTTGCGGCGGCCGGCGTCAATGCTTCCATCGAGCAGGTTGACTGGCAGACCTGGCTGAGCGATGTCTACCAGGGCAGGAATTTTGAGGCAACCGTGATCGGGTTTGACGCGGCGTACCTCAGTCCCGACGCCCTTCTGCAGCGCTGGGTTTCCACAGACGGCTCCAATATGATCGGCTACAGCAATCCGGACTATGACGAAGCGCTCGCGAAAGCCCAGAGCACGACGGACGATTCGGAACAGACGGAAGCCTACAAGGCAGCCGCGAAGATTCTCTCCGACACGGCGGCCAACGTATACATTCAGGATCTTGCGGATTTCGTAGCGCTGAATCCGGAATTCACCGGCTATGAATTCTACCCGCTTTATGCAGTGGATTTCTCTAAAATCAGTCCCGCTTAACAGCTCCTGCATCCGGCAGCCCGGCAGAAGGTATTTCGGATCCGGTCTGCCTGAGGGAGGAATTCCGGACTCGGCAGCCTTGAGACAGATGTTCATTTACTGAGAATACAGAAGGAAAGGAGGCGGCAGATGAAACAGCTTGGAAAGAAACTGTTCACTCTCATTATTACATTGTTGATTGTTTCCCTGCTGGCCTTCCTTGCCTTCCAGATTATCCCCGGCGATCCGACGACGAAGATGCTGGGGACAAATGCGACGCCCGAGAAAGCCGCGCAGCTGCGCAGCCAGCTGGGTCTGGACAGGCCCGTATTCGTGCGCTATTTTGAGTGGCTGCTCCATTTCGTCCGCGGGGACCTCGGAATCAGTTACACCTACAAAATGCAGGTTTCGGAGATGCTGTCCGACAAGCTTCCGATTACGGTCCTGCTCACTGTTCTTTCTTTCCTGCTTACGGTCCTGATCGCGATCCCGCTGGGAATCGCCGCGGGAAGGATTAAAAACAGGTGGGTTGATCACGCGGTGCTGATTGCCGACCAGCTGCTGATGGCAATACCGCCGTTTTTCTTCGGTATTCTGGCCTGCTTCCTGTTCGGCATCATTTTCCGGTTTTTTACGCCGGGCAATTTTATACCGCCCTCGGAAGACCTGGGGGCGAGCCTCAGCTACCTGCTGCTGCCGGCCCTGTCCCTGGCGCTTCCGCGCATAGCCATGACCGTGAAGATGCTCCGGGGCTCCATCCAGGATGAGCTGACGCAGAATTATGTCTATACAGCCCGCAGCCGCGGTCTGAGCCAGTGGGGAATTTTAAGGCGCCATGTACTTCGCAACGCCATGATTCCGGTTATCACTTTTCTGGCTGTTTCGGCGGCGGAGATTATGACGGGAACCATTATCATCGAACAGGTATTTACGATTCCGGGAGTCGGAAGACTTCTCCTTTCCTCGATCGGAAGCAGGGACTTTCCGGTGGTTCAGGCGATCGTAGTGATTATGGCAGCGTGGATTGTCATTGTGAATTTCGCCGCGGATCTCCTGAATTTCCTGATCGATCCCAGAAGACGGGCCGGCTGACAGTGAAAGAGGGGTGAATCCGGTGAAGATCAGAAAAAATGCATACTTTGTGACCGGCGGGATCCTCTCCGGCATCCTTATGGCCGTGATCCTGACGGGTTTCTTCTGGACTCCTTACAGCACGACCGCCATGAATGCCGCCGAGAAGATGAAGGCGCCTTCTTTCCGGCATCTCCTCGGAACAGACAATTTCGGGCGGGACGTTTTCTCCCGTGTGGTTTCGGGAGCGGGAACGAGCTTCCTGATTGCCCTTATGGTGGTGGCGATCGGCTGCTTTTTCGGAATCCTGATCGGAAGTCTGTGCGGATATTACGGCGGGATCGCGGATCTTGTCCTGATGCGGATCTGTGATACCATCACGGCATTTCCGGCTATTCTGCTCGCCCTTGTGATCATCAGCGTGGTGGGAGGCGGATCCGGCAATATCGTCATAGCTTTGGGAATTCTCTTTATTCCAAGCTTTGCCCGTGTGGTGCGCACCCAGTTCGCCGTCTGCCGGAGCCAGAATTATATCAGCTCCGCGAAGCTGATGGGCGTATCCGGCCCGAGAATTCTTTTTTTCCATATTCTGCCGAATACCTTCTCCGTGCTTCTGCCTTCTGTGACGATCGGCTTCAACAACGCGGTCCTCGCGGAAGCGGGCATGAGCTTTCTGGGAATCGGGATCCAGCCGCCCCAGGCCAGCCTTGGCTCCATGCTGAAAGACAGCCAGACTTACTTAAGATCCGCGCCTTGGTACGCTCTGGGAACGGGGCTTGCCGTTGTGCTCCTGGTGCTGGCTTTTTCCCTTCTCAGCGAAGGAATCCAGCAGGGTTCAAGGAGGCAGTAGGGAGTCTGTATTCTGTTCCGGCTGATCCGGGGCTGGCGTGTGCCTGATGCGGCGCACCGACGCAAGCGAATATCCGCTGAATGCTCATCGTCCGGGAGCAGTCTGACCGGAGCG
Organism: uncultured Lachnospiraceae bacterium; assembly: GCA_902779575.1. Classification (GTDB taxonomy): domain Bacteria; phylum Bacillota; class Clostridia; order Lachnospirales; family Lachnospiraceae; genus Porcincola. Next base: position 27,599 of record CACZBW010000024.1, read on the forward strand.
GAATGAAATGATTGCTGCCGTAAAGAAGGGAGGAGTCCATGAGTCTTCTGGAAGTGAAAGATCTGAGCGTCCATTTTCATGATGCCCGGCCGGAGCGCTTTGCTGTCGGAGGAATCTCATTTTCCATGGAAGAGGGCGAAATCCTAGGCCTGGTCGGAGAGAGCGGGAGCGGGAAGACGGTTACGGCCATGTGCCTGAGCGGGCTTCTGCCGGTAGGAAAGGCGGATAAGGGCGGAAGCATCACACTGGACGGGCATGAGATCTTCGCCTGCAGCGAAAAGGAACTGAACCGGATTCTCGGCAGGGAAATGACCGTGGTATTTCAGGAACCCATGACGAGCTTCAATCCTCTTTACCGGATCGGAAGACAGATCGAGGAGGGGCTCTATGTCCATGAGAAGAAACTGTCGGCCGCAGAACGGAAAGAAAGAGCGCTGGATGCCATGGTCCGCTCGGGCCTGAACGATCCGGAGCAGGTCTACCGCAAATACCCGCATGAGCTTTCGGGCGGAATGCTGCAGAGAGCCATGATCGCCGCCGCCATTGTCACCAATCCGAAGCTGCTGATCGCGGATGAGCCGACGACCGCCCTGGATGTGACGGTCCAGGCGCAGATTCTGGAACTGCTAAGGGACCTGAACAGGAAACATCACATGGCGATTCTCTTTATCAGCCATGACCTCAATGTGGTCAGAAAACTCTGTGAAAATGTGATTGTCATGAAGAGAGGGCTGATCGTCGAGAGAGGAAAGACCAGGAGGGTATTCCGCCGCCCCGAACATCCCTACACGCAGGAGCTGATCGCGGCGATCCCGGGCAGGGAGCGTCTGCTTTACCGGGACGAGGCGGAAGGATACGACGCGGGAAATCTGTAGGGATATGCTGCCGTGCATGCCGGACAGATCTTCCGGCTGCCAGTGAAGATACCTTGCCAAAACAGGCAGAGGAGCAGGCTTCTGTCTTCTTCACGGGCAGAACTCCGCTTTGGGGAACTGACCCGGACGCCTTAATTTATGAGAGTGAATCGGACACCTTAATTTATAAGGAGAAAAGATGGGGAATCCAATCCTGGAAGTATCGCATCTGAACAGCTTCTATACCTCGGAGGGTTTTCTGCGGGGCAGAAAGGCGCGCCGCAGCCAGGTGCTCCACGACGTAAGCTTTACCGTGGAGGAAGGGGATATCGTCGGTCTGGTCGGTGAGAGCGGGAGCGGAAAGTCAACCCTGGCCCGCTGCGTGCTTGGAATGATTAAGGACTGGAACGGGGAGATCCGCCACCATACAAAGTATCCGCAGATGGTCTTTCAGGACCCTTTTTCCAGCCTAAACCCGGCTCATACGGTCGGCTGGATTCTGGAGGAGGCGCTGAGAGCGAGGAAATGCTCAGCCGCGGATCTGGACCTCACAGACTTCCAGGAGGGGAACTCTTCCGCCACAGCTTCTGACGGGAAAAGGTCCTCAGGAAGCGCCGGAGCGGACAGTTCTCCGCTGAACCATGCCCAAAGACAGAAGGTCGTTCTGGAGATGCTCTCCAGGGTCGGCCTGAGCGAGGGATATGCGAAACGATATCCGTATGAATTGTCCGGAGGGCAGAGACAGCGCGTCAGCATTGCCGCCGCAGTGATTACGCGCCCGCGCTTTGTCATAGCGGATGAACCGGTATCGGCGCTGGATGTCACGATCCAGGCCCAGATCCTGCATCTTCTGGATGACCTGAAGGATCATTACCGTCTGAGTTATCTGTTCATCAGCCATGATCTGAATGTAATTTACCAGATCTGCAATAAAGTCCTGGTCATGCAGGGCGGCATAATCGTGGAAAAAGGCGGAGTGGAACAGGTTTACCGCAGTCCGCAGCATGAATATACGAAAGCTTTGCTGAAGGCGGCGGAATAAAAGGACAGCGGATTTTGTCTGCGGGGATTCGGAAAGGAGAGGGGAAGATGAAAATTACCTGGATGGGGACAGCCTCATTTTCCATTGAAAGCGGAGGGGAAAGACTTCTCTTTGATCCCTATCTCCAGATGCGGGGCGGGGAGAATTTTGTTTCCTTTGACGACCTGCTGGAATTTGATACTGTTTTTGTCACACACTGCCATTTTGATCATCTGATGTATGTGCCGGAGCTTCTGGAGGAAGGGGAAGCGACTGTCTTCTGCACGGAGCAGTGCTGCAGGACGATGGAGAGATACACGGATCAGAATGACCGGATGGTCTGCGTCAGGCCCGGAAATGAGATCAGTCTGGGCGGCGTGCGCATTGAAGTCCTCAAAGGAAAACATATTGATTTTCAGCTTTCCCATCTTACGGATTCCCTGACTCCGCTCAGACTTATGCGCTATGCGCGGAACATCCCCTCCCTCTTCTGGGCCAACCATGCCTTTAAAGAGGCAGGAGAGATTGTCGCTTACCGGATCCGGGCGGAGGAAAAACAGATTCTGCTTCTGGGCAGCCTGGCGCTGGACCCGGATGAAGTCTATCCGCAGGGCGTCGACGTTCTGATTCTGCCCTGGCAGGGAAACAATGACCTTACGGCCTGCGCCCGTGATGTGCTGGGCAGAATCCGTCCGAAGAGTATCCTGCTCAGCCATTTTGACAATGCATTTCCGCCCCTGTCCCGGCATATGGACTTAAAGCCGCTCCGGAAACTGCTCGATGAGGAGTTTCCGGAGATCAAAGCAGTCCTGCCTGCGGCGTTCCGGCCGGTGGAACTGTAATGTGCCGGCGCATTCTCTGCCGCACAATTCTGTACTTTTTGCCGGTTCTTTTTCAGCGGCAGCCTGACAGACCTGGGCGGCGCAGTCTTCTCAGATTCCCTGGGCGGCGCAGTCTTCTCAGATTGCCCGGGTGGCGTATTTCAGCCACTCCAGTTCGTCTCCCTCAAGCCAGGGGGAGATCTTCTCGTAGACCATGGCGTGATAGCTGTTGAGCAGCCCGATCTCGTACTCTGTCATCAGCTCAGGGAGCAGGCCGTCCAGATCGAAAGGGACCATGGTGAGATACTCGAATTTCATGAAGCGGCCGTATTCATTTTCATAATCATTTCTGCAGAGAAGCAGGTTTTCGTGGCGGATGCCGAATTTCCCTTCCAGGTAGAAGCCGGGCTCGTCCGACGTAACCATGCCTTCTTCAAAAACAGCCGGCGTCCGTCTGCCCTGCATGCTTTTATAGCTGAAGCTGTTGGGGCCTTCGTGGACGTTCAGGCAGAAGCCTACCCCGTGTCCGGTTCCGTGATTATAGTCTTTCCCGATCTCCCAGAGCGGCCTGCGGGCCACATAATCGAAAGCAGTCCCGGTGCAGCCGTACTTAAAACGGCAGTCGGCCAGATTCAGGTGGCCTCTCAGCACTCTGGTGAAATATTCTTTTTCTTCTCTCGTCAGCGCGCCCAGTACGAAGGTCCTGGTGATATCCGTGGTGCCTTCCAGATACTGGCCGCCGGAATCCACCAGCAGGAAGGAATGGCTCTGAAGCGGAATATCCGTTTCCTCAGTTGCGGAATAATGGACGATGGCCGCGTGATAGCCCCAGGAGCTGATGGTATCGAAGCTGGGCCCCATGTAATGCGGCTGCATCTTCCGGAAGGATTCCAGTTTTTCAGCCGTACTGATCTCCGTCTCCGGATTTTTCTCAGCATCATAGTTTTCCATGCGCTTTTTAAGCCAGTACATAAAACGGGTCACGGCGACGCCGTCCCGGATGTGGGCGGCCTTCATGTTCTCCATTTCAACAGGCGTCTTGACCGCTTTGGAAAGAAGAGCGGGACCGGTCTTATCGACCTTGACGATCGTCTTCGGGATCGAGGTCCAGATGGTGTAGTTGACGCTGGTGGAGTCGAGCAGAACACGGCTTTTCTCCGGAAGCGTCTTCAGCCAGCTGTACAGATCCCCGTAGGGGAGGAGGCGGACATGGTCCTCTGCCAGGCGGTCTGTCAGAAGCCCCGCGCAGTCAGAGGGATCGGTAAATGGATCCGCGCCTGTGCCTTTAAATGCTTCTTCCTGGGAGAAAAGGAGGACTTCGTCCTCCGTCACTACGGCATAGCTCATAAAGACCGGATTGCAGGGAATATCATCGCCGCGCAGATTCAAAAGCCAGGCGATATCGTCGAGGGCGGTCATGATATGGAAGCCGCAGCGGTTTTTCTTCATTTCGTCCCGGATCATCCGGATCTTTTCCGCGCGGGAAAGGCCTGTATATTCTGTGCCAAGTTCCCAGACAGGCGTGCAGGAGAGGGCCGGTCTGTCCGTCCAGATATCGCCGACAAGATCCAGGTCCGCTCTCACAGAGGCACCCTTCGGGGCCAGCAGGCGGCTGAGGCGCTCGCCCTTTCCGGCGGTCATGCAGCGGCCGTCAAAAGAAAGAACCTGGTCCTTTCCCAGATGTTCACTGAGATATTCCTCAATGGTCGGAACGCCCGGCTCGCCCATCTTCATGAGGCTGATGCCGCTGCCCTCCAGCTGCTGGGCAGCCTGGATAAAATAGCGTCCGTCTGTCCAGAGCAGCGCTTCCTGATCCGTTACCAGCGCGGTTCCTGCCGAACCTGTAAAACCGGTCAGGTATGTTCTGCATTTGAAATAATCACCGACATATTCGGAGCAGTGGAAATCTTCCGTGGGCACAAGAAAGGCGTCCACGCCTTCCTCTTTCATACGGGCCCTGAGTGCGCTCAGTTTCTCCTCAACTGTCATCTCTGCCTTCCTCCTGAATGAATAATCGCTCGCCGGAAGTATGGTCTGCAAAAATCGAATAAATAATTCTTACGACTTCCGCTTTTCCGGCCTGACTTCCGGTGTATCAGTCAATGTAGTAATAAATTGATTTTTTCTTGTATACTGCCGGATACCGTACATTAAGCGGCAGTTTTGGACAGCTTCTGAATCCGTCAGCTGCGTCCGCAGATTCGTCAAATCCGTCAACCGCGGCGGCTGCGTCCGCAGATTCGTCAAATCCGTCAGCTGCGGCGGCTTTGCCCGCAGATCAGACAGATCCGTCAGCTGCGGCGGTTACGCTCCCAGATCAATCGGAGTCCGTCCAGAAGCAGGTTATCATCCAGTATGATTTCATGCCTGCAGGCGGGGACGACGCGGGAAGACCAGCCGCCTGTGGCGATGATGGCCGGCTTCGTTCCCAGCTCCTCAAAGACCCGGTCGATCAGTCCGTCCAGCATGGAAGCGCTTCCCAGCATGATTCCGCTGCGCATGGCGTCGACCGTATTGCTGCCGATGACTCTGCGGGGCATCTTCAGGCTGATTCCCTGAAGCATGGAAGCTTCGGAGACCAGGGATTCCAGGGAAACCCGGATTCCGGGCATGATAATTCCGCCGATAAAACTTCTCTGGGCATCCACGACGCACAGGGTCGTTGCGGTCCCCATATCGATGACAATCAGCGGCGGGTCATAGGAAGCCAGCGCACCGACAGCGCCGGCGATCAGGTCCGCCCCGACGGAAGCAGGATCTTCCATACGAATATTAAGGCCGGTCCGTATCCCCGGGCCGACGATGAGCGCCTGAACGGAGCATACTTTCTGCAGCGCTGCCTGTATGACAGAATTGATGGGCGGGACAACTGATCCGATGATGGCCCCGCTGACAGACGCGGGATCCACAGAGTGAATCCGGAGCGCGGTGTCAAACAGGAGGGCGTATTCCAGATCTGTTTTGCCGGTATCCGTGGAAAGCCGTTCCGTGAAAAGGGTCTTTTCCCCTTCTATTCCTCCGAGGACGATGTTCGTATTTCCGATATCGATTGCAAGAAGCATGGCGGTCTCCTTTACAGATAAATATATGTCCGCATCAGCAGGCCGGGCGCCGCGGCAGCATGCCTGCTTCTCCCGGACTGAAATGCCATTACTCAATATAGCACAACCCGATATGCACATCAAAGAGAACTTGTTTTGCGCCTGCTGCCATGATAAGATAGGGATGCTGCCGCGCGGTTTATTTTGAAGTATAACGAGGGAGGTTTGTATTATGGCAGAAAAAGATCAGGCATGTCCCAGCGCGTCAAGCTGCGGTCAGTCAAGCTGCGAGGGATGTCCCAGCAGACAGCAGCCGGGGGAGAATCCTTTCCGGGCTGACCAGAACCCCTACAGCGATATCAGACATGTGATCGGAGTGGTTTCCGGAAAAGGCGGCGTAGGAAAGTCTTTTGTGACAGCCTCCATAGCCAATGCTCTGGCCGCATCAGGCGCCCGTGTCGGAATTCTGGACGCGGATATCACAGGACCGTCCATTCCGAAGATGTACGGATTGACGAAACAGGCGGAAGCGCTTGCGGAGGATCAGATTATTCCGGAACTGACGGAAAATGGCATCAAGGTTATGAGCCTGAATCTTCTGGTGCCGGATCCGGAACAGGCAGTGGTCTGGAGAGGCCCGATCATTGCGGGCATGGTGAAGCAGTTCTGGACGGATGTCGTCTGGGGCGAGCTGGATTATCTGCTCGTGGATATGCCTCCCGGAACGGGCGACGTTCCTCTTACTGTTTTCCAGTCCCTTCCGGTGGACGGAGTCTTTATCGTCACAAGCCCGCAGGACCTTGTGCGCATGATCGTCGCGAAGGCTGTGAACATGGCGCATCTGATGCAGGTCCCGGTACTCGGCGTGATCGAGAACTACAGTTACCTGGTCTGCCCGGACTGCGGAAAGAAGATCGACATCTTCGGAAAGAGCAGCATTGATCAAGTCGCCGGGGATATGCAGCTTCAGGTTGCCGGAAAGATTCCGGTCGATTCCTCCTGGGCGCAGAAGGCGGACGAAGGCAGATTTGCCGAAGTTTCCATGGAAGGCATCAGCCGGGCGGTCGAGCTGCTGCGCGGACTGAATTAATTTCGTCGATTCGCTGATTTTTATTAAAAAATGCGGGGCCCGGCACAGCCATTTCCGTGTGCAGGACCCCGCTTCTTTTCCTATTTATTTGAACCTCGCTGTGAAGAACGGGTTTTCTGTGCTTTTCGTGCGCGAAAAATGCCCAAAATCCGCGAGGAAAACGTTTTTCGCTCCGAATTTGACAAAATCCGTGATCGGTGACATAATGCCGTCGGCATGGGAAAAAGAGCAGCTGCCGGGCTTGACGGAAGGTCTTGTCCGGGGGCTTCTGAAATTCCATGCCGGATCGTACACCCGCTTATTGATCCGGGAGGTAATTATGTCAGAAAGAAAAATCAGACTGAATGGAGCAAGGGATGCGGAACTGTTCGTACAGGCTGCTGAGAGATGCAGCTACGACGTGGATGTCTGTTATAACCGTGTCGTGATCGACGCGAAGTCACTTATGGGCGTGCTGAGCATGGACCTTCGGAAGGTTCTGACCGTCAGATACCATCATGATGCCGACAGAGAATTTGATAAAGTACTTGAAAAATATGCCGTGTAATTGTATCTGCTGCGGTATGCAGAAATAAAGCACTGACCCGGAGTTATCCCTGCCAGTGCTTTTTTTATGCCTTTCATCAGCTTATTGCGGCGTCAAAAAGTAAGGCCGGAGAAAATCATATAAACAAGTCCGGCATCCGCACAAGTGATTCGTACTTCTGTTTTATTCTATTTTATTCAAGAAGATCCTTTATCTTTTCAAAGCTTTCGCGTGTCATCAGCGCGTCGTCTTTTATCCCGTCAAAGCGGACAATGTAGGTCCAGCGGCCGTAGGGTTCGGCCGTCCTGATTTTTTCCACATTAATGATATAGGAGCGGTGGCAGCGCAGAAAAACCGGGGGCCGGAGTTTTTTCTCCAGCTCATTCAGGTTCATGGATGTTTCATAGCGTGCGCCGGCGGTGAAGATAACCGTCGTGCTGTTTTCCCGCAGAACCATGATAATCTCCCGGACCGGGATAAAGGAAATGCTTTCCCGGCCTTTGAGCATCAGCTTGCTTTCCGGAACGGCTGCTGCCGGAAGGCTGCCCCTTTCCGCTTCCTGTGTGCCGCCGGCACCGGCGCCGGCCCGGTTTCCTGCGTTCTGAACCTGACGCCTGATCCGGTCCAGCGTGTGTGTGACCCGGGCCAGATCAAAGGGCTTCACAAGGTAATCAAAGGCATAAAGCTCAAAAGCGCTGGGCATATATTCCGCGTAGGCCGTTGCGAATATGAGCCTGCAGTCCGGATTCTGGGCCAGCATGACCTTTGCGCAGTCAATGCCGCTGGAGCCATCCAGATCGATATCCATGAATACGACGGAGGGCTTCAGAGACTGAAAATCGAGGAGGGCATCGGTCATGCCGGAGCATTCGCTGACTACCTCAAAATCAGCTGCTTTTTCGATCACTTTCCGGAGAATATGCCGGATATAGGGTTCATCGTCGACGATCATGACGCGGATGTTCATGGCTTCCCCCTGTCTGTAAATGAAGCAGGCAGAACCGGCTGCGGATTCTCTTATGATCCGCGGCCCGGCCCGGCCTGCTGTGCAGAATACGGCGTCCAGTTACTGCCGTAAGCTTGTTTACGCATGCTTTATTGTTCAGCCGTTACTTTTCTGCCGTTTCAGCCTGCCGCAGAGGTCTGCTTCCTGCCTGGCGGCCGGCAGTCGGACCGTACAGACGGCTGCCGCGGCCCGGCCGGGAATTCCTCCGGCGTCTCCAGGCGGGATCGGCCAGAAGCTCAACCATTGCGATGGCGGCTTTTCGCTCTTCCGGATCGTGAAGCTTCTCCCGGATCAGGGAAGCGGCCGCGCTTCCTGTCTTCCCCGCTTCCCCGCTGCGGCCCGGCTTCTTTTCAACCTGCATCGGATGCGCCCGGTAGGCAGCTCTCTGCTCGGAGATGCTTTCTGTGAGTACTTCCTGCGTGTCCTCCGTTTCCTCCTGCGCAGGATCGTTATAAGATCCCGGAGAGGATTTCATGAGCGCGCGGATGGACCTGGCAGGGGAGGACGCCCTCATTTTCTTTTTATACGAAAGGATACCGGCTCTTTTCTGCATCGCCTTCTGCCTGAGAGAATCCTTCACAAAACGGGCAATCATTCTGCTGTCAGACATTTCCATCACCTTCTGTCAGTTTCCCGGCGGAAGGAGATCCGCCGGCGATCTCATCGCGCATGTGGGTGTCCGCCTGGATGTTCTGCATCTCATAGTAGTCCATGACAGACAGCCGGCCTTCCCTGAGCGCCTGAGCGAGCGCGCGCGGAACTTCCGCTTCCGCTTCCACGACGGTCGCCCTCATCTCCTGTTCCTTTGCTACAGCCATTGCGCGCCGTTCCTCGGCTTTCGCCTGGGCGATATTTTTATCTGCTTCAGCCTGCAGGCTCTGGAGATGGGCGCCGATATTCCGGCCGACGTCGATATCTGCAATATCGATGGACAGGATTTCGAAAGCCGTTCCGGAGTCGAGGCCCTTGGAGAGAACCAGCTTGGAAATATTGTCCGGGTTTTCAAGAACTTCCTTGTGGGAATCCGAGGAACCGACGGTGGTGACGATACCTTCGCCAATGCGGGCAAGGATCGTCGATTCGCCGGCGCCGCCGACAAGGCGCTCCAGGTTCGTGCGGACCGTCACTCTGGCCTTGACCAGAAGCTCGATCCCGTCTTTCGCCACCGCGGAGATATCCGGAGTTTCGATCACCTTGGGGTTGACGCTCATCTTGACTGCTTCCAGGACATTGCGTCCGGCCAGGTCAATGGCGGCTGCCTTTTCAAAGGAAAGATCGATGCCGGCGCGCTCGGATGCGATCAGGGCATCCACGACGCCGTCCACATTGCCGCCGGCCAGGTAATGTGCTTCCAGCTCATTGATATTCAGCTGGATGCCGGCTTTCGTGGCTTTGATCATCGGAAGGATGATTTTTTTCGGCTTTACGCGGCGCAGCTTCATGCCGATCAGGGAAAAGATTCCCACGTGTACGCCGGAAGCCAGGGAGGAAATCCACAGGCCTACCGGCACAAAGGTAAAGAACAGAGCCAGTAACAGTATAATGATAACCGGAATAATCAGAAATCCCATAACCATAATATCCTCCTTTGCGAAGGGGCTTCCCTGCATTTACTGCCGGGCCGGAAGAATCAGCCGGACCGCTTCGCTCTGCTTTTTTTTCTGCTTATCTGTTTTGTTTCCCGGTCCGGCCTGAGACTTTGCTTTTCCGGAACCGGAAAGTGCAGGATTTATTTCCCGTCCGTCTCACAGACCATAAGAGAGTTGTTGCTGACTTTGATGATCTTCACCGGCTTCCCTTTTTCAATAAAGGGACCGGCGGAGATGACATCCAGCACCAGCTCGTCCACGGAAATCTTCCCTGCCGGTCTGAGATCTGTCACGGTGACGCCGCTTTTGCCGATCAGGTAATCCAGATCGGATGAACTGATAAATCCCCGCTCTGTATCCAGCTTTTCCTCCAGGATGATGGGGGATTTCATCTTTCCGCTTGCCAGAAGCTTCAGAATGATGAAAATGAACGCTGCCATGAGCACTGCAAGAAGCGCCGCGAGTTTAGCCGCCTGCACCCAGGAATGCGCGCTCAGAGCAATGCCGGCAGCCATGCAGCCAAGACCGAGTATGCCGGGTGCGCCGAAACCGGGAATGACACATTCGATCCCTATAAAAACAAAGGCCAGTACCAGAAGTACAAGCCCGAGAATTTCAAAACCACCCATATGCGGACCTCCTTTCTTCTGCACAGCATACCCCATCCGCGCCTGCAGGAAAAGGCCGGATCCGCGAATTATACAGTTCTGTTTCCGAAATGACACAGACCGGAAGATCAGGCCTGCTTTTCCGGGACTGAAAGGTCAGGTCTGTCTGTCCGAAACCGGAAGCTTTACGGTAAAGCTGGTTTTTCCTGAACGGGAATCCACACGGATCTCACCGCCTGCCTCCTTCACGATATCCTTTACAATTCCAAGCCCGAAGCCGTGCCCTTCGCCGCTCTTGCTTGTAAAACCGTTCCGGAAGATGAGTTCAAACTGGTTTTCCGGGATCACAGGCCCGTTGTTGTAGACGCAGATCTCGCTGAAATACCGGTCCCGCGAGAGGATCAGATGTACTTCGGGGCTGTCCTGTGTCTTCAGAGCGGCGGTCATCGCATTGTCGATCAGATTGCCGAGCACTTTGCACAGGCTCCAGTCGTCAACAGAGGTTTCCAGGAGGTTGGTTGAGATTTCAGTGATAAATTCGATGCCAAGCTGCTGCGCCTTGTCCATCTTGTTCATGATCAGGGCGTTCACTGCCGGGAAAGCAGTCTTCAGAGCCCGACCGGTCCGGACGGTTTCCCTGTAGACAGGCTGCAGGAAGCGGAAAGCCTCTTCATATTCACCAAGCTCCATGAGGCTCCAGACGATCTGCATTTCATTCATGTACTCATGGCGCTGGCGGCGGAGGTTCTCGTTAAGCGCTTTCAGATTGTCGGTATCTTCCTGTATGCTCCTGATATAAAAACGCTGGATAGCGGTACCGCTCAGGACGCCGAAGATGCTCAGGAAAAACAGAACGCCGATGATCACATTGACCGGCATCCCCTGGGGACGGATCACCCCGGTTCCGATCAGGATCCAGTAGAGGAGGCAGAATGTGATCTGCAGATAGGCGGAAATAATAAGGGGCCAGAGTGACCGGCGGATTCGGTTCAGCATCGCTGTTTCTCCTTTCGGGACCGGTCAGTCATTGTCGGCCGGACGGATCAGCAGGTAGTCCGTCAGTTCCATCTGCGTTCCCCCGGTAACCAGATTCTGCATCTGGGGATCATTCCCGTAACGCTTGATTATATTGTGGACGGTTCCGACGCCCAGACCGGTATGCGCCGCAATCTCGCGCACGGTGCAGTTTTTTCTCCGGAGCTTCAGGACGATCAGTGTGATCCGCTCATCTATTTTCTGCGGCGTAGCAGCGTCCCCTTCTTCCCGGCTTCTGCCCCCTTTGCGGGACTTGCGCTCCTTGAGGATCGCCTTCTCTATAAGGGAGACGGTTTCATTGATCTCTGTCATGTGAGCGTCGTCCGGAATAACAAAACGTTCCATGTCAACTGCCCGGCTGGCTTCTTTTTTGAGATCCTCCATCTGGGCGCGGAGTACTTCCATCTCAAGCGCCGCGGAACGCACCTGGCTGCGCAGGGCTTCGATCTGTTTATTCAGACCGCTTATGAGTTCCCCGTTATTTCCGTTCTCATTTGAATTCTGTGCCATATCCGCTCTGTGCTCCATCTTTCTGCAATGATTCGATACAGGGCTCATATTCCGGCCTTTCCGGGATCCGGCAGGCTCAGAACTTCAGCCGGCCGGTGCTCCGTTCCCGGTCCCCGCCGGCGGCGTCCTGAAAGGAATATGATTCACGGCTACAGTATATCATATCAGGGAGCCGCTTGCCCATGACGGAATGGCCGGAAGTATGATAGTATACAGAAACAGAGTATATTTTTTCGGCCGCTTTGAGACTGGCTGCTGTCTCACCGGGCCTGCAGGTAAGAAGCAGTTTCTGATTCCGGAACAGGCTGTGAATGGCGGCATAACTGAGAATAACTTATCAAAAATAACGCCGGCGTTCTGGAGCGGGGTGCGGGGCTCCGGCAGTTTGAACGTGTGAACAGAGTATGGATGAAATCAGAATTTCCGTTCGCCGTCTTGTGGAATTTATACTGCGGGAAGGCGATATAGACAGCGGGACCGGACGTCCGGACCGCGATGCCATGCAGATGGGAAGCAGGCTGCACCGGAAAATACAGGGAAAGGGCGGAACGGATTACCGCGCGGAGGTTTCCCTGAAAAGAAGCTTTCTTTTTCCGGGCGGGGTCTTTGACAGAGAATATCTGAAAATGCCGGCCGCGAAGCTGGAAGACATTTTGAGAGAAAAACTCCGGGAAGAGCCGGGAAACAGGCAGGCGGATCATGTTCCGGAGGAGCAGACTGCCGGGGAAAGCTTCTCCGTTATACTCGAAGGCCGGGCTGACGGAATTATCCGGAAGAAAGACGGCTATGTTATTGATGAAATCAAGGGCATGCTCCGGGATGTGGAGGAACTGGAAGGACCTTATGCGGTACACGAGGCGCAGGCCTCCTGTTACGCTTACCTTTATCTGAGACAGCTGAAGGAAGAGGCGGCCGGAAAACAGCGGAAAGCTGTCGGCGGAGGCGCAGGAGCTGACAAGGGGAGTCCGGAGACTTCAGAGAATGAAATACAGACGGATTCGGTCACAGTGCAGATGACCTACGCCAGCCTTGAGACGGAGCAGATCCGCCGTTTCACGCGGGAGTGGACCTATGCGGAACTGGAGGAATGGTTTTTCGGTCTTCTGGAACAGTATCACCGCTGGGCTTACTGGCTGGTCCGCCACCGGGAAATCCGGCAGAAGGGCCTGAAAGAACTTGAATTTCCATTTCCCTACCGGGAAGGGCAGCGTACGCTGGCCGCGGCGGTTTACCGGACCATCGAGCGGGGCAGGAAGCTCTTCATTCAGGCGCCCACAGGATCCGGCAAGACAATCGCGGCGGTCTTCCCGGCCCTGAAAGCCATCGGTGAGGGCTGCGGCCAGAAACTGTTCTACCTGACTGCCAGAACAGTCACCCGGACCGTGGCGGAGGACTGCTTCAGCCTGCTGGCGGGAAGCGGACTTGATTTTCCGGTTGTGACGATCACCGCGAAGGAAAAAATCTGCCCGATGATGCGCAGAGCTTCTGATCAGGCGAGGGAGGGAGCGGACGAATACGCGTCTTCTCCGGATGCGCTTTCCGGCCCTGCCTGCAATCCGGTAAGCTGCCCTTACGCGAAAGGACATTTCGACCGGGTAAATGAGGCAGTATTTGATATGATCTCGACGCAGGCCTCCTTTCGCAGGGAGGATATTCTCAGGCAGGCCGAGCGCTTTCAGGTCTGTCCTTTTGAGATGGGCCTTGACCTGACGGAGTGGGCTGACGGGGTGATCTGCGACTATAATTATCTCTTTGATCCTTCCGCCAGGCTGCAGCGTTTTTTCGGCGGAGAGTCAAAAGGGGAGTATCTGTTCCTGATCGACGAGGCTCATAATCTGGTGGACCGCGGCAGGGAGATGTACAGCGCGGACCTGTTTCAGGAAGAATTCCGGAATCTGAAAAAGGAACTGAAAAAACACCATATCGCGGGCGGGATCATCAAATCTCTGGATTCCTGCTCAAAATGGATGAAAAAGGAACGCCTGAATCTGGAGCAGGAGCTTAACGTACGGGAAGGGCTGCCGGGAGAAAGCCGGTTCAGTTACCATTTTCTGCAGGATACAGGGACCTTTCCGCTGGCACTGATGAATCTGGCGGCGCGGCTGGAGGAGTTTCTTAAGACGCCCCGCCCGCAGGAGATTTCCGATCCGGTCCTTGCTCTGTATTTCCGCGTCCTGTCCTTTCTGGACGCCGCGGACCGGGCAGGTGAAAAATATGTAAGTTACAGTGAAATCCTGCAGGACGGCCGTTTCCGCCTGCGCATTTTCTGCGTGGATCCCAGCGGAGACCTGGAGGAATGCCTGAAAAAGGGAAGAGCCGCTGTTCTGTTTTCCGCGACGCTCCTGCCTGTCGGTTATTATAAACGGCTTCTTTCCACCCGGGAGGACGACTACGCAGTCTACGCGGCATCTTCTTTTGATCCCGGACGCGCCAGGATCCTGATCGGCAGGGATACTTCGAGCCGCTATACCATGCGGGGGCCCATGGAATACCGGAAGATGGCGGAGTATATCCGCAGGGTGGTCCACGCAAAGACCGGGAACTATATGGTCTTTTTCTCCTCCTACCGCATGATGGAGGACGTCGCGGCCTGCTTTGCGGAAATCTGTCCGGAAAACTTCAGAATAGCGGTTCAGAACAGCCGGATGTCGGAGGAGGACAGAGAAGAATTTCTCCGGCAGTTCGCGGCGGATCCGCAGGGAGAGAAGGATTCTGCGGGAGGCCTGGTCGGCTTCTGCGTTATGGGCAGCTTTTTCGGAGAAGGGATCGACCTGAGGCATGACCGCCTGATCGGGGCGGTCATCGTCGGAACAGGCCTGCCGCAGATCTGCGCGGAACGGGAGATTCTGCAGGGATACTGCTCCGGACACGGGCTGGATGGTTTCCACTATGCATATATCTGTCCGGGGATGAACAAAGTGCTTCAGGCTGCCGGCAGAGTAATCCGGACGGAGGAGGACGCGGGCGTGATCGTGCTCCTGGATGAGCGTTTCGGCCGGCAGGAATACCGGGGCATGTTCCCCCGGGAATGGAAGGATACCTCCTTCTGCACGGTGGACAGTGTGGAGGAAGATCTGCGCGCCTTCTGGAAGCGGATCAGTGAAAAGGGAGAGGAGAATGGTCAGGAATCGCAGCTTCTGCAGGGCAAATAAGGAAACAAGCGGAATTTTACATTGTCTGATATTGGGAAATGCGCTAAAATAAAGCAAATTGCGATTATTATTCGTCTGCGTAAGCAGGAAGATCGGAGAGCTGAATGAAAACAAGATGGTGGATTGCTCTGGCAGCAGGTCTGCTGGCCGGAACTGCAGCCGCGGGAAGCGGCTGCGTCGCATATGCGTCCGATGAGATCCGCATTATAGGAGAATCCGAGGAAGAGACCGCTCCTTCGGACCAGGCGGAAGACGCCGCGGCGGAGGAAAGAGTGCAGGGCGGAACTTCCGCAGAAAACAGTACGGAGAGCATAACGGAGACCGTTTCTGAAGAGACGGAAGCCGCCGCTGCGGAAGATACCGCAGACGCCGCCGGTTCCGGGGAGGAGAAAAAGGATCCGGAGGATGGGACGGAGGCCGGTTCTGAGGCGGAAGGAAGCGAAGGGACGCGGGAGACGGTCCGCGAAGAAGCGGAGAAAGCCGCCCGCTCTCTTTACAGCAGTCTGCAGAAAAGCGCGGACCTGAATGACAATCAGGCATTTTCCGCCCTCTTTGCGGAGGAGATGGACCCGGCGGTGCTTCAGAGCCAGCTGCAGGCGATCAAGTCTGCACTGAATCTGACGTCGTCCTTTGACCGGCATTCTGATTTCTGCTTTTTTGTCCCTTCGGAGGAGGATCCGTCAAAGGCCTGCGCTGTCAGCCTTACCGACTATACAGTTGCCGATGAGGGGGGCGTAAACTGGTATTCCACCCTGCTGTGCGTGGAACAGGTGTCGGGCGAATGGAAGGTCAGTTCCGCGGGCGCGCAGGAGTGTCTGGATGCCGTATATCCGGTCGAGTTTACGGAAGCCCGGGCGGCGGGATATAACGCGGTCGATCTGTACCCTTATTTTGCCATGCGGTTTGAAGACGACGCTGTGTTCGAAGGCGCCTTCTACAGCCTGCCCTGTATGTTCTGGCAGAACAGCGACGGGAGCGTCACCTTTGGTCTGTGGCTGAGCAACGGCCAGGGAGGGACCAAGTGGTGTGACAGCATAGACCTGAATCTGTCGGATTCGCAGGTCGGAACCATAGCGGATGTCAATATTCCGGTCCAGACCGCTGTGTCGGGACAGACTTCCTCATTCCTGCAGTATTCGATTCCTGCTGAAAAAGTGAGGACCGGGAATCTGGAATGGACGTCTCTCACAGTGCGGTCCAACCTGATTTATGAGTGAATAAAAGGGGGTTTCCTGCGGAGGATAAAGCTGAATCCGTCTCCGCCGGAATTATGCAGGGGAGCAGCCTATGGAAGTTTGCAGAAAATGCGGCGCGCCGCTCAAGAATAATGACAAGTTCTGCAGCAGATGCGGAGCCAGGGTCCGCCGTCCCAGCAGCCGTTATACAGAGCGGCAGAAACGGAAGGAGCAGAAGAAGGTTACCTTCCGGACCAGCCCTGAGAAAGACACCGGGTACCGCGAGCATTTTGAAGAGGGGGAGAACAGAAAGAGCGCTCTGACCGTAACGGCTCTGCTGCTTCTGCTGATGGCAGCGTGTATGGCGGCGTTCGCCTTCTTCTTCTTTTTTACCGGAAGCAGAAAGACGGGAGATGATATCCGGATTCTCTCCGGT
Organism: uncultured Lachnospiraceae bacterium; assembly: GCA_902779575.1. GTDB lineage: Bacteria > Bacillota > Clostridia > Lachnospirales > Lachnospiraceae > Porcincola. The sequence continues at coordinate 44,463 of CACZBW010000024.1, forward strand.
GCGGATCATACGGCGGAAGGAACGGGCAGCGAGCTTCTGCAGGCGGATGCGGATCCGGTCAGTGTTTCACCGGATGCGGACGGTTCGGCGGACGCGGCAGCGGACATAAAGGAATCCGGAAGTCCGTCGGATGCGGGACAGGAAGCGGCGGGCGCGCCGTCTGAAGAAGGCGTGGACGACGGCGGGGACACCGGCGCGGAAAAGGAGTCCGGCGCTCCTGCGGATGCGGAATCCGAAAGCGCTCCTGCGGAGGAGCAGAAAGAAACGGACGGATCCGGTGAAGCCGCAGTTTCGGCTGCCGCCCCGGAGACGGAAGAGAATGAAACGGAGATGGAAACAGAGACAGAGCCGCAGACAGAGGCGCCTTCGCCGTCCGCGTCGGATGTGATCGATCCGGCCCGCCTGGAGAGCGAGATCGCTTCCGGCTCCACGGCATCTCAGTATGAGATCTATGTCTATGACCTGAAACATGATTCTGAGGCGGTGCTCGGCGACTGCAGCCAGCCGATGTATGCTTCCGCCCTGATCACGGTTCCCATTCTGTATACAGCTGCCAGCCTGATCGACGAGGGCAGGCTGTCCATGGATACGCAGGTAACCTATGTGACCAGCATAGGGGGAAGAGGAGAATATACGATGGAGGCCAGAAACGGCCTGGATTTCCCGCTTTCCTTCTTCCTGCAGACCATGACCCACTATTCGGACAACAACTGCATTAATACACTGATTGATTATCTGACGCTGGATACCATCAATTCCGTCTGCAGGGAGGCCGGCTATGCGTCCGTGAATCTGGAGCGCAAGCTGGTAAACGGCGATACCCAGGGACTTGACAATTATGTCTCCGCGAGGGATATCAGCCTCATGGTGCGGGATCTGTACAAAGGAAAGTTCAAATCCGTGAACGCGGACTGGATGGAGGAATATTTCCGCATAGACGCGGGAGATTCCCTGCCGACCCTGTTCGGACTTGCGCCGGGCCTGAAAGGAGCTGTTGTCCTGAACCAGAACGGACACGGCGATACCAGGTATAACGAGACGGCCCTGATCCGGTCGGGGAACTCCGTATATGTGCTCACGGTAATGCTTTACGGAACTGCGGGATTCAGTTATAATCCGGCTGTTACCAACATAGCGGACTATGTGAACGCAGTGATGACAGAGGAAGCGGTGCAGGCAGCCTGATACTGTCCCGCGGACGCAGGACGCGGGCGGATGACAGCACTGGAGGCGGAACCGGCAGAGAGGACAGCAGGTTCATGCCGGAAACAAAAAGTTCGCGGCAGGAAGACCGGACAGGCAGAGAGGAAAAACAGAATATGAGCAATGTCAGACGAGTATATGTGGAGAAGAAGGAAGCCTTTGCGGGAGCCGCCAGGGATCTGGGGCATGAAATCCGCAGCTATCTGGGGATCCCTTCCCTGGAGAAGATCCGGATCCTGATCCGATATGATGTGGAGAACATCTCGGATGAGGTATTCGAAAAGGCGAAAAAGTGCGTTTTCTCCGAACCGCCTGTAGATACCCTGTATGACGAAGTGTTTCCCGCCGGCCCGGAAGACAGGATCTTCGCGGTGGAGTATCTGCCGGGACAGTTTGACCAGCGCGCGGATTCCGCGGTGCAGTGCGTCCGCTTCCTGAAAGAAGATGAGGAAGTTCTGATCCGGACCGCGACCGTCTACGTCTGTGAGGGAACCCTTACAGACGAAGAATTCAGCCAGATCCGGAACTATTGCTATAATCCGGTGGACTCCCGGCTCTGCGGGATGGAAAAGGCGGATACCCTCCGCCAGGTATTTGATGAACCGGAAGATATAAAGACCTTTGAAGGCTTCGCGGACATGGAGAAGGAAGCGCTTGAGTCGCTTTACGGATCTCTGAATCTCGCGATGACCTTCCGTGATTTTCAGTTTATTCAGGATTACTACAGGGAGCAGGCGCACAGGGATCCTTCCGTGACGGAGATCCGGGTTCTGGATACCTACTGGTCGGACCACTGCCGCCACACTACCTTTTCTACGGAACTGAAAAAGGTGGATTTTGACGAAGGCTATTACCGCAGGCCGATCGAAGAGACTTTCCTGCGGTACCTTGCTGACTTCAGGGAGATCTATCAGGGACGCGGGGACAAATATGTCTGCCTGATGGACCTGGCCACCATGGGAGCCAGAAAACTGAAGAGAGAAGGCAAACTGAACGATCAGGAGGAGACGGATGAGATTAACGCCTGCTCCATCGTGGTGCCGGTTGAAATCGACGGAAAAACAGAAGAGTGGCTGATCAATTTCAAGAACGAGACCCATAATCATCCGACGGAGATCGAACCCTTCGGCGGCGCCGCCACATGCCTCGGAGGGGCGATCCGCGATCCGCTCTCCGGGAGAACTTACGTCTACCAGGCGATGCGCGTGACTGGCGCGGCGGATCCGACGGCGTCCGTAAAGGATACGATGAAGGGCAAGCTTCCGCAGAAAAAGCTGGTGCGCGAGGCGGCGCACGGCTACAGTTCCTATGGCAATCAGATCGGTCTTGCGACAGGCTATGTGAAAGAGATCTACCATCCGGACTATGTCGCGAAACGGATGGAAATCGGGGCGGTTATGGGCGCTGCTCCCAGAAGCGACGTGCTCAGGGCTTCGTCCAGACCCGGCGACGTGATCATTCTGCTGGGCGGAAGGACCGGCCGCGACGGGATCGGCGGAGCCACCGGCTCCTCCAAGGCGCATACGGAAGCGTCCATCGAAGTGTGCGGAGCGGAAGTCCAGAAAGGAAATGCTCCCACAGAGCGCAAGCTGCAGAGAATGTTCCGCCGTCCGGAGGTTTCACGGCTGATCCGCAAGTGCAATGATTTCGGGGCAGGCGGCGTGTCTGTCGCGATCGGTGAGCTGGCGGCCGGCCTTCTGATCAACCTGGACAAGGTGCCCAGGAAGTATGCGGGTCTGGACGGGACGGAGATCGCGATCTCAGAGTCCCAGGAGCGCATGGCGGTCGTCATTGATCCGAAGGACGAGCCGGAGTTCATGCAGTATGCCGCGGAGGAAAACCTTGAGGCTACACGGGTTGCGGTCGTGACCGAAAGCCCGAGGCTTGTCATGCAGTGGCGGGGCCGGACCATCGTCGACCTTGAGCGCGCATTTCTGGATACAAACGGGGCGCATCAGGAGACTTCCGTTCAGATTGAGATGCCCTCCAGGGAGAACCGTTATTTTGAAAAGACCTGGACAGATGAAAAGGATGTCGGGGAAAAGTGGCTTAATACCCTGGCCGGGCTGAACTGCTGCTCTCAGAAGGGACTGGTTGAGATGTTTGATTCCTCCATCGGGGCAGGCAGCGTGCTGATGCCTTACGGCGGAAAATACCAGCTTACAGAGACGCAGACCATGGTCGCGAAGCTCCCGGTTCTGAAAGGAAAATGCGATACCGTCACCATGATGGCGTACGGATTTGATCCGGTCCTGTCCAGCTGGAGCCCCTACCACGGAGCCGTCTACGCGGTTCTGGAATCCGTTGCCAGGATTGTGGCCGCGGGCGGAGATTACCGGAAGATCCGATTTACTTTCCAGGAATATTTCCGCAGGATGAATGAGGATCCGCGCAGATGGAGCCAGCCGGCAGCCGCCCTGCTCGGGGCGTACGCGGCGCAGATGGGCTTCGGCCTGCCGTCCATAGGCGGAAAAGACTCCATGTCCGGATCCTTTGACGAAATCGACGTCCCGCCGACGCTTGTTTCCTTTGCGGTGGATGTAAATGACAGGCAGAATATCCTGTCTCCGGAACTGAAGAAAGCCGGCAGCAAGCTGGTGGTCATACAGATCGACAGAGATGAATACGACCTCCCCGATTTCGAACAGGCCAAAATGCAGTATGAGAAGTTCTTCGGGGATGTAAAAGCAGGAAGGATTCTGTCCGCCTATGCATTGGACGCGAACGGACTGGCGGCGGCTGTCTCGAAGATGGCCTTCGGCAACCGGCTCGGCTTCCGCATCGAGCACAATGTGGCTCCGGAAGATCTGTTTATTCCGGACTTCGGCGCCATCGTCGCCGAGATTCCGGACGGGAAGGTTTCCGAACTGCAGACAAGATATACCCTTGTGGGCGTCGTGGAGGATACGGGAGTCTTCTCCTATCGGAATGTAACGATACCGGTTGACGACGCGATCCGGACATGGAAGGGAACCCTTGAAAAGGTATTCCGTTCCGTGCCGGCCGGTGAAGTTCCCGGGAGCGCTGCCGCGCCGGAGGGAATGACGCCTTATGAAACAGAGAAAGATCCTGCTGCGGGGCAGGTCTGCGTATGCGCGCACAAAATTGCGAGACCGCGCGTATTTATTCCCGTATTTCCGGGCACAAACTGTGAGTATGATTCGGCGGCGGCTTTCCGCCGGGCAGGCGCGGATGTGGATATAAAGATTTTCCGCAACCGCAATTCCGCGGATATCCGGGAGTCGGTCGACCTGTTCGCCGACGCCATCGATCAGGCGCAGATTCTGATGTTCCCGGGCGGCTTTTCGGCAGGCGACGAGCCGGACGGCTCCGCGAAGTTCTTCGCGACGGCTTTCCGGAACGAGAAGATCCGTGAGGCGGTCATGCGCCTCCTGAAGGAGCGGGACGGACTGGCGCTGGGAATCTGCAACGGTTTCCAGGCGCTGATCAAGCTGGGCCTGGTTCCCGGCGGCGAGATTACCGGACAGGAAGATGATTCGCCTACCCTGACCTTCAATACGATTCACAGACATATATCGAAGATGGTCTATACGAAAGTAATGACCGACAAGAGCCCCTGGCTCAGACTGGCTCAGACAGGCGGCGTCTATACAAACCCGGCTTCACACGGGGAAGGCCGTTTTGTTGCTTCCGCGGAATGGATCAGAAAACTTCAGGCAAATGGCCAGATCGCGACGATGTACTGTACGCCTGACGGGGAGATCAGCGCGGATCCGGAGTGGAACGTAAACGGTTCCTACGCCTGCATAGAGGGAATCACCAGTCCGGACGGAAGAATTCTGGGCAAGATGGCTCATGCGGAACGCAGGGGAGATTCCGTCGCGATTAATATCAGCGGCGAGCAGGATATGAAGATCTTTGAGAGCGGTGTCAGTTATTTCAGGTAAGGAAGACGGCATGTCGGCAGATACGGCAGACGTGCAGCAAACAGATGTCCGCGGCATACAGGGGCAGGAAGCTCTTTGGGTGCGGGTGGCGGCGAATGAGTAAAGATCATGGATAATGAAGAAATCAGAGAATTGCTGAAGGAACTCAAAGAGTCGTCCGATGAAAGCAGCGCAGTCAGAAGCAGGGTTGTGAAGATCCATTTTGACACGCCGCAGGAAGCGGAGCGCCGGGAGAGGGCAAGGCGGAAAGCTGCTGAAGCAGCCAGACAGAAAGCGCTTGAGGAAGAGGAAGAGCGCCGGGCAGAGGAAGAAGCCCGCAGAGAAGCCGCTGAGAAAGAGGCAGAGGCTGTGGTAGCCGAGGCGAAAGCCGAGGCGGCCGCGGAGTTTTCGGCTGACCTCGGGAAAGATCTTCTCTCTCAGGAAACTGGCGAGGACGATGAGCTAAGCGACGCTGCGGATCTGCATTTCAACTGGGAATATAAGTACAGACGCCTTTCAGAGGAGTCCCCCGCTCCGGCGGGTGGGGAAGTCCTGTCCGGAACAGATGAGAAAGAGCGCCCTTCCGGAAAGGGAAAGAGCACAGCCGGAGAAGCGGATGAAGAGGAGCCGGACGATCAGGAAGACTGGAAGAGACGGATGGAGGAAAGTCCGGACGGCAGCCGGAAAAAGGCCTCTTTTAAGGGGCTGTCCGGGAGACTGCCCGGTCTGAAGTCCATAAAGGGCAGGATTCAGAGCCGGAGGGCGAAGGACGCCGAAGAAGAGGAAGAGCCGGAAGCGGAAGCGGATCGTCCGGAGGAGATATCTGAAGATTTTGAGACAGATCCGGTATCTTCCGGGAAACGCCGCGGAAGGAAAGCGGCGGAATCCAAAACACCGGAATCCAGATTATCGGAATCCAGAGCTTCGGAATCTAAAACATCCGAAGCCCGAAAAAAGAGAATTGCTGCTCCCGATCAGGATGATTTTGAGTCGGATGCAGATTATTTCCGTGACGACGAACCTGAAGAGAAGAGAGAGAAGAAAGCTTCCGCCGGCAGGGTCTCTGCGCTCTTTGCCGGGGCGGCCGGAGTTTTAGCCTCCCTGAAGGGAACTGTTTCCGGGAAAGGATCCGGGGACAGGAAACGGGGAAAGAAGACGGAGGAGGACGATTTCCCGGATGTGCTTCCTGTGGAAGGGGAAGAAAAAGGCCGGGCGTATGACGGGAATCCGGAGACGGATGATTATGATATCGATCCGGAGCTGGCTTATCTGTTTGAGGACGAGGAGGACGAGCCCTTCGGAACAGAAGATGCAGATTTTGGCCCGGCAGAGCAGGAAGCCCTTCCGGAAGAATCTGATCTTAAGGAAGAAGGACCGGATTCTGAGGCTGTCAGCCCGGAGAACTCGGATTTCTCTGCAAAAGCAGATACGGCGCCTGCCGGAAGCGGGACAGAAACTCTTCCGGAGGCGGAGGCTGACAGAGAAAGCCCGGATCCGGATCAGGCAGGCGGAGATACCGGCCTGAAAGCCGGAGAGCAGCCAGGTCAGGATGCAGGGAAAGAAACGCGCCAGAAGAGCGTCGGAGAACTTCTGGACATGGTTGCGGAGGGACGAAGACCGGATTCAGCCGGGGAGAACCGTTCGGAAGCGGAAAACCCGGACGCGAAGGACAGCGCGGAAGGGGAAAGTACAGCCGAAAAGAGCGGCGCGAAAGCGGATGACCTGGCAGCAGGAGGCCCGGGACAGGGTCCGGAGCCCGGAGACGGCGGAGATGACAATCCTCCCGCCGGAAGAAAACAGAGTATCGAAGTTGTCGACCTGGATGAAACGGTGAGCAACCGCGGGGTCGAAGTGATTGAACTGGATAAGCAGTCAACCGGCGTTCTGCCGAGCGCCGCGGAGATGAAGGCAATGGCCGCGGCTAAAAAGAAGGCCCTCGCCAGAAGGAAGATCCTGATCGGCTGCGGTATTGCGGCAGGGGCGCTGCTGCTGATCCTGGGCATCTGGTTTGCAGTGACACATTTCAAACCGGGGACGGCAGGAACAGGAAGAGGCGAGAGCGGAAGCATAGCGGCAGACGACGGCCTTACCGTGCGCATTCTTGAGCAGCCGCAGGCTTATACGACGGAGGGCGATGTCAGGCTTTCCGTGAAGACGCAGGAAGCCATTCAGTCGATCACGGTCAATGGGGAAAGCATCCCATTTGAGGGAGAAAAGAAAGCGGAGTTTTCTTATCACGCGACCGGCGGCACTCTGGATCTGATGGTCGTTTCCACAGACAGCCTGCGCAATGCGGTTGTGAAGCTTGCCTACGTGGATTCGGATCCCCCCACGGTTCTGGTGTCTTCGGATAACGGTCTTGTTACGCTGAGCGCCGAGGACGGTGAATCCGGAGTGGAAGGAATCTATTACGGGACTTATACCGGTTTCTCGACTGTTCCCGAATATCAGCTGTATACAGAACCCTTTGCGACGGAGGAGGATGAATATGTATCCTTCTACGCGGTCGACAAGGCAGGCAACCGCTCAGCCCCGGTTACAAGCACACTGGAACCCGCTGAATCGATTGCCTTCAATGAAACTTCCTATACCCTGTTCCCGGGATCGACGACCAAACTCAGCATTGAGGTCAAGCCGGAAGGAGCCTACTGCAACAACCTCGCTCTGACAGTCGGAGACAGCAATATCGCAGTGATCGGGGATGACGGACTGCTGAAAGGCGTCTCGGAGGGAGAAACCCAGGTGATGGCGACCGCGGACGGAATTAAGGGAATCGCCTGCAATGTGACCGTCAGCTCTGAGAGAAAGGTCAAGCTTTCCCTGATCGGAGACTGCACGCTGGGAACGGACGCGAATTTCAGCCCGATGAACAGTTTCAACGCCTATCAGGCCCTGCACGGAGACAGTTATTTCTTCGACAAGGTCCGCTCAATTTTCCAGGCGGATGACGCTACATTCGCCAATTTTGAGGGAACGCTGACCACGCTCGACACCAGGGCGGACAAAGAGTATGCATTCAAGGGAGATCCCGCCTTTGCGAACATCCTTGTCGACGGCGGAATCGAGGTCGTCACACTGGCCAACAATCACTCCAGTGATTACGGCGAGCAGAGCCTGATCGATACGGAGGAAAACCTTGCGGCGGCAGGCGTTGACTGGTGCACAGGTGATACGATTGCCTATGAGACCCTGAATGGAATCAAGTGTGCTTTCATCGGCATCTACTCACTGCAGAACGGGACAGAGAAACTGGACCAGGTGAAGCGGACGATCGGGACAGCTAAAAATGAAGGCGCGCAGATTATTGTCGTTGCTTTCCACTGGAGCAATGAGCTGGTCACGGAAGTGGACGAGTATCAGACGGAACTGGCCCATACGGCGATCGATGAGGGAGCAACCCTGGTTGTGGGCCATCATCCGCATGTGCTGCAGGGAATCGAACTGTATAAGGGACGCTATATTATCTACAGTCTTGCCAATTTCTGCTTCGGCGGAAATGTTACGCCGGCTGATTCCGATACGATTATCTTCCAGCAGACCTTTACGGTGAACGCGGAAGGCGTCGACCAGAATGATGAGATCGCGATCATCCCCTGCCGGGTGAGCACAGATCCCACTGTAAACAATTATCAGCCGACTCCGGTCAGCGGAGACCAGGCGTCAGCAATTATGTCTAAGATAAACGAACGGAGCGCTCCGTTCGGACAGACATGGACACAGTATATGGTTGAGGCCGCGTAAAGGCCTGCACGGGGCAGGGCATCCGATGGATGCCCTGCTTTTTTGAATTATTTTTCTTGAAAACTGATAAATCTGCGCAGGTTCATACATTTTCATGGAATGTTATAAATTTAACAAAAATAGTTGCAAAATTTTCCTATAAGTGATACTATGATGCGGTCGGTGGGTGTAAGAAGATAAAGTATCTGGCAAAAGGGGTTTTATTTATGTCACAAATAATTAACAGGCATATCTATTACACACGTCTGACTTTTTCCAGTTATCTGTTTGCTGATGAATGTGAGAAATATTTTCTTCTCAAGGGGATGGAACAGGTTCGTTCATTACGGGATTTTCAGATATATGCATTCTGCGTGATGGATGATATGATTCATTTTCTTATTAAGATCGGGTCCGGGGGGCCGGATGAAATCCGGGGGATCCTGAAAGAGTGTCTGGCGACTATGGAAGGGAGAGGGCCACAGCCGCCGGAAGAGAGAAGAGAGATTTTCTCAGCGCAGCAGGGGAGATTTTTTATTCAGGAGATTCGGACAACAGGAGATATAGTGGAACTGATCCGCTATATTCATCTGCTTCCCGTGGAGTACAAATATGTGCAGCATCCAACTTATTACTGGTGGAGCTCATTTTCATGCTACAGGGGAACCGAGAGGAAAAGCCCATGGGAGAGCCTGGTCAGTGATGACGAGGTGATGAATGCGCTGTCCGAGAAGGATGTTCAGGCACGCATGCGGCTGCTTCAGCGTCACAGGGAGGCAGAGGAAAAAGGGAATCCTCTGCCGGAATGCCTGAAGGCCCTGCCGGGACTTCGGAAGCCTGATATCGCCTGACCGGCGGAAGCGGATATCTGAATCATTTATTTCTTATTATTTCAGAAAGTGTTTTTAAAGAAGTATCGCAGTGGATACTATGTAACTGTTGTGGAATGTACTTCTTTTCATCAGATCCCGGATCAGAAGTGAAAGAAGTGCACGGATCTAATTAGTGCCGGATCGTTTATCTGTTATGCCCGCTGTACTGTTTCCGGTTGCCCACGCTGCGCGGCAGCGTCGGCAGCCGGAAACTTTTCTCTGAAAAGTATTTTTGTTTTTCCGGAAAGTTTTTTCCTGTTTATTCTTGACACCGTCTGCTTCTCGTAGTATTATAGCAAAGCGAGTTGATTCCGGTTACCGGTTTCGGCAAGCTTCTGAGAATTCTGGGATCTTAGCTCAGCTGGGAGAGCACCTGCCTTACAAGCAGGGGGTCACAGGTTCGAGCCCTGTAGGTCCCATTTCCTTCTCAGAATCATATGGCGGAGTAGCTCAGTTGGCTAGAGCACACGGTTCATACCCGTGGTGTCAAGAGTTCGAATCTCCTCTCCGCTACTGATTGCCTTGCAAATGTATCTTGAGAGATGCTGTTTGCAAGGTATTTTTTTGCGCAGTTTGCGTTTTGCCCGGTTTGCAACAGATTATCTCAAACTGTCTCAAACGGTTTTTCTGGCAAGAGACACCTAGAAATGCATAAAACCATGAATAAAAGACATTAAAAACTAATAGCGTTGGAAATGACCTGTTTGTTTTCGTCTGCAGTTTTTCGGTTGTAGTAATAGATGTTCCGGGTGGTTGCAATGTCGGTATGCCCCATCTGGGAAGTGATCAGACGGTCATCCACACGATTGCTCAGCAGAATGCTTGCATAAGTTTTGCGGATTTTATGAGTGCTGCGCTCCGGTATCCCTAGCTTTTTGCAGCTCCTGTGCAGCCAGGTATTGAATCGCTTCGCGCGGATCCGTCCCAACTTGTCCATGAAGAGGAACTCACCGAACGGGTTCAGTGATCGAATCGCCTTGATGGTCTTATCTGCACCTTCAGGAAGAATGATCGTGCGTACTCCAGCGTTCGTCTTTGCGTGCTCAACGACTTCACAAACCTTCTTACCAGTCTTCGGATCAACAAAGGTCTCTTCAGTTGCTGTGATACGAATAGCACCGTTTTTGAGGTTCTCACGCCTAAGGGCTGCAAGTTCACCTACCCTCATCCCCGTCTGAAACATCAGGATAAGTCCAAGTCCTCTGATATCCTGTTCTTTCCAAAGATGATCTATAAGCAACTGGACCTCTTTATCATTGAAAACCTGGGACTCATCATCCGGTTTCGCCTTATAGGCAAATAACTTGTCACTCAGAACCAGATCGAAAAAGAAAGTCCCTGCACTGAAGTCAGTGTAACCTTCTTCTTTTGCATACAATAGGGCACCCTTCAAAAGAATCTGCATATTCTTATATGCTTTCTTTATCAAGCCCAGATCGGTGATGGTATCCTTGATGAACCTTCTCAGGTCACTGTCTGTGATACTAGTACAGAATAAAATAAATAAGTAGCTACATTCTTACATCTGTGCTATACTGATTACATCACATTTAGAGAGGTATCAGTAATGGCACATGCATA
>CACZBW010000025.1 GCA_902779575.1 uncultured Lachnospiraceae bacterium
AAGGATTCTGAGCTGAGGAGACCGGCTGACCATCGGAGGACCAGGTCCGGCTGCATAAAACAGCCTGCGGCAAAAGCCGCATCAGGAAGCCCGTGACTTTAGTCATGGGAGGTTCACGGTGAGGTGCGTAAACTGAACAGAATGCTCCATGAAAAGGGGATACGTATCTTAGTGCTTCGGCGGACAGATAGAAATGTGCTGCTTTACGTATACCGGCCTGATTACCTGGACAGGGATTTAGGATGTCCGCTGGCGAAGCAGATCCTTGAAAGCAGAGGATATTGCTGCAGCAGTTCCGGGAAATGCATTGCCCAGCTGATCCGGCATATGGCGGAAGATGGCAAGTTTCCACACGAGGTAGGCCTGTTCCTGGGATATCCGCCGGAGGATGTGCGATGTTTTATGGAGGATACCAGGCGGGGTGTGAAATGCACAGGCTGCTGGAAAGCATACGGAAATGAAGAGGAGGCAAAGAGGACGTTCAGAAAGTACAGAAAATGTACGGAAGTGTACCGCAGGGAGTTTTCAAAGGGCAGATCCCTGCTCCAGCTGACGGTCAGGACAGATCGTTCAGGCTGGCGGGATGCAGATAAAGTAAGAAAGTGATGACATAAAGAAAGGGGAACCTAGATGCTGATGAAGAGATGGTAAAAAATGTCATCACACTTTTCTGCGAAGAAAATCTGGCTGAGATGGCAGGGGAAGAGCAAGAGAATGCGGCATAGTTGTTATATGGACGAATTTGTCACGGAAGATCTGCTATCCGGTGAAAAGGAAATGATATGAACACACTCCCGGTTGCGAGGATAAAACTGCGTCCGGGAGTATTTATTTGCTGAGTACATCCTGATAAGTTCATCATATATTCTTGAAATTACAATGTAAACTGTTAAAAATGATAATAGCAACGTGTTAAAATTGTAATCGGAGGCTTTGCAATGAACTTTTCGTCGATGGAGTATTTCTCAGTGCTTGCACAGGAACGCAACTTTACACGGGCTGCAGAACGGCTTCACATTACCCAGCAGTCTCTCAGTTCCCATATAATAGGGCATCCGTCTCCTGCCGGCTTTTTCCTGCAGGAGATGGATGCAATACCTGCGTTATTTATCCGTTATCTGCGATGATTCCATGTGATAAAGCCTGTATTATTCTGCTTTCTCTTCATAGTTGCCGAAGCCCTGGAAATCATTCACATTCTCAGCGTCCACAACAGAAACCGGGATGATGTAATCCTGTTCGATCTCTTCGCCGTTCAGGTTCTGAATCATAACCTGGATGGCTTCCTTGATCATGGCCGGATCATAGGTGACGGAGAACAGGTCATATCCTTCCGGTCTGGCGATTGTCTGATGCTTATCCTTCAGGACAGCATAAATCTCAGCAAGTCCGGAGGAGCCGGCAAGCGCCTGCAGCTCTTCATGACAGCTGCGGGTTTCTCAATATTATCAAACAGAAAAGAAAAGAGTGTTCGATATGTCCTGATCACTTTTTTTAAAGTGTCCATTAAGTCCGAAGGGGTATGGCATCCTCTTTTTATCTGTGCTATTTTTTCCCCGACGTAAGGCAGATGAAAAGAATATCAGATTAAACCTGAAGGAAGGCAATGTGACATGAGAAAAGAATATCCGCTTACCGCGGCGCAGAAGATACATGACCAGTGGATCAGGGAGTACAAAACACAGCAGGTGTCCGGAGTCAGCAGTGTTGCGGCTCTGAAATCCCCCCTTGATTTCGGACTGCTGAAGAAATGCATTCAGCTTGAGATTGAACGCTATGGCTGTCTGCGGCTCCGTTTTACAAAACCGGATGCAGACGGTGATACGAAACAGTACATCGCAGAAAGAGATCCGAGAGACATCCCGCTGAAGGACCTTTCCGGCATGACCCTGAAGGAAGCCGACGATCTGATGCAGAGCTGGGCTTATGAAACTCTGGACGGGTACGACCGGCCGATGTTCGATATTTATATGATGAAGCTGCCGGAGGGATATAACGGCTTCTTCATCCATATGGATCACAGGCTGATCGATTCCTGCGGACTGGTAGTGATGGTAAATGATCTGATGCAGCTTTACACTCATTACCGCTTCGGCTCGGAATATCCGAAGGATCTCGCTGATTTTGAGACAGTTCTCGAATCAGATCTGAAGAAGGCTTCAAATGAAAAGCGCTTCGCAAAGGATAAGAAGTTCTGGGACGATCAGCTGGACGCGCTCGGCGAACCGCTCTACTCAGATGTTCAGGGACCCTCTGTTCTGGAAGCGGCAAGGAAGAAGCATAAGAATCCGGACCTTAAGGCTGCTGATATTGAGAGAACACAGCTTTTTGTGGCTGTGAAAGATTATGTCCTGGAGCCGGCGCCGACAAAAGGCCTGATTGATTTCTGCATGAACCACCAGCTGTCCATGACCAATCTTCTGCTGCTCGGAATCCGGACCTATCTTTCCAAGGTGAATAACGGCCAGGAGGATATCACGATCGAGAATTTCATTTCCCGCCGTTCCACCCATGATGAGTGGACTTCCGGCGGAAGCAGGACGATCATGTTCCCCTGCCGCACGGTGATTGCTCCGGAGACCTCCTTCATGGAGGCAGCCTATGAGATCCAGAACGTGCAGAACCGGATCTACATGCACAGCAATTACGATCCGGCCCTGATCCGGGAGGAGATGAAACGCCGCTACCATACGCCGGAGGATACGGCCTATGAAAGCTGCTATCTGACATACCAGCCGATGCCTGTGAAAATGGACAATCCGTTTTTAAAGGATATACCGATGCACAGCAAATGGTTTGCAAACGGTGCGGCGACAAAGAAGATGTACCTGACCGTATCCCACACCGAAAACGGCGGGATGAATTTTTCCTATCACTATCAGACTGCATCCCTCACAGAGAAGGATATGGAGCTTCTGTACTACTACATGATGCGGATTCTCTTCACCGGGATCTCGCATCCGGACATGAGTATCGGTGAAATCATGGAAACCGTATAAAGGATATTTGTCGAATCAAAAAGGAGAAAGAAAAATGGATAAAGCAGTTGAATTTAAAAATATTGTTGCGCAGTACACGGAGATCGCGGCAGAGGATATGACCGATGAGATGCGTTTCCGCGAAGATCTTGGATTTTCTTCCCTGGACTTTATGTCCTTCCTCGGCGAGCTGGAGGATACATTTGACGTAGAGCTGGAGCAGGAGGATGCCCTTGAAGTCCGCACGCTCGGCGAAGCGCTGGAAATGCTGGACAGACTGACGGAGGAATAAATGATGAGGACGATCGGAGAACTTCTGGATCATGCACTGGAGTCGTATGCGGATCTGCCGGCGGTGCGCTGGCTGAAAAAGAAAGAAGTTCTGGAGAGAAGCTACAGAGAACTCGGTGAGGATATTTCCGCAGTCCGGAACGGACTCGCGGAGGAAGGATTCCACAGGGATCATATCGCCCTGATCGGAACTTCCTCCGTTGAATGGGTGACCGCGTATTTTGCGGTGACAACGGGCGAAAATGTGGCGGTGCCTCTGGACGCCGGCCTTCCGGCTGAGGATCTTCTTGAACTTTTGAACCGCGCACATGCGAAGGCTCTGTTTCTGAGTCCGAAAAATAAAAGCCTGGCAGAACAGGTGCGTGTCAGCTGCCCCGGGATTCAGAAGATCTGGCTTCTTTCAGAAGAAAAAGACGCTGATCTGGAGACCATCGAAGCAGTAAAGGCAGCAGGTGCCGGAAAAGCAAACCTGTTCCATGGCAGGCCTGAAGATACAGCCACCATTATCTACACTTCCGGGACTACCGGAAAGAACAAGGGCGTCATGCTGACGCAGGAGAATATTGCCCAGAACGTGGAATCGGTACAGTATGAAAAAGAACCCGGCTGCGTGATGATGAGCGTGCTGCCGGTCCACCATGCCTTCTGCCTCGTGATGGACTGGATGAAAGGCTTTTCTCTCGGCGCCGTTGTCTGCATCAATGATTCCTTCATGCACATGGTGCGGAATATGGGCATCTTCAAGCCGGAAGTAATGCTGATGGTTCCCCTGATGATCGAGATGATTCACAAGAGGCTATCCGCCGCGGATCCTGCGATCCCGAAGAATATACTTGCCGAAAAGGTATTCGGAGGAAATTTAAAGATCATTTTCACCGGAGGCGCGCATCTCGATCCTTACTATATCGACCAGCTGGCGGAATACGGCGTGGATGTCCTTGAAGGGTACGGCATGTCGGAATGTTCTCCTGTTATCAGCAGCAATATGCCGGACCATCATAAAAAAGGCTCCATCGGCAGGCCGGTCCCGAACGCCGAGGTACGCATTGAGAACGGCGAGATCCAGGTCCGCGGCAGCAGCGTGATGAAGGGATATCTCGATATGCCGAAGGAAACGGAAGAGACCCTGAAGGACGGCTGGCTCCATACCGGCGACAAAGGCTACCTGGACGAGGACGGCTTCTTATTTATCAACGGGCGTGTGAAAAACCTGATCATCCTCTCAAACGGCGAGAATATTTCCCCGGAGGAGATCGAGAACAGGCTTGCACTGGACCCGCTGGTCGGAGAAGTGGTGATTACCGGGGAAAATAACGGACTGACCGCCCGTATTTATCCGGATCAGGATCTGGTCCAGATAAAGCATCTGTCCGGAGACGCCGTCAGGGCAGGCCTTCAGGATGTTATTGACGGCTTTAACAAGTCACAGCCCAGCTACCGCCAGATTACGGGTCTTGTGGTGAGAAAGAATCCCTTCATCCGGAACGCAACGGGGAAAATTAAGAGAACCGAGGCGGAAGTGGACGGATAAAAAGGATCAGCTGGCAGCCGTATTCAGATACGGCAGGATTCCTGAAACAAAAATACGGGCCAGAATATCGGCGATTTCTTCAGCGGGGGACGCAAAGTCCTCCGCTATCCATTTATGCAGAACCCCGAGCGTACTGCCGATGGCGCCGGCTACAAAGTAGGAAAACGATGACGGATCACTTTCTCCGAACGAAGCCGAGATATTTGATATATCTGTCACGTACTTATGAAACATCGTGATGGCTTTTTCAAAAAAGGCGTCCCCCCGCGGCGTCTGCAGCAGGCTGGCAAGGAAAGGATTTTTTCTCGTATAGTTGCAGATCGCAAGATAATAAGAGCGGCACATATCCCGGTTATTCTTCGCATGGAAGCTTTCCATCAGCCTGAAGATATCGCTGATCGTCCTGTCCTCCGCGGCGAGCACCAGGGAAGGGATATTTTCATAATGATTATAGAAGGTGCTGCGCACGATCCCCGCCTTCTTGACCACGTCGGAAACCGTGATTCTGTCTACGCTCTTTTCCTTCAGCAGAAGAAAGAAGGCGTCATAGATCGCGTCCTCCACCGTGCTGTATCTCTCATCCGCTTCTTTCATCTTTTTTCCTCCCGGAAAGTATAATATTCACTGTTTTATCATATCGTTTCACTGCGAATCCGCGGCGAGCATCTGCTCGGCCTTTCCCGCGGCGGCAGGGGAGCAGGAGACCTGCATGAAGATTCCGTCTTCGCGGTATTCGCATGTTTCCACATGCGCGTTTTGAGAGAGGAAGGCCTGGACATTCCCTTTCGCGTACGGGATCAGAAACTCCCGATACAGGTTGGCACGCTCCAGCTTTTCCAGGATGACCCGGGTGAGCAGTTCGATGGAATCCGGCTCCTTTGCGGAGATATAGAGGTTCTCATTTGTTTCTCCGCTGATGTCCGACTCCCTCATGCCGCGCCGCGGGTACTCGATCTGCGGATCCCGCAGGTCCGACTTGTTGTAGACCGTAATGTGGGGGATATGTGCCGCGCCGAGAGAAACCAGTGTTTCCTGGGTGGTGCGGATATGGCTGTCGCAGTGCGGATCGGAGCCGTCCACGACCTGTACGATCAGGTCTGCCTGAGCAGCTTCTTCCAGTGTGGAATGGAATGCTTCCACCAGGCTGGCGGGCAGGTCCTGGATGAAGCCGACCGTATCGGACAGCAGAAATGCGCGCCCGTTTTCCACGCGGATCTGCCGGATACTGGTATCCAGCGTTGCAAAAAGCATGTCTTCTTCCAATACCTTTTTATTCTCAGCGGAAGAAAGGTCTCCCCAGTGTTCGATCATCGCGTTCAGGATTGTGGATTTCCCCGCGTTGGTATACCCGACCAGGGCGACGGACGGAAGCTGTGACCGGTTCCGCTTTTTTCGCTGCGTTTCCCGTTCGCGGCTGACAAGAGCAAGCTCCCGGCGCAGTTCAGCTATCCTCCGGCCGATGGTCCGGCGGTCGAGCTCCAGCTGCTTTTCTCCTTCTCCCTTGGAGGACAGGGAACCGGAGGCGCCGCCCTGGCGGTTCTGGGTCTCCCACAGGCCGATCAGCCTCGGGCGCAGATACTGAAGCTTGGCAAGCGCTACCTGCAGCTTGGCTTCCCGGGTCCTGGCACGCCGCTCAAATATTTCCAGGATCAGGCGGGTCCGGTCCGTGACGGGAACGCCCAGAAGCTTCTGGAGATTCCGCAGCTGGGAAGGGGAGAGGGTGTCATTGAACAGGACACGCGAGATTGACTGGTCCTTTACGATATAGAGGATCTCCTCGGCTTTTCCCTGCCGCACATAGAGCGCCTGGTCGGCTCTGGGCAGTCTCTGCGAAACTGTCATGACCGGGTCCATGCCGCAGGCTTTCGCAAGCTCTTCAAGCTCGTCCAGGGAATGCGAAAAGGCGTCCTCTGATTCATAGTCCTTTCCGGCCTGGGTCCAGACGCCGACCAGAAGGACAGGTTCTTTCTCATCATTTTTCAGCCGGGTGCTCAGTATATCGTCTTCGCCAAACAATGTGCGCATGTTATAATCCTTTCAAAACTGTTCCATGCGGATTCCCGTGTTTTTTCATGGGAGAAGCGCGGAAGAGCAGATTTCTGCTGAATCAGAAAATAAATTACTGACCATTATACCCTACAACAGGAAAAGAAACCATACAGTTTTATTTTTGATCAGTAAACAGCAGCTGAACTTACCGGATCAGTCAGAAAGGAGAGGAATGTGGCTGCCCGGCTGCGGGCCTTTGGCTTCCCGGATGAGATTATCAGGGATGCCAGTGCATCTGTACAGCAAAAACAAGTGGGGAATAACGTCTGAGACGATGAAGAAATTATTATATTATTTAATGTAAAAGTTCGCCTTCGTCGATATTTATATATAAATCGCGCATCAACTTTTTGCAAAAGCTTTTTGTGGTATACAAATCGCATATAAAGTCAAGACTTTTAATCATTTATTATTCTACTATAATGAATAATACCCAATACCTTTAAAAAGAGGCCATAAAAAGGAGGAATACAATGGGGAAAAAAGTTGTTGCATTTACTGCAGGAAGGCGCGGCGGAAACTGTGAGATTTATGTAAAGATCGCTCTTGAAGAGCTGACAAGGATGGGGATCGAGTGTGAGATGATCCGTCTGCATGAATGCGACCTTCGTCCCTGTCTGGACTGCAGCAACGGACCCTGCTATGCAAAAGGACCTCATGCATGCGTGCTGAAGGATGATGGTCCGTGGCTGGCAGAGAAGTTTCTGGACAGTGACGGTTATCTTCTTGCCGCTCCGGTCTGGTCCCTCTCTCCCTGCGGCGTTGTTACAGACTTCCGTGACCGTGTCTTCGGACCCAAAATGGATCTTTCGCAGATGGAAGCACACGGTATCCCCGCATGGGCGGAAGGCCGTGCCAAGCAGCGTCCGGGCGCGCTGATCTCTGTGGGCGGGGCTTTGTCCGAACACTGGACATCCCTTGGCCTTGCCACCCTGTACACAACCACTTTTTCAGCACAGACAAATATTGTAGACAATATCAACATTTATCAGGTGGCGGATCCCGGTGAAGCGCTGATGAGAAAAGATTATATCCTGAAGGTCCGCTATCTTGCCCAGAATCTTGGCCATGCGGTCCTCAATCCCCAGAAGGACTGGGAAAACAAATGGCTGGGTGATCTGGAAGACGGAGAAGCATGTCCCGGCTGCCACACCTCCCTTATGATCGCAAAACCCGGCAGGGATTATGTGGAATGTGCGGTGTGCGGAAGAAGAGGCCTTATTACGCTTGATAAGGAGGGGAAAATCAAGTATGCCTGGCCGGAGGACAACAGAAACCGCCTGACCATGATGGGCAAATTCGATCATGTGAGAGAGATTGAGCGCCACACGGCGGAAAGATTTGAGCCTCACAAAGATGAGATTCAGGAGGAACTGAAGAGATACCGCCAGATGGAGCAGTTTACTGTCAAGGCTCCGTCCAAACAGAAGAAAGCGGAATAAGAAAGCCTGTAAAGCAGGTATCCTGAACACTGACAGGTGAAAGGGCCTGCTGCCAGTAATTGAAAACATAACCTTATACAGAGCAGATCTGACAACGGATAATTTATCCCGTCGGATCTGCTTTTTTGTTCCCGGCTGAGATTCTGTTTCTGGTGAACACTTAAAGTGAATCTGATAATAATTGAAACGAAAATGCAAATTACCGGGCATGAAGCAGGTGCTACAATAACTGCAAAAGGGTTATTGCAGCATGTTTTTGGATGCGTAACACGGGAGAGTTACTGCTTATGAAGGATAAAAAACATGTAGAATTTCGTTATTATGATATACCGCAGGGAGACATTGTACTCCCCTTATCAGGCGAAGCCTGGAATAAAGAATACGGGGAAGGAAAAGAAAAACTGCATTTCCATAATTATTATGAAGTCGGACACTGCTATTCAGGCGAAGGAGAAATGATTCTGGGAGAAAAAGAACTGCATTTTTATCCGGGATGCATCTCCCTGATTCCAACGAAAGAACTGCATACAACAAACACCTTCGGCAAGAAGGCCGGCTGGGAATGGATGTACTTTGATATTCATGATGTACTGAAAAAGCTTTATCCGGACGATGTTATTGATCTGTATGGCCGGATGTATCCTGCATTTTCAGAGATTACCGACTATCTGGACAACAAACCTGAAAAACCCCTTCTGCTTGTCGAATATTGTCATTCAATGGGCAACAGTCCCGGTGACTTTAAGGAATATCTTGACCTGACAGAGCAGTATCCTGCCCTGTGCGGCGGTTTTGTCTGGGAATGGTGTGATCACGCCATTTTCAAGGGGATGGCTGAGAATGGAAAAGCCATGTACTGGTACGGAGGCGATCACGGAGAACTGCAGCATGACGGCAACTTCTGCCTCGACGGCCTGGTATATCCCGACAGGACGCCGCATACAGGCCTTCTGGAATACAAAAACGTCCATCGGCCACTGCGGGCTTCCTTTGATCATGACAGGAAGATCCTCACCGTGGAAAACCATACGGACTTTACAGACCCTGCCGGAAGCATCAGTGCCATATGGACGCTCACCCTCGATGGCCTCCGGACTGACGGCGGAAGATTGACAGACCTTCCTTCCATTGCGCCTCACGGAAAAGGGGAAATTCCGCTGTCCTTCGCGATACCGGACAAAGGAAGATGCTTCCTTACTGTTACCTATGTTCTCAGAAAGGAATGGTGCAGTCTTCCGGCCGGCCATGAGCTTGGTTTTGATGAAATCAGAATACCCACGGCAGAAGCCAGACCGGCAGCCGCCGCAAATATCCTGTCGGCATCCGGCACAGGCGCCCGGATAAGGATCAGGGAAGACGGCAGGTTTCTGCTGTTCGAGGGAGTTAATTTCATCTATAAGCTGGATACCTTCTCCGGTCTTTTCACCTCCCTGAAAATTCGGTCTTGTGAGCTGCGGACCTGATCTTCTGCCGGGATACCGGGTCTGTGCGGAAAACTATCACTTTTCATTTATCCTGAAGCCGGAGATATTGTGAAACAGACGATATTAATTGATATAGAAACGGGGAACTGACATGAACCAGAAGAAAGAAAAAACTTATTTAAATTGGTATAACAAAATAGGTTATGGTTCCGGGGATATTGCCGGAAATGTGGTCTATGCTCTTCTTTCAGCGTTTGTCATGATTTTCCTGACAGACACGGTTGGCATGAATGCGGGCGTTGTCGGCACGCTGATCGCGGTTTCCAAACTCTTTGACGGCGTAAGCGACATTTTTTTCGGATCTTTGATCGATAAGACGAAAACCAGAATGGGAAAAGCGCGTCCGTGGATGTTCTATGGGTATTTCGGCTGCGCCGTATGCCTTGTTGCAATCTTCTGCATTCCGGCCGGCGTCAGTGCGACAGCCCAGTATGCCTGGTTCTTTATCGCATATACGCTTTTAAACGCCGGGTTCTATACAGCCAACAACATTGCATACTCTGCTTTGACAGCCCTGATTACCAAAAACAACAACGAACGCGTGCAGATGGGTTCGATCCGCTTTATGTTCGCTTTTGGCACCAGTATGCTGATTCAGACAATTACGGTCGGGCTGGTGGCTCACTTCGGCGGCGGTGCGGCGGCATGGCGTACTGTGGCAATCATCTATGCTGTTGTCGGAGTCATCTCCAACACCATTTCTGTTTTGTCTGTCCGGGAGCTTTCCGAGGAAGAACTTGCGGAGGGCGAAGAAATACAGCGGGATACAGGTGCGGAAGAAAAATATACCCTCGCAGATGCGTTCAGGCTCCTGGTTCAAAATAAATATTATTTAATGATCTGTGCAGCTTTTATCCTGATGCAGATCTATACCGCGACCCTGAATATGGGTATTTACTACATGACTTATGTGCTGAAAAACGCCAATCTTCTTGGAGTATTCTCATGGGCAATCAATATTCCCATGATCATCGGGCTCCTGTTTACTCCTTTTCTGGTCGCGAAGTTCGGAGGGATGTACAAACTCAACTTAATGGGTTACACCCTGGGTACCATTGGACGTCTGGGCGTAGTAATCGCAGGATATATGGGATCCGTGCCGCTGATGCTCATCTGTACAGCCGTCGCGGCCATCGGCATGAGCCCTCTGCAGGGCGATATGAACGCGCTGATCGCGACCTGCTCAGAATATACCTTCCTCACACATGGAAAACGGGTTGACGGTACAATGTATTCCTGCACTTCCCTTGGCACAAAGCTCGGCGGCGGTATCGGCACCGCTCTTGCGGGGTGGCTTCTGGCATTCAGCGGTTATGTCGGAGGCGCAGCTCAGCAGACTGCGTCCACCCTGAACATGCTCCACATCATGTATCTGTGGATGCCTATGATTTTCAACCTTCTCATCACACTGATCCTGACAAGGCTCAATGTTGAGAAAGCGAACGAGGAGCTGAGGAAACAAAAATAATCGGTGACTGAATATTTTTACACCTGCCGGGTAGCCGCCGGCAGGTGTTTTGTTTTATACTTTGATAAAGCTGTGATTATGCTGCACGCGGGTCGGATTATATTTTACTCCTGATTTAGAAAGGATTCACAGAGCAGATGGATATTTCAGCAGAAGAGCAGAAGATTTTTGAAGGAAAATGGTTCAGCCCGGGGCATCCTGACCTGGTCGCCATAAAGAGAAGAGCGCATGATCTCAATACAAGGTACAACGCGACTTTCGAAGGAGAGACGGAGGAGAGAGAAAGAATACTGCGCGGCCTGATCGGCAGACTGGGAAAAGACTGCCGCCTGCAGGGACCGATTTTTTTCCATTACGGAACGCACACTGAAATCGGTGACCGCTTCTTTGCCAATTTCAATCTCACGATCCAGGACGACGCGAAAGTAACGATCGGGGATGACTGCAATTTCGGACCGGGCGTGACAATCGTAACGCCGGTGCATCCCATGCTTGCGGAAGAAAGGCGTCAGCTGAAAGATGTGGACGGAAAGATGAAACATATGTGCCGCGCGAAGCCGGTGACGATCGGCAGCGACTGCTGGTTTGGCGCGAATGTGGTCGTCTGCCCGGGGGTTTCGATCGGTTCCGGCTGCGTGATCGGGGCCGGAAGCGTTGTAACGCATGACATCCCGGATAACTGCTTTGCGGCGGGAAATCCCTGCCGCGTGATCAGGGAGATAACAGAGGAAGAAAGGAGTGTGTTATGAAAAAGGTAATTGTCTGCGCCGAGGCTTCGGCAGTGCATCTGAAAAATGTTATTGTCGATTTTCTGACCAGAGAGGGGTATGATTTTTTCGATGCGACTTCCCGGGATGACCTCAGCTATATCGAGGCCGGATCCATCATCGGTGAGGGAGTCTCCAAAGGGGAGTATCCGTTCGGAATCGTCATGTGCGGATCCGGGATGGGCGTCAACCTGGTAGCCAACCGCTATCCGGGCGTTTACTGCGGACTCTGCGAGTCGCTGCATACCGCAAAGATGGCCCGCACGATCACGAACTGCAACGTGCTGGCACTGGGAGGCAATATCGTGGCCTATGATCTCGCCTGCCGCATGGTGAAGGCCTTCCTTGACACGGAGTTCGGCGAGACATTCCCGGAAGACGCGGTTCCCAGGCTCAGAAAGATGTTCGAAGAGATGGAGTCCGTAGATAAGCTGACGCACAGCTGAGACACGGACCAGTTTCCGGCTTACATGTCTTCGGGCAGAGCATTTTATGATGCGTCAATCCGCCGGAAGTGTGAACCCGCCGGTATATTCAGTTTATACTGGCGTCAGAGCTTCTGATCATGTATACTATCTGCGGGTGAATCATTTATATGATGATAAGTGATATTTTATAAGGAGGAGCACCGATATGCCAAAGAAAGCAGAAGAAACTGTTGTGAAGGAAGAGACTAAGAAAACGACTGCCCAGCCGGAAAAATCCGACGCTGCCGTTGCCGCGGAGATCGAAGTGAAAAAGACGGTCCGCAAAGCCGGCCGCAAAGCGAAAGAAGCAGTCGAAGACGCAGTAAAGCAGGCTGCCGCAAGCGATGCCGCAGCAGCTGCGGAGATCGAAGTGAAAAAGACGGTCCGCAAAGCCGGCCGCAAGGCAAAAGAGGCCGCTGAGATGGTTGAGAAAACCATTAAGAAGGCAACACTCAATATTATTATTGAGAGCCCGATGGGCGGCTCCATTTCCACTGACGAGATCGCCGCGAAGGTTCCGAACGGCGCTTCGGCGGTCTATGTCCGTGTGGATGAGAATAAGCTTTACTGGGTGAAGGGCAAAGAGACCGGAAGCGTAGATATCTGGGCATAGACCGCAGCCGCGGACGACCGGATTTCCGGTCAGCTGCCGGATCCTTCTCTTCAGCCTGAAAAAGACGGAACGATTTATCAGGCAGAAGCATAAAGAACCCTGCATGAAGCAGTACCGTGCTGTTTCCTGCAGGGTTCTTTCCTTTAGTAGTAAGGCCAGGGCTTCAGGCGGTTATCACCGCTGCGGTCCGGTTTGTCCAGTGTTACGCTGCCCGTTGCTGCCCATTCGCAGCCGCGGACGAAAAGACCGACATAGTCGAACCGGCGGAAGGTATCGATTCCGTGACCGATACTGCAGCCGAAGACGCGGCCTTTTCCGTAGGTATTTTTCCATGCCAGAGGAATGTCCGTGTTGACGCCCGGAAGCTTGTTCTTGTCACCGTCCGGGATATGAACGGGATGATGTGCGGGCGGCCACCAGGGGACATCGTAAAACTTCACGTCGTCAAAAACGGTCACCAGTACCTTCGGGTCGGTTCCCGGGCACTTCCGCACGCCGCCGAATGCTTCTGTTATTTTCACGTCGAAACGGCCGGTAGATTCCAGCAGAGTCCGTATTCTCTCGTTGGTTTCCCTGTAGGTATGCTCTATGGTCAGTTTTCCGCTGACAATGAGGACTTTGATTTTTTCCAAAGCAGTCTCCTTTCAGATCTGGAACCCGTCAAGGAAGCGGGCAATAATCCGGTCCTTCGTCCCGGTGTAGCAGAAGCGTTCCACTGTCTGTACGGGACTCAGTTTCATAAAGGGATCTGAGACGCCGTCTATGACAAGCGCGTCAAAGCGGGTTCCTTTCTCAAAACTGCCCACCTTGCTGTTCTCAAAAACAGCAAGCTCATCTCTTGATTTCGAATAAAGAATGTGGCCGTGATACAGATCCAAAACAGATCACTCCCTGCAGCATGCTGAAATCCTGATACAGTTTATTATAAATGGAACCTCCCTTTTGATCAATCATTGCGGAATCAGAGTTTTTGATTTTGATTAAACATGTGCGGCTGAAGAATGGTATAATGAAAATGAACTGAAGAAAGCAGACCTTAACTGGTCCGGGCGGATAAGGTCCGGTCAGCCGGGACCTTTCCGGGGCAGCGTTCCGGAACCTCAGGCCGGGGCGGAAGCGGATCCGCGGGGAACTGCCGGCAGGAGATGTACTGTACGGATCGAGTATTATGAAAGGAGGAATGCCTGTGATAGGAAAAACAGCCGCTGCCGTTCTGATCGCAGCCATTGCGCTGGGAACTGCTGTTTTTGGAAGGGAGAATTCAGAAGAAAAGGAAACTGAGCAGATGGCAGAGACGGCTGCGGAGATAGCAATTACTTCGATCGATCAGGTCCGGATCGGACAGGTGGAGAATGCGGAGGCGGGTACCGGCTGCACGGTGTTCGTCTGCGAAGACGGCATGCGCGCGGGAGTTGATATCCGGGGCGGAGGCCCTGCTTCAAGGGAAACGCCGCTTCTGAATCCTCTGATGTCGGCGCAGGCGGTCCATGCGATTGTTCTCGCCGGAGGCAGCGCCTTTGGCCTGGATGCCGCCGGCGGCGTCATGCGCTGCCTGGAAGAGAGGGATATCGGTTATGACGTGGGCGTGACAAAGGTTCCGCTTGTTGTGCAGTCCGACATATTTGACCTGACTGTGGGTGACGGGTCGGTCCGTCCGGATGCCGATATGGGCTACGAGGCGGCGGTGCGCGCGCTGGATGATCCGAATTATCAGGACGGCAATTTCGGCGCGGGCTGCGGAGCCACCGTCGGAAAGATTGCCGGCATGGAATACTGTATGAAAACGGGAATCGGCAGCAGTGCCGTGCAGATTGGAGATCTGAAAATCGGCGCGGTTGTAGTTCTGAATGCTCTTGGAGATGTGTTCGACTGGAAGACAGGGGAGCAGATCGCGGGAATGCTGACTGCAGATAAAGCCGCCCTGCGCAGCACTTCGCAGTATATGAAGAAGAGTCTGGAAGTGGTGGACAACAAGTTCACAGGGAATACGACGCTTGCTGTTATCATAACAAATGCCCGCTTCGACAAGGCGCAGCTCTGCAAGATCGCCGGGATGGCCCACGACGGCTACGCCCGTTCCATTCAGCCTGTACATACTTCCGCGGACGGCGACAGTATTTACGCGCTCTCAGTGGGGGAGCTGCCTGCAGACCAGGATTTTGTCGGAACTTTTGCGGCGGAGCTCATAAGCGAGGCAATTACGAAGGCAGTCTGGAGCGCGGAAAGCGCCTATGGCTATCCCTGCGCGGCTGAGCTGAATATGCAAAAACCCATTCAATGACAGTACTGCTCAATTTTTCTGCAATAAAATTACGCATATTTGCTGCAAACCTCTGATCACTATTCCGGGAAATGACACATTTTTGCAATTTTCGATGATTTTTTTATAATCTGTGAAAAGACATGTTTCCGGATTGTGAATAGAATGGGAGAAAAGAACTGCCGGAGTACACATGGCCCGGCCCGGAAAGGAGAAGACTTGTCATGTACAGGTATGATAGAAAAGGTCCGAAGCGCGGCATAGCACTGTACAGTTACTCAGCGGAGTTCGGCCTTACCAAAACACTTGAAGACTGTTTTGAGGATGTTCACGATATGGGCGCGCACGGGATAGAGATCCTTGCCAATACACATATTGAGAATTACCCGTATCCTACGGATGAATGGGTCGAAAAATGGTGGAGATTGTGTGACAAGTATGAGATCGTTCCGGTGGAATACGGCAACTGGATCGACTCCCATGTTCTGGGGGACCGTGACCTGACGACGGAGGAATCCGTGGAGATGCTCAAAAGAGACATCCGTCTGGCGCACCGCCTCGGCTTTACTGTCATGAGGACAAAGATGCCTGTCATCAATGACCTGCTTGAGCCGGTATTGAACTGGAGAGAGATCATAGAAGGCGCGCTTCCGCTTGCAGAGGAACTCGGGATAAAGATGTGCCCGGAGATCCACACGCCTTCCAATCTGCATGGCAAACTTGTAACGGATTTCGTTGATTTTATTAAGGAGACAGGCACTGAAAATTTTGGCCTGAATATCGATTTTTCCGTCTTCCGTACAGAATTCTCCGAGGGTGAGTGGAGAGATCCGAATTATACGCCGAACAAGCCGGAGGATATTATCCCCCTGCTCCCGTATGTCTACTGCTGCCATGCGAAGTTCATCCATATGAGCGATGATTTCAGGGAGACAACGATCCCTTATCCTGAGATTATCAGGGTTCTTCAGGAAAACGGTTATGAAGGGTATCTTCTGAGTGAGTACGAAGGCGCGGACAAGTATGAGGATGGCTACGAGGTCGGGCAGACACTGAGAAAGCAGCACATCATGCTTAAGAATCTGCTTGGGGACTAAGGAGGGATCACATATGGAAAAACAGGTTATTCAGTCTGTCGGGTTCAGAAATACCAAAGACGAAAGCGGCAATATTACCGGTTTTCAGTTCAAAGTGAGACTTCCGTATTACAGAGGTATCTTCCTCTCCCAGATCCGCCCCGGTACACTGTTTGTTGACGGGGAAAAGATTGAGAAAGACCGGATCGTCTGGCAGATTGACGGGGAAGCGTATACGAACGAAGAGATGCGGACAGATTTCCAGACGCACTGGTCCGTCACTTCTCCGGCAGTCCTGAAGGTGAAAAAAGAAGGCGGGCTTGCGCAGGGCTTCCACGATCTTAAGTATGGATTCTGCTTTACGTCCTCTTACATGCCGCCGGTCATCCAGGATCATCTGGATCCTGACCAGGAGAGCATGGTGTTCATGCCGGAATTCGGACATCATGTCAATGAGAGAAGATTGCTGATCGTCTGATACTTGCGGGAGCAGTTATTGATGCAGGCAGACAGATCAGATATCAGAGTATAGAAACATCAAAAAAACAGACTTATGTGCACAAAAAGGAGGAAATGAACATGAGTAAGAAGCTTCCTGTAGGAATCCAGGTTTACGGCCTGAGAGATCTTCTGGAGAACACCCCGGAGAATTTTAAAAATGTCATGCAGCAGGTGAAGGACCTGGGATATGACGGAGTTGAGCTGGCAGGCCTCTACGGTCTCACTCCGGAGTATGTCAAAGAAGTGCTGGACGAAGTCGGACTGATCCCGATCAGCGCTCATGTTGCATTTGCGGACAT
Source organism: uncultured Lachnospiraceae bacterium (assembly GCA_902779575.1). Classification (GTDB taxonomy): domain Bacteria; phylum Bacillota; class Clostridia; order Lachnospirales; family Lachnospiraceae; genus Porcincola. The sequence continues at coordinate 17,227 of CACZBW010000025.1, forward strand.
GATGGAGGATCTTGACTCTGTTATCTCCGATTACAGCAAGATCGGCGTGAAGTATCTGGTTATGCCCTACATGGCTGAGGAGTACAGGCCTGTAAACCCGGATGGCTTTAAGCAGTTCCTTCCTCTTCTGAACCAGGTCGGACAGAAGATTCATGATGCCGGAATGACTTTCCTGTATCACAACCATGATTTTGAATTCGTTAAGATGGAAGACGGACAGTGGGGATATGACGTAATGTTTGATTCCATCCCGCATGACAATCTGATGAGCGAGCTGGATACCTGCTGGTGCGATGTGGCGACCGGTGACCCGGTGGGCTTCGTCCGCAAGTATACAGACCGTCTCCCGGTTGTTCACCTGAAGGATTACATCAAGAAGGGTGAAGTCAAGAATATGTACAAGCTGATCGGAATAGAGGAGGAAGATTCCGGGGAAGAGACCGGATACTTCGGCTTCCGGCCGGTAGGATTCGGACAGATGATCTGGGAGCCGGTTCTTGAGGCAGCTCTTGAAGCAAACGCGAATTATGTGATCGTAGAGCAGGATGAGCACTATGAGCTTGAGCCGCTGGAGTGCGCGAGAAGAAGCCGTGAGTATCTGAAGATTCTCGGCTGGTAAAGATATTCTGTCAGCAGGCATCATGCATCGATCGCAGGCATATAATCCGCGCGCAAAAGAGAAAAGCAGAAGTTGATGACTGCTATCAGAACGTGTAAAATATTTACACAGAAATGAAATCCGGAGACCCGGAACACGAAAAGCATAATACATCACACGGAAAGGAAATGATCATGAAAGAACTTAGAATTGCCATCATCGGCTGCGGAATGATTTCCCACAGACATATGACAGTCATCGAGAACCTGAAGGCTCTGGGTTACAAGCTTGAGGTTGTCGCCGCTGCCGAGATCAAGAAGGATCGTCTTCTTGCATGGGGAAAACAGTACGGAATCGCAGAGGAGAATCTCTATCAGGACTTCAGGGAGATGCTGAAGAGAGATGACATCGACGAAGTCGAGGTCTGTGTACACAATAACCTGCATACCTCTGTCGCGACAGCGGTCATGGCAGCAGGATTCCCGTGCTATTCCGAGAAGCCGATGGCGGCAAGCTATGCGGACGCGAAGATCCTTTATGACGCACAGAAGAAGTATGGCCAGAAGCTTGCGATCCAGATCAGCTCGATCTACAATCCGCAGACCCGCATCGCGAAGAAGATGGTTGCGGAAGGAAAGCTTGGAAAAGTTTATCATGCCCGTTCCGTAGGTCACAGACGTCAGGGCCGTCCCGGCTATGACATGCCGTTCTTCAGCCAGGATTTCATCGACCCGAATATCGGCGTGCACGGACCGCTGTTTGACCTTGGCATCTATCATCTGGCGCAGATGCTCTATGTACTGGGCATGCCGGAGCTTGAGAGCGTATATGGCTTCCAGAGCTGCGATTACTGGACCGATCCGGCGATCGACAAGCTGGTCGGACGTACCGCGCCGGTGGAGGATCTCGGCGTAGGTATGGCACGCTTCAAGGGCGGCCTGTGCATGGATATCTATGAGGACTGGGCGATCCATATGGAAGATATCGGCGGAAGCTTCATCGCGGGTTCTCTCGGCGGACTGAAGTTCCTGGATGTGGACCAGACCGGCGGACCGATGGCTGTTCCGGCAGGCGGACAGATCGTGGGCGGCGGCAAGCTGCAGCTTCCGAGACTGGTGTACTACGGCGTGGATTCCGAGGCGAAGCTCTTCGAGACGAAGCTTGACTGCGCGATCGGCGATGTCACCGGCCAGCAGGAACTCCTGATTCATCCGGAGATGGCGATGTACAACGACAACCAGCTGCAGTGGTACTCCTATCTGTGGGGCGATCTCACGGACGAGACCAGAATCGATTCTCCCTATATCGCGATGCAGACCGCATTCCTGTCTGAAGGCGTTGTCCTCTCCAGCGATCTTGGACGCAGCGTGACCGCTGATGAGATCAGGCAGATGGCCAAATCCATCGCGCTCCGCGATCAGGAGACCGAGTTCGGAACCATTCATTATGACTTTGATGAATACAAGCCGGAATAATTTTTCCGTTTGCTGTAAATTAATAATGCCGGGGACAGGCAGCTGAGTTTAAGGGGCCGGCTCCGGAGAAACGTTCTCCGGGGCCGGCTCTATATTTCTATTGATGCCCGCCGGGCGGGACAGCGTCAGCCCCCTGAGGCACAGGCCGGTCTGATTGAAGCTGCAGACGGATATCAGGCATAAAATGGATGGACAGAGATGAAGGATAACCGGGATGTTGGCGCAGAGGAAACTGGATAACAGGATCAGTTAGTCCGAAGCGTTTAGGAAAGGAGCACAAGAATGGCAAAAGTAGTTGCATTTTCATTCGGCAGAAAGATGTCCAATACGGATGTTATGCTGAAAGAGGTTCTGAAGAAATGTGAGGAGGCGGGCCATGAGATCCAGTTTGTCCGCCCGGATGACCTGGATATCAAGCCCTGTACCGGATGCTGCGCCTGCGTGGTCGGCATCATGTCCGGAAGGAACAATGGAAAATGTGTCCATAAAGATGATTTCCATATTCTGGAAGAAGCGTATTACTCTGCGGACGCCCTGATCATAGGTTCTCCTGTCTATGAGACTTCCCCGAGCGGAACCTTCAAGACTTTCTGCGACCGTTTCGGGCCGTCCCACGATCTTGCTTTCCTCACGGAAGCGAAAAAAGAACGCCTGGAAAGAGACGGTGAAAACGCGCTTCTGCCGGATGAGAGAGTTTTCAAACCTCGCGTAGGCTGCCTTGTAGCGGTCGGCGGAGCCAGGACGGAAAACTGGACGATTTTCACGATCCCGATCATGTATGAGAGCATGATGTCAGCGGGAGTTGACGTCATTGATACTCATGTGTATTATGGCGCGATGAATGTGCAGCATGTCCTGGGCGTTCCGGAGCAGATGGAGCGCATGGACAGGATGGCGCAGAATATCCTGGACGCTCTTGCGGCAGATTCTGAGGATGAGCGGAAGAAATGGCGCGGCACGGAAGAGGGCGCCTGTCCGGTATGCCATCAGAGCATGTTCCGTGTTCATCAGGGATGCGACAAAGTGGAATGCGCGATCTGCGGCATCGACGGGAAAGTTGCACTTGTGGACGGAAAGATCGTATATTCCTTCTCGCGCGAGGAGCAGGATCGCAGCCGCATGAAATATGCAGGCAAGCTCGAACACAGAAATGAAATTGCCGACGGCGCGATGACCCAGAAGAAGGTTGAGAATCTGGCTGAGCTGAAGAAGCCTTATCTGCATATCGGCGAGTAAACATATCAACTCCGCCTTTGCGGAATCCGGTCCGGGTGCGCAGCAGCTTCATCTGTCATATTTTAACAGTGCTTTTTCTATTCCAAAACCTGCCTGCCGGACCGGGCAGGTTTTTTGATGCTGCTGACGCGGCGGCAGAACCATTTTTTCTTCTTCCGGATCCGGAATAGGGAAGCGCCGCCGCTCATTTTGTAGTATAATCAGGTTGTAACCTGTATACGCAGAAGAGATATACAGATCAGACAGATCATCTGCAGAAGGATCGGCGGAAGGAGGAATCGTTATGGGGAAAATGCATATAAAAAGGCTGTATGCGCTGCCCGTCATAATACTCGCGGCTGTACTGCTCATTACAATTATGCCTCAGGCAGCGGCAGCAGTTAAGCAGGAAAAAGATATCCTGACAATATCAGGGCAGGGAAGTGTGGAAGCTGCAGATCTGAATGTGAACAAAGAGACGGTCAGGGAGATTGTGATAGAAGACGGCATAAGCCAGATCGGATCTGAAGCATTTAAGGATTTTAGCCATTTGGAGAAAGTGACAATTCCTTCGACAGTCAGAAAGATCGGCAGCGATGCTTTCCAGGGCTGCAGCGCCCTTAAGACTGTTACGCTGACAGAAGAAAATATTCAGAGCATCGCGGTCAGCTCTTTTCCGAAAAATGACAGCCTTCTGATCCGGGTGCCGGCGGGAAGCCGTACATTCAAGAACGGGAAGTGGTATTTCTGGAAAGCTGTCGGGACTTATAAAGTTGTCTTTGAAGCAGGAGAGCATGGGAAAGCGCCTGACCAGCAGATCGTGGACAGCGGGAAGACAGTACAGAAGCCGGAGGAGCTGAAAGCGGACGGCTATGTTTTCGGCGGCTGGTTCACGGATAAGGAATATACGGCTGAATATGATTTCGGCAGCGCCGTCACGAAAGACCTCACCCTGTACGCGAAATGGACGAAGAAAACTGAGGATCAGAAAGGAGACGGGAACACAGATCCGAAGAAGGACGGCAGCCAGGATCCAAAGAAGGACGATAAAACCGATCCGAAGAAGGACGGCGGAACAGATCCGAAAAAAGACGACAAAACCGGTACGCAGCAGACTGAAAACACCGACGGCAAAAAGGAGAAGAAGAAAAAGAAAGAGAAGGCACCGCAGCCTTACACAGCAGTACAGACAGAAGCAATGTTTACGCCGACCGCCGCGGAAAAGAGGCTTCAGACGGTCGTAGTAAAGGATACAGTAACGATAAAGAAGCAGGAACTTCCGGTGACCGGAATTGCAGCAGGCGCCTTCCGAAACGATCCCTATCTGAGGAAGCTTGTCATAGGCAGCAACGTAAAAACCATCCTTTCCGGAGCGTTCCAGGGAACCAGGAATCTTGCCAGGGTCAGATTCAGCGGGGACAGTCTCGTAAAGATTGACAGCAATGCCTTCCGGGGAGCTAAAAAGCTTCAGAAGGTGGACCTGTCCGACCAGGCCGGCCTCAGTTATATAGGCGGCGGGGCATTCAAAGACTGCAAAAAGCTGAAAAAGCTTCTGATCAACGGAGACAGCCTGAAATTTGTCGGCAAGGGAGCCTTCAAGGGCACAAACAGGATGATCCGGGTGATTGTCATCGCGGAGAATGAGAAAATCTATAACAGGACGGTAAAGAAACTCAGTGCCGCGGGACTTAAGAACGCCGAGTTTGTCTTCCGGCCGGAGGAGTGACGGACTGTGAAGACGGATTTTTCTGTACGAGAAAGCCCGAAATCTTCCCTGCCTGTGCAGGTACGAAACTGAATTCAAATAGCGTATAGAAACAGAACGATAAGAAAGCGGGAATGTACATCCGGTCCGGAGCCGGAGCTGCATTCCCGCTTTCTGCACCATAAAGAACTGAACACACTGAATGGAAATCGATATATATGACAACGATTTCATAAAGAGAAAACATTTTTTGAATCCAATGAGAGAATGCATGAGACAGTCATAAAAAGCCTGGAAGCAGCTGTTGACAACCATACAGGAAGCACCTATACTTTAGCCAGACATGACAACGATTTCATAAAGGAGGAAGCTGAATGCGGGATTCGGTGATCAGTGCTGCAGGCATGGAATTTCCTCTCTGTCCGGTGAATACACTGATTGTGGGGAGCGGGGCAGCCGGCCTGAATGCCGCTGTCTCTCTTCTGCGGGAGGGACAGCGGGATATTGCTATTGTCACAGAGGGAAAGAGTATGGGAACTTCCCTCAACACAGGATCGGACAAACAGACTTACTATAAGCTGACATGCTGCTCCGGTGAACCTGACAGTGTCCGCCAGATGGCGCAGACTCTGTTTGACGGGGGCGCAGTGGACGGAGACACCGCTCTTGTGGAGGCGGCTTTGTCCGCGAGGGCTTTTTTCCATCTTGTCGATCTGGGCGTGCCCTTTCCCCATAACGGTATGGGGGAGTATGCAGGATACAAGACAGACCATGATCCTTTCCGCAGGGGAACATCCGCAGGACCGCTTACCTCGAGGTATATGACGGAGAAACTTCTTGAACAGACTGAGAGAGAAGGGGTAAAGATCTATGACGGGTATACCGTTATTGAACTTCTTACAGCGGAGGAGAAGGGAGAAAAGAGAGTCTGCGGAGCTCTTGCTGTCGGCCGGGATGGAAGATTCCTGGTTTTTTCCGCCTCCAATATTGTCTATGCGGTCGGGGGAGAAGCAGGAATGTACGCCGCCTCGGTCTATCCGCCCAGCCAGACCGGAGGGCTGGGACCTGCATTCCGGGCCGGCGCGCTTGGGAAAAACCTTACGGAATCACAGTACGGGATTGCATCCGTGGCTTTCCGCTGGAATCTTTCCGGAAGCTATCAGCAGGTAATCCCGCGATATGTCTCCACTGACAGGGACGGACAGGATGAAAAAGAATTCCTCGATCCCTTTTTTGATACAGTACAGCATCTGCTCGGAGCAGTTTTTCTGAAGGGATACCAGTGGCCGTTTGATCCCCGGAAAATCAGGGAGTATGGTTCTTCTCTGATCGACCTGCTGGTATACAGGGAGACTGTGCTCCTGGGGAGGCGGGTATTTCTTGATTTTCGCAGGAATCCTTCCGCTTCAGAGGAAAACGGGATATTCCATCCGGAACGTATAGGAGAGGAAGGACGAACTTATCTGGAAAAATCCGGCGTGGATGCGGAGACTCCGATCGCCCGCCTGAAGCAGATGAATCCGGCAGCCGCAGAACTGTATCTCAGCCATGGGATTAATCTTGAAAAGGAAATGCTGGAGATCGCAGTCTGCGCCCAGCATAATAACGGAGGACTTGCAGGCAATGCCTGGTGGGAGAGCAATCTCCGCCATCTTTTTCCGGTCGGGGAGGCGAATGGAAGCCACGGCGTATACAGGCCGGGAGGCAGCGCCCTTAACGCCGGACAGACGGGAGGCATCCGGGCGGCGGAATATATCGCGCATGTATACAGGGAGGATCCTTATGACGGGAAGCGGCTGGCAGACCTGTGCGGTGAACAGATCCGGGAGGCGGTTCGGTTCGGGCTCAAGGCCCTGGAAAGGGAGAATTTCATTTCTTCCGTGAACCTGGGAGCAGTAGAACCCGGTGATGAAACTTTAGCAGCGGCGGAAAGTCTCAGGGATGAAGCTTTAACAGAGGCGGAACAAAGATACGGGGATGAAGACCCGGGCAGACGGCAGAACGAGAGCATGCTGGATCTGGATTTTGAACGGAAGCTTCTGGGAATCCGCATGTCCCGTTACGGCGCCAATATCCGCAGCCTGGAGGGCGTGCAGACAGCACTGGCCGGGAACCGGGAACAGCTGCTTAAAATGGAAGGCGGAAAGCTGTCAGACGGGAAGCAGCTTCCGCGCTATTACCGGCTGAGGGATCTTCTCATTTCCCAGAGGGTTTATTTCGAGGCGATCCGGGACTATATCCTTCATGGCGGCCAGAGCAGAGGATCTTATCTGATCAGCAGCAGAGATGGAGAACTTCCGCTGGAAGGACTTCCGGAGATCTTCCGGATGAAGGAAGACGGGGGAAACCATGCCGGTGAGATTCAGGAAATCCTCTACGCGCCGGAGGGAAGCAGAGTCAGCTGGAGAGCAAGGCGCCCGCTTCCTGATGATGAGAACTGGTTTGAGATGGTATGGAGAAGGTACAGAGAAGGAAGCTATTTTGCAGATACCGGTCTGAATCAGAAAAAGGAGAGTGCGGTCATATAGTTTTCGAGGAGCGGCGAAAAAAGCAGGCAGATGTCAGGACATCCGGAAGGAAATGCTTCAGAAAGAGGAAAAGGTATGGAGAAAGTGAATATTTTCAGGGATATTGAGGGGACAGAGTTCCCGGCCGGAAGGAGAACGCGGGTCATTATCGGGGAAAACGGAGCGATGGAAGCAGAGCATTTCTGCCAGGGCTATGTTGTGATTTACCCAGGCGGCTCGATTCCCATGCATGACCATTCAACGGAAGAGACCTATACGATCCTGCAGGGAGAGGGACGTATCGTGATCGGGGATGAAGCTGAAACGGTCGGAGCGGGGGATGCAGTGTATATCCGTCCCGGCCTGACGCACGGTCTGTTCAATACCGGGGAGACGGATCTTCACCTGATGTTTGTCTACGCGCCGAAAATGATCGTTGATCACTGGGCTCAGGAGAAGGCGGGAATTTTAAAATAATCTCCATGAGTGCCGGGGACTGTGTCATGCGGACGGCCTGAATGCTGAAAGAATCCGGCGTTTATGAGAGAACCCGGCTGCCGGATTAAAACATGGCAGACATTCCGAAAGAAACTGGAGGGAAGAATGGCTACAATCAGGGATGTTGCAAAACTGGCAGGGGTTTCCATGAGTACTGTTTCCAGAACACTGTCAGGGAAAATATTCGTGGAGGAGAAAACCCGGGAGAAAGTCCTGGAAGCAGTGGAAAAACTTCATTACAGACCAAATCTGCTGGCCAGGGGACTTCGGGCAGGCAGTACCGGTTCGATCGCTTTTCTGGTACCGGATATCGACAGCCTGTTTTATCCCCGCATCATGAAAAGCCTGGAGAAGGCGGCCTCCCGCAGGGATTATTCTGTGAGCCTGTACAGTGTGGACAACAGCCTGGAAAAAGAAAAACAGATTCTGAATACCCTTTCGGAACGAGGGGTGGACGGGGTGATCTGCATGAGTACAGCAGATGAACCTGCTCATCTGGCGGATTTCCAGAGACAGTATTCCATTCCGGTTGTCCTTGTGAACCGATCCTATTCCGGAGAAGACCTCAGCTGCGTGATGACGGATGACGAGGAAGGGGCCTATCTGTCGGCTGTTGAATTGCTGAAAGCAGGACACCGCAGGCTATGCGGAGTATTCGGAAGCTTCTCAAGGGAACGTTTCCGCCTTCGTTTTGAAGGCTTCAGAAAGGCAGCTCAGGAATACGGAGTAAGGGAGTCTGAGCTTATTCTGCTCAGGGATGTAAACACCATCCAGGACGCTTACGAAGCGATGGGGAATCTTCTGGACCAGGAGATTGGGGAAAAGCCGGACGCTGTATTTACTTCCATGGATATGCTGGCGGTCGGCTGCTACAGCGCTGCGCAGCAGCGGGGCTATCGGATTCCGGAAGACCTTTCCTTCACGGGATTTGATGATATCTATATCTCAAAATATCTGAATCCGCCGCTCACAACCTGCCGCAACCCCGCGGATGAACTGGCGGAGGGAGCTATGGAACTGCTGGTAAAGCAGATTGCCGATCCTGCTGTGCGGCAGAAGCTGATGATCAGGGGCTCGGTCATTCTGAGGGATTCTGTTCTGACAAGGTCAATGTAAGAAAGAAAGGCGCAGAGTCTTCGCTCTGCAAAGAGGAAAATTATGGGAAAAGATAAGTTTATGACGGCTCAGGAAGCAGTCCGCATGGTCCGGGACGGAGACAGCATCGCAGTGACCGGAAACGGCGGCGGCATCATGGAGCCGGCCAGCCTGTTCGAGGCGCTGGAGAAAAGATTTCTGGAGGAAGGACATCCGGCAGGTCTGACCCTGACGCACTCCGCGGGGATCGGAGACAAGGACTGCGGCGGAATCAGCCGTTTTGCCCATGAAGGGATGATAAAAAGAGTGGTCGGCGGACACTGGGGCTGGTCGCCGAAGATGCAGCAGATGGCAAATGAAAACCGGATTGAGGCCTACAATTTCCCGCAGGGGATCATAGCGATGCAGTACCGTGAGATCGCGGCGAAAAGAGTCGGACTGATTACACAGACCGGCCTGAAAACCTTTGTGGATCCCAGGGTGTCCGGCGGAAAGCTCAATAACGCAGCCAGGGAGGATCTGGTTGAGCTGATTGAGATGGACGGGAAGGAGTGGCTCAGATACAAAACCTATCCGCTGAATATCGCCCTGATCCGGGGCAGCATCGGGGACGCGCAGGGAAATATCTCCATGATTTACGAGCCGGCTTATCTGGAAGCGCTGGCGATCGCCCAGGCTGTACATAACTGCGGGGGCAAAGTAATCTGCCAGGTAAAATTCGCGGCCCAGGCCGGAACCCTGGATCCCAAACATGTGCGTATCCCCGGTATTCTGGTAGATGCGGTGGTGGTATGCCCCGACCAGCAGCAGTCCACGGAAGGAGAATACAATCCCGCGCTCACAGGCGATCTGAAAATGCCCTTTGAAGCCATACCGCCCATGCCGCTTGACCAGCGGAAGATTGTTGCCAGAAGAGCGGCGATGGAACTCCGCTCCGGCACGATCATCAATCTTGGCTTCGGGATGCCGGACGGAGTCGCCAGAGTGGCTTCCGAAGAAGGGATCGCAGATCAGGTCAAGATGACGATTGAGCAGGGAATTATCGGGGGCGTTCCCGCGAGCGGCGCGATCTTCGGAGTGGCTTACAATGCGGACGCCATGATCGACGGCCCTTCGCAGTTCGATTTTTACAGCGGACACGGCCTTGATATGACCTTTCTGGGACTTGCGCAGGCCGACAGCCGCGGCAATGTGAATGTCAGCAAGTTTGGCCCGACCATTGCCGGCGCGGGGGGCTTTATCGATATCTCGCAGACCGCCAAGAAATGTGTCTTCTGCGGAACCTTTACGGCGGCGGGACTGAAAACCGAAGTGAAGGACGGAAAGATCCACATTCTCCAGGAGGGGCGTGTAAAGAAATTCCTGAAAGACGTTGAGCATATCACATTCAGCGGAGAGTACGCGAGGGAAAACGGGCAGAGCGTTCTGTATGTGACAGAGAGGGCTGTATTCGAGATGACGCCGGAAGGGCTGGTTCTGCGCGAAATCGCTCCGGGGATCGATCTTGAGAGAGATGTCCTTGCCCAGATGGATTTTGCACCTCTGATGCCGGATACGCCGAAGCTGATGGATGCCAGAATTTTCGCGCCGGAGAAGATGGGACTAAAGGGCTGAGGTTATGCTGCCGGGACAGACGGGAGCAGGAGTTAACGGCTCCCGCTGTCATGTTTTTGCGGAATACAGCCGGACAGGAAAGGAGAACAGGAAGGAATGGAAGGCGTAACACTTGTAAAGAAGAATCATTATGCGGTTCTGACAGTTGACCTGCCGCAGTCCAGGAACGCGCTGAGTGTTCCGGTGGTTGAGTATATGAATACACTGGTGGACCAGGTGGCGGAGGACCCGGATCTGCACTGTCTGGTTCTGACGGGCGGAGGGGAGAAGTCTTTTATTGCCGGAGCGGATATCCGGAAGCTGGTGGAGATGACCCCGGAGGAATCCCGCTATTCGATCGAAGCGGGCCATAAGCTTTTCTCAAAACTGGAAACGATGGATATCCCCGTAATTGCGTCCGTCAACGGGTACTGCCTGGGCGGAGGACTGGAACTGGCCATGGCCTGCGATATCCGGATCTGTTCCGCTAACGCCAGGTTCGGGCTGCCGGAGATCAATATTGCCATGATCCCCGGGTGGGGCGGAACATTGAGACTTGTCCGGCTGATCGGGGAAAGCCGCGCGAAAAATATGCTTCTAAGAGGAAAAATGATCACGGCCGCGGAGGCGCTGAACTACGGACTGGTTGCGGAAGTTTACGATGATATTGCGGCTCTCAGGGAAAAGGAAGAGGAGCTGGCGCTTGAACTTGCTGCCAAGGCGCCCATCACCATGAAGCTTGACAAGCGCCTGATCTACGACGCGGCGGGGAAACAGCCGACGGATATTGCCCAGAGAGATGCGATGACCCTGGGCTTCCTGTTTACAACCCGCGACGCCAGGGAAGGGCTCAGGGCATTTCTTGAGAAACGGCAGCCTGTTTATGAGAACCGGTAACAGACCGGAAGCGTGGTAAGAGTCCGTGCGGCGCTGCTTAACCGGCAGTCAGGCAGTCAGCGGCAGAAGCCGGGGCCATGCCGCAGTGATAAATATGCATTAAGCAGAGAAAGACAGGGAATCATATGAAAAAAACAGCGGTGATAACAGGAGGAAGCAGGGGAATCGGATACGGCTGCGCAAAGGCTCTCGGGCTTGACGGCTATAATGTGGCGATTCTTGACATTAATGCCGAAGCGGATTACAGAGAGAATCTGGATGAGCTGACCGGACTCGGCATTGACTGGTATTATATGCAGGGGAGCACGGTCATAAGAGAAGACAGGGAACGTTTTGTAGAAAATGTAGTTGAAAAATACGGCGGGATCGACGTCCTGGTCAACAACGCGGGCGTCGCCCCGAAAGTCCGCCAGGATATTCTGGAGATGACGGAGGAAAGCTTTGACTACGTCGTTTCAAACAATACCAAGGGCACCATGTTCATGACCCAGGCTGTCGTGCTGCAGATGCTGAAGCAGCCGGTAAAGGGCTTGCGCAGAGGCGTGATTATCAATATCAGTTCCAGCTCCGTGACCACATCCTCCACCAACCGGGCGGAATACTGTGTATCCAAGGCGGGGATCACCGCCCTGACCATGGTATATGCGGACAGGCTGGCGGCGGAGGACATTCAGGTATATGAGATCCGGCCGGGCGTGATCGACACGGATATGACGAAGGTGGTTCATAAAAAATACAGCGACCTGATTGAGCAGGGTGTATTCCCGATCGCGCGCTGGGGAACGCCGGATGACATAGGAGGAGCGGTCAGCGCATTCTGCACGGATAAATTCATTTACAGCACCGGCAATTATATTGATCTGGACGGAGGCTTTCATATCAAAAAACTGTAAATAATGTGAATGGCTCTCCGCGCGGCAGGCCATATATAAGACAGAATCTGCTTCCTGTGTACAGACACAGCGGGCAGGTTTTGTTTTTTGAGCAGTGAATAGTGACTAAAAAAACAAAAAATAATACCATCCTATCGTGAATTATGCTATACTTTTTCTAACATGCAGCACGTCTGAGGAGCGGCCTGTTTTACAGGCGGGCAGGCGGCTGAGCTAAGCAGGCGGATCTGTTTCGGCCTGCCGTGTTCCTACATTTATTTCAGAGGAGGTTCTATTATGAAAAAGAGATTAGCAGTATTGCTTGCCGGACTGATGGCTCTGAGTCTGACTGCTTCGGTCCCGGTATTCGCAGACGAGGCGGAAGGCGCGGATCTGACCGATCTGATCGCGGCGGCTCAGGAAGAAGGCGAGCTCACAGTATATGGTTCCTGTGAGGAGGAATATCTCTCCGCGGCGTGCGCGAAGTTTGAGAAGACTTACAACATCAAGACCGTCTATCAGAGACTTTCCACTTCTGAAGTTTATACAAAGATCTCGGAAGAAGCCGGCAATCCGTCCGGCGACGTCTGGTTCGGCGGAACTACAGACCCCTATAATGAGGCAGTTGCCGCGGATCTTCTGGAACCCTATGAAGCAGCCAACGCTGTGAACCTGATCGATGAGCAGTATAAGGATCCGACAAACTGCTGGTACGGCATCTATAAAGGAATCCTCGGATTTATGGTGAATACGGAAGAGCTTGACCGTCTCGGCCTGGAAGCTCCCGCAACCTGGGATGATCTGACGAAGGAAGAGTATGCGGGCTTGATCATGCTTTCCAATCCGAATACAGCCGGTACGGCAAAGCTTGTCATAAACACCATGGTTCAGATGAAGGGCCACGATGAGGCTATGGAATATTTCAAAGCTCTTGACAAGAACGTGATCCAGTACACCAAGTCCGGCTCCGGCCCGTCCAAGATGGTAGGCCCCGGCGAATGCACCATCGGTGTCGGTTTCCTGCATGACGGTATCTACCAGATCCTTCAGGGTTATGACAACATCGGCCTGATCGTGCCGGAAGACGGAACCTCCTATGAAGTCGGCGCGACGGCAATCTTCAAGGGCTGCGCTCATCCGAATGCCGCCAAGCTGTGGATCGAGTATGCGCTGACCCCGGACTGCGTCGATATCGCCAAGGAGAACGGCTCCTACCAGTTCCTGGTTCTGTCAAACGCGACGCAGCCGCAGGAAGCGGAAGATTTCGGCCTTGATCCGAACAATACCATCGATTACGACTTCGAGGATGCGAAGCAGAATACCGCCAAGTATGTGGAAGACTTCTTCGCGGCAGTCGGCGGTGAGGATGATGCGGACAGGTTCCTGACAGAGTAAGGATATCTGAAGACATCTGATCTGAATGCGGATGAGACGCCTCCCGCAGGGGCATCATCCGAAAGAAGCTTCAGGCAGGGGGACTGCAGTACAGTCCCCCTTTCTCTCTATTACAGGTGGAAGGAGAAAGCACATGGCAAAAAGTCAAAGTGCCAGTCTGGAGAGAAAGAAGTTTTTCGCGGATCCGATCCTGGTCAGCATGATCGTGGTTCTGGTAGTCTTCCTTCTGCTCTTTATCCTCTATCCGCTTCTCATGCTCCTGATTGACAGCTTCTATACAGAAGGGAAAGTGACTCTGGATGTTTTCAAGAGAGTCCTGAGCATGAAGCGGTTCCGCACGGCTTTCGGCAATACGGTCGTGCTGGGATTAATCACCGGGATCTGTTCGACATTGATCGGCCTGCTCTTCGCTTATGTGGAAGAGTATGTGAAGGTCCGGACAAAGTTCCTGGAAAAGCTGTTTGGCGTTGTCTCGATGCTTCCGGTTGTCTCTCCGCCCTTTGTCCTGTCCCTCTCCATGATCATGCTGTTCGGGCGAAGCGGACTGATTACAAGGAAGATTCTCGGCATCTACGACTCGAATGTATACGGGCTGAAAGGCATCGCGATCGTACAGATCATGACTTTTTTCCCGGTCTGTTATATGATGCTGAAGGGCCTTTTGAAAAACATTGATCCTTCCCTGGAGGAGGCTACCCGGGATATGGGCGCTTCCAGATGGAAGGTTTTCACCAGCGTGACGCTGCCCCTGCTGCTGCCGGGTCTTGGAAATGCCTTTCTGGTCACCTTCATCGAATCGGTTGCGGATTTCGCGAACCCGATGCTGATCGGCGGAGATTATGATACCCTGGCGACGACGATCTATCTGCAGGTGACGGGAGCCTATGACTCGACCGGCGCAGCCGCCATGTCCGTGGTCCTTCTGAGCCTGACGCTGATTCTGTTCCTGATCCAGAAGTATTATCTGGAGAAAAAGACCGCGACGACCCTTACGGGAAAGGCTTCCAGAGCCCGCATGCCGATCGAGGACAGATCGGTAACGGTTCCGCTGACTGTTCTCTGCTCCCTGGCCGCGCTCTTTGTCGTTATCATGTACATCATGGTTCCCTTCGGAGCGCTCTTCAAGCTCTGGGGCAGGGATTATTCCCTGAGCCTGAAATGGTTCCAGTACATGTTCAAGACTTCGGGTCTGAAGGCTTTCCGTGACTCGATTGTACTGTCCCTGATCGCCGCTCCCCTGACCGCGCTTCTTTCCATGATCATTTCCTATCTGGTCGTCAAGAGGAAGTTCCGTCTGAAGGCATTCATCGAATTTGTTTCCATGCTGGCGATGGCGGTTCCCGGGACGGTTCTCGGTATCGGATATATCCGCGGATACGCGAACGGCGTTTTCCGTACCGGTTTCATGCAGGGACTCTACGGTACCGGACTGATCCTGATTCTGGTTTTTATCGTGCGAAGCCTTCCGACAGGTACCCGGTCCGGTATCTCCGCGCTCAGGCAGATTGATCCGTCGATCGAGGAATCCGCTTACGATATGGGCGCCAATTCCGCCAGAGTCTTTCTTACAGTGACGCTTCCGCTGATCAAGGATTCCTTCCTGAGCGGTCTGGTCACCGCATTTGTCCGCAGCATCACGGCGATTTCCGCTGTCATTCTTCTGGTAACGCCTCAGTACCTGCTGATTACCTGCCAGATCAATGAACAGGCGGAGAAAGGCAATTACGGCGTCGCCTGCGCGTATGCGACGGTACTGATCCTGATCACTTACAGCATGGTCATGATCATGAACGCCATCATACGGGTATTCGGAACCAGCAGGACCATCAGGGAAGACTGAGCATGTCTGACAAATGGGAAACAGCCCTGCCGGACCCGGTGCGCACAGAGGGCATCGCGGAACTGCCGGGAACAGACATGCCGGTATACAGAGCCGGCAGACCCGCCGGGGAGGATTAAACTATGGCAAAAGAGAAAAAAGGCGTCCGCCTGGAACATATCTCAAAGATTTATCAGGATCCCAAGACGAAAAAAGAATTTTACGCCGTTCAGGATACGACACTCGATATCGAGCCGGGCACATTTGTGACCCTGCTTGGACCGTCCGGCTGCGGCAAGACGACAACCCTGCGCATGATTGCCGGGTTCGAGTCTCCGGATGAAGGAGAAATCTACCTGGGAGGCGAACCGATCAACGCGCTGACGCCCAACAAGCGGGACACCGCAATGGTTTTCCAGAGTTACGCCCTGCTGCCGCATTATAACGTCTTCGACAATGTGGCGTATGGCCTGAAACTCAGAAAGGTACCCAAAGAGACAATCAAAGAAAAGGTGACCGCCATTCTGAAGCTGGTGGAGCTTGAGGGTATGGAATCCAGAATGACCAACCAGCTGTCCGGCGGCCAGCAGCAGCGTGTCGCTCTGGCAAGGGCTCTGGTTCTGGAGCCGGGCGTTCTGCTCTTTGATGAGCCGCTGTCCAACCTGGACGCGAAACTTCGCGTTACCATGCGCACGGAGATCCGCAAGATTCAGCAGGCGGTCGGTATTACGGCAGTCTACGTCACACATGACCAGTCGGAGGCCATGTCTATCTCTGATAAAATCATTATCATGAGTAAGGGAAAAGTGGAACAGATCGGCAGTCCGCAGGAAGTATACTATCATCCGAATTCCCGTTTTGTGGCGGATTTTATCGGGGAAGCGAATTTCCTTGACGCTAAAGTCGAGTCGGTATCCGGGGAAAACGCGGATATCGTCGTGGCCGGGCAGAGACTGACCGTCCGCAACCACACTCATATTCCTGCAGGAAAAGAAGCAGTTCTGGTCCTTCGTCCGGAAGCCTGCGGATTGGGAAAAGAAGGTCTTCTGGACTGTGAAGTCACCCTGTCCACTTTCATGGGATCATACCAGTATTATCATGCCCTTGTCGGGAACAAGACAGTGCAGATTACAGATTACAATCCGGTCAACAAGACCATCTACAAGGCAGGGGATAAAGTGAAGCTCAACTTTGATCCGAACGGAGTCTATATCCTCTGAGCGATGCCGTCTGCACCCGATATCTGTCCCGGGACAGTATTGGGTGCAGACGTATAGACAGCGGCGCCGATATCATCGGGAGTTATTCTCATTTCGGGCAGAAGACGGGTAAAGGGGGAAAATCGGGTATGAGCCAGTACGTTGTTTCCACCAGCGGGAAAATTCTGGACAGCCGTAAAAAAGAATATCTGGTTTACGCGCGTTCTCCGGAGGAGGCGGAGTTCCTTGCCCGGAGAACATTCGCGGATGAATATTGTCTGGTGAACCCGCTTGTGGAGACCAGGGCAAAGAGGCGCATGAGCTGGAAAGTGATTTGCGCTTATCTCACACTGGCAGTCCCGGTTCTTCTTTCCTTTGTAGACTGGAAAATCGGGCACGACACGATCTCCATCGCGCCGACTCTGAGGTCGACCCTGCTGGCTGTGATTCTATATTCTGCCTTTGTCATGCGCTTTAAAGGCCTCAGAAGGATCTTTTATGTGATCGATCTGATTTTTCTGGTTCTGGTTGTTCTGCTGCTCTCTTCCTTTGTCAGCATTCTGATTATCGAGTATGAGATCCCGCTGTTCGGATTCCGGATTGATTCCTATGTCATCCTGATCGGAGCGGCTGTGCTGGCCTGGCTGGGAGTCAGGCTGATCAGTTCTTTTACATTTCTGACTGTTTTTCTCCTGGCTATGGTAAATATGAGCAGGCTCAGCCAGTCTATGGGAAATATCTGGGGACCTGTATATATTCTCTTTTCCTTTATCGGCCTGTGCATGTATCTGGCCTGCGAGCCTGCGGCACGTGAGACAATCTACGCGGTGCAGCATTTTACCCGGAAGAGAGTCCGCTCCATGCATGAGGATCTTACAGGAGGAGGAAACTGGTGACAGCGGAGGGAATGGAATGGGAGTCAGAAGAACCGCGTCAGCTGTGATGCTTGCATTTGCGCTCGGTATGGGAGCAATGTATCTGTATATGAACCAGCCGGGAGGGAGGAGAACGGCGGTCTCCAATGAGGAGGCACAGTCCGACAAAGAAAACCGTTACCTGACCATCGTCAATAAGACAGGACAGATTATCAATGAGATGCGTGTCACGGTCGGCGACGGGTCTGAGATCGAGTCCCTGAAGCAGATCATGCCCGATGAGAAGAGCTATTCCGTGAAGATTCCGGATTCCTTCCGGGAGTACAGCACATTCACGGTTACATTTCTGGACCGGTACGGCCTGCTGTACGAGAAGACCGTGGATCAGGCGGCGGAGACCGGACGGACGGAGGTTGTCGTGACGAAGGAAGATTACGTGGAGCAGAAGGGCGACTGGAAGAGAAGGGTAGATCAATGGTTCAACGGGGACTGAACCCGGCAGATTATCAGCTGATCCGAAGCAGAAGGAAGACTTTGTCAGTTGAGGTTGGGAAAAGGGGAATTATCATCCGTGCGCCTCTGCATGTTTCCGACGCGGAGATCCGCTCTTTTGTAGCCGGACATGAGAACTGGATCCGAAAGCATGCGGAGGAATATGAGAAGAAGGCCGGAGAACCGGAGAAAAGCCCTGCGGACAGGCTCAGCCCGCAGGATCTGCGGAGCCTGGCTGATCAGGCGCTGACGGTCATACCGGAAAGAGTGGCTTACTATGCGCCGAAGGTGGGGGTGACTTACGGCCGGATCACAATCCGCAATCAGAGAACCCGCTGGGGAAGCTGCTCCGCAAAGGGCAATCTGAATTTCAACTGCCTGCTGATGCTGGCTCCGCCCCAGGTTCTGGACAGTGTTATCGTACATGAACTGTGTCACAGAATAGAGATGAATCACTCCGGGCGATTCTATGAGGAAGTGCTCCGTGTATTTCCGGATTACTGGAAATGGCATGGCTGGCTGAAAAAAAATGGCCCGGAACTGATAAGGAGAATGACTGGCTGACACCATACAAATCTGAACCCGTGCCAATTAATTTGTAGTGGAAAATCCGAACATATTTCACTCCTTTTATCCCGGGATTTGTAAACTTATTATGACATCTTTTTCTTTTTGCTCATTTGCGGTTGACTTTCGCGGGGGCTTTCGGTAAAGTAACATCAGTTCGCTCCGCAAACTGATGGCTTTAACCCACCCGTACATAAAACCCACCGCGGAGCGGATCATCCCGCTGGCGTTTCGGCGCCAGCGGTTTTTTTAGTTTTTTTTAAAAATGCGCATTGATTTTTTTGAGCACTTGTTATATGCTAAGAGCGAAAAAGAAGAGAGAGCGGAAATTGATTCTTTTGCTGATCAGATTCATTTTGGATGTAACTCCGCGGTGGGAGATATTACATTGACAGAATAAGAGGAAAGGGCGCGGCCGTCAGGCAGCGCCTTTTTCCGTGAGATACCTTCTTCCGGGCCGGACTTGTCCGGCAGATACAGAGAAAATAAGCGCCAAAGCGAGTGCCGCAAAGCGCGCGAACAGGCCATTCACTGCGCAGTACTGAGAAACGCCGGAGGACAGAATGGAAGAACAAATCGGTTCCGTTGAGCAATATATGAAAAACTGCAGACTCTGTCCCCGGGAATGCGGGGCAGACCGGACCCGCGGCAGAGCAGGCAGGTGCGGGGTCGGGAGCGGGATTCTGATTGCGCGGGCCGCCCTCCATTTCTGGGAAGAACCCTGTATTTCAGGAAACGCCGGATCCGGTGCCGTATTCTTTACAGGCTGCAGCCTGGGCTGTATCTATTGTCAGAATGCCCCGATCTCGGGCGTCGGGCATGAAATGCTGGGGAGAGAAGTTACGATCACGCAGCTAGGAGATATATTTCTCAGGCTTCAGGATAAGCAGCATGCCTCGAATATTAACCTTGTCACTGCTTCCCACTATATCCCGCAGACTGCGGCCGCACTTCTGTATGCGAAGAGAAAAGGCCTGAGAATTCCGGTCGTCTACAACAGCAGCGGATATGAAAAGGCAGACTCGCTGCGGATGCTAGAGGGACTGGTGGACGTTTATCTGCCGGATTTCAAATACATCGATCCGGAGCTTGCATTTCAATATTCACGCGCACGGGATTATCCGGACCGGGTCCGGGAAGCACTGGCGGAGATGTTCCGGCAGACAGGCCCGGTACGGTTTTCGGATGGAATGGTGACGCGCGGCGTCATTGTGCGTCATCTGCTTCTTCCCGGCCATGTGAAAGACGCGAAAGCGATCGTGAAGGAACTGCATGATACATATGCGGATGCGGTCTGTATCAGCCTGATGAACCAGTATACGCCGATGGAGGCGTTGAGGAATGATCCCCTCCTGGGACGGAAGGTAACTGCCCGGGAGTACAGGCGGCTGATTGATTACGCGATCGAGACAGGAGTTGAGAATGGATTCATACAGGAAGGCGCAACCGCAGAAGAAAGCTTCATCCCGGCCTGGAACGGGGAAGGAGTCATTTCCTCAGAAGAAAACGAAGAGCTCTGCAGGGCAGGAAAAAGCGTTCAGAGATAAGAAAACAGATACGGAAGTCCGGCAGCAGAGAGAAAAAAGCATACAGAGGGAACAGGAAGGACCAGAGACCGGAAAAAACCGCAGCTCTCTGTGCCCTGTATGGAAAAAATGCGGCGGATGCGATTATCAGGGCCTTTCCTATGAAGAGCAGCTTCAGAGGAAAAACCGCCTGGTCCGGAAACTGCTGGGCGATCTTGTGGAACAGATACACCCGGTGATCGGGATGGAGCCTCCGCTGCATTACCGCTGCAAGGTACACGCCGTTTTCTCTCATGACCGGAAGGGGAATCCAGTATCCGGAATCTATGAGAAAGATTCTCACAGGGTCGTACCGGTCGATTCCTGCATGATCGAAGATTCCAGAAGTGATGAGATTATTGTATCCATCCGGGATATGCTCAGGTCTTTCAGAATCCGGACATATGACGAAGACACCGGTTTCGGTCTTCTGCGCCATGTACTGGTGAGGAAAGGCCTCGCGACAAACCAGTATATGGTCGTTCTTGTCACAGTGGATCCGGTTTTTCCTTCAAAAAACAACTTTGTAAAGGCGCTCAGGCAAAAATATCCGGAGATTTCCACGGTCGTTCTGAATATCAACAGTCAGAATACCAGCATGGTCCTTGGAGAACGCAATATTGTCCTCCATGGACCCGGTTATATTGAGGATGAACTGTGCGGATGCAGATTCCGGATTTCCCCGAATTCTTTTTATCAGGTCAATCCCGTACAGACAGAGATTCTTTACAGGAAAGCGATTGAATATGCTCATCTTACCGGGAAGGAAGAAGTACTGGACGCCTACTGCGGGACAGGTACGATCGGCATCATTGCTTCGTCCGGGGCCAGAAAAGTCACCGGAGTGGAACTGAACCCGGATGCGATTCGGGACGCTGTTGTGAACGCGAAAAGAAACCAGCGGTCAAATATCCGCTTTATACGGGCAGATGCCACTGAATATATGGAGAACGCAGAAGAGATCAGGCCGGATATAGTGATTATGGATCCTCCCCGGAGCGGCAGTACAGAGCGGTTTATCCGTGCCGTGGGAAATCTGCGGCCGGAGCGGGTTGTCTATGTATCCTGCGATCCGCAGACACTGGCCAGGGATCTGAGGTATTTCCGGAAGGTTCATTACAGGGCAGTTGAGGCACAGCCGGTTGATCTGTTTCCATTTACCGGTCACGTCGAGACGTGCTGCCTACTGGTTGCGGAAAATGGTCAAAAGGCGCTGCGTGTGCCATATGAGGTTCCGGCTGGCCTGCCGAGTGGGACGACGGTAGAGCCACGGGCGGACTCAGACACGTCGTACAGGCGCATAAAGGAAATTGTGAAGCAGAATACCGGATTGAGCGTCTCATCGCTGTATATCGCCCAGGTGAAAGAGGCCTATGGCATAAAGGAAAGAGACTGTTATAACCGAGGAAACGGGTCTGGACGGGTGCCTCAGTGCCCAGAGGCAAAACGGGCGGCAATCGAGGACGCTCTTCGCGAAGTTGGATTGCTGCCGGTTGAAAACGAAAATTGAAAAGAACAAAAATTATGACTGAAAAAGGGGCTGTGAAAAAAGGGACACAAAAAATCCCAGGCTTTTCACAGCCCCATTCTTGTATTGAAATTATATGATGTTTTTCTCTCAAAAGGGTATAACTCCCGTAAATGGTAAATAGTGAGTGCCCCGACAATAGAAAGGGCCGCTTTTCAGCGGCCCCGTTTATGACATATTTCCGGCAGTTCTTCTGACCAGGGAAGCAGGCGTTCCATCGCTTTTGTTTCTTCCTCGGTACTTGCAAACTCTCTGAGTTTTGGGAGTTCTGTCAGCAGGTATTCCATGTAATGATAGATGTGCAGGTTATTCGCCCTGGCGGTCTCTACCAGGCTGTATATGACCGCGCTGGCGGTGGCTCCTGATATGGTATCAATCGTCATCCAGTTCCGGCGTCCGACAGTGAATCCGCGGATAGTCCGTTCCGCACAGTTGTTGTGCATCGGAACTTCCCCATCCTGAAGGAAAACCCGCAGGTGTTCCTCCTGATTGATGGCGTACCGGATTCCGTCGTAAGTGTCCTGACTCATGAGTATGGATTTATCATCTGCGATTTTATGAACCCACGTGAAGAAGGCGTCAATAAGCGGACGGACTTTGATCTTCCGCTTCCGTTGACGATCTCTGGGAGACATATCCTTCAGTTTTCCTTCTGCATGGAAAATCGCCGCAATCATCTGCAGGGCGTCTTCCGCGATCTGGCCCTGTGCCGGATGCTTACTGCCGTCTGCAGCCTTCACTGCATCGGTAAACTTCCGTCTCAGGTGTGACCAGCACTCTGCGATGGTGATCCCTTCGGCTTTCCGGCTCAGGGTTTTGTATCCCGGAAAACCGTCACAGACCAGGTATCCGTTAAATCCTTCCAGGAAGTTCAATGGATGTTCATGATTCCTGGTCTTCTGGTACTCGTAGAGCACAATCGGCCGGTCCCCGTAATACTCTCCGGTACGATAGATCCACATGTAGCTTTTGCATCCGGCTTTGCGGCCGTCCTTTACCACTTCAACAGTGGTTTCGTCAGCCTGAAGCACATGATATTCCCTGATCAGTGCATGCAGATAATTATAGAACCGTGACAGATACCGTTCCGCGCATTTGATCGTCCAGGATGCCATGTTCTGTTCGGAAATACAGACGCCGTTCTGCCGGAAATCCTTCTCAATCCGCCGGTAGGGCTGGGCGTTGCCATATTTGGCATTGATAATGGCTGCTTCCAGAGACGGGGTGACAATGTTGCCGCGCAGAAGATAGGCAGGCGCCTTCCCTTTGACAAATTTTGCCTCACCGTTCCTGCTGCGATAGACTGCTATGTGTGTTTCCTCCACCCGCCAGCCGGCAGGGATATAGGCAAGCCTCTGCATGACTTCGTCCGGCATGCGGCGGCAGTTGTCAGGGGATCCAAACACCCGGATCAGTTCTTCTTCCGGAACATCGATGGTCGGAAGAACATAAACATCGAACTGGCCAAGATCCTGCTCCTTCTTTCCTTTCGGACGGGGCGTGCGCTTTTTTACTGCAGTTTCTACTGTGGGCTCTTCCGGGTCGGGATCAGTATCATGGATGGCTTCCGCTTCGTTGAAGTAGATCTCACCATCTTCGTCAAAGCAGCCCTGGCCGCTTATCTGGCTGAGCTTCTCCGTGTGACGGCCAAAACGGTTGCTGTTTGCAAGCGCGATCTGGCCGGTGGGATAGTCCAGCCGGGAATTGAGTGTATTCAGCTGTTCCTGCATGGAAAGCGTCATGGAAACCAGTGTTTCCTTTGACAGTTCATTCAATTGTTCTGCAGTCAGATTTCCACTCATGTCCAACCCCCGCGTTATTATTGACTTTATTATACCAAAAAGCGCGGAAACACACCATTTTCCGGTATCTGCGCGTTCGTCAGAATGCCTGTGGATATAAGGAAACATGACGCTGATATATGGCTCGGGGGTATTCACTTTTCAAAGTGCAGTCATTTCCCTTAATAAGGTCTCTGCAGGGCAGACAGGCCGGTTCAGGGAAGAAAATATATGTTGAAGAACGGCGCTTTCAGGTGATAAAAACAGCAAAATATTTTCTCTGTTTTTCACAAACAATCAGCCGATGCGGGTTGGATTCACTTCTTCGATCAGTCCCGGCTGAAGCGGATTGAACCCTTTCATAAGCCATGTGTATTGCTCCGCAGTCAGTTCTTTTGCTTCCCGGACGTTCCGCGGCCATTGAAACCGGAATCCCGGAACGAGCCGCTTATAGAGGAGAAGAAATCCGTCTCCTTCGAACAGCAGTTATTCCGACATTTCACTTATTCCGATGATGTTGAGGAAGGAGCGTTGACAGTATCGATATCCACTTGAAAAATATCGGAATAAGTAATTCCCTATCTGTATCAATTACAGGAGGGAAAAAACATGCAAACACTCAACAGGATCCCTGATTGGGATTACTTTTCAGAAAATCTGAGGAATAAACTTGGATATTCTGACGCAACTTTGGAAAGGACAAAAAGCACTTACAACGATTTTGTAAGGAACTATTGCGCTCTTGAAGGAGGTGATGCAGAAACCGCTATTATCCAGGGCATTTCCAAAGCCGGAAATGCATACGAGGAGAACGAAATCTCAAAGGATAAACTTGTAAGGATACGACGTTTGGCGTTTCGTATGCTTCAGCTGATAAACGATGGAGAGATATCCTGGAAGAGAACGCCCTTGTATGGCAGAAGATTTGGAAGCGATTCAAATGAAACATTGCTTACTGCCTTTACGGAAGCAGAGCGGAATAATCACAAGCATGCGAAATCTATCATTAAGCGGGATGAGAACATAATCAGGCAGTTTATTCTGTACTCTGAGAGAAACGGGATAGACATTGTTGCAGTAACTGTAACAGACATAATCGCTTTTCTTTCATATATGAAAACACGCAGGCCAGCTGGGATAAAAAGCACGGCTTCTGCCTTAAAACACTTTTACCAGTACTGTGTTGAGCGAGGGTTGGTAAATCCAGAGATCATCCGGGCGATAAAACCATGGGACACGCCGCATAAAAGGATATATGGTGTTCTTTCCGCAAAAGAAAAAACGGACCTGATACACGCCATGGATTCTGATACGGAGATTGGAAAACGTGACAAGGCCATATTTATGCTTGCCATGGACTGTGGGCTCAGAAGCTCTGATATATGCAATCTTACACTCAACGAGATTGACTGGCGTACAGCATCTGTAAACATTGTCCAGAAGAAAACAGGCAATCCGCTTGCTGTGCCGTTTTCGACAGAAACAGGAAACGCTCTGGCAGATTATATACTGAATGCACGGGAGTATTCTGCACTTCCATATGTATTCCTGAAGAAGACGTATTGTGATTCCGCAATGACGTCTGCGCTTCTTTGCCAGAGAATGAAGAAGCTTGTTGAAAAAGCAGGGATACACCATCCTGCTTCGGATAAGATCAGCATGCATACGTTTCGGAGAAGCCTTGGTTCAGAAATGATTGACTCTGGAGAAAGCCTGGAAATGGTCGCGCAGGTATTAGGACATCGGGACAGGGAGGCAACAAAAGGATATATCTCCATTTCAGAGAGGATGCTCCGTAAGTGTCCGCTTGATATGCCGCAGTTGAATAAAGCGGAGGTGAACCATGATCCGAATGAAGTTTGAGAGTTCCCTCCGCCAGAAAGAAGAAAGTTTCATTCAATTCAAAAAGAACTTTGGACATGCTTATGACTCACAGACCTATCATCTCATGGATTTTGACCGGTTCTGCCTGGCGGAATACCCGGAGGCTGAAAGCCTTACAGAAGAAATGGTAATGAAGTGGTCCGTAATCAAACCGACGGAAAACTCAAACGGATATATCTCCAGGATCACAACGATTCGTCAGTTTGGAAAGTACCTTGCCATGCTCGGTGAAGACGCATTTATACTGCCGGACGGATTGAAAGGCGGGGATATGCCGTTAATGCCGTATGTTTTTACCGTGGAATCGCTGAATGACTTCTTTCAATATACAGACACGATGGAACACTGTTATCGGTCAGCGGTCAGGCATCTTGTGGCTCCGGTGATGTTCAGATTCATGTATTGCTGTGGGCTGCGTCCGATAGAAGCACGGCGGATGAAACGAGAAGATGTAAATCTGGATAACGGAAAGGTTTTTATCCGAGAGTCAAAGTTTAACAGAGAACGGGTTGTTTATGCTCCTGACGAATTAGTTGCATTAGCAAGTGGCTATCTGAGAATCATAACGTCTTTATTCCCGGATAGCGAAGCGATGTTTATTGACAGGAAGGGACGTCACATGTCCCGGGATGTACACCAGTATCTTTTTGAGCACTGTCGGGAAGGATCCGGGATAAAAGCATCAGGGACAAGAAATCCCAACCTTTACAGTTTCAGGCATTCTTTCGCTACACATCGGATATATCGGTGGCGCAAGGAAGGGCTTGATATTGCGTCACTGCTTCCGGGACTCAGTGTTTACATGGGACATACCAAGTATCAACATACACTGTATTACCTGCATTTTCTTCCAGAGCTTTTCTCCAGTATGGCTGGCTTTGATTATGAGCAATTCTCAGACATCTTGCCGGAGGTGAGCGGCGATGACTGAAGAGAGCAGAAAAATGTTTGAGAAAGTGCGTGCTTTCCTTACCGTATATATGCCAAAACAACGTGGGTTGAGCAACAATACAGTACAATCCTATAAGCAGGCTATAAACCAGTTCCTTGATTTCGTTTCCAATATAAGGAAAGTGAGTTATGAGGATGTGTCTTTCCAGAACTGGGACGCATTGACTGTGAATGAATTCCTGACATACTTGGAGGATGAACGCTCAGTGTCAGCATCCACAAGAAACCAACGGCTGTTTGCGATCAGGGCGTTTTTGAAGTTTGCACGGATCTCAACGCCGGAACTGATGGCCTTGTCCATGGATGTATCTGGCATCTTAACTGCTAAAGAACCGAAAAAAGCGGTGGCATTTCTGAGCGAAGAAGCGATGGCTGTTTTGCTAAAACAACCTGATGAAACCAAGAAGATCGGTCTGCGGGATATGTGCTTTATGATCACTATGTATGATACCGCTGCCAGAGATTGTGAAATGCTGAATCTCAGACTGAATTCGCTTGATCTTAACGGGGGATGTCCGAAAGTAAGGCTGGATGGAAAGGGAAACAAGGTCAGGTATGTTCCGCTCATGAAGAAGACTGCTTGCCATTTGAAAAAATATATTGAAGTGTTCCATGACAACAACAGTACCAAGGGTGATGCATGGCTGTTCTATACCATTTCACATGGAAAGCGAAACCAGATGTCTGATGACAATGTCGCAAGATTTTTGACAAAATACTCAGCTATGGCCCATGCGGAATGCAATGAAGTGCCACAAAAGGTCACGCCTCATCAGTTCCGGCACACGAGAGCCATGCATTTGTACAGGCATGGCATGTCTCTTCAACTTCTGGCAGAATTTATGGGACATGCGTCAGTAGTTTCAACTCAGATCTACGCATATGCGGATACTGAAATGAAACGCAAGGCTATCGGAAGGTGTCAAACAGGTGTGGACGTAATAGACGTACCTGATTGGCAGAGTGATGAAGGGGTAATAAAGAGATTGTACGGTCTTGCTTGAAAGAACTTATTCCGATAGAATCAAACAGCATATTTGAGTTTTATAGGATGAATTTGGCTTTATCGGAATAAGTAAAATGTCGGAATAACTGCTGTAATTCCGATATCGGAATTAGATCAGTCCTTTGATGCGGTCGGATTTCCGTCCGCAGAACAGAAAGAGTGTTCCTTTCTCAAGGGGATTGAGGAGGAACTGTTCCTGCACCAGAAGTGAAAGGCCATCGATCCCGGTGCGCAGGTCGGTGAATCCACAGGCGATATAGACTTTTCTGATCCCGTGGGCCGTGGCATCCTTAAGCATTGCGAATGACCTCAAGTACATCTGCGATCAGCTGCCGCGGAGTGTCCCGTGTGACAGAGATTGTCATATCCCCGGCCGTAATCGTAAGAAGCGGTACAAAAGAGTAAACAGGATTGGAAACTATCCGGCTGGTCATACCAGATACCGGTTCGGGCATAACCAGTTCAGCGAATTCCGGTTTTTCTGCCGTTTCAAGAACCATGGTCTGAACCTGCCTGCGTCTGTAATAGAAAGCCTTTACACTGAGATGGTTTTGTCTGCACCACTCGCGGACAGAAAGTCCGCTGGCAGACTGTTCCCGCAGCATAAGTGCCCAGGCTTGACGGCGCATGTTTCTTACAGTTAAAGATGTGTCCATGAATTTACCCTCCAGTCTAAATGTTCTTAAGATTCTTAAGAATCATTATTCCAAAATGGGAGAGAATTCTACAGACACTTGATATTTACCATTTACTAACTCCCCTTACCCCACAGAAGCAAATTTTTTTTGTCTTTATGCTGCTTCCTGGAGCCGCTGCTGTTTGTTATGGAATTTATAAAGATTATGCCCGATAGAAACCAGTAATAATTCCAACCTGACAGAATTAAGCCCTCTGCGGACGATCCTCTTGTACCAGCGATCGTATTTGATTATGCCAAAAGTGCCTTCTGCCTGTATAGAACGATTCATTCGAAGCAGTGCTCCATGAATACTTTCGAGGTTATCCAGCACTTCTTTATGCATGGAACTTAATTCTTCATTAATTCGAATTGTCCTGTTTTTATCTGCTTTCTTACATTTTTCTGCATATGGACACCCGCTGCAGTCTTCACATATATAATACTCATCCTGACGGCCGTACTGGTTTCCCTTGACGGGTTTCCTAAATGCAAAATTGAAGACTTTTCCGTTTGGACAGACCAGTTGTCCATTTTCATTCTTTTTAAAATTGACAGCACGGAAAGGGTCATTATGATAACTTTCATCTGTCGTTTCTTTCTTGTACATGGGAAATTTCATGTACTTTTCCATCCCATGCTGCTCACAAAACAGGTAATTGTTGAATGAACCATATCCGGCGTCTGCTATAGGATATTTAGGATAGAATCTATACAGTTCGTTAAATTTCTCCATTAACGGTACAAAACAATCCATGTCTGACCGGTACTGCATCACCTCAACGACAGCAATATATTCATCCGCAACTCCAATCTGAATGTTATACGCTGGAAGAAGCTGGTCATTTCCCATGTAGTCCTTTTTAACCCGCATAAACGTCGCATCGTGGTCTGTCTTCGAATAACTGTTGCGTTCAGCACCGCAGGTCTCTATCTTCACAACATACTCCTGAAGTTTTTCCAGATATTTTTTCAGCTTCTCGTAGTAACGCTGCTCCATGCTTTTCCTGCTTCCGCGTCCAGAAACAAAGTTTTTTTCATCCACCTGACAAATAAATGCATATCTGTTAAGAATGGTTTCAAGACTGTCAGGAGTATATTCTGCATTTGTTTCAATTTTCAAACCGGCATATGCCAGCGTTTTATTCATTTCCTCCAACAGCTCCGTAATCCTGGAAAAAAGACGGTAACGGGATTTTTCAGTCGCCTTTTTCCAGACCCATGTATACTTGTTGGCATTAGCCTCAAACTTGGATCCATCAATATAAAGATGCTGCAGATCAACATTGTCTTCTTTTTCAATATAGGCCATTACCGCTTTGAAAATATCCTGAATAGACTCTCCAATCTCCTCGTTAATAAAATAGCTGAAGCAGCGATAAGTAGGCGTTTCGTAATCCATCAAATACATGTAGCGGATGTTTGTTTTGCAACGGTCTTCTAATTCTCTCAGGGATGCATACCCCGTATCCATAAAGCCAAATAAGACTGTCTTAAGCATATTGACACGATTATATCCTGGCCGTCCAGTTTTAACGTATGGTTCCGGCTTCAGATACTTTTCAATTCCGATCTCCTCCATGACCTTGTCAAATGCCAGTACTGGATCACAAATATCAAGAATATCTGTAATAAACAGTGGTAATCTTCCTTGCTTTGGGTTATAATAATTTATGGTATTCATGACAAAATTATTATACCAAAAAAGAACGCCTGCAGGTACTCAAACCTGTAGGCATTCTTTTTATTTTTTTACTAGATTTTTAGCAGGACTTTTTTCACAGCCCCTTTTCAGACACACCCCCGTCCCCTGTCTTTTTTTGTCAAAATACCGTAATTTTCAGGCAAAATTCTTATAGACATCCGCTTTATTTTGCTTCATAATCAACAAAAAAGAAAAGTTCCCACAAGATATAAATCAGGAGGTTCAAAATGAGCACGATCGAAAAAAAAGCATGGTGGAAGGAAGCCGTTATTTATCAGATTTACCCGCGGAGTTTTATGGACAGCAATGGTGACGGTATCGGCGACCTTTGCGGTATTACATCCCGGCTGGATTACCTGGCAGAGCTTGGCATAGATGTGATCTGGCTGTCACCGGTGTACAGTTCCCCCAACGATGACAACGGGTACGATATCTCCGACTACCGGGATATCATGAAGGATTTCGGCAAGATGGAAGATTTCGACCATCTTCTTGCTGAAGCGCACAAACACAATATCAAAATCGTGATGGACCTCGTTGTGAACCATACCTCTGACGAGCATGCCTGGTTCATCGAAAGCAGAAAATCCAAAGACAACCCTTACCGCGATTATTACATCTGGAAAGAGCCGCGTGACGGCGGTGCTCCCAACAACTGGCAGTCCTGCTTCAGCGGTTCCGCGTGGGAGAAGGACGATGCGACCGGTATGTACTACCTGCACTGCTTCTCCAAAAAGCAGCCCGACCTCAACTGGGAGAATCCGGCGGTCCGCGATGAAGTATTTGATATGATGAACTGGTGGTGCGAGAAGGGAATTGACGGTTTCCGCATGGATGTCATCAGCATGATCTCCAAAGATCCCGATTATCCGGACGGCCCGGTGAAGGACGGACTTTATGGCGACCTGATGCCCTATGTCTGCAACGGTCCTCATGTCCATGAATATCTGCAGGAGATGAACCGCCGGGTCCTCAGCAAATATGACCTGCTGACCGTCGGCGAAGCGGCAGGCGTCACAGTTGACGAAGCAAAGAAATATGCCAACGAAGAAGGCACCGAGCTGAACATGGTATTCCATTTTGAACATACGGATGCTGTGAGCAATAAGGGGAGTGTCGTCGGAAAATGGACCACCAGGAAACCGGTGCTTGACGATATCCGTCCAATCATGAACAAATGGCAGACGGAGCTGGAAGGCAAAGCCTGGAACAGTCTTTACTGGGACAATCACGATCAGCCGAGGGCGGTATCCCGGTTTGGCGATGATTCCACAGAAGAATTCCGCGTTCTTTCCGCCAAAATGCTGGCCACCTGCCTCCATATGATGAAGGGCACCCCGTACATCTATCAGGGAGAAGAAATCGGCATGACCAACACCAGATTCCGCTCTGTCGAAGATTGTCGGGATATTGAAGAAATCAACGCTTATCGTCAGTATGTGACGGATCATCATATGGTGAGCAGCGAAGAGATGCTGAAATGTTTTGAAACGGTAGCCCGTGACAATGCCCGCACCCCGATGCAGTGGAATTCAGAAAAGAATGCAGGTTTTTCGACCGGCACCCCGTGGATTCCCGTCAACCCGAACTATACCGATATCAACGCAGAAAAGGCTCTGGCTGACCCGGATTCCGTCTTCTACTACTATCAGAAGCTGATCCGTCTTCGCCATGAGACACCGGTGATTGTCTACGGCGTATTTGAACCGCTGCTCACGGATGATCATAATGTTTACGCATGGCGCCGTGTCCTTGGGGATCAGGTGCTGACCGTTGCCTGCAACTGGTCTGATCAGGATGTATCCTGTGATCTGTTTGAGAACCTGTCCGATGGTTCGGAAGAGCTGATTTCCAATTATAAATCCCATAAGAAAGGTGTACTGCAGCCTTACGAAGCGCGCGTCATCCTGAGTTCTCTGTCATGATTATGAAGGAAAAAGCGTCCTCGTCCATCAAAACTGCCGGAACCGCATCAGCACATTCCGGTTCAATCGCACAGAAAAAAACAGCGCTTCCACAGAGTCTTCAGGAAACACGTATGCAGGGGAGCTACACGTTCCCCTGCAGCATGTACTTTGCCGACTATCGAAAAGACATTCGAGAAAACGGCTTTATCACCAAAACGCACTGGCATGACGCCGTTGAGCTTCTCCATTTTGAAGAAGGGACTTATCTTCTGACCTACAACACGGAGCAGCTTACCATATCTGAAGAGGCATTCGGTTTTATCGAAAGCGGCCGGCTTCATGCGATCCGGAGCGAAGATGGATATATCGAACAAGCTGTCCTGTTTGAACCCTCGTTATTATCTGTTTCCACTGTGGATGCTTCCAAAAAAACAATCATCGACCCGCTGCTTCATTCCAGGGTTTCTTTTCCCAAACTGCTGACCGCTTCGGATCCGGGATTTTCAGAGATTTCGGAGGAATTTGACCGGATCAGAAAAGTCTTTTCCGCTGCGGATGACTGTGAGGGAGATCAGTACAGGGTGAGCAGTCCTTCGGGGCAGCTGCACACTAAGGCGGCGCTTCTTAATATTCTGGCAGTTTTATATGAAAATAAGCTTCTTACTCCTTCGGTCGAATCCAATGATCTCCGAGGGGAAGCGCTCAAAAGCGTAATTCTGTACATTGATCAGAATTACTCCCACAGCATTTATCTTACCAGCCTGGCAAAAATCATGAATATGAGCGAGGAGTACTTTTGCCGATTCTTCAAAAAGGCGATGGGAAAGACGCCCATCACGTATGTCAATGATGTGAGAATGCGCCATGCTGCCCTTCTTCTTGAAAAATCGGACCTGCCCGTGACGCAGATTGCCCTGGACTGCGGGTGCGTCAACATGGGACACTTTATATCCGAATTTCGGAAGCGTCTTTCCTGTACGCCTCTGGAATATCGGAAAAAGGCTCAGGAGGCAGAAAGGCTCCGGAATGATTGAAAACAGATTTCATACGTCTGAACTTATTACAATAGATTTATCCTTAGATGAGTAAGAAAGTAGCACTACACTCATCAAAATATACTTAAAGTCTTTGTTTTGCCGCTATGTATTGCATTATTGAAAGCTATGCAGT
>CACZBW010000026.1 GCA_902779575.1 uncultured Lachnospiraceae bacterium
CAGAAGAAGAAGCGGAAAATGTAGAGTTTCGCAGCAAAAAACAGCTGCACGGCACGATCCGGGTGGTCAGGATTCCGGGAGCCGACGTCTGTGCCTGCTGCGGCACGCATGTGCTGAGAACCGGCGCGGTCGGCTCCATCCGCATTATATCCCATGTCCGCTTCAAGGGCGGAGTGCGCATGGAACTGATGTGCGGCAGATGGGCATATAATTACATGACCGGCATCTTTCTCCAGAATCATGAGGTCTCCATGGCCCTGAGCGCGAAAATGACAGAGACAGGGAAGGCGGCGGCAAAGCTTCTTGAGGAGGATGCAGCCCTGAAATTCCGGATCACGCAGCTGCGTTACAGCGTGATTGACCGCAAAGCCAGGGAACTCAGGGGAACAGGAGACGTTCTGCTTTTCGCGGATGATTTCAGCCCGCTGCTGGTACAGAAACTGACGGCGAAGGTGATGGAAGAATGCGGCGGAAGCTGTTTCTCATTCTCGGGGACGGACGAAGAGGGATACCGCTACGCTGTCGGAGAGACGGGCGGCGATCTGAAAGAGCTTGTCAGGAAGATGAATCAGCAGCTGAACGGGAGAGGGGGAGGAAAACCATTCTTCCTGCAGGGATCCGTCTCAGCGTCAAGGGAAGAAATTGAGCGTTTCCTGTCAGGAGCAAAAGCCGGCCTTCAGATCGTTGATCTGTGACGGGCTGAAAAAAGAGGTTGGCCGGGGAGGTCAACCTCTTTTTTGAAGCAAATAATAATATTGCATACGCACATGAATCTGCATCAACTCATGCGCTCCAGCCCTGGTGTTTTTGAATCAGAGTATCTCCGGCGTGCAGGGCGGGCTCTGCGGATGTCGTGCCGGATTCTTTTATCAGCAGTTTCCGGCAGACCGCGAATCAGAAATGGAAAGTCCCCGAAAGTACGTCCCATCTGGTATCTTTTTCTGACAGGTTCAGCGGCGTACCGTCATCCAGACAGTAGTTACCGGCAGCCGCAGTGCCGTCATAAGTCCCGGTCAGGTGAGGCCATTCGATCCCGATCGACGGATCATTCCAGGCCAGTCCGCCTTCATCGTTCGGATGATAAAAATCTGTACACTTGTAGCAGAATTCGGCTATATCCGAGAGCACCAGGAACCCATGCGCAAATCCTTCGGAGATATAAAACTGCTTATTGTTCTCTTCCGTCAGCTCGACGCCGAACCATTTACCGAAAGTCGCGCTTCCCTGACGAAGATCCACCGCAACGTCAAAAACGGAACCGCGGATGACGCGGACAAGCTTGCCCTGCGGGTGTTCCTTCTGAAAATGAAGGCCGCGCAGCACTCCTTTTACGGAAGAGGACTGGTTGTCCTGGACAAATACCATGTCCAGGCCGGCTTCTCTCATATCATTCTGATTGTAGGTTTCCATAAAATAGCCGCGCTTGTCTCCGTGCACTGTCGGCTCTATGACATAGAGACCTTCAATCGGCGCCTTAGTAACTTTAATCTGTCCCATGCGGGGTTTTCCTCCTTCTCAGACATCCCGGAACTGAATCATCCGCCGGCTCTGACGGCCTGCTACTATAATGATTTTTTCGTCATCGGATTCGACGATCTGTTTTTGCCTGTTGATTCTCCGGTATATCAAAATCTGTCATGATCTGAATTTCTTTCGTGTCAGAACGCCTCCTGGGATTTCAGATCTCTATCTCCTTCAGATACCGTCTCAAAGCATCCTGCCAGTCCGGCAGCGGCCGGAATTCGTTTTTCTCCAGTTTCGCTTTATCAAGGCGGCTGTTGTAAGGCCTTTTCGCCTTGGAGAGACCGTACTCTTCTGTAGTGACGGGAACCAGCTTCAGATTCTGCTCCTCATATTCCGGATGGCCCAGTGCAGCCGCCTGGCGGAAGATCTCCTTTGAGAAATCGTACCAGCTGATATAGCCTGTTTTTGTGCCTTCCTGTGTATATTCGCCCTGGTCCACAGGCAATTCCGCGTTCGTCGCGTGATAATATCCGTATCGGTCAGTTTCGATCATGTCGACCAGAAGGCGGGCCAGGTCAAAGGTATAGGTAGGCGTCCCGATTTGATCGCAGACGATACGAAGCTGATCATGGTTTTTTCCGAGATTCAGCATGGTTTTGATATAGTTCTTTCCATTAAGGCCAAAGACCCATGCAATCCGGACGATATAATATTTCTCAAGAATCCGGGATACCGCCAGTTCCCCCTCCAGTTTTGTCTGTCCGTAGACATTCAGGGGACTGTAGCCCTTGAAATCCGGATCCCATGGCGTGCTGCCCTGACCGTCAAAAACATAGTCTGTTGAGAGATAAACCATACCGGCATCGCATTCTTTCGAAGCGAGAGCGATATTTTCCGTGCCTCCGGCGTTGATGGATCGCACTTTATCAATCTTATCAGCATCTTCCGCAAGATCGACAGCCGTCCATGCCGCGCAGTGCACGACCATGTCAGGATGCAGCTCCGTGAGCGTCCTGCGGACTGCCTCCCGGTCCGTAATATCCAGCGAAACATAGGCGGCAGAGGTGACCGGGCTGCCGTCCTGGATTCCGGCATAGGCAGGAGCAAGGTCTGATCCGATGCCTTCATGCCCCCTTAAGGCAAGTTCATTCATCACGTCATGTCCGAGCTGACCGGCAACGCCTGTTACAAATACTCTCATCATATTCCTCCAATTGCTTCTGCCGCGGATCTGTCTGCGCAGACAGTTATTCTGCGGTCAGCCTCTGTCTCAGACTTCCTTCCTGCCGCCGTACATGTTCTGGTAATAGTTCTGATACTCCCCTGAAATAATCGGCTGCCACCATTCTTCATGGTCCAGATACCACTGGATCGTCAGCGCGATGCCGTCTTTGAACTTTGTTTCCGGCAGCCAGCCCAGTTCTTCATGGATCTTGGTCGGGTCGATCGCGTAGCGCATATCATGGCCCTTCCGGTCTTCCACATGTCTGATGAGAGAGTGGGGTTTGCCCAGGGCGTCGCAGATCATGGTAACAATATCGATATTGCGCATTTCATTGTGACCGCCCACATTGTAGACTTCCCCGACGCGGCCTTTATGGATGATCAGGTCGATGGCCCTGCAGTGATCCTCGACATAGAGCCAGTCACGCACATTTTCACCCGCTCCGTATACAGGAAGCGGCTCGTCATGCAGCGCATTGATGATCATGAGCGGAATCAGCTTCTCCGGAAAATGGTAAGGTCCGTAATTGTTGGAGCACCTGGAGATGCTGACAGGGAGTCCGTAGGTACGGTGGTAGGCAAGCACAAAAAGGTCAGCGGACGCCTTCGAGGAACTGTAGGGGCTGGACGTATGGATCGGCGTCTCTTCGGTAAAGAAGAGATCCGGGCGGTCCAGCGGCAGATCCCCGTAGACTTCATCTGTGGATACCTGATGATAGCGTTTGATCCCATATTTGCGGCAGGCGTCCATCAGGACAGTAGTGCCGCGGATATTTGTTTCAAGGAAAATGTCCGGATTGACAATCGAGCGGTCGACGTGGCTTTCCGCGGCAAAGTTGACCACGATATCCGGATGTTCTTCTTCAAAGAGTCTGTAGACGGCCTCACGGTCTGTGATGGACTCTTTTACAAAACGGAAATTCGGATTGTCCATAATCGGAGCCAGAGTGCTCAGATTGCCCGCGTAGGTCAGGCAGTCCAGGCAGATGATCCGGTCCTCCGGATAGTTCTTCAGCATATGAAAGATAAAGTTGCTTCCGATAAAGCCGGCTCCGCCGGTAACAATAATATTCATAAAAGTCTGCCCTTTCTGAAAATATATATTCCGAAAAAGATATCTGCTTAAGCCGCAGATTTACATTTTATCAATGAATTTACCGTCCAGAACGTCCTTGAGATACTGCCCGTACTGATTCTTTTTCAGTACTTCATAGACATCCAGGACCTCTTCCCTCGTGATCCATCCGTTCCGGTAAGCGATCTCTTCGAGGCAGGCGATTTTACGGTGTTCATGCTGCTCGATGGTTTTGACAAAATTCGTCGCGTCGACCAGAGATTCATGCGTCCCTGTGTCAAGCCAGGTGAATCCCTGCCCGAGCAGTTCTACATTCAGCTCTCCCTTTTCCAGGTAGATCCGGTTCAGATCCGTGATTTCGAGTTCCCCGCGGGCGGAGGGCTTCAGGTTTTTTGCGTATTCAACTACGCGGTTATCGTAGAAATATAAGCCGGTGACACAGTAATTGCTCTTCGGGTGAACAGGCTTTTCCTCGATGGTTTCCGCCTTCCCCTCCTGGTTGAAAGAGACGATACCGAAACGTTCCGGATCATCAACGTAGTAACCGAAAATCGTGGCCCCATCGCCGTTCTCCGCATTCTGCACCGCGTCTTTGAGCCTTTTTCCAAGACCATGTCCGAAGAAAATATTATCTCCGAGGATCATGCACACCGTGTCCGAGCCGATAAAGTCAGCACCGATGATAAAGGCCTGGGCAAGTCCGTCAGGGCTGGGCTGGACAGCATAGGTGAGCTGCACGCCAAACTGATGTCCGTCCCCGAGAAGCTCCTCAAAACGGGGCGTATCCTGAGGGGTGGAGATGATCAGAATATCACGTATACCGGCTCTCATAAGAACAGACATGGGATAATAGATCATCGGCTTGTCATAGATTGGCAGAAGCTGCTTGGAAGTGACCATCGTAAGCGGATAAAGCCTTGTTCCGCTTCCACCTGCGAGTATGATTCCTTTCATTGGCTTAATCCTTTCCTGAAAGAATGCATCTGGATCCGCTGAAGATCCGGATTTCCGAATTGTTTTCTGACTCTTATTTTACTATAAAAGATTACGTTACGTAACCTTCAATAAGACAAAACAGATTCATAAAAATTCAGGACAGGAGAGGAAAGAAACGAAAAATATATATAACAATGGAGAGAGAATGGACAGAATTATAGCAAGAAGGGAGAAATACTGAATAAACTGCAGATGGGCAGCTTTGAAGATCCCCGTTTCGCCTTTTTTCCAGAATGCCGGTCTCAGGAGTTCAACATGGTATTGTCCGGAACGATCAGGAAGAATCCGCAGGAGCGCAGCGCCTGCGGATCATTCCGAAGACGCGGCAGGCGCGGGGAGAGAGGCTGTGGGAATGTTCGTCTGACTTGCGCCCTGCATAGACTCCTTCAGCATCTCATCCACGATCTGCGCCGCTTCGCTGATGAGCCGCGCACAGGGTCTTGACGCATAAAATTCCGGGGTCCGGGGCTCCGGGGTGTTTCCGGGTTTTGCATTGGAATCTTTCAGCAGTTCCCGGCAGATGATTGTCCCGTTCTTTTCCCGGAA
Source organism: uncultured Lachnospiraceae bacterium (assembly GCA_902779575.1). Taxonomy (GTDB): domain Bacteria; phylum Bacillota; class Clostridia; order Lachnospirales; family Lachnospiraceae; genus Porcincola. The sequence continues at coordinate 5,306 of CACZBW010000026.1, forward strand.
GCGGCGGGCAAATTCCTGGACAAGCTGATAGTGCGAGACTTTCGCTTCGTAATCCTTCGGATCGTCGTATCCGCGCAGGATCCCCAGGATGAGGAGCCCGCCGCTCACGGCGCCGCAGACTTCCCGGAGCCGTCCCATGCCGCCGCCAAAGGAGGAGGAGAGGCGCGCCGACGTTTTTATATCGATCCCGGTCACATCCTCAAAGGCGCAGACAACTGCCTGGGAGCAATTGTAACCTTCATAGAATAATGCCCTGGCTTTTTCTGAATGGTCCATAAGACAATGTCCCTTTCTGTAAAAAGGCTCCCGAAGACATCTCCGGGAGCCTTATATACCTGTTAATCCGCCTGAATCACCAGAGACTGTCTCTTCTGATTCCGTTCAATTACAGGATGCTGTTTCTTCTGATTCAGTTCATCGCCTGCTGTACAGCAACCGCGACTGCAACGGTCATGCCGACCATCGGGTTGTTGCCGGCGCCCAGGAAGCCCATCATCTCGACGTGCGCGGGAACAGAAGAGGAACCTGCGAACTGTGCGTCGGAATGCATACGGCCGAGCGTATCGGTCATACCGTAGGAAGCAGGGCCTGCCGCCATATTATCGGGATGCAGGGTACGGCCTGTGCCGCCGCCGGACGCAACCGAGAAATACTTCTTGCCGGCTTCCCAGCGTTCCTTCTTATAGGTTCCTGCAACCGGATGCTGGAAACGGGTCGGGTTGGTGGAGTTACCGGTGATGGAGACATCCGCGCCTTCATGCCACATGATCGCAACGCCTTCACGGACATCGTCTGCGCCGTAGCAGTTGACCGCTGCACGGGGACCATCGGAATAAGGAGTCTTGCTGACGATCGTCAGAGCGTGGTCTTCCTTGACATCTGCGGACAGATAGTCATATTTGGTCTGGACATAAGTGAAACCATTGATACGGCTGATGATCATGGCCGCATCCTTGCCGAGGCCGTTCAGGATAACGCGGAGCGGTTTCTGACGGACTTTGTTGGCGTTCAGAGCGATCTTGATCGCGCCTTCAGCTGCCGCGAATGACTCGTGGCCTGCCAGGAACGCGAAACATTCGGTCTCTTCATCCAGAAGCATGGCGCCCAGATTGCCATGGCCGATACCGACCTGGCGCTGGTCTGCTACGGAACCGGGAATGCAGAAAGCCTGGAGGCCGACGCCGATCCATTTTGCCGCCTCAGCAGCGGTCTTCGCGTTTTCCTTCATCGCGATGGCTGCGCCAAGTTCATAGGCCCACTTGACATTCTCAAAGCAGATCGGCTGTGTGCTCTCTACGATACTGTAAGCATCAACGCCTTTGCCGTTGGTAAAAGCCTTAACATCTTCAAAGCTGCTGAATCCGTACTTGTCAAGAACGGGCTGCAGCTGCGGCATACGTCCTTCATAGTTTTCAAATAAAGCCATTTAACTGCACCTCCCTTTTACTCTTTGCGCGGATCGATCCACTTGACAGCGCCGTCTTCAGCTTTGAAGCGGCCATAGGTTCCAAGGTTCTTCTCATAAGCTTCGTTCGGTGACATGCCGTTCTTGATCGCATCCATCATCTTGCCGAGGCTTAAGAACTGGTATCCGCAGACCTGATCGTCTTTATCAAGCGCCATCTTGACTACGTAACCTTCCGTCATCTCCAGATAACGTGTGCCCTTTTCCAGTGTTCCGTACATCGTACCGACCATGGAACGGAGACCTTTGCCAAGGTCCTCGAGGCCGGCGCCGATCCGAAGACCGTCATCCGAGAACGCGGACTGCGTACGGCCATAGACAATCTGCAGGAACAGCTCTCTCATGGCAGTGTTGATAGCGTCACATACAAGGTCGGTATTCAGGGCTTCCAGGATTGTCTTGCCGGGAAGGATCTCACTGGCCATAGCAGCGGAATGGGTCATTCCGGAGCAGCCGATCGTTTCTACCAGCGCTTCCTGAATAACGCCGTCCTTGACGTTCAGACTCAGCTTGCAGGTACCCTGCTGCGGAGCACACCAGCCAACACCGTGTGTGTAGCCGGAGATATCCTTGATCTCTTTTGCCTGAACCCATTTTCCCTCTTCAGGAATCGGTGCAGGACCATGGTTTGGGCCTTTTGCGACGCAAGTCATTTCTTCTACTTCTTTTGTATATTGCATATGACTCAGTTCCTCCTGTTAATGTATTTACGGTGGTAAATCGTATCATCATTTTAGCATAATGTCCGCCTGCTTACAACCTCATTATAGATGCATTCCGGAACGTTTTCATGAGATTTTCCGTGCATCAGAGGTCTGATCCGGCGCTCAAATATAACTCTTTCAGGCCTGCGCCTGAACCGCGGTGATGGAAACCGTATTTACGATATCCTCGACTGAACACCCGCGTGAGAGGTCATTACAGGGTTTTGCCAGCCCCTGCAGTACGGCGAATGCTTCTGCCCCGGCAAGTCTCTGCACCAGCTTATAGCCGATATTCCCGGCCTGCAGGTCCGGGAAGATCAGTACGTTAGCGGCGCCTGCAACCGGACTGTCTTTGGCCTTCAGGGCCGCGACTTCGGGTGCCAGTGCTGCATCAAGCTGAAGCTCCCCGTCCAGAAGAAGATCCGGAGCGAGAGAGTGAGCGATTTCCGCAGCCTGCCTGACCTTGGTCACCAGCTCGTGCGAGGCGCTTCCTTTCGTAGAGAAGGACAGAAGGGCAACTTTCGGGACTTCAATCCCGCAGAGAGTGTGAGCGGTGTCGGCGGCGGACACTGCAATGTGCGCCAGCTCCTCGGCAGTCGGGCAGGGGACGACGACACAGTCGGAGAAGATCAGAAGGCCGTTCTGGCCGACATCCTTCTTCGGACATTCTACCAGGAAGCTCGAAGAAACCAGTTTGGTCCCTGCTTTTGTTTTAATAATCTGCAGAGCGGGGCGCAGCATGTCGCCGGTCGTATGTGCGGCGCCGGAAACAAGACCGTCCGCATCGCCGCATTTTACCATCAGGACAGCATAGTACATGGGATCCGCGGTAAGAGTACCGGCATTTTCCAAGGTCATCCCCTTGCCACGGCGCAGCTCATACAGCAGCTGAGTATAGCGCGGAAAGTCCGGGCTGTCCGGCGGATTGATAATCGTGATCTCTCTCAGATCCATGCCGCAGGTGCGGGCGGTGGAAAGGATTTTTTCGGGATCTCCAAGCAGGATCGGAAATGCAAGTTCCTCATCCCGCAGCTTTGCGGCTGCCCGGATGGTGCGGGGCTCATCGCCTTCCGGAAGCACGATCCGCTTTATGGAAGCGTGCGCCTTCTTTTTGATCTCATCTATGATACTCATGTTCTTTCCTTCCCTGCTGATTAATCGAAAGTAATCCCCGGAAAACCGTTCCAGATGGGTTTTCCGGTATAGGCGCGCGCTTCAGCCTGGCCGCGCAGGACCTTCAGAGCAGAGAGGGCCAGGGCTTTCTGTTCCATCTCTCCGGGATAGATCGAAATCGGAGCGATCCAGCCGCAGTGCATCCGGATCCCTTCGGCGACATCCGCAAAGCGCAGGAGACCTCCGGTCAGGAGGATGGCGTCCACTTTTCCGCACAGGACCGCGCTCATCTCGCCGATCATTTTGCTGACCTGATAGATCATTGTATTCCAGACCAGGCTGGCCTTGGGGTCACCCTTGGCGACGTGGTCGTGGATGATATCAGAATTCGAGGTTCCGAAGAGGCTGACAAAGCCGCCGGAACGCGCGCACATCAGCCGGACTTCGTCCGCGGAATGCTGATCAATGTAATCCAGAAGAGCCAGGACCGGTACGCTGCCGATCCGGGTCGGGGTAAATGCGCCTTCCCCGTCCGCTCCCATATTCCCGTCGATCATCCGCCCGTGATCATGGGCGCTCACCGTGATGCCGCCATCGATATGGGCAACAATAAAATTATAATCTTCATAGCGGCCGCCCAGCGTATCCGCATGGTATTCCGCGACCGCCTTCTGGTTCAGAACATGCGAGTGGGAAGCGCGGTATACGCCTTTGATACCGGTCAGCCTTGCATAGTCACAGTATTCATCCACATTCGTCGGATTGAGCGTATAGGCCGGTTTTCCGAACTGCTGCGCGAATTTCCAGGCAAGCATGACGCCGAGCTTGGCAGGGTGGTCACTGCCTCCTACGGCAGCCTTTGTATCATCGTAAAGCTGCTGGTCGATCGCGATCACGCCGCCCTTCTGTGAATATGCGCTTCCGCCGCGCCCCACAAAAGCGTCAATTGTATGCGGCTGGATCTGTTCATCCTTCAGCACCTTCATAACAATTTCATAGCGGAACGGAAGCTGGTCATTCACCTGCGGATAACGCAGCAGAACCGGGGCATCATGAAAAATACTCTTCTCAAAGAGTTCTTTCTCATCATCGAAGATGCTCACTTTGGTAGAAGTGGAACCCGGATTGATTACCAGAAGCCTGTAAGTATTCTTATTCTCAGACATAACGATTTCCTTCTGTTTCTGAATTGAAGCTGTTCTGACTGAAATAAATATAAATCCAATTCAGAGAAAGTCAATAAGATTTGCTCCTGCATGGAGGAGAATATTAATTCGTGATTTTTAGAAAAAGTAATTGACAAAGCGCATGAGCTGATCAATAATGTGAACAAAGCGAAACGTTTCGCTTTTGCGGCTTTTGTTGAAAATAGAATAGGCAGACTGTTTCTCTGACTACGCTTGACATCATGGTAAGGAGGGCTGCTTTGGCTGCCACAATCAAGGACATAAAAGAATTAACGGGTTTATCGCTTGCGACGATATCCAAATATCTGAACGGCGGCAATCTGCGCCCGGAAAACAGAGCGAAGATAGAGAAAGCAATCAGCGAACTGCATTATGAAGTAAATGAGATGGCAAGGGGGCTTGTGACCAGCAGGAGCAAAGTGATCGGCGTGGTGGTATTTGATATCGCAAACGTTTTCACCTGTACGCTGCTCAAGTATCTTGGGGAAAATTTCCGCAGAGCCGGATACGCCCCGATGATCTGCGACTCTCAGAATGACCCGGAGCTTGAAACGGAGAATGTGCGTTTCCTGCTCAGCAAAAAAGTTGACGGGATGATTGTGATTCCGGCGGGTCAGACGGCCGCTTTCCTGCAACCTGCGCGGAACGCCGGAATCCCGCTTGTTCTGATGGACCGCTCCCTGAAAGGTTCCGGGATCGACTGTGTAAAGGTTAACAACACGGCATCCAGTTATCAGGCGGTTGAAAAGCTGTATGATTACGGCCACCGCAGAATCGCCATCATTGGTTCCGATCTGGAGATCACAGGTAAGGAACGTCTGGACGGATATCTGAAACTGCTGGAAGAGAAAAAGATCAGCGTTCCGCCGCAGTACATAAAGCTTGGGCATCACAGCATCGAGCATGGCTATAAAAGCATGCAGGAGCTGCTGAAGCTGGAAGAGCCCCCGACAGCGGTTTTCATGGGCAATTTTGAGATTATTCTCGGCGCGGTGATGGCGCTGAATGAATCTCCGTTCGAGTGTCCGTCGGATGTTTCTCTGATCGGTTTCGACGATCTGATCATCTCGAACCTCTCCAATCCCCGGCTTACGCTGGTGGTACAGCCGCTGAGAGAACTGGCGGACAGCGCGGCGGAGCTTCTTCTAAAGAAGCTGGAAAAAGGGGAGAGCCAGGACAATGGAAAAAATGGCTTTTCCGGGGAAGAGTCTTCTGCGGAACTGCCGGAGGGAGAACGGATTCTGCCTGCCCGGATTGTGGAAGGGGAGTCCATTGCAAGAGTATAGAACGGAGTTTGCCGGCCGGGAACTGAGAAGAGATTTCATTTTCAGAATTGTTAAGGTATGACAGGCGGCAGGATGAGCGGAATTTAACGAGAGCCGAACATGGATGACAGGCTGAAATCTGATACGAAATGTCTGAAGATATAAAGGAGGATGCATAATGACAGATCCGAAAACAGTACCGGTGATGCAGCTGGGCGACGGAGGCACAATCCCCTGCCTGGGGATGGGGACCTTTGGCTCTGACAGAGTCAGTCCCGATGAAGTGGCGGAGGCGGTAGCGGGCGGGATCCGGGCCGGATACAGGCTGTTCGACTGCGCTGCCTGTTACGGTAATGAAGAACAGATCGGAAAGGTATTCCGCGCAGCTTTTGATGAAGGCATAGTGAAGCGGGAAGATCTTTTCATTATGACGAAAGTATGGAATGACATGCACCGGGATGTGGAGAAGTCCTGCCTGAAGAGCATAGCGGATCTTAACTGCGATTATCTGGATATGCTCTTTATCCACTGGCCCTTCCCGAATTATCATGCTCCGTTCTGTGATGTGAATTCAAGAAATCCGGATTCCAGGCCGTTTTCGGCCGCGGAATTCCTGGATACCTACCGTCAGATCGAGGCGCTGGTTGACAAAGGACTTGTCCGTCATATCGGAATTTCCAACATGACGATCCCGAAACTGAATGCTGTTCTGGATCAGCTGCGCATCAGGCCGGCCGCCTGCGAGTCGGAGATGCATCCCTGCTTCCAGCAGCAGGATCTGCTTGAATACCTGAATGCGCACAGCATCCTCCCGATCGGTTATATGCCGCTGGGTTCACCGAGGCGCCCGGAGCGTGATATTGAGCCGGATGACATTGCGGATATGCAGATGCCCGAATTACAGGAGATTGCCCGGGCACACGGGGTACATCCCGCGATTATCTGCCTGAAATGGGCGCTGGGCCGCGGCGTACTGCCGATTCCTTTCTCCATTCACAATTATGAGGCGAATCTGCAGGCTGCCGTCACGGAAAAGCTGACGGATGAGGAGATGGCAGTGATCGCGACGCTGGAGCGGGGCAACCGGCTGGTGAAAGGACAGGTCTTCCTGTGGGAAGGCGCCAGAGACTGGCATGACCTGTGGGATGAGGACGGCGTAATTGTGGACTGTACAGACTGCTGAATATTCTGGCAGCGAAGTCATCGTCAGAGCAGAGGCTGACAGCTGTTTCTCCGTCAGCTGCCTGATCACGGTACTTGCTAATAACCCTAGAAAATGCTCCCGCAATAGGGGAGAAAAAAGAGATAAAAAGAGAGAATCAGGAACCACTTAATATATGAATGAAAGAAGGAGGACAATATGGCGGATTTCAAGAAAATTATCCCGAAGAGCATGATCGGAGCTACGCTTCCGGGAAACAGCACCGTGGAAATGAAGGAATTTGAGGTGCCGACGCCGGGCTTCGGCCAGGTGCTTGTACAGACGAAGGCAAGTACGATCTGCGGTTCCGATATCCGTGCGATCTACAGAGAGCATACCGGAAAAGGCGCGGAAGGTTATATCCCCGGCATGGTTGCCGGCCACGAGCCCTGCGGCGTGATCGTACAGGAAGGTCCGGGCCTGAAGGAATTCAAGACAGGCGACCGTGTCATCGTCTACCACATCTCCGGCTGCGGCGTCTGCTACAACTGCCGTATGGGCTACATGATCGCGTGCTCCAATCCGAAATTCAGACAGGCTTACGGCTGGCAGCGAAACGGCGGCATGGCTCCCTACATTCTTTGCGATGAGAAGGATCTGATCCATCTGCCGGACGAGCTGACCTACAAGGACGGCGCCCAGGTTGCCTGCGGCTTCGGTACGGTATATGAAGCTCTGGAGAAAATCGGCGTGAGCGGCAATGACGCCGTACTCGTGACCGGTCTCGGCCCGGTCGGCCTTGCGACTCTGATGCTGGCGAAAGCGATGGGCGCCGACAAGCTGATCGGCGTTGAGATGAATGACTACCGGATCGATCTGGCAAAGAAGCTTGGCCTGGTCGATTATGTGTTCAAACCGAGTGATCACACCGTACAGGATATTCTCGACGTGACGGGAGGAAAGGGCGTTGAGCGCGCCATCGACTGTTCCGCAAGCGATCCGGGACGCCAGACCTGCGTAAGAGCTTCCAAAGAGTGGGCGAAGATTGCCCTTGTAGGTGAAGGAAATACCATGACCCTCAATCCGAGCCCGGATATGATGCATTCCCAGAAGACGATCTACGGTTCCTGGGTGACATCCACTTGGAAGATGATGGATCTGGTGGACAAGCTGGTCCGCTGGGGTATCCATCCCGGCGACCTGATCACTGATGAGTTCCCGATCGAAAAAGCAGATGAAGCGTACGCCCTGATGGCCAGCGGCAAATGCGGAAAAGTGGCGGTGGTATATCCGGACTGAGAGAGAACTGGAATTTTAACAGATTCGATTCTGGCGGCAGACGCCGGAATTCAATTCTGAGGCCGGACATTTCCGGACGCGGCCCGGGAACACAGCAGCAGCTAACAGGAGGGATGTCAGTTGGAAAAGATCAAGAACAATCCGATCGTTAAAAAACTGGGATTTAACCGGATTATCCTATTTTTGATTCTGCTTTTAATGTATGGGGCTTTTTCTGTTATCATTCCCGGTTTCGCGAGCATGGCCCGGATTATGAGCATCCTGAACTATGTTTATTTCCTCGGCTTCCTCGCGCTGGGCGTTACATTTGTGATTGCAACAGGGGGAATAGACTTTTCCATCGGGCCGGTGATGTTCTGCTGCGCTCTGATGTCCGGCTACTCCCTCAATACCTTCGGCGTGCCCGTTGTCGTGGCGCTTCTGATGAGCATCGTGATCGGCATGCTTTTCGGGTGCTTTAACGGTTACCTCGTCGCCTTTGTCGGCGTCCCGCCCTTTATTGTATCCATGGCGACCATGAATATCGCCAAAGGGCTTGGATCTGTGTTTACCAAGACACAGTCCGTCAGCTGGCCCCAGAGCAATGATCCTTCGGGAAACGGCTGGTTCCGGAACCTCGTCAAGGTAGATGGAATTCCGGTTGGACTGATCATATTCGGCATTGCCATTGTTATTCTGTTCATCGTCATGAATAACACCAGAGCCGGGCGATATATTCTCTGCCTGGGCAGCAATAAGGAAGCAGTCCGCCTTTCGGGCGTCAATGTACGTAAATGGCAGATGCTGGCCTATGTGATCTGCGGAACCATGGCGGGAATTGCGGCGATCTTCTTTGTCAGCGCTTATACAACCGTTCAGCCGGGACTTGGCGATACCTACAACAACGAGGCAATTGCGTCCTGCGTTATGGGAGGAACCTCCATGGGAGGCGGACTTGCGTCCATCGGCGGTACCGTAATCGGCGTGTTTGTCATCTCTCTTCTGCAGGAGGGGATCATGGCCATGCGCATGACGAAGGAAGTGCAGATGATCATTACCGGACTGATCGTCATTGTATTCGTCTATGCGGACGTTTCCGCGAGACGGCGCAGGAACTGACAGAAAGGAGAAGGAGAAGATGGGCGAAGTGATTTTAACAATGAGCGGCATCGACAAATCCTTCCCCGGTGTCCATGCGCTGGATCATGTGGATTTTGAACTCCGGCGGGGCGAGGTCCATGCGCTGATGGGTGAGAACGGCGCGGGAAAATCGACGCTTATGAAGGTGCTGACCGGGATCTACAGCAAGGATTCGGGCACCATCACTTTTGAAGGAAAAGAAGTAGAGTACCACAATACACATGATGCCCAGGAAGCGGGTATCGTCATCGTTCACCAGGAACTGAACATGGTGGGAGACCTGACCGTGGCGCAGAATATCTTTATCGGCCGCGAGTTCAGGAAAGGCTTCATGATCGATGACCGCAGGATGATTGAAGAGTCGAAAAAACTGTTTGACGAGCTGCACATCAATATCGATCCGAGAGCTAAGATGAGTGATCTGACAGTAGGCAAACAGCAGATGTGCGAGATCGCGAAGGCCATTTCCCACAAGGCGAAGGTGATCATCTTTGACGAGCCTTCCGCGGCGCTGACCGAGAAGGAAATCGACGACCTGTTCGCGATCATCCGGGATCTTCGCAGCCAGAACCTTGGAATCATTTACATCTCTCACCGCATGGACGAGATCAAAGTCATCACGGACCGCGTGACTGTCATGCGGGACGGAACTTATGTGGGGACACTGATCACCGACGAATGCACCAAGGAAGATATCATCAACATGATGGTGGGCCGCGTGATCTATGAAGAACCCAAGACACACAGCATGGTTCCGGCGGATGCGCCGGTGGTACTGAAGGTGGACCATCTCAACGCGGGAAAGATGGTGCAGGATGTGAGCTTTGAACTCCGGAAAGGAGAGATCCTGGGCTTTTCGGGACTGATGGGCGCCGGAAGGACGGAAACAGCCAGAGCTTTGTTCGGAGCGGATCCGAAGCAGAGCGGCGACATATATATTAATGGAGAAAAGGTGACGATCAATTCTCCGGAAGATGCGGTAAAACACGGTATCGGATATCTGTCTGAGGACCGCAAGCGTTACGGGATCGCCGTTCAGAAGACGATCACGGAAAATTCCACGCTGGCAACCCTGAAAGAGTATATGGCGGGCCTGTTTATCAATAAGAGCACGGAGAGAGCGGTCACCCTGCAGTATATCAAAGAGCTGGATACCAAGACGCCCGGCCCGGATCAGCTGGTCGTCAACCTCTCCGGCGGAAATCAGCAGAAGGTGGTTATCGCGAAATGGCTGGTGCGCAACTGCGACATCCTGATCTTTGACGAACCGACCAGGGGTATCGACGTAGGAGCGAAAAATGAGATCTACAAACTGATGAACCGGCTTGCCGCAGAGGGGAAATCCATTATCATGATCTCCTCGGAAATGACGGAGATCCTCCGGATGAGCGACAGGATCATCGTCATGTGTGAAGGGAAAAAGACAGGCGAGATCCCCATTGAGGAAGCCACACAGGAAGCAATTATGGACAAGGCGACGCGTGATATCAGATGAGGGAGGAGAGAAAATGACCAAGAAAAAAACCATATTTTCCCAGGAAGTCATCGTCGCGATCGTCCTTGTCGCTCTTTACCTGATCTTCCGGACGATCAGTTCCGATTTCGGGAAATACACCACTTTCCTGAGCATGATGGACATTTCCTATTATTACGTTCTGATGGCAATCGGCGTGGCGTTTCCGCTGATTACGGGCGGCGTGGATCTTTCCATCGGCACCGGAATGATCTGCTATGCGCTGGCCGGCGGTTTTCTTATCCGGAACTACAATGTTCCGACAGGCCTCGCAATCCTCGTATCCATCCTTTTCGGAGCTGCGATTGGTCTGTGCAACGGCGTGCTGATCTCCATTCTCGGACTTCCGCCTTTTCTGGCGACCCTGTGCAACTGCATGATCACCAGAGGTCTGGGCTCTGTTGTGACAGGATCCTTCGCGGTCCCGTGGCCGACCGCCAAGCAGGATAATGGCTGGTTCCATTCGATCTTCAAGATCACGACCGCGAACAAGACCAAGATTCCGCTGGGGCTGGTCTGGATTATCCTGCTGATGCTGCTCATGCAGTTTATCCTGGCGCATACCAGGTTCGGAAGGTATACGATCGCCATCGGCTCCAATAAGGAAGCTGCCATGCTGTCCGGCATTAATGTACGCTTCTATCACGTGATGGTCTATGTGGTGAGCGGACTGTTCGCCGGCCTGGCATCCATCGCCTACGCGGCGGTCATCAAGACCGTCCAGCCGGGTACGGGCGCCGGCATGGAACTGGACGCGATCGGCGGCGCCATCGTGGGGGGCGTATCCGCTTCCGGCGGATACGGGACCATCTACGGTACGGTGATCGGCGCGTATGTCATCATTTTCCTGAAACAGGGACTTCCCTATATCGGCTTTAACGCGAACATGCAGCAGATCATTACGGGTCTTGTGCTGATCGGCGCTGTATGTATCGATATCATCAAGAGAAAAGTGATCAAGTGATTGGACTGCCAGACATTTATACAGCGTGTAGGAAGACATTTGGCACTGTGATCTTCAAGAGATGAAAATCACCTCTCTTATGGGGGGATTAAATCTGAACCGCAGATGAGGGCGGTTCTGCAACATTTTTTTCTGCAAAGGAGGAAATAAAGATGAAGAAAAAAGCGTTGGCAATCCTGATGGGTGCAGTTCTGGCTGCAAGTACTGTTATTCCGGCTTTCGCAGCCGAGAACCTTTCCGATACCACGGAAGGGACCGCGCAGTTCGAGGGACTGGCGGCAAATGAAGCTTATGACTTCCAGATCGTTGTAAAATCCTTCCAGTCCACCTACTGGCAGGCAGCTCTGAAAGGAATGGATCAGGCGGCAGAAGAGCTGGGCGTTACCTATTCCGCTCAGGGACCCGCTTCCGAATCCGATATCGCTGACCAGGTGAACATGCTCAACAGCGCGATCAACGGCGCTCCTGCCGGCGTAGGCCTTGCGGCATGCGATACTTCTTCTGTTTTAGAGTCCCTGCAGGCAGCTGTTGACGCAGGCGTTCCGATCGTCGCGTTCGATACCGGTATTGCCGATGCGCCCGATGGTTCTATTGTCTGCACAGTCGTGACGGACAATACCGCTGCCGGTGAAGTCGCAGCTGTTAATCTGTATGAAGCTGTCAAGGATCAGATCGGCGACGGCCCGGTCCGTATCGGTGAGATCAACCAGGATAACTACGCTCTGAACATCCAGCAGCGCGGTCTCGGCTTTATCAACAAGCTGATCGAGCTGGCAGCCGCTGACGGATATACGGTAGCCATGGAAGGAAATGAGTTCTATGTAAATGAAGCGGTAGGCGCAGTGGAAGGCGACGCCGACATCATCCTTGAAGTCCGCGTTCCGGCGCAGACCACTGTTGACCTCTGCTCCACAGAAGCAGGCACCATCCTTGATAAGGAAGACACCATCGCTGTATTCGGATCCAACCAGACCGCAGCCGAAGGTCTCCTTGTTGCCAACGATAACCGTGAAGTTCTCGGTGATACCGTTGTCGGCGTAGGTTTCGACGCCGGTACCTCCATCAAGGCCGCTGTTGAAGACGGAACCTTCCTCGGCGCTGTGACCCAGTCCCCGCTGATGATGGGTTACTACTGCATCTATGCTCTGACTGCCGCGGCAAACGGCCAGGAGCTGATCGATGTACCGACCGATGGTTACTGGTACAATGCAGAGAATATGACCGACGAGAGCATTGCCCCGAACCTGTATGACTAATCAGACTGCTGCTTGTTGATCGGATCAATCAGAAAAAGTACAGGGAAACGCTGATTCTTTGTTTTTAAAAGTTTTCGGATCGGCGTTTCCTCAGGCAGATGATCGGACAGGGGGTGCTCTGCGCGGTTTTAAACCGTGCGGGGCATCCTGTGCTTTCCAAAAACAGAGCTGGAGGGAAAAGAATGGCTGATACAAGAAAACTGATCGGAGGACGCCCCGTGATCGGCATCCGCCCTGTCATTGACGGACGCAAAGGCCCGCTGGATGTGCGCGGCTCCCTGGAAGAACAGACCATGGGAATGGCATGGAAGGCCAAAAAACTGTATGAAGAAAATCTGCGCTATTCGGACGGTACTCCTGTGAAGGTCGTGATCGCTGATTCAACGATCGGACGCGTCCGTGAAAGCGCGGCCTGCGCTGAAAAATTCAAGAAAGAAGGCGTGGATATCACCCTGACGGTTACGCCCTGCTGGTGCTACGGCTCCGAGACCATGGATATGGATCCCGCCACAATCAAAGGCGTCTGGGGCCTGAACGCCACCGAGCGCCCGGGCGCGGTCTACCTTGCTTCTGTGCTGGCAACCCATGCGCAGAAGGGCCTTCCGGCTTTCGGCATGTACGGGCATGAAGTGCAGGAAGCGGACGCGGAAGAGATCCCCGACGATGTGACTGAGATGCTGCTTCGATTCGGCCGCGCTGCAGTGGCGGTGGCCTCGCTGAGAGGAACTTCCTATCTGCAGATCGGATCGGTCACCATGGGAATCGGCGGTTCCATCATCGACCAGGATTTCATCGAGGCGTACCTCGGCATGCGCGTCGAATCCGTAGATGAGGTGGAAATCATCCGCCGCATGAGTGAGGGAATCTACGACGAAGAAGAGTATCAGAGAGCCCTCGCCTGGACCAAAGAAAAATGCAGGGAATGCTTTGACAAGAATCCCGACTGGATCCAGAAATCCCGCGAGGTGAAGGACGAGCAGTGGGAGTTCACGGTCAAAATGTACGTGATCATCAAAGACCTGATGCGCGGCAATGAGAAGCTGGCTGAGAAATTCCCCGAAGAAGCGCTGGGACATAATGCGATCGCCGGCGGCTTCCAGGGACAGCGCCAGTGGACGGATTTCTATCCCAACTGCGACTATCCGGAAGCCTTCCTCGCCACTTCCTTTGACTATGACGGAGCGCGGGAACCCTACGTCCTTGCCACCGAAAATGATGTGCTGAATGGCCTCTGCATGCTGTTCCAGAAGCAGCTGACAGGAAGGGCCCCGATGTTCTCGGACGTCCGCACCTACTGGAGCGGGGAGTCTGTTAAAAGGGTGACCGGTTATGAGATTGAAGGACACGCCAGAGACGCGGACGGTTTTATCCATCTGATCAACTCCGGTGCTTCCGCCCTGGATTTCTCCGGCGTCTGCACAGACGAAGAGGGCAATGCATGCTGCAGGAAATGGTGGGAAGTGACCGATGAAGATATTGACAAAATGGCGAAAGCCACCGAGTGGGCGCCGGCCGACAATGGATATTTCCGCGGCGGCGGATATTCTTCCCGTTTTGTCACAAAGGCGGAGATGCCGGTTACCATGATGCGCCTGAACCTGGTGAAGGGACTCGGGCCGGTGCTGCAGATCGCGGAAGGCTGGACGGTCGCGCTCCCGGATGAAGTGACGGATACACTGTGGAAACGTACGGATTATACCTGGCCCTGCACCTGGTTCGCTCCGCGCTGCGATCATAAGGAAGGCAGTCCCTTCCGGAGCGCTTATGACATGATGCGGGCCTGGGGCGCAAACCACGGATCCTCCGTGTACGGGCATGTCGGCGCCGACCTGATCACCATGGCATCCATGCTACGGATCCCGGTGTGCATGCACAATGTCCCGGACGAGAAGATCTACCGTCCCGCCGCCTGGGGCGCGTTCGGCATGGACAAAGAAGGCGCCGATTACCGCGCCTGCAGCAATTTCGGACCCTTGTATAAAGCTTATAAATGACAGGAGACAAAACTATGTTAAAGAATATTCCTCCGATTATTTCCCCGGAACTTTTATCTGTCCTGGATGAGATGGGCCACGGCGACCGGATCTGCATCGGGGACGGCAACTTCCCCGGATCTTCCGTAGCCGAGGCGGAGGGCGCCATCCTGCTCCGCGCGGACGGGCACGGCGTCCCCGCGCTTCTGGACGCCATCCTTCAGCTGATCCCGCTGGATGAATACGTTGACAGTCCGGCGATGGTGATGGAAGTCACTCCGCAGGACGCCGGACTGAAAGTGCCGATCATTGAAGAGTATAAGGAGATCGTGGCGAAATATGATAACCGCGGCGCAGCTGCATTTGGCTCTTATGAGCGCTTTGAATTCTACGAGCAGGCAAAGAAATGCTACTGTATCCTTCAGACCGGGGAGACCGCGATCTACGCGAATATCATTCTGCAGAAGGGCGTTGTGAAATAGGAGAGAAACGGTTATGTTGATGAAAACGGCCAGAGAACAGATTGTATCGTACGGAAACCGGCTGATCGAGGATGGGCTTACTGTCGGGACGGCGGGAAATATAAGTGTTTATGATCCTGAAAGCGGATATATGGCGATCAGTCCGTCCGGAATTCCATACGCGGACACTTTGCCGGAAGATATTGTGATCATGGATCTGCATGGAAATATCCTGGAAGGCGACAGAAAACCTTCCAGCGAGTCAGCGCTCCACAGCGCCTTTTACCTGGCTGACATAGGAGCGCAGGCGGTCGTGCACGCGCATTCCATGTACTGCACGACCCTTGCCTGTATGGGAGAACCGCTGCGCTCCGTACATTACGCCATTGCGGAAGCAGGGACCGACATCCTTCCTCTGGTGCCTTATCATACCTTCGGGACGCCGGAGCTTGCCCGGGCAGCCAGCGAAGCACTGAAGGGCGGCGCGAGGGGCGTGATTCTGGCAAACCACGGTATGTGCGCCAGCGGCAGTTCTCTAAAGAGTGCCTACGGTCTTGCCCTGACCATGGAGTGGTGCGCTGAGGTGCAGTGGCGCTGCATGTGCGCGGGCAAAATGAATGTGCTCACCAAAAAAGAGATGGATACCGCACTGGAACACTACAAAACTTACGGACAGGGAAAGAGCGATGGGAGCTCTGTATCCGGATATAATGGTTAAAGGAAGAAAAACATGGGAAACTACTATCTGGCTGTTGACCTGGGCGCTTCCGGCGGCAGGCTGATCGGCGGCTGCATGAAAGACGGGCATCTGGCTCTGGACGAGATTCATCGATTTGAAAATGGCATGATCAGGGTCGATGGATCTCTGTGCTGGGATTATCAGCATATCTTTTCCGAGATTCTGACCGGGCTTAAAAAGTGTTCGGAAATGGGATTGAAGCCTTTCAGCATTGGAATCGACACCTGGGGCGTAGACTATGTGCTGACGGACGGCGATGGAAAGGTACTGGGAAAGACTTACGGATACCGTGACAGCAGAACAGAGGGGATGGACCGGAAACTGGAAGAGTTTCTTTCTCCGGAAGAACTCTACGAAAGAACCGGAATCATGAAGGCACCGTTCAACACGATCTACCAGCTGATGGCAGATAAGACTTTTCAGCCGGATATCCTGTCGCGTGCTCAGAATATGCTCATGGTCCCGGATTACCTGAACTATCTTCTGACAGGCGTGATGAAATGCGAGTATTCGGAAGCCTCCACCACACAGCTGCTCATGAAAGGGAAAAAAGAGTGGGACACGGAACTGATCCGCCTGCTCGGTTTTCCGGAGCGCATTTTCCTGCCCATCGTCTCTCCGGGTACTTATGTCGGAGAACTGAAGGATGAGATTGTCAGGGAAACCGGCTGCAGTCCGAAAGTGATCGCGGCGGCATCTCATGATACGGCGTCGGCTATCGCGGCCATACCGCAGCAGGAGAACAGCATCTATCTCAGCTCCGGCACCTGGTCCCTGATGGGGACCCTGCTGGACGAACCCATCTGTACGGAAGAGAGCAGGCTTGCAAACTTTACAAATGAAGCCGGGTATATGGACAAAATCTGTTTCCACAAGAATCTGGCAGGAATGTATATGATCCAGTGCATCCGGAAAGAAGACGGCAATAAACCGAATTATGGAAAGATCTGCAGACTGGCGGAGGAATGCGGCGATTTTCCGTCCAGAGTAGATGTCAATCATCCCCGCTTCCTTGCACCGGAAAACATGACGGAGGAGATCCGCAGCTGCTGCAGGGAGAGCGGGCAGCAGGTTCCGGAAAGTCTGGGCGAACTTGCCAGTGTCGTTTACCACAGCCTGGCCGGCAGTTATGCACAAACAGTGCAGGAGCTCGAAAAACTGACCGGAAAGAACTATGACAGAATCATGATTGTCGGCGGCGGATCCAGCGCGGAATATCTGAACCGGCTGACGCAGGAGACAACGAACAAAAAAGTTGTTTCCGGCTTAAAAGAAGCGACAGCGATCGGGAATCTGATGGTTCAGATGGCCGCGGCAGGAGAGAAGGCGGATCTGTAACGAAAGTACTTTTAGGCCGGAAGCGGAGACTATTGAACGGTCGTCTCTTTCCAGGCATGTATCAGATGAGGAAATATTTACTGCATCGCCTTGTCAGTACAATAACTGTAAGATATAATTTCAGCCAGTGCGCATATCGGAATTTCAGGTCCGGTGTGCCGCTGGCTTATTTGTGCGCCTGGAATATATCCGAGTACGGTGGAATAAACAGAGCTTCCGGATTTTTTAAATGTGCAGGGTTGTACCCGAACATGCGCGAAGCAGTGCGGAAAAGAAAAACAATGGGGCGTTTCAGATGTTTGTGCGATGTTTTTAGACGTGGAAGGGTATGACGATACGAAAAGGTAAATGAAATGACTGAGAAAAAAACGGAAAATACTTCCCTGCGGCAGCTGATCGCCATGATTGCTGTGATTGCGCTCCCTGTCGCATTGCAGAATCTGCTGACGACGACCGGAAGTATGGTCGATACGATGATGATCGCTTCCCTCGGCGAGAAGAGCGTAGGAGCGGTCGGCCTCTGCGCCCAGTTCTCCAGCCTGATGTTCTCAGGCTACTGGGGCTTTGTGGGCGGCGGTATGCTGTTTTTCGCGCAGTACTGGGGTGCGGGAAACCATGACGGAATCCGCAGCTCTTACGGACTTACCCTTTGCTTTATGATGATTAGCGGACTGGGCTGCGGACTTATGGCAATCCTCCGGCCGGATCTGGTCATGCGTCTGTATACGGACAGTCCGGAGATCCAGAGAATCGGCATCCAGTATCTGCGCATCGTAGGCTTTTCCTATCCGCTGCAGGTCATTGTCACCGCCATGGCGTCTCTGCTCCGTTCGGTCGAGCGCGTCAAGATTCCTCTGATCGGCGGTATCGCGGGCGTTGTGACCAACTGTGTCTGCAACTATATACTTATTTTCGGAAGGCTGGGACTTCCGGCCCTGGGAGTCCGGGGCGCCGCGATCAGCACGGTGATATCGGGCTTTGTCAATATCGCGGTAGTCGTATTCCTGGTCTGGAAAAAAAGACTTCCCTACGTCCTGGAGATCAGCGGACATTTTCGCTGGACCGGGGCGCTGGTATCAGAATACCTGCGCAAATGTTTCCCGATCCTTGCAAATGAGCTGCTGATTGGCGTAGGGAATATGATGATCAATATCGTTTTGGGACATCAGGTGGATGAGGCAATCGCTGCCACCGCGGTACTGCGTACGCTGGAGGGCCTGGTCATCGGCTTCTTCGCCGGATTTTCCAGCGCGGCCACCGTCCTGGTCGGAAAGGAAGTCGGAGCCGGGAATCACGAGGAAGCTTATTCCAGAGCCTGGAGGCTGATCTATCTGTGCAGCGGCATGATCGCCGTTGTCGGAGCCGTTCTGTTCGCGGTGCACAGGCCTCTGCTGCATGCCATGGGAATGAGCGGCGAATCTTTCAGGATCGCGAGAGGCATGATGATCATATACTGCCTGGTTGCCCTGATCCGTATGCAGAACTGGTGCATGAATGACACCTTCCGTTCCGCCGGGGATTCCGCTTTCGGTTCCATCATGGAGATCGCCTTTATGTTTCTGATGGTACAGCCGGTGATCCATCTGGCAAATGATTATTTCCACGCGCCCTTCCTGCTCGTGTTCCTTCTCTGCTATGTGGACGAGCCGATCCGCTATATCATTATGCAGAGGCACATGTATTCAGGAAAATGGATCAAACCTGTGTCCGACACCGGCAAGGCCACGATCGGGGAATTTCGGAAGAAGCACCATATCAAATGAAATCTCTGTACGAAATCTTCGGAAATCGTTCTATCGTGTTAACAACGGCCATCCCGATGTATAATCTGTGTTTTTGCTGATAATATTAAGGCGGGAATTCACTTTTTTCGCATCAGGTTCTGTGGGATGCTGTCAGTGAATTCCCGCCGTTTCTATCTCAGCCTTACCAGATTTTCCGTCCGTGCTCATCTTTTACGCCGCTCAGCCTGCAGAAGAAGGTATTGACGACGTCGCACCATTCCCTGGCGTCGAGGCGCTGTTTCTCCATGCGCTCTTCGACTTCTTTCCGGTCTTCTTCAGGAAGGTTCAGGTTTTGCAGGGTCTTCTGCATTTCCAGCACTTCTTCGTATCCTTCAAAATGATCGTCATAGATGCGCTGAATCAGCGTCCGGCCGTCTTTCATGCGGAAGCTGTAGGGCAGCCTGTGGAAGAAGAGAAGCAGCCTGTCGGGGCAGCTTTCCCTGTCTTCATAGAGGCGGCAGAGCTCTTCCGGATACTGCCGTGTAAAGCCGGTGCCGTTTACTGTGCGGTCGATCCCGACACTCTCGCGGTCAGCCCGGTTATAGGTGCCCCAGACCGAGAATTCATATCCCCAGGGATCCACGCCGTAATGGGTGGAAGGAGCTACCATCCAGCACAGACCGAGAGGGGCAGTGTATTTTTCATAAACATCGCGGCTCTTTAAAAGCAGTTCTGTAAGCTGATCTTCCCCGGAAGGAGAAAGAGCGAAACTCAGACGGACCCATTCCCGGGTAAGCTTCTCCGGATCCGTCTCCGGATCCCACCCGAAGCGGCCGAAAGCATACAGGTTGAAAGCAGCGAAGGGATGTCCGGTCCAGCAGTCGTCGCGTCCAAGATTGCTCACCGCGGCGATCGCCTGTACGTTATTCTTTCCCATCTGACCGAAGATTTCACTCCACATCGGAGCCATGGCAAAGATATCGATCTGCTGCCCGGTGTATTCCTGAGCAAGCTGCAGCTCTATCGCTTTTGCAGTATCCGGCATGTCGAGCAGAAGCGGGGAGAGCGGCTCCCGGACCTGGAAGTCATATGGTCCGTATTTAATCTGCAGAATGACATTTTCATCAAAACTGCCGTTCATCGGATGGTAAAGATCATATGCCGCGCAGGGACGGTCTGTCGCCGTATCCCGCCAGTCCTGCATGCAGTTATAGACAAATGCGCGCCAGACCAGTTTTCCGCCGTGGGGCGCGATGGCGCGTGCAAGCATATTGGCTCCTTCCGCGTGCGAGCGTCCATATGTGGCCGGGCCGGGACGATGTTCACTGTCCGCCTTGACAAGGAAACCGGCAAAGTCAGGAATTGCGCTCCAGATCCGGTCCGCGCAGTTCTTCCACCATTCCTTTACATCTTTATCAAGAGGATCGGCGCTGGAAAGGCCGTCCCGAATGGGAGCGGAAAAATCGATGGAGACCATCAGGCGGACGCCGAAGGGACGGAGCAGATCCGCAAACGCGGCTGTCTCCGGCAGCAGGCTGCCGATCAGTTCCTGAGCGGGTTCAAATACGTTGACATTGTTGATGGTAAGGACATTGATGCCGGCACTGGCCAGCATCCTGCCCAGCTGGCGGATCCTTTCCGGGTCATAAGAGAAAGCATTGTTCTCAAACCAGATGGAGCGTCCGGCGTAACCGCGTTCGATATCTCCTGACATATTATCCCAGGCATTCAGCATGCGGAGCGGGTAACAGGGGGAATAAACTTTTTCCGGTTCAAGATCCGCAGCGAAGGGAATACCTGCTGTTTCTTTTTCAGACGTTCCGGAAGCGGCAAGAGAGAGAAGCAGGGTATAAGTTCCATAGAGAATCCCTGTTTCTCCGCCTTTGATCCTAAAACCATCTTCTATTCGGCTGAAAGACCAGGCTTCCCCCATTATCTTATCTGTTTCGAATGTAACGCGTGTTTTCTCACCGCGGGAGACAAAGAAATGATCCGCCTCGAAAACAGCAGTCTCAAGAGGTGTTTTCAAATCCTCAGGCAGCGGCGTCGACAGAGCTCTCAGCCAGGCGCGGCGATTTTTCCAGTTTCCCATATTTTTATACCCTTCTTTCTCAATAAAGGCCGAAACGACCTGTTTTTGTTTGCCTCTATAAAATCAATCATAGCAGTTCGTATTGAAAAATCATACATCATTCCTGCGCCATTCTTCCGAAAAAGAGCTTTTGAACATGCTCATTCTCCTGAAATCATTTTATCCATGAGCTGGAATCCATGAAAATCAAAACAGCTTCCAGGCAGGAAAACAAAGGAGATGCTGCAGAGCCCCTCAGGGACTGATAATGGAAATTCTTGGTTTTCCGGAGTTTGCTGGTTTTGGCTTTCACTGGTCTGCGGGAAATTGCACATGCTGACCATCTCCGTACCATCTTCGGAATGTATGCGGACTGTAACAGCCTGCGTCTCGAGCGGCGTTGCCCCGTCGATTCTGATGAGCAGCTTTCCAGCTCTATCAAAACGGATTCCCTCAAAAATCAGTGTGACATTATTGCCGATTTCCAAAACGGACCTTCCTTCCTTTCGGAAACTGTCTCCGTAGATCCGGTCGGCGTCCGCTGCAAAATGATAGCGGAAAGCGGCTGACTGTTTTTCGAAGAGGAAGCCTTTCAGATGAATTTTCTTTTCCAGTGAAAACCAGAGATTATGAACTCCCCTGAGAGGGCGGGGAAGCGTCCAGCTCTCTTCCTGGTAACAGTTCCAGATCGATGGCTTATGATATGTCAGCTCTGCAATGAGTTCTCCTCCTTTATGCGGCGCATTCTCCCAGAGGCGGATCAGCGCGGGATCATTGTCAAGATTAAATACAGGCAGTGTCAGTTTATCGGATCCCTCCGGACCAAAGTCGATTCCCCTGAAGCCGATGGCGCTGAACCCATCTCTTGAAAAGGCTGCACCATGGTCATTGCCCGGTGTAATCTCTCCCTCTTCTTCGTCGTGGAGAGCAGCGGAGATAAAGTGATAGGGATCCAGCCTCGTCGGCGCAAAACCCTCTGCATAAAGCTCGATTGTGGACAGAATCACAGGATGGTCAGCCCCATTGGATACGGAGGCGCGCAGATAGACGCTGCCGTTCGCTGATGCAGTGACGGTGATATTCTGAGCAGAATTTTTGTACACAGGACAATTCCGGAGGTCGGAGATGTTATTCGTAATAGCCTGCCTGCACTCTGTTTGCGGTTCCTGATATGGATCTCCTGAAGCGCAGATTTCAAATCCAGGCGCGTCCACGCCTTTGGCGTTCAGAACACGGAAGCTGATTTTCTGTTCCGGCGTATCCTCCGGCAGCAGTCTGACTGAGAAAGAAACAGAAGGATTCTCCGGTGTCAGATGCCTGGAAGAGAGCGCATGAAGGTCAATGCGGCGGACCTCCGGCTTAATGGATGCAAAGTAAATATTTGCATACGCAGACTTAACTTCCTGTTTTGATGCGGCGATAATTTTGCCCGATTGTCCTGTCGCAGTTCTTATATCAGCTACCTGTCCTGTCTCAAGTGTTATGTCATCTGCGTGTCCCGCTACAGGCCTTAAATCAGCTGTCTGTCCTGCCGCAAGCCTTATATCAACTGATTGCCTGGCTACAGACTCTGCATCAACTGACTGCTCTGCGGCAGCCCTTTTATCGGTCTGTCCTTCTACAGGCGTTATATGAACTGCCGGTTGTACTGCCGGGGACATATCGACAGCTTCCCGAACTTCAGAATCAATATCGACAAATCGATATTCGTCGGATTCTGAAGAATCGGAAGAAGTAAATATGTGCTGAGCCGGCTCTTCTTCACATTCAAAACGATGAAACTTTTGTGTAAGGGGCGCTTGTTTTCCGGAGATTACAGGAAGATCCAAACTGGCTTTTTCCAGATACGGGCTGCTAACTTCCACGTGGATGAGTCCTTCCTGTTCTCCGGCTTCGATGATGAGAAGCAGTTTTCCGGAAAAGAGCTTACGACTGCTGCAATGAAATACTTTGCCTTCGATTTCTTCAATACAGAAATCTTGATAACTGTCCGCCTCGGTGCTGTCGCCATTGTCGGTTCCTGCCAGCCTGCCGGAGCCTGATACAAGGATTTGGACACGGTCGATGGCATTTTCTACAAGATTTTCATCTTCGTCCAGAACCTGTACCATGAGGAAAGCCAGATCATTCCTGCCTGCGATTAACGCTGGGACTGGTGCAGTATTCTTCACAGGATCATCGCGGCTTGCGATCAAATCAGGAATCGTGAGCAGCAGCTTCCGGGGATCTTTGAAGGAAGATCTGCGGTCTGAACATATAACATTTCCCTTCTCATCATAAGCCATCGCCTCGAGGATGCCAGGCTCATAAGGGACAGACCAGATATTCAAAAAACGGCCGGGATCCGTCCGGTCAACCGGCTTTTTTCCGAGAGACCGGCCATTCAGTAACAGCTCGGCGGAGGCCCCGTTGGTCATAACCGGAATATCGATAAGCTGACCTTCATTCCAGTCCCAGATGACTCCAATGTGGATCATGGGTTTTTCTGTCCACATGGCCTGATAGAGATAGTAGGAATCCTTCGGGAAGCAAGCGGTATCTGCCTGACCGAAATAGCTGTTTTTCGTGTGATAGGGAGTAGGTTCCCCGATATAGTCGATCCCTGACCAGATGAACTGTCCAAGCGTAAATGGACTGTTCTGGTCATCGCAGAGCATTTTAACAGGATCCTGTGTGCCCCAGCTTGTTTTGCTGTTGAGAAGAGCAGAGCATTGAAGATCCTCATCGGAGAGGATATTTTCCTGCATTGGAAAATGATAGATTCCGCGGCTCTGCACCATGGATCCGGTTTCACTGCCATAAATGATCCAGTCCGGATGCAGGGTATGATGCTCCTCATAATATTTTTCCGCGTAATTGTAGCCGGGGATCTTAACGACATCCGCACAGCTCTGCCCACCTGCCCAGGGCATATAATTGCTGCCGAAGGTGACCGGCGCCTGCCAGCTGTCGTGTCTGCGGACTTCTTCCATGAGCTTTTTCGTCCAGAACAGACCGCGCTCCGAAACATGCATATCCGGGATTTCATTTCCAATTGACCATAGAATCACGCAGGGATGGCAGCGGTCACGGCGAATCCAGGATGCCACGTCTTCCTGCCAGGTCATGGAGAAGAAACGTGCGTTGTCATACTCTGTCTTGGGAAGCTCCCACATGTCATACAGCTCATCGATCACGAGAAGGCCGAGCCTGTCGCACAGATCCAGAAAACGGGACGCAGGAGGATTATGTGAAGTGCGGATGGCATTTGCACCCATTGTTTTCATCAGGCGAAGCTGCCGCTCCGCCGCTTTTTCATGAAAGGCGGAACCGAGCGCACCGAGGTCGTGATGGAGGCAGACGCCTCGAAGTTTCAGATGTTTCCCATTCAGGAAGAAACCCTGGTCCGGAGTAAATTCGGTCTCACGTAATCCCACTTTGAGGGAAAGCATCTGAACAGGCGTCTTTTCAGCTTCACCTTCTTCATTGGGATATTCTGCAGTATCCGGATTTATTATCGGATCTCCGAGAAGTTCAATCCGCAGGGTATAGAGAACGGGATCCTCTATTGACCAGGGGTGGATGCCAGGCGCGGATAGAGAACAGCAAAAATGACCGGATAAGTTATCGCTGCCGGAAATTTTTTTCCCAGGAACAAATGTCATGGGCAGTCTGGCCAGGCATTCGCCGTCTGTCCCTATAAGACACGCCTGGGCTGCGGGAATTGATTCCTTCTCCTTGTGACCCTCTGCCTGCTCAGTAAAGACATGCCAGTCATTGTCAGACTCTAGCTGTTTAGGAAAAGCATGGCAGTCTGTGCAAGACTCTTTCTGTTCAAGGAAGATCTGGAGTTCCGCTGCTGATTCCGCATGCTCACTGAGGGTCTGGAATTCCATGGATGATTCTGCCTCAGCTTCCACATCCAGGCTCCATTGACCTTCCTTTTCGGCAGTTCGAATCCGGATCCCGTCGGGAATCAGATGGAAAGGCGGAAGAATCATAAGTTTTACATCCCGATAGATACCGGCACCTGAATACCAGCGGGAATTCGGACTTTTATGACGGACATGTACGGCGATTTGATGGAGAGAAGAGGAGAGATAACCTGTCAGGTCCACTGAAAATGATGTATATCCATTTCTGTGAACAGATATTACTCGTCCGTCCAGCAGGATTTCTGCATCCATATATACTCCATCAAAACAAAGTAGCACTGTATTTCCCTGCATCTCAGGCTTGACCGGAAAAGTATGGAAATACCAGCCATCTACTGAATCATAAAGATGGTCAGGACTTCCGATCAGCATATCGTGGGGCAGATGTACAGGACGGGCGTCCTCAGGTTTTATCTGATCATAACTGCTGTCATACTGGGCCTTAAGGAAGCTCCATCCATCATTGAGTTGATAAGTCATGGCATTTCTCCTGTCTGGATAATTCTCTGTCTGTTTGATTATACAGCGGTAAAAAAAGATGATCAATTTTCTGGAGCATTTTTCAATATTGCTATCTATTGCAATATGTGGCAGTATGTATGCAAATAATAGTCTGCGGAATTCCTGAATGCTGTGGCAGATCTAAAGCTGGAGTATACAGAGGCTGAGACAACGGAGGAAATTGATATGTGTAAGGGGATGGAAAAATATACTTTGAGAATAAGAGCAGAGGGAAAAGCAGAAGGAAGGGCAGAAGGAAAAGCAGAGGGGAAGAAAGAAGGTATCGATAAAGCCTGCTTAGAAAACATCAGGACAGTAATGAGGAAAGCAAACTATACTGTTGCACAGGCAATGGAGTTTCTGGATATTCCTGCAGATGACCGCCAAAGATATATGTCTATGATATAACGTGCAGGGTATGAAAAGGCGGCCGAAATTCCGGCCGCCGGTAGAAAGCCTGTCGGAACAGGCTCTGCAATATCTGTCTAAAACAATCAGACGCTCTTATTATCTCAGGAAAGAAGCATTCGCATATCCCCAGATTCCGTTGAAGCATACATATCTGTAATAGCATGCAACTCCGTTGATTCCGGTTCCCTGTACGATCGTGCCATTGGTAAAAACACTGTAGCCGGGATAAAGCTGTGCGATCTCGTTATACGGGCTGTAGCTTGTTCCGGATCTGAGTGCGAGGTATGTGCCGTTGCAGTCGCCAACCGTCATGTAGAAACCATTCTGGTAGCCATATCCGCCGGCTGCATTCTCAAGTTCCTGTGCGTCAATGCTCTGCTTTTCGATGTTCTTGTTCTCTTCTGCCATGATCTTTTCTCCCTTGTTAATTATTTCATACTAAATGCTTCTGAAATCTGGGTGGTTGCCAACTACTGATATTAACACCCCGGAGAACTGATTTTTTTCTCCGTTCTGGTTTATTATACGATATATTCCGTGGGAGAGCCAATCTTTTTTTGATAATTTAGAACCTGTTTTCATACGGTATTGCCTGAGATAATTATGGTAGAATTGATGCAGAGAGTAAAATTGTTAGGGTCGGGTGAAATCAGCCACCCACAGTCGCTTTGATTTAGCCATTTCGGGTCGGAAAGAAATAGCCAAAATGAGTCAGTTAAAAATCGCCAACTGCATCCTGTCTGGCGGATGACATAGGAGCGGGAGCAGAGTCAAGGGTTTGCCCGCGGAGCGGGATGCGGTTTATGTTCACGCCGAAGGCGGGAAGGATAAATAGCACCCTTGACGCAGCGACACGGAATACCCTCTTGTAAAGGAAAGGAATACCTTCCTTTCCTGCCACCCGGCGAGGGCGGGTTCGGGCAGAGCCCGAAATTAAGTTTAGGCCAGGGGATGCCTCAGCGGCGGGGATGCCCTTTTCAAAGGGCGTCCCCAAGAGCGTTATCGCCATCAATACGTACCAGGCTTATCAAAAAAGTCATTGCATCTTCCAACAAGCTGTTTAAACTGATGTTTGCCAATGCATCAGCTAAACCATCATGAAGGAAAACGACAATGACTTAACTGAGATTTTAACACAAGTATTAAACGAGATGAAGGAGGAACTTGGTGACAAGTTCAACCTTGAAACCATTAACCTTGCAGAAGTTGAGCGGCGTACAGGTCTTAGCCGCGCGAAACTGCGCCTTATAAAGAAGAACAACTTTGTAGTCAAACCGCATGGATTAACCGGACGGCATGCTCCTGTCACCCTTCTCAGCGGGTTTACGGGGATCATTGACTCGCTTCTGAGGAAGGGTGTCACGAATTCTTCTGTTGTTTTTGAGCGGCTCAAAGATAACGGTTTCAGTGGCGGGAAAACAATCGTTAAAGATTATATTTCCGCCCACAAAGAGCTTGTTCCGGCAAAACGTCAGGTTGTTGCGCCGCAGGGAAACCGCGGTAGGCGGTATCAGACACCGCCCGGCGAATCCTATCAGATGGACTGGGGATTCGTGGAAGTTGAAACAGAAAATGGCAAATCTTATAAGGTTGCTTGTTTTGCCATGATCTGCCATTGCTGCGGACACCGTTACGTTGAGTTTTTTCCCAACGCCCGCCAGGAGAACCTGTTCATCGGCATGATTCATGCCTTCCTCTACATGGGTATTCCTGAATATATCCTTACGGACAACATGAAAAGTGTTGTGATCCGTAGGGATGATGAAGGCCGTCCCATCTGGCAGAAGGATTATGAACTGTTCATGGGCAACCTGGGATTTGAAACAAGGCTGTGTAAACCCCGTCATCCTTTTACAAAGGGCGCTGTCGAGCGGCTGGTTCGCTTTGTAAAAGAAAATTTTCTGCCGGGACGTATTTTTACCGAGCTTACCGACCTGAATTATGAGGCTATCCGGTGGTGCGATACACAGAACAGCGTTTATCATCGGGCAGTAGACTGTATACCCGTTCAGAAGCATGCCGCCTTGTGCATGCAGCACGCATCCGTTCTCGAGGAAACGGTAGAACTTTCGTACTATCTGTGTCCGGAAAGGAGGATTTCTTTCGACGGCTTTGTAAACTATGAAGGACGCCGTTTTGGTGTTCCTTACTGGTATGAGCAGAAAACCTGCCGTGTTAAACGGGATGGTTATATCCTCTATATTTATGATACGGCGATGACGAAAGTTCTTACCACGCACGATGTTACCTGGAGCCGCAGGGACAGCTTCTGCAAAGAGCAGTATGCAGTCAATCAGCCGGAGGAACATCCGACAGCTCCCGTCAAAGCACATATCCAGCAGCTGGATCCGAAGGAATATGATCCTGGTTTCAGCCGGTTTGATTTTGAGGGGGTAGCACAGTATGAGTGAAACCCTCTATGATCAGATCTGCAGCCATGCCGCCTACCTGAACCTGGATCTTGGACTTCAGGAACTGGCAAAATTTGTTTTTGACCATCAGTTCGATGATGGCCAGATCAAAGCTGTCAGCAGCCTCCTGGAGCATCTTGCCAGCAATAAACGCGACAACATCGTAGCAACACTCTTGAAGATGAGCCGTCTCCCCCTCAAGGAGCCGAAAACCTTCGACAACTTCGATTACAGCAGACTTCACGGCAAGAATATCGAAGCCCTTAAGGAACTGTCCAATCTGTCAGCTTTATACGCCCGTAAAAACCTGGCGTTCATAGGACCACCCGGTGTAGGTAAGACACATCTTGCTATGGCATACGGCCGCCTTTGCTGTGAAAAGGGATTGAAAGCCTACTTTCTGAAAGCAACAGAGCTTAACCAGAAGTTACTGGATGCAAGAAAGTATGGTAGGGAAGCAAACGTTATCAACGGCCTTGTCAAGCCTTCATGCCTGATCATAGACGAAGTAGGACGCTGTGTCTTTGACAAAGAGAACACCAGGATGTTTTTTGACATCATAGACCGTCGCTATAACAAGGAGCTTCCCAACACGTTGATCCTGACAAGCAACAAAAGTCCTGATAAATGGAGTGAATTCTTCAGTGAAGATTCTTCTCTGCTGTGTGCTTTGAACAGGATCTTTGATGCGGCGACAGTATTTATGATTAAAGGGAATACATACCGTGGCCGCAAATGTGAAACAGTAGCATTATCAACCAGGGATGTGGCAGCACTCCCTAAACCGTAAACAGGAAGGAGGAAGCAGATGCATTGGCGATTTCTATCCGGCCAGAATTGGCTGTTTCTCTCCGACCCGGAGTGGCTGTTTCAACCCGGCGCTAACAGGGCATTATATTTACTATTACTCTGATACGATGCAGATTAAGAACTGGCCTCTGGAGGGACTGATTGTTGAGAAACAGGTCGATAGTGATGATTCGACGGATAAAGATCAGTATTATACGTTCAGGATTTCGATTTTGAATGATAATGGGGAGGTTAATACAGAGTATAACGAAGAGAATGGAGATGATCAGTTTGAAGATGGCGTTGTCGAATTCGAACTGAAAGACAGAGAACAGAAAATGTTCTGGGGCTTTGAAAAAGGAACCAGGTATAAGGTCGAGGAGACATTTGAGGGTGAAGAGGGCAACAAGTTTACCACAACGGTCGGCTATAATGTTTATGACGAAGATGGAAATATAACAGAGTATAAGACAGAAACAAAGACTTATCATGCAGGTACACTGACACAGGAAGATGAAGTGGTTGTCTTCACAAATATGAAAGTTGCCAGTGAAGGCGAGGTGAAGGTACAGAAGGTACTGGAAGGCCGTGACTGGACGACAGACGACAGTTTTGAGTTCACGATCACGCCGGTAGGAGATGCGCCTGCATTCGAGCCGAACACAGTGAACGTGACGAAGGACTCCGTGGATTACACGGAGAGCTTCGGCAAGGTAACATTTACCAAGGCGGGAACTTATGAGTGGACGATAAGTGAGACTCATAAGGGAGAGACGATCGACGGTGTAGCGTATGACTCTGCTGACAAGACCGTGACC
>CACZBW010000027.1 GCA_902779575.1 uncultured Lachnospiraceae bacterium
TTGCTTGATTTTACACGGTTTTCAAGGGGTGTAGTTCATCCGCAAACGAACTCGTATCGGTAGAGCATATCGGTAAATAAATCAATGATTGTGTCTAAATATACCGCACGGCGTGTGAACAGACTGATTAAGCCGCAAAAAGCATGCTTACGGATTGCTCCGTGCTTCGCGCCGCTGTAATCATATTATACAACAATGGCATGCAATCTGGAAATATCCATGTGCAGTTTTCATGTCAAAATTATTTCTCTCTCTTGACATAGAACATGTGTTCGATATAATATCGTATCAGAACATCTGTTTTGTCGGACGGGAGGTGAGAAGGATGATGACAATCGGCGAGATGCCGATGCCGGCAGGATTCAGATACCGCGACGTATTTCTCCGCGGCAGGCCGCACCACCAGAAGTACGATGCCTTCTGGAGAAAGCATCCACCCATGACGCCGCAGCGCTGGGCGAAGATCTATGCCCCGTTCGATGCCCTGGACGGCTTTGACGAATGCATTTCCGCCCGGAACGTTTTATATTCCGGACGGAAGACTCTCTCTGCGGACGAACAGGAACAGCTGGAGCGCAAACTGTCCGCTCTGAACGCGCTCATCCGGCAGTCCGGGCCGGGGGATACGCTTCTTCCGCAGGTCTCCGTGACCTGCTTCCGCCCCTGCGCGGATTTCCGCATCGAATCCTATAACCGGAGCGGGAGTTATGAGACTGTCACGGGAGCGGTACGGCAGATCGATCCGGTCCTTACGCACACCATTACGATAGAAGAACAGACGATTCTTCTTTCAGATATTGTGGATATAAACTCTCCTCTTTTCAGCGGGACCGAAACTTCCTGAATGCTGAGGCCTGTTAACCTTCTGATTCTGTCTTGAATTCTGCATACCCTTTGATTCCGGGGCAGAATTCCGTATATCCCCTGATTTCCGGACCAGGTTTTCTGATATTCGGTGTCAGAAAAAAGCGGGCAGTCATCCCCTGTGACTGTCCGCTCCGCTCTCAGATCCGCCGCTCATTCCCCGGCGGATGGCGTCCGCGCCGAAGCGCGAACTGGCCTGCCGCATCATCTCCTCCAGTTTTTTCTTTTTCCGCTGCTTTTCGTCCCTCGCCGGGGCCTCCTGCATCCAGGAGAGAAGGTCCATCTGCCGGTATGACCCGTCCGTCAGGCCGGAGCAGCCGACTCCGATCAGCCGCAGGGTTCTTCCGGACTTAAAGATTCCGTCCGCGCTGAAAAGCATCTGATCCATCAGCGCTTCCGCCTCCCTGCAGATAACAGCAGGATCCGCAGTCGCCGATCCAAGGGTCGCCTGCCTTGAATGGCGGCGGAAATCATCCGTCTTTACAATAACCTGGATGGTCTTCGCCATCACATGGTCCTTCTCCATCCTGGAAGCCACTTTCCGCCCCAGGCGCTGTACAATTTCAAGTCCTTTCGTCCGGTAATTATCCGTGGAGATATCCTCAGAAGTAGTTTCTTCATTCGAATAGCTTTTCGCTTTCTCATGCTGCGGCCTGACAGCAGAAGATCCGATTCCGTTCGCGCTCTTCCAGATATACTCTCCCGCCTTCTGCCCGAGATTGGACTGAAGAATCAAAGGATCCATGGCCGCCGCCTGGCCGATCGTACAGATCCCTAGCTGCCGCAGACGCTCCTCGGTAGCCCCGCCGCAGCCGTGCAGCTCCCGCATGGGCAGCGGCCACATTTTCCGGGGAACTTCGTCCGGATACAAAGTATGCACTTTATCCGGCTTCTCGAAATCACTCGCCATCTTGGCCAGGAGTTTGTTCACGGAGATTCCGATATTGACTGTAAAGCCGAGCTCCCTGTGTACCCGCTCCCGGATCTGATGCGCCGCGTTCAGCGGCCACTGCTCCTCCGCTTTCAGTCCCGCCCCGCTGCCGCGCAGCCTGTAAGGACTCCCGGACATATCCAGATACGCCTCATCGATCGAAGCCTGTTCCACCAGGTCCGTATATTCATGCAGAATCTCCATGAGGGCGCGGGAATACCTCCTGTATACCTTGAAATCTGCTCTCACCAAAACGAGGGAGGGGCATTTGCGCAGAGCCTGCACCACCGGCTCCCCCGTCTGAACGCCATATCGCTTTGCCGGGATGGACTTGGCCGTGATGACGCCGTGCCTGGTCGCCGTATCTCCTCCCACTGCGGACGGAATCGTTCTCAGATCCGTACTTCCCGGATCTTCCTCCAGCTGTTTCAGGGCTGACCAGGACAAAAAGGCGGAATTCACATCCACATGAAAAATACAGTGCTCGTCATTCCTCATAGTTTCCCTCCGGATCCATTCTGCCCTGGCTGAAATCAATTGATAAGATCACCGGAAACAGGAATGCGGATTGCTCTGCGATTCCTTTTTATTCCTTCTGCTTTCTGGCGTATGCGGCTCCGACATCGAAATGATATCTGACGATTCCAAGATCAACCCTGCTGAACGGTCCTCTCCTGTCCGCAAACGCGGCTGTACCGTCTTCCTTCAGGCTGATCTCAAATTTCTGCTGGTTGATCGCGGTAGGAGCCAGAAGCGCCATCTCCACTCCGAAGTTGAACCAGTCCGGTTTCTCCCCGGAACCGGCCACCACCTGCTGCGGGGTTTTGGATTTGTGCGGTCTCCCCTGGTTGGCGCCGTAACCGATCGCGATCACGATCACAAGCCGCTCATTCTGACCGATCTCAGCCGGTACATTTTTCGC
The DNA here is from genome assembly GCA_902779575.1 of uncultured Lachnospiraceae bacterium. GTDB lineage: Bacteria > Bacillota > Clostridia > Lachnospirales > Lachnospiraceae > Porcincola. The sequence goes on from CACZBW010000027.1 coordinate 2,718, forward strand.
GCTGTAGGTTCCCGCCCAACATGTATTCAGTCCAAGCTGCTGCGCATACAGAACGACTTTCTCCCCGTAATAGCCGACCCGCTCCTCGACAGTCCTGTCATCCGGCCCGACGCAGGCAATCACGGACGGCGCGCTTCCAAGCCCCATGACTTTGCTCATCAGCCTGTTGAAAGTATTTCCCGCATCCTCGAGAAGCTGCAGATGAAGATTTCCTTTCTCATTGCAGCGGCCAATCAGCGCATTCAGTTTTTCCACAGTCTCAGAATCAATCTTTTTATCCAGGTATGCACGGACAGAATGTCTTTCCCGGATTGCCTCGATCTCTGTCATAACAGTATTTCTCCTCATAAAATCCTTCCCATTTTTCGTCAAAGCAGTCTGACGCCGCTAAGGTTCGAAAAATGGCGGCAGCTTATTCCGTAAGTTCACGCCAGGCCTGCTGCAGGCCTTCGATAATCCCCAGGTGCTGCGGACAAGCCGCCTCGCAGGCGCCGCAGCTTACGCACCTGTCCGCTCCGCTGTCCTTTTCCCTGATCTGTTTAAGATCCCAGTCATTCTTCAGATCCGTATTGTACAGAGAATGGTTGTTCCATGCGGAGAAAATGCCCGGAATATTCACACCGTTGGGACATGGCATACAGTAGCGGCAGCCGGTGCAGCCGATCTTTGTACGGCTCAGATATGCTTCGCGTACATTGTCCATCAGCTGCAGTTCCTCCTCATCCATGATGCCCGGCTCCACGGTATCGAAGATCCGCAGGTTCTCGTCGATCTGCTCTTTCTCATTGCAGCCGGAAAGAACCACTGCGATCTCCGGATGGTTGCAGAGCCAGCGGAATCCCCATTCCACGGGGCTTCGCTTAACAGGAAACGCATCGTAGAGCGCCTGTACATTGTCAGGCGCTTTCGCCAGACGGCCGCCCAGCAGCCCTTCCATAATTACCACAGGAATACCGAGTTTTCCTGCAAGCTCAAGTCCTTTCGTACCGGCCTGGTTATTGATGTCCATAAAATTATACTGAATCTGGACCATATCCCAGTCATAAGCCTGAAGAATATATTCAAACTCCTCATAGGGGCCGTGGAAAGAAAAACATTTATAGCGGATCTTTCCGGCTCTCTTCATATCGTCGAAGAATTCCGGAGCTCCGATAGACTTGAAATACTCCCATTTCTCCTTGTCGATTCCATGCATCAGATAAAAATCGATATGATCCGTCTGAAGTTTTTTCAGCTCGGTTTCCAGCAGCGCTTCCATCTCCGCGCGGTTATGCACATGTTCCGCAGGCATCTTCGTGGCGATTGTCACCCTGTCGCGATACCCGTCCTGCAGGGCTTTTCCAAGCACAATCTCAGAAGTTTTGTCCAGGTAGACGTATGCGGTATCCAGATAGGTCACGCCTCCGTCGACTGCCTGCCGGATGAGAGAGATGGCCTTCTGCTCGTCGATAATGCTGTCGCCCGACGCCGCGCCGTTAAAGCGCATGCAGCCCAGGCCGAATGCAGATGTCCGGATGTTCAGTTTACCCATGCTGCGATATTTCATCTGTTAAATCCTCCCTATATTACATGTGGTTATCCGAAAAAACATTAAGGACGGGTCTTTCTTATCCCCGCCCGGCTGCAGCCGTCTGATCAGAGAGGCCGGCCTGGCCTGATTCAGAAAAAGCAGGCCTGATAACATGCTTGTCACAGATATTTTACCGCTTGAAGTCAACTCTAAGTCAAGACCTGCGCGCCATCATGCAGAAACAGCTATGTATTGCATTGACGCTTTTTTAATTTTTTAGTAGAATTTTCTTAATAAAAAGGTGATTATGTGCGTTTCTGAATCACTTTATGTTTCACATCACCACAAGTTTTGTTCTACAAAAAGGAGGGAATACGCATGAGTCAAAACAAGTATGGCGGAGCAGTCAGCGGAGAAAAAGCAAGCATAAAGCTTCTGACCGGTTATGGCCTGGGAGAAGTCGCGTGCCAGATGAGCTGGTACATGATCAACAACTATCTGAATATTTTCTACACTGACGTCGTCGGGTTATCCGGTGCCGCAATTTCCGCAATCGTGCTGATCGCGCGAATCTGGGACGCCATCAACGATCCCATGATGGGACAGATAGCGGACCGTACAAACACCAGGTGGGGCAGATTCCGTCCATATCTTTTCTTTGCACCGCCTTTCCTTGCGATCTTCAACATTCTGACCTTTACTGTTTTTCCAATCCAGGGACTTCCCAAGATCATACTCTGCGGTGCCTGCTATATCGGTGCCGGAATGGCTTATACAGCATGCTCCATCGCGTATCAGGCCCTGCTGAACGTCATTGCCGTTGATTCACGCGTCCGGCAGCTCCTCGCCACAGCCCGCAGCACAGGTGCTTCCATCATCGGCATTATCCTGTCGATGGTTGCCATGCCGCTCATCCTTCACTTCAGCTCGGCAGTCAACGAAGCCGGTGAAGCGATGGCAGACGGTCACGGCTATTTTGTCACTACCGTGATTTTCTCCCTGATCCTGATTCCCGTATTCTGGATCTGCGCCATCATTTGCAAAGAGACCTATACGGACAAGCTTCACAGCAATGCTTCGATGGAAAAAGCCACCTTTGCCAGCAACATAAAAGGCCTTCTCCAGAATGACCAGCTCCTGATGGTCGTCATAGCGACGGTAATCGGAACCATCTGCGTCACAGGCCGGTATGGTATCCTGGTTTATCACGTCATCTATGTCGTAGGCGGCCCCCAGTACATCGCCACGATGTTCACTGCCATGACGATTGGGCAGCTGGTAGGCACGCTGACTGTACCGTGGGGCACCAAAGTATTCGGCAAAAAGAACTACATGATCATTATGAACGTCGTGATGGCTGCCGGCTTCGTCGCCCTGTTTCTGAACCCGACAAGCAATCCTGTCTTTCTGATCGGAGCATCCTTCTTCGGTTCTCTCGGATTCGGTGCACCGGCGATCTGCTACGGCATGGTCGGTGATTCTCTCGAATACGGTGACTGGAAGCTGGGGAAACGACAGGAAGGCCTTGCTGCTTCCATGCTGAGTTTTGGCGTCAAGCTTGCGACCGCCATCTGCGCTCCTGTAGTACTGCTGCTCGAAGCAGTCGGCTATGTGCCCAACGTGGAGCAGGCCGCATCGACCAAGATGGGTATCAATTTCATGGTCAATATGCTTCCCGCTATCCTTGCACTTGTATCCTGTATCCCCCTGATCTGGTATAAACTTTCCGACAAACGCGTCTCCGAAATCCGTGCCGACCTGGAAGCCGGCAGGCACGCCTGGGATAAATAAAAGTTCTGCAGGCTTCTTCCTGCCCGGATCCGATAATTGATAACCAATTAAAAACCCGCCGTGCCATCCGATCGGCAAGATCAGATGTTGTGCGGCGGGTTTTCGGAATAATACCGAATATGATATCTGTCAACCGCAGCCCGCAGAAGAAGGAGAAAATCCATGAAAATCGCAAAAGAAAGCTGGAACTGGATCAGAGAGCCGGCAGAATACAAGATAGAAGAAAACAGAATTGAAATCGTGACGAAGCCGCATACAGATCTGTGGCAGCGGACCTATTATCATTTCCGGAACGACAACGCGCTGGTTCTCCAGATCTCAACTGAAGAAAAGTACTTCTCCTTTCTTGTAAAGACGGAGTTTCCGGAAAGTCATCACCGCTTTGACCAGTGCGGCGTCGTCATGTACCTGGACAGCGATAACTGGCTGAAAGGCTCCATCGAATATGAAAATGAAGAATTCCAGCATCTGGGGAGTGTCGTCACAAACAACGGGTTTTCAGACTGGGCTACGACAGAAATCGGAGCGGATGTAAAATCCATGTGGTACCGTTTCAGCAGACGGGAGGACGATTACTGTATCGAATGCTCGGAGGACGGGATCAGATATAAGCAGATGCGGATCTGCCATATGTGGAAAGGGGCAGGGGAAATCTCCTTCGGCGTCTATGCCTGCAGCCCGGAGGATTCCTCCTTCAGAGCCGTCTTCACGGATATGGAGCTGACCGAATGCCGCTGGGCTGCTCACGACGGACAGGCCCCGGATGACAACCCTGCCTGAATTTCTCCTTTTTCGTTTTCAGTTTGGCAAATAAGGGGCGTCGGAAAAATTTTTTCTGACTGCATGGATTCTCCTTACACAGGTCGTATATTGATTACGAAAGGAAGCAGCGATCAAACAGACGCTGCAGCCGGTCAATCCAAAAATAACGATAAGATTAGATAATCTGAAGGAGAAAATAAAATGTCAGAAGAAAAGAAAATGATGAGTGTTGATGAGATGGAAGACGCCGCCGGCGGAAAAAACCATGGATATGGTTTTGGTTTTTATATGACGGTTACTGACTGCAACGGTACCTACCTTGCACTCAGAAATGCTACAGTTTATGACCGCAACAATGAACTTGCACAGCTCTATCCGGGTTACTCTGTCTTTACGAATGGCAACATTTCCCAGGGAACAGGAATCAACGGACAGCCCTGCTATTACAGATATGTATGCTTCAACGGCATCTGGGGCTGGGCAAACGCAAACTTCCTGGCCTGACAGCCTGAAACCCTTATACTTCCGGCTGCCTGACTCCCCATTAACATCTCCCTTCGGGCAGCAGAACGGCAAACCGGTAAGATTAACAGCGGCTGGAGTATTCTCCGGCCGCTGTTTTTTCTGTATCCGGAAACAGATTTTCAGCTATAATGGTAAGAAAGAGACTGCCGATTCGTATCCATTTGCGGGAACCGGAAATCTTTCGCTTCCGCTTCCATGGATACTGTTTAACAGACACGGAAAGACAAGCCGAATTTATGTATCCGCCAGTTCATGAAAAACCACAGCCTTCCTTCTCCTATGACCGGCTCGACCGGCTGTGGGACCGTTATCCGCAGTATCATGCCATGTCCCCTTTCTCAACGCTGGACGCGCTGCTTGAGGAACATGAATCCTACCGGAAAGATTTTGACGAACTGAGGGAAGAATATGTATCCGGAGGATTCGACCGTTTTCTCGTACAGCTTTCCTGGGCAGACCTGTCTTACCGCTATGAAACCAGAAAACTGATCGAATCTTACGCTCCTTCCTGCGAAAATCCCTATGCGGAAGCTTTCATGAGCCAGTTCAGGAATCTGGATACTGACCGCAATGCCTGTTTCCTCTTTCCTGAGAGCTATATTTCACAGTTTTTCGTCATCACGGAAGTCTGCAGAAAAGCGGACGCTTTTTATCCGCTGCGAAATCTCTTCCCGGATGAAGAAACCGTCCATTACCTCGCGGTTTTCGACAAGCAGAAAATGGATGAGGTTCTCCTGATGTATCACCTGCTATACACGAATACATCCCAGGACCTCTTCGGCGGCTACTCGCTCTACGACTACTCCCTGCCCTGGTACCACACACACCTGCAGACGGACGGAGTCGTGCTCCGGTCGCCCTATCTGCCTGACCGGATCGCAAAATACCAGGGCGGCCTGCCCTATTATCACAATCCCTCAAAAACTGTCTATGTACGGAGAAATATCAGACATATTCTCGAATGCGGTTACTTTTCCTCGGAGCTCGAATTTTTCATCTGTCTTACAAAAGTGATCATGCCCTTCTTCCAATGGTGGTACACGGATCTTGCCCTCTATGAGGAGAAGGACGGATTCCGCACAAACTGGAGGCTCGAACGGACAAAAATCCGGACAAAACTCACGGCGGAAGGTATTATAAAGCCAAAATGGAAGCACGAGCTTTCTCTCTTCCATGCCGTAAGAAAACTATATCCGGATACCCTGTACCAGTACCGCCCCGACTGGCTCGGCCGGCAGAGTCTGGACCTCTATATTCCGTCTCTTCAGACTGCGGTCGAATATCAGGGAATCCAGCACTACCGTCCTGTTGAATTCTTCGGCGGGGAGGAAGCGCTGAACCAGAGACAGGAGCTGGACCGGACCAAAAAAGAATTGTGCGGCTGCAACAATGTACGGCTGATTGAATGGCCCTACAGTATGGAACCGACAGATAAGAATATACGAATCCTTCTGTCATGAAATGAGCTGCAGTGCCGTTCAGGCACCGTCCGACAGTCAGCCGCGTAGCTTTTGTACGAAAACGCTGACGCTGCAGGCAGTACTCTGAAGGCAGCACTGCAGAGAATTATATACATGGAGCAGCAGATCCGGCTGATCTGGCTGCTGCCGGAAAGGACGAAATTATGCCGAAAATTAAATTACCTGCCATCTACGCATCCCATATGACCCTTCAGCGCGATAAAATCCTGCGAATAAAAGGAACCGCGGAGGGCTGTGCCTCTGTCCGGATCCTGCTCGACGGAGTCTCCTCCCGGGCAGCTGTTATGGACGGTCATTTCACCTGTGCCGTGGGGCCGTTTCCGGCAGGAACGGGCAAAACCCTGCAGATTTTCGCAGATGACCAGACGCAGCCGCTCCTGACCCTCGGGGATATCCAGATCGGCGATATCTGGCTTGCCTGCGGACAGTCCAATATGGAGTATTTCCTGCGCTACGACGCGGACTGGAATTATACGAAAAAACTGGAGCACAATCCCCTTATCCGCATGTACAATGTCCCGCAGATCGCCTTTGCCGGCCAGGACAGGCATCCCTTCGGTTCCGGATACTGGTTTGAGGAGGGCGATCCGGCCTGGGCGGTATTTTCCGCGCCAGGTTACCATTTTGCCCGTGTCATCCAGCCGGACGCCGGCGTTCCCGTCGCGATCGTAGGCTGCAACTGGGGCGGAACGCCTGCGTGCGCCTGGACCCCTCTCTCCTCTTTTTCAGAAGAACCCCTGAATATCTATCTGAAGGAGTATGAAGAAGCTGTTTCCATGTATTCACCGGAAGAGCTGAAACGGCTCAGCGAAGAAGGCCTTGCTTTTGAAAACTCTTACAGGCATGAACTGGAATGGCGTACGATGATGTACGGACTGACAGAGGAAGAACAGCAGCTCTGGATGAAGGAACACGAAGGCGACCCTGCGATCCCTATGGGTCCCTGGCATCCCTGGCGGCCAGGCGGACTCTACGAAACCATGGTCCTTCCGGTCTCCACCCTCAGTGTCAAAGGTGTCCTCTGGTATCAGGGTGAATCCGATTCCGGTCACGGAGATCTCTATGACCGGACCATGACTGCCCTGATCCGCTCCTTCCGGGATACCTGGAAGGAACCGGAGCTTCCCTTCCTTTTCGTGCAGCTGGCCCCCTTCGGAAAATGGCTGGAATGCGGAAATGAGGGATACGCCCAGGTTCGCGCCGCTCAGGACACTGTCTCCGGGACGGTTCCGGGAACCGCCATGGCATCCATCATGGATCTCGGATCCTATGAGGACATTCACCCCAAATTCAAGATGGAGGTAGGCCGCAGGCTCGCCCTGCTCGCGCTGAAATACGTCTACGGGAGGGATATCCTGGCCGATCCGCCCTTCTGCAGCGCCGCCTGCGCCAAGGCGCAGGAGGACGGCAGCCTGCTCATCCTCATGGAGATTGCAAATACAGGGGAAGAACTGTATGCGGATGATACTCCGGGCGAGGGTTTCCGGATCTTCACCGGCCGGGTCGGGCTCACGCCTGCCGGCAGCTCCTGCGACGGTCAGGAACTCTCCGGATTTGAATGCTGCATCAAAGACCGGGGTCTGCAGATCCTGCTCTCTTCAGAAGACGCCGCTCAGGCAGCCGCGGCAGGGACGCTCTGGATTTCCTATGATGAGGAAAACTACTGCACCGCCCATATCTGGAACAGCGCGGGACTGAGCATGAAGCCTTTCCGCATCTGTGTGAATCTTCCTGCAGCAGAAACTGCGGAATAAAACAGATAAAGCCGTGCCGCAGTCAGGTCCGGGGCTTTGCCCTGCAGTCCGGATGCGGCCGGCTTTCGTTCTGAATACTGCATTCCGCCGCCTGTCCCTGCCTGCCGGACACGGCCGGCGGCTGTACAGAAAACCGCAGACCGGGCGGTCTGTGGTCCCGGGCGGAAAGCTGCGGCCGCTTTATCCGATTCCCTCCGCCTCCATCTCCGCGCGGATGGCGTCTTCACTCTCCGCCATGGCCTGCAGTGTCATGGAAAGGAGCTTGTCCAGCTCCCATCCGAGCTGCTCCGCCCCGCGCTGGATGACTTCCCTGGAACAGCCCGCCGCGAAGCTTCTGGTCTTATACTTTTTCTTCAGGGATTTCAGTTCCATATCCTTTGTACTCTTCGACGGCCTCATGAGGGCAGCCGCCCACACCAGGCCGGTCAGTTCATCCGAGGCAAACAGGACTTTTTCCATCTCCCTCTCCGGTTTAACGTCTATCGTCGTTCCGTCGCCTACTGTGATGCCATATCCGTGGGAACATACTGCGTGAATCACGTCTTCGCTTACGCCTCCGTCTCTGAGCATCTGCGGTGCCTTCAGGCAGTGCTCTTCCGGATACAGTTCAAAATCGATATCATGGAGCAGCCCCACGATCCCCCAGTATTCCGCTTCATCCGCGTAACCCAGCTCCTTCGCATACCATTTCATAACAGCTTCCACCGTCAGGGCATGCTGGATATGAAAGGGATCCTTATTGTACTGTCTCAGCAGAGCAAGCGCTTCGTCTCTCGTAATCATTCTATCCAAACCTCCTGTTTTTCAGCAGGTACCTCTCCTGTTTCTCTGCGGTACCTCTCCTGCTGCCTTATGCCTGTCTCAGCTGCCTTTCTGCCTCCGCTCTTTCAGCCCGCGCCCGGATAATATGCGGCAGCAATTCACATGGAAATGAACGCAGCGGGACAAGACTTTTATCAGGAAACAGTATATAATAAAAATGCTCTTGTTGTATGTATTTTTTGAGCAGGGAGGAAATGCCATGGGGATCTGCAGCACTCGGGAAAGAGAACTATGGGCCCAGTTTGACGCTCTGCAGCTTGGCAGCGGCTGGGACGAAGAAGATATCTGCAAACCGCAGATTCTGGTGGAGGATGTATTCGGGGACAGCCACCCCGGCAGTGTCCATCTGAATCAGTTATCTGAACACATATGCAGAGGGATATACGAAAAAGGCGGCGTACCGGGCAGATTTCATACCACCGACCTCTGTGACGGCTGCGCGCAGGGCCATGACGGGATGAATCTGATCCTCGCCAGCCGGGAGGCCATATGCGATATGGTGGAGCTGCACGCCGGATTTGTACCCTGGGACGGTCTGGTGCTCTGCTCCTCCTGTGATAAATCGATCCCTGCGCATCTGAAGGCGATTGCGCGGATCAATGTCCCCTCCATCTTTGTGCCGGGAGGAAGCATGCGTCCGGGGCCGAATCAGACCACTTCCCTGGTGGCGGGGTCGATCTCCCTGAGACAGAAACAGAAGGACGGGATCAGTCCGGACGAGATCCGGGATTATAAGCTTACGGGATGTCCGTCCGCCGGTGCCTGCACCTTCCTCGGAACCGCCTCCACCATGCAGTGTATGGCGGAAGCGCTCGGCCTGGCCCTTCCGGGCAGCGCTCTGGTTCCCGCAACCATGCGGGATATCCTCTCCTACGCAAGAAAAGCAGGCAGGGTGATCATGCAGCTGGCTGAAAAGAAGATTCTGCCCTCTGATATCCTGACGGAATCAGCTTTCCGGAACGCCATCATCGTGCACAGCGCCATCGGCGGCTCCACGAACGCGACGATCCATCTTCCCTCCATTGCAAGGGAACTTGGCATCACCCTGGATCCGGAACTGTTCGATGAGATCAACCATATCATTCCGCATATCGGGAATATTAATCCCAGCGGAGAACATCTGACGGAAGCCTTCTGGTTTGCGGGAGGCGTGCCCGCGGTACAGAGCGAACTCAGAGCGTATCTGGATCTGGACGTCATGACCGTTACAGGCCATACCCTGGGAGAGAATCTTGAAGAAATCGAAAAAAGCGGCTTTTACAGGCGCAATGAAGGCTATCTGCATAATTACTGTCTGCAGAAAGAACAGGTAATTCTCCCCGCGGACGAAGCGGCAGAAACCGGTTCCATCGCGATCCTCAAAGGAAATCTGGCGCCCGAAGGCGCGGTAGTGAAATATTCGGCCTGTGAAAAGGATATGCGCAGTCTCTGCGGAACCGCCCGTGTCTACGACAGTGAAGAGGACGCCCACTCAGCTGTAGTAAAAGGCGATGTCAATCCGGGCGAAATCCTGGTCATCCGCTATGAAGGTCCCCGCGGAAGCGGAATGCCTGAGATGCTGATGACCACCGAAGCAATCGTCTGTGACCACAGGCTGAACGGAAAGGTTTCCCTTGTCACGGACGGACGCTTCTCCGGAGCTACCCGCGGGGCGGCCATCGGCCATGTAAGCCCCGAGGCGGCAGCCGGCGGTCCCCTGGCTTATATTCATACCGGCGACATTATCTCCTATGACATAGAATCCAGATCCCTGAACGTTGTGGGGATCGACGGAAAGCTCATGGACGCGGAAGAAGCAGGCAGAGTTCTTGAGGAACGGAAAAAGAGCTGGAAACTGAAAGAGCCGCCGAAGCGGAAAGGAATCCTTAAGCGGTATACAGAACAGGCACTCTCTGCGATGCAGGGAGCCGGATATTAAGAAAGAAAGAGAGGCAACCTGTATGGCAAAGTATATTACGCCGGCTGTCACGCCATTTCTGGAGGACGGAAAAATCGATGAAAAGGGCGCGGCTGCATTATATGAATTTCTGGTAGAAGGCGGCGTGGACGGTGTTCTGGTTTTCGGAAGCATCGGAGAATTCTTCGCGGTCTCAACGGAAGAAAAAAAGAAACTGATTTCCCTGGCAATCCGGCAGATCAATGGCCGCATACCGGTTATTATCGGGACGGCGGACATGATCCTCGAAAATGTTATCTCCCTCTCCAACTGGTCCCTGAAAGAGGGAGCCGACGCAGTCATCGTGGTATCCCCCTATTACTTTAAGCTGACGCCGGATCAGATTGAGGAATATTATGACAGGCTCGCCCGTGAAATCCACGGTCCCCTGTACATCTATAATTTCCCCGACCGGACCGGATATACCATTCCTGCCGATGTCGTTAAAACTCTTGCCCTGAGGCACAAAAACATCGTCGGCATCAAGGATACCATTCCCGGAATGGATCATACGAGAGAACTGATTCAGGCCGTCAAGCCTGTCAGGCCTGACTTTGAGATTTATTCGGGCTTTGATGAAAACTTCGCCCACAATGTGCTTGCCGGCGGGGACGGCTGCATCGCCGGATTATCAAACTTTGCGCCTTCCCTCTGCCATCAGCTGGCAAAAGCCGCCAATGAAGAAAACTGGGAAGAAGCAGCCCGCTGCTCTCAGACCCTGAACAGCCTGATGGATGTATACGCAGTAGGAAATCCCTTTATCCCATTTATAAAAAAGGCGGTGGAACTGGCAGGCGTACCGATTGCGGATATCCCGTCCTTCCCCTTCCCGCGTCCGACGCAGGAACAGACTGAAAAAATGCTGCAGATCCTGAAGCGGAATTCCATTCTGTAACTGCCGATCTGAGAGATCCTGACGTTTCCAAAATCTCCGAAGCACAGAACTGCCGGCTCCCGGGAGCCGGCAGTCCTTCATTTTATTCCCGTCATACTTCCAGGATCGTCGTATTCATGCCCCAGATCCGGTAATAGTGGATATCCTTTGCATTTCTGCAGATCAGCTTGATTCCTATGTTCGAATACGGGTCCCTGTCATCAGTCAGGATCTTTGCCAGACTGCTGAGATCAAATTCTCTCCCGTTGTCCCGTACCCTGAGAATCAGGGTTCCGCCGGAAATCGTCACCCTGATTTCGGCATGATTATCCTTAGCCTTCTTAAAGAATCCGTGCTCTATGACATTCGTCATGATTTCTTCCATGCACAGACTGGCATGCAGGGCTTTGTTTTTCCCCATTTTGTGCCCTTTGCAGAACAGATAAACCTGTTCGCTTGCCAGGCAGCAATGTTCGATCGTTTCAAACGAGTAGGCGATCTCCTCCTCGGGCCTTTTAAAGAAGGACGGATCCAATCCGGCGTAAGCTCTCCAGTCCGGAATAAGCTTCTTCGTTTTGACGCTGTAACTCAGCATAATTGCCAGCAGCACAATAAACTAGGAAAGCGGAAAAGCTGCGAAGACTCCGTATATGCCAAAGGGAAATGAAAGCAGGATCGCAAATCCCAGAAGGCAGACAAGGTTCACACATATTTCTATGAGGTGGGCGCTCCTGATCTGCTCAATAGCCTGCAGATAGCTGATCCGGACATAAATCAGTTCGGAAAAAAGGGTTCCCACCGCGATCGTTCTGATGGCAAACGCCGTCAGGGAAAGAGCCGGGCTGCTTTCGCCGAGATAAAAAACAGCGATGGGCCGGGCGAAAAACAGCAGCAGCACGGTAATCACAGAAGCAGAGACAGCAATGAAACGGTGCGCAATCCTTCCGACACTTTCAATATCCTCTCCGTTGACTTCCCCATATCCGATGCCGGCCAGCAGGCTTACCGCGCCTGCGATTCCAACTGCCGGAATATCCACAAAATCCGAGATGCTGGCCCGGATGGACATCGCCGACATGGCCATACGTCCTCCCACAGCAACAACCAGTGAGTTCAGGACAATCGGACGAAGCATGCCTGCCGCCTGATGAATCGCCCTGGGGCCGCTCAGGATCAGAATCCTTCCGATATTCGTCAGGTTTATGGGGACAGGCTTCAGATGAAGGATCCTGTTCTTTCTCAGAAAATGGGACAGCAATACCAGAAGGGAAAAGATTACGGAAAGGGACGTCGCCATTCCCATTCCCCAGATTCCGAAGTCGAGCCGGACGAACAGAATATCCAGAAAAATATTTGATACAGCCCCGGTCACGGAAGATATCATCACAATTCTGTTTCCATTGTCCAGGAGTACCAGCGGCGTAATCACGGAGAGCAGAACATAAGGAACAACCTCTCCCACAAGACCATGCAGATACTCAATGGTCTCATCCAGGAGAAGGATGGCTCTTCCCCTGGCTCCGAACATTGCAGCCATAGGAGGTGCTTCCATATATACAAGAAAAGAGAATGCAAGGGCGACCGCCAGGGCTGCTTCCAGCGTTTCATTGAAAATATAGTTCATTCTGCCGGTATTGCCTGCTCCCATTTCTTTGGTACACACGGTCTGAAGCCCTACAGCAATACTCGTTCCGATGATTCCCACGAGAAAGAAAAAAGGCGCGGCAATTCCCACTGCCGCCATTTTTTCTGCTCCCAGATATCTGCTGGTAATCAATCCGTCAATCAGCAGCGCTCCGATCTGAGTAAACTCAGTGAGAGCTGAAGTACAGAATGCCGCCATAAATGCCCGAGTCAGAATTGCGCTCATATCTTCCCTTTCGTATGATTCAAGTGAACTGCCGCTCCGCTGAAACCATCCAGATTCGCAGCAAATATAGAACGGATCTCTCTCAGTCTTCTTCCAGATATTCTGCCGCGTAGGCCCAGAACGCGTCCAGATTCTCCAGACGGTAAGTATGGGGATTGGAGTGAACATAATACTCGAGACTGTACAGATTCAGGCTGATGAAAGAAGAAGAACCATCCTCCCAGGTCAGCATGATCCAGTTGTAGTTGTCTGTAACCCACTCCCAGGCTTCTTCCGCAATCCGGATATCACAGAGCAGTTTCACTGCCTGATCAAGCCCGTTTCCCTCTTTAAATACTGCAGTCCTTCCGTACCCACCCTGATCAATGTGAAAACTGAGTTCAACCGGGGGTTCTTCCTTAATCTTCGCAAGCTTCTCGTCATCAAGCGTCTGATAGAGGTAATCACCCGGCATCGGAATATGTGCCGGGGGAAGTTCCGTTTCTGTCTGTACCGAAGAAATGCCGATTGCCACAGACGCGGGAACGGACTGCGGTCCCCAGCGGACGTCGTCATGGGAGAATTCAATCCTGCTGTGCGGGGGAATCGCCGTGACCTCTCCGTCATAAACCTCCCCGAATGACCGGTACTCTTCTCCGCTCTGATCTCTGAGCGAGAAAGTATAGACAACCTTCATGATGCCTTCGTCGGAAGTATTCTCAATGGTCCCCTGGAGCAGATATACAAATCCGCCGTTATCGCTTCTCTTCGCTTCCGCCTTTTCCAGCGTAACCGTCACTCCGTCTTTAGAAGCTGGGCTGTCCAGGATCTCAAGCGCCCTTGCCCTGTCAGGCTGCAGATGATCGGCAAGCCATGCCAATATTGAATCAGCTTTTCCCGGCATCGGGACTGCTGCCGCTTCTGTTAAGGAAGCCGGAACGGCCGTGAGCAGCATTGTAACGGTTAACAGAACAGATATGAAATTCCTCTTCACGATAATCCCCCCTATTGCTGTTGCTGATCCTCCCCTTCTATCCTCTTAAAGACAATTTTAAGTCAAAGACAGGGATTTATCAATAATGTCCGGCTTTTGGCACCGGTGTTTTGCCCCTCATAATCGGCAGACATTCAACGCGGGATCAAATTTAAAGGTCCGGAGCATAAGAAAAAGCTCCCGGAGGATCTCCTGTGAAATCCTCCGGGAGCTTTTACCGGCTGTTCTTCTATCATTCATACAGTATCTCGGCTTCCCCCGGGATTCTGAACTGGATAAATCTTCTCACAAACTGAAAATCCTCAGCCGGAATATATGCCCGGAACGCCCCGATCTTTGCCCTCAGTTCAATATAGTTTTTCCCTATGATCATTGTTTTCGTTTTCTTAAACTCAAACAATGAAGTCCTTTTTCCAAAACCGGTACTGATCTGCGTATCCATCAGCCGATAGGTTCTCCTGCGCTCCCCCGGCCAGTTCTCAAGACCGTGGACAACGCCTGCCGTGATCAGAAGAATAACGATCACAAAAGCCGTGACATACAGGAGAGGTTTCCAGCTGCCATAGCGGACAGAGAAGAAGATCCCGCCCAGGAAAATCAGAAAGGCGATAACCTGCCATATCCGTCCGCCGGTTTTATAACCTTCCCGCTCCTGTTCCATATCAAGGGGTGCGGACCAGATGTAAACGCCATTTGGCTGAAGTGTCACTCTTTCCGGTAACTTGTTCATACTGTATCTCTGCATATTCCTCGAATTAATGTCTGTATATATGCTGTATATCTCTCAGATAAAACTCATCAAACTCATGGTGACCCCAGTCAGAGAAGCAGGTACCCGGGATTACGGAAGCTATTTCCTGACAGATGTTTTTTATCAGTGCATCACAACTGTTCTCTTACCTCTTCATTATAGCAGACTTCAAAGAGGAGCCGCAGAAACATCTCCTCATTCATGGTAAGCGGCATCACCGTCCGCTCCGCGCTCCAGTCATCATCCTCAAACAGAGGCTCTCCCTCCTTTTTCCCCAGAAACTCCATCGCGATAAAGGCGTTGTCTGCGGCAAACAGCTTCTCTATGCGCATTCTGAAATCCGATGAGAAATACAGGTCCTTTTCAGGAAGTGTTTTTTTATATTCTGAACTAAGCCTTGCGAAAATCCGGTTATATCTTTCGATATGATTCGGTATCTGGTCAAGAATATCTTCTTTGCCTTCGACCCTGTGCTGCATATACTCATTAAAAATTCTTTTCATATTGACAACGGGACCGCTTATTCTCTCATTTACCTTCATTTTGGGTTCAAGCCACTCATATTTCTCAGGCTCTATACCAATCGTCCGTAAAAAATCGTAACTGATTCTGCTTTTTCCCCCGATCACAGATCCTTCAAACAGTCTGACATGAATATGTTCCTTCCCGATAATCCTGGCTATCCTTTTCAGTCTTGTCCTGTAACGAAGCCCATGATTATCATTTTCCTCGGAGAGCATGAAGAAAAAATAATCCTCAAGAATATCGGAGACCACACCGATCTTTACAACTTCGTTCCACATAGATTCAACATAACTGTCCTGTCTTCTTAAATAGACGATCGCTTCCACACGATCTGCAAACTCATTTTTCAGGCGCTCAAGAAAGGAATAGCTGAATGTCCAGAGATTTTCTGAGGAAATAATAATATTGTTTTTCTCCAGCTTTGCTTTGATGTAGGCAATAACTGCGTCAAAATCCGTCCTGTTGCCGCTGATGACAGCCCTGTAATATTCCGCCATATCAGGAAATACAAATCCAAGAATGTCCTCAAAGGCGTCCTCTCCCTGCCTGTAGGCTGACAAAACCTGGGCATCCAGAATGACATTTCCGTTCGCATAAGCGGATTCGTCATTTTTTACCCAGGCAAACCCTCTGTTCCCCGGGAAATCCGACTGCATATCCGGATATTCATATCCTATATCCCGCAGCCTGTCATTGTTATCATGCAGGAAATACTGAATTGCGGTTGTCGCTGTTTTCGGCGTACCCAGATGTAAATATAGCTTGTTCATAACCGCTCCCTTTGCTCAAAGCTTCTGCCCGCTTTCATGGGCATATATCCCTGTTCCAGCCTGCAGGCATGGAAGCATTTTCTTCTGCCGAATGGATATCGTTATAAATTTATCCGGATGTTATATCGATCCGGCTGACTCCCTGATCATCCTCATAAATACTGATATTGTACGGATACTCATTGTCACCGTCTTTTATGGTAAATGAAGTACTGCCATAAGCGTGTACATGAATCTGAACTGTACTGTCCTTCCCCGTACCCTGTACCGAAATGTCAGCGATCCCGTTATTGTCTACAGTAACGGCTGCATTTTCTGTTAATTCAGGATCATCGGGAAGAAACTGGCTCGAAAAAAAATCAACATTCTTCGGGGCCAGCATCATAACAGCAATGACAGCAGCCGGTACAAGCGCTCCAACGATCTTCTGCGATATCTTCTCTGTAAATGTATAAAGATAGATCAGCACCTGCAGGATGCAAAACACAGCCATGATCAGCAGTTTTGGAAACTGATGGATCACATGCTTCAAACCGTCTTCACAGAAATAAGCCAGAAGAATCAGCACCGGCATCAGAATGAGAAGACTGAGCCAGTTCTTTTTCCTGATGTACCAGCCGATCAATGCAGCGGGAAAGGTACACAGAGTCAGAACAAACCAATACTTATAATACCGGAACAATCCCCAGCCCTGCCAGGAAAACGGCACCTGAAAAAGATAGATCAGCGGTTGACTGATCAAAAAAAACACAAAAGTTTTCAGAGCCGACTCCAACGGCTTTTTGCAGTTTGCGATTATGATAACGGCGAAAAAGATCCAGGCCTCAAGAGTCTCACCCATCCGCATAAAGGAGGTATCCCTGAATATCGGAACAACAAGAAAAATGGTGGTTAAAACCGCCGTTCCCACAGCATACAGAATTACTGCAGGCCAGGTAAGGCTGATCCCGCCGTATAGCTTATCCGTAAATCTCCTCAGTGCACTTTTCTTTTCCATAACACAATCAATCCTTCCGTGATTTTTCTTATATCTGTCTGAATCCGGATTTGCCGCAGCGCTGTTTTGCCTTCCTTCTCTGTTCTTCTGATTTCAGATCGCCGCCGGATCCGGCTGAAGAATTCTGCATCCAGATAAATTATATCCCAGGCTGTCCGTCAGCGATCGGAATCTGTCCGATTCAGCCGCAAGCAGTCCTGCAGAAGTAAAACAATTCCGGCAAGTGTTAAATCAGACGATGTTCTTTCCATTTACCTGAACGGAACCGCCGGATATCCAGCAGGGCTTTCAGGCTCCAGTCCAGCACCATCGCCCATGCAATCCCGATAATGCCGAAGCCCGCCCACAGGGCCAGTATAAACGAAAGTACTGTTCTTACGACGACCGTGCACAGCAGCGATGACCAGAATGTAAACTTTATATCGCCGGCTGCGCGCAGACCCGCAGAGAGGGGCATTGCGAACGGCTGTACCAGTGCCGCAAATATATTATGAGTGATCACGATAATCCAGATGTAGTGCCGGGTTTCCGGAGTGACTGCATAGAGGGGTAAAATCAGCGGCACCAGGAGAGTAACAAGAAGGTTCCATCCGCTTGACAGGACGATCGACAGCCGGGTAAGTTTCCGCAGATACCATTCCGCAGCATCGATATCTTTCGCCCCCATGCACTGGCCGGTTACCGTGATAAAGACCGGGCTCATAGACGTACACATACACGCTGCCAGGGACCACAGGGTCTGTCCGATACCATTTGCGGCAATCTGCGCTGTCCCGAAGGTCGCTATGAGAGCCCCCAGAACGACCTTCGCAATCTGAAACAGGGACTGCTCCGCAGCATTCGGAACTGCAATATGCAGAATCCTTCCTGCCATTTCATGATCTGTCCGGAACAGGTTCTGACCGTGAAGGCAGACCTCATTCTCCTGATTAAAGCACAGGAATGTCATCACGACTGCCGCAAAGTACCAGGATATGGTAGTCGGCCAGGCGACGCCTGCCGCTCCTGCCCGCAGTACAAATACGCCGATTGCATTGCCGATCACATTGATCAGATTCATGGCCATTGAGACAATCATCGTTGTCCTGGTTTTGCCCATGCTGCGATAGAGAGCCGCTCCTGCATTGTAGATCGCATTCGCAGGGAAAGACAGGGTCACAATGCGCAGATAGATCCGGCACGCACGCATTACCTCCGGGTCGACCCTTGGATAAAGGAGTTTCAGAACAGTATCCCCCAGTGCAAGCATCAGTGCCATGCAGATCAGGGAAAGGACTGCAGCGATCTGGAAGGTCGAAGCAGCGGCCTTGTCGGCACCGCGTTTATTCCTGCTGCCGATGTATTGCGCGACAATGACTCCTCCGCCGGTTGCGGCTGCTGTAAACAGATAGATAAATATCGTATAGATCATCGCATCCAGTGAAACTCCGGATACGGTAGCCTCTCCGGCGTAACTGACCATCATGGTATCCGCGATGCCTACGACCAGCTGAAGCAGCTGCTCTATCACCAGAGGGACGATCATTGCCTTGAGCGCTTTATCTGAAAAAATCCTTCTTTCCTCTGCCGGAAGCGGCTTAGGGTTAATCCAGCCGAACAGTACACTATTCTTCATGTATGTTCTCCTGCAATCTATGTGTTTTGTTTTAGTGACGAAGAGAGAGTATGCAAAAAAACCCATTCGCAAGAGGAAGTCTTCAGGATCTTCTTATTCCACATGCATTTTTATAAGCCTTTTCGTCTGCGCGCTCTTTCGATCAGATCCCCTGCCTCATCAAAAGCGCCTGCCAGATAAGGCCTGTCATCTTCCTTTCCTGCCTTCTCCAGCTTTTTGATCTCTTCCCAGTTATCCAGAACCTCCCGGGAGTCGTTTACCTTTGTATCTCCAAATACATGTGGATGGCGGCGGATCATTTTTTCCGTTATGCCTGATATCACGTCATCGATTGTGAAGATACCTTCCTCTTCCGCAATCTGCGCCTGCATGACAATCAGAAGCAGCAGGTCTCCCAGTTCTTCCTTCAGATTTTCCGGGTTACCGGTCTCATCATAGATATTGATGCCGGAGATCACTTCCGCTGCTTCTTCGATCACAGGAGCTTTCAGTGAGCCGTGTGTCTGTTCCCGGTCCCAGGGGCAGCCATCCTCCGCGCGCAGGCGCTTTATTATTCTTCTGAAGTTGTCAAATGAATCCATGAACGGTCACTCCTTCCCAGGAAATCTCCTGATCTGCAGTTCACAGTATCATCGGAGATCCTCTTACAGTTCATTCCGCTTCTGTCAGAACCTCTGTTTCCGTTTCGGCATCTTCAAAAATGCTGTCCGGAAGAGCTGTCTCTATGATCCCGTCCGGGATAAGCTGCTCCGAGTCCAGATCCACCCGGATTGCGGGGACGATACTGGCATCTCTGCAGGTTACCGGAATCCCACGATTATAAATATACCCCAGCTCACCGGCGTATACAACATTGGAAGCAGTATATCCATTGGAACGAAAAAACCAGAATCCGTTCCCCTCGCTCTCTTCCAGAGAGGATCTCCATGCGCCGCGGCATCGTGCATAGGCCGTCGGCACAATTCTCTTTGCCAGGTCTCCGACAGCGTCCGAGGGCTGGAAGCCATAAGAAACCGCGTCAGGAGAACTGAATATTTCCTCTTCCGAAAGAAGGAAAACTGCGTCCTCCGTATCTTCTCCGCAGTCGGTACCGAAATAATAGTTATCGCTGTTTCTTACAGCACTCCTCCGTACCGCTTCCCGCTCCTCTTCCGTAAAAGCCGCCGTAAAGAAACCGGCCCCCTCGGCAGAATAATCCAGTCCGGCCAGATTCTCTTCCGGACCGAGACCGTTCAGCCAGCTGCGCACAGCGCTGCGCTTCCAGTTCACGTCTGTCAGATCCGGATGATAAGCAAGGCAGTCCAGGCCCCGATCCGACATCAGAAATGCCGTATCACCGTCCACATCCAGTACGCGCCAGCGTATCGGGTCATAGCGGAAATACCGCCCGTCCATCCTCAGGTAGGCTGTATCTTCGATGACCGCCCGATCCTTTTCCCAGTCCGCTCTCTCCAGTTTCTGCCAGAGGTCCCTGTTTACTTCCTGTCCTTTCTCCGCGTTTCCTTCCAAAAGGATCTCTGTCTGCGGATACGAGCCGAATGCCACGGCGTCCCAGGCGACTGCTTTCCCGCCGGGGAAGGCTTCATTCTCCGTAATCACCGGATCATGAATCAGATCCCTGTATTGATTGTCCTCTTTTTTCTCTTTTTTCAGAATCTCTGCGGAAGAGACTTCCCCCGCCCATTCCAGACCCGCCAGATCCGGATCAACCCGGATGGCAGGAAGGATACCGGCGTCATCGCAGGTCACGGTAGTACCCCTGCTGTAAACATAACCGAAATCACAGATATAGGTCACGTTATAAGGTGTATAGCCGCTGGTCCGCATAAACCAGAAGCTGTTCCCTCTGTAATCATCTACGGGAGACCACCATGCTCCTCTGCATTTCGCATACATCGTGGAAGTAAAGCGCTTGGCCGGATCATCATATCCTCTGCCCGCATAAAAGCCGTACTCTCCGGAAACCGGATCCGCGTAGACTTCCTCATTGGAAAGCAGGAAAACATAATCCTCCGTATCCGGCCCGCTGTCCGTACCGTAATCCAGATTATCAGGTGTCACACAATCTGCAGCCAGAATCGCCTCTTTTTCGGTATCGTCGAAAGCCAGGTCGTAGAAGTTCTCTTCCGAAAAATCCATCCCCGCCGCGTTCTCATCCGCACCATACCCGTTCAGCCAGCTTCGGATCGTCGACTTTTCCCAGGTAACTCCTTCTTCCTCTTCGTGAAAAGGTCTGCAGTCCAGAAGCCGGTCCGCCAGAAGCAGAACCTGGTCGTCTTCTACCGATAAAACCCTCCAACGTACAGGCTCTTTCAGAAAATAGTGCCACTCGCCCGGATCGTCCCAGCGGTAGTGCTGTTCCCTGTTTTCAGAAGCAGTCACCGCATCTTCCGCGTTCATGCGGATATAGTCCCGTCCTTCAACAGAAACCCGGTTATCCTGCCAGACTGCTGTCACCAGCGCTCTGTACAGGTCATTGTCCCGGATCACATCTCCATCCAGAACCGCATAGGAGTCCACCGCGTCCCAGTCTGTTCTTACCACCTCCGCTGTAGGATAAGATCCGAAATAAACACAGTCCCAGAACGTTTCCTGTCCGGTGGACAGATCCCTGTTTTCCAGAACAACGGGAGCTTCCGGAAGAGGTTCCTCCGGAAGAAGCAGCGCTTCTGCATGCGCCTGTACTGCCAGAAGCTGCGCACTCACCATCAAAGCAAGAAAAACCCGGCCAATATGTCGTTCTGTTCGCATTTCTGTATTCATCTTTTCCACCAAATTTCTTAATAATATTCGACTTTGACCTGTTTTACTTCATCATGTAAACTCAATAATCAGATGACGGTCATCCGGGGGTTCCTTTCATCAGAACCGGACCATGCCCTGACGATTGCCGCTGTCACATTACTGATAAATAATACAGGCCCGATATGGGTCCGTTTATTTAAAACAATCATCCTTGAGGAGGCACGTTATGAAAAACAAATGGTACTTTTCCCTTATCTGCTCTGTTCTCGCAGCCGGCATGATGATCATGCCTGCAGGTGCGGAAGAAACGGAAGCTGTTACGGAATCAGCCGCTGAGGAAACGGCCCAGGTCTGGGACAGTTCGAGCAGGCTGGAAGATGGCATCTTTACCGTGTACATCCAGAGTTTTGCCGATGAAAAAGACGGCTACTACTGGACAGTCTATACCGGGGATAAAGGAGATGCGACCTTCTATGATCTAGTGACACAGAGCACGCAGGAAGAAGGCTACGCTTATGTAGGAAGCTTCATGGGACTGGAAGGGGAGACTGCGGATGATTATATCCGCATCGTCCACACAAACGGATTTGCTGTGGACGAATACATGGATTTCAATATCCATGTTGAAGACGGAAAGATCACCGAACACACAGGCGGCAGCCACGCGCTTCCGACCCCGGATCAGGATTTTGATCCGGTTGTTTCCGGAAACTGGGAAGCGGAGGACGGCAGCAATGTGTTCCTGTCTCTCTCCTTAAATCCCGAAGGCGGATTTGACGGCGTCGTATCTGGCGGAGGCGGCAGAGACGGTATCACTGAACTGTATACCTTTACAGCGGAATATGATGCGATTTCGGAAGCTTTCAAGTTCCGGAACGGCAGTTTCCAGGCCGCACAGATCACTGACGGGTCCGAAACGGAAGCAGAAAAGCCGGCGGAAGACGCGGAAGACGGCGGCACCGGCCTCATCGCATTCGACCCGGCATCGAAAAGCCCCGAGGACCTGAAGCTCATCTTCCATGATCCCGGTTACACAGACGAAGACATCATATTCGTCAGAGCAGAATAAACGTATACGGACTGATACGAAGCAGCTGAATCATAAGAGGCTGCCCGTATCAGTCTTTCTTTTGCTTACTCATCTTTACAGGGCATCAATCATGGACAGCAGATTCACATAGAACTTTTTCACATCTGTTTTTCGCGTAAGTCCGCCGTGTATCATCATGTGGTCTCCATGATAAACAGGGAAAATGTTCCATACCCCGGGCTGAATTTTTTTCCTGTCCAGTTTCCTCTGCGGCTGCCCGAACGGGGCTTTCGCTGAGATGGTATTGACCAGTCCGTCGTTTTCGTGCCAGGAGGCGTCAATCACCGTTCCGCCTTTTGTTGTTCCGCTGTAGCTGCCGATCTGATAAGAGCGCTTTACAAAGAAAGGATCTGTAATTTTCAGTACCGGGCAATGGATTCCGTCCCGGCTTTCCTTTGTCGAACTGCAGGGAACGGAGAAATAATAGACATTGGAAAACGTTGTAAGATGTCTGTTCATCTTAGCCGCGTTATCCACATACATATCATAGTCGGCATAATCCCGCTCATCCCTGCCATCCTTTGAAGGTACGACCCGTCTGCTCAGAAGCTTTGCGAAGAG
The DNA here is from genome assembly GCA_902779575.1 of uncultured Lachnospiraceae bacterium. Lineage (GTDB taxonomy): Bacteria > Bacillota > Clostridia > Lachnospirales > Lachnospiraceae > Porcincola. The sequence continues at coordinate 26,070 of CACZBW010000027.1, forward strand.
ACTGCTCCACCAGGGTACCTTCACTCCTTCGGGATCAAATCTTTCATCACGGAACATGTCATATGCGGTTGTTCCGTTCAGCGGAGAAGCAAGCGCAACAATACTGTGAATACGGACCTTTGAGCCGCCGCGGAAAAACGGGCTCAGATCGTCTGTTTCCGTTGCTTCGATCTCCTCTCCGGCACCGTTCGCCAGCAGTTCCGAAAAGAGGCGGACTGTTGCCCCGCCAAAGGAATGCCCGATCAGGACAAGCCGGGTTTCCTCGTCCCACCGGTCAATCAGCGGACACTCTGAAAAATCTCTGCCATAGCGCTCATGCCGGTACTGCATGCTGTGATGCTTCCCATAATCCACTCTTGTTCCGGACAGCTGCGCATACAGTTCACAGGCCCTGTCCCAGGCGCTTCCGTGCGGATCTACGGACGCGGCATAACAGTCAAAGCCTTTTTCTCTGAGAAGGGCGATCAGGTCGCCGCTTCTCATTCCCCAGTAGGGCGTCTTCTTATATTTTTCATCATAGCTTCCCCAGCCTGAAAGGCCATGAACGAAAATATATCTGAGATTACTCATTCCGGTCTAAACCTCCTCCTGCTCCTCAAATTCCCATTCTGCCATCCATGATCCAGCTGCGCATCAGTTCATCATAACTCTGCGGATCTCCGCCGCACTGTCTGCAGAAAAACTGAAGCAGGGGAAGGCCGTTCACCGTGTCATCCCGGGCGTGGCTTAAGCACATCCGCTCCGGATGCCACTGAACGCTGTAAATCGGCAGACTCTCATGATGCATGGCCTCAACTACACCGTCTTCCGGGCACCAGCTGTCCGCTGAAAGGCCTTTTCCCAGCTGTTCAACTGCCTGGTGATGGGAACTGTTATGTGAGAATGTCTGTCCGTATATACTTTCAAGCCAGCTGCCTTCTCTGTTCCGTCCCCAGTGCTGCTTATCCGTCGGTGAATCCAGTTCACGAAAATGCCGGAATGAAGTGGGCAGATGCTGAATCAGAGTTCCTCCAAAATAGACATTAATCAGCTGATGACCTCTGCAGATCCCCAGAACCGGCTTTCCGCCGCGCACAAAGTCGTCCAGTATGCAAAGCTGCAGCTCATCCATCGCGTCCATGACGGACAGACATTGTCCCTCATCCTTCTGACCATAGCGTTTTGGATTGATATCGCAGCCGCCGGGCAGGATCAGGCCGTCATATCTGTCAATCTGATACTGAGCATGGTCCAGATATTCCTGCTGCCAGCCGTTCTGCAGCTGATCACTCTCCACGGAAATCACGATCGGCTCCATGCCGGCCGCATAGATCGCCCTGGTATAGTTTCTTACATCCTGATCGATTTCAGGCAACGCAATTCTTGGTCTGAACATTTTGATTTTCTGGTCTTCCTTAATGGTCTTTGATCGAATTCAGGAAGTCTTTTGCCCTCTGGGTAGCGGGGTGATCAAAAAACTCATCCGGTGAATTCTCCTCTATTATACTGCCTGCATCCATAAAAATCACCCGGTCGGCCACTCTTCTGGCAAAATTCATCTCATGCGTGACCATGACCATCGTCATACCTTCCTGTGCAAGCTCCGTCATAACCTCCAGCACCTCGCCGATCATTTCCGGATCTAGCGCGCTGGTTGGCTCGTCAAACAGGATGGCTTCCGGGTGCATGGCCAGCGAACGGGCGATGGCGACACGCTGCTGCTGGCCTCCGGAAAGCTTTGCCGGCAGCTTGGCGGCCTGGCTGTCTACGCCCACACGCTTTAAAAGCTGCATCGCCTCTTCCCGGGCTTTTGCTTTCGGCACACGCAGCACATCCGTCGGGCCCAGCGTCACATTGTCCAGGATGGTCTTGTGCGCAAACAGATTAAAAGACTGAAATACCATTCCAACCCTGGCGCGCAGCCTCGCCAGATCCTTACCTTCTTTGGGAAGCGGCTCGCCGGTGATCAGGATCTCTCCCGAATCAATCGTCTCCAGGCGGTTGATCGTACGGCAGAGAGTCGATTTGCCCGACCCGGAGGGGCCGATGATGACAACTACCTCGCCTCTTCTGACTGTTAAATTGATATCCTTCAATACATGCAGCTGACCATAGTGCTTATCCACATGTTTTAATTCAATAACAGGAAGCTGGTCCTGCATCTTATTCTTCTTTTCCATCTATGTTATTCCTTGTAAATAATCCGGCTCTCTTTACCTGCAGCCTGGCATCTGTATAATTCGGCTCTCTTTGCCGGAAAGCCACTGTATCTGCATAATCCGGCTTTCTTTACCGGGAGCCATTGCATCTGCGGTTCCCGGCAGCGGTTTGGACGTTTTTCCTATAGTGCCTGTACTCTCAGGTCGTTGGTCCCTTCAGGAGTCCATACGTTTTTCCTGTCGTTTCTGTACTTTCAGGCAGTTGGTCCCTTCAGTTCCGCGGCCGCAAGCGTACGCGGTCTTTGCTTTGCAATGGTATCCGACAGGCGGTTGAGCAGGAAGTTGATCAGAATATAAATCACGGCTACCACCAGATACACAGAAAGCATGGCGTCGTAGTTGGAAATCAGTACCTTGGCGTTCTGCATCAGGTCCGGGAAGTTGACCACATAAGCAAATGTGGTATCCTTCACCACAATGACAAGCTCGGAGATCAGCGCCGGAATTACATAGCGGATCGCCTGTGGAAACACGACCTTCAAAAAGATACCCGTCTCCCGCATACCGAGGGAATACGCCGCCTCCTTCTGCCCGATTGGTACCGCATTTACGCCGGAGCGCAGCACTTCGGCGACCACGCCGCAGGCAGATATGCCCACCGGCAGGGTAACCTTCCAGAATGCGTCAAGCCTGATCCCAAGCTGCGGCAGGACCAGAAAGAAAAAATAGATGAACAGAAGGGTCGGCACACCGCGGACAAAATCAATGATTGCGGTGGCGATCAGGCGCAGAATCCTGTAATTGCAGATCCGGCCTGTCATCAGGATGAAACCGAGGATAAATGTTACCACTCCCGCCATGGCTGCCGCTCTCAGCGTGCCTAAAAGACCCTGTCCCAGAAAGCGCCAGGTGGTCCACCTGAAGAAGATCGTCCAGTATCTGGGAGCCAGCTGTCCGTTTATGTAAAACTGCCGCACAACCGCAGCGGCCAGTACTGCCAGAGCGGCCAGCGAGATCGCTGTACCGACGGCTGTATATCGTTTTGTTATTGGTCCGGGTTCCTCATAGAGGGCATCCCGGATATTGGTGCGTGCGTCCCTCATCTTCTGATCCTCACTTTCCTGTCAATCAGGCTGCCGATCCTCCCGATCACCACAGCGGAAGCGCAATAAAGAGCAGCGGAAATAAAAAAAGCTGTCACGCCGCCGACCGCGTGCGTATTTATATAAGCGACCAGACCGGTCAGTTCCTGCGGATTTAACGGAACCTGTGAAGCGATAGCTGTCGTAAGCATGGTTGACACAAGCAGATTGGTCAAAGGCAGCACGCTGGCCCTCAGTGCCTGCGGAATCACCACCTTCGTGATCATCTGCGTAAAGGTCATGCCGATCGAACGGGCCGCTTCGATCTGCCCGATCGGGATCGTATTAATGCCTGACATCAGGTATTCCGAGCAGAAGGCCGACGGGATCAGACCGGCCGCGATCAGCACACAGGTAAAGTAGGACCAGACAAGATTCAGATACGGAAATGCATAGACCAGTATGATCAATAGTGACGCGCCGGGGATATTCCGGAAAATCTGTACATAGATATCCCCGAACAGCCGCAGCGGCTTTATAGGGCTGACGCGAAGTACCGTGACCGCAACCCCGAGCACAAGCGCAATGGAAAACGCCAGAATTGTCAGGCGCCAGGTCATCCGAAAGGCCTGTGCATATTTTCCGCCAAATTGGGAGAGTAATTCTTCAACGCCCATAATATCCTCCAGAAAACGGAGCCGGCATTTCTTAAAAAGGGCCTGAAGACATCCGTCCTCGAAGCCCTTTCAACAAATTCGTATGTTCTTTTAAATCCTGCCGGTAATGATACAGTGTCTGCCCCTGCCGTTCCGGACAGGGGACCGAAATGAATTAATCCCCGATCGCCGGTGCCTCCGGAGCCTCCTCGATTCCGGTACGGTCACCCAGGCTGATCTGCCACAGCTTCTCCCATGTGCCGTCCTCTTCGATCTTCTTCAGGAAATCATTGACGAAAGCAACACCGTCAGAGTCGAGCGGAAGACCGATGCCATAGTTATCCTCCGGGCCAAAAGTACCGCCCGCCAGGTCATAGACGCCGGGATTTTTCACCATGTGATTCAGAAGCAGGGTATAGTCCGTGACGTATGCATCGACACGGCCCTGCTCCAGAGCAGTACGTGCCTGCTGGTCATCCTGGAACTCCTGCGCCACGGCTTCCGGTGCGTACTCTTCCAGAATAGCCGGGCCGGTGGAACCGGTCTGGGTAGCCACGGTCCTGCCTGCCAGATCTTCAACGCCTGCGATATCTTCATTTCCTGCCTTGACCAGGATCGCCTGTCTGGAAGTGTAGTAGGGCCCTGCAAATGAAATCAGCTCCTTGCGGGCGTCTGTAATGGAATAGGTTGCGAACACAGCATCCACCTGGTCGCTCTGCAGGACGCTCTCACGGGTGCTGGAGTCGACCTGTTCAAGCTGGAAAGCGCTCTCGTCGCCGAGAATATATTTCGCAAGCAGCTGATACAGACCGGCATCAAAGCCGCGGATCCCGTTATCCGTTTCATCCAGCTGGCTGAACAGGAAGGAAGTCCTGGTGCCGCCGACTCTCAGTACGCCCGCATCCTTAACGGCGCTGGCCCACTCGCTGGCCTCGATCTCCGCATCGTCCGCCGTAATTCCGGAAGCGATCAGTTCATCGAAAGCTTCCTTGTCAATCGCGACCGACTTTTCCTCTTCTGCCTGGGCAGCCGCCGCCATGCCGGCGCTCAATGCAGCCGCCAATACAATCCCCTGTACCTTCCTGGCAAATACTCTTTTTTTCATGTTTATACCTCCTGTCATGGTAAAAAGTGAAATAGGACCTTACCATTACAAGCACGTTTTAAGGATTATAATTCTATTTTCCTACTAAGTCAATAGGTTTTGTATGATTATATAAAAGTCTGTAAAAAAATAAATCCATTGAAATAATCATCTGCTTCCGTTAGGCTGTGAACTTCCCATCTTTTTAACTCTCGATGTCCATTCCTGAAGATACTTCGGTTCATTTTGTTTCTTTTTAAATGCCGGATTTCGTTCTTCTGTCTTC
>CACZBW010000028.1 GCA_902779575.1 uncultured Lachnospiraceae bacterium
CGCCGTCAAGGTCAGGACAAGTGCACAGCAACCTTGACGGCAGCTGCCTGACCAGGCATCTGATAGCCAGGCGGTTTATCCAGAATTAAATTTGCGCAGGAATCTTGACAGTACCTGGGAGAATGCTATAATCAAGCCAATTCCCGAAAAAACAATCCAGAGGCAGTAAGCAGCTGCCTGCCGCCAAAGAGCATACACGAGGAGGAACAGTATATGAATTACGCGGAAGAGTCGCTGAAACTGCACGAGAAACTCGGAGGAAAGATCGAAGTAGTCGCGCGGGCAAGCGTAGCGACGAAGGATGACCTTTCCATCGCCTACACTCCGGGCGTTGCCCAGCCCTGCCTTGAGATTCAGAAGGATATCAGCAAGTCCTATACCCTTACGAGAAGGCACAACCTCTGCGCAGTCATCACGGACGGCACAGCTGTTCTCGGCCTTGGCGATATCGGCCCGGAAGCCGGCATGCCTGTCATGGAAGGAAAATGCGTCCTTTTCAAAGCCTTCGGCGACGTCGACGCGTTCCCCCTCTGCATCCGCTCGAAGGATGTGGATGAAATCGTCAATACCATCACCCTGATCGCAGGATCCTTCGGGGGCATCAATCTGGAGGACATCTCCGCCCCGAGATGCTTTGAAATCGAGAGAAAGCTGAAAGAAAGATGCGACATTCCGATCTTCCACGATGACCAGCACGGAACGGCAGTTATTACCCTGGCCGGCCTGACAAATGCTCTGAAGGTTACCGGAAAGAAAAAAGAAGATGTGAAGATCGTCACGTCCGGCGCGGGCGCCGCGGCGATCTCCATCGTCCGTCTCCTGCTCTCGGCCGGTTTTAAGAACATTACCATGTGCGACCGGAAAGGAGCCATCTACGAAGGCCGCGGGGGCCTCAACTGGATCAAGGAAGAAATGAGTACCGTCACGAATCTGGAGAAAAAAGCCGGCAGTCTTGCTGACATGATGGTCGGAGCGGATATCTTTATCGGTGTTTCGGCACCCGGAACCGTCACCAGCGACATGGTCCGCACCATGAACAAAGACGCGATCATCTTCGCATGCGCGAATCCCACTCCGGAGATTTTCCCGGAGGACGCAAAAGCAGGCGGGGCAAGAGTCATCGCTACAGGCCGCAGCGACTTCCCGAACCAGATCAACAACGTGCTTGCTTTCCCGGGCATCTTCCGCGGTACCTTCGACGTGCGGGCAAGCGATATCAATGAAGAGATGAAGATGGCGGCAGCCAGGGCGCTTGCCGGCCTGATCTCCGACGAAGAGCTCAGTGAAGATTATATCATTCCCAAGGCTTTCGACCCGAGAGTCGGCCCGGCGGTAGCCGCAGCCGTCGCACAGGCTGCCAGAGATTCCGGCGTTGCCCGTATCTGATCTCAATATTGCCGTAAATTTGGGGATGCACTGATCCGGCATGGAATCAGTGCGCTGCCTGCCTTTTGTAAAGCACGAAAGCCGGGAAACCGCGGCATTTCCGCCCGGCCTCCCGGCTCCTTATTTACTGTCTGTCTTATCTTCTGTCTGTCTTATTCAAAATCTGCGTCAGTTACAGTTGTAACAGCGCCGGTCTCAAGATACTCATCTACTGTATCCGCAAACACGAAGGTTGTCTTGGCGTTGATTACAGTTCCCTCTTCAATCGTTCCGTCCTGCGTCCCGATGATCGCATCCCTGAGTTCATTTGCAGTCTCATCGACGCTTCCTGTAAGAACCATGCCGCGAAGCGGAGCTTCCCCGTCCACAGACTTCTTGATGATCTCGGCAGCGGCGATGTCGCCGTTGATGGTGAAGATTCCAAGATCGGAATAATCCTTCACGGGAGAGCTGATGCCGGTGAAATAGCTGTTGATGCCAAGGCCAAGGCCGTTGTGTGCGCTCAGGAATACCTTGATGTCAGGATTCGTGATGTAAAGGTTCTCCATCTTGGAAAGACCGGTGTTCAGATCTTCATCCGGACACTCAACCTCGATTTCGAACTTGGCCTTGTCAGAGAACTCCTCGATCTTGAGCAGCTCGTCAGCCTGTATCACGCCGGTCTCAGCGGTTCTGCAGCTGAACACGGCAACCGGAACGGAATGATCTTCCGCATCCGCGAAGGTTTCATCGATCCACTTGGCAGCCAGCTTTGCGCAGCTGTCAGCAAGTTCCGCGTTGTCTGCAACCATCAGCGTATCATATTCGGAGGTCGGAGCAACAAATGCGATCACCTTGACTCCCGCTTTCCTTGCGTCGGCAACTACCGTATCCATCGCTTCCGGGGCAACGGACCAGAGAACGATCTCGTCCATACCCATGGCTACATAGTTCTCCATGGCCTCAATCTGCGTTGTCGGGTTGAACTCCCCGTCCGCATACTGTGCGTCCCAGCCCTCTTCATTCATCTTCTCGACAAATGTATCCGCCAGGTTCTGGAAGAAATCTCCGCCCAGACCGAAAGTAACGAAACCGACGGATTTTTTCTCTTCCGCGTAAGCTGCTGTAGTTCCGAAGAGAGCTGTGGCTGTCATTCCTGCGGCGATCAGCATGGCAACTGTTCTTTTCATCATTGTAAATTCCTCCTTAAATTGAGATGATTGATAAATGATTGTTGATAAATGATTGCCAGTAACTTATTTTGATGCTTTGATTACATTCCCTGCGCGTTCCTGTTCGTAAGATACAGGGAAAGAAGCATAATCACACCCTTTGCAATATACTGCGGATAGGTTCCCAGGTTGATCAGCTGCATGCCGTTGCTCAGCACGCCGAGAACAAACGCCGCAACAATTACCTTCCAAAGCGTTCCCTCGCCGCCCTTCAGGGCTACTCCGGAGAGGACGCAGGCCGTAATGCCCGTAAACTCAATTCCGACGCCGGTACCGGAATCCGCGGATCCGGATCTGGATGCCAGAAGCACTGCCGCGATTCCGACCAGAATTCCGGCGCAGGTAAAGGACAGCACCTTGATCTTCGCTACAGGAAGTCCCGCAAGTCTTGCCGCTTCCGGACTGTCGCCCGCCGCATATACTTTTCTTCCGATTCCCGTGCAGCCCATAACAAAGCCGACGATCAGAATCAGGACAACCATGATGACAACATTGATCGGAAGCCATCCGCCGATTCTTCCCTGGCCGATATACATGAAGGAATTCGGCAGGTTGTGGTAGGTCTTCGATTCACTGATCAGATAGGAAATACCCTGGAACACCGACATCGTTGCGAGCGTTACGATCATCGTATTACTCTTGAGCTTGATCGCCATAATGCCGTTGAAGGTTCCCAGAAGGCTGCAGAGAGCGATTCCCGCGATAACCGCGATGAATACGGGAACGTTGTAAACGCTCAGCATCTTCGTGACAAGAACCGCCGCCACCGACATCTGATAACCGATGGAAAGATCGCATCCGCCGCTGATCATGATGATCATGACTGCCGCCGCGACGATCGCGACGTGGACGTTCTGAACCAGAATATTTGTCAGGTTAAGCGGTGACAGAAAACGCGGTGACATGATACTGAAGAATACAATCAGTATAACCAGCAGTACCGGCATCGACAGTGTAGAAAACAATTCTCCTCTTTTTACCTTTGCTTTAGCGTCCATTTACGAATATCCCCTTTATGCGATCCCTGACGCAAGTGTCAGAACTTTTTCCTGTGAAAACTCCGGCCTCTCAAGTTCGCCGGTCTTGTGCCCTTCATGCAGTACGATCAGTCTCTCGGACATCCCCAGAAGCTCCTCCATATCGGAGGAAACCATCAGGATCGATTTTCCCTGTTCAGCGAGCTCATTCATGAGAAGATAGATCTCGTGTCTCGCGCCGATGTCGATTCCTCTGGTCGGTTCGTCGAAAATAAGGATATCCGGCAGCGCCGCCAGAGACTTCGCGATAACAACCTTCTGCTGGTTGCCGCCTGACAGGCCGCTCGCTTTCTGCACCAGATCCGGCGTCTTGATTCTGAGTTTCTCCCTGTAATCCTGCGCCTGTTTCATCTCAGCCTTCCGGTCAATCACTCCGCTGCGGCAGAGCTCCATGATGTTGCTGATGGAGATATTCCAGAAAATCGGCTTGTCTATAAAACATCCCTGGAACTTGCGGTCTTCCGGAATCAGTCCGATTCCCGCCTTCATTCCTTCTCCGGGATTGCGGGGAGCGACTTCTCTGCCGTTGATTTTAACAGTGCCCGAAGTCTTCTTCGCGGCTCCGTAGAGAAGATGCATGAGCTCTGTTCTTCCGGCTCCCACGAGTCCCGCGAAACCGAGGATTTCTCCCTTATGGAGCTTGAAGCTTATATCCTCCACGCCATTTCCGGAAAGATGCTCCGCCTCGAGAACCACTTCCGTTCCGGCCGGTTTCTTCTCCGGGTAAGTGGAAGTCAGTTCTCTGCCGACCATATACCGGATCAAGCCCTGACGGTCCGTGTCATGGATATCCACTGTCGTGATATACTGTCCGTCTCTCAGCACGGATACCCGGTCGCAGATTTCAAACAGCTCTTCCAGGCGGTGTGAGATATAAATTACGGTGACTTCTTTCGCCTTCAGGTTCCTGACGACTTCATACAGTCTCTTCTGCTCCTGAACAGTAATTGCCGCCGTAGGCTCATCCATAATGACGACTTTGGCATTTCTTACCATGGCCTTCGCAAGCTCAATGATCTGCCGGTTCGCGATGGACAGGTCCCTTACAAGAGCCGCGGGATCAATATCGCTGTCGAACTGGGCAAGCACTTCTCTTGCCTTCGCGTTCCGCTCCGCTTTGTTGATGACCATACTGCTCTCGCTGTCAATTCCCATGAAGATATTGTCGGCGACCGACATCGCCTCAAACTGGATCAGTTCCTGGTAGACGACTGCGATTCCGAGTTCAATCGCTTCATGAGGAGTAAGGCTGCTGTACTCTTTCCCTTCAAATGTGATCGTTCCGGAAGTCGGAGTGATCGCTCCCGAGATGGTTTTGATAAATGTTGATTTTCCGGCTCCGTTTTCCCCGACAAGCGCATGAACTTCCCCCTTCTCGAAAGAGATCGAGACGTCGTCAAGCGCCTTTACGCCGGGATAATCTTTTGTGATGTGTTTCAATGATAAAACTTCCGTCTTTCTCACCCCCTTATCAGACAATCAGCATACGCTCTTTCTTATAGGTTCCGCCGTTAAAGGACAGGGAATCTCCATTTTCATCAAAGCTGTCGAACATAGGCGGCATATAGGAGCAGCTCGCCGCAAATCTCACTTCCACATCATGGAATCCCTGCGCGAGGCCCCCCGGCTTTTTAATCTTGAGAACCGCCGCGTCCGTGATGCGCCAGAATACGTCTCCGGCCTGAGCCATTTCCGCCGCCGTGTAATCTTTGCCGTTAATCTCCCAGGTCACTTCCTCTTTAGGGTAAAGATGTCCGTCCACCACGACCTTGCCCGGTCTTAACTGGGAAAGCCATACGCCTCTGTAATAATCAGACCGTACACGGATCTGGAATCCGGTAACCTCTCCGTCTTCTTCTATATTTCTGAATCCTCTTGTCTGAATTACATCCCGTTCAAGCATGCCTCTTTCACCTCCCCTCCCTGTTAATAGCCAAGAATCCGTTTCATCATAATATGATGTTTTCTGAGTTCCTGTGAAACATAGCCCGGCTCATCTTTTCTCTCGCCTTCATATTCGCTGAGCAGGTATCCTTCCCATCCGTGCCGGATCAGGATCTCAAGAACTTCCTTATAGGGGATCGTCAGCTCATTAAACTCATCGTCCATCTTGTTGAACTTGGCGTGAATGCATTTTACATAAGGAAGAAGAGGAATGATCTCTTCCGGTTCGGAGTGCTTCTGCTCCGGGTTGTATACGACAACCCCGGGTACGTCAAAGCGGTTCTGGAAAACAGACAGGTCAATGTTCAGGCCGAAATTCTTTGTCCCTGTCTCCTGTATGAAATCCACATAGTCAGATACGAACCTGTCGGAAAGCACTGTCGTCAGGTGGATTTCCGGGCACATCACCACGTCATATTTCTCAGCTTCCGGGAGCACGCTCCGGATGATCTCTCTCCAGTTCTCCACCGGAGCCAGTTTCTCATCGATCACGCCCATCTTCGTCCGGAGGATCCTGAAACCGAGACTGTGCGCAATCCGGAAATCATTGATCAGCTTCTTCCTTGCTTCCTCAAGATTCATATCGCGGTCTCTGAACAGTCTGGTATCGATCCAGTGACCATACTCGGCAGGCTCAATTCCGTAGGTGCTGCAGAGCCTGTTCCACTTTTCCAGGTATTCATCTGAAAGCTCCGGATAACTGTCGATATGGGAATTCGCTAAAATCTCGATTCCCGTCGCGCCCATATCCTGCATATCCCTGAAACAGTCTTCCAGATCCATGCTTCTTCCGTATTCACCGGAATAGCTGTATATCGCGACTCCGCGCCTGATCTTTTTTTCCATCTCGTAAACCTCTTTCAGCCCGGCAATTCTTTCCTGCTCTTCAGTTTTCCCGGCTGTCTCCTCACAATGCAGTTTAACCTGCCCCGTTTTTATTATGTGCCCATTATATAAAGGGCTTTTGACGAACTGTTTGCTCAGCTTTCCATTAAATACCTAAAATTTGCAATGGTTCCAGCTTCCCTGTCTTGTTCTGCAATTATGAATTATATATAATTGCATTAACCGGATTTATATCTTTATCAGAGAGGTAAAACATTGAAAAACACAATTCAGGAAAATTATGAGATCGAACTCATCCGGAAACAGACGGACCTTCAGAAGAGATCCGGCCATCTGAGACTTTTCTATATCGTCGACGGCTCTGCAGTTTTTTCCGTAAATGGCGTCCCCTGCTCCGTCAGACACGGCGACATTCTGCAGGCGTCCCGGGGAGATATCTGTGAACTCAAAAATCCGGCTAGCCTCCTTTGCGTCTGTCTTTCTGTCAATCCCCTGGTATTCCATACACTTGAGAATCCCGATCCGCAGTTCAGCATCAATTCTGCGGCAGACCGGAACGCCCTCTACGATGACCTGAGAGAAAAAATCGCAGACTTCCTGATCGCGGAGGCAGACGGCCATTCCGAAATCAGGGCTGCGGGCTGTTTCTGCCTTCTGCTCGATGAGATGCTGAAAAACTTCCGCGCAGACACCGGGGCTGTTTCTCATTCACAGGATCCCCGGATTGCGAAAATGCTCCGCTATATCCATACCCGCTACCATGAAGAAGCTTCACTCAAAGAAGCCGCCGAGGAAGTCTTTCTGTCCCCTTCCGCAGCCTCACGGCTTTTTCTGAAAGGAACCGGCGGGCATTTTCTGACATATCTCAGGGACTACCGTCTGACCAGGGCCGAAGAGATGCTCCTTACCAGCGACTTTTCGGTCTCAAAAACAGCTGCTGAGAACGGATTCTCAACAGCTTCGGCCTTTAACAGGATATTTCTTGAAAAGCACGGAATCACTCCCTCGGAGTTCAGGAAGAAAAACAGGGAACTTCCCAGAGAGAAAAAAGACGAAGTGCAGCTGGGGGAAATACAGAAGCTTCTGCAGGAAGAGAAAAAAAAGAAAGAGTTCGGGAACACGGAAAGCCTCAGCGTCCGCTGCAGCGCCGCAAAAGCAGAACCGGTCCGGCGCTGGGAAAACCGCATTCTGAATGTCGGTCCGGTCCATGTTCTGTCCGATTCCGCCATACAAAATCAGGTGCTCTACCTTGTGGATCATCTGCGCGTCGAATACATACGGCTCTGGAATCCCTTCTCAAAAAGAATGAGGCTGTATTACAACGGCACTTTCAACTACATGCTGCTCGACCAGATCCTGGATTTCTGTGTCGACCACAGGATCAAGGTTTTCCTCGATCTTGCGCAGCGGAAGGAAGTCGCGATGGCCAGTGAACAGTCTGTCATCTATGAGACAGATGATTCCACAGTATTTGAGTCCGCCTTTGAATGGATGAACGCTCTGAGCAGCGTGCTCGGCCATATCAGGAAAAGATACGGGGAACACATCGCCGGCAGCTGGATCTACGAAATCTCATTTTTCCTGAACGACAAACCCTATTATATTTCAGATTCCTACCGCTCCTCGCTCGCATACGAACAGAGCTATGCCGTCATCCGCCGCTGCCTGCCCGCTGCCAGAATCGCAGCGCCGGGGCTGCCGGGCATGAGCGATTCCGACACCTGTGAGCTTCTGATTTCCGAGCTGCTGAAGACAAAATATTCTCCGGATATCTTTACGTCCATACATTTTCCGTATGGTCTGGATTTTTCGTCTTCGGACGAGTCCATTTACCAAGAACGCTACCGTAAGATTATAGATTACGATTTTCTGGACAGTCATCTTGATATCGTAAATTCCGTTCTCGCCGCCAAAGGCTTTCAGGGGGAACACTGGATCACGGACTGGGGAAATTCCATCGCGAACCGCAATTATCTGCAGGACAGCTGCTACCGCGCGGTCTACCTGGCGGACAGCGCTCTGCGCAATTATAAAAAGGTCGGCGCCATGGGGATCTTCTATGCTTCAGACTCCCTGAACGCGTTCTTTGATTCCAATAAGATCCTTTCGGGCAGCGCCGGGATCCTGACCCAGAACGGGATCCGGAAGCCCGCCTATTATGCATTCAAATTCATGTCCTCGCTGGGACGATACCTGATCGAACGGGGAGACCGCTATATCATTACCTGCGAAAATGACCGCGACATCCGGATCCTCTGCTGGAACAGGATTCCGCCGGATAAGGATTATTTCCTTTCCGAAGAGAACTCCCGGAATCCGCAGGAACTGGAAGGACTCTTCCGCAAAGCGGACAGCCAGAGCGCCGAATTCGCTCTGGAATTACCCCGGGATTCCGGAACCTGGCGCGTGCGGCACACCATTCTGAATGAGGAAAACGGCAGTATCCTGAACCGCTGGATTGCCCTGCAGTGCGAAGAGGAACTCACAAGGGATGACATGGAGTACCTGAGCAGGACGACGGCGCCGCTTGTAACTTCATCAAGGGAGGAGCTGATCGAGGGCGTGCTGAGGTTCAGCTTTGTCATGAAGCCCCACGAACTGAGGCTGATCACAGTCAGCGGACAATAAAACGACCTGAACTTCCTGCCTTACCAGTTTTCGAGTCCGGGTTCCCATCTCTTTCTTAAGATCCAGGCGCCGTTCGTAAAGTCGGGGATCCCGACCGGCATGCCTCCCGCGCAGATGCTCTGCTCGGAAAGGGGCGTGATCGCCATCATGGCCGCGGAATCATAGACATCGATCGGCGTCTCTCTCTTCTCTCTGACCGCGTCGAAGAAGGCTTTGAAGACCAGCCAGTCCATGCCGTCATGGCTGCCCCTGACCCCCTTCTGCTGATAGGTCTTCCAGACCGGATGGTCATACTGTTCAAAATAGCCGGAGGCATTGTCCCAGTTCTTTTTCCATTCGAACTCGTCTGCGTTGTCCTTCCCGTCCATGAAAATGCTGTGATTGTCATCCATGTACATCGCCTTCGTTCCCTGTACCTGGAAGGCGCGGGAATAAAACCTCGGCAGAGTCGTATCCAGCGCGATCGAGATCGTTTCGCCGTGGGCGCAGCTAATGATTGTATTCACCACATCTCCCTGGACAAAGCGAAGGTCCGCCGCGTCGGGGAATTCCTCTTTCCTGGCCAGCATATACTCGCGCAGGCCCGCCGCCTTCGAGGCGACGGACACAAGGGACACCATCCTGTTCCCGTGGCCGATATCCAGCACATTGCAGATGGGTCCCAGCTCATGGGTCGGATAATTCTCGCAGTTCCGGTTCAGGTAATTGCGGAAGCGGTAATGTCTCTTCTCACGTCCTGTCGAGACTTCCTCCCGCAGGTCGTGCCGGTATCCTCCTTCACAGTGAACGATCTGGCCGAACAGGCCCTGGCGGACCATGTTCAGAACCATCAGTTCATTGCGCCCGTAGCAGCAGTTCTCCATCATCATGCAGGGAACGCCGGTCTCCTCATACACATGGACCAGCTTCCAGCAGTCATCCAGCGAATAGGCGCCGCCGACCTCGAATCCCGCATATTTCCCGGCCTTCATGGCCTCGCACGCGATCGGGACATGCGTCTCCCAGGCCGCCGTAATCATCACCGCGTCTATTTCGGGCATCTCCAGAATCTTCTTATAATCATCCGTTTTCAGAGGTTCCCCCTGCCCTGCGTCCGTGATGAGTTTTGCGGCGGCGTTTCTTCTGTCCTCATAATTATCGCAGACCGCCGCGACACATACCTTCTGAGGAAGGATGACCTGCTCAAGAAGTGAAATGCCGCGGTTGCCCAGTCCGATCAAACCTATCCTGATTTCTCTGCTCATAACTATCTCCCTGCCTGGAATATTTCCGCATAATCATACTGTGAGTACGGATTGACCCGCTTTCTGAATAAGCTGATACGCTTCGCAATCCGTTTTCACGAAATTCTACCCCTTAATACCGGTCAGCGCAATACCTTCTATGAACTGCTTCTGGAAAACGGCAAAGAGGATCAGAAGCGGAAGGATCGCCATCATGGCGCCCGCCATCATTTCCGGGTAATTCGTGTGGTACTGTCCCTGCATGTAGGCAAGACCTGCCGTCAGCGTCATCTTTTCCTGAGAAGTATTGACGATCAGCGGCCACATCAGGTCATTCCAGGCAAAGCGGAGGGTCAGGATCCCGAGGGAAACCAGGCCCGGCTTTGCCAGCGGCAGCATGATCCGCCAGTAAGTCGTAAACGGATTGCAGCCGTCCAGGGCTGCCGCGTCCTCGAGGTCCGACGGCAGCGACATGAAAAACTGCCGCAGGAGAAATGTCCCGAAGGCGCTGAAAAGGTTGGGCAGGAACAGAGCCGGTATCGTATTCAGGAGCTTCAGCTTCTGGACGATCAGATACTGCGGCAGGATGAAGAAGGACGACGGCACCATCAGCACGGCCAGAAGGGTCACGAAGATGACTTCCCGGCCCGGGAACTTCAGTTTCGCGAATGCGTACGCCGCCATCGAGCACAGCAGAAGCTGCGCCGCGACCGTCACGATCGACGAGATGACCGTATTGATATACATCCGGCCGAAGGGAACGTCCCGGAATACATCAAGATAATTGGAAAATACCGGCTTTGCGGGGAAAATCACGGGCGGCACGCGGATTGACTCGGACTGCGTCTTCAGCGATGTGAGCAGCATCCAGAGGAAAGGCAGCAGCGTGATCAGCACCCCGGACAAAAGAACGATATATACGATAATATGGCCTGTATTTTTCTTTTTTACTTTATTATTCATAACAGCCCCTCTGTCACTGATCGTAGTTGACCCACTTGTTCTGCATTTTCATCTGGAAAGCCGTGATAATCATGATGATCAGGAAGAGGAAGATCGCGATCGCGGAAGCGTAGCCCTTCTTCGAATATTCAAAGGCGTTGCGGTAGAAATAAAGCACGATGCTCTGCGAAGCCTCTTTCGCAAGGCTCTTTGAGTTAATCATCATGTAGATCACATCGAAGATCTGGAAGGTGGAGATCAAAGTCGTGATCAGAACAAAGAAAATCGTCGGCGTCAGCAGCGGCAGCGTGATCAGGCGGAACTGCTGGAGCTTTCCCGCTCCGTCCAGGGAAGCGGACTCGTAATAAGTCCGGGAGATCCCCTGCATGCCCGCAAGAAGGATAATCATCTCATATCCGACATTCATCCACACCGCCACGATAGAGATCGTAATCCAGGCGGTGCGCGGATCGCTCAGCCACTGCACCGTCGGAATACCGAACTTTGAAAGGACATAATTAAGGATTCCGAAATCACTGTTGAAGATCCAGCGCCAGATCATGGAGATCGCGGTGCTCATGGTGATCGCGGGAATAAAATAGATGACCCTGAACACGGAACGTCCCTTTATTTCCGTATTCAGCATCGCGGCAACAAGGATTGAGAGCGCCAGCGTGGCCGGGACGATCACGATGACATACCTGACCGTGTTCCAGAGGGTGGACCACATCACGGGATCGCGGAACATCGCGGCATAATTGGAAAGACCTGCCCAGGATCTCTTATTAAAAGCGCCTACTACGTGGAAGCTGTCATAAAATACTTTGAAAAAGGGGTAGAAATAAAAAATCCCCAGCCCGGCAGTCAGCGGGGCGATCATGAGGTATCCATACAGAATATGGCTTCTTTGTCTTCGGCTGATCCGTTTTCTCTTCATGAGAACCTGCTCCCTGCATGATGGAAATACATAATTACTGCTTATAAATACACTGCGGCAGGCCCGCCGCGTCCGCCGGACGCCGCGTGCCTGCCGGTATAAAAAATCCTGCGCTTTATTCTGCCGCGAGTACTTCGTTCATCTTTCCTGCCAGTTCCGTGCAGGCGTCCTCAACAGAAACATCCAGGCTGAACGCCTTCTTCAGGCAGTCAGCTTCATAGGTGTTCCATTCTGCCGTGTTGGCGCTTGCCGGATACGGATAGGAATATTCCTCGGAAGAGGTGATGAAGCTCTTAAGGTTCATCTCCGGGGTGGACTCCACCCACGCCTCTGCGGTACCTGCAAGAGCCGGGATCGCAGCGCCGGTTTCAGCGGAAATCAGGTTCGCGGTCTCGCCCGCAAGGAAGGATACCCACGCCTTTGCGGCATCCGGAACCTTTGTATCTACATAGATGCAGTTGCCGAGGCCGTGAATGACAGTCGCCTTCTTGCCGTTAAGAGACGGAAGCTCGACAACATCGATGTTCTCCATAAGGTCGGAGGTCTTCACAGCGCCGAGGAACCAGGAGCCGCCCCAGTACATCGCAAGACGTCCGGAAAGGAACTGGGTGTCGGATGTGGTCTCTTCCAGAGACGCTTCAGAGGGGCTTACGCCTGCTTCCTGAAGGTCGATCCAGCACTGGATGCCTGCCATGGTCTCCGGCAGATCATAACCGGAGGACTTCTTGTCCTCGGAGATCACGCAGCCGCCTGCCGCGAAGATCGTGTTGTAAATTCCGGCCTGGGTATCAAAGCCCGCGCCGATACCATATACAGAACCGTCGTCCTTGGTCAGGGCAGCGGCCTTTTCCGCCATATCTTCCCAGGTCCAGTCGTCGGTCGGATATTCCACGCCTGCTTCATCAAAGATTGCCTTGTTGTACCATACACCGATGGTATCGAAATCCTTCGGAAGCGCATACTGTGCGCCGCCGATATTGTACAGGGCCACAAGGCCGGCCGGATAGTTTGCCGTATCGATTCCCTGTTCTTCAATCATGTCGTCGATCGGCATAAGGATTCCGCCGTTCGCGTACTTGGTGATATTCGGGCCGTTCATCCAGAATACATCCGCGATACTGCCGCCGGTTGCCGCAGCTTCCAGCTTGGTCCAGTATTCATCCCAGGTGTTCGGTTCCAGCGTGATCGTCACGTTCGGATACACCTTGTTGAACTCTTCGATACACTTCTCGATATACGGAGTCTGATTGTTATCCCAGTACGCGTAGCGCACTTCTCCGGAAACATCCGTATTCGCCTCGTCCGCGAAAACCGCCGACGCGCCGGTCAGCATGACGCCTGCCATGACGACCGCAAGCCCTGCCGCCATCCATTTTCTGATACCTTTCATAATACTCCTTTCTTTTCTTTTTCCGGTCACCCGCTTTGGGGGACTCTGTGTGTGGTTGACGAGCTGCTTACCCAAACGCTGCACTTTAATCCGCTCCTCAGCCCGGCCGGCAGAAATCCGCCCGGCTGAAACAGTGACCCGTTTAGGTATTTTGTACGATGATTCCGATCTGCTTATTGATTATTTATATCATATTATACTATCATCTTCTATATTCTTCCATATATTTTTGTACAAAATTGCGTCAGGATGGCTTATAAAACAGAATCAGGGTTGTTCTGTACTCCAAATGTCAAAAAGCATGCACCCAACGGACGCACGCTTCTGAACTACAGTCTTCATTATTAATTATGGTACGTATGGTTACAGCCCCCCGGCAGTCAAAAAGTCAGAATACATCTCATCCCCGGGATTATACGGTTCTCTCCCGGTGCCGCAACAGCAGCGATTGCGATACCGCCTCATCCCCGGATCATGCGGTTTTCTCCTCCATCCAGCGTCTTACTTCCGCCGTAATCTCATCAAGGTCCCGTGCCGTTTTCTCATTTTCACTCTGAAAGCCCATCAGCTTTTCCAGGTATCCCTGTTCCCGGATCATCCTCAGGCTTTCCGGATACTCGATTCCGTAAGGCAGGGATATATGGCCCACAATGATATCCACCGGCGTCTTCCGGATGCTCCGGAGAATCGTCTGATGGCTCAGGCTGGTCCGCTTCACGACCGGCGTAATTTCCGCGCTCCGGAGCGTCTCCGTATCCGTATTGTAGATCGACTCCAGGGAAAATTCCGTATTGACCCGGAAAATGTCAACCTTGTCGGCGTCCCGGATCAGACGGGCGAACAGAAGCTCCCGCTCATTCAGTCCCTCCGGAAGCAGATAGTCGCTGTGATGGCGGATGGCCAGCTCAATCAGATGCTCCGCCTCCGGGTCCTCCGCAGGCATAAAGCGCCGGATCAGGCGCTCCCCTTCGCTCCCGAACAGAAGGTCCGCCCCGAAGCGGCCGTGGTCGATGGAGGCGGCGTCATTGAAGGTATTGTAGATACGCAGCTGTTCAAAACGCCCGATATCATGGAGCAGGCCGATCAGCCAGGCAAGATCGCAGTCCTCCGCGGACAGTCCCAGGCTTCGGGCGATCCGCTCCGATCCCGCCGCCACCCTGCCGGTGTGTTCCACCTTCAGGCGGATCTTGTCGTTCGTTATATCATAGGGTTTCACATATTCCCGGAATGCCGCCGCCGCGCGTTTTCTGTCTGTCATATCCGCTCCTTTGTCTTTTCCTTTCTCTGTTCCCGGCTCCCCGCCCGGTATCATTTCGGATTGCTCCGCATTCCGCCCGGTATGCTTTCGAATTGTTCCGCGTTCCGCTCCGGCCTTCAGCTTTGCCGCCCTGTCACAGCAGCGTACCCTGCAGACCGCCCTGCAGGCTGTATGCCGCCGGAACCGGCCATCCTCTGTCTGAGACTGTATATGGGGTACCTGTTTCCCAATCATAACACATACCGCCGCGCAGGGCAAAAAACCGCTCCGGTTTTGGGCATTCTGACATATGTCTTATACATTTATAAATATCTCTCAAATACTTTCGACGAAAATAGTTGATTTTGAGCACTCCCACTGGTATAATTTTGGCATCAGCGATACGTGAACCCGCACTATATGATCTGGTCTTTTTGTCGAAAGGTATGAATGACGAGCTTCCTTCCGGCAGGCGGATCTGAAAAGCGGGAAACCTGTCCTGCCCGTTCACGGGAACGGCAGGATTTCACTTCCGGGAGGCGGCCGGCCTGCCGATTCTCTCCGGGTCTCATTTTACAAGGAGGATGCAACATGATGAAAAAGTTACTTGCAACTGCACTGACAGCTGCCATGCTCGGTTCCATGCTTGTAGGAGCTGTTTCCGTACAGGCTGAGGAAGCAAAGAACATTCCGGAGCTGACCACGGAGCCGCTGACCATCACCCTTTGGGATATCGCTACCGAGGATCCGACCAAGAGCATTCAGGAAGGCGCTGTTCAGAGATTCATGGCGGATTATCCGAACATCACCGTCAACCAGGTACATCAGCAGAACGATAACTACAAGCAGCAGCTGATCGTTGCCATGAGCGCTGACGAGTGCCCGGATATGTACATTCACTGGGGCGGCGGCCCGATGGCTGAGTATTACAAGTCCGGCCATGTGAATGATATCACAGAGCTGTTCAACACCTATGATCATCCGGATTTCATCGACGCGGCAGTTGCCCAGGCTTCCTATGACGGCATGGTCCTGGCGATCCCGTTCGGCGGACTTTCCGGCTGCGACGTCTTCTACAACAAGACCATCTTCGAAGAAGTCGGCGTGGAAGTTCCCCAGACCATCGACGAACTTGAAGCAGTCTGCGACAAGCTGATCGAGGCAGGCTATGTTCCGTTCTCACTGGCAAACGGCTCCAAGTGGACAGGCTCCATGTACTTCATGTATCTGGTAGCCCGTCACTCCGGAAACGATGAGTTCAACGCAGCTTATACTCAGGAAGGATCCTTCACCTCCCCGGCATTCATCTATGCAGGCGAGAAGATCCAGGAATGGGTAAACAAAGGCTACTTCAACGAAGGCTTCAACTCTCTGGTTACCGATAACGGCGAAGACAGAGCTCTTCTGTATGACAACACCTGCGCTATGATGCTTCACGGCTCCTGGCAGGCACGTTCCATCAAGACCGACAGCGAGGAATGGTATGACCAGAACCTCGGCGTGTTCCGTTTCCCGGAAGATGCAGAAGCAAAAGAAGCCGGCGTACCGCAGAATGTTGAGATCGGTACCGCGATCGGCAATGGCTTCTCCTTCAACTGCTGGAAGGAAGACGGCAGCGTAGATCAGGATAAGCTGAATGCATGCTATGTACTGGCTACCCAGTATTACAACGATGATACCTACAACGAGCAGCAGATGGAAAACAACACCACTCCGTCCATCAAGGGCTTCGACAAGCAGCCTGATGAGATCATGCAGACCATCACTGACGTATTCTTCAACGCTTCCAACGTACAGCTGTGGTATGACCAGTATCTGCCGGCGTCCGTTACCGAAGTACACAAAGACTGCATGACCGAGCTGTTCGGCCTGAGCAAGACTCCGCAGGAAATCGGCGAAGCTCATGACGCTGCTATGCAGGCAGCTCTTGCAGAGTAAAGTCTGACGAATCTTCACAGATTTATCTTGCGGCAGGCTGCTGAGCTTTCTTGTATGAGCGTTCCGGATCGCTTTCCGGAACTGCTTCCCGGGAAAGCCGCGCAGAATTGTTCCTGCACGAGTAACGTACTGCATGCCCGCAGGATCCCTGATCCTGTGGGCATGTTTTCCATATGGACGGTACTTCTTCCCGGGCGCACACATCATCATAATTACTGCAGGCTGCAATCCTGCTTCTCGCCGGAAAGCTTCCCCTGTCAGGAAGGAGGAACTTAGATTATGAACAGCCTCCAAAAGGCAAAAGCAAAAAGCACAGCTATAGCGGCTACGGTCTTTCTCGCGCCGGCGCTGATCCTGATCTGTGTTTACATGATTTATCCGGTTATCGACACCTTCGTGACGAGTGTTTACAAGTGGAACGGTATCTCGTCCGACAAGATTTTCGTCGGTATGAGCAACTGGAATACCCTGATCCATGACTCCAAGTTCTGGGCATCCTTCATGCACAACGTCGTAGTCATGATCTTCTCGATTCTTCTGCAGATCCCGCTCGGCCTTCTTCTGGCCACCTTCCTGGACGCAAGCGGCAGGAAAGCCAATATCTTCAAGATTATCTGGTTCTTCCCGTACCTGATGAGTTCAGTCGCGATCGCGTTCCTGTTCAACTATATTCTGGCCACGAACGGCGGTCTCTTCTCCGCCATCGCAACCCTGTTCTCAGGGCATAAGGTGAATGTCGACCTGCTCGGAAGAAATCCGCAGGCCCTGTTCGCCATCATCGGCGTTATGGCCTGGCAGTTCACTCCGTTCTACATGGTTTATTTCATTGCCGGTTACGGCAATATCGACACCTCCCTCTACGAGGCAGCCGTCATCGACGGATGTACGAGGAAGGATTATCTGTTCAAGATCGCGATTCCGCTTCTGGGACCGATCTTCAAAACAGCATGCACCATGTCCCTGATCGGATCCCTGAAGTATTTCGATATGGTCTTCAACATGACCCAGGGCGGACCGGCCGGAGGCACCGAATTGATGGCAACCTACATGTATAAGCTGTCATTCTCGCAGTTTAACATGGGCTACGGCTCCTGCGTGGCAGCCGGAATGTTCATTCTGATCACGCTGATCGCGCTGCTGTTCCAGAAAGTATTTGTGGTAAAGGAGGATTACTAATATGAATAATGCTCAGGAAATCGATTACCGCAAATCAAAACGCAACAGCCGCATCGCATGGGGCGTCGCCATTTTCTTCGCCCTCTTCTGGCTGGTAGTGGCGCTGGTTCCCTTTGTCTTCATGATCGTGAACTCGTTCCGCAAACAGTTCGACATGCTTTCACAGGGCGTATTCCATTTCCCGGATCCCTGGTACTTTGACAACTACCCCAACATCGTGAAAAACGGTTTCTTCGGTTACTTCGGACGAAGCGTCCTGATCGTAGCGTGCTCCCTGGTGCTGATGCTGGCCATCTCCGCGTGCGCGGCTTATCCGCTCTCCCGCATGACCTTCAAGGCAAGAGGACTCATCTACGCAGGCATCGTTGCCATGATGTCCATCCCGATGCACGTAACCCTGATCCCGATCTTCAAGATGACCAACGCCATGGGACTGCGCGATAAGCTGTTCGCCCTGCTCGGGCCGTACGTCACATTCGCCCTGCCCATGTCGATCTTCATCCTGACCGCGTTCATGATGACGATCCCCAAGGAGGTGGAGGAATCCGCAGAAATTGACGGCTGCAACAAGTTCTCCAACTTCTTCCGGATCATCCTGCCGCTGTCCAAATCCGGCCTGTCCACACTGGCCATCTACAACGGCGTATCGATGTGGAATGAATTCGCGTTCGCCAACACGCTGCTGACATCGCCCTCCTCCAAGACCCTGCCTCTGGCACTGGGCCAGTTCAAGGGCGAGCACTCCGCGGACATGCCGCTGATGCTTGCAGTTCTGGTTCTGTCCGCCCTGCCGATGATTATCCTGTTTATCATCTTCCAGGATAAGCTTGTCAAAGGTATGATGGCGGGAGCTGTAAAAGGCTGAGCGGTCCTTACAGACGCTTACCTGTCTGCCGGTGCAGGTATCGCAGACGCATCAGTCAGGTGCCCCTGGGTGCCCTGTTCTGTCTGCTCCTGCAGGCACGGCAGCCCCTTCGGGCCATATCGCGTCCTAAAAAGCGGAAACTCCGTATACCACAGCTTTGACGCAGTTTCCTGCGCAAGACTGCGTATACGGAGTTTTTTGAATAGAGTACCTATTGTTCTGATTCGTCATGCATGCACGTAAGAAGCAGGTTCTGATTTAATAAAGCCTGCGAACAGCAGTGTTAAATCAACATAATCCAGCACTCGGAGGAATTTTATGCAGATTTATGTAAACAGAAAATACACCCGAAGCGGCAACGGCTCAAAGGAATATCCCTTCCGGAATATCTCCGAAGCCGCCGCGGTCGCCTGCCCCGGCGATGAAGTCCTGGTAGCGCCCGGCGTCTACCGCGAATATGTCGATCCGAAGCAGGCCGGCACGGAAGAAAAGCGGATTGTCTACCGCAGCATCGAGCCGGGAAAAGCTGTCATCACCGGCGCTGAAGTCGTCAAAAACTGGGAAAAATACGAAGGGAACGTCTACCTTGCCCGGATTCCAAACGGGGTCTTCGGCAGTTACAACCCCTATACCACTCTCGTCAGCGGCGACTGGTATATCGCTTCCTACATCGCGCATACCGGAGAAGTCTACCTGAACGGGAAAGCCCTCTATGAAGTGACTTCCCTCGAGAAGGTCCTGAAACCGGAAGTCTATAAGAAATCCTGGGATCCCGCCTTCACCGTCTACGCCTGGTACACCGAGCAGGACGAAGCCGCGGATGAGACACTGATCTGGGCCAATTTCCAGGGCGCCGACCCGAACGCTGAAAACGTCGAGATCAATGTACGCCGGAACTGCTTCTATCCCTCAAAAGAAGGCGTCGGCTACATCACCCTCTCCGGATTTACAGTCCGCTGCGCCGCGACCCAGTGGGCGCCGCCGACCGCCTATCAGGAAGGCATGATCGGCCCGCACTGGTCCAAAGGCTGGATCATCGAGGACTGCGAAGTCTCCGATTCCAAATGCTCCGGCATCTCCCTCGGCAAATATCTGCAACCAGACAACGACAACAAATGGCTTCTCAAGAAGCTGAAAAACGGCACGCAGACCGAGCGCGACTGCATCCTGCAGGCGCAGCGGGAAGGCTGGACCAAAGAGAAGATCGGTTCGCACATCATCCGCAGATGCAACATTCATGACTGCGGCCAGACCGGTATCGTCGGCCATCTGGGCGGCGTGTTCTCCATCATCGAGGACAATCATATCCACCACATCAACAACCGCCAGAACCTGGCAGGCGCCGAGATCGGCGGCATCAAAATGCACGCGGCGATCGACGTGATTTACCGCAGGAACCATATCCACCACTGCACCAGAGGCCTCTGGCTCGACTGGCAGGCACAGGGCACCCGCGTAACTCAGAACCTGTTCCACGACAACACGCTTCCCTTCGACGAAAACACCCAGCCGGGCTGCAATGACGGCGCCGGCGAGGATATCTTCATCGAGGTTTCCCACGGACCGACGCTGGTTGACAACAACCTGCTCCTGTCCGACCGCGCCATGAAGCTCGCGACCCAGGGTGTCGCGGTCGTGCATAACCTGATCGCCGGATCCTTCACCGCGGTAGGCCACGGCGTCGACAACGGCTCCAGCCCGGAGCGTCCGTCCCCGCGCTATACGCCTTACCATGTCCCGCACCAGACGGAAGTCGAGGGCTTCATGACGATCCTTCACGGAGACTGCCGCTTCTTCAACAACATCTTCATCCAGAAGCCGATGCGCCCCGGCATGGTCCAGATCCGCGACGCGATGGGTGAAAACTTTGAATGGGACGACGGAAACCTGGATGTCGGAACCGCCCCCTACGAGGGATATCCGACCTGGGAAGAATACGTCTCCCGCTTCGAAGGATACGTGGGCATGGGTTCTGACAAGTCCCGCGACATCTACTACTGGCCGCTTCCGGTCTGGGTGGGCGGAAATGTCTTCTTCAACGGCGCAAAGCCCACAGAAGCCGAGAAAGACGCAGTGATCAAAACTCCGGAGGAGATAAAAGTCTGCCTGAAGCAGACCGAAAACGGCTGGCAGCTGGAGACAAATGTCTATGACTATCTCCCGAAGAGCAGCTGCGCGACGATCTCCACACAGACCCTCGGCATGGCTTTCGAGCCGGAAGAATATTTCGAGAATCCGGACGGAACCTCCATCATCTTCAACGAGGACTATTTCGGAAACCGTCAGGCAGTCAACCCGCTTCCGGGTCCCTTCGCTTCCAAAGCAGCGGCCCGGGCTATCCTTTTCGGAGACACTGCGCCGGCGAAAACGCAGGCCCCGGCCGGCAGGCAGGACAGCAGCGTACTGAAAGACGCTTTCACAGGGCTTCTGAAGGACGCCGTCCACGAAATTCTTACCTGAGAACAGGAAGCCGGATCGAAAAACATCGATCCGGCGGATCGCAGTGCTGCGCAGCGGAAGGCTTGCTTCGCAAGCCGCGCAGCACACGGCTTTGAGCGCCCTGAGCCCTCAAAGATTATCTAATTTCTTTAATTTTCATCTACATATTTTCACATAAGAAAGGAACCCCCAGCGATATGCTTATTTACGTTAACCAGAAAGCCGGAAGAGACGGAAACGGTTCAAAAGAGATGCCCTTCAAGAAGATCAGCGACGCGGCAAAAATCGCCTGCCCGGGCGATGAAGTCCTCGTAGCGCCCGGAATCTACCGCGAGTATGTCGACCCGCAGAACGCAGGTACGGAAGAAAACAGAATCGTCTACCGCAGCGAGCAGCCGCTCGGCGCCGTCATCACAGGTTCGGAAGTAGTAAGCGGATGGACCCATTATGAAGGAAATGTATGGACCGCCAGCGTGGACAACAGCATTTTCGGGGATTACAACCCCTACACCACCTACGTTTACGGAGACTGGTATTTCGCCGGCCGCAGCAAACATACAGGCGCTGTCTATCTGAACGGCAAGATGCTCTATGAGGCCGCTTCCCTGGAGGAATGCCTGAAGGGCGAAGTCTATGAGTGCTCCTGGGAGCCGGAAGCTTCCACCTATAAATGGTACGCGGAGCAGAAGGACGGCCGCACCGTATTCTTCTGCAATTTCCAGAAAGCGGATCCCAATGATGCCTGCATCGAGATCAACGTCCGCAGAGAATGCTTCTTCCCCTCAAAGACAGGCGTGGGATACATCACCGTATCCGGATTTGTCGTAACCCAAGCCGCCACGAACTGGGCTCCGCCGGCCGCCTTCCAGGACGGCATGATCGGTCCCAACTGGTCAAAGGGCTGGATCATCGAGGACTGCGAGATCAGCAACAGCAAGTGCGCCGGCATCTGCATCGGCAAATACTATGATCCGGACAACGATCATTATTTCACCTACAAACACGTGAAGAGCCCGACCCAGATGGAGCGCGACGCCGTATGCCGCGGCCAGTATCACGGATGGCTGAAGGAGAAGGTCGGAAGCCACATCATCCGCCGCAACAACATCCACAACTGCGAGCAGGGCGGAATCATCGGCCGTATGGGCGGCGTATTCTCCATCATTGAAGACAATCACATCCATCATATCAATAACATGATGGAGCTGGGCGGAGCCGAGATCGCCGGCATCAAGCTGCATGCCGCCATCGACGTCATCATGCGCCGCAACTATATCCATCACTGCACCATGGGCATCTGGACAGACTGGGAGGCCCAGGGTACCAGAATCACGCAGAACCTGCTCCATGACAACCAGCGTCCGGAATTCGCGAAGCAGCTGACCGGCGGCATGATGAGCCAGGATCTGTTCGTGGAAGTCGGCCACGGCCCGACCCTGATCGACCACAATATCCTGCTCTCCGACGCGACGCTCCGTATGGCGACAGAAGGCGTCGCCATGGTCCACAACCTGATCTGCGGATCCTTCACGGCAGTCGGCGGCGGCACGGACACCATCGTGGAAGGCAAGCTGCGCCAGCGCTTTACGCCTTACCATATGCCGCACCGCACGGAAGTCATGGGCTTCATGACCATCCTTCACGGAGATGACCGTTTCTACAACAACATCTTCGTGCAGCGCTGGCCGTCCGAAGAGTTCGTCGTCCGCAGCGACAGTGACAATTCCAAGCAGACAGACAACCGCGAAGTCGGAACCCACGTCATGGATGAATATCCCACCTATGAAGAGTGGATCTCCCACTTCGACATGGACAATGAAACCCCGAACATGAGAGGCCTGGAGCCCTGGCACTGGTCACCGCTTCCGGTTTGGGCGGACGGAAACGTCTATCTGGCAGGCGCGAAAGCCTGGAAAAACGAGGTCAACAAGCTGGTCGACTCCGAAAGCCCGGTCACGATCGAGATCGAGGAAACCGACGGCCGTCCGGTCCTGAAGACCAACCTCTACAGCCTGCTGGGTAACTTCGAAGCAAAGATGATCAGCTCCGACACCCTCGGAAAAGCATTCGAGCCGGAAGAGCGCTATGAGAATCCGGACGGAACCGACATCTTCTTCAACACCGACTACTTCGGCGATCACCGCGGATCCAGAGTAATTCCGGGCCCGTTCGCGGAGCCGATTACCGAGAAGACGGTCTGAGAGTTGTCTGAGCAGCCAAAACAAAATTTCAGACACAGATTTTCCATATTTTCTACACAGTTTCTCCACGTCTGGCATGTAATCTGTAACCATGCAGTACAAATTACTGCAGACAAAAGTGTCATAGCGCAGCAAGTTGAGAACTTTTCTTACTTCCGCTGGCTCCTTCGGGAGCCAGCACTCTCCTGAAAAAACAATCCGCAGGTCAAAACCGGTCCAAACGGTATGATCTGCGGTTTTTGATTTCCTGCGAACTTACACTTTAGAGCCGTAATCACATTATGCTTACATATTTAAGCTTCCCAGAACAAGACGGACGGATTCCTCCGCCGCCTTCTCAAAATCCTCTCCGCCGAACCCGTGACCCGCTTCCGGAAGCCGGACCAGGCGGCAGTTCTCGTAACGGCCGGCCGCAATCTCCGCAGTCCCGGGCCAGACTACCGGATCCTTCTGTCCCTGGATGATCAGAACCGGCCCCCGGAAAGACTTCTGGATCTTCTCCACATCCAGATCCGCAGCATCATCATAATAATTCCGGCCGACCACGGCTCCCAGAAACTCCTGCCGCTGCGGAACCTTCTCCGGATCCGGATACATCTTTTTGAGATCTCCGGGGATATTAAATGCCGGGTACAGCAGAATGAGCCCCCGTACCTGGTCTTCCCGTCCGGCAGCGGCCATCGCGGATACCAGCCCGCCCTGGCTTCTTCCCAGAAGAACGAGATTCTTACTGTCCAGTTCCGGTAGAGAGCAGACTTTCTCCATGACCGCCAGAAGATCCCCCTCTTCTGTTTTTACGGACATGTCTTCCATCCTGCCGCCGCTTTTTGACTCCATGGCGCCGCCGATAAAGTCAAAAATCACAGCTGCAATTCCATGCTTAAGAAATATCTCCGCATAAGGGATACTGTGCTCCGAGCAGCCGTTAAAACCGTGCGACAGAATCACCACGGGAAAAGGACCCCTTCCTTCTTCCGGCAGCAGCAGCTCACAGTGCAGATTGCAGCCGTTCCTTACGAAACTGATGTCATTTCTTATCATTTCCATTTTTCTCCATTCTCACTAAACAGCCCTGCAGGCATAAAGTTTTTCTCTTTTTTTATCCAATCGTAATGCTTTTCGTCCAAATCGGCATCTATTTGGACAAAAATTATTTGCTGTCAGCACGAACGTAAAATGTACTTCTTCCAGATCCTTCCCGAATGATAAATCCTTCTTCAGTAAGTCTTTTAAGTGCTGCAAGGGCTGAGGACCTTCCTATGCTTGGACAATGAGCTACAACCTCTGCCCCTGTAAATTTTCCGACTTTTTCCCCGGTATACTTTTTGACAATGTCATATGCCGTACTTCCATTTCCGGTATCGGACATTAAGCCTACTCTTTCTTCAAACTCTGTATAACATGCAAGAATAGCCTGAAGCATATATCTGATAAATGGTGTCGGATCATTTTCCTCTTCATTCCAACCGGCATCTGACGCTTCGAGCGTATCATAGTACCGATCCTTTGTTTTCTCTATCTGCTTTTCTATACTGATGTACTTTCCTACACTATATCCGGTTTTATACAACAGAAGTAATGTAAGTAGTCTGCTCATTCGTCCATTACCATCGTTAAATGGATGAATACAAAGAAAATCGCAGATAAACGTCGGAATAAGAATCAGTGAATCAATCTTCTCATTCGCGATAGCCTGTTCATAGGCATTGCAAAGATTTTCTACTGCATCCGGAGTATCATAAGGCGCAATCGGTGTGAATCTGGTAACTACAGTTCCATCTGGCTTTGTCTCATTGATATAGTTCTGCACATTCTTAAAATGTCCGCCATAAGAAAAACCTGCTCTCTTTAATAGATCACGATGCAGCTGAAGTATATAAGACGGACGAATCGGAATATATTCATTACTCTCGTGAATCGTGTTCAGCACATCCCTGTAACCCATGATCTCATCCTCATCACGGTTCTTAGGAGTCGTCTTTTCTTCAAACAACTGTTTCATACGAGTACTTGTCGTGACAATCCCCTCGATTTTATTGGATGCTTCCGTACTCTGTATTTTGGCAATCTCAACAAGGCGATCCAGTTCAACAGGCTTCTGCCTAATGAATAAATCTTGTCTTCCTTTGCACTCGTGAATCTTTGCGACAAGATTTAGAATATCTGTATCCCAGGCTTTTTCATAGAGCCTGCTGTAATCAAACGATCTCATAATACCCCCTTTCATCCAGCGTCCTGCATTTTCATCCAATTGTACTTTGTTTTGGACGAAAAAACAATCTGTTGGACAAAAAAGACCCTCCCCATGCTTTCCAGATGTACAATGGATGTGCAAAAAAATGCTGCCCTCCTATTGAGAGCAGCCTCGCTTCTTTTTAGATTAGAGTTTGCCCAACATATACCCGCACCTTCTCGGAGTGTATCAGATCCTGATCCATATTACATGGATAGTATAGCCTTTCTCAAAGATCCGGATTCACCCACAGAACCGGCCGGACTGCCCCGCTCGGCTTATTAACCGGTTTCTTTGTCATGGACACACTGCCGTCCATATTGACGATCGGAGCGGTAATACTCTTCTCCGCCGGCGCTCCCCTGAGCCACCACCAGGAGTAGCAGTACATCTGATCAAACCAGATCTCATAATGACTCAGCCGGTCCGCGTTCGTGCCCTGCCGCCTGGCCGCTTCCGTTACAGCCAGAACCCGGTCCTGCTGAAGCGGATACAGGTCCATCAGCTGCTCCACCGTCAGCAGGGTCAGATAATCGCCGTCTTCCTCCAGAAGACTTTTCATTTCATAGCTGCTGAACATGCGGGTATATTCTTCCGAATTCATCCGTTTCCGCAGATCAGATTCCTCCCAGGAGACCGCCTCATGCTTCCTGTGATAGTAACTGCCGGCAATCCCGAACCGGCTCAGCAGGCATACTCTGCCCGGTTCTTTTGCAATCACGGTCCAGGACAGCCGCTCCTTCCCGGGCCTGCCCGGATCCGTCTCCCAGCGCCCCCACAGGACTTCCTCTCCGACTGACGCCTGCCGCAGTGTCCTGCACTCTTCGGCGTATTCCCTTGCCGCAAGGAACCTCCGGGAAAGGGAAAATGAAAGCAGGATGGCCCCGCCAAGCAGCACGCCGAAAACAGCTGTCTTTCCGGAAATCCTTCTCTTCTTCCGCTTTTCCGCAGCCCATACGCGTCCGGGAAAGACGGCAGAATGAACTGACTGCGAAGAGCCTTCACTCTCCGCCTGTACATGCTCAGAGTTTATAGCCGCTGGTTGTACGCCATCAGAAGAGCCTGCGGCCGCCGCCTGTACATGCTCAGAGTTTATAGCCGCCGATTGTACGCCATCAGAAGAGCCTGCGGCCGCCACCTGCAGACGCTCAGAGACAAAAGCCGCCGCCCGCAAAAGCAGACGGGCCACGAGACGGACCAGATAGTCGATGCAGGGAGACAGCAGAGCCGTACAGGCGATGCTGCAGGAAAGGACTGCCGCATAGCGCAGATATTGGGGCATTCTCATAGAGCCGAAGACTCTGCTGACAAAATATCCGTGAATCAGGAATAGATCCCTGCTGATTCCGCTCAGAAAACGCAGGGCCCGGTTGCCGACAGCCAGCTTCCAGTTCAAAAGAAGGACGAAGATCACAAACGCGATGCAGGCTGCCATCTGGGAAGCCAGTGTTATGGCGGAATTGCGCACGACGTCGGTATAGAGATCCATCCGGTAATAGCCATAACGC
Source organism: uncultured Lachnospiraceae bacterium (assembly GCA_902779575.1). Classification (GTDB taxonomy): domain Bacteria; phylum Bacillota; class Clostridia; order Lachnospirales; family Lachnospiraceae; genus Porcincola. Next base: position 27,142 of record CACZBW010000028.1, read on the forward strand.
CGGACACAATAAATGGAAGCACGCAGTGTCAGTACGAACAGTACGGAAGAAATCCCCATCAAAACAGCATAACCTTTTTGGAAAAGCGTTTCCGCCTGAGCCCGGAAACGCGCAAAGACCAGCCCGAAAATGAAGGAAATCGTCGAATTATACCACCATTCTCCCCTGAACCAGTGGACCTTGGCTACTACCGGATCATGTCCCTGAAAGAAGCTGAAAACCATGATCCCGGCCACGGCCATGCACAGCAGGACAAGCGCGGCGTCCCTGTTTCGGACCAGCCGGAAGATCACATAGAAAAGCAGGTAAAAAATCGTAATTTCTACAATAAACCACCCGTTGCTGTTAATCAGCGTGATTCCGCTGATGTTCAGGATGTTTTAGCTCTTTCAAAATGACCGTTTTCTGCTTCTGTTGATTGTCCGTGAATTGCTCTGTATACTGTCTTTCATAAAAATAGAAAGAGGTCCCAGA
>CACZBW010000029.1 GCA_902779575.1 uncultured Lachnospiraceae bacterium
ATCTGCCATTCATCAATTAAATGTGGAACCTCCCCCTCAAGAAGATTCGAGGGCTTAATTCTGGCCATTTGCTGGTATTGTTCCGTCATATCAGGGCGATCCATTTCTATGACACTTTTTGCAATATGCTTTGCAGAGGTTGTTTTTCCGCACCATTTAGCCCCTTCAATCAGCACTGCTCCTTTGGACTCTAAATGATCCAACAGCACTTTATCTGAAACTCTTTGATAATATTCTTCCACTGCATATCTCCTTTTGCGGCTGAAACGATTATGTGCATACGTTGCAACCGAGTATTCGTCTCAATTTTGGCCGAGCATTTGGCCGTATCTCGGCCGAGTATTTGGCTATATTTTAACCGAGTATTTGGCCCGCGTCAACAATATGAAAGGACGCTTACTTACTGCGAAATGCAGAAAATAAACGTCCATAATCAACGTGATATTCTCGACGTGTTAGATCTCTGGAGAGTCTGTTCAGTACATCTGATCCTTTTTACTGGCGTTTATATGAAAATCGCGTCTTAATCCAAAACTGTCAACCCTGTTTTCCATATCCTCGATGGTAAACCGGGGGCCGCAATCAGAGCTGTTTTTCGGAAACAAGAACGGTCCAGCCTTCCCGATCAACTTCCTTAATAACAATAAAACCGTTCTTTTTCCAGAAGTGGTTGGCCTGCGGATTAGCCTTGGCTATGCCCAGCCGAACCGCCGTCTTGCCATACCGCTTCAAAAACGCGCATGCATCCCGGATAATTCCGCTTCCGATCTGCTTTCCCTGCAGGGCAGCATTCCCTGTCTTTTTATGTTCTGTTTTGTCCGGATCAATGTGTCCGATCTTCCGCTCTGTCTTCGCGTCTCTATTTCCAAGGTCTTTCTGTACCGATCCATCCATTCGCATTCCAATACTTATAATCGGCATACTCAGGATCGTCCTTCCCAAGTCCGGTTTGCATCATTCTTACCGCATAGAACTTGAATTTTGTTACAAGCCCGGTTCTGGCAGGTTTAGTGAAATCAATCTGATTTACTTTTCTGGCAATATTCTCTATCTTTGCAGTCATCTGCTTTTTCTTTTTCTCCGAAAGCTTTTCCCAGTGAATATCACCCATAAGCCTGAAACTGCAGACTCTGATATTACTGATTCCCCACCAGGAAAGACTGTCTTTAATGTCCTTTGCGGCAGATTTACCGCCGGCGCCAAGACACTGCGTGATAATGACCGCCCGCTTTCCAAACATTTCCTTTGCAGGCCTGTGCGGCATCCACCGATATCCAAAATGATCCAGCATTGCCTTCATCGCGCCGGTTGCGTGGAACACATATGCCGGCGATGTGAACACAAGAAGATCCGCCTCTAATATAGCCTTCTCTATCTTTTGAATATATTCGGCATCCTTGCACTTATGTTCATCCTCCAGAAAACAAACCGTGCATCCGATACAGAAGTTGGGACAGTCCCTGGGTAAATAAAATTCTGTGATTTCTGCTTCGTTTCTCAATTGATCCAGGAATACCTCTTTAAGCTTATATGTGATTCCATGCTTCTCTGTTCCGTTAATGACAGTTATCTTCATCAGAAATTCCTCCCGTAAAGTTTATCGAATTGCCTGATATGTTCTTCCATCAGCTTAAGTGCTTCCTGCTCTCTTTCCGGCTCTCTGTCGCAAACCGTAAGGAGCATATATATGGGAGCATAAAAATGCAGTGTCATGATCGGAACATTTTCCGTTACAAGGAGCCCCTGCGAGACCAGCAGTCCAAGCAGCATTCCCTGATAAGACAGCGGCATATCAAAATACTGCTGCGAATAAACCCTGGCAAGATCCTTATCCTGAAACTGTTCTATAGTCAGCATCTTCCTGAACCTTCTGGTATAACTGTCATGAAGATAGTACTTGAAAAGATCAGTTCCCAATTTAACCAGATGGTCTTCGTCCATATTTTTATATACTTCGGCATCCGCAGCAGGATCAGTGCCATCTATGGTAAGAGCCTGTGCCTGCTGCTCAAATCTGTGATTCATCTCATCGATTATCGCATCAAATATAGCCTGCTTGCTCTTGTAATGCTTATACAATGACGGTGCTTTAATTCCTACTCTTTCAGCTATTTCGTTAACAAAAACATTAGCGAACCCTTTTTCAGAAAAAAGTGTCAGTGCTTCATCAAGGATCTTATGTTTCGTATCCATTAACTCTCCTCTCAATCGGGCTAATTTGAATTAGCCTGATTATAAGCTAATTCAGATTAGCCGTCAAGATTCTTTGTATACCCTTATAAATTATCTTACTACTCTTTCTCCTATAAAAAAAATCAGGCGGCATTACTGCCGCCCGGGAATTGAAAACTCTGTCGCTTTTTAAGGATTACCAGCCGCCCGTAGCTCCGCCGTCCTTAGGCTCCTCCTTGGGTTCAAACTTGGGAACACTGGTACGATCCGGGTAAAAAAGAGGGCACCCGATACCGGGATAGCCACCGGATACTTTGTTAAGTTCTTCCTTAGTAAGCTTCACTTCTTTATTCATTACAGTCTTGGACATTTTCATTATCTCCTTAAGAATCTCAATAATCAAATACTGTGATATTTCAGGTTATATCTGTGTTTTATATTTGCCGCCGCTTTTTCGGCGGTGTGTCCGTCAACGATTTTGTTGTTTTGTTGACGTACTTATATACGCAGGTTCAGAAAAACATCCACGCTGAATAAAAAAATGAGCAGACTGCGGCTTATTTGCCAAACTGAATGCAGCCTCGCAGCTGCCATTTGACCGAAGATTCAAGAGCGGGTTTATTCACCGGCTGAGATCTGGTTTCCTTCCACATCAAATAAGAAATATTTCGAATAGTCCTAGAATGACCAGACTTTTACTGTTCTCTTTTCATTGTTGTAAATCGCGCTGTACTGTGTCATGGAGATGCCGGAAGCATTCGTATAAGGATTCTGCGCCACGCTCTGGAGAATCACCAGTGCTGTTGATTCAGGCATTACTGTATAGTACTCCTCTTTCGCCGTATCCCTGTAGCGTTCCAGCTGTCCCAGAATCGTCACAAAGCGATGGTAACCATGGCCGTAGCCGTAATGATAATCCGGCGTCATATCTTCATCGGTCATTTTAACAGCCTCTTCCCGGAGTTTGCCATTCCGGTAATAGTCCTCCATATCATCACTGCCCAGGTAAAAATTCGTGCAGATATCAGAAGGAATGATACTGACCGCACTGTTTCTGCTCTCGATCACCATACTGCGGCCGGCTGCGTCAGACACCATAAAATGACAGTCCTGCCAGTCCTCCGGCAGCAGAATTCCGGTTTCTGTTTTCCGGATCGCTTCATCGACGTTTGCGCAGTCGTCCAGCATATGACGCAGCAGCATGCTGGACCCGGCCGGGAATCTCCCGGGCTGCTCCCCTTCTTTGATATCAACACGCTGAATGGAGACGTAAAGGCCCTTTTCATTGATTCCGTCCATACACTGATAGGGCAGAATATCCAGCATGGCAGGATCAAACCCCTCCTGGTCCGGACCTCCCCGCTGCAGCAGCGGATTATTCTCGTCGCACCAGACTGCGTCAGCCACGGCAATAGATTCATATTTGCCTTCCGGTTTGCAGTGAAGGATGATATTCAGCCCGGTCAGGGAACGGTCTTCTTTAGAAACCCGGTGGGGATAATCATAATTCCGGCAGCTGATGGGTTCCCCTTCGATATTATGAGTAATGAAGACGGAACAGCCCTGATCGATATAGCCTGCCTCCCGCATGGCGTTCATCACTTCCGGACTGTAATAGTCTTTTGTGTAGTCCATGTAATACAGGTAACCCTCATCGTCGAGCCGCGTCAGGACCCCCTGATTTCCGGTCTCAGCTGCATGGACGGACGGAGAACAGTTGAGCAAAGTGTTCGCCATCAGCGCTGTCATCATAAAGTAAATCATTTTATTCATCAGAATTCTTTCCTCTTCCCAAAGGCCGGCAGGGCTGCCGATTTGTCCATCTGCTCCATCACCTTTGCCATACCAGCCATAAATGCCTCATCCGGTATCAGGGCAATCCCATGTTCATCGGTGAGAACAATCAGGCGCTGTCCTCCCGTCAGCCCGAACAGATCTCTCGCGCCCTTCGGAATGACAATCTGACCTCTGTCATTGACTGCGACAGAGCCCCAGATATTCTTTCCTTTTGGCGCTGGGGGGATCATTCCCACGCCTTCTACGGGTTCTGTCCTGACCAGGCTGTCAATGGTCGTCCCGTATACTTCTGCAAGAAGACTGCATTTCTCAATGTCGGGAACGGTGGCACCGGTCTCCCATTTTGCATAAGCCTGCCGTGAAATGCCTATTTTTTCCGCGATCGCTTCCTGCGAATATCCATGAAGGTTCCGCAGCATAACCAGATTCTCTTTCAACATTGCCGGATTCTCCTTAAAGATCTATTCTTTCAAACTGCTCACATGCTCTCCTGCATGAAAGTACGGTCAGCAGCAGGAAAATGAAGATCCCTGCCGCCAGCAGAATCAGCTGCATGGCCAGATCGTCCGTACCGAAGGCGTTCAGCTTATCCAGTCCCGGGACATGATGCAGTGCTTCTGCTATAAATATAACCAGAAAACAGACAATGATAAAGGTGACAAAGGGACGCGCGAACTTATAGGCTGTTTTGAAGAATCCGCCCACAAAGATCGAGTTAAACAGGCCGAAGATCACACACGCCATTCCTAAAGCAAAGAAGTTGGCGTTCATCAGCGCATTTCCGCGGTATACTGCGGACTGCGAAAAAACTGTCATACGAAGGACGGCAGCAAGTGCCATAAGCAGGAACGCGCAGCTCTCGATCAGGCAGACAAAGAGATATTTTCCTTTTACAATATCGCTTTTGGCGACAGGAAGGAGTGCTGAAAACACGATGTCGTTTGCTTCCCTGGCTGTCTGGAAACTTTGAAATAATCCGAGCGCCACAAAGAAGGCACCGCAGAGGACGGGATAACCGGGAACGAAAAACATCAGTCCAAAGAGAATGAACAGATAGGAAAGTACCGACGCGCTTAAACGCATTTCTTTCCGGAGTATATTACGCATGAACCGCACCTCCCTCCAGCCGCAGCATCGTATCTTCAAGGCTCTCACCGGGTTCAGAATATTCCCGGATAAAATCTGCCTTCGGCGTCGCCGCGACGATTCGTCCTTTTGAAATATATACAATATCATCCGCGCACTTCTCTATATCGCTGATAATGTGGGTAGAGAAAAACACGGTCACACCATGGTTCCGAAGTTCATTAAATACTTCCAGCAGCTCGTTTCGGGAAAACGGGTCAAGTCCGCTCGTCGGTTCATCCAGAATCAGCACATCGGATCTGTGCGCCAGCGCAAGCATCAGGTTTACTTTCACCTTCATCCCTTCGGAAAGCTCAAGCGGCGTTTTCATCTCGTCTATTCCAAAGAGATCAAGATATTTCCGATAAGCTGCTTCATCCCATGTGTCATAAAATCTTTTTACAATATTGACAATGTCCCGTATCTTTTTCCTTGGATACCAGCTGACGGTTCCCGTAGAATAACCGATCCGCTTCTTTATATCCGCCTCATTTCCTGCAATGGGCCTGCCGAAATACCGGATTGTTCCGCTGTCCGGATGAATCATGTTCAGCATGGACTTGATCGTTGTTGTTTTTCCTGCACCGTTTCTGCCTATAAAGCCTGTGATTCTTCCGCTCTCAAGATGGAAGGATATACTCTTCAGCTCAAAGGAAGGATATTTTTTCACCAGGTCCTGTACTTCTGCAATAATCATAATAAACCTCCTGAAATTCGATTTATATGATTATTGTTAATCATGGTTGCCGGAAAATCTACCAACCGGACATAACAGAATTTTATGTTTTTTGTTATGTCCGGTTGCGCTGCGTACAGGAATCCGGCTGACAGCAGATCTGATTGGAATGGACAGGAAAAAGGGGAGCCGCAGCTCCCCAGACTTACAGACACACATCATATGCAGCTTTATTTTGATTCCAGCCAGGCATCCAGCTGTGCCTGGTTTTCCGCGATCACGTCGTTAATGCCGGCTGCCTCCAGCGCATGCAGGAATTCCGGAATCTTTTCTTCCGGATCCACAACGCCGCATTCAAGAGGCGGAGCGTACTGCCCGATCACTGCAGATACCGCAGTCAGTGCAGTCGTCACATTCGTGGGATCAAAGGAATATCCAAGGAATTTGGAGGTCTCCGCATTCGGATAAATATAATCAGAAAAACCTTCAATATCTTCGTCTGTAAACGGAGGTCTCTGATAAATCTCTTTCACATTGCCGTATGAGCCTACAAAAGAACCGTATCCGCAGCTGCTGCCATCCACGCCTTCCGGATAACCGATGATTTTACTGCCCTCTGTGGTCGTATAATGAACACCTTCAATTCCGTAGTTGAGCAGATTCGCCAGCTCCGTATTGGAGAACATCAGCTCAAGGAATTCCACGACCTTCTCCGGTCTCTCGCAGGAGGAGGAAACGCCCCAGCAGAAATTAAGCACGTTGCTTGTCTTGGTAATAATATCCGTCATCGGAACTTCTCCGAGATTTTTGCCCGTAGTCTTTGATTTGTATGCGGTACTGTTTCCGGGATTTGAATTGGAAACAAAGCCCAGCATCAGCCCCTGGCTCATAGAGTCCGTAGTCGTATATCCGTTGCTGACGGAATCCGGCACACAGTATCCCTTTTCAAACCATTCCCTGTGCATCTTGCATTTCTGCATGTATTCTTCTGTGGCAAAATAGTTTTCCACCGTTGTTCCGTTTTTCGGATCCATGACCACGCCATAGGACAGAAGAGCGTCATCGCCGAGGGAATCGAACGGCGCCCACTCATATTCGCAGGCCACGCCGTCACCGAGAGAGATCCCGTACTGCGGCATGCCGCTTTCCTTTACCGCCTCAAACAGAGCCTCCCAATCCTCTGCCGTGGTGATCTTTTCCGGCATTTCGATATTGTACTCCTCTGCAAGATCCTTGTCATAGAAGTAAGAAACTCTGTTCCCGCTTGCGATCGAGCCGGGATATGCATAGAGTTCTCCCTTCACTTTGCAGGCCTCGAGAATCCCTTCTCCCAGCCCGGAGAGGATTTCGGAGCCTTCCACATATTCAGTGATCGGCTGAAGAAGTCCGCTGGAAACAAGATTGGAAGGAGTTGTCAGAAGCCCGGCTACCACCAGGTCGATCTGCTGCCCTCCGGCTACCAGAAGTCCCTGCTTTGTTGCCTGGTTCATGATCGGAACCGTCAGGAATTCTACCTCTACGCCAATCGCAGGGACAGTGATCTCATTTACTGCATCCTGTACCATAAGAAGGTCCGGATCATCAAATCCATAGTTCACAACCTCCATGACCATCTTCCAGGTGCCTTCCTCCGCGGAAACCGTCGCTGCAGGCATCAGAGCGGATACTGCCAGCATTGCCGCCAAAGCACATGAGAACTGTTTTTTCATCATAATCTCCTTTCTTATTCTGTTTCCTTTTTATAATCATAGTCCGGAATCGTATGCCAGCGCTCTTTGAAATAATGCGCGGCAAGTTTCGGTCTGCGGTCTCTGGTAAATAATCCTTTTTTGTTGCCCTGTACTCTGTTCACGCCCTGGCCTGTGGCAAAATCGGCAAAATTCCATGCGTGCTCCCCGACCACGAATGAAAACTCGTCCAGGACCCGGTTGTTCATCCGGTAATACTCCAGCTGATATTCTTCCGTGAACATAACAGGCGTTGTATCATGAAGCCCCGCTACCGTGTCTGCACCGTATTCGGTGATGATCAGCGGTTTCCCCAGTTTTTCCCATTCTTCCAGCTCTTTTCGCAGCCACTGGGAGGGTTCCCGGAGATCCGGGCCTCCCTCATACCATCCGTAATACCTGTTCAGGCAGATCACGTCGGACAGCCTGGCAGAGACATCTGTATCCGGCCCCCCGGCCATCTGCGCGCTGGCTATACACACCGGTCTTTTCTGCGGATCCTCACGATGCGCGAGGGCAAAAAGCGGTTCAAAATAGGCAAAAGCACCTTCGCCGCAGCCGTCCGGTTCATTTGCGATATTCCACATCACCACGCAGGCATAATTTTTGTCTCTCGCAATCAGGTCGCGGATGACCTCCCGGTGATGCGGGAAGGTCTGAAGGCCGTACTCCCTGTCAAAGGTTCCTTTCTTCTTTCCATCGAAATTTGCGCCGCCGCCGAAAGCAAGATTCAGTCCTACAGCCGGCGTCTCGTCGATGACCACAAGGCCTTCCTCGTCCGCAAGCCGCATCATTTCCTCGCTGTAAGGATAATGGCTGCAGCGGAAGCTGTTGACTCCCTGCCATTTCATCAGTGAAATATCCTTCACATACATTGGGAGGTTTTCCCCCCGTCCGTTGGGGAAAGTATCTTCATGCTTCCCATAGCCCTTGAAATAAAAGGCTTTTCCGTTGATCAGGAACTCTGTACCCCTGACCTCAACGGTCCGGATCCCGTAGGGCAGTTCATATACGTCTTTCCCAAACCGGACCTTCACCCGATACAGCCAAGGCTTCAGAGGCTGCCAGAGGGTTGCGTTTTCCAGATGAATCTCCCCGCTTTTCCCTTCTGAAGAACCGACGCATTTTCCTTCTCTGTCCAGGATCTCCACCAGGCAGCAGTCATCTTCCCCGCAGGTATCGATGGAATACCGGATAATCGCATTCCCCTTTCCGTCTCCTGTCAGCTCTATTTCCGGAACCAGGGTAATGTCATCAATATAGCTTTCCGGCATGACGAGAAGCCTGACCGGTCTGGTGATCCCGCAGTAATTGAAAAAGTCAAAATTCGGATAATTAGCTTTTTTCTGAATCTTGTTTTTCCCTCTGGAACCCCAGACATCCTCCAGATTGCCCACCGGAAGCGTATGGTAATCAATCCGGTTGTCTACGGCGATCGTCAGCAGGTTGTCCGTCCGCAGTTCTTTTCCGATTTCAAACTCGAATGGGAGGAAGCCCCCGAGATGGTTCCCGATCTCTATCCCGTTCAGGTAAACTCTTGCAAAATGGGTAACTGCCTCACAGCGCAGAACGATACGCTGGTGTTTAAAAAGATTCTTCGGGAAAGAAAATCTCTTCTGATAAAAAACGTATCCGCAGTGGTCCCGGAAATCCACATCCTCCTTCAGATCGTTGTAAGACGCCGGAACAGGCATCTTCAAAGCATCCGGAAGCGGTTTTTCATACCATTTCTCTGCAAAACCCGCGCCATTGTCCAGCCTGAAATCCCAGATTCCGGACAGATCCAATACACTCCTTGACTCAGACATGATCGGATACAGCATATGATTCCCCCTTTCTCTCTTTCGTTTATTGACCGGAGATCTGTCTCTTTTTGGTATCTCAAAAATAGCATTTTTTTGAAATCCGGCCTATTGTCAGGCTTGTTCCAAATATTGCAAAACTTGTTGTATTATGTTATTTTTAACGAAGACATACCGACACGCCCTCACAGGAGAGAATCATGATAGAAGATCTGGCTACTGCATTCCTGAACCGTCAGTATATGATTTCCAGGGATTTCGAGATCTACTATTACAAAGACTTGAATTTCCGCAATGTGGAAAAGCATTCTCACAGCTATTATGAGTTTTATTTTTTTCTGGAAGGGGAAGTAACCATGTTTTATTCTGATTCCTCTCACCGGATGAAGAGCGGAGACATGTTAATCATCCCGCCCGGGATGCCGCATTATGTTGAGATTCATAATCCCGCCGTCCCTTACCGCAGAGTCGTTTTCTGGATCACGAAGCGCTTCCTTTCCAAGCTGAGCGTACATTCGGATGAATTTCTTTTCCTCACGGGAACTGCGGATGACTGCGGCTTTGTCTGGCATTTTAATGAGGTATCCTTTAACACCGTACAGCGTAAGATCTTTCATGTTCTTGAGGAAATCTACTCGGACCGTTTTGGAAGACGGCTGGCTGTTGCTTTGGGCGTCAATGAACTGCTGTTATTTCTCAACCGGACAGTCTATGAAAGCCTGCATCCCGAGAGGTATGGAAAAAATGAAAAGAATCTCGATCAGAACCTGATCCGCTATATCGAAGAACATATTAACGAAGACCTCAGTCTGGATACACTCTCGAATCTGTTTTTCGTCAGCAAATATCATATTTCTCATCTTTTCAAGGACCGGATGGGAATCTCGCTGCATCAGTACATTATCAAAAAAAGGCTGGCTTTGAGCAGAGACGCGCTCGTGAATGGAAAGAAACCTTCCGAGGTCTTCAAAGAATATGGTTTTTCCGATTATTCTGTCTTTTACAGGGCGTTTGTGAAAGAGTACGGTATGTCACCGCAGAATCTGATCCGCTTTAAAAGCACACCCGTCCGCACATAATCCGCTTCCCTCTCCCCGTCAAAAAAAACGGGCGGCATCCTTGCCGCCCGGGGATATACCCGCATACAAATTATTGGTATTAAAAAAACGCTTCAGCTAATCCCATAAGCACCTTAATTTGTTCTTATAGTATTCGCAAGTTTCAGCACACATTTATAAGTAAACGGATTTGATCTCTTTTTATGAAAGGTACGCATATCTGTAAGCAGAATCGCTTTTCTGCCCAGCTGTACAAACAGCGACACTGCATACTGATGGCCTTCCCGGGCTTTCTTATACCCGGTGCTGTAAACTGCTCTCCTGCCGTCTTTGAAGTTTATGACCCTTGCTGCGGTTACATTCGTAAAACCTGCTCCGCGCACAGCACGCGCCACGCTCTGTACTTTAATATCAAAAGACTCTTCATAAGGATACACGCTGTAGTTTAATACATCTATCACCTTTCCCGTCGTTCTGGCATAGGTCATAGACTTGGATGACTTACTGTAGAGACTCATCTTCTGAGGCGGCCTGATAATCATGCCGCACGCCGAGTATGTGTCGGCATATGCGCTCGTTACAAACAGCAGCGCAAGCAATAAGGAAACCAATAATGCCGTTACTCTCTTTTTCATGCAGATCCCTTCCTTTCATAATAAGCTGTTGCAGATTCCCCTTGTGCCAGATAAGACGCCTGTATTACTCTGCCTTATCTCCTGTCTCTTCGTCACCTTCTTCTGTAATGCGTATCCAATTTCATTGATGGGATTTATTTATCAGTATTATAACACAAAAAATTGATATTTATTCTTTTTTCTGCAGACAGAAATAAAAATATAACAGCAAAAGCTTCTGTCCGAATTAATAATTCAGAACGGGCACGATATCATCCGGGTTGCTGCCAGAGTAAATCTTTTGAATATACTGGACAAAACGCCGGACTTCATCCCGGGGATGCTGCCGGCTGAATATCCCATAAGGCAGCATGAATTCCCATCGCACAGGTCTTATTGTCAGCCCAGCCAGTATATCAGTCCAGCACAGCGGCGCCAGCAGCAGGCGATGCTGGAAAGCGCATTCCCAGAAGACGGAAGGAGAAGGCATATCCTGCCAGTGCACCTGTGCGCTTACATTTTTCAGCTTTTGGTGTAAACTTGAGTGGCCTTCATAATCCGTTCCCCGAAAGGCGCCCACCTCTTGTCCTGCCAAGTCTTCAGGTTCCAGAATGGTTTTACCCGCCAGGACATGGGTACTCTCCATCGCAATGCCGATTGGTACGCGGCATATTTCAAAAAACTGCCACTCGTGCATCCATTGGAGCCCGCTGTTCAGGCTTTCTATCAGATCCGCGCAGTCGGGAATCCTTGCTTCGCTGCTGATGTTGACCATTTCAATGCGGCAGGATGGATTCTTCTGGCTATACAGCGTCCATAAATCATAGAGCAGACGGCATTTTTCCAGGAGAGAGGTACCGATACATACCGTCTCACTGCCTTCTGAGATGGCATTCATGCGTGTCCTGATTTCTGCGGAGCGGCGAAGCATCTCCTCGGCCTCTTCCAATAAAAAGAGACCTGCCTCAGTAGGAATGACACCATGATGCGTCCTGTGAAACAGTCTGACAGAATACTCCTTCTCCAGTGCGTCCATCTGCTGCATGACAGCGCTGGGCGTGACGTACAGTTTGGCCGCCGCCTTGGTAAAACTGCCTGACTTGCAGACCTGGATAAAGATCTTCAGCGCCGTTTTAAGCATAGGGCTTATCCTCCTGTGTGAAGTTTTTCTAAATACATTATAAGGGATCGGAGATTCCATAAGCAATTGAAACCTTCGATAATAGACATAATAATATACAAACAAGGAGGTAGTGTTTATGTCTAAATTCATTACAAGACGTGATTTCCTAAAGGTCTCAGCAGTGGGTGCGCTGGGGGCGGCCGCCAGCGCTGCGATGGGAACTGCCCTGGCTGCGGAAGCAAAGGCAATCTACACACCCGGCACTTATTCGGCCAGCGAGCAGGGACTTGAGAGCCTGGTCACCGTGACGATGACCTTTGACGAGACAAGTATTGTGGATGTTATCGTGGATTCCGGCGGCGAGACTGCGGAGATCGGCGCAGCGGCCGCCGGGAAACTTGCGGAGCAGCTCATGAACGCCCAGGGTTCCGACATCGACGGCGTGACCGGCGCATCGATCACCAGCGACGCGGTAAAGAAGGCAGCTGCGAATTGTGTTGCGCAGGCTATGGGGCTGGCTGTCGAGGCAGAAGCAGCGCCTGCAGAGGAGACCGCAGCCCCCGGCGACGACTGGCTGGGCGAGGAACCCGAGATTTCGGATGCCGACGTATATGATGAGGCCAGCGCCGATGTAATTGTGGTAGGGCTGGGCCTGGCGGGCGTGTCCGCAGCCCGTGCTGCCGCCGAGATGGGCGCAACAGTCATCGGCATTGACGGCGCGGCTGCACCTCAGTGCCGCTCCGGTGAATTTGCTGTCATCAACAGCCCCACACTGAATGCGCGTTGGCCTGAACGCGCACTGACGGCAGAGGAAGTAGCCGAGATCGTGGACTCTCACGTCAATGAATCCGGCTACCGTGTAAAGCGCCCCATCACTGCCAAATGGGCGGCCAACATCGGCGAGGCCTTCGACTGGTATATGGGCGCGGATGAGAACTTGTTCATCGCCGACGAAACCCGTCAGCCTATCGAGGATGAAAATGCCGGCGACTTCCTGGTGCCCATTTTCCGGCCTCTTCCCAGTTACAAGGACGCCGATGGCAATGAGCACGTCTACAACTGGAAAGAGGAACGCTTCCCCTGCTTCCCGACCTCCGTGGAGTTTCTGCCCAGCCAGGCCGCAACCTTTAATGCCAATTGGCAGAAGGCTCTGGACACTGGAAAAGTTGAAGGCTATTTCGGTCATTTCGGACGCAAACTTATCATGGAAGACGGTCGATGCGTGGGTGTGTACGCACTGGATGACAACCCTGATTCCCCTAACAGAGGCAAATATCTGAAGCTGACCGCCGGAAAGGGTGTTATACTGTCCACCGGAGATTACGGTTCAAACGATGCCTGTATGTACCATTTCGCCCCGGACATCATGAAGACCCATAAGAACAACCGCCTGTTTATCTCCTTTGACGTTAACGGCAAACAGACCAACCAGGGTGATGGCCTGCGAATGGGCGCCTGGGCTGGAGCGAAGGTCATGGGCTTCAACGCGCCGATGATCCACCACATGGGCGGCGGAGCAGACCTCAGCGGCGTAGGTGTGATGGGTAACGCAGGTTTTCTGAATCTGGACATGGATGGCAGGCGTTTCATGAACGAGGACCTGCCAGGCCAGCAGCTGGAGAACCAGATCGAAGCCACCCGGCTCATGCAAAGCTGGCAGTTCTTCGACGCCAACTGGCCGGAACAGGTGACTCATATGCCGGCAGCCCACGGCGGTGCGTGCTACTTTGAGGATTACGCTTCCGCCGATGAAGCGCCTAAGAACAATGCGACCTACCGCAACTGGAAGAGCCCATATCAGCTCGAAGCCGCCGTGGCCGACGGCCGCTGCCTGAAGGCAGATACTCTGGAGGAGCTGGTTGGAAAGGTCTATCCTGACGACGAGAAAGCTCAGCAGACTGCTCTGGCTTCCATAGCACGGTACAATGAATTGGCCGCTAAGGGAGTGGACGAGGATTTCAACAAGGTACCTTCCAGACTGATGCCGGTAGACACTGCACCCTTCTATGCAGATATGTTTACCACCGCCATTATGCTGGTATGCATTGGCGGCCTGGAATCCGACGAGGACTGCCATACCTTTACTGAGATCACCGATGAGCAGGGCCGCCAGGTCTGCGGTGATATCATCCCCGGCCTTTACGTCGCCGGCAATATGCAGGGCGGACGTTTCGGCCTCCAGTATCCCATCGGCTTAAAAGGTGTCAGCCACGCCATGGCTATGTATTATGGCAAGGTGGCCGGAGAAAACGCAGTTAATGGCATTTAATTTAAGATAATGAAAGGTTACTATTCACAGCCTGTTTGAAATCAGGTTCTGCTTCGTCGTGCCTGCACGTAAGAAGCAGGTTCTGATTTCAAATCTGGCCTGCGAAGCAGGACCCGCCCCCATAACCTCAGACAGGAGCATCGAAGATGCGTCATACGTGCGAAGCACGGATGGTCTGAGGTCTGATGGGAGCGGAGCTGTGAATAGTAACAATGAAAGGGGCTCCGCACAAATTTTGTGCAGAGCCTCTTGATTTTATCTGTATTACAGATATAGCATAGCTAGAAAGACCAGCTTAGTCTTTTGGCTAAATTTCCTGAGGTGAACAAAATGAAGCAGGTAAATATACTCGAAGCAAAAACCGATTTTTCCAAACTGATTCATCTGCTTTCATCATAATCTTTCCAGTCACCAAATATGCCGCGGTCACTGTGCCCTGTTTTCTTACCTTTTTCATCATAGTGATTAAGACTGCCAAACAGTCCCCATCTGCTTTCACCGGTTTTGTGGCCGTTCTGGTCATAGTGTTTCATATCACCAAACAAACCAGGGCGGCTCTCTCCAATCTTGCGGCCTCTGGAGTCATATTCATTATACCCTCCGAACAGGGAGGGACGGCTTTCTCCAATCTTCCTGCCCTTTTCATCATAATGATTGATTTCCCCGAACAATCCCATTCTGCTTGATCCTTTTTGTTTCATACCCGTCACCTCAATTCTGTCTTCTACGCTGTTCTCCAGGAAACACCCTGCAGCAAATCCCCCAGGCTGACACCGAAAGATTCTTCTTTATGGCAAGCCAGCTCAACTGTGAAGCGCGGCTTCTAAAGACGGGGCTGATCTGACATCACGTTCACTGATTCCCGTCAGATTCTGAATAAAGAAATTGATCTTTCCAAAATCCGGTCTGATGAAAGAACTGAATTCATCCAGGATCTCATAGTTCTCATTCATCATAACAGCCCCGATCTGTATAATCTCATTGCTGTATGGAAATATATTTTTATAAATCCTCTTCTGGACAGGACACATCTCCACATCAATCGATATATTCACTCTCATCTCGCGCTGCTCCTTTGCCGGTTTTCTGTAAATCAGAATAGTTTTACACTTTCATCCTTATCATAGTATTCTCGATGTACAAAAATCCTGACTGCCATAGCCGGCAAACATGCATTCGGCTGCAGTCTGCAGCCGAATCTGGTTTTGCTGTCGCTCATAATATCATCATAAAACGGTCTGTCACAGCACAGATTCAGCTGTTTCAGACCGTTTGACACTATGGACGCTGATCATTCCCAGGCATGATTATTCGTCATGATCTAAAAGTCGCCATCACTGATATACGTGACTGGATTTCCGGTCCGCTTCAGTTCGCTTCTCACCGGCAGCCCGTCATAGCCATATCCGAGGATCAGTCCGCCCGTGATGGTTTCGTCCTCCTTCAGTCCCAGTTTTTCCATGTAAGCCCGGACGTTTTCATTTTCATCCAGCCAGTGCAGCTGATTGATCCAGCAGGAACCCAGATCCAGCGCATTGGCGGCGATCATCATGTTTTCCAGTACGCAGGCGCTGTCCGCCAGGGCGTTCCCGTAGCCTTTTTTGTTTGCCGTCACGATCAGTACAGGAGCGCCGTAGTGGAACACATAACCGCCTTTCTTCGCCGCGCTGACAGAATGCTTCAGGGAAACGTAGGCGTCGGGTCCGACTTCCATGGCGGCGAAGACATCCTGTACGATAGCCGCCAGCTCTGACAGAACTTCACTTTTCGTGATGACAATCAGATGGGTGGTCTGACTGTTGGAGCCGCTTGGCGCGGCACGGCCGGCCTCAATGATATTCTGAATCAGCTCCGGCGGCGGCAGTTCCGCTTTCATCCTGCGCGTACTTCTCCGGGTGAAAATGGCTTCCAGTGCATCCATACATATTCTCCTCTTCCTGTAAGCTTCTTATCCGCTTATATCATAATGGGGATCATGCAAAACTTTCTTTTCTTCCTTGATTCTATCCCCACATACAGAACACTGCTTATAAGATACGAATACATAAACAGTATCCCCATCTTCTTCATATTCATATTCATCTGTTTCACCCGTTTCTATGTAATCATGCGCTGCTGTCGCGGCAATGGTTCTCTCCTCCGTTTTTTCGCAGCGCTGGCAGATCCGGCGTTCCAGACCCGGCTGGCAGGACGCCGCTTCGATTACCTCCCATTCCCCCCAGTCATGGCCTAACGCGGCTGTTGTTCCGGAGGTCCGGCTCAGTTCTCCCCCGCAGGTACTGCAGTACACGACCTCTTCATAGCTTCCTGCTGTCTCGCAGCCGGCGTCAGTTTCATTCTCCCTGACCGGGGCTGACGCTTTATGTTCACCGGTTGCAGGAATGGATTCCACCTCCTCCGCTTCGCAGCCTGACCTCTGGCAGGTCCGGTGCCGCACGCCCGGTGCGGAACAGGTGGGGGCATTAACTACAGTCCATGCGCCATAGGCATGGCCCAGTGCAGCCTCAGTCCGGAAGGTCCGGCTCATCTCTTCCCCGCAGCTGCTGCAGTACACGACCTCATAATAGCTTCCTTCTCCCAGGCAGGTGGCGGCAACTTCATTCTCTCTTTCCGGGTTTGCCGCCTGATGCACGCCGGTTGCAGGAATGGATTCCTCCTCTTCCGCTCCGCAGCCTGACCTCCGGCAGGTCCGGCGCTTAACGCCCGGTACTATGCAGGTGGGGTCCTCCTCTGTGGTCCATTCTCCGAAATCATGGCCCAGGGCAGCCTCAGTCCCGGAGGTCCGGCTCATCTCTTCCCCGCAGCTACTGCAGTACACGACCTCATAATAGCTTCCTTCTCCCAGGCAGGTGGCGGCGACTTCATTCTCCCTGACCGGGGCTGACGCCTGATGCACGCCGGTTGCAGGAATGGATTCCTCCTCCTCCGCGCTGCAGCCTGACCGCCGGCAGGTTCGGCGCCGCACGCCCGGTACTGTGCAGGTGGGGTCTTCCGCTGTGGTCCATTCTCCGAAATCATGGCCCAGGGCATCCTCAGTCTCATAGGTCCGGCTGATTTCTTCCCCGCAGATTCTGCAGTATATGACCTCATCATAACTTCCTGCCGTCAGACACGTGGCGGCGACTTCATTTTCTCTTTCCGGATCTGACTCCTCATGGATATGCGTCTGCGGCTCCTCCGTTTCAGAAGTTTCCGTCTGCGCTTCTTCCGGCTCCGGTCTTTCAGTCTCGGATGCTGCTGTTTCCGGAGTCTCCGTCTGAGGCTCCGCTGTTTCCGGAGTTTCCGTCTGCGGTTCTGCCGGTTCCGGCTCTCCAATCTGAATCTCCGCCGCTTCCCGGGCTTCCGTCTGCGGCTCTGTCAGCATCCCCGCCGGTTCCGGAATCTCCGTCTGCGGCTCCGCCGGTTCCGGCTCTCCAATCTGTATCTCCACCGGTTCCGGGACTTCCGTCTGCGTTTCCGCCGCTCTCACCGGGTTCGGTGTCTCAGAGGCTGCCGAAGCCGCTTCCGGCTGCGGAGTCTCCGGATGATCCTCCGCATCATCTGTCAGAATTTCACTCGCACCGGCAACCTTATCAAAAAGCTTCGGATTTCCTTTGATAAAATCGACTGTCGCTTCTCCCAGATCCTCTTTCTCTGCCTGCATGACTGCAACAGTTCCATCAACTCTTTCATCCTGATTTCTGTCCACCAGAGTGATTTTTTCACCGGCTTTTACTTCAATCGTCCGGGAAACTCCGTTCTCATCCCTGTAAGTTGCGGATGCTGTACCTTCCAGAACAACCAGCTGGGATATATTCCCATCTATGCTGTCAGGAAGCATTTTAAGAAGCAGTTCCTGAAATGTGGGATTGGCCTCCATCAGCCGCCTGTTCATCTCCTCTTCTGTCCCGTCGAAAGAAGTCACATGAACAACTGTCCCCCGGATCCCGACCACCATGGTGGATGTCTCAATATCGAGGCTTTGATTTTCATCCAGCTTTTCCTGCACATCCAGCAGCAGTCTGCCGGAGGCGAGCGTCAGCTTCATCTGGTTTTTTACGGTTTCAAACAATACCTGCGTCATTGCATCCAGCGTAAGAATTTTACTGGAGTCAAGGCCAACTGAAGCCATACTGCCCTTACTTGTGGACAGACTCTCTCCATTGTTGAACCGCATATTTTCCATAAGGAAACTGTATTCACCATTTTCATCAACAATAAATACATCCCCTTCATAGTTCAGAAGGCGCATGATATTTGCAGTATAGCTTTCTGCCGCCACGCCTGCGCAGATACTCAGCGTGAGGATTGCCGTCATGCCGGTTACAAGAAACCTGAGCAGATATTTATGCATTCTTATACTCATAATCCGACCCCTTTCTGTATCCTCCTCTTTCCGGATACAGCTGTTCCAGGCAAACGTAACGTCCTGTATAAACAAATTATCTCACAGGTTCCAGCAATCCGCAATGCTATCCTGCGAAGCAGGAACCGTCCCCACAGCCTCAGACAGGAGCATCGAAGATTCGGCATACGTGCGCGGCACGGATGGCCTGTGGTCTGAAAGGTACGGGGCTGTGGACAGTAACATACACATCCTCCGCTTCCGGACAATAAAAAAGGACCGGTTTCAGCCGGTCCTCAGCATAAAAGAAAGGAGCATCTCCTCCTCTGCCTGGGGAGGCTGGATGCTCCTTGACTTTTTTCTTCCTGGACGCAGGACTTTATTAAAAACAGCACTAAAGCTTCTTTACCATCATATATTCATTTACAAAGGAACCATCTTTCATCCGAATCGCGTCGGGTTTTACTCCTGTAATGCGAAAGCCCATTTTCTCATAGAGGCTTCTTGCCCTGCTGTTTCCTTCGATATAATCGAGCTCGATCTGACGAATTTCACCGCGTTCTCCGGCTATGTGAATCATCTCCTCAAACATTTTTGTCCCGATTCCAAGGTTCCAGAATTCCTGCAGAAGCGCGATGGCGACAGATGCTCTGTGGCGTTCTTTCATCCCTGTTGAAAAAGAGATCTGACAATTTCCGGCGATCCTGCCATCCACAATACAGGCTATCATCATACTGTTCTCATTACAGCAGGCCGCATTCAGAAAAACCTTTTCCTGATCCAGACTGAAATCAGCCCATTCCTCCGGACTTCTCAGCAGAAATTCTGTTTCGCCAGATGCTTTCATGATAAACTGGAGCATTTCTTCTGCGTCCTCCTCGCAAGGGCTCCTAAGAAGCGCTTCCCGGCCATCTTTTAATTTGAATTTGCTTTCTTTGAAAATCACGTGTATTCACCCCCACAGACTTTATATGCAGATCAGAATACATTATAACTCATTCTGCTGCGTCGCGAAAACAGGTATGCAGATATGCAGGCAGCAAAAAGGAGCATTCCTTCCTGTTCGAAAGAAATGCTCCCCGGTGTCAGATTTCCGGAACTCATATATAAAGCCGGCATTGCCGCCGGGTATAATCACCGGCTTCATTAAGAAAAAATGCCCTTATTCTAATTCTCCCAGCATCTGCGCAGGATTATCAGCGGCTTTCACCTTATCAAATCCTTTTATAATAATGCCGTTCTCATCAATCAGATAGGTCGTCCGGACAACCCCCATGCTGACTTTCCCATAATTCTTTTTCTCTTTCCACACATCGTAAGCCTGGATTACTTCCTTCTCCGTGTCAGAGAGCAAAATAAAGGGCAGTCCGTATTTCTCTTCAAATTTTTTGTGGGATGCCACACTGTCTTTGCTCACGCCGATGACAACTGCGCCTTTTTCCCGGAACTGAGGGTACAGTTCCCCAAACGCGCAGGCCTGCTTTGTGCAGCCTGCCGTCATATCCTTCGGGTAGAAATACAGGATCACCTTCTGCCCCTGATAATCGGCAAGGCTTCTCATTTCTCCGTTCTGATCCGGCAGGGTAAATGCCGGCGCTTTTGTTCCGATGTTTAACATATCCTGGCTCCTCCTCTTGTATTCATTTCTTCAGGCTGCCCGTTTTGTATTACAAAAGGCCGCATATACTGTCTGCAGTACTGCTTCACTCTGCCGTCAGCAGTTCCACAAGGAATCCCTCCAGTGCCCTGGGCAGCGCTTTCTCAATAATCGTGGCAACCGCCCTGCTGCCGTCGCGGCAGACCAGGTCGTAAAGCTCCGCTTTCAGGTCATAACTGATCTGTGCCTGTTCCAGGGCGGAGAATACCTCCTCCTCAATCCGCGGAGCAGCTTCCTGCAGGCCGCCCTCAAAGCGGATCTGCAATTCCGTCTTCACCGGTATACCACTGACCGCAACAACCAGCCCTCCGGAAGTCTGTTCTGCTTCAAAAGATTCCACCGGCACTCCGTCCGCCAGAACGCACAGGCTGTTCTTTTTGTCTGTGTCGCAGACACAATTGACGAAACACACCGTCCAGTCCCGTTTTTCAGGCAGTACAGCTGTCTCCCCCTCTGCCGCGGATACGATGAACACCGTATCTCCATCCGCATCGGAGAGTGTCAGCGTTGTTTTCGCCCACCGTGAACACTCTTCAGCGGAGACCCCGTCATCTTCCCACAGGTCAAACTGGCCGCAGCCGCCTGCAAAGACCCGGATCTTAAGTTTCTGCGGATTCTGTTCCGCCTGATGTTCTCCCATTGCCTCCGGGCTGCAGCCGTCCAGCGGCACAATAGCCCCTGCTTTGGCCAGGACCGGGATGTCCTCTATCGTACGCCATAGATTAACCTTACGGCCGCCCCGGTATTTTCTTCCGGTAAAGAAATCATACCAGATTCCCTCCGGGATCCATGTGGCGGCTTTCCCCATCTTCATCTCCCGGTCATTGGGTTCTGTTATGGGTGAGACCATCAGCTCCGTGCCGAAATAATAATTATTCGGAACTCCGTAAGTCTCCTCCCGCTCCGGTTCCCTGTAATACATGGGCTGAATCAGAGGTTCATCCTCCATCCATGCCCTGTGGTTCATGGAATACAGGTAGGGGATCAGAGCATGCCGCAGCTGCAGATACCGGGTCATCACACGCTGCGCCGTATCATTGTATTTCCACGGTTCTTTGCCATTGAACGGATTATCCGTGCTGTGAAGCCGGTTGATGGGAGAAAAGACGCCCAGCTGTACCCAGCGGACGGTCAGGTCGTCATCCCGCACGCCTCTCATGTGCCCGCCGATATCGTGGCTCCACCATCCGTAGCCGATATTGGAGGCGTTCGCGGTGAAATACGGCTGGAATGCCAGGCTGTCCCAGGAGATCACCGTATCTCCGGAAAATCCCACCGGATACCGGTGGCTGCCAGGCCCTGCATAGCGGGAGAATGTCAGTCCCCGCGCGCCGGAGCGCCGGCTGTCCAGATAATGATAATGGTTGAGCATCCACAGAGGGTCCAGGCCCTCGATCTTCGTGGTATTCCCCTGCTGCCAGTCAATCCACCAGAAGTCTACGCCTTCTTCCTCCATGGGATGAAGTACTGCTTCAAAATATGCTTCAAGGAACTGCGGATCCGTCACGTCAAACTGTACCGGGTCCCCGCTTTCCGGGTCGATCCCCATCCGCCGGGCGATTTCCGGATAACATTTTTCATAGGCGCGGATGCCGTCGGCAGGATGAAGATTCAGGGTCGTCTTCATTCCGTGCGCGTGCAGCCAGTCCATAAACTCCTTCGGATCCGGGAACAGGGCCGGGTTCCAGGTATAGCCGGTCCAGCCGCTCCCGTATTTGGGATCCACCTCCTGCACCAGATGCCAGTCCATGTCAATGACCGCGACAGAGAACGGAATCCCTTCCTTCTCAAACCGTTCCACCAGTTCCTTATATTCCGTCTCATCATACCGGTGATAACGGCTCCACCAGTTGCCGAACACAAAGCGGGGCAGCAGCGGCTGCTTTCCGCACAGATGATAGAAAGCCTTCAGGCAATCGAGATATCTGTGTCCGTAAGCCCAGAAATAGAAATCGACGGCTTCCCTGCTGCGCGGCGTGACCGTACCGTCCGGCAGGATCGCCATGGAACCGGTATCGTCCATCACGGAAAACCCAGCTTTCGACATCAATCCGGATTCCAGCGGGATGGCTCCGTCCGCCGTATCAAGGGTACGGGCTGTACCGCCCAGGTCACGCAATTTGTCCCCATAACGCCACAGCCGCTCCGACGAACGGCCGCCCGCCACGCGGATCATCAGGCCGCCCGGCGAAAACTTCTCTTCATCGTAATGAATCTCCATCGATCCCGTAAAGATGTGGATCCCGTTTTTGTCTCTGGAAACATGATAGTCCGGCGTCTCAAAGTCACGATTCAGAACCTTCTGCGTCGGCCGGTCCTCGAACAGGCCGTTTTCACTGTATTCAAAGCGGACCAGCGCTTCCGTGAGGACGCTGATGCGGTAGTTCTTTCCGGAAATAACCGATTTCGGGTCGGTTTCCGGGTGTGCCTCGATGCGATATTGTTCCATTCCCATTGATATCCTCCTGTCAGATTGTTTCCTGTTCCCGCTGTTTTTTCCGATGCGGTTTTTCCGATTACCGGCCGGGATGACAGTCAGGGATCCTTACCCGCTGCTTATACCGGCTTTTCCGATACCCGGCCGATGATGCAGTCAGGCCAGCATTTCCCGGATCTTTTCGGTCACAAGCGGCGTCTGCGCGTCCAGCGCGATTTTAAGGCTTTTCAGGCCGTTCCTTCCCGGCATGTAGGGATCATCCCAGACCACTGTCCTGCCGTTCAGCGCATCCTCCGTGATCTGGTAATCAGGTCCAAGCGAATTCCGCACCAGGGCGGGCCATCGTTCTGTTTCCGTCATGCGCTGAAAAGCGTCCGCTTCCGGAATATATCTGGCGCTGTCATAGCCCCAGGTGTTGGAGTCTCCAAAGATCAGAATGTGCTTCATGATTGAACCTCCCCGGTACTTCTGATTGATTGGAATTATGTGCTGGAATCTGTATATTTATGATTTTAGCATATCCTGTGGGGTAATGATACTCATACGATAAAATGAACGCCCGGAAGCGGTCACATTCCTCGTTTCCGGGCGTTCTGCAATATTTGTCCAGCGGATCCTGGCAGGACCCTCTGTTAAGGCTTCCGTCTGTCAGAAGTCTACTTCTGTATCATAGCAGCAGCACTTAAGAAGCTTTTCCATTTCTTCCCGGCCCGGCTGTCCCGGATTGGAACCGGTGCATGCATCAAGAAGGGCACAGGTATTTATTTGCGGGGCATCTGAACCAATATATTTTCACATCCGTTGAATTTTGCCAGCCGCCTGATGGCTGCGTCCAGCATGGTCCCCATTTTCTTTGTCTGCCGGACGCCGGGCTCATACCAGATATTCCTGATCTCCAGCGTACTGTTTTTCCTGTCCGCGATCGCTTCAATCCTTCCGATCAGATTCTGACCGTAAAGGATCGGAAGGACATAATAGCCATACTTCCGTTTTTCCACCGGGGTATAGATTTCCCACGAATACTGATACCCCCAGATTGCTTCGACCAGTTTTCTGTCCCAGAGCATCGGATCGAGCGGAGCCAGGAATTCCAGCCTTGCTTTTGTATCGGTCTCATCCTTCACGACAGCTTCCATCAGCGGCTTATCTTCTGACAGTATATAAAACGGAGTCCGGATACCCTCAACCTGAACGGCAGTTACGGCGCCGGCCGCCTCCAGTTCCGAAAAGGCCTGAAGGCGCTGTTCCGTAGTCATGCCGATGCCGAGCCAGGCGTCTGACCGCCGGTTCCACAAAAGGCCGATGGCCCCGATGCGCCGGAGAATCCGCCAGCGAAGAAAAGCCGCATCATCCGTACAGGGATTCTCAGCCCGCAGAATTGTATCGTCAAAATAATTCTCCGCAAGATCATAGAACTTGCGTGACCCGTTCTTATGATGGATCAGCAGAACGCCGTCCGTATACAGCTGCTCCAAGACAGAACGGGCAGCTTTTGATTCCTTCTGCCAGTTTCCGCTCCAGTGCATGGAAGAATGCCAGAAGATATTTCCTTCGATTGGAAGGGTATCACTGCTTACGGGGCCGTTTTCCCGGATATAGGCAATCGCCTGTTCTTCCAGTTCCGGAATTCCCTTAAAACCCCGGCCGTGTTCCATGCTCCGTTTTCTGTAATCCGCGAAATACGGCCAGTCCTCCCGGGGCCAGATCGACAGTTCCTTGTCGCTGTAGTCTACAAGCAGCCGGTCTTTATACAGCAGATCCGCAAGTGTCTGCCTGCTGAATCCCTTCACACGGGACTGCAGGGTCAGTTCGGCGTTTTTTCCGCATACATCCACCGGATCATACTGGATGCAGCCTGCCTGGCGGACATACTGATATGCTCCGTCTTTGCCGATAAAGCGGTGTTTCCCCAGCAGGCCCTGCCTGATGAGTATAAATCTCTTTGCCTGGTCCCTTGATATATTCATCCGGTTTCTCCTGCTATGAGTTGTGACGCCAAACGTCAGAATTGTTTATACGATTTTTGGAGGCCACCCTTTTCGCCCTGTAATCACATTATAGCGATAAAAAGCGAACAGGACCACCGGCTTGCGGTGATCCTGTCTCTTTTCTTTTCTGCGCTTCTACGCCTGTACGTCAGGGCTTCTTCGGATAATCCTTGAAGAATTGGCTGGCACATTCTCGTGACTTAAGTCGTGAGTAAGCCGGCATGAACTTTTATATATTGTTTCAGATCTGTGCCTGTACGCCTGCCCTCTTCGCATTTGTCGACCGGTAATTCTTCATTCCAGCCCGGCTCAGGGGTGCAGTCTGCCCTGTATACTTGCCGAAAAAGACGATATACTGAGAAATATTATCAGAACAAACGTTCGAAAAACCATGACAA
>CACZBW010000030.1 GCA_902779575.1 uncultured Lachnospiraceae bacterium
TTGTTCGTGCCATGATAGAAATCTCCTTTATAATGATATTTTATCATGTTCACGATAAACTGTCTCATCTGTGGTCCTACTTTACGGTACCATTATACACAGATTTCAAAACCCGGTTATTTGAAACAGCGCATGAAATTGAACCCGGCTGCTTTTGTTGATCTGTATCAATTCCACAACAGGAATTACTATGCAGATCCAGAGACAGAACTGTATACTGTCAATGGATTTCTGGTACTTGCTGCTGACGGTTCAGACATCAATGTCCCAACGACGCCGGAGACACTTGCCCTCTATGGAAACGCATCCAAAAGAGGAGGTAAACCCTGTGCCCAAATCGGACTTGGCTGTCTGTATGATACTTTAAACCGCATGATCCTGGATGCCAGCATCAACAAGGTCAAATTCAACGAAATGGCTGTTGCAGAGGCACAAGTCGCAGCCGTTCATGAGACCATCGGTAATCATCCGTTTATGGTCACGATGGATCGCGGTTATCCTTCAACACCGGCATTTTTGAGAATGATTGATGGCAACATCTACTTTGTGGCTCGTCTGAAATCGTCAGATTTTAAAGCAGAGCAGCAGGCGTTGTCTTCAGATGACGAGGATGTAAACATTCATCTTACAAAAATCAGACGAGCCCACTATATGGGAACTGCTGACGAAGCCATTGTCATGAGTCGGGACAGTTTCCCGCTTCGCATGGTGCGGGTTTGGCTGGATGAAGAACATACCGAATACGAGATTCTTGCAACCAACTTGCCACGAGACCAGTTCCCAGCGGATTGTTTTGGTGAGATTTACCATCTGCGCTGGAGAATAGAAACGGCATATCAGACTCTTAAGGACCGTTTGCAGATGGAGAACTTTACCGGCACAAAACCCATCTTGTTGGAGCAGGATATCTACAGCACTATATATGTCAGTAACATCGCAGAAGACATTGCACGCGATATTGAGCAAGAGCAGGCCGATCATCTGAAAAACGATTACAAACACCGTATGTCCGTCAACCGGACACTGTGTATCGGACTGCTAAAAAGTGATCTTATCTATATCCTCTTGGAAAAGGATCCTCAAAAACAGGATGAGTTATTCCAAAAGCTCTACGATGAGATCAGTGAAAACATAGTACCGGTCAGGCCGGATCGACATTATCACAGAACGAAAGGTCAATTAGCCGGTAATTATTCGAACACCCATAAGCGAAGTTTTTAAAACTAACAGGATAAGTTTGCTCAAAATGCGTAGCCCTGTTGTCACAAGAGCTCTTTTCCAGTGTGTGCAGTTCTCCTTACGGGTTGAACTGCCACTGGATTGTAAAAGGAGACGCATCAGTTGGTTACGGTTATCATGTCCGTTTTATAAAGTTAATGACATTGCGGGCAGTCAGCATTTCTTAAATCATTTTCCAGTTTCCGGGTGACGCGTACGGGTACCAGGAGAAGCGGCTGATCTCCCAGCCTTCTGCTGCTCTTACCAGTGTCATCCCTATGCTCCCCCTTATATAAGTCATTTCATCTTTCCCTCTTTCGGCAAGAAGGCTCACGCTGAAAAAGCCTTCCGCCTCAGAGAGGCGCCCGTCCATCTGAAAGACAGGGGACGTTGCCAGAATATACCTGCTGTTCCGGCGCAGCTCCCGGAGCGTTTCACGGACCTTGTCCGACGAGCAGGGAAAAATCTCCTCCCGGGTTTCTCCCATATTAAACCTGTGAAACCAGGACAGGACCTCATTCCGCAGAAACAGGATCTCCTCTGTTCTGTCTGCCGCGCCCTCCCGGGGAAGCGGGGTTAGAAGGGGAAGATCCGTAAGCCAGCCTTCCGGATTCCTCCTGTAATTCTCCAGGTTCTGATCCGGCGTCTCCCCATGAGGCGCAAATTCCTGCAGCTTCTCCCATCGGATGTTTTTCAGCTTCCAGATTCCGTCCTCTTTGCAGAAGCTGCCGGACAAATGTCCAATCCCGATCCGATGCCGATTTCCCGCTTCCGTCTGCTCGATCTGCCGGCTCATGGTTGTCCAGTGCCCCTCGGCGGACTTTCCGTCCGGCGCGATCTGAATCCACTGGCCGGCAGGCAGGTCGACGCGGAAAAGCCCTCCGCTGCGCATTGCGCGGTCCTTCATCTCCCGGAAAAAGCGGCGTACCTCTTCCTGCCCGGTACAGACCTCTCCTTCCCCATAATCCACAGAAACGTCATCCGACTCTGAAAATACGAGGTCCGGGATCCTGTCCATTCTGCAGCACTGCCAGAGCAGCATATAAAGACTCTGGGCAAACTGGATGCCATACAGATCAGCGCCTTCTCCATGATCTGCCCGCTCCCGGATCCGGCCCGTAGAATCAGAGAAAGCAATCCGGCCTAAAGAATCAGAAAAAGGGTTCCGGCCGGGATTCAGCATCGGATGGGAAATGTCCCGCAGCTTTTTCTGTACGGCAAGCCCCTTATCCTCCGGGGCATTCCAGCTCCATGCAAACTGCCCCAGCAGGAACTGCGCCTGCAGATAATGGATTTTCCAGCGGTCTTCCCTCCTGGAAAAGCAGTCCTGCCACAGCTCCAGGGTCGACAGCACCGGATACGGCGGCTTCATGCTTTCGGCGTCCATGCTCAGTACCAGGAAACCAAAGGTGGGAAAGATCCCTCTGATCTCCCCGTCCTCCTCTTCCCACAGCAGCGGAGTGCATATCTGCCAGCCTGTATGGAAGCTGTCTTCATTAGGTGAAACATGATACAGCTCCCCGCAGAATTTTCTGTTGATCAGATCCCAGCCCACAGTCCGGTCCCCGGCGGAGGGAAGGGTAAAAACCGTGTCCGGCTCCCGCACAAACAGATCCGGGATATCCGTATGACGGTGCAGAGCATAAGCCTGCTCATAGCAGTATTTCAGCTGTTCCACTTCGAGAATATCATTCAGATTCATGATCGTTTTCCTGTCCTGCTCCGGTCTCCGGCTGGAATTATGATTAAGGACCGGCCGGCGGCCAAAAATACACTTTACGCATCACTATGATGTACGGACTGCTCCGCAGCTTCCGTCCTTTTTTACATCATCATTATATGATAAATCAGAAGCCTCTAAAAGGAAAAAACGGAGCCAGAATTGGATAAAAATGACAAACTGCATTTTACAGCAGAAGATTTCTCTTGAACCGGAATACCTTTCCAGAATAAAATAGTATAAACTGTTGTGTGAATATTCTCATAATAAGGATGTCATTATGCAGAAACCATACCGTTCCGTGCTGAAGCGGGTCGTCCTCTGGCCTCTGGTCATCATGTTCCTTCTCTCCGCAGCGGTGTTCGTAACCGCCATGCTGAATTATGACCAGGCAAGAAAGCAGGAGACCGAAAACCATCTCAGCGTCATGCGCTCCGGCTATATCCAGCTCCAGAATGTCATGAGGCAGTGTGAATCTACCTTCGCCAGATATTTTTCCACCGAACCCAGTTCCGGAATCCTGAAAAATGTGGAAGAAGGAGCACAGATTACAGAGTACCTTGAAGCCATGGTCGACAGTATCCGGATCCTGGAACCGCTGAAAAATGCCAATGAGATTGTGGACGGTATCTTCCTCTATTTTCCAAATATCCCCTCCCTGAATTTCCGCGGTATCTCACAGAAGGATCTTCAGGATGCCATTTCTGAAAAACTTGTACAGGAGGACGCTATTTACAATCAGTGGCATCTGATCTCCACAGGCAGCGGCCGCTATATGGTCTATATCATGAGGAGCCAGAAAGCCTGCTGCGGATGCTGGATGAGCGCGGATTATGTGATCAGCCGGCTGGGACTGGAAAATGATGATGTACGCGGCGGCGAATTCTACATTGCGGATCACTTCGGAGACAACACACTGAGTGAAGAAGATCTTCATGATACAGTCGCAGCTGAAGAAATCGGGATTAAATCAGTAAAATCCGGGAGAAAAAAGTACGACAACTATGTGGTCCCGGACAGCGGAAAAATCGAAGCTGTCTATCTGGGACTGCTTATCCCGGAAGGACATCTGTTCGGGCAGATGCCGCTCCACCACAGGATTGTCTTCCTGATGGCATTTCTCGGATTTGCTTCAACTGTTATTGTGGTACTCTGGCTGAACTCCAGGATCTCCAGACCTGTTTTCCTGCTGAAGGACGCCATGGAACGCTACGGAAGCGGAGAAGTGGAATACCGCCTGGAAGAACGGAATTCCCGGACCGTGGACGAATTTGATCTGCTGGGCAGCAGCCTGAATGAGATGATGGATAAGGTCAATGAGCTGGAATACAATCTGTATGAAACCCGGCTGAAAGAGCAGGAAATCAATCTGAAATACATCAGCCAGCAGATCCGGCCGCATTTTATCCTGAACGCGCTGAATGTGATCTATACCTATAAAGAAGATGAATTTCCGCTGGTTAAGAAAATGGTCATCTATCTGGTGAATTATTTCCGCTATATAGTGAATCTGCGGGTAGATTTTGTGGAACTGAGGTATGAATTCAGACATATCGAGAACTATCTGAAGATCCAGCGGGAACGGACCCAGAACAAGATCGACTTTTTTGTAGAATGGGAACACTCGGTGAGCGACGTCCTGATTCCGCCCCTGATTCTTCAGACCTTCGTGGAGAACAGCATCAAGTACGCTGTCAATGACAATACCCTTTTTATCATTCTCCGCGGCTACGAGGAGGAAGGAAAACTGAAGATCCGCATTTCCGACACAGGGCAGGGGTTCGACGAAAAAACCCTTCAGAACATCCGTACTTTCCTGGAAACCAGGGAAGAAGACGGAAGCCTGGGCGTAGGAATTGTCAACACCGTACAGCGGATGGATATTCTCTATCATGGAAAAGTGGATCTGACAGTGAGCAATACAGAATCAGGCGGAGCCTGTACCGAGATCACTCTTCCGCTGCTGCGGAAAGAAGCGGCGCCGCAGGAAGAAAAAGAAAGGACCAGGAAAGAAGTACAATGCTCTGATTGTTGATGATGAACCGAGGACGCGCAAGGCCCTGATCGAATCTGTCGACTGGAAAAAATGCAATGTGCGCCATGTCTGCGAGGCGTCAAACATAACAGAGGCAAGAGCCCTCCTGAATGAACATAAGATCGACGTGCTGATCTGTGATATCGAGATGCCCGGCGGAACCGGGCTGGAACTGGTGGACTGGATCCGGGAACAGAATATTCTGACGGGAACCATCATGGTGACCTGCCACCCGGAATTTTCCTACGTTCAGAAAGCCATCCGCCAAGGCTGCTATGACTATATACTCAAGCCGATCGATTATGAGGAATTCTCCAGAACCCTCCATGAAATGACCCGGAAAATGGAATACTATGAAGATCATATGAACGGAAACGAGCCTGACGGCAGCATCAGCTGGGGGAATCTGGACTATTCCATGAAATCGGTAAGCCGTACGGAAGGACAGCTGCAGGAACTGAAACAGGTCTCTGAAAAACGGAATGTCGAAAAAGAAGTCAAGCAGTATGTAAAGGACCATCTGGCGGATGATCTGAATATAAGCCGGATCGCGGAGATCATGCATTTCAATCCCCAGTACCTTGCCAGAACTTTCAAGGCGGAGACAGATCAGGGCATTCTGGAATACATCACTACAGAACGCATTGAAGCCGCAAAAAAGCTTCTCGTGGAGACAAATATCCCTGTAAAAGAAATTGCCGCCCTGGTCGGTTATCAGGATTATGCCTATTTCACCAGGGTATTCAAGAAGGAAACCGGTATTTCACCCAAACAGTACAGGAAATAACCGTACGCCGGAAGTCCGTTTTGTCCAATTTCACATCCGATAATTCCTTTTTTTCGTTTTTTCGCAGCCATTATAATAATGTCATCATCTGGCAACCAACGTCTTTCGGAGGGATCGTCAACTATGGCAGCGAAGAAAAAAAAGAATTATAAGCGCTGGATTCCCGTTTTCCTGCTGGGTCTTCCGGGCTTTCTCTACCTCTTCATCAACAACTATATGCCTCTCTATGGTCTGATCATCGCATTCAAAAAATTCGATTATTCCAAAGGCATCTTTGGCAGCCCCTGGGCAGGCCTCAGCAATTTCAAATATCTGTTCGCCACCAGGGATGCTTTCATCATCACGCGGAATACCATTCTCTACAATCTTGCCTTTATCGTTCTGGATACCGTATTCGGTGTGGCAATCGCCATTTTCCTCAATGAAATCCGGAAAAAAGCAACCAAAAAGATCTATCAGACCTTCCTGCTGCTTCCCTACCTGATGTCCATGGTCGTGGTATCCTATCTGGCATATGCCTTCCTGGGAGACCGTACCGGTATCATCAACGGTTTCCTGACCTCCATCGGCAAGCAGCCGATCTCCTTCTACATGGAGCAGAAATACTGGCCTTTCATTCTCCTCTTTGTCTATGAATGGCGGATGATCGGTTACGGCTCCATTATCTATCTGGCCACCCTGGTCGGGATCGACGGTTCCTTCTATGAGTCGGCGGAGCTGGACGGAGCCACAAAATGGCAGCAGATCACACAGATCACCCTTCCTCTTCTGAAATCCACCATCATCATGCTGGTCACACTGTCAATGGGACGTATCTTCCGTTCGGACTTCGGTCTGTTCTATCAGGTTCCCCGCAACCAGGGACTTCTGTACGGCGTCACGGACACCATCGATACCTATGTATTCCGGGCGCTGATGAAAAACGGGGATATCGGCCTTTCCTCTGCCGCAGCGTTCTATCAGTCCATTGTATGCTTTATCACGATCATGATTTTCAATGCGCTGATCCGTAAGTACAGCAAAGAAGACGCCATGTTCTAAGGAGGTGGGAAAATGAATCGCGGACATAAGAAATTCCTTGCACTGTCCCATGTTGTACTGATCTTTGTCACCATTTTGTGCATTCTGCCATTTTATCTTCTGATCGTGGCTTCCTTTACAGAAGAAAAATACGCTGTCACAAACGGTTTCTCCCTGATTCCGGCCCATCTTTCCACGGACGCTTACAGATATCTTCTGACAAAAGCCTATCTGTTCGGAAGAGGCTATCTGATCACATTCATCGTGACGATATGCGGAACCCTGGCATGCATCTTCATCACCATGGCCTTCAGCTACATGCTTTCCAGACCGGGACTTCCCTTTAAAGGTTTTTTCAACTTCTATGTGGTGTTCACCATGCTGTTCAACGGCGGCCTGGTTTCAACATATATCATGTATACCCAGACCTTCCATGTAAAGAATACCCTCTGGGCCCTGATTCTGCCGAATCTGCTGACCAACGCCTTCTATATCATCATGGTGCGGAACTACTTTGCCTCCAACATACCGGAAGAGCTGCTGGAAGCAGCCCGGATCGACGGATGTTCCGAAGCCGGAATCTTTACCAGGGTCGTGTTCCCTCTGTCCAAACCCATCATCGCCACGGTCGGTCTGATGGTCGGCGTGGCTTACTGGAACGACTGGCAGAATGGTCTGTACTATATCGATAATCAGAAGCTGTACGGAATCCAGAACATCCTGAACGCCATCAACGAAAACGCGAAATACCTGATGACCGGAGGCGGAAGCGGCGCCATGCAGATGCCTGCCAATACCTCCCGTATGGCAGCGGCCGTTATCGGAATCATTCCGATCCTGATCATCTATCCCTTCTTCCAGGATTATTTCGTAAAAGGTATTACCATGGGAGCTGTAAAAGGCTGATTTCCCGACTGAAGACGTGCATCATTAGCGAAAGCAAAAAAATAAATGCAGCACAGCCGCACAGGCAAAAACCAGTTTCATACAACAGAAAGTGAGGAAAAACGAATGAAAAAACGTGTATTATCTGCTCTCCTGACAGGAATCATGAGCTTCTCTCTTCTTGCCGGAGGCAGCGTCGCTTCGGCAGCTGAGGATGTCTATGATATGAATATGGAGATCATCACCTACGGCTTTGACGACGTGGACCTTCAGGAAGTTGAGGATGCGGTAAACGAAATCAGCGTACCGGAAGTCGGCGTCCGCGTCCACTTTGTGACCGTTCCCATCAGCGAGATGATGACAAAGCTTCCCCTTATGGCTGCATCCAATGAGAAGATCGACCTGGTACAGTCCGGCCTTCTTACCACACCCAGCATCCTCGCAAGCCAGGGCCTGATCCAGCCCATGACGGATTATCTCTCAGACGCCATGGTCGAAAAAGCCGGAACTCTGATCCATGCCGGTACAATCGGCGATGATATTTATGCTTATCCGGGAACCCTGTATTCCTCTTCCTGCGCTCTTCTTCTTTACGATACAGATCTCGCGGAGGAGTACAATATCGAAATCCCGGAAATCCTGACAACAGCCGAAGATTACGACAAACTGTTCAGCCAGATCGTAGAGAGCGGAATGCCCCAGTACGCGGTTTCCATGGGTGACGGTGTCGCAGCGGAGCTTTCCTATGGAAACATCATGGACACGCTCGGAGACGCTACCTACGTTGCAAACGGCTGTGTCCAGGATATTGAAAACGGCACAACCGTAGAAAACTGGTACGCTACAGAAGCTTACAAAAAAACCTGTGAGATGCATCGCGACTGGTTCGTGAAAGGTTATTCTCTTCCTGATTCCATCAGCAACGGCTACACTGTAGCTGATTCCATGATGCAGGGACAGGTGTTCTCCTTCTTCGGAAGATGCTCCGCCGGAAGCAACGTGGCATACTGGTCCGCACAGACCGGCAAAAATCTGGGTTCCATCCCGATCGGTACCGGTACTTATGTTCTGGACACAGGCTCTACCATGAATACCGCATGGAGTATCTCCTCCTCCAGTGAGAATCCGCAGAAGACCGCGGACTTCCTGGAGCTGATGTACAACAGTCTTGAAATTACCAACCTCCTTGACCTGGGCATCGAAGGAAAGCATTATGTAACCAGAGAAGGCAGCCACATCGTGGGTTATCCGGAAGGCGTGGATGCCGGAACAGTAGGATACGGACACACGATCGGAACCTATGGTGATCAGACAGACGCTTACTTCCGTGAGCCTCTTACAGATGAATTTGTGGATAACCTGTATCTGTGGGGCGAAGACAATGCCATGGTATCCAGATTTATGGGTTACAACTTTGACACCAGCAGTGTATCTTCCGAGATCACCGCAGTCATCGCGGAAATCGGAAAGTACGGTCCGGCACTCAACGTCGGTACTGTTGATGCGGAATCCATGCTTCCGAAATTCCTGGAAGCGCTCGACGCAGCCGGAATGAACAAGATCATCGAAGAAAACCAGAGACAGCTTGACGCATGGCTTGCAGACCACGCAGAATAAATATAACCGAATCTGCTTCCCGTCTTTCCGGGGCGGGAGCTGAGGCCACAAGGGCGCAGCAGCGAAAGCTGCCGCGCCCTCTTTCCTTCTGTGACCGCATCTGTTATACCGGCAATCACCTGAAGCTGTGCGTTCTCATCTCCCCCCAGCGCTCCGATTGCCGCTGCCGCTTCAATGCCGCACCTGCCGCCCGTATTAGGGACTACCACACTTTTGACATTTTTAATAATATTGCCGCTCGCCTCAACTATGATCCTGTCCGGCAGTTCGCCGAGAACCGAGCGGGCCTTTGCCGCGCAGTAAGCGAGCGCGATCGGTTCTGTGCACCCCATGGCGCAGACCAGCTCCCGCTTCAGGATCTTTACATATGTCTGATAGACTGTGCTGCTGCGATCCATCTGTTTCTCTCCTTTCTCAAATCAGCAATTTCCGGTTGCAACCCTGTTTCCATAGAAAAAATCCCTTCAAAAGTTCACTGCGCTCCTCCCTTGACCGCAGTAGTGAGAGGAGCGCATAACAACGATTCTGTGCGGGTACAAATCCCACAATTTAAATTATAGTTTTTTGAGAAAAACTTGGCAACTTTTCACAGTGCGGAGTTCATCAGCGTCTGTCCGTCCCACAGGACAGACTGCAAGGCACAGCCCGCAGGCATTTTTCCTGCCGAGTTTTTTGATAAAAGCGCTCCTCATCCGGTTGCACTTATGGTAGTCAATCAGTTCGGATCTGTCCATGTACAGAGTCCACAGCTGGTTTTTCAGCGCTTTGCAGGGACAGATATCAATACACTTCGTACAGGTATCCGGGCATTCGCTTTTTGTAAACGCCCGTCCATATTCAAAGACTTCATCAATCAGAATCGCCGACAGCCGCACACGGGGACCGTACTGCTTCGTGATGATCACATCATTTTTTCCGAACCAGCCGATTCCGGCATGCGCCGCGGCTGTTTTGAAGGAAAACCGCGCAAGGAGCTCTGTTTCATTTTCCTGGGCGACAGGGGGAATCCAGTATTTTGCCTGACGCTTCTGCAGCAGTTCTTCGATATCCGTAACAATCGTCTCCAGAACAGCTCTGGCGCTCTGAATCCCGGCATCAAATCTTTCTTCCGTATATGTGGACGGATCCAGCTGTTCCCCGTAAGGCACCGCAAACACAAGCGCGGACGCATAAGCTTCCGCATAAGGGCTGTAAGATATGTCAGCAAACCCGTATAAAATATCAGGATGACCCGAGAAAATCCCCTGGATCTCCTTCTGCAGCATATTCATCATCAAATTCTCTTTCCTCTGAAATCTGTAGAATAACTTGCCGGAAGCATGGCCTGCAAAAATCGTATAACCATTTTTTCCGACCTGACTTCCTGTATCGCAATCATCTGTATAATATGATTACGGATTGCTCCGTGTTTTTTCCTGCTAACCGTGATTATAGCAAAACAGTCTTTTGCTGTCAGCTGATGTCTGAATACCGTGCCGTGTTAATTAAAAAGAAAGCACTGCCCTCTTCGCAAAAGCGGAAAGGGGATTTACACTGTCCTTAAATGAAGCGACTAATGAACCGGATCGAAACGCGGCGGTCTGCTGCAAAGACGCCCCGGGCTTCTCAAGGTCACCTGCGAGACCTGGCCCGTGCAGCTGCTTCATTCGATTCCGGGCCAAAGATAATAAAGTGGAAGGGAGAATCGGATATGGATGTACAGAGCTTTACCCACAAGGGTTTTATGCTGGACGTATGCCGGCACTATATGCCGGCGGAGGATATCAGAAGGATGCTTGACGCCGCGGCCCTGTGCGGCATGAACCGCATGCACTGGCACCTGACGGACGACCAGGGCTGGCGCATAGAAATTAAAAAATACCCGCTGCTGACAGACATCGGCGCAAAGCGAGGGCCATCCTTTTTTGGAGACGTTTCGCAGACCGAAAACAACTGCGGCTTCTACACGCAGGAAGAGGTTCGCGGCATCGTGGCTTACGCGAAAAAGCTGGGAATTGAAATCATCCCCGAGATTGAGATTCCCGGCCATGCCTGCGCCATGCTCGCGGCTTATCCTCAGCTGGGCTGCCGCCGGACGGTCTGGCCCGGGTGGACACCTGAAGACAGGCCGGCCGCTTATGTCCACGCCGTGCGCAAGATCGGCGGCATCTTTCCGGACCTTGTCTGCGCGGGCAGAGACGAATCTATCCGCTTCCTTGAGGATGTACTGGACGAAATCACGGAACTGTTCCCCTTTCCCATGGTGCATATCGGAGGCGACGAAGCCCCGAAGCTTCACTGGCGGCGCTGCCCGGACTGCCAGGCGCGCATGCGTGCGGAAGGCATCCGCAGTGAGGATGCCCTGCAGCGCTGGCTGGTACTCAGGATCGGTGCCTACCTTGCTGACAAGGGCCGGGAAACCATCGTATGGAACGACGTGCTGAACGGCGGCATGCTGCCAAGGCACTTCATCGTGCAGCAATGGTATGGAAACCAGGAACTGACGCGGGCGTTCCTGGAAGCCGGAGGCCGTGTCATTGTATCCGATACGGAGAACTACTACTTTGATTACGCCTATGGCGAAACGGACGTATATCGCATATGGAATCATCCCCTGATTCCTTCCTACGCACAGGGGCTTGAATCCGGGCTGCTGGGCGTGGAGTGCCCGCTGTGGACCGAACGCATCACCAATACCGCGCGCGCGGCGTATATGCTCTTTCCGCGCATGACAGCGGTCGGCCTGAGCCTGAACACTCCCAAGACAGCCGGTTGGGAGGAATTCGCTCTCAGGCTTCGCGAAAAGCAGGCGCAGATCGATGCTCTGGGGCTCACCGGCGCGCCGGAATCCTTCTGGCGGATGACGCCCGAAGAAGCCAGGGCAGACCTGATCCGGGACGAGGCACTGAAAAACGCGCCCTGCGCGGTGCCCGGCATTCAGTGGGAAAGACAGATGCACTTCCAGGAGGCAATGGAACGCCTGCTGGAGAAGATTGACATGCCCCTGCCGCTTGCCGCCGCAGCGCGCGACTATGCCCTGGGAGAACTGGACGGCGAAGCTGCTCCCCTGCCCGATGACCTGCGCGGCGCGGATGTACTGGCGGAGCAGCTGCTGAAAGCCGTCGAAAACCGGGAAAACGGTCCCTGGCGGGAAATAGAGGAAGAGATCTGGATCGACACCATGAAGGCTTTCAGCCGTTTTGTGCGGGAGCACTTTTCCTCCTACGGCTTCTATGGCTTTGACCGGGGTTACTGGACCACCCGTCAGCGGGACGCGAAGCTGTTCCGGCTTGGCGAGCTGGAATATGAACTGCTGCGCGGGGAATACGGGAAAGCGGAACTCTGGCTTCACATCCCCTCTGATGCCCGCCTTGAGCTGGAACGGCTCAACGACTCTCTCGCAAAAGCCCGGACTTTCCTGAAACAGCGGTTTCCGGAATGGGCGGACGCGCCCATACAGTGCGAATCATGGCTGCTATCCCCGGTGCTGAAGGAACTGCTTCCCCCCGGCTCACGGATATTGATGTTCCAGGCCGCCTTCGACCTGACAGAAACAGATCCGGAGCCCGATGACGTTCTGCAATGGATCTTCGGCCTGGCGGAAGCGCAGAAAGCCGCCGCGAAACTGGAAGACCTGCCCGGGGATACCACGCTGCGCCGCAATGCAAAGGCGTATATGCTGGAAGGCGGCAGGATCGGGATCGCCGCGGGCATACTCGCAAGAGCATTCATCTGAAAGGATTGATCACGGCAGCCTTTATCCGGCTGGCTGAATCTTACTCCAAAAACAGCGGGAGGATTTCTCCTCCCGCTGCAGTCAGCGGAACTACCTGCATCCCGCTGTAAGGATATTCTACATGCCGGCTTCTGCTGAAGCAAGATTATTTCTGTCCCTTTTGAAGCGGGAAAAAGGAAAGGTACTCATAGCGCCTGTCCACCACCCTGAAGCCCAGTTTTTCATACATTGTTCTCGGCGTATCATCCGCATCCGCATGCAGAAAAACCACATTTCCGGCAGCCTCGTCCACCGCGTGTTTTAAGAGCGTCGTCGCTATGTGCCTGTTCCGGTAATCCTCATCCACGATCAGTCCGTCCACGCATGTGTAACCATATGAGGAGGAGAAATAATAAGCTCCGACCAGCTTTTCACCTGTATATGCGCCTCGGAAATCCAGATATTCAAACAGATGGTCCGCATTCCGGACGGAAAAGTCCTCTCCGTATACCGGGCCGAAATGTTTGCGTTCTATTTCTATAATATCTTTATAGCGGGGCTTTCTGATTTCGATTTCATCGTTAAGGATCCAGTCATCCGTGCTGCCTGCAAGCTGCATGGTAAGCGTAACGCCCGGGGAAAGTCCGAAATCATCTTTCAAAGGAAAATCTCCCTCCAGCTTTATAAAGGAATCTCCTCTTTCTCTCTGATAATCAAGAGCTTTTTCAAATTCTTCCCGCGTCGGCTGAGCAGAATACACGAAACAGTTGTGATCATACTTATCAGGAAGCTCATTGTCTTCCCAGCGCTTCAGATGTTCAGAAAAGGATCTTCTTACAGAAAAAAGCATGGCCATATCTTCTTCTGCAGCGCGGATCGAAGGAACTGACTCTATCAGTTCTGCTCTTTCAATCTCCTCATCTCTTATCAGATAATCACAGATCTGCAGACACTCCGCGTCTATGCCAAACTCACAATAGCTGTATTCAAATGAATTATGAGTGGCGAAGCCTTCAAAAGTGCTGCCGTCCTTCAGGAAAACTTTTATTTTCTTATCGTTATAATCGAAAAGATTCATCTCTTTATCCTTAGAAATTCTCTCAGATCTCCCCAGGGAAGCATGTTCTGTATCCAACTGTCAGGACAGTGCCGGCCAGCCTGATTTCTTTGTCCGGCGCTGCAGGATAAACCCCGGTCCACAGTGAACCGCCATTGGACCAGGGTTTATTCTGAAAAGCTTAAGGCTGAGATCTTTTTCAGCTTCTTACCGGCCTGCTTTTGCAGACTGTCTGCCGAGGGTTCCGATTCCTTCAATCACAAGGATGACCGCAAGGATTACCATAGCCAGCGCAAATACCAGCTGGAACCAGTCTCCCCATGCAGCTGTACCGCCGCCGATCATGCCGAATTTTGCCTTGATCGTCAGCACCAGGCTGCTGATAGTGGCGCAGAGCATGAACGCCATCGGGAAATAGAACATCTTGTTGTTCTTGCCGACCTGGCCGAGCCATGAGCAGACGGCCAGAAGCGCGATACCTGCAAGCAGCTGATTGGCAGCGCCGAACAGGCCCCAGATCTGGCTCAGGCTCAGTCCGCCCAGGATGCAGCCGATGATAACCATAAATGCGGTACCTGTCAGCGGATGCGTCAGGATGCTGCGTACGCCTGTGGCGTCTTTATGGGAAGCTTCTCCTTCTTTCAGGAACAGTTCACTGAACATGAAGCGGCTCAGCCTTGTTCCGGTGTCAAGAGAAGTCAGGGCAAATACGGAAACTGCCAGCGTCAGGAGGGCGGCGATTACTGCGTTGCCGTTGAACATCGCTGCAATACCGTTTGCAAAAGCGGAAGCCGGAGAACCAAGATCTGCTGTATAACCGGTGGAGATCATACCGACAGCAATCAGAGAGATCACGCCGAGAGCGGATTCAATAAGCATGGAGCCGTATCCGATCGCTTTTGCGTGTGCCTCGGTTGCAAGCTGTTTGGAAGAAGTACCGGTAGAGATCAGTGAATGGAAACCGGAGCAGGCGCCGCAGGCCACTGTGATAAACAGGGTCGGGAACAGCATTCTTCCGTCAGCGAGTTTCCAGCCGTTGAATGCCGGCAGCTGGAAAGTGGCGTTTCCTGAAAAAGCGGTATACACGATACCGCAGATGGCGATAAGCATCATCGCGTAAAGCAGGAAACTGGACAGGTAGTCGCGGGGCTGCAGCATGATCCATACCGGGATCAGGGACGCAACGGTAATGTACAGACCGATAATCACAATCCATGCTGTTCTGCTCAGTGCCAGTCCGACATTCAGTCCGATCACCAGAGAAATGACAATACCTGCCAGTCCGATCACCGTAGCCGGGCCTGTCTTCATTCCCACGCGGTTCGTCAGGATACCATAGACAATGGCAAGAATGATGAACAGGAATGAAATCATAGCGGTGGTCTGGTTATTGTTCGGATGAAGCACAAAACCGAACTGTCCTGCATCCGGAGCTGTAAAGAAAGTACCCGCCACAACGTTTACGAAGGACGCGATTACCAGAATCAGCACCAGAAGCGCAAAGATGATGAACAGTTTCTTGGCGCGCTTGCCCATGGAATCGCCGATGATCTCACCCACCGACTTGCCGTCGTGACGGATGGACGCAAACAGGGATCCGAAATCCTGGAGGCCGCCGAAGAAAATACCGCCAATTACACACCACAGGAACACCGGTACCCATCCGAATACGGAAGCCTGGATCGGTCCGTTGATCGGGCCTGCTCCCGCGATGGATGAAAAATGATGTCCCATCAATACTGCCGCCGGTGCCGCTACATAGTCCACACCGTCTTCCATCGTTACTGCAGGGGTTTTACGGGAAGGATCCACGCCCCACTGTTTTGCAAGCCAGCTGCCGTAGGTCACGTAGCCGATTACAAGCAAAACAATTGCAGCAAGAATAATCAATAGCGCTGTCATGTTTCAATCTCCTTTTCCTTGTAAAACTTTGGCAAACAGCACCGGGTATGCCATTCGCCATATATAACATTGTACGGCTTGCCGGCTCTGTGTTCAGTCAGATTGCCGTACATTGCTCAGAAGACGCGGCAGGTCACGGCCCAGGCGGTTATGGGCCTCCCTCCCTGTCGGTATCTCCATTGCAATCAGTCTGTAATTGCTCCAGCCGCGAAGGCCGAAGCGGTAGCTTTGATAATGCTTTCTGGAACGGATACGCTGCATGGCATCCTCATCCAGATGATTTGTCAGGATGACCAGGATCACATCCGTGCTGCGGTGGCCGGCAGCCGGTTCCACGCGGGCCATTCCGGTCGACCAGGCGGCTGCGTCCAGCTGTTCAAACCTGTCTGCATCCAGCTGATCCTCCAGAGCGAAGAACACATATTCCCTGGAATCGCTTTCCGCGATCCGGGCCGCCTTCATCAGAAAGTACTGCGTATCATGCGACAGGAACCTGGCTTCCGCGGCAAACGGTTCCGCCGGATTCTCAAGATCGATATTGTAATAGGTCTGAAACGAACGCAGCACCCGCTTCAGAGCCTCCTCCAGCGTCATCTGTTTCCTCCGTCCGCCGGCGCGGCGAAAATACATCCCGGTATTCTGGGCTGCAGTTCCCGCATCAGTTCTTTTGCGGCCCTTGTGCCCGGAAGAGGAATCTGCACCAGCTCTCCCTCTTCGCCGTGAAGCACCAGATTCTCCACCTGCAGCTCGCCTCTCCCGCAGCAGACCGTGGCCGGCACCAGCAGCACCCTGCGGTAGCAGCGGCGGATCCTGCCGTACGGAATATAGTAGACCTTCAGGCGGAGGCGGAAAAAGAAATGTTCGCGTCCGATGCGGATGCTGCCGATCTCGCGCGAGGCGCGGTATTCTTCTGTCAGGTCCGCCGTCTGCATTCCTGGCAGCAATGGATAAAACTTCATACCATTCCACTCCGATATTGCATATATATAAGTTCGACTGCGCTTGTGCCTTTACAATAATAGTCTTCTGCGCGGCAGTTTTCCAGCTTTTTTTATAATAGGATCTGCATAATTTTCACATAGCGCTTAACAGGCGCCCTTCCGGAACCTGATGCGCATCAAAAGACGGCGCCGGAACGCA
This sequence comes from uncultured Lachnospiraceae bacterium, assembly GCA_902779575.1. Classification (GTDB taxonomy): domain Bacteria; phylum Bacillota; class Clostridia; order Lachnospirales; family Lachnospiraceae; genus Porcincola. The sequence continues at coordinate 17,076 of CACZBW010000030.1, forward strand.
TCGTTCCGGCGCCGCAATCACCTGTTTCATATATATGATTTACCAGATAAAAGGAAACAGCCTGTATTTCACTTTCTCCATGTATTTTCCGTATCCCGGAAGGCCTTCCTGCAGAACCTGCTCCTCATTCCGGATCCGTTTCGCTATAATCGGGATGTAGCATAGCATAATAACAAATGAAATCACGGATCCCAGAACCAGCGGCATCGCCAGAAACAGCAGCACAGTCACCATATACATCGGATGCCGGACGATCCCGTAAAGGCCGGTATCGATCACCTTCTGGTCTTCCTGCACTTCCACAGTTCTGGAGAGATAGGTATTCTCCCGCAGGACCTCCGCGTAAAGCGCATACGCTGCCAGAAATACAATCGCGGCAATGATCGTTACCGGAACAGGGAGCATCAGCCAGCTGTAACGGAAGCTTAGTCCTGCCGAAAGAAAAGCAGCCAGAAACATGATTCCGCTGAAAAGAATAACCGAGCGCTGTTCCGATTCCTGCTCTCTGACGTTCAGGCGTTTCTTTAAAAGCTCCGGATTCTTTTTCATCATAACAAGTCCGGCAATAAACATCGGGACAAACAGGATCCCGATCAGAAGCCAGCCCTGCGGATAGTCCCATGTCCCCGCAGGAATAAACAATAAGCCCGCAACCAGCAGCAGGCCTGCCAGAAACCTGGATATGGCCCGGATAAAAAGTGCTCTGTCCATCAATTATACCTCCTGAAGAGATCCGGCAAAATCCCGGATAATCCGGTTCACTTCTTCCGGTTTATCTGTATTGGAATTGTGCCCGGCATCCCTGATCCAGTAAAGCGGAAGTCCTTCTTTTTTTGCCCATCTGCGGTTATAGCTTTTCGCGGATCCTGCCTGGTCCTTCTCCCCGCAGATCAGGACTGCAGGGCAATCGATCTTATAAGGAAGATCCGCCTCCATCGCCTCCGCCAGCAGTTTCATTCCATGGCCGGACAGCCTGCAGTACGCATCCTTTGTATAGGAATCGACGAAGCTGCGCATCAGTTTCCGTCCGTATTCAGTCTCCGCACAGCCTTCCGTCCCGATCTTTTTCAGGCTTTTCCAGGGAAAAGCCCGGTACATCGGTTCCGTTCTCTTAAGAAGCCAGATCTCCGCGCCGGTCACGTAACTGCGCTTTAAAGGCGCCGAATCAATGGAAATGAAACCGGCAGTCTCACCGGGATATCTCTGCATGTAGCATTGGGAAACATACCCTCCCATCGACTGTCCGATCAATATCGGATGAGCGATTCCCTCCTTTTGCAGAATTTCATGAAGCCATCCGGCTTTATCCATCAAAGAAAAATCAAACCGGAAAGGGCGGGAGGCGGCATGCCCCGGCGCGTCCCATGCAAGCAGATTGAATTCCTTCTCAAATGCTTCTGTCTGCCTGTCAAACAGGTGATGATCCGCAGTAAGGCCCGGAAGAAAGACCAGCGTCTTTCTGTCCGGACGAATCTCATTGATCCAGTAATGGATCACACCGGAAACCGTCTCAAGTATCTTTTCTTTCATCTCCCGTTTCCTCACGATTCTTCCGAAGACAGATCATCTTCCAGAACTCTGACAGCCTTCGGAAATCCTTCCCCATTGCATCGGCATCCATACACCCGCGCCGGATAGATTCCAGGAGACATCCTTCGGACGCCCGGTACATTGCCCTGCATTGCTGACTGCTTCTCCTCCGGCAGAGAATAAACCTTTGGATTCATTTCACGCCTCCGTTAACCGCTTCAGTCAACTCTATAGTAAAACCGTTGACCGATTTTGCGAAGACCCGAAATAAAATAATGCCTCCGGCCATTAACGGTTCAGAGGCATTATATAAATGATCTGAGACTTATCCTTCCGCTGTTCGGCAGACTACAGTTCTGACGCTGTGCTTCTCAGGCTGTGAAAATCACTCGCCCTTTTCCAGAGCCAGAGTCCTGGTAGTGATGTCGCATACAGAGGACGGTCCGAAGTACTGAATCGCGCCGGGGAAGGTATAGCAGGTATTCTCTGCCCATTCCGCCCTGTGTGCCTCGAAATACTTGAACGGAGCGCCGTCAAGTTCTACCAGCGCTTTGCGGATGACCGGCTTATCTTCGCCGTGTCTTCTCTCCATATTCATCATCTTGGTGATCGGCATACCGCCTGCAACCCACTCATCAGCCGGTTTGGACAGATTGGAGACCTTGGAAAGATATCCGGTGTAGCCATACTGGATCAGCATGAATGCGTTGTATCCGAGAGAATAGCAGTAGTCCGCGTCGAAGTTGGACGGGAATGCGCATCTTCCTTCATAACCGAAGAAATGATGAAGGGTCGCATACTTGCCGCAGTAGGTTCCTGCTGCCTTTCTCTCCGCGAGCTTTGCGCCTACAAGAGCAGAGAACAGCTTCTCGGACTCGATCAGGGAAACCTGCACATTGCCGTGCGGGTCTCTGTCAAGGAACAGCTGCTGCTGGATAGACTGCGGAAGAATCGCGAAGACTTCCATGGACTCGGAGGTCAGGCCTTTTTCGATGAACGCATACTTTGCGTCCCAATCCGGAAGCGCATTGAATTCCGCGGCTTTGCTGCCGGCCAGGAGCTCATTGATCTCACTGATCAGCTTGGAGAATTCCGGAACGAATTCCACGACTCCCTCGGGGATGATAACAACGCCGAAGTTCATTCCTTTTTCTGCCCTCTTTACGACAGAATCAGCAATCTGGTCAGCAATCTGGGACAGGGACATCTTCTTCTCGGCGACTTCCTCGGAGATCAGGCAGATATTCGGCTGGGTCTCAAGCGCGCATTCAAGAGCAACATGAGAAGCGCTGCGGCCCATAACCTTGATGAAATGCCAGTACTTCTTCGCGGAGTTGCAGTCTCTCTCGATATTCCCGATCAGCTCACTGTAGGTCTTGGTAGCTGTATCGAATCCGAAAGAAGCCTCGATATCTTCATTCTTCAGGTCCCCGTCAATGGTCTTCGGGCAGCCGATCACCTGGACGCCTGTGTTGTTTGCAGCCATATACTCAGCAAGGACAGCCGCGTTGGTGTTGGAGTCGTCGCCGCCGATGATAACGATCGCGGTGATGCCGTGCTTCTTGCAGACCTCAGCCGCGACAGCGAACTGCTCCTGGGTTTCGAGCTTGGTTCTGCCGGAGCCGATGATATCAAAGCCGCCGGTATTCCTGTACTGATCGATGTACTCATCTTCCAGAATGATGTAGTCATCCTCAAGAAGGCCGCTCGGGCCGCCCTTGAAGCCATACAGAACGTTATCCTTATTGGTTGCCTTCAGGGCGTCATACAGACCGCAGACTACGTTATGTCCGCCGGGTGCCTGTCCGCCTGAAAGGATAACGCCAACGACCTGCTTCTTCTCAGGGGAAGTATTCTGACCCTTCTGGAAGGTAATCTCCTTCTTCCCATATGTATTCGGGAACAGCGCGCTGATCTTATCCTGATCCGCCACACTCTGAGTCGCCTCGCCTTCCTTTACGCAAATATCCGCAATACCATGTCTGAGCATACCCGGAAGCTTCGGGCTGTACTCGTATCTTGCCTTCTGAAGAGGTGATAAATTCATAACTGATTGCTCCTTTCATGCTGATAACAACATCTCTATCTTAAGTTATCTCATTTTCAAAAAAAGTAAACCCTTTTTTGGGAAATATTTCATGATCTTCCGTAAAAGATCACCTGCTGATCTGAAATCAAATGGACGCCTCCGGGGCGGTCATTGCATAGCCAATTCCGTATTTTCGATTTCATTCCGTCTTTCATAAATCAGGTTTCCTCTTTCCGTCTGTTTTAGCATTTGATGCTTTTTCCTGCTATGAGAATAGCACAGATGAGGCTGAAAATAGTTCATAAAAAGAGGCGGCAGTTACGGCATGTGAATCATTGGTTCCGATTTTGAAACCTTATCTTCCCGCATTCTGTTGTCAATTCAGATTATATATGTCCTTCAGCAATTCAGTGCCTTTACCATTACCCGATCATTCAGTACTTCGTACCCGAATTTTCGATACAAATCATGTGCGTCTCTTGTAATCAGGATCCCGCGAAGACCGGTATATTCCGGCAGTGATTCTATATATGACACCAGTGCTGTCCCCAATCCCATGTGCTGAAAGGCAGTATCAATAATAACGTCACACAGATAATACGTTGTGGCGTAGTCGCTGATCACCCGTGCAAAACCGACAAGTTTATTGCCGTCATCAAGCCGCACACCATAACATGATGAATTCTGCATGGACTTTTCGATTTGCAGGGCGGAACGTTTATCTGCCCAATATGTCATCCTGAGCAGCCGGATGACTTCATCAAGATTCATTTTTTCCGTTCCGTCAACAATACTGTATTTCATACCCGTCACGCTTTCTTTAATCAAAAATTCTACCGCAGCCGTCGGAAGGCGCATATGCGGTCTGCTACTCTCTTTCGATAATCAGCTCTGCCGATCTTTCCTCAAGAGAATTGTACTCATCATAGTGAATATGATCTCCCGGCACGCCTTCCGCGAGTGCCTGAAGCTGTCGGGCAAGGGAAAGGAGACCCTCCTTGTTCGCGGAGATGGTCACTTCTTTATTGTCAGTATTTACGGAGATCCTCTATCCGTCTATCCATTCTATCTTCATATCTCTGCCTCATCAGTCAAAGCATTCTGTATACTCACTTCTGTCGATTTTTCTCAAAACCATGTTATTGCGCACCATGCCGCATAACCGATGCCCCTGCTGTGGACGTGCGGAGATATAAACAGCAGATCGGGGCCGCGCTCACCATCCACTCTAAGCACATTTCACACAACAGGTGTATTTATAAGGCCAAATCGGATTCGCGGGGAACGCCAGAAAAATACCGTTCGGCAAGGATATCAAAATCTGCCTGTAGTTTCTGTAAAGCGAGGCAACGGCTCCGCAGAACACCGGCAGATACAAAATCCCTTTCAAATCGATATAGAACGAGATACGGACGATCAGTGCAGTTTATACTGACCGGTCCTGATCGAAGCAATGACGCCGCCGTCGATGAGAAGATCAGTTCCGGTGATAAACCCGGCATGCTCTCCCAGCAGAAATGCTCCGGCTTCCGCAATCTCATCCGACGTTCCGGTCCGCTCTGCCGCTGAGGTATCGATCATATTCTGATAGCCTTCCCCCGCAGCTGCGAATTCATCATATGCCAAAGGCGTTACGATCACACCGGGGCTGATCGTGTTGATCCGGGCCCTGCGCTCCTTCCATGTCGTAGCTGCGGCCTTCTGGGCCTGCAGATGATTCACACGCTTTGCAATCATGTAAGCAATGCCGGAACGCTGCATAGCGGTCTCCTGGATAAACGGAAGGTCCATCAGTTCTTCTGTCGGCGTTTTTAAGATCTGCAGTTCGATCTCATTCGGGATCGGATACATATATCCGGTCTGGCTGGAGATCACAAGTCCCGCGCCTCCGGCCGCCATGACTTTTCCAAATGCGTCCAGCGCATAGCCGGTCCCAACCATGTCAAGCTTCAGGATGTGCTCCGGGGAAGCCTGATTCGGGGATGCTCCTGCGGTATCAATGAAGTATTTCACATCTCCGAGAGAAGCCGCCTTTTCGGCGAACGCTTCTGCGGAATCCTTCTCCAGCGCGTTGACGATCATGGTCTCCACGTCATATCCACTATACAGGAAATCATGAGCGACCTGCTCCAGATTCTTTTCACTGATATCGCCCAGCAGGATCTTTCTCCCTGCAGCGATCCTTCTTACAATGGCAGTTCCCATACTGCCTGCGCCGAGAAGCGCAATCACTTCTTTTTTCTCGTTTCTGTCAAAGATCATTTTTTGTTCCTCCGTCTTTTCTGTTCTTCATCTCAGTCTTGAAGGTATCGGCGCCGATCAGTTCTGTGAACCTCCCATGACTGAAGTCACGGGCTTCCTGATGCGGCTTTTGCCGCAGGCTGTTTTATGCAGCCGGACCTGGTCCTCCGATGGTCAGCCGGTCTCCTCAGCTCAGAATCCTT
>CACZBW010000031.1 GCA_902779575.1 uncultured Lachnospiraceae bacterium
TTATTCAACCTATATTCCCATTTTTTGTTTTAAAATAAAGCTTTTTATAACGCCTTAAGCAGTGCTAGTATAGAGCGTTAATTATTTGAGAAGTTCACAAAAAAGCGAACTCTCCCGACTTCTCCCCGCCCGTCCGGTAAGGTACAAGTTCCCGTGTCTGCAATGCCCGCCCCAGATAGAGGAAAAAATACTGCATCCTCGCATACAGGTTCTTCCGCCTCCAGACAAGAAATACCGATATTACGCCGCCGGCAAAAATACTGTACAGAAGGACAAGAAAGCTCCCCTTCGGTCCTGAAAAAAGCCCGATCACAGCCAGCAGTTTTACATCACCGGCGCCGATCATCTTCAGAAGCGCGAGCAGAGAAAGAACGATAAAGGGAAACAGAAAGCCGGCAAATCCCTGAGCCAGACAAGCTGCTGCCGGACACACAGATACACCTGTGCGAACCAGCAAAACAGCTTCATTCAGCCGGAAGGCTGTCCCGCACAGAATCCCGCACAAAATCAGCGAATTCGGAATTCTCCCGCAGCGCAGATCGCAGATGCAGGCAGCCAGGACATGGGCAAAAAGCACAGCCGATGCTGCTGAAGAACAGGGAATCCCTGTCTTTGACAGGAACATCGCTCCAGGAACTGTAAAAAACAGGCAGGAAAAAAAAGATCTAAAACAAAAATCAGGAAATGACCGCATAGAATCCCCTCAGCAGAGCAGAAATGATCAGGAAGAGAGTAAAATGAAACAGCAAAATGGGTGAATAAAGAATGGCGTTTAGAAAAACAGCAAGAGCAGTGAATAAAGAAAAAGTGAAAAAGGCCAGATACAAAGAAATGCAGTCTGGAGTTGTTTAAATATCATTTGATGGTTTGTATTTTAGCACAATGTCCGGAAAATTCAAGTTCATCTTAAAAAGAAATTCAAATGCCTGCAGACCATTACAATCTGCAGGCATCTCTGCAAAAACTGATCTCACGGCGCTCCGCACACCAGGCCATGAACAGCAGCCGTTTATTTCAGAATCAGCACGTTAAAGGAAGCTTTCGGAAGGACTGCTTTCCCGGCATCGGTCACATCGATCTCCCTCGTGACAATGCGGTCCGGTTCTTCGATCGTGTTGATCTCTTCAAGATTGTCCCCGTATACCGCCAGATGCTTCACCAGCTTCCGGTCGCCGAAGCCCTGCAGCTGCAGCGCAAGTTCCACGTCTTCCTTCTCATCGCAGTTGATCGCGAAGACATGAACTTCATCCGCTTTTTCATCATAGATGACCGCAGTCTGGACCAGATTGGCTTCGCCGTAGATGCTCTGGAAGGTCTCCGTCTCCATAGCCGGGCGGATGGCTTTTCCTCTGCCGTAGCGGCTGAGCAGTTCAAACGGATAGAAGGTTGCCTGCCGGAAGGATCCGCCGCCCTTCACGGTCGTGATCGGGGCAATGACATTGATCAGCTGCGCCAGGCAGGCGATCTCCACATGATCGCAGTTGTTCAGCAGAGAGATTCCCAGACCGCCCAGGACTACCGCATCCAGAAGAGAGTATTTCTCCTGCAGAATCGGCGGAGCGATCTCCCATTTTCCTGCGGAAGTAATCTCGAAAGTGGTCATTCCGTTCAGATCCGCCAGGCTGTCAAGCTTGATATCCTGGAAATTCCAGACGTTCCACTCGTCAAGGCAGATCTTGATCTCTTTCTTCTTTTTCCCCTGCGCCTGCACATAGTCCAGAACTTTCACACTGTTCTTAATGTGCTCATCCATCTGTTTCCAGGAGGCAAGATAATTAGAAACGCCCTGACCCGGATTCAGCGTGTAATTGTGCGTGGACAGATAATCCACCTGATCATAAAGGCTCTTCAGCATGACGCGGTCCCACTCCAGATAACTGGGCAGCATGTCATAACTGCTTCCGCAGGCGATCAGGCTGATTGAGGGATCCACCCATTTCATGATCTTGGCCGCTTCCAGAGCCTTCTTCGCGTAATCTTCCGCGGAGAGATGGCCTGCCTGCCAGGCGCCTTCCATTTCATTCCCCAGGCACCAGTATTTAATGTTGTAAGGTTCTTTGCTTCCGTTCTTAATCCGAAGATCGCTCCAATAGGTTCCGCCCGGGTGATTGCAGTATTCGACCAGATCCCCCGCATCCTTGATGCTGCCGGTTCCGAGATTAACCGCAATCATCGGTTCCACGCCGACCTTCCGGGCCCATCTGCAGAACTCGTCGATCCCGAATTCATTTGTCTCGATGGAAGTCCACGCATACTCCATCCGCTTCGGACGATTTTCCTTCGGGCCGATTCCGTCGTGCCAGTCATAGCAGGAAACGAAATTACCGCCGGGATAGCGGATAACCGGAACCTTCAGTTCCTTCACCAGATCCATCACGTCCGTGCGGAAGCCGTCCTCATCCGCCAGCGGATGACCCGGTTCATAAATTCCGCTGTAAATACACCTTCCCAGATGCTCAGTGAATGACGAAAACATCTTATCATCGACATTTCCGACAGGGTAATGAATGTCCGTGTAACAAACAGCCTTCTTCATGATTGATCCTCCTTGATGTATGTGGCATACCTTAATAAAACGCTGATCCAAAGGCCCGTCAGTTAGAAGCAGATGAATCAGCGTTTCTTTTATATCTTTACATCATCCTCTGTGACAAGTTCCCGGATCGACTCCGGCAGCCCCGTCCATTTCTTACGGCGGGCCCGGTCATTCTCGATCCACTCGTCCAGTGTGAGCGGCGTATAATCCGAATACATGCAGAAGCAGTTAATCATCTGGGACGGGATGTGACGGTCATTTCCGTTAAAATCCTCGATCACCAGCTGCTGCGTCATCTCCATGAAAGCATTGATCAGGCGCTCGTCATGTGTGTTGTGAACATGGCCGTAAAGCATCCATGTTTTTGGATTTCCCTCCCTGTCCAGATGATACTGGCCGTTATAGCACATGATCGGATAATGACACAGGATCACTTTCCTGCCCCTGTCATGCAGCTCCGCGTACGGCTTGATCCATACAAAACGGCTGGCGTCAAATTTACGGTTCGTCAGAAAGCGGTCGTGATTCCCCTCTATCAGATACAGCTTCCCGTTCAGTTTCTGAAGCAGCTCATTCGTCTGCTCCGCATTTCCCCACGAGAGATCCCCGAGAATAATCACCTCATCATTCTGCCGGACCCGTCCATTCCATTTTTCAAGCATATAGGCGTTCATCTCCTCAACAGAAGAGAAACCGCGCATATCCATCTTTATGTTCAGCCCCCCGTGGAAAAAATGCGGATCTGAAATATAATATCTCATTCGCACTTTCCCCCTTCCATTTACCGTAAAACCCCAGTAAACGCAGAGCTTTCACAAAACAGAAAGCCCGGCATGCCCACGACAAAGGTCATGGGAACGCGCCGGGCAATCAATTCTAATGTGTTTTATTCCCCGAATGTCTGTTACCGATGCTGTCCTGTCCCCCGAAACGCAGTCTTTAGGTTAATCTAACATGCGTCAGGACGCTTGTCCAGCGGATTTCAAAACATCAGTCCTTTTTCCCCAATACGCACACTACGGCAATCATCAGGACGATTGAAATCGGCAGCGCCGCGAGAGCCGGAAGTCCGTTCACTGCAAAGATTCCTGACAGCAGATAGCCGACCGCGGATACAGCGGCAGCAGTCATTGCGTAGGGCAGCTGGGTGGAAACATGATTGACATGCTCGCACTGGGCACCTGCTGAGGACATGATCGTCGTATCGGAAATCGGTGAGCAGTGGTCACCGCACACCGCGCCGGCCATGCAGGCTGCCACGCAGACAATCGAAATCGGATTGCCGGCAGACCACGGGAAGGCCTTGAGGACGATCGGGATCAGAATACCGAAGGTTCCCCAGCTTGTTCCGGTTGCAAAAGAAAGAAATACGCCGATCAGGAAAATGACGCAGGGCAGGAACATCTGCAGTCCCTTTGCGGAATTGTCGATGATACCGGCGACAAACTCATCCGCGCCCAGATAGGATGTCATGGTGTTCAGGGACCATGCGAAAATCAAAATCATGATCGCCGGAACCATGGCCTTGAACCCTTCCGGAATGGATTCCATTGCCTCTTTAAAGGTAAAGGACTTTCTGATCAGATAATAGATAATGGCAAAAATCAGGCCGAAAGCCGAACCGAGCATCAGGCCGACCGAAGCGTCGGAGTTTGAGAATGCGTCGATAAAGTTTTCTCCGCTGAAGAAACCGCCGGAATAAATCATGCCTACAACACAGCAGGCAACAAGAACAACGATCGGAAGCACCAGGTCAAGAACGATTCCCTTTCCTTCCGGGACATTGTCCTGAATGCCTTCATACGGATTCTTTCCGGAGAACAGGTCGCCCTTCTCTTTCGCGTTGCGCTCATATTTCGCCATCGGACCGTAATCCACCTCTCTGGCCGTGAGCGTCACCATCATGACGATCGTCAGCAGCGCATAGAGATTATAGGGAATGGTCCGGATAAACAGAGCCAGTCCGCTTCCATCCTCCACATAACTGGAAACAGCCGCTGCCCAGGAAGAAATCGGGGCAATAATGCAGACCGGAGCCGCCGTGGCGTCGATCAGATATGCCAGCTTCGCCCTGGAGATTTTATGACGGTCCGTAACCGGCCTCATGACAGAACCGACCGTCAGGCAGTTGAAATAGTCGTCGATGAAAATCAGGACTCCCAGGACAACCGTCGCGAACTGAGCGCCCACGCGTGTCTTGATATGATCCTGCGCCCAGCGGCCGAAGGCTGCCGAACCGCCCGCTTTGTTCATCATCGCGACGATGGCGCCGAGCATAACCAGAAATACCAGAATACCGACGTTATACGAATCCGCCACGGACGCGACGATTCCATCCGAAAAAACATGCAGGACCGTCTTCTCAAAATTAAAGTTCGCCGCGAAAAGACCGCCTACCACAATACCGATAAACAGGGAAGAATAAACTTCCTTTGTAATCAGCGCCAGACAGATCGCGATCAGCGACGGAACCAGCGACCATACGGTGTTGTAAAAATGCGAAGTCGCCGCGATCTCCTCCGCCGCATCCTCAGCAAGTACCGGCATCACCATGCCGAGCGACAGAATCGCTCCGGTCAGCACACCCGGCACAAGAACCCTGTTCCGAAAACCCTTCTTCATACTTTCTCCTCCTTAAATCCATTCATGAGAACCCGTGCGCCGACCGTTCCGCCTGCAGCCGGTTCGGGACTGAGCAATGAATCCTTCTGCCTTCAGCAGGAGAGATCGCGTATTTCTCCTGACGTCTGCAGATTTTCGCTTCATCCGTTTACCGCAGTAAAGCAGCAGTCAAAAAACAGGGAGCCCTGTCCTCAAAGACAGCGCTCCACTTTGAGTCTCATGAGGGTTGTCTGCCCGTAAAAAGCAGCAAAAACTCATTCCCATTATCGCAAAAAATGCTGTAAAGTCAAGCATATATTGGAATTTTTATTTACAGTTGCAGATTAATTCCTTGTCTGATGACAGCTGTTTTTCGAGTATTCCAGCTGGAACGTAATATTATCAAAAAACTCAGACAACCATCATAGTATACTCATAACTATGATTATACAAATACTCAGGTGCGCAGTCGATTTCTCCGTTCTTCCAAGTCAGAATGCCATACTCAATATTGGGATGTAAATATACATCTGGATCCTTCAGGGGTTCAAAAACAGGACCACTTAATTCTTCCATATCAAAAAGTCTGGTTTCACCATTGTTAAAAGTAATCAGAAGAATCCTGTCAGGCAAAACCTTTACTTCAGATATTTTCAGGGATGGAACCTGCTGTTCCCCATAAACAATTCCATCTTTCAAATACATAACAACCTCCTTAACGCAGCGGCTCTATCCGATCGAACGGAAGGCTTCTTACAGCATTATTCCATACAAAAAGACTTACCCTGCGAAATGGGAGCTGCTTCCCATTATTACTGAAAACATTAGATAAAATAGCGTATCTCTCCAAAATATGCTATCCATGCATTGGTTATTTCTTCGTTTCTGGCCTCCAGAATTCTTATTATGTTTCTCAATGTATGGTCTGGTATATGGGAATTATTGTTTGCAACCAAACATTTTCCCGTTCTTGTGATCCAAACTTTTGTAGCATTTTCCTTTGGACTTCCTTTGGAAATGTGCACATGTACCGGTTCCAATGGTTCATTTTCATTTGCCCAGAAGTATACCCAGAATGATCCAATTTTAAAAATTTGAGGCATTCTCGAATCCCCCATGCTGAGAAAATTCCATAATTAAGTGTGCCGTTGATTCAACGATCTCTTTATATCTCATCATCTCTTCTTCCGTAAATCCAGTCACTTCTGTCCAGTCGTAGTCTGGCAAATAACAGGTAGCATGATGAAAGCAATCTTTTTCATCCGGTTTTTCTATGTAGACTTTTACCTTTCCATTCTTCAGCATCTCTGAATGAACGATCTCAGTCTCATCATTTAATGTCATAAATGGATACATCATATTAAATATTCCTCCATGCTTTTCCAGATTCATGACATCCGATAATCCAGCTCAGACCTCGGCGCGCGGGTCATCAATTCCTTCACGGTCTCCTTAGGATCCGCTCCATGGTTGACTACCGCGTCCACCGCATTCACAAGCGGCATCTCAATTCCGTATTTCTCCTGCAGGCGGAGCGCCGCCGGGATCGCGTTGATTCCCTCGACCACCATGCCCACTTTTTTCACCGCATCCTCCGGTTTCATCCCCTCGCCGATCAGATGGCCGCAGCGGTTATTCCTGGAATGCTCCGAAGTGGCTGTAACGATCAGATCTCCGATTCCCGCAAGGCCGTAAAAAGTATGTTCATCGCAGCCCATGGCTCTGCCAAGGCGGGTAATCTCATACATCCCGCGGGTAATCAGAGCCGCCTTCGTATTATCGCCATAGCCAAGGCCCAGGGCGATTCCGCTGGCGAGAGCTATGATATTCTTCATCGCGCCGCAAAGCTCCACGCCGAGAACATCGTCATTCGTGTAAACACGCATAACGTCATTCATAAAGACCTTCTGAACGCATGCGGCGGCTTCCTTATCCTCGCAGGAGGCTACGATCGTCGTAGGCAGATCCAGCGCGACCTCCTCCGCGTGAGTCGGTCCCGACAGGGCAACCAGGCGGATCCTGTCATGCTTCCCGTCCTTTTTCAGTTCATCACCGATTACCTGCGTCAGGGTAAAAAGTGTGTCCGGTTCGATCCCCTTCGCCACGTCCACAATCAGCTGGCCGTCCGGAATAAATGGGCAGGCGGTTTTCGCGGTCGACCGCACAAACACCGACGGCACCGCGAACAGGATAATATCTTTTCCTTCGCAGGCTTCGCCGACCATTTTGGTAAAATGTATCTCATCCGGTATAATCATCCCCGGAAGGTTCGGATGTCTCCGGCTCGCGCCGTACTCCTCCACTTCTCTCTCCAGAGCCGACCATACAGTCACCTCATGGCCGCTCACACAGAGCATTCTGGCAAGCGCCATTCCCCAGGTACCCGCTCCGAGCACGCCTATTTTCGCCATACCTTTCACCCCTCTCACACAAAACTCCAACGCTCAGCTGCCGCTGGTACTTTTTCCGCGAATCAGCCACCGCAAGCAGTTCTCCGCGGCTCAGTCGCCGCATTTTGTCATAGCCAGCGTCCCGGTTCTCGTAATCTCCACGATCCGGACGCCCTGCAGCATCTTCAGAAAACTCCTGACGCGTTCCGGGGTATCACAGATCTGAATCGTCATCATGGTTCCCGACACGTCGATCACCTTCGCATCCATCAGCTCGCAGTTCTCTATGATATCCTTGCGGTTCTCCCGGCTGTAACGGACCTTGAGCAGCATAAGCTCGCGGCTCACGCTTTCATTTTCGTCAAAAGTCTTGACCTTGATCACATCAATCTTCTTGTTCAGCTGTTTTTCGATCTGTTCCAGCACTCTTCCGTCTCCGGAGCTGACGATGATCATATTGGAGACTCTGGGATCTTCCGTCTCGCCGACCGCCAGGGAATCAATATTAAAACATCTTCTCCAGAAAAGCCCGGATACCTTCGAGAGGACACCGGCCCGGTTTTCCACCAGCACAGAATAGATTCGTTTCATCTCCCAGTCCGCCTTTCTTCCGGTCTCATATATCTTTCGCCGCTATCGCCGGCTGCAGGCCGCCGCCCGCTCTCAGTCTTTCTTCCGTCACGCCAGCGCGTCCGGATCCACGTCGCACTCCAGCAGCACAGAGCTGTCCGGATCCTTCAGGAAAGCGTCAATCACGGCGTCGGTATCCTTTCCCATGGACAGGTGGAGATAGTCCATCCCGTAAGCCTTTGCCAGGTAACCGAGATCCGGATCGCCGTCCAGAAGCGTCGCGCTGTAGCGGTCTTTATAGTGATAATGCTGATACTGGTGAACCAGTCCCAGCGTCCTGTTCCGTATGACAACCAGCTTCACGGGAACCTGGTACTGCCTGGCTGTCGCCAGCTCCATCATGGTCATCTGAAACGCCCCGTCCCCGCACACGGCAACTACCTGCCTGGAAGGACCCGCGATCTTCGCCCCGATCGCCGCCGGCAGGGCGTAGCCCATCGTTCCCATACCGCCGGATGTTAAGAAGCGTCCCTGGCGGATTACTACATTGGCGCAGGACCAGAGCTGGTTCTGGCCGACGTCCGCCACATAGACGGCGTCCTCCTCCATCGCCTGGGAAAGCGCCCTCATGAAACGCCCCGGGTCAATGCCGGAAGGAAGATCTCTCTCCTTGAATTCCTGCATCCAGGCCGCCCGCGCCTTCATAAGATAATCCGCCCATTCCTGATAGGAGGTCCTGCTCTCCTGCTTGCAGAAAGTCGTGAAAATATGGGCCAGATCACCGACCAGCGGGATCGCCGGGCCGGCATTTTTCCCGATTTCAGCGGGGTCCACGTCGATGTGGACCAGAAGCTTCTTCTCGATCAGCGCGGGATCGCGGATCGTCCGGTCCGCCACGCGGGCGCCTGCCATAATAACCAGGTCCGCTTCCCTGACCGCAGCATTGCCGAAGCTGTGGCCGTTATTTCCGACCATGCCGAAATTCAGGGGATCCTCCGTCGGCAGAACCGACAGGCCCATCATCGTCGATACGACCGGAATCTGATAGGTCCTGACAAATTCGCGGAACACCGGAACCGCGCCGCTCAGGTGAAGCCCTCCGCCCGCCACGATCAGCGGCTTTTTCGCCTCCCTGAGCGCCTTCAGGACGCGCTCGATCTGCAGCGGATGTCCCTCCACCGTCGGTTTGTAGGTGCGCAGCTGGACCTTCTGCGGATAATGGAACTCCCCCATCTCCGCCTCCTGCACGTCAACCGGCAGGTCGATCAGAACCGGTCCCGGTCTCCCGGTAGACGCGATAAAGAAAGCCTCCTTCATAACGCGCGGGATATCCTCCGCCCGGTCCACGATATAACTGTATTTCACAAACGACTCCACCGCTCCCGAGACGTCCGTTTCCTGGAAACCGTCCGTCCCCATCAGTTTCCACTCCACCTGGCCTGTAATGCAGACCATCGGAATCGAATCCGCGTAAGCTGTGGCAATCCCGGTCATCAGATTCGTCGCGCCGGGGCCGGAAGTGGCGATCGCCACGGCGGGCTTTCCCGAAATCCTTGTATATCCGCTCGCCTCATGAGCAGCATTCTGTTCCTGGCGCACCAGCACAACCCGGATCTCACTGTCATACAGCGCATCAAATACCGGGCAGATCACCGCGCCCGGATAGCCGAAAATATATTCGACCCCTTCACATTCCAGACATCTCACGAGCGCTTCCGCACCAGTCACAGCCCTCACTCCTTTCATCCTGCAGCACTGCTGCATTTACCGCCTCTTTTGGCAGTATTTATAAAACCATTCCGGCGGAAATCCTGATTCCCTCCGGAATAAAACCTGTCTCCTCTTAACGGTTGTTCTATCATAGCACAGAATTCCACTATGGACAATTCCGCAAGTTCGGTTATACTTAATCCAGTCCAATTAACCCGACGGAATAAACGATAGCCCTGCGCAAAAGCGGACTGGCTTTTTCCGCCTTTCAAAGTCCAGCTAAGAAATGGCAAGGAGTAAAATAATGGTACAAAAGATTGTAAAAGCTTTCCTTCTGACAGCGGCTTTTGCCGCTTTCACTTCAACCTGCGCTTTCGCCGCAGACGCCGAACCGATGCGGATCGCCGCGCTGAAGGGCCCGACCGCCATGGGCATGGTCCAGATGATGGACGCGGAAGATTCTGCGCGTGAATTCACCATCGCCTCCGCGGTAGATGAGATCCCGCCCATGATCGTGAAAGGCAGCGTTGACGTCGCAGCCGTCCCGGCCAACCTGGCTTCCGTCCTCTACAACAACACGGAAAGCGCGGTGGAAGTCCTGGCCATCAATACACTCGGCGTTCTGTACATCGTGGAAAACGGCGACAGCATCAACTCCGTCGAAGATCTCCGCGGAAAGACCATTTACGCAAGCGGCAAAGGAGCCACTCCGGAATATGCCCTTGATTACATCCTTACCGGCAACGGCATCGATCCTTCCGCAGACGTGACCATCGAATGGAAGAGCGAGCACGCGGAATGCCTGGCTGCCCTTCTCGCGGCTGAAAATGGCGTAGCCCTGCTGCCCCAGCCCTTCGTCACCACCGCCCAGATGCAGAATGAAGGCATCCGCACCGCCCTGGATCTGACACAGGAATGGGACGCCCTTCAGGAAGGTTCCGAGACTCCTTCCGCCCTTCTCACCGGCGTTGTGATCGCCCGCCGCGAATACGCGGACGCACATCCGGAAGAGATCGGCGCATTCCTGGCTGACTATGAGCAGTCCGTCGCATTTGTAAATAACGATACCGACGCAGCGGCTGCGCTTGTAGGCAAATTCGAGATCGTTCCGGAACCAGTCGCGAAGAAAGCCCTTCCTGCCTGCAACATCGCCTTTATTTCCGGTGAAGAGATGCAGCAGAAGCTTTCCGGTTACCTTGCGGTCCTTGCGGAGCAGAATCCCGCAGCCGTCGGCGGACAGCTTCCGGCAGACGATTTCTACTATCTGTCCGGCAGCGCTGTGGAAGCAGCGGCGCAGACAGAAGCGGAAACTGAGGCAGAATGAGTATTGCTTCAATAACGGCGGCCGTCTGTGCAGCACTGTAGAAGCAGAAGCGCAGACAACCGCTGCCGAAAGTTGACATTCCCGCAGAATTTCAATTGAGGACCATCCGTCATATGAGAGAAGAGAAATCCGCTCATATAACAAAAAACAGCCCTCAGCTGTCTGCCCCGGCAAACAGGGCAGCCGGTTCCGGGCTTCATCGCAGCAAAACGAGGATCGCTCCATGGGCGGTCCTCTTCTGGCTGTGCGTCTGGCAGCTGGCCAGCATGCTGATCAACCAGCGTATTCTCCTGGTCTCGCCGGTCCGCGTAATCCTGCGTCTGATCGAACTGATCCCTACGGAAGATTTTCTCGCCTCTCTCCTTCATTCCCTGCTGCACATCACGGGCGGCTTCCTGGCCGCGCTCCTTGCGGCCGGCCTGCTTGCCGCACTGTCTGCCCGCTTCAGGGCTGCCTCTGAGCTCCTCGCGCCGCTGATGCTGGCGATCCGGACCATTCCGGTTGTGTCCTTTATCATTCTGGCGCTTTTCTTTGTTTCTTCTAAATATCTGGCAATCCTGATCTCCTTCCTGATGGGGCTCCCGATCATTTACCAGAACCTGCTGGAGGGAATCCGGCAGCTGAGGGAAAGCCAGGAAAGCAGGCAGCTGATGGAGATGAGCCGCCTCTTCCGGCTCCGTCCATACAGACGGATGCGCTATATCATCCTCGGTCAGCTCATGCCCTATCTGCGGGCAGCCTGCAGCTCCGCCATCGGCCTCTGCTGGAAGGCAGGAGCCGCTGCTGAAGTCATCGGAATGCCCGACAAATCCATCGGGGAAAAACTCCAGCAGGCAAAGATTTACCTGAACACACCCGACCTTCTGGCCTGGACCCTGGTCCTGGTCCTGGTCAGCCTCAGCTTCGAAAAAATCGTTCTGAAGCTCCTCTCCACAGCAGAAAAAAAGACCCGGGTTATCCCCGGGAAAATTACAGATAAGAACTCAAAACATCGTTCCGAAGGCCGGCCTGTCGGCATCCGGATCCGGAATCTGTCCAAATCTTTCGGCGGAAAGTCCGTGCTGGAAAACTTCAGCGCAGATCTTCCGGCCGGCAGCATAAGCGCCCTGATGGCGCCGTCCGGCAGCGGAAAAACAACCCTGCTGAATCTCATCGCGGGGCTGATGCCGGCAGATGACGGATCGATCGTCTTCGATACCGAAGAAAGCGGGAATGCCCATCCTGTCAGTTTCAGCGCCGGCAAAAATGACGACTGCCGCACCGTCAGTTTCAGCGCCGTTTTCCAGGAAGACCGTCTGCTGAACGAAATGACAGCGGAAAGCAATATCCGCCTGGTTAATCCATCCCTCAGCCTCTGCGATACCATTCACGCCATGGCGGAACTGGGACTTCGTGAAAGCGCGCAGCAGAGTGTCCGGGAACTCTCCGGAGGCATGAAGCGCAGAGTCGCGATTCTGCGGGCCGTACTGCATGATTCCGACATCCTGCTCCTCGACGAGCCCTTCCAGGGTCTTGACGAAGAAACAAGAAAAACCGTGATCAGCTTTCTGCGAAAAAAGGCAGAAAACCGCACGGTTCTTCTCATTACCCATAACAAAGAGGACGCGGAAGACTGCGGGGCAGGGCAGATCCTGCATCTTAGTCTCGGTCCGACATCGTAAGTCACTATCTTCCCATCACAGTTCCACCCTGACTCCGCAGCAGTCCAGCAGAAACTCACAGAATACGGAGTTTGCCCAGGAGAACCAGGGCCGCGTATACTGCTCCGGGTCATCCACATCGACGCCCTCGTGCATCATGCCTGTACCGGCGTCACCTTTCTCCAGCATCGTAAGAATCTCTTCTTTTTCCGCCTGATCAACAGAGGTCAATCCCTGCATGCACAGAGCGATATCCCATACATAGCGGCTGGGCGTATGCGGGCTTCCGATCCCCTTCAGCACTTTTCCGGAATAATAGAAAGGATTGTTGTCCGAAAGGATCCATTTTCTTGTGCTCAGATAAGCCGGATCTGTCTTCGGGCAATAGCCGATATAGGGCATGGAAAGAAGGCTCGGCAGATTCGCGTCGTCCATCACATTATACTGTCCGAAGCCATCCACCTCATAGGCATAGATCTTTTCCGGCAGTCCCGGGAGGTACGCGTATTCCCGGATCGCCCGGTCCACTTCCTCCGCAAAGCCGGCCGCTTCCGCCGCCAGCTCCTCATCCTGATACACTTCCTTCGCTATCTGGGCGATATTCCGCAGCACAACGCAGGCAAGCATGTTGGACGGGATCAGATAGCCATAGACGCAGGCGTCATCGCTCGGACGGAAGCCGGACCAGATCAGCCCGGTATTTCCCTTCACCAGCGCGCCTTTTCCGCCTCTCGACAGCGTATCGGTAAAGAAGCAGTCCTCCCGCTCAAATGTATAGGGCGACAGCTTCTCATGATCCTGCTCTGTCCGGAAGACATTTATGATCTGCCGGACCGCGTCCAGCCAGCGCTGGTTGAACTGCCTGGTGCAGCCTGTATTCTTCCAGAGAAGATAGGACAGCTGGACCGGGAAGCAGAGGGAGTCGATCTCGTACTTGCGCTCCCACAGATACGGTTTCATATCCGTGAGATCCACACGCCAGCAGGAATGGCCGTCATCATTGAAGGCATTCGCGTAAGGGTCATAGAGGATGCATTCCATCTGCTTGTCCACCAGCTTCACGAGGATCTCCATGATCTTCGGATCGCTCCCTGCAAAAAGGATAAATGGCCGCAGCTGGCAGGAAGAGTCCCTCAGCCACATCGCCGGGATATCACCTGTTATCACAAATACCGAACCGTCCGGCTTAATCCGGATCGTGCGGTCCAGCGTATCGCTGATGCATTTTTCAAACATCTCCGGCAGTCTGCTTCCCTCAGGAAAAGATTCCCGGACAAGTGTGATTGCATCCTGCATCGTAAATGGTTTTTCTTTTGTCATGACTCCTCCTTAAATCAATACCTGAACTGACATATCTTTCCTGCTTCACTCCGACATACCGCTTCGTTCAATCTCCACCATGAATATCATCCTGTTTATGATCGGAAATATCATAAAAATACAGGCTTCCGTCCTCTGACACAAGTGGTTTTTTATCTGTCAGTCTTTCAATCTCCTCAGACAGTACCAGAAACTCATCGACAGTATATCCTGTTGTATTGATATAAATCCCGCTGAAACCATGCTCTCTGAGCGCAGGCAGCAGCTCCGCAGGTTCCAGCAGAGAAAGCTGTTCATTCAGGATAGCCGCCTCTTCGTAAGGCAGCGCGCCGTAACTCCATCTGAGAGAAGAGCTGTGCAGATAACCCAGGAACTGCGCGTCCGAATTCATACTCACACGCATGGCGCCTTCCGGATACTTAAAATACGGCAGTTCGAAGATCATCGATCCGTCCGGCATCATTTCCTCAATCTGATCTACAAACTCCTGTTCCTGTGCATACTTAACTGCCGTCTTCTCATTCCGGAAAGACTGTCCGCGCATCTGAAGCCAGAGACCCGCCAGCAAAAGAACCGCTGAAAGACCGTAAATCGCAGCAAGGCCGACCCTCTTTCCAGCCGCGGCTCTTTTTCCCCCCTCCGTGCGAAGTTCATCTGCCCAGCCGTTCATAACCGCACAGAAGCCGTAGATGGAAATAAAGGCTATGAAAACCGAAATCCGGTTCGTACACCTTACAGACGCCGTCAGAAACAATGTCACAAAAACATTCAGTCCGCCCAGCGTCCCATAGAGAAGGGCGGCAATATTCATCTCCGAAAGAATGGTAAGCGGGCCATACTTTGATTTCCGTTCAAAGCGCAGCAGAAGAACCATCAGCAGAAGCAGGAAGCCAACGGTTCCGATCAAACCCAGGTACTCAGAGGATTCTGTAATCGCATTGGCGTATTCCACACTTTTATAGGAATCCAGCAGCTGATCCAGTCTGCCGATTCCTGTTCCGAAAGGCGGAAGAAAAAGACGCGCGATCTTCAGTGTAAATACTTCCACGCCCTCAATCGTACGCTCCTGAACCATTGCCGGCCTTCCCGCCCGCAGCCAGGATACAATCCAGCCGGATATTTCCACAAGAAGAAAACAAAAGATCAGGCCGATCTGTCTGAAGGCCTGAATCAGTCCCCTGAAGGATCTGTCCTTGAGGCTCTTTGAAATTCCCGCTATCACGAGAAAGAAACAGGTGAAAAAGGGATAATACCCGATACCGTTAAATGCAATCAGGCCAGCGAACAAAACAGCAAGCCAGTTCCGCCGGTATCGTAAAAATCCGCCTTTTGCCGCCGCTTTTCCCAGTGTCTTAGGCAGTTCTTCCCCAGTCCCCGCAGCCGCTTCTCCTTTCGTATCCAAAAACGGTTCTGCTTTCTGGTGGCTCCTATAGCGCCGGCACAGAAAGTTGTCGTCCTCATAGATCCAGATACAGAGAAGGATACTGAGCGGAATACAATAATATGCCGAAAGCATGAGATGCAGTTCATTTCTGAAAAACAGATACGGCAGAAAGGTAAAAGAAAGCGCTCCCGCAATAGAAAAAAACAAATCAATCTTCCGGCTTCTCAGCGCCAGATAAGAAACCAGCGCGATCAGGAAGATCAGGGTGAAAAAGGTCAGATTGTCAGCCGCTCCGATGCTCCCGGTCAGTTTCACAAAGAAAAAGCAGAGAAGATCGATATCCGTTTTCAGATAATGCGACAGCAATGTCGACCGGTCCGTTCCGTAAGGCGCCCCGAGATTATCCGTCTTCAGCCAGCTGGATTCATCCTTCATAATTTTGATCTCGCTGAGGAAGGATGTATCATCATAGCCATCCGAAGTTAATGGGACAGACAGATGAAAGGAGCGGCCTCCGGTCAGACAGAACAGAAAGATTCCGACTGCCGCAAGCAGGAACAGAGCCCCCAGAAAGGTGTTCCTCTTTCGAAACACCGCTGTGACAGCTCCTCCAGTTCTTTCATTTCGTAATATCCTGTCGTCAGAACCCATAAATGCCGGTCTCCAAATCTTCTAAAAAGCTGCCATAACAGCCATATTCCTGACAAAAGAATCTTCACGGCGTCTCAGATCAGCCTGTCCAGAATCTCTTTTCCGCGGATAATATCCCGTGCCTGCTCCTCGCCGGTGATCTCCCGTTCAATCGTGATATCCCCGTCATACCCGCACTCTTTCAGCCGCGCGATAAAACGCGGAAAATCCACCTTTCCTTCGCCGATCGGGACCTCCTGTCCAAGCTTTCTCCCGTCGGTCGGATACAGACCGTCCTTCCCGTGAACGCCCCGTACATATTTCCCGAACACATCCAGCGCATCCACAGGATTCGCCTTCCCGTACATAATCAGGTTGGCCGGATCCAGGTTGATCCCCACATTCTCCATCCCGATATCCTGAATGGCCCTGAGAAGGGTGACCGGCGTCTCCTGTCCGGTCTCGAACAGGAAATACTGCCCGTTCCGCGCGCATTTTTGCACGATATGCTTCAGTGCCGTAATCACCTCCGGGTACTGCTCATCATAAGGATTTTCCGGCATATAACCCACATGAGTGATCAGATCCGTAACTCCGATTTTCCTGGCAAAATCCGATCCCTCCTCCAGCATCTGCAGACGCTGGAAACGATATGCTTCCGGAATCAGGCCGAGGGTCAGCTGGCCTTCATAGAAATTCCACCAGCGCGGGCCTTCCCATCCGCACCAGAAAGCGGTGATCTCAACTCCATGCTTCTTCATCATCTCGCAGACCATCACGGCAGTTTCATCTGTCAGCAGCGCACGGTCCCAGCATACCAGCTGGCAGCTTTTCATCCCAAAGGAGCGCAGCTTCTGAAATTCCGCATCCAGGCTGACATCCTGCAGTAAATCAATCGTAACGCCTACCCGCATACTTCCTCTCCCTTCTGCATTATCCCAGGAAGCGATGTGCTTCCTCAAGCTCCTTCAATACCAGCCTTACAGTGCGGATCCCTTCCTCCAAAGGCGCGGCGGACGGTTCTGCATCTTTTTCCAGACAGTCATAAAAATACTCTACTTCTGTATAATAGCCGCCCAGCTCCGGAACCTTCTCAAGCTGCGGTTCTTCTGCCGTATCATCCTTTTTCCAGATCCGGACAGACGGGTTTTCCCATGACTCGAAAACCACCGTGGCATCCTGAAAATAGGCCCGGTAAGAACCCCTGAAGGGCATCTTTGAATTAATATCCCAGACGCCTTCCGCGCTGACCAGTTTCCCGGGATAAGAGTACCGGGTCAGGATCTGATTAATCATTCCGTCCTCATAGGCCGTAGCAGCGACATGGATCCCTTCCGGTTCACCAAGCAGATAGCGGATAAAATCCGCGTCGTGAATATGAAGATCCAGCACTACCGATCCGCTCTTTTTCTCGTCATGGAACCAGTCCTGATATCCCCAGAGAACATTCTGGGAAAGCCGCTGCATGACCAGGCCTTTCAGTTCCCCGTAGGTCTTCTTTTCGCAGAGTTCTTTCAACAGCCGGTATTCCGGGAAGAATCGCAGAACCTGTCCCACCATGGCCTTCACGCCGGTACGCTTCTGCGTCTCCAGCAGGCGCACACACTCTTCCTCTGAAAGGCAGGCCGGTTTTTCCAGAAGGACCGGAATCCCCTTTTCCATTGCTTTGACGGCATATTCCGCATGAAGATAGCTCGGCAGACAGATATGAATGGCATCCAGCTTTTCCTTCTCCAGCAATTCATCTGCTTCTTCGTAGATGACAGCCTCCGGCCAGATCTGTGCCGCCTTTTCCCTGCGCTCCTCCATCCGGTCCGCGATCGCCGTCACCGCGATCTCTTTCTGCTTCCACTCCGCCAGCTTTTTCACTGCAAGTATATGGTCACTGCCCATGATTCCGGCTCCAAGAACTCCTACTCTGATCAAAATGAATCCCCTTTCTTGGCTTTTGCCACAAGCAGGAACAGAGCCCCCGGAAACGTGCTGCGTTTCCGGTAAGGCTCTGCGGAAGATTCCCCCCTACCCATATTTGATTTCAAGCCTATATCAGCATTCACCGATTTTACTCCTATGTTTGTTGGTAATTCTTCTTATGCCACAATAACCCCAAGGAGTTTAACTTCTAAAGGCTCAAGAATCTCAAGCTCGTTCTGGATAATAGAATGTTTCGATAATTTCCTCTCCTCCAAAAGAACAATCGCATCGCATTCAGACAGTTTTTCCCGAGCTTCTGGATTATTTGCAATATTCCCACCTACAATAATATCCTGATTTGGAAAATGCTCAGAAAGTATTTTTCCAATACCATTTAACAATGCTTCATTCGCGCAACCTGCAAGTAAAATCCTGTCTTTCTCGTCCGAATATATTCTTACATTAGCACAAATCATTT
Organism: uncultured Lachnospiraceae bacterium; assembly: GCA_902779575.1. GTDB lineage: Bacteria > Bacillota > Clostridia > Lachnospirales > Lachnospiraceae > Porcincola. The sequence goes on from CACZBW010000031.1 coordinate 18,498, forward strand.
CAAGTGTGGTGTTTTCGGCTAACCTATGTGTGTTATCTAAAGCTTTAAAAGAACCCAGATGATTTACATTAAAATTTTTTGAAATCCTTGCATAAGAACTTACGGAATCATCAAACAGATATTTCAAGCCATATAACAGCAACATAAGAAATACACCAACAGCACCACCAAATATCATATATTTAAGAAGCGTTTTTTTGCCGATTGTAACCGGAGATTCAGAAGAGACATCTGCCGGCTTTTTAAGATTATTTATGGTATTAATTATCGTGGTGAGCTGATTGTATAAAGTAACATTATACAGATTTGAATTCGTCTGCGAAGTACGTACATCAAGATCGGGACCTGTCACTGTAAAACGATCTATTTCTTCCAATTTCTGATTAACCCTAAGTGGCTTCTCGTTTTCAAGCGAATAGAGATAGCTAAGGATATACTCCAAAACCTTCTCCGTCCACTCTGCATCTAACCCTTTCACAGTTATATAGAGATAACCATACGAACCCTGTTCCAGATGTGCTAACAACAGATTCTTGTCAATGGCAGACAATCCTCCCTGTAAAAGGTCATCCAAATAATCTTGATTTGCACTGGTAATCGATATCAATTCCTTTAAATAGGCCTGATCCATCCCCAGATCTTTCGCCAAATCAGACAGATACTCCCCATTATTCAATGCTTGCCTGTAATATAAGAGTAAGGTGTTTAGCTGCTGAATACTAGTTTCTTCCAAAACCCACACTCTAATATCTGCTCTTGAAGTGACTACATGATATGGATCCATATTCATCAGAACTGAATTCTTTAAATACGCATCCTGTTTACGGATCTGTTCCTGAAAACTATTGACAGCATTTTGAAGCGCTGTCTTTTCCATCAAATAATTCTCTATATTGCGTTTCTGTTGACCCTGCTCACTAAGGTCATAAAGTATACCTGCCTCAGCTGATACTTCTGTTTCTATCAAATCTGGTTCTGTAACGTTAACCTTTCGATTCCTCACTACAAAAAAACCACTCACCAATACTGCACATAAAATACCAGCAACTACAATACTGATTAAATGCTTTAGATAATATCGCAAAAGGTCCGGCAGACTCAGTTCTATTGTTTCCTTTAAATATCGGTTCACCCGTTCACCCTCCTCTGTTATAAAAACAAATTTCCAGACGCCTTTTAGATCATACCGGCTCTCCAAATGTATCTGGGTGATTGACATCAAAGATTTCATTCGCCCACATAACTGTAACAAGGTTTTCTGTATTACTAAGATTTATAATGTTATGTGTATATCCTGGCAGCATATGAACTGCCTGAATCCTTTCTCCACTGACCTCAAATTCAATTATCTCATCCGTTCCTATTTTCCGTTCCTGGATCAAACCATGTCCAGATACCACCATGAAAAATTCCCATTTACTGTTGTGCCAATGCTGACCTTTAACAATCCCTGGTTTTGAGATATTGACAGATATCTGGCCATGATCGACCGTCTTAAGAAGTTCAGTAAATGATCCCCGAGCATCACAGTTCATCTTGAGATCAAAAGCAACCTTTTCCTTAGGTAAATAACTCAGGTACATGGAATAGAGTTTCTTTTCAAAAGACCCCGGCGCAATCTGCGGCATAATCAAAGTCTTTGACTGGTCATGAAAAATATGTAGCAACTCAATAATTTTACCCAATGTAGCCTTGTGTGTCACTGGAACATAACAGTAGCGTCCAGTCTCTATCTCTCTTGGCGTAAGGCCATCATATTCCACCCCGTCAATTACCTCTCCCGTCTTAGGATATTCACAATGTTTCGCTCTCCCTTCCAGTACATCATACAACGCCTCAATCAGGTCATCTATGAAAAGCATCTCGAGTTCAACATTCGGATCATTCACAGTGATCGGCAAATCATTCGCGATGTTATTGCAGAAGGTCCCCACTGCAGAGTTATAATTTGGCCGCACCCACTTCCCTACCAGATTTGGAAATCGAAAAACAAACACAGTTGCACCAGTCTCTATCGCATAGGTAAAGAACAGTTCTTCGCCATCTCTTTTACTCAGACCATATTCGCTTGTCCCAAAACGACCGGCAAGTGTAGCCTGAAGAGAACTGGAAAGCATTACTGGACATGTATTTTTGTGCTTCTTAAGCAAATCAAGCAACGTACTTGCAAAGCCGAAATTTCCCCTTTTAAACTCCTCTGGATCTTGCGGTCTGTTAACGCCAGCAAGATTGAACACAAAATCACAATCGGAACAAAATTGATCCAACTCCTCTAAGGTATTATTAAGGTCATATTCATAGATGGCGTCGATAACTAATTCAGGTCTTGTCCTATTCTTTTTATCACGAATATTCTTAAGATTTTCGACAAGATTTTTCCCAACAAAACCTGCAGAACCAGTAACCAGAATTTTCATACATCTTTTCTCTCTACTTTCTTTTATTGATTTTCCACAAATAAGCCTTGAAACACGGGCCTTTTGGGGAGTATCCAAAAAGTTAATGCCTACGATCAAAGGAAAAGA
>CACZBW010000032.1 GCA_902779575.1 uncultured Lachnospiraceae bacterium
GGCAACTCAATTTTACCATGAATCAGTGAGGAGTTGTTTTATTTTGTCACAAAAAGAATGCCGCAATTACGCGGCTTCTGGCGTTTCGCAAACGCCTATCCATATTCAACTGGGAAAGGTGCTCCAGAATGAAAAGGTAGTCAGTGGGCTACTGTTTATTTATAATACTCGGCGTACCATTCAGCGAAAGCACGCAGACCTTCACGGATGCCGATCTTCGGCGTGAAGCCATAATCACGTTCCAGCGCCTCGGAGTCCGCATAGGTTACGGGTACATCCCCAGCCTGCATTCCGACGAGTTCACGATGACCCTCGAAGTCGTAATCCTCAGGCAGCACCTTGGCTCTCACAAGTTCCTCCTGGAGCGTACTGATATAGTCGAGCAGATTCTCAGGCTGTCCGCCGCCGATGTTGTACACAGCGTAGGGCGGGATCGGCAGGCCATCTTCTCCATTCTTCTTTTCCGGAGCGCCCTGCATAACTCTTACAATGCCTTCCACAATGTCATCGATATAGGTGAAGTCCCGCCTCATATCGCCATAGTTGAAGATCTGTATGGTCTTCCCTGCCACCAACTTCTGTGTGGCAGAATAATAGAACATGTCAGGGCGACCAGCCGGACCATATACCGTAAAGAACCGGAGTCCTGTGGACGGGATATTGTAGAGCTTGGAATACGCATGCGCCAGCAGCTCATCAGATTTCTTTGTCGCTGCATACAGGCTGACAGGGTTGTCGACCTTATCCTCCGTGGAAAACGGCACCTTCTTGTTGCCACCGTAGACGGAAGAGCTGGAAGCATAGACAAGATGCTCCACAGGATTATGGCGGCACGCCTCCAGAAGATTGTAGAAGCCGATGATATTAGATTCTATGTACACATCCGGATGGTCGATGCTGTAGCGAACACCAGCCTGAGCGGCCAGGTTCACCACGATGTCAAAATGATAATCAGCGAACAGCTTATCCACCAGTTCTTTATCACCAATGGAGCCTTTGACAAACACATGCCTGACCGGGGAGACTTCAGCAGCTTTCTCCACCAGTCCCAGACGATACTCTTTCAGCGCAGGATCATAGTAGTCGTTCATATTGTCAAGACTGACGATCGTCCCGCCCTGTAAATCCTTCAGCAGACGGATCACCAGGTTGGCTCCAATGAATCCCGGCGAGCCAGTCACCAGAATCGTTTTATTGTTCAGATCAATCATCTGCTTCATTTTACCACTCCCTTATAGCTCGCTTTAATTTTCTCATAGCTTTCCAGATTTCCGATGTCATATCGGCTTCCCGGCATCCTGTACGCTTTCATTGTCGTCTGTGAGGATAACCATGCCGCAAAGCTCCCCGGCGCGTCGTATCCGCAGCCCGCTTCCAGCGCCTCCGGAATTCTCTTTACATCCTCCGCCAGGTAATAATAGAATGGCGGCACAGCCAAGTTGCTCTTCGGTTCCTTCGGCTTCTCTTCATAAGAGGTTATCGTGCTCTCCGCGTTCACGGTTATAATTGCCGTCCGCTGCTGCTTCGCCAGTTCATTCTCCTCATAGCACATGATACAGGAGCATCCATTCTCCTGTCCGAACCGCACGAAAGGAACCAGGCTGAAATCCAGCACGTTATCCCCGGCCAGCACAAGCACATCCTCACCGATTCCTAATTTCTCTACGGCATACTGGATATCCTTCACCGCCCCCAGCCGGGTCTCATTGGTGCTCGTACCATCGTCCACGATGGTAATTGGGAGCGTATGTTGCTTTCTCCGAAAGAGCAGTCTGAGATAGTTTGAGAGTCTTTCTCCTGCTGACCACGATTTCAGATAGTAGTTTGAGTGATAGATGCTTCATTACTGTCTCCTGTTGCTGATAGCGTCAATCCAACAAAGTGTGGAACATGTTTATTGTAGCAATTACAGCACCAAGAATCAATGGTTTTGTTGCGATTTTGTGTGAAATCTTTTCGAATAAGAGCCAATAACTTCATTTTTTGTTGTTGTTAGCGTCAGCTCTTTTCATATGATTGCCGCTACAAACGACAAAAAAGCCCACCTGCTTTGCTCCCAGTATGGAATACACATCTCCAAATCCCTGAAACCTTAACTTCCTCCTTAACTTCCTATGTTTTTTAACCCTCTATAAATCCGCCGTCACCCAAGATCGTTATCATCATCGATATCTTCGGGAGTTGTGGTTATCTCGAATAATGCATCTGACAGGTCAGACAGCGGATTCGTCCGGTATATCGGCTGCATATGCATTGGCTTTCGAGGTAGGTTGACGGGATAACTACTATATGTAGTGGTTCTTATTGTTTTCATCCAGTTTTTCTACTATATATTGATTAGTCTGACAGGCAAAATGCGGCATGAACCCTTAGCCTGTTAGGCAAAATACCGTTACAGGGCAAAAAAAAGAAGCCCACCGGGTGAGCTTCCGCGTTACGATCTACCTCGTAAGTTGGAAACAAACCCAGTGGGCTGCTTATATTTATTTTACTCTATAAAGATTAGGACTAATCAATCCTTCTCCTGCTTTACCATTACACTCTCCAACTGGAAATGAAGCTGATTATCATGCTTCTCCCCAAGTAACCGATATTGGTATTCCGGATTCCAGTTCATACTCTGGAACAAATCTTCCAGAAATGCTGTGTGATCTTCTGCCACATCAACCGCAGAAACTATTATCTTCTTATTTTCCAGATCTGTACAGGCCGATATATTCTTCGGATTATCGAGAGCGGAAAGTCCTATCTTGTTCAATCGAATTCTTTTTTTGGTGATTCTTAGCGTTGGACAAGTAGAACGAAACCATTCCTTTTTTATTATGATCATGTTATCAAGGTTAATCTCCATCACTCCGTCTCCTTCAGCCGTCCCTCGTGGATCTCTAATGCGCTTGTGAGGTCAAATGCAATGAGACGTTTATCCGGCACCGCCACTCCTTCAATCCTATAAGAAAGCCGTGTATTCCAGCCACATGTGCGATAAATATAGCGAACCAACTTCATGCTTTTTATACTGCAGTGATCGGAGCTTTTCAGTCTCGGCATATGTTTGGCTCCAGCATCATCAATACTGCAGGCTTGGATCGCAAACCGCGAATCCGACGAATTAAACATGAAGCGGTAATACTCAGGATAACCAAGCGCCGCAAGTGTGGTTCTAAAGATAGTAATTCTCCCAGCAGAAATCATGAATGAGATTCCCAATGCCGAGGGATTCCATGTATAGTATTCATCCGTCATAATCGCATCACCTCCAAAAGGACGCACTACTCCCCTGATCAGCTATTACCGGTATTATTCCCGGTGATCATCCCATAAGAGACATAGCCGTCCATTTCCTTGACCTCTGTACTCTTACGGTGCTCTTCCACGGGCAATCCAAAGGTACCCGCAATATCATCCGGGTAGAAGCCTTTTCTGGTATTCACTGGTGGAGTCTGCTCCTGTTCCTCTTCGTGCGCCGTCTCATTTTCCTCTGTCTCAACAGTCTTCACCTTCTTCGGCCGCTCATGGAAAATCTCAGGCACAGTCAAATCAAATATGTACAGAGTTTCCCCTTCAAACTCAATCCTGTAGCCAAGGATCTTATAACGGCAATTCTCATCCCAGCCCATCGTTTTATACAAGCTGGAAGAAAACTCCCGGCCTGTCATCTTGCGGCTCTTACGCTTATCAGGCTTTGCAATACACCAGCGGAGGGCGTCCTTATCATTTTCTCCACAGCCTCGGATCACCATTCGCTTTAGTTCGCTGTTGATCTCGATCTGAATGTATACGACATCCTCCAGCCCGTTGATACAGGCAGTGTTGAATGTCACACTGTCACTGCGAATCGTAACCGCAGGATCACGCAGATGCGCAAAGAGCTCCTTACGGACGACCTGATACCCATCATAAGAGAAGGTATCCTCAAACTCCTTGCGGCGCTGCTCTCTCTCCGAGAATTCGTCTTTTACCTGCTCTTCGTTCATGCTGTTTTTCAGCCAGTTCTTTCGCTGGTCTCAGTACGTCCCAGTCGCCTGCGTAATGATGCTGTTCAAGCACAGCACCGTGAATGATTGAGGAAATCGGCACACCAAAGGAAGCCGTCCAAGACGGTGGGTATACCCTTACCTGCTCCCGGATAACGATTTCTTCCTGTGTATCCTCATCAGTCGCTTCTTCCGGCTGCTCCGGTACAATAATCTGCTCCACCGTTTTTGTGATCACAGGCTCACCCAGTTCAAAGACCAGGAGTTTGTTTTCTCCCTGTTCTCTATATTGGCCGCTAAAACGGTACTTGCCCTCATCCTCCCAGCTCATCAGATCGAAGAGTGTCCGGGACAGGCCCTTGCAGCCAAGTGTGCTCACAACCCAGCGTTCCTCCCGGAGCCGTCCCCAGTGGATCGCATTAGGGTTATCCTTTTCGCACGGACGGATCGCAATACAGTTCTTCACCGTATTCAGAAGCAGCTCTACATACTCCACGTCCTCAAACTTCTTCAGGCATGCTGTGTTAAAGCGAAGCTTCCCGTTGGATATAGTCATATACGGCCGCTCCAGCGATGGGAAGAATTCTGAGCGCACCAACTGATAACCGCCCATGTTGAGTCGGCGGCCGGTAACCTTCACATCACTGGAAGGCACCTTCACGCTCTCACAGGCAGCCTGATACTCCTCCACGGAAAAGCCGCTCCAATTTTTGTCGATTGGAACGTACCCCTGGAGGATGCCACCATCAATCACACTGAGGATCGGCAGTGGTCTGCGCTTGGTTGTATATTGATGTGAAGATTTCAGCAGGTTTGCCGCGTTATAAACTTCCCGGCTGACAATTGCCTCATGATGGTTTCTCTGTATGTACTGCCTCCGGTTCTGCCGGTTCTTTTCAGATTTGTGCGTCTTGAAATCAGGCGTGTAGGTCTTCCGAGCACGTACATCACCGCAGTGACGCTCATTCTCGATTACGCCATCGATGGAGCCGGGATTCCATACTTCGTTACCCAGTTTGGTAGGTCTACCATAGCTGGTAAGTAAGTCGGCTATCTCGGTGCTCGACCAGCCGTTAATATACAGATCATATATAACCTTGACCGTCTCCGCTTCGTCTGGATTGACTACAAGATCACCCTCCTCATCCACGTCGTATCCGAGGAGTTTGGGAGTCAGGAAGATGCCCTTGGAAAACCGGCGCTCGATGGACCAGTTCATAATGAAGGATTTGGATCGGGATTCCTCCTCTGCCACAGTGGCAAGGATAGTAAGCACCAAAGCGCCTGTGGAATCAAGCGTGTACAGATTGTTCTCATCAAAGTGGACACCGACGCCCAGTTTCTTTAACTCGTCGATGATGGACAGGCAGTCCACAACATTACGGGCAAATCGGGCGATGGACTTCGCCAAGATATGGTTGATCTTCCCCGCCCTGGCGTCCTCGATCATCTGGAGCATGCCTTTTCGATGCGACAGCTCGGTACCGGAGATACCTTCGTCTGAATAGATCCCGGCAAATTCCCAGTTTGGATTTGCGTTGATGCGGTCAGTGAAGTCATTCACCTGCAGCTCATAAGAGGAAGTCTGCTCATCGTTTTCTGTGGAGACACGAACATAGGCAGCGACCTTTAGCTTTCGCTGGTCCAACGCAATCTCATCGGTAGCTATGGCAGGGATAACCTCCAGCTCGGACGGGTCAACGCCTCTGTACCGAGCTCTTATTTTTTGTTTGCTGTCCACAGCAGCCTTTTCACCTGCGATCATGATTCTACTTCCTTACTTTCAGCTGTTCCGGGTAGTGCCCAGTACCATTTTCTCATCTTCCGATAAGGTTTGATCCCAAGAGCGACTTTAACATCATTCATGGTCTTATCGCCGATGCGATAGTCAGACATAAGCGACTTTATTGCTGTAGATTCTACAGGCCCTTCTTTCAGAGCCTTCGCGATCAAGACAGCTGCCAGTTCATGCTTATTCTTTGGCAAGTCCATTACTGATTCTTCTGCGATGGTACGACTCTCATTCTTTTCAGCTTCTAGCCAGCGAAACCCGGTGTCGCTCCGTATCTCAAAACGGAAATCGGCCCCTTTCGCTGCAGCACTGCTTTTCACATGGTGGACGATGCGGATATCCTCGTCGTCCGGGTCCTTCTCCACATGGAGAACGCTCCGCGCCGACGCTACAAGATCGATGCTTCCAAGCCCTCGGTAAAGATCCTTCGGATTTCCGCTCTTTCCCAGATGTCCGATAACCACGATTGCACAGTCATACATGGATGCCCAGATCGCAGTCCGACGCATCAACCTCCGTGCTTTCGTAGCGCTCATGATATCAGAGTCATTTTCCACATATGCTTGAAGGGGATCGATTACAACCAATCTTGGTCGGAAGGATTCAATTGACTGCCTCAGTCTTTCGTCGTCAATGGTAAGATCGCCATAGACATGTTCATTTATAAATGCGACATTCCGGCAATCAGCACCATACTTTTCTAGCCGGGGCTTTATAGTATCCTCAGCATCGTCTTCAGAACACTGGTAGATGATCCTTTGCGGTCTTCCCAGAGCTGTCCCATCTGGCATCGCTCCGCCTCTGGACAGTTCAGAAACCAGATTCATCATCATTGTAGATTTGCCACAGTTCGGGTCACCCTGCAGGAGCGTGACTTTCCCAATGGGAATATATGGCCGCCATAGCCACTGTACCGGTTTCGCCTGAACATCACTGTACAGGGTCAGATAATTCGTTTCCATGACGCTTTCCCGCTCCTTCTTGACACCCGAATTAGGGACATCGAAATGCCCATATTCAGTATACTGCAGTAACGACGATCTCACCTTAACGCGCTAGTTTGAATTGAGCCCTGTATTCAAACTGCTAGTTTGGAAAAAGCGCTCAGAACGTCAATACCGCCCCCTGAACGAAAAGCACCATCTTAAAAGTCAAGTTGCTATGTGCAAAACCTGACGGTACTATGCTCTTACCTATTGCGGGCCATTAAGAAAGGAGCATAGTAATGGCCGTTGATTATGAAAGCATCGGTAAAATGGTCAAACTTCATCGAACGGGCAAAAACCTATCGCAAGAAGAACTGGCTAAAAAACTGTATGTGTCCGCAAACCATATCAGCTATATTGAAACCGCTGCGCGAAAGCCGAGTCTGGATATGATTGTGGCAATCGCCAACGCACTTGAAGTTTCTGCTGATGACCTGCTAATTGACAGTCTGGAACACATCGGTTCCCCTGTTGTTAGAGAACTTAATGCCGTTCTGTCAGACTGTAATCATGACGAGAAGGAGATACTGATAAGGACTATTCAGTTCTTAAAAGAACTCTTCAAAGAATTCAGAATATAAGAAAAACTGCCCGCGTAGGTGGCAGTGGCATCCATGAACACATTCTTGGGTGCTTCTGTCCTCTACACGGGCAATCATTCTTCATATTATTAGTTCCGTTTTAATCTTACTTCTGAATTTGAACTTCCGATTTTACGAGCTTAAGCCATCTTGAGATGTGCTTTTTCCCTGCCAGATAAGCCGGATCAGTAGAGCCGTATGGAAGTTTCTGGTCATCAGGCATATCTTTCTTCCATTTATCAGCATAAAAGCAGAAATCGTCAACGGCTAACTCTCCAAAACCATAATAAGATATATTCCTACCTAGGTACATCAGGCACATTAAATTATATCGTTTATGTTCTGAAAAACCTTCTATCATATTCTTAATGCTCACATACGGTTCGGTGCTATACGGATCGCGCTCCGGATTATAATTGAAGTCACCTTTTTTTATCAGTTCGTCGATCTCCGCCTCTGTAATCTCAAAATTTTTTAATCGCCGAATCACTTTCTGACGCAAATCGCGTTTAGTCATTATATCCCCCCAATTTCACTCCTCCGTCGCGCAGTCCGTTATAAATCTCAGAAACTTCTCCGGCATCTTCTTCACATACTTTTTCCCATCCAAAGCTGGAAGATGCTCCTGAATAAAAGAAAGTGCCCTCTGATAATTTCCCTCTCCTGGCTTCCATTCCTCCAGGCTGATCATCGCAGCAGCCTTGGCGTTTTCAATCATCGCAGTCAGCGCCGGACCGTCAATCACACCATCCTTCTTAACTATCTCAGACAAGACCTCCATCCTCGCCTCCGGCGTCAGCTTTTTCAGATAAGCCTTGACCGCCGTTACAACAATCAGATCGTTCCGGTCAAACCCGTATTCTTCTATGTACATTTGAACGCATCCTCCATTTCTCCCCGGCAACAATGTGTTTCTGCCGCCTTGTTCTACAAGGTAACTCAGAGTTTTGCGCATAGCAAGCAGGCGCAATAAATTTTGTCAGAAATAGGCAAAAAAAAGCCCACCCGCTCTGCTTCAGCTCAGGAGAACACATCTCCCAGATCTGAAAGCAAAGCAGGTGGGCAATTACTGGACCTCGACCCCGTCGCTTCTAATAACGATTCTTGCCGCCTTTTCATATTTCAGCAGCTCCTCTTCCTTCACATTCCGGCACTTGCAACCGCTCCCCTTCCGCTTCTCCCGACAGATCCAAATCTTTATTTTTCCTCCACCAGGGCCGTTAACTGTCCTCCTGGTCATCGGGGCTCCGCACTCACCGCAGAAGACTTTCCCATATAAAAAATGTGGCTGACCACCTCTGTGACCAACCACTTCTGCAAACTCTTTATTCTTTTTCAGTTTCGCTTGAACTGCATTCCATACAGCCTTGCTCACAATCGCCTCATGGTCTCCCGACAGATAGTTACTCTCAAATTCCACTCTCGGATCCGGTTTCTTTGTAATCAGGTCTTTCGGATGTGTTTTCTGCAACAGCTTATCGCCCCGGTATGTTTCATTCTTCAAAATGTAGCGGATATTCCCACAGGAGAGCGGAGTTCCGTTCCGTGTCAATATTCCAATATCTGCAAGGTACTTCTGAATCTCCGGGATGCTTCTTCCTTCCAGAAAGAGGGTATAAATACACCGAACCGCATCAGCATCTTGGTTTGGCACCAGCTTCCCGTCCTCACAATCATATCCAAGAATACGATTATTACCGAGGTTGTACTCTCCCCGCTTGACTCGCTCCCGTTGACTCCATTTCACATTTTCGGAAATGCTCCGGCTCTCGTTTTCCGCGATGGCAGACATGAGGGAAAAGAGGAAGGCACTAGTGGTATCCGCCGTGCTGATGTGCTCTTTTTCAAACTCGACAATCACATTCTTGAGTTTCAGCAGGTCTGTATACTTTTTGCATTCGGCAACGTTCCGGGAGAAGCGAGAAACATTCTTGCAAAGAATACGGTCGATTTTTCCTTCCAGAGCCTCATTGACCATTCGCATAAACTCCGGGCGCTTCTCCGCACTAAGTCCGGAAAGGCTGTCCGAATAGATCCCCACAAGCTCCCAGTCAGAACGCATACTGATAAGATCGGTATATGCAGCCTGCTGCGTTTCCAGACTGTCTTCCTGCTCTTCCATCTTTGTACTGACTCGGCAGTACACTGCGATCCTTGTTTTCTTATTCTCCCGCTGAGCGGGGATCCTGGTTATCTGCATAATGGCCCTCCTTTATCCTGCCTGCACCGCTGCCGGTGTAAGCCCCATCAGGAACTTGTACTTGTTCTTCTTCTCGCCGCATCTGATCCGGTCCAGGTAATCGTTGTAGAAAACAGAATAGCGGGATGGGCTATAGCGTTTTTCAGAGAAATCCATCTCCACAACGCTTGTCTCCCCGTCCCGCCATTTAATGGTGACTCGATCTTCGCTTAGCTGGATTTCTTCGACTGTATCATCCAGCCAGTAGAATTCCACCGTCTCTTTCTTCTCGCCGTACTTTTCTTCGTAGGCCTTGATCATTGCCTCGTCCAGCACATTTTGGATGATCAGGTAATCTCCGCACCCGCCTTCACTGTAGCAGCCCCAGCCGCCGTTCTGGATTTTCTCGCCATCGTAGTAAAAGTTGTTCAGGCTTCCATGCACCAGGGCCTTTCCGCAAAGCGGGCATCTGAGCATTTCACCGTAAGGATAAGTGCTGTTTCCGACTGCCACATTCCGCATCGCCATGATCTTCTGTGCCTGCTCAAAGATGTGCCGATCGACGATAGCCTCATGTGCGTTCTCCACTCGGAACTTCGGAAGGTCACCATGATTCCGGATTTGCTTGTGGGTGAGGTGATTTTCGATGTAGGTCTTCTGCAGGACCACATCTCCGGCATACTTTTCGTTCTTGATCATCCGATCGATCTGCAGCCGTTTCCAGCATTTTCCTGCCGGAGGCTTCACGCCCCTTGCGATCATGTCGTCCATGATAACCGCAGGAGCTTCCCCATGGACAAAGCGCTCAAAGACTTCCCGAACAATGGCGGCCTCATCCTCCTGGATCAGGAAAAGTACATCGTCTGTATGGTAAAAGCCGTAAAGCGGAACTTTGACTTCGTGTCCGGCTTCAAACCGCTTCCGGATACCCCACTTTACATTCTCGGAAATGCTCCGGCTCTCCTCCTGCGCGAAGGAGGCCATGATTGTCAGGACCATCTCAGAAAGGGAATCCGCTGTGTCGATTCCTTCCTTCTCGAAATAAACCTGTACACCGTATCCCTGCAGCTCCCGTACCGTCTGAAGGGTATCGACCGTGTTCCTGGCAAACCGGCTGATGCTCTTGGTAATAATGTAGTCGATCTTTCCGGCTTCACAATCCGCGATCATCTGCTGAAACTGTAATCTGCCCTTTAGCGATGTTCCGCTCAGGCCTTCATCGGCGTAAATGTTCACCAGATCCCAATCGCCTCGCTGCGCCGCCCGGAACCGAAATGTCTCCATCTGGTTTTCCAGGCTATCCAGCTGCGCCTCATGGTCTGTGCTCACGCGGCAGTATGCAGCGACCCGTTTTCTGTATGCAGCTTTCGGCTGCTCAATTCTCGTTACTCTTTTCGGCAAAATGTGCTCCTCCCTTCAGAAATTCCTCATCCTCTTTGTTCAGGCGCTTATGGGAATATAGGATTTCCCGTTTGATGACCATCTGCACCCAATCGAACAATTCGGGGCTCACAATCGGTTCATGGTGCTCCGTAATGTAAAACCGATCCCGGACGCCATTGTTCCTGACCTGCTTGCCGGGCACAAGGCATATCGTAGCATGGGAATGATAATCGCCTTTGTAAACTACATTGGTCAGAAGGCGTCTTACCCGGCTCTGCCTCCAGGGATGACCCTCCATTTCCTTTAGCGTGTTTCGGATCATCTCGTAATTCTTTCCCTCTGCTGCCATCTGAAACGCTTTCCTCACCAGCGGTGCTTCCTCTTCGTTAATGATCCATTGATTGTCCCCGCCGTTCTTGTAGCCGAAGGAAATCTTACCAAAAGGCCTGCCTTCCATCGTATGCTGTTCATGGGCCTGCAAGGAATGCTGGCTGATGCTATGGCTTTCCTCCTCCGCGATGGCAGCGAAAATGTTCAGAACCAGGTCGCATTTGGTATCCTGCGAGTTGAGGTTCTGTTCCTCAAAAATGATGTTGACCCCCAGGCTCCGCAGTTCCCGTATCATTTCCGCACATTCTGCCATGTTCCGGGCAAAGCGTGAAATGGACTTTGTGAGGATCAGGTTGATCTTCCCGGCCCTGCAATCATCCATGAGCTTTTGGAGTCCAGGCCGCTTATCTGCATACAATCCGCTCTTGCCCTTATCTCCATAGATGCCCACAAGTTCCATGTGGGGATCGGCGCTGATCAGCTCAGTGAAGTAGCTCTCCTGGAGTTCATAGGAGCCGTCCTGCGTTTCCTTATCCGTACTGACGCGGCAGTAAGCAGCGGTCTTTATTTTGTCCATTCTGGTCCTCCTTCCCGGGTGGATGCCACCCGTTTCCCCCTTTTGAGGTAGTGTATTAATCACTCTTTTGCCCGTACATTTCAACCGGTTTATCGATATTTCTACTTATAATATGCGGGTCTTTTTGAACGAATAATCAGCCCGTTATGAGCGCAGAATTCGTTCATTATGACCCGGTATTTTCTATGTAAAAGCGAGAGGGAGCGTTCATGCTCCCCCTCAAAAGATCAGATTCTCTTTGCGTATGCCAGGCTGATCCAGCCGTTTCGCTGATCTGCATAGGCTTTCAGTAGGCCCCAGCCGTCCTGCTCATCCACAATGGTGTACACACCGACCGGGATATAGCCGTATGACTCGTAGGAAGTAGAAGGACCTTTGCGGTAGTTCAGATCTGAGATACTAACCTTCACAAGGTACGGCTCAAAGGTCTGTGTTACAGCCGGATACACCTGGTTCCCGTTATCATCAAAGGCGACATAACCAGGATTGGCATCCACGCAGTTCCTGGCGTTCTGGAATACCGTAAATGCGCCGATCTGACTGGACTTCTCCGCCCAGCTCTTACGGACACGATAATACTTTGTGGTCACTGGCGCAGGCGTTACAGGAGTTGCCGAAGTAGGCTTCCACTGATCCTTCACCTTCTTGCCGATGGTCACGTTCGTTGCCGTGTGGTGACCGTCATTCAGGAGAATGTCGCCGGGCAGCAGATAATCTCCGCTGGTCAGATACTTGGAATCCGTCAGGAGCTGGAATCCCGCCTTGGTCAGCGCCGAGCGCATATTCCCGGTGTAAGTGCCGGTATGATTCTGGAGTGCCTTAATGCCAATGAGATACCCTGCCGCCGTCACATTAGCGCATACACCTGCCGAGCAGTCCGCTTCACAGTTCACTGTGATCTTGGACGGTTCCCATCCCACCGATTTCAGCTGGGTCAGGTACGTTCTGTTCTGGCTCTGATCATAGCCGATATGATCATTGAGCGCGGCATCGATTGCCAGCTGAGCGATCTTCAGCGCGACCTTCTGATCCGGATACCGGAGCACACAGGTCCAGGGACGGTTGTACCAGTCTCGCATGCGCCATTCCTTTCCGGTCTGGTCCCCGGCCTGGCCGCCAGAATAAGCGCCGTTCTCATCTGAACCGCTGTTGGAGATATAGTGTGTTCCGGTCGAGTTGATATACTTTGCGTGGGCAGCGGATAGCTGCTCGGTCTCAGGCTGATCCTCGGCAGGCGTTACCGGAGCAGCCTTCCCGTACTTGGCCAGGAATTCCTCACCATAACCGGCACGCTTCACCTGAACTGCCTCGCTCTGATTCGCAGGACGCTCGAACTTCAACAGTACAGCATCCGAGGCTTCTCTGACGGACTTCGCCGTTGTCAGCACCTTCCAGATGGCCGTGTACTCTTCCCTCATCATCTTCAGGAAATGATTGACCTGCATATCCCGGTCACCGATGGACTTCTCGCTTGCCTTGGCAAAGTTCAGCAGGCTTTCTTTGATCGACCAGAATGTCGCCTGGTAGAGTCCATATCCAGCTCTATCCTGAATGAAATTCGTGTAGGTGCCGTTGTCCACAGCTGCGGTATACTGTTCGTCCGTCATCCCCAGGGACTTCTCATAGCTGTTCTGCAGATTGTTCGCCCGAAGGCCACTCTCCGCCATGAAATTACCCATAACTCCAGCCACACCATAGGGATTCTGGATCTCGGCATGCAGCCGATCCCAGATTGCCTTGGCATTATCTTCCGTCTGAGCAGGTGTACTCGGAGTCGTCGGCGCTGTAGCATCTGCTGCCAGGATAGCCGCCACATCGTTGCGGACATTTTCCATGGTCTTCCCGTATCTGCGGCTCCAATGCTGGATATCACCGTGATTGCTCCCCAGCCCCAGAGCATGACTGCCGGTGTGGTCGATGATGGTCGGAACCTGCAATCCGTTATAGCTGACTGTCCCCTTCGGGTCGATACCGAACATCTTACACAGATAGGCCGTCATCTCGCAGGCTTCCTGATAGCAGGCATTGAAATAGCTGGCATCGTTCAGGGCATCCTCACAGATCTCAAACTGGATATGCGTGTTATTACAGGATCCATTGTTGCCGCTTCCACAGCCCCACGGCCGGTAATCCCAGGGCATCGTCTGCACCGCTGCCACTGTTCCGTCTGCCAGTTTTCCGATCCAAAAGTTCAAGCCAGCCTGACGGTCGATATGATTCCAGTCATTGGCATACTGGTTCTTGCCTAACCTTGCCAACCACTCGCTCCGATCCGCCGCATCATCATCCGGCTGCACATATCTCTTAAGCCACGGATTGTTCGCGCCGGTGCTGTGCCACAGCACACCCTTTGGCGTAAACTTCCGGGTTCCCTTATAACACGTGCTCTGGGTCATCATACACACCAGAGGCTTATTCTTATCGTTGTACTTCATGGATTTCTCCTTTCCCCACAGCCCTCTGTGGTCTTCTCTCCGTCGCCGGAGAGGCAAAATGGGCAAAAAGAAAGGCAGAGGTGATTGGCCTCTGCCCGAAAAAAGCACCGTCTCCCGACGATGCCCTAATAAGTTTATTCTCTTAAAGTCTGATCCGCTTTCCACTTATGATGTCCACCACCGTAGCTCCGGGGCCGAAGGCTGCTCTCATTTCCGACCGTTCTTCTTCGGTGACTTCATGGCGGTAGTTGGCCAGAAACTCAGCCGTCTGTGCTTCCCGCTTCTTTGCGGTTGCCTCTGCCGAAAAGAAATCCGCTCCGGCGAAAGTCAGCTTCTCGACCACATCGGCAGGAAGGTAATTGCCGCTGCTCTTCCACTTGGCTGCGCCGTCTTCTTCTACCTCGATGTTGTCTCGCTGCGCCAGAAGCCTTGCTGCTTCCTCGTGTGCGTTCTTCTGCCAGAAGGCTCCAAGCTCCCCGTTCCATTCCCTTGCAAATCTCGTCATCATCGTATCCTCCTTGATGTGTTTTCCCTTTCGGTGTGTACATATATCACTCTGAAACGGGATATTATCAAGTCATTTCTGAGGTATATTCTGCACAATATTCTGCAAGGGAAACCGGTCTATCTGTCAGTTCTTTCGGGCGTATTTCCCGCCGCCGAACAGGATGAAGACTTCCCCAGCGCCGTTCTTTACTCGCAGCCAGTCATTCTCGATTCCAAGGACCTCCACCACGGTCCCAGGCTCAGCAACGCCTACTTTATTCGCATCCAGAGACGGTGCAAGTCGGATGTTCATCTTGGAGGTCAGGGTATACTTCTCCGGCACCGGCTCCGGCTGATCCACCGGTTCATATTCCGGTTCTGCTGTTGCCAGCTCGTCAGGTGCGTCAGGATACACAGTCGCGCCATTGCAAATGACCGTGGCACCCTCAGCATCCGCCAGCTTCTTTGCGGCAGCCAGCGATTTCAGTTCCTTCAGCTCTTCGCCGTCTTTCACGACGATATAAGTCTTATTCGTAGCCATAGAATTATTCCTCCATTTTCTGGGCGACCACCCCATGCTCCCGGCAGACGGCCTCTACCTCCGCATGATCCAGCACCCGCTTAATCTTGATCCGGCTTGAGATAATCCAAGGAAACGGCTGATTGGGTTTTGTCCGGAAATAATACCAATCCTCCGGCAGAGTTTTCTTTCCATATCTCTCAGAGGGATGCTCCTGTTGACCATCGACTTCGCATTCACACCAGACGGTATCTTTTCGCTGAACAAGTATGCCGCCCTGCTTCTTTCCGATCCAATCGACAAAAGGAACCTCTGTAGAATGGAAACCCGGTCGGAGCGCCAGCGGTCCCAGCCTACTCTTCACATGCGTAGGATCAACCAGCTCTCCGATACCGGCCTCCAGCCATCTGCCTATTTCCATCTCTCGTCCTGTTTCCACAAAGAGAGGGTACAAACGACCCTCTCTCATCCGAAACAGCTTATACGTCTTCACGTTTGATCCTGGCAATCAGCGCCTCGCCAGCGCCGGTTACGATGGCGTTGATGTCCACGTTGGCCGCCTTCAGCACATTGATACCAGAATCAGACATCTTAGCCAGAGTACCTTCCAGCAGTCTCTTACCCAGGTCTGCAATCTCTGCCTGAGTGAGTTTGCCATCTGCCGCAGCCTCCTTCAGGCCATCCACCACCGTCTGCTGCAGTTCCCACACGGTCTGCTCCGCCGCACTGGTCAGTTCATCGACCGCCGCGTTGATGGTATGAAGCTGCTGCTTCTTTCCAATCTGAGCTACCAGCCATGCGCCCGCAACACCGATCAGGGTAACGGCCAGATTGGCCAGCACACTTACGATAGTCTCAATAATGACAGCATTCATAGTATTCTCCCTTCCCCGCTTAACGCCCGGACGGCAAAATAAAAACACGGTCTCCCGTGCTTCCCTTCATCAATTTCGGCAATGGTCAGCTTCTGCCGAATTCTGTTTAAATCTTGTGTTCCCGGCTCAGTTCCTGATACAAGTCCCGGACATATTCCGTATCTGCTTTTACCACGCCGTTGCTGACGGTATTCTTGGCGCAGTAGACCTCGTACTCATCTGCAATGGAGAGGATATGATTCCATTCCTCCGCATCATGATGCATATCTGCCCTACACTCGCGGGCAAAGGTCAGGATACTCTGCCTGTGGGTGTTGATCCACATATCCCGTACTTGTTTCTGCAGCTCTTCCAGCCGCTTCTCTGTCGAACCGTTTAGCTTCTTTCCAAACCAGGCCAACAGCTTATCCCAGGGGTTCAGCTTCAACGGACTGATTTGGATCAGTGAGAGCAGCACCGCAATGCCCGCCGCCACATTCCCCACAGTCAGCTGTGCCACTAGTTCTTTAAAGGTCATTCGTTCTCCTCTCTCGCCCGCTATAGGCGTATCACTTTTTTACAAGCAGATCATACAGAACCTGACCACAGACATATCCGTCACTGGTCATACCGCTGATATAGGGATCCAAACCAAGAATCCTCTGATCAGAATTTGCTCCCTATACCTCCAAGCTCAGATCTGCATTTCGCGCTCGATTGACAGCCTCTTCATCCACATTGGAAGCATCACACTCCACGAACACTTCGTTGGTGTCGTTTTTCAAAGCCAAAGCTGCTGTGTTCAGAGAATCCGATATAGCGCTGGCAAGCAAACCCAAACGAGCTTGTGGATCCGCCTGACTAACATATCGCAGTCCTGAGGCCCTAAAAAAAATCTAGGTACAGTCTCTGAGCATCCGATATCGCTTCACAATGTCTACGAGTCCCTGTGCTCTCTCAGCGGTACACCCGCTCTTGATTTCGATATATGGATGAAGTCCGATCTGCTTGCAAAGCCTCATGAACTCATCGAAAGTCGGAAACAGCGTGCCTCTGTACTGCTCTCCATTGCGGATACCGAAATCGAGAGCTCTCACCCATCACTGGATGCCTTCGTCTAAAAGATCAATTTTCAGTTCTTCTGGCAAATCACAATCGGTCCATTCATCACATTCCTTTCGTGTCTGCACATCGATCACTGTCACCGTGGTCTTACCGTTGGTGATGGCTTTGCCCTCCTCAGCAATCAGCCGCCACCGTACCTGATAGTGGCCTTCCGGTTTAACCAGCGAAACAGTGTACCCTCCGCCTTTTCTCTCGCTCTTGTAGAGCATTTTCCGGATCATGAACATCACCCCCTTATGTCGGCATCGGAACATCGCCGCTGTATGGAACTTCATAATTGATCACAGCATTTGTAGCTCCCCATGGAGCACCGCTGATTACGCCCTCTGCTACAGGAAGATTGATTACAAGCCCTGCGCCAGCTAATCGGAACGCATCCGTTGCAATGCTGCTGATGTTCGGTCCAATGTTTAATTCCTCCACTGAACTCGTAAAGATGTTTGACCGGATTTGCGTTGCAGAAGGCAGATCCAGTTTTTTAAGAACATCGCAGGAATAAAATGCTGCATTCATGATCGTAGATGCTCTCGGAAGGATTATTTCCTGCAGCTTCTTGCAATTCTGGAAAGTTCCGGTTCCGACAGTTGCAAGTCTATCCATCTGTACTTTTTCAAGAGCGGCACAATCAACGAATGAATATGACCCTGTGGAGGTCACGAGAGGCAGATTCAATTCCTTTAATCCAGAACAGCCCCGGAACGCACTATCAGAAACCGTGGTGCACTCTGGAAGCTCTAACGATAGTAAACTGGTTATGTTTGCACATGCATATGTGTTCACTGTTTTCAGTTTCGTCAGTTTCAGCGATTGAACGCCCGCCATCCTATAGAAGGCATAATTACGAAGTGACTGTACTACCTCGTCGTAGATATCAACCGGGTCGCCAGTTAAGAGACGTCTGGCAATGATCCTCTCGCAGAAAGCGTCGTCCCCGAGAATATCTATTGTTTTTTCAACTACGGCCATAAGTACCTCCTTTCCGTCAGTCAGCGAGAATGGCATCCAGATTATCCATCCATCCCTCATCGCCATAATGGATGATGGCATTTTCACAGCCCCACGGCTCTCCAGATCTCTCCATATAATTCCAGGGAACATAGATATCCTCTACTGCACTGCAGCCAACAAAGGCACTACTATGGATACTGTTCGGTGTTCCCATAAAAATAATCTTTTTAAGTCCCGTACAACTTTGAAAGGCTTGGGTTGCCAACGACGTGATCGATGCTGGAAGGACCAGCTTTGTCAATTTACTGCAAGCGTAAAATCCTCCTTGAGCGATCGTTTCTATGGTATCCGGGAGCTCCAGCGACTCCAGCGCAGAAAAACAATAGAAACCATTTTTGTTGATCCGTTTCACCTTCGGGATATTCAATGTCTTTACCCCAGTGCAGAACGAGAACGCATTCTCACCAACAGTTTCTATTGCCGGAAGGCTGAGCGACACAATGCCAGTGCAGGCATGGAAAGCATTCCTTCCAATGTTCGTAGCCACCGGAAGTTCCAGACTCGTGATGTTCTTACAGTTGTCAAATGCGGTATCCCCAATTGTCGTCACCTTCGGGAGATTCACAGATTTCAAGCCAGTACAAGTGTAAAAAGCATACGTACCAATATCCGTCACCTCCGGGAAGTCAATGCTTGTTATGGTAGAGAAGCCATAGAAAGCATACTGCCCGATGCTTGTTACCGTATTATGGGCCACATCGCCCTTCAAGTTTCCATCCAGCAGATGCTTATACAGGGCACCAATGTAACGGAACTGTGCATAAACATTGGTATCCGCCTTAATGGAACTCGTATCCTTATCCCAGCCAGTGAATTCATAATCCGTAGGATCTTGCTCGGCTGTATTCGTAGGCGTATCCCCAGAATAAAATGCTCCGCTGCCATACGGGACATTGTTGATGGCTTGCAGCATCCGACTTCCCACATAGAAGCGGACTGTAAAGGTACGCACGCTTGCCGTAAATGCTGCATAGACATTCCGGTCTTCCACAATTCGAAGAAGAGCCGCCGTATTTCGTTCACCGCCAATCTCCAGCGCCCAGCCAGAAAACGTATATACCTCCGAGGCAGAGGCGGGCTTTGTAGGTGTTGAACCACTGTATGTCACCGAGCCGCCATCTGTCGCCGTTGCAGTGCGAAGAAGCACAGTCCCATCATAGTTATAGAAGTAGCACTTGCTATTGATATGGACGTAAGTGACGGTGATGTCCGGATACTTCTCATGGATAGCTTTGAGGGTGGCCCCAGAGATGGTGTTGATCCGGATCGTTCCCATTAACTGAGCTGTATCTTCATTGCCGCCTGCTTCATTGAGGCCGCGCATGGTATCAAGTTTCGTTTTCAGATTTGTGAGCTCTGTCTCGTTTGATATCGTCCAATCAAAACCAATGATACGAACACGGCACCCAGAAGGCAGGCCATTCACCAGTGTTTTCGTATCCATCCCATCACCGACGTTCTCCAAACGACAGGTAGACAGGTTTTCCATGGAGGGCAGCACAAAGTCTGTAATCCCGGAGTGCCCAATCACAGACAGGTTGGTCAGTGTTCCCGGCAGGTGCAGTGTCTTAATAATGCCGCCCTTCGGCAGGTCCAAGCCTGTGATGGCTGTCCCATCAAAATACACGTGCTCGATGTTGCTGCAGCCGCTGATATCGACAGACTGCGACAGCATCGGACAGTTTCTGACATCGATCGACCGGAGCAGTTCATTGTTGCCCAGGTACAGCTCCGTCAGATTGCCATTGCTATAAGAAGCAGCGGCATCACCGATTTTCAGGCTCTGCAGCTTCACCGCCTTCGAGAAATCCGCATAGCCTACCATAAGCCCGGACAGATCACCAACATCGGCAAGTTGGCTGGCGCTGTAGATATAGATTTCTGTATCGTTCACGTTATCGAGCGGGCAAGGCAGCGTGGTCTTTGTGTTTCTGGCCGAGCGGGCTTGCACCAGATAGGAGCCATACTTCACGCTGGCATAGACATCCGCATACGGCTCCACCGTGATATTTGCCTTGGCGTACCCACGGACCGTGATGACGTCCGAGAGGCTGTCACCGGCATTGTACTTGGAGTCGATGTAGCGGAAACGGTTATAAAGCCACCACTTCCGCTGCTCCGCCTTGGACCCCTGCAGCATGGACAGGTAGGAGGCGTTGCCCTTCTCTACCAGGGGAGCCAGGTACTTAAACCAGGCATCCTCATTGAAGATTGCCTCCGGCCACTTGCCCTGATGCTCCTCAAACATCTGCTCGACCTTCTCATAGGAAAGAGCACCGGTGGATCTGAGATTCTGGTACATGGCCTTCATCTCATCAAAAAAGGCAGCCCGCATGTTCTTCCAAAGAACACTCTGCTGCCCATTGAACACGTCCGCGCCGCCTGCAGTTTGGTCGATGTCTTCCAGATTATAAGAGAACACCAAAGCGCCCTCGTTGTTGATCCCGATCGCCGTATCCATATCATACGGCAGGAATACGATTTTCTTTCTCATACGGTTGCGTCACCTCCCATGAATGACGGGAACATATTCTTGGTCCGTAAACAGGTAATAGAACATGGCGCTCTGCAGTTCCATATAATCCCCGGCTTCTGCTTTGAACTTGGCCAGCCGGTACTCGGAGGTATCATGCGTATAGGTGGCATCTCCGATGGTCACCGGCTCCTCCAGCTGTGCTCCGGTGGCCTTCTCCATATCCGTCTCCACGATCCACTCAGCAAATTCCCGCAGCTGCGTAGCATCGGTGTAAGGTGGGTCGGTATCCGGGAAGCGGGCCTCAAAGTCATTGAGCCAGGCATCCCCGCTGTAATCAGCAGACTTGAACACGACGCGGTCACCGGTGTTGTTCTTCACTTCCCAGGACTCATCGTCTTCCTGGAAACCGAAGGTCTCCTCGGTGGACTTGTCATTATTCCAGTTGTATTTGCCCATGAAGATGGTTTCATCCTTTATGGTGTCATGCCAGAAAACGACGATCGGGAAACCGTCGATACCCTGGCGCACTCTGGAATCCTCCTGCTGGGCCGGAGTCTTATACGGGCAGGCCATATCATAAAGCCGGACAAGCTCCACGTTGTTGGCACCCTCGGAGGAGGCCACATCCGCTTTGTAGCAGAAGGTCGCCACCGGGATGGAGGTATCCCGCAACTTGAAATCCTCTGCGGTGGCACCGCTGGCCATCACAAAGCCATTTTTATACTTGGCCTTATAATTCTTTCGCTCATAGTACTGAGAGGAAGTACCCTGGACATCAAACTGAGCACCGGTGAAGGTAAAGCACTTCTCTGCATGGAGCGGATCGGTATAAGAGCCGGACACTGTTTTCTTATCTCCCTTGTACTGCGGGAGCTCGTCACACTCGAGGATCAGATACGGCAGGTCGTGCGGCAGCTGCTCTTTCACGATATTGCCATAGGCGTCATACACCTGATTGCGCTGGTAGCGGGAAAGCATCTCTTCCACATCCTGCGTATCCGCGATCCAATTGTCCAGCACCTGGGACCTGGTCAGGTCATTGTCGTAAACCCGAATGTTATAGAGATCGATCGTGCACTCGTTGCTGCCGATCGAAATGCCGACCGGCTCCGTCTGCGCAAAATCATCGTTCACCGGGTACTGGATGGCACCGGACATGATGCCGTTGATGTAGCAGTAAACCAGCCGGTTCTCTGTCCGCTTCTCGACCACAAAGGCCACCCTCACATGTTCGTTTTCTTTGAACTGCATGGAGATGGTGCTCTGCTCAGAATTCATCTGCACCTTTTGGGCTGTCAGGTAAAGGCCCCGGCCTCCGGAAAGGCAAGAGAGGATCACCGCGTCATAGTTCATGACCGTCCGGGTAGCAAACTCCAGCTCGATCGTCTTTCCGGCAGTACGGAAGTCCTCGCCAAAGAGGAGATACGGAATATACACTCTCGCATCACCGGATACCCGAAGGACCGTGATGCCCTTATCATCCTTCTGCCAGCCATCGGAGGCGAAGTTGAAATCTGTAAGCTGCGCCGCGATCGTGCCGGACTTCCATTCAGACCGGTTCTCCTCGGTGTTGCTTCTGCCACTGCTGGTAAGGTGCAGCGCCAGGGCTTCTGTTTCCGCTTCGACCTGGATGTCTGATTCTGTGACGGTGAGGGAAAAGCTCCTGCTTACATCCCCGGAAGCGATCTCGAAGGTAAATTCGCCCACAGTATCCATGCGCACCGCAAAGTCCTGCTTGCTCCTGCCAACTGTCTGCGTGGAAATCACAGTCCCGTTTCTCTTGATCGTCACCTCCGCGTTCATGGAGGTCGGGTTATATACAGAGTACCCGATGTGGATCGTGGTGTACTGCTTGACGCTCTCCTCATGGAAGGAGCAGGTCACGATCGGGTCAAGGTTCATGGTCTCCAGACAGATGATCTCGTAATAGAGCTCATTGGAGCGAACCGTCTGTCCGTTGATATCCGCCTCAAAATAGCAGGAAAAGCTGTGCGCCCCATGCCGCTGCTGCGGAATGGTAAAGGACTGCTGCCTGCCGGAAACAGAGGTCACAGCCGTTCCGATTTCAATATTATCCAGAAGGAAATGCATCGTCTTCTGGATATTGCCGGTCGGGACATACGGAAAACTGATCGGCCCGTTATAAGCTGCGGAGTCATCAAAGGACGAGGTCAGCGTCAGCACAACCACCGTGATGGAGAAGTTCAAGGTCCGGTTGTTTCCATAGATATCCGCCACATTGATCTTCACCACAGAAGATCCGGCAGACAAATACGGCCCCACATCTACCGTCACATCGCCCTGTTTCACATCGATCATGGCCTTTACAACACCGCCGACAGTCACCTTCATGGTGCCGTTGCCGGTTGGAATATCATCCTCTTCCGAGGTCCAATTGATCGTGAGCGGCAGCGCGTCACCCTGCGCGATTGTTCTGGAAAGGAAACCAGATTTGTTGGTCAGGGTGATGTGGGCATTGTTTCCGGAGGTACCGCCCCCGCCTCCACCGGTCCCGGAAAATGGTCCCAGCGGACCGACGACCACGTCACCATCGGAGGTCATGTAAAGGAAACCATCCTCCACGTAGGCATCATCGACTTTGCCCTGGGTGAGGAGGTTCAACCTTGCCAGTTCCCGATTGAAGTTGTCCACCGCGTTTGAGGTCTCCGCCGATTCGTTTTCTGCGTTCGTTGCCTTTTCCAGAGCGGTCCTTGCCAGGGTATCGGAGTTGAGCGCGATCTGGGAGATCTGCTGTCCCTTGGCCTCGACCGTATCCAGCGTCCGGCTTGCTGCCTGCGCAGACTGCGCTGCTGCTCTTGCGGAAGCTGCGGACTGATCGGCCAGCTCCTGCGCATTCGTTTCCACCTGCTGAGCCAGCTGATTCATATCGGACCTGGTGCTCTCGGTCATCTGCCGGATGGACTCTTTTGCATCATCCATCGTCTCGGCTGCGGCCAGGAGCTCATCCGTCCGATCAATCACGGTGATGAGTTGCTTGATATCTGACCCGGACCGGACAGTGTCCTTATCGAGTGCTGCCCGCTCCACAAACAGGATAAAGTTTGCGGTGCAAAGCTGCGTAAAATCAGAAGAGGCTTCCGCATCTTCTCTGGCGGGCATGCCGGTATAAAGGACGATCTCGCACACCGCTTTTCCGGCTGCTGCGGTCATCTGCTCCGTCACATCCGCCGTGACCGTCTTTCCGTTGATCAGAGCATCATAGGAGAAGCCGTTTCCATCCGGCTTGGTACCCCGGATCTCGGCCTTGGTTCCTGTGGGGAGGATCAGGTCTCCCGCTGTCGCGATCAGGTTAAACTGGAGCGTTCTGCTCCCGGTATCATACTGACTGACATGAATCACCGGTGCGATGCCGCCCGGAGAGACATCCAGTTCTATCTGTGTTGTAATCATGAATTATCTCCTTCCTCACCACCCGGTGTTTCTGGCTCAGGCTCTGGTTCCGGCTGCGGGTCAGCGGTTACGGCTGTGATGATCCCGTCCTGTACGGTTACCGTAGCACCGTCTACGTGATAGGTTCCGGTATACCCTGTGGTTGCCGGTTCCTCATCATCCGTTTTCCCGGTGACAATGCCTGCCCGGACGCTGATCGTGGCTCCGTCCACATGGTAGCTTCCGGTATAGCCATCACCGGAACTGACGGTATCGCCCGTGACGGTTGTCCCGCTTACCGACGTAGCTGACAGGTTTGTGATGGTCACATTCTTTCCGGTAAAGGCACCGGTGGCCATGTTCCAGGTCACGTTGCTCTGCTTATCGGAGAGAATGCCGGTCTTAATCAGCGCTGCATCGATGATGCCATTCAGCGCTGCCGCATCCAGTTTTCCATCGATATCCAGTAATACTGTAAAGGCACCGCTGTATCCGGCTTTAGATACAGAGATGCCGTTTTTATCAATCTTTATAATCTTGGTGGCGGTCTTGATATCCGCCGTGTTCATCGAGAGGATCTCGATTGGCTGGCCCTTGGCATTCGTGTTGATCACGATGTTGCCACCCGTGCTCCCCGAGAGGATGTTGGTTGCCAGGCTGATTGCCTGCGACACCGATGCGCTGGTGGGCACATCTTTTTTGATCTCCTCCGAGATCTGCCGGATGGAATCACCGAGGTTGGTCTTCACCTCACCGATGGTCATTTTCTCATAGCGCTCCAGGATCACATCGTAGGTGACGGATACAATCTTGGCCTTGTTTTCAATCCCCAGACCCTTGTGATAGACCGTCACGGTATCGCAGAGCTTCAGTTTTTGAAGCGGTGCCCAGTCCTTGTATTCCTCCGTCTGCCAGAGGGCCACAAAGGAAACATCTATAGAGGCCGGGATACCATCTGCCGCATTGGCGTTCACATACGCCTGTGCCCGGGATCGCAGCTGCTCCACCGTGGGCTGCTCCTGAAAAGCCGAAGACAAATCCACCGGGACCACCATCCGATAGACAAAGCTCTCTGCCATATCCGAGTAGATCACCTTCTCCGGCAGCGTCACCAGAATGGCCTGCTCCGCTTCGTCGGTTCCTGCCCAATACGGGAGGATGCCGGTCCAGAGGTTACTGGTGTCCGTGGTCTTTTTCACATCTGTCAGGTTTTTCCCGTACCGGATCATCACATCCTGATTGGAACCCCGGTGGGTGTGAAACTTGACCGTGAACTTGTCCCATTCGTATTCCCCTGGACCGTACACATCCAGGATGGACCCGGAGGTACCGCCCAGGAGGGATCGGAAGGAGGAAGGCACGTCCACAGAGAAACTTGCCTCCAACAGCTTATCGGTCCAGATGGAAAACGGACAGTCACCGACGCTGTTTGAGATCATCCCGGACAGCGCCTCCGCGCAGGTATTTGCTGCAAAGGGCATGACTGCTACCTTGGACAGCTGGTAGCTGATGTGCCGGGCGGATATCGTCACAATTCCGTTCATAGGCCGGGTGATCTTATAAATACGAAAAGGCTGGATATCGTCGCTGTCGTCGTGACGGGCTGCGATGATCCGCTCTTCCACAATCTCCTTATAGTGCCTCCCGGTAATCGGATACTGCATTTCCAGTTCGTACTGGCCATTGCGCTCCTCCGTCACGAGGCACTTCGTGGCTTCCGACAGCCTACCGAGGCCGTTGTTACGAAACTCTGTCTCCCCAGCGGGATAAAGAATCGGCTTCATAGACACCACCACCTTGGGATCAGTTCTACCTTCGTAATGCCGGTCCCGAAGGTGATACTGGTGCTGCCGGGTTTTAACACCGGGAAATCACCGCTCGACAGTTCAATGCAGCCGTTCAGATTCACGGTATCCCGGAAGGCATCCTCCAGTTCACAGTCGAGGTCGATGAAGGAGGTGTTCTCCATCACCGTGACCTGCTCATCACCGACTGTCAGCCTGCCTTGCCCGTAGATGCGCAGCAGAGGCTTGGCATCGTACATGGTGGGGTTAAACACCGTGCCGGAACCGGTCAGCACCTGCAGGCGCTCTCCGGATTTTAAATACTGCTGCGGCATGCAGGAAAAGGTCAGGTCAAAGGACCCGCTGTAATTCTGTGCCGCCAGTTTCGGACTGATCTCCTTATCCAGCACCGCCATCCGGTAATACTCCGGATGGTAGGAATCCTCCAGCCGGTGGTACCCGGGCTCTTTTAAGAGGAAGTTCATGAAGGATGTGAAGTTCCGGTCGAAGTTCCGCTTAATGCCCACGTGGTAGGTCAGCTCCACGTTGCTGTAGCGGTGA
>CACZBW010000033.1 GCA_902779575.1 uncultured Lachnospiraceae bacterium
TTTTCGCAATTCATGAACTGTATTCAGTTGTCAAGGAACAAAATCAATAGTTACTTGTAACTGGCGCCATCGTAAATACTTTTGGCGACTCAATCATATTATAATGTAAATCACTGAGATTGCAGTAATAAAATTTTCAAACGGGTCTGAAACCCGCCTGAACCATCATTTCTGACATAGAAACGGAGGATTCCCGTATGAAATTCATATCCTGGAACATTGATTCCCTGAACGCCGCACTGACCGGCAGCAGCGAGCGCGCCGGACTCAGCAGACAGGTGCTGGCGGATCTCGCTCCTCAGAATGCCGACTTGATTGCCATCCAGGAAACAAAGCTTCCGGCGGCAGGCATGAATAAGAAGCAGAAAGAGGCGCTGGAAGAGCTTTTTCCGGACTACGAAGCTGTCAGTGTCAGCTCTGTCGAGCCCGCCCGCAAAGGATACGCGGGGACCATGGTTCTGTGCCGCAGGGGCCTTCCCTTTAAGGCGGATTTCCCGTCCATAGGGGCGCCCGAACCGATGGACTGCGAAGGGCGCATGATTACGCTGGAGCTGGAAGATTATTATTTTAACCTGGTCTACACGCCCAATTCCGGAGACGGCCTGAAAAGGCTGAAGGAACGGCAGGAGTGGGACCGGCTCTACGCGGACTATCTGATGAAGCTTGATGAAAAAAAGCCTGTCATAGCCTGCGGGGATTACAACGTCGCCCATACAGAGATCGACCTGGCCCATCCTGACAGCAATCATATGTCCGCTGGCTTCACCGATGAGGAGCGCAGCGGCTTCACCCATCTTCTGGAGTGCGGCTTT
Source organism: uncultured Lachnospiraceae bacterium (assembly GCA_902779575.1). Classification (GTDB taxonomy): domain Bacteria; phylum Bacillota; class Clostridia; order Lachnospirales; family Lachnospiraceae; genus Porcincola. Next base: position 813 of record CACZBW010000033.1, read on the forward strand.
GCGGACACTTTCCGCCTTGTCCACGGCGATGTGAAGAACGCCTATACCTGGTGGTCCCAGCGGATCCGGACAAGCAAGGTCAACAATTCCGGATGGAGAATCGATTATTTCCTGGTCAGCAGCAGGATCGCAGACAGAGTCATCCGCTCCGAAATGATCGATTCGGGCAGGCGCCAGGACCACACGCCGATCCTGCTGGAAATCCGCTGAAGGCAGAAGGCCTTTATAAGTCCTTTATGGGCTGACAGCAGCGTCTGATGAAGGCACTGTGAATCCCGGCAGGACAGAATCCGTAATCGAAGGGGTGCTGCAGATTATGAAAGAAATCCGTACACAGGATGCCGTCGGCATGGTCCTGTGCCATGATATCACACAGATTATCAGAGGCGTCACAAAAGACGCCGCTTTCCGAAAGGGGCATATCGTGACGGAGGAAGACATTCCCGTCCTCCTCAGCCTCGGGAAAGATTATCTCTACGTCTGGGAAAATGACGAAAATACCCTCCATGAAAATGAAGCCGCGGAAATTCTCTGCGCCCTGTGCCAGGGGGAAAACATCGGCCGCGGAGAAGTCAAAGAGGGAAAGATCAGCCTGTTTGCCGAATGTGACGGTCTTCTGAAGGTCAACAGCCCCGGAATGCGGGCGGTCAACCGCTTCGGCGAGATGATGATTGCCTCCAGGCACGGGAATTTCGCCGTAAAAAAAGGCGATTTGCTGGCAGGCACCCGCATCATCCCTCTTGTAATCGCAAAAGATAAAATGGAAAAGGCCCGCGCCGAATCACTTCAGGCGTCGGGCGGAGAAAAAATCCTGAATGTCAGGCCGTTCAAGCACAAAAAAGTCGGAATCCTGACAACAGGAAACGAGGTCTTCTACGGCAGGATCAAGGATACTTTTACTCCGGTCATTCTGGAAAAATTCGCGGAATACGACACGGAGATCATCGCCCATGAAACCTGCAGCGACGACAGCCGCATGGAGACCGGGGCTATCCTCAGGATGGCGGCGGCCGGCGCGGATATCGTCGTATGTACCGGCGGCATGAGCGTCGACCCGGATGACCGGACCCCGCTCGCCATCCGGAACACAGGTGCGGAGATCATCTCCTACGGCGCGCCGGTTCTGCCCGGCGCCATGTTCCTCCTGTCCTACCTCAGGCTGGAGAGCGGGACCGTATGCCAGAATGATGACGATACGCTCCCGGGAGCCTGTCCCGGACAGAGGAATGAAGCCGTCTGCCAGGGTGACGATACGCTCCTGAAAGCCGGTTCCGGACAGGCTGGCCGGACGGTTACTGTCATGGGCCTTCCGGGCTGCGTCATGTACGCGCGCAGGACCATTTTCGATCTGATTCTTCCCCGCGTCATGGCGGATGATCCCGTAACAGCTGAAGAACTGGCGGATCTCGGAGAAGGAGGCCTCTGTCTGAACTGCCCGGTCTGCAGCTTCCCCAACTGCGCTTTCGGAAAATAAACTTCAGAAAAAATACCAGGAAAAAGGAACTGCCCCGCTGCTTTCAGCGGGGCATCTTTCATCCTTTTCAGCGGAGTTTTGCGCGGATCTTCGGGGTCACGATCTGAATCGCGATTACAACCAGAAGAATCACGCCCTTGATCGCGTTATTGATCAGGGAGTCCATCTTCAGAGCTACGATAATCTTGTCGATAACCGTGTAGGACATGGCTCCGAACAGAACGCCCAGAATCCGGCCTCTGCCGCCGCTCATGCTGATGCCGCCCAGAACGACCGCAGAGATGGCATACATCTCATAGCTGTTTCCGGTGGTGGCCGGGTCGGAAGAAGCATTCATGCCGACCCAGATGAAGGAGGCGAGTCCGACCAGGAGTCCGGCGATGGTGAAGACCATGACCTTGATATGAGCAACACTGATTCCGGTCATCAGGGCCGCTTTCGCGTTGCTTCCGACAGCGTAGACCTTCTTTCCGAATCTGGTCGAAGTGGAAAGATACACAAAAGCGATCGTCACCGCAATCAGGATCAGGCCGACGTTCGGAATCGTGAACAGCTTTCCGTTTCCGAAATTATAAAAAGGCTTGTACTGCTCATTGGCGTTGATCATCTTGTAGACGGAGCTGCCCCCGCCGATGAGGTCTTTCCCGATATGCTGGCAGAAATACTGGGAAAGGGAGCGGAAAATCAGCATAGTGGCCAGGGTCGCGATAAAGGCGGGAATCTCAAGCCGCCCTACCAGAAGCCCGTTCAGCAGTCCCAGGACAGCGCCGAACGCCAGGCTGAAAAGCAGGGTCAGGAGAACGCTGTCCGTGATATTGAAAATCACAACAGAGAATCCTGAAACGATGGCGAGCATGGAACCCACGGACAAGTCGATATCTCCCGTCAGGCAGATCATCCCCATGCCGATGCCGATGATTCCGACTGCCGCGGAATGGCGCAGGATATTCATGGCCGCCGGCCAGGTGATGCCGTTATTCGCGATCATATACCCGATGAAAATAATGATAAATACAAAGATGTAGCTGTATTCTCCGAGAAATTTCGTAAATCCTGATTTCTTTTTCATAACTCTCCTCCCCGGCCGGGCTGCTGAGCCCCGATCGAATTGGTTGAATAGCGCATGACCGAAGTCTCATCGATCTGGTCATTTGACAGTGTCCCGATTATGGATCCGTTGTAGAAAACATGGCACAGATCCGCCACTTTTCTGATCTCGGGCACTTCCATGGAAGTAAAGAGGATCGTCTTCCCCTGCCCGGCCAGCTTCTCCATCAGACGGTAAATCTCCGTCTTTGCCCCGACGTCGATTCCCTGGGTGGGATTGTCAAAAAGAAGGATCTCCGCACCGGTATTCAGCCATCTCGCGATAAAAACTTTCTGCTGGTTGCCTCCCGAAAGGGACGTAATCAGATCCTGGCTGCTGGCGGCGCGGATATTCAGGATCTCTTTATAGTTTTCATACTTTGCCTCTTCTGCCTTCCGGTTCACATGAAAACTTCCGGTCCCGAGATTCTGGCTTGCCAGGGACAGATTTTCCCAGATCGACATATCCGGGATGACGGAATTCTCCTTGCGGTTGGACGGAAGAAGCGCCATGCCCGCCTTCATCGCCGCATGGATATCCCCCTTTTTCACCGGAGTGCCGTTCACGGTAAGCGAGCCGCCTGTCGCCTCCAGAATACCGAACATGCACTGCAGAAGCGCGCTGGCTCCGGATCCCTGCAGACCCGTAAGCCCGATGACGGCGCCCCGCGGTACCTCCATGCTGATATCATGAAAACCGGGACCTGAATAATGCTCCAGCTTCAGCGCCGGCTCACCGGTCTTCCTGGGCGTGTAGATCTCCGCCGAAGTGTAGGTTCTTCCGACCATCATACTGATTATTTCATCCGTATTGGTCTCCGACAGGCGTCCGCTGCCGATATACTCCCCGTTCCGGAACACTGTGTAACTGTCCGAGAGCGCGAAGATTTCCGGCATCTTGTGAGAAATGAAGATAAAGGAGGTTCCTTTCTCCTTCAGACTCCTTATGATGCCGAACAGATGCTCAATCTCCGAATTGTTCAGCGCAGTGGTCGGCTCATCGAGTATGAGGAGCTTTGCCTCAAAAAAGAGCGCCTTGGATATTTCGAGCAGCTGTTTCTGGCTGGTCGAAAGCTCCTGAACCTTCACGTAAGGATCCACGTTTACCCCAAGCTGGGCAAACAGTTCCTCCGCCTCCCGGATCATGCGCCGCTTATCCACTTTTCCAAGCCGGTTTACATACTCTTTCCCAAGGAAAATATTCTCATATACCGTAAGATCGTTAAACAGGTTCAGCTCCTGGTGAACGAAAGCGATCCCGGCCTTCTCCGAATCCCGGACCGTCGTATCTTTCAGTTCCTGACCGTCAAAAAGCACTGTCCCGCTGTCGCGCGTGTAGATTCCGGTCAGGATATTCATAAGGGTCGACTTGCCGGCCCCGTTCTCTCCAAGGAGCGCGTGAACCTCGCCTTTTTCCACCGTAAGCGATACGTCCTTCAGCACCTGTACCCCGTTGAAGGACTTGCTGATCCCGCGCATTTCAAGTAAACTCATAAGCTACCTCTGATATCCTGAAACAGGCCCGGCGGTGAAGCCGGGCCCAGATTAACCTCTGAATTTCATTTCGCGGCCGTCATACTCGAATAACATGAAGAAGCTCAGCCGCAGATGCTTCCGCAAATCAGAAGGACGGATACTCCGCAACATTCTCCGCGGTGACGTTTTCGCAGGCGATTACATGATCCTGCTCCACTTCGCTGCCGCTCAGATAGTCGACCATATCCTGGATCGCGGTCTGAATCATGGCCGGGCTGTAGGTTACAGATACAAGTCCGGAGAACTTGTCGGCAATATCCGTATATGTCTCACCGCGAAGAACCGCATAATACTCATCCAGTCCGCCGCATCCGGACAGAACAGGAGCGGTTCCGAGGAAAGCTTCCTTGGTCGCGTCGTCAATTCCGCCGCCCTCAAGCGCCTCAAGGATACCCATGGCCAGCTCGTCGTCCTCCGCATAGAACCATCTGATCTCGGCATTTGCGGAATCGCCCATCAGGGACTCGAAGGAAGTCTTCGTGTCGGAGCGGCTCCAGTTCATGGCACCCGAATAGGTGATGGAATCCAGCTGATCCTCGGTCCACTTGGCATCGTCCGCGATCTTCTCTCCTTCGAACTCCAGCTCTCCGGTGATATACTTTGTGAATCCTTCATCGCGAAGCGTGGTTACGGAAGAGGTATCGCCCTCATAGACGTAAACCTTGTCGCCCGGCTGCATGCCCAGGGAAACGAAATAAGCCGCGCAGGCAGCGCCGATTCCTTCATTGTCGCCCTTGACATTGGATACGGCCGTATCCGCGATATCGCCGATGATACGGTCAAATGCCACGTAGGGAACCTCAGCGTCCACAATCTGCTGAATAGCTGACTGTACGGTATCATCGATCGGCTGAATGACAAAAGCGATATCTTTCTCGCCCTTTGCGAGGATATCCTCAATATTCGCCGTCTGGGTAGCCGCATCCTGGCAGGTGATCAGCTCTGCCGTGTAGGTGCCTTCCGCATTCACTTCCTCGATTTTTTCCTTCGCGAAGGTTGCAACCGAACCGGTCCAGCCGTGATCTTCCGGCGCTGTAAGGACATAGATATGGGCTGCGTCAGCGGCATAAGCGCCGATGGTAAGCATTCCGGCTGCCATAACACCAGCCATGATACCAGCGAGATGTTTCTTCATGTTCATTTCCTCCCATACATCAAGAAGTTGTCGTTGCCAGGTCTGCAGTTGCCTGCTGCAATTCACGTTTTTCCACGCAAACGCCGCAAATTGATCATGAATCGCAGCTGTTAATAAAATCTGGTTCTGCACAGCAGAACGGATTTTAAAAGTTTTCCGGCCGGTGATTTGTCACAGGACCCTGACCGTCTGGCCTGTCCTGCTCGATTCCACGCCGGCGAATACGGCCTTCATGGCCATCATAACGTCTTTCCCGCTGATGCAGGATTCGCGATTCTGCGTAAGGGCAGAGACAAATTCATCTATCACGCCCGAGCCGGACAGAACCTCCGGCCGCAGCTTCTTCTCCATCTCATAATAGATCCGCTCGCCGTCCGGCTTCTGGATATAGAGCGTATAGTCCGGGCGGTCATAGATATGCAGGACGCCTTCTGTCCCGTAAATTACAGTGTAGTTCTCCTCCGCGGCTCCGTAATAGGTCCAGCTTGCCGTCATGGTTCCGATGGCGCCGCTGCGCATACGGTAGACACAGACCGCATTGTCGTCGACCCCGATCGGCAGGCCTTCCGGATCCTTCTTATCCAGAGTCGTAATGACAGCCGTCACTTCTGAAATATAGTCATCCAGAAGGAACTGGATCAGGTCCGTCTTGTGGACGCCCAGGTCCGCCACGGCTCCCATGGCTGCCTGCGCCTTGTCGAAGAACCATGTCCTGTTCTTCATGACGCTCCAGTGTTCCGGCCCCTGATGTCCGAAGGCCGTGCGGAAGGTGAGAACTTTTCCGATCGCTCCCTCACGGATCAGCGCCCTGGCCCTCTGGTGCTCCTTCATCATGCGCTGATTCTGCCCGATCATGAGCATCTTCCCGCTTTCCTCGGCAGCCTGGACCATGGCTTCGCATTCCCCGATGGACACCGCCATCGGTTTCTCGCACAGGACATGCTTGCCGGCTTTCAGGGCCCTGATCGTAATCTCCGCGTGCTGGGTATTCGCCACGCAGACGCTGACCGCGTTAATCGTCGGATCGGACAGGAGCTCATCCACAGACTCGTAAACCCTGCCGCCGTACTTTGCGGCCATCTCTTTCGCCCGGTCCCTGTTCCAGTCGCAGTAACCGGCAATCTCGGCATCCGGATTCGCAGCATATTCGGGAATATGCCGGTTCTGCGCGATGCCGCCGCATCCGATGATTCCTGCCTTTACCATACTGATCTCCTCCTGTCACTGCCTTGCCGACAGAACAAGTATACTCCTGAAACAGAAAATTGTCACAGCTCTTTTAAACAAATTGTTTCAAAGAGTTACTATGCACGGCATATTTAAAATCAGGTTCTGATTCGTCGTGCCTGCACGTAAGAAGCAGGTTCTGATTTCAAATATGACCTGCGAAGCAGGAACTCCACACACAGCCTCAGACGGGAGCATCGAAGATGCGGCATACGTGCACGGCACGTATGGTCTGTGGCTTTGTGTGGAGAGCCGTGCACCAGAAGATCAGCGTTCCCACTTCCATCCGGAAACTTCCGGAAGGTCTACGCCGTACTCATGGATAAACTGTTTGTGCTGAACCAGCTTGTTGCGCATCTTCTGGTAGAGGTAAGCGCCCCTGTTGCCGAGCTGCGGCAGATGGCGCAGAGCCTCGATTACAAGGTGGAAGCGGTCGATATCGTTCTGGACGCGGACGTCGAACGGCGTTGTGATCGTACCCTCTTCCTTGTATCCGCGCACATGCATCAGGCGGTTGTTATGCCTGCGGTAGGTCAGCTCGTGCACCAGGCTCGGATAGCCGTGGAAAGCAAAGATGACAGGCTTGTCTGTCGTGAAGAGCAGGTCATAATCCGCGTCGGACAGTCCGTGCGGATGCTCAATGTGCGGCTGAAGCTTGAACAGGTCAACCACATTGATGAAGCGGACTTTTACATCCGGAAGTTCCTCATGAAGGATCGACACGGCTGCCAGGGCTTCCAGGGTCGGTGTCTCGCCGGCGCAGGCAAATACCACATCCGGTTCCTGTCCCTGGTCATTGCTTGCCCAGTCCCAGATGCCGATGCCCTGGGTGCAGTGCTGGACCGCCTCGGCCATCGTAAGCCACTGCGGGCGCGGATGCTTGGACGCTACGATCACATTGACATAATTCCGGCTGCGGATGCAGTGGTCAAATGTGGACAGCAGGCAGTTTGCATCGGGCGGCAGATACAGGCGGACAACGTCTGCCTTCTTGTTGGCGATGTGATCCATGAAGCCCGGATCCTGATGCGTAAATCCGTTGTGGTCCTGCTGCCAGACAGTGGAGGCCATGATCAGATTGAGGGAAGCGATCTCCTCTCTCCAGGGCAACTGGTTGCAGACCTTGAGCCATTTGGCGTGCTGCGCGGCCATGGAATCGATGATTCTCGCAAATGCTTCATAAGTGGCAAAGAATCCGTGGCGTCCGGTCAGCAGATAGCCTTCCAGCCAGCCTTCGCACATATGCTCGGAGAGCATGGAATCCATCACGCGGCCATTTGGCGCCAGGTGATCGTCGATCTCAAGGGTCTCCGCGTTCCAGTCGCGGTTCTCCACTTCAAAGACGGCTCCCAGGCGGTTGGACGTCGTCTCGTCCGGTCCGAAGATGCGGAAATTCTTCGCTTCCTCATTCAGGGCAAAGATATCGCGGATGAACTTGCCGAGTTCTGTCATATCCTGGCCGTCTTTTCCGCCGTGCTCCGTCACTTCCACTGCATAGTCGCGGAAATCCGGCATCCGCAGGTCGCGCAGCAGCTTACCGCCGTTGGCGTGGGGATTCGCGCCCAGCCTTGCGTCGCCGACCGGAGCCAGCGCTTTCAGTTCCGGAATCAGGCGGCCCTTCTCATCAAACAGTTCCTCCGCATGATAGCTTCTGAGCCATTCCTCCAGAACCTTCAGGTGCTCTTCGGGCTTATCCATCATGATCGGAACCTGATGGGCTCTCCAGTATCCCTCAACTCTCTCCCCGTCGACAAACTTTGGTCCGGTCCAGCCTTTGGGAGTGCGGAGGATAATCACAGGCCATACTGGACGTGTGGAATCATGATTGGCGCGGGCGTTCTCCTGGATCGCTTTGATTTTTTCGATCACCTGATCCATGGTTTCCGCCATCAGCCTGTGCATGGCCATCGGGTCTTCCCCTTCCACAAAGTAGGGTTCCCAGCCGCAGCCGTGGAAGAAATCCGTGATCTCCTGATGAGACATGCGGGCGAAGATGGTCGGGTTCGCGATCTTGTAGCCGTTCAGATGAAGAATGGGCAGAACCGCTCCGTCCGATACCGGATTGAGGAATTTGTTGGACTGCCAGGAGGTTGCCAGCGGGCCGGTCTCCGCCTCGCCGTCGCCCACTGTCACAGCGGCGATCAGGTCCGGATTGTCAAACACGGCGCCGAAGGCATGGGCGATCGAATAGCCGAGCTCGCCGCCCTCATTGATCGAACCAGGAGTTTCCGGAGCGCAGTGGCTCGGAACGCCGCCCGGGAAGGAAAACTGCTTGAAGAGCTTCTGCATGCCGGCCTCATCCTCGCTGATGTTCGGATAAACCTCGCTGTAGGATCCCTCCATATAAGTATTGGCGATAAAGAAATTTCCGCCGTGGCCCGGTCCCGAAAGCAGGATCATGTCCAGGTCGTATCTTTTAATTACACGGTTCAGGTGTACGTACACAAAGTTCTGTCCCGGAACGGTTCCCCAGTGGCCGACAATCTTTTTCTTGACCATATCGATGGTCAGCGGCTTCTTCAGAAGGGGATTCTCCAGAAGATACAGCTGGCCGGCGGACAAATAGTTGGCCGCCCTGAACCAGGCGTTCATTTTTTCAAGAAGTTCCTCTGTAAGCGGTCCCTTCTCGATGCAGCAGTTCTTTTCATTTTCACTCATACTGTACTCATTTCCTTTCATAAATGCCGGTACCTTCTACCGGAATTTTCCAGTGCCTGTTCTTCATCCTCCTTTCTTTCTCTCTCATCAGAATACTTATTTCGTCAGCAGAAAAACTCAGTAGTTTTCCGCATTTACTTCAAAATAGCTCTGCGGATGATTGCAGACCGGGCAGCGGTCCGGCGCCTGTGTTCCGATCACGATATGCCCGCAGTTGCGGCATTCCCATACGGTAACGCCGGCCTTTTTGAAGACCTCCATCGCTTCCACATTCTGAAGCAGCTTTCTGTAGCGCTCTTCATGGTGTTTTTCAATGGCAGCCACGCCGCGGAACTGCTCCGCCAGTTCATGGAAGCCTTCTTCATCCGCTTCCCGGGCAAAACGGTCATACATGTCAGTCCACTCATAATTCTCGCCTTCCGCGGCGTGCAGCAGGTTCTGCTTTGTATCGCCCAGCTCTCCCAGCGCCTTGAACCAGAGCTTCGCATGCTCCTTCTCATTTTCCGCGGTCTTGAGGAAGAGAGCCGCGATCTGTTCGTAACCGTTCTTTTTTGCTACTGACGCGAAATAAGTGTACTTGTTGCGGGCCTGGCTCTCCCCTGCGAAGGCGGTCCGGAGATTCTCTTCGGTGCGGGTGCCGGCGTAGGGACTGGCGGCTTCCTCCGCGGGAGCTTCAGCCGGAATCTCAACCTTTTCAAAATCGGACGCCGGATGCTTGCAGATCGGGCAGATGAAATCTTCCGGAAGCTCTTCCCCGATATACTCATAGCCGCAGATCCTGCAGCGCCAGATTACCTGGCCGTCCTTCGTCACGCCGGCCTTCTCCGGGGCGGGCTTGATATTCTTCTGATAGTAAGTATAGGTGACAGACGGATCGTCGGTCAGCTTGTCCATATCCGTTACCTCGGCAATAAAGAGGATGTGGGAGCCAAGGTCCACAGACTGGCATACTTTGGCGGAAATCCAGGCATTGGTTCCTTCCGTAACAATCATCGTTCCGTTTTCAGCCCGGCGGCACGCCGCGAAGTCAGCGAATTTGTCCACGTCCCTTCCTGACTGGAAACCGAAGCGGCGGAAAAGATCGAAGGACGCCTTTTCGGAAATAACAGAGACTGTAAAGCATCCCGAGTCGGCGATCATGCCGCAGGTATAATTGGACTTGTTAACGGCGACAGATATGCGGTTGGGTTCGGAAGTGACCTGGCCCACCGTGTTGGTGATACAGGCGTTGTCGCGCCCGTCCCGGACGGAACTGATGACAAACAGCCCGTATGTCAGATCGTACATTGCTTTTTTGTTCATGAAAACTCCTCTCTACCGGCCTGAGCCGGCCGGTCTTTTGTTTCAGCTTCGACCGGAGGTCTGGGCCTTTGCTTATTGTTTTCCGATATTAATGTGTGCGCAGGAACCAATACTGCAGTCAAATAGAGAATATCCTGCTCTGACCGGTGCCTGCCTTCCGGACAGATGCAGCGCACCTGTAAGCTCATACTTTTACTTTAGATGGGCTTTCTGTGTTCGTCAATTGGAAAATATTTTCTGCAGTTAATTCATTAAGTTGAGAAGGGCCGGCCCCGAAAAGGGACGGCCCTTCAAAATAATACAGGAACGTTCAGGCGTTCCTCCCGCGGTGCTGCCCGTCCCGCCGAACGGGCAGCCGTATCTGTCTGTGCGGACCCGCGGGCACACAGATAAAATCCGGCAGCTAAAGCCGCCTTACGCACCGGGCAATTCAGCCCTCGCGGAACTGATATCATTCATACTGCCTGAGCAGCCGCTTAAGCTGCGACATCCTCCGCAGTTTCCAGCGCTGCCGCAATGCTTTCCGCAGCAAGCTTGCCGGAGGTCACAGCCCAGCCGTTGTTGGCTCCGGACGGAGAATCATCACCCATCACGCCGCCGACTACCTCGCCCGCAGCATAGAGGCCGCCGATCACAGCGCCGTCCTTGTTGATCACATGGAGTTCTTCGTCAATTACAAGGCCGCCCATGGTGGTTGCGAAGCGGGGTTTCTGCTCCACGAGATAGTAAGGGCCGTCGCCGACCGGCATAGTCATGTAGTCCGCGGAGCGGCCGAACTCGGCGTCCTCGCCTGCTTCCACATAACCGTTGTAGGTTTCAATCGTCTCTGCCAGGGCATCCGGATCAACGCCGGCCGCTTCCGCCGCCTCTGCGATGGTCTCTCCATGCGCGAAGACAGGCGTGCTGCTTCCGTTGGCTTCCAGATATTCGGAGACGTCATATCCGACAGCGTCCTTCCAGACGTCGAAGGTTGCCTGATCCATTACCAGGTAAAGCATCTGGCCGGTCTGCTGCAGCTCTGTCTCAAGAATGGTCCGGTTGCTGGCTTTTTCATTGACAACGCGCTTACCTTCCTGATTGACCAGAATCGCGCTCATGGTCCAGGCAGGAATATTGCCGTTGATCGTGGACTTTGCGATGCCTTCGGAAACTTCGATCCCGTTCGGATATCTCTTGCCGTATTCAAGCAGTCTAGTGTCGGCGTCGATTCCTTCCGCGGTTGCCATGATCAGGCCGTCGCCGGTGGAGGAGACAGGTCCATAGTACAGGGCGTTCTTCATATCCCCTTCCAGCAGGTCCTTGTTATAGCCGTATCCGCCGGTCGCCAGAAGAACGGCGTCTGCGCTGATCGTATAGACGGTATCAGCATCATTGGCGACAACGCCGGTCACATTTCCATTCCCGTCGCTGAGCAGTTCGGTCGCTCTTGTATTCAGCAGCACCTTCGCGCCGGATTCTTCCACAAGGCCGCGGAGTGCCTCGGCAGCTCCGGCGCCGCTTCCGGTGTAGGCGAGCTCTCTGTCATGAGAATATTCCGCAAGCTTGTGCAGGCCGCCTTCCAGATTGAAGGTTACGCCGTTTTCCTGCAGCCAGTCACTGGTCTCGCCGACATTTTCGGCATAGAGCGTGATCAGCTCGGGAACATTAAGGTCGGCGCCGTTGGCCATGAAATCTTCTACCATGCTCTCAACGGAGTCATCCGTTACGCCCAGATCCTGCTGCATCCTGGAACCCATAACGACCTGGTTCCCGCCGCTGATGGAGATGGCGCCGCCCATGAAGGGCATCTTTTCCAGAAGGACAACGTCAAGACCAAGCTGTCCGGCTCTGACCGCTGCCGTCATGCCGGCTCCGCCGCCGCCGATGATGACAAGGTCGGCATCAAGTTCTTCCTGAAGCTCAGGCTCTTTCTCTTCCACAGCAGCTACTTTCAGGGCTTCCGCGTCTCCGCCTGCCTGCGTAACGCAGTCCGCGGCAGCGGCAAGAATCGCCTCGGATGTAATGGTTGCCCCCGCTACCACATCAACGCCGAGCGACTGATTGTCCACGATCGCTCCCGGAAGAGTCTCAACGGCAGTGGTACCGATGCCGTCAGTCTCGGCATGTTCGGTAACATTGACAGATTCAATCGCGTCTTCCGTGAAGGTAACCTCAACCTTTACGTCGCCGTTTCTTCCCGCGGCGGCCGCCTCATAGGTTCCCGGCGTGTAGGATGCGCCGAAGACCGCTGCGCTCATCATCGCGGCGGACGCCAGCGTGCAGGCTCCTGTTAAAAACCAGTTTCTCTTCTTCATATTCCGTCCTTTCCGCAGAATGCCGCAGCCTTGCATCAGGCCGAAAACGCGGCAGAACTGCTGTATGAGTTGGGTCAAAGAGCTGCGCTTTTTTCTTTGAAATGATTATATGATTGAGTCGCCAAAAGTATTTACGATGGCGCCAGTTACAAGTAACTATTGATTTTGTTCCTTGACAACTGAATACAGTTCATGAATTGCGAAAA
>CACZBW010000034.1 GCA_902779575.1 uncultured Lachnospiraceae bacterium
GATTGGCGGCATCAATGGCCCGGATGATTTTTCGATAGTCATATGGGACTTCACTTCCGTCCCGCTTGATGATTTTCAACTGTACTTCTCCTCCATCTGCTTCCCTGCCTCTGCCAGCAGGTCCTCACAGGATTTCTCCAGGTGTTTTCGGCACTGCTCATCCAGGCAGGAAAACACAGTTCTCTGCTCTTCCTCTGTCAGGTCGATGGTGTACCGCTCCTCTTCATCCGGAGCGTTGCTGTTTACCACAACGAATTCAATGCAGCTGTCCATATGGCTTTCCGTATACCCGTTGATTCCCACATAGAAGTCGTACCAGCCGTCGTTATCACAGGTGTCGTCGGTGTACTCGTCCATGGGATGCATCGGCGCAAAACCCAGGTCCTTCCGGATACGGTCCGCGATCTGGCTGAGACCATTTGTCGCCATGAGCTGGAAGGTTACAGTCGGAAAGCGGCAAGGGAAAGACACATTGCACTGGTCGCTGCCGTACAGGACATCTGCGCCAAAGTCGATGAATATCTCATCCCGGATAAATGCTTCAAGCAGATTCATTGAGTCTTGCCTCCTGCCTTGCGCACTTCTGAAAGATCATGCCCTGGATCGTATGATTGGGGATCTCATACATGGTCTGTATCTGTTCCAGGCAGATCAGGACATCTGCCATTTCCTCGACCAGATTGTCGTAGGCTTCTGCGTCATCCTGCCCACCATTCCTGACCCTGCGCATCTTACTAATGGCCTGGATCAGTTCCGAAAGTTCTTCACAATGCACCATCGCCTGAGCATCTGCACCATAGCGGCCAAGCACCCGGTGCTGTGACGGTATCTCAACCTTCATGTCCCGCCTCCTGCTCTTTTTCCAGCAGCGCGATATACCGGTTCAGGTACCAGACTGCCTTCTGAAGATCCTCGGTTGTTTTCTCCGGATCTTTATGTCCTGCCCTTGCAATGTATTTCACCGCATTGCCGAGATGGTACGGAAGCCCCAGGCCTTCGATCACGTCGATGACTTCAATAGAGCCGTAGGTGTAATGCGCCGGATGATTCACATTGTCGTCCAGCACCGCTTCCAGCTTATCCTCCAGCGTCTGCTTTTTCATAACCACTGAGCTTCCTCCTCTTCCTGTTTCTTTGCCCGGTAATATTTCGTGCGGCATTTCCCGGAACAAAACCGCTTCGTTCTGCCGCGTTGTTTCCGGTCCAGCTTCTCGCCGCAGATGATGCACCGGTCGTTTTGCTCATACCAGATGGGCAGGTTCAGCTTTACGAATTCGCCTGCTCCGGCAAGACCGTGAGTCTTGCAGTACAGCTGCACCTGATTCCGATTGAGCCGCAGCTCCTTTGCGATCCGCTTATAGCCCCAGCCTTGCAACCGAAGGGAGCGGATCAGCTCTTTCTGCTCTTGTTTCACACGCCTTCCTCCGGTCAACTTTGCTGTTTGCGCTTCCTTGATGATTTCCTCAAAAACCGGCCCTTTCCATCGTGTTTTCCTTTGATTTCCGGATGTTTCGGGTGCGGTTTTGTGACGAAATTCGGCCAGGCTTCGATACGTTGCCAAAATCCGCAAAACCACAGTTCCTCTAAGAAAAACCGGCGTTTTTTGAATCCGATGGCCTGGTACATTTTCCAGTTCCACCGGCCCGGCAGGGGTAGGCCCCTTACAATTTCGCGGATTTTAACGCGAGAGGGGGCGGCGGTCTCCGTGGGACTTCACCACAGAGAAGTGACCCACCCCCCAGGGGGGCCTCATCAGACAGAGAAAAAGTTTACTTTCTCGCTCCCAAATCACTGTTCAGGCAGCGTAAAAGTAAACTCCGTCATTTCAAAAATGATATTCCGGTGTCTGATCCTCATTCCGTGTCTTGATGGAGTGATGGCTGTGGCAGAGCGCCTGCCAGTTGCTCTCGTCCCAGAAGAGCTTCTTGTCTCCTCTGTGAGGAACGATGTGGTCCACGTCTGTTGCCTTGACGTACTTGCCTTCCTTCATGCACTGCACGCAGAAGGGGTGCGCCTCAAGGTAACGCTTGCGTGCCCTCTGCCACGCCTTGCCATAGCCTCGGCCTGCTGCCGACCGCACCTCCTCTGGGTGCTGCGGCTTGTGCAGCTCACAGTACTTCTGCCCGTAGGGGACGAGGGCAGCGCAACCTGGATGACGGCAGGGTGTGTTAGGTCTTGACGGCATAGCTGCTTCCTCCCTGTTACCTACTGCTGCTGTAAACCCTGTGGACTGGCCGGATCCAAATCGCTCGTATCGTTCTGTATCGTTTGGGTGGATGATTGGTCCGCCAGCCACAGGGGAGGTTTTTAATTCCCTCTACTAATAGGATTTTTCAGAGGCCAAAATATCAGTAGTCGAAAAAAACTTTTTTATTTTTTCAGATTCTCATGCTGGCCACATTCAATCAGCTACCGGGGCGTTTTACTGTTCCCAGGGAAGACCCTTCTTCCCAAAGTGCCCATAAGCGCTCACCAGGTTATAGTCCACATCCAAAAGCCCCAGCTTCTGAATAATGCCCCTCGGTGTCAGATCGTAGTTTTCCCGGACGTACTGCTCAATGAAGCGCCGGTCCTGGTTCTCCGTTCCAAAGGTCTCCACATACACACTGACGGGTTCCGCCACGCCAATGGCATAGGCGATCTGGACTTCCGCCTTGTCCGCATACCCGGCTCTCACAATATCCACCGCGATCTTCCGTGCCGCATACGCACCGGAACGGTCTACCTTGCTGGGGTCCTTCCCGCTCATGGCCCCTCCACCGATGTGTCCAACACCACCGTAGGTATCGCAGGCCAGCTTCCTGCCAGTCACGCCGCAATCCGCAAAACTTCCGCCAATCACGAAACGGCCGGTCGGATTGACCAACTTTTCAAAGTCCGTGTTCAGGCCGTTCTCACAGGCAGCCAAAACCATGATGCCTTCAATGATATGCCGGAAATCTGCAGGTTCAACATCCGGGCTGTGCTGGACGCTGCACAGGAAGGTCGTAATTTTGCCGGTGTCGTAGTCGAAGCTGACCTGGGCTTTTGCATCCGCCCTGAACATCTTACTCGGATGGTTCTTCAGGATTTCCAGGAAGCGGGTCGCTACCACGAAGGGGATCGGCAGAAGCTCAGCCGTCTCATTCGTTGCATATCCGTACATCATACCCTGATCGCCCGCGCCGCCTTTGTCCACACCGAGGGCGATATCTGCGCTCTGTTCCTTCACCAGGATGCCGATATCCGGACCGGCATAGAGCGGATCAAACTGCATCCCGGCAACACGGTCAAAGCCGATCCTCTCGAATACCTCATACACCAGCTTCCGATAATCCGGCTTATGAGTGCTCGTCAGCTCACCGGCGATGATGATGTGGCTGTCCTTGATCAGGACCTCAATCGCCACACGGCTGTTCTTGTCATGCTGCAAGCAATCCGTCACAATCGCATCGGCAATCTGATCGCAGATCTTATCGGGATGACCATTGCTTACCTGTTCACAAGTGATGATTTTCATTTTGCATTCCTTTCCGCTGCTCACCTCTGGCCTTTCGGTCCGGTACCCACTTGCCCGGCTCCCCTTTGTCCTTGCCAACCTTGTCGCTTCTTACACAGTTGGCAGGCACAATACTTAGCCTCAGGCAATCCGGTATTCTCACAAGGCTTCGGTGCCCATAAGGCCATAAGATGAATAGCTATACCCTTCTTTATTTCTCTTATATTTCTTTTATTTTTTTATTATGGGAAAGATGGGAAAGTTAAAAATATAATTCTATAGGGGAGAAAGTAAAAAAAGAAAAATAGGTTTTCAGCTTTCACAACTTTCCCGGATGGTATCCGGAGCCTTTCCCGGTCAGTATCCAGACCAGTACCAGGAAAGGGATCCAGACGGGCTTCAGGTCATTATCGGGTCGGCATCAGGTCGGCATCAGTCCGCCCTCCAAACCAATGTCACACCTTACAATCCTCATCCGCTAAAGGCACAAAGGCATCCTGGTCCTCATCTTCAGCGCCTACTTCCTCCTTGCGCAGGCGAACCCCGATAATCAACGGCGTTTTCTCCCCTCCGCCCTTCGGCCGTCTCGTATCCACCATATACGCTTTCTCCATGGCGGCACGGAAGTTCTTATAGTTGTCCGGACGATAGTTCATCTCCTCACACCAGCGGGCATACACACGGTAGGCTGCTTTGCAGGGCACCTGATACTTATCCCCGTCTTCGTCCTTCCCTTCCTCCAGCCAGGAGTCGATAAACTGACTGATACGGTCGGAGTCCTGCCGGTACTGAGCCGTTGCTGTTTTCACATCCTCAGGCGGCTCCAAGCCTTCCTCCTTGAACAGCCGATAGCCCTCCACGGCCCAGTTGAGAATGCCGGAAAGCGCTGCCGGGTCAGAGAGCGTTGTCTTGAGGCCTTTGTCCTGTTCATGCTCTTCAAAGTGACGATTGAAGGGAATGATCAGTAGGCGACCAGATTCAAACAACGTCTGGTCCGTCACGTTGGGTAGATGATTGGTGTCGATGAAGATCTTCGCCTGCAGCTGGAACTCGAAAGAGTTTTCATGCAGGAACCGAGCTGTAATCCGGTTGTTCCCGGTGAGCTGTTTGGTCAGCGATGCATTGATCGTCAGCTTCTGCTCCATCTCGGAAATACCCACAAAACGAGCTCCGGCAAGCCGGGCGACATCCTCGGAAGGAGCTCCATTGCTTGGGCCACGGAAATTCGATGCCAGCATGTCCGGTTTTGCGGACCGGCCATACTCGCCCATGAGCCTGAGAATCGTCTCAATGGTGGTCGTCTTTCCGTTTCTGGTCGTCGGTCCGTACATGATAAACAGACACTCCAGCGAGGTATCACCGGTCAAAGAATAGCCGACTGCTTTCTGCAGGTACCGGGATACCGAGTTGCGGCCCTGCATCACCTCATCGACAAACTGATCCCAGCGGGGACAGGTTGCCTCCGGATCGTAGGTCACCGGACTGATCTTGGTGATAAAGTCACCCGGATCGTGGGATCGGAAAGACAGCGTATTCAGATCCAGCGTCCCGTTCTCACAGTTGAACAGATACTTGCTGGAATCGAACAGGCTCATCCTGACCGGGTAGACAGACTTCGCATCCTCTACCATGGTTTTTCTGTGCTTCCGCATCTGCAGCTTCTGCACCCGTTTGATATACCGATTTCTGGTATCCTCGTCCTTGATGTGAAGCGCGAAGGAGTAAAGCTGATCCGCGAGATTCTTTGCCAGCTCCGCTACCGCCAGAGCATTCTCATCCGGCTGCCAGACCTGCCCATCATAGACATACCAGATTCCACGGTCCGCATTGAACCTGGCGATGGGCTTGAAATAATCTGCAAAAGCGTTCCCGATGCCGATCTCATCCCGCTGATATCTGGGATTCGTGTGCGGCTTCATCTCCTCCAGCGTCAGTGTGACGTGAGAAAGGTCCGGCCAGAATGCGGCGTGCTGTTCCTCTTCGTCCAGATCGGAAAACTCCTCCTCTGCCGTGCCGATATCCCGGATTGGGACATAGATGGTATCGTTGGACGCCACTGCGTTTCGGATAGTGATCTGCCCGTAGGTGCTGTCCCCGGTCCTTCGGTCCCACTTCTCACGCATAAGGCCGGAGGTCCTGAAAATGCGGTCGATCTGCTCCTCCACGTTTCCGCACCAGAAAGCCAGGATGGACACCAATGCCATGTCCGCATCCGACTGGCTGTCGTAGCCCCCTTCCCAATGGCCTTCATAGAGCATCTTGAACTTTTCCCCAGATTCCGAACGAGATGCGTGCTCGATCACAGCGTCGTCATCCAGATAGGAACACGCTTCAATCCGGCTTCCCTCCACACGGTTTGCCCGGCGCATAAAGGTATCCAGCGCATTCTGCAGCGCCTCGTCATTCCGGGTAACCGAGCCTGAGCGATACACATCACCCGTCACCGTCACGAAACGGTTTGTGGCACCAGGCAGGTAAACCTCCAGACCGTGCTTCCGGTTATTGATGTAGTACACAGTCTTGTCATAGGCAAAATCCGGTGAGAGGCGGAAGAAACCGCGCAGGCCAGTACCAGAGGGAGACCGTTCAAAATAGGCATCCGGGAAGAAAGACATGATGGATGCCGCCACATCATTCAAAGAACCATCCTCACGGATGCAGTGGTCGATATCAATCGCGCCGATACCCTCGGATACACGGTACCCGATCCCGTCCCAACCGCCCAGCGCATAGGTCTTCATGGCAGTGCCGAAATCCGAAAACGTTAACGGGTCGTTGGTTCTGGCCAGCGCACCGGTCTTCGGGTTGTAGGGTACCTTTGTCGGCTTCCCCTGCCGCTTCTCCATTTTCCACACGCAGAAGGAAGCGTTGTTCTTCAGCTCCTGCGGGATATTCACAAAGTTTACCTTACTTGTGGTCATTGCAATCACACTCCTTGTTTTTCTTGCTGTGATGATCATTGTCATGACGATCTGGACCTGATAACCCCAGTTGCTCCCGGATAGTCTGGTCTATGGCTACAAGCAGATCGGCGTCATCCACCCTGCCGACATAATTTCGCAGTTGAAGCTTGCTGATCGTTGTGATCTGTTCGGCCAGAATCATGGAGGCATTCAGCTCCTGCTTCAGATCGCCAACAGCCTCTGGATTCAGTTCCTTGTGGCAAGGCAGCTCCGGCTTTTTCAGATGCTTGGTCATTGGCAGAACATTGAGCGTGCCCGCATACGTATTTCCGATATCGTTGGAGACAATAAGCACTGGCCTGCATCCTGCCTGAATACTTGTCCCGGGATGACAGCCCAGATCCGCAAACCAGATATCCCCGCGATGTGGTGCTCTGATTTCAGTATTTTCATACACTGGCGTATGTACCACAGGAGTATTCCTATTCCTTGATACATACTTCCCTGGATTGAATCCCAGCCGATCCCTGTATTCCTTTTTCTTTCGTTTGTTTTTACGTCCCAATAGAATCACCTCCGAATGGGCAAAAAATAAGACCGAGGTGCTTAAAGGCAATCCCCGGTCTGTTGATCTGCTAATAAAACTGCAGTGTTTCTGTATATCCTGCTCACAGCCGCGCCTTTACAGCGGCGATCAGTTTCTCCTGCGTGACATCCTTTGATGCCAGAGCTGCCAGCACATCCTCATCCACGGTATTCTTTGTCACGATGTGATGCACCGTAACGGTCTGCTTCTGCCCCTGCCGCCAGAGGCGTGCATTCGTCTGCTGGTACAACTCCAGGCTCCATGTGAGTCCAAACCAGATCAGGATATGACCGCCTGCTTGGATATTCAGGCCATGACCGGCCGATGCCGGGTGAATCAAAGCGACCGGGATCTTTCCTGCGTTCCAATCTGTAATATCCGCAGACTCACGAATATCCCGTGGACTGTACCCGCAGGCAGTCAGATGCTCCAAAATGCGCTGCCGGTCATGCTTGAACCAGTAGGCAATAAGTACCGGCTGGCCATTGGCTGCTTCAATCAGGTCCTCCAGCATTTCCAGCTTCCGGCTGTGAATGACCCGTGTTTCAGCGTTCTCGTCATACACGGCACCGTTGCTCATCTGCAGGAGTTTATTGGACAAGGACGCCGCATTGGCTGCGTCGATATCTCCATCCTCCAGAGGGATAATCAGATCCTGCTTGAGCTGGTCGTACAGTTTTCGCTCCGGCTCTGACATCTCCACCTCATGGTTTACATAGATGCACTCTGGCATATCCAGATAATCCAGTGCCTTCATAGAGATCGTCATGTCCGCGATCTTTTCATAGATCTGTTCTTCAGCGCCGGGGCGAGGAACATAAGAAAAGACCACGCCTATTGCTGGGTTCATGGAACCTGCTTTAAAATAAGCGTCCCGATACCGACCGATGAAGCGGCCCAGCCTCTCCCCGCCGTCCAGGATACCGATCTCTGCCCACAGATCCATGAGGCCATTGGATGTCGGTGTGCCAGTGAGTCCGATCCAGCGTTTCACAAAAGGTCGCACCTTTCGCAGCCACTTGAACCTCTGCGACTGGTAGTTCTTGAAGCTGCTCAGCTCATCAATTACGATGCAATCGAAGTCCCATCGCAGCCCATTCTTCTCATAGTACTCAATCAGCCATTTCACGTTTTCGCGGTTAACCACATAGATCATTGCACTGCGATTGATGGCTGCCGTCCGCTCCTTCACGGTTCCTACGATGACCGAGACATCGAGATCTACAAGGTGATCCCATTTATCTACTTCTGCAGGCCAGGTATCACGGGCGACACGCAGAGGTGCAATCACCAGGACTTTGGATACAGATACGTCGTCCAGCATCAGCTCGCGGAGAGCTGTCAGTGTGATGGCTGTTTTGCTTAACCCAAGCCCATGTCCAGGAATAGCGCAGATACTTTGTGGTCTCGAATATAATCGATACAATACTGCTGATACTCATGCGGCACGAACTTCATAGGGCATCACCTCCCTCCTCTAAATGAAAAAAGCCCGCCAACTCTGACGGGTCTTCTGCTTCCAGGGTATCTCCATAATCATTCAGGTCAGTGAGGCTTCCCTGGTCTGATGGTAGCTGCGCAATCTCCAGCTCCGGTATTCTGGCACCGATTTCCTCTGGAAAAGGGGTGCCGGGTACCCACTCCAGGATTGCCCGTATTGCCGGTTTGATTTGTGAAAGTCGATCGATACACAACACCGGGAAACCCAGTTTCATGAGCTGATACCGGCGCTTTCGCTGCAGCGGCCTCAGCATTTTTCCCGGCGCTTTCAGCTCCACAAAGATAGTCTTTGCCGGGAAGAACAAAACCAAGCGATCCGGCAGCCCGTTGGCGGTCTGGCTGGTCAGCTTGTATGCCACGCCGCCCGCTGCCCGAACGGCTTTGACAAACTCGTTTTCTATGACATATTCCCTCACCTGCAGTCTATCCGTCCTTTCCAGTAGATACACCAGGTCGGCTCATCCTCTTTGAGGATTGCGTCTTCCTTCCGGCGCTCTGTAACCTCAGCCATTTTCAAAGCTTCCTCTTCCGGATCATAGCCATCCGGTGCACAGCCGCATTCTTCGAGATACTCCTCTAACGACATTGGATATTCCATGGGGCAATGGGCATTGCAGCAGTTATCACAGCACTGATCGTAGACATATAATTCCTCATCATCACGATACCCTCTTGGGTAATGATGCTCATGACACATGGCTGTTGATCTCCTTCCACTGGGTCTCCGGCATGGTTGCCACCTGCCAGCCGATGCCCTCGAGCGTTGTTGCCCGGTCGTAGGAATCTACATCCTGGCTGGCACGCGTGATGGCATTGGATAAGCCATAAAGGGACAAATCGCCGCCCTGTATCAGGTAGTTCAGGATACTATCCTGTTCCGGTTGATTCAGGTCATAAGCTTTACCCGTCAGTTCGATTACATCCTGCACCCTGCCTGTGATCCTTGCCTGCGTACTTTCCTGAAGCCGTCCGACGATCTGTGCAAACCTCGCCTCCTCAAGTGCAGCCAGCGTTGTATCCCGAAGTTTCAGCATAAAGGCTTTATCCTCCGCCTCCATGGTTTCATCCGAGTACAGCTGAAAACTGTCCTCCAGGGCTTTCACCGCCCGGCCGACATGAGCACGGCGTTCTCCAAAGTCGTTCACCACCATACCGTTGGTACAGACCAGACGATAAACCAGCGGCTGGACCGATACAGCGCCAAGGCCAACCTCAGAATTGGAAATCACCACACCAGCCTGTACATAGTCGCCGGGAACGACTTCCATCTCCAGACGTTTGTTGACGATCTTCAGATACAGCCGGTTTGGGCTGACCTCTGTCGAGACCACTTCCATCTCTTCTTTGCCCGCGAATAGAGGAAGCACAGCTGCCGCTACCTCCAGGTTATCAATCCGGCGATATCTGTCGGATAGCAGCGCCCTGGCAACTCTGCCGGAACCATAATCCATGCTGCGAATCATGTACGACTGCTCCCGGTCCGCAAACCAGCTATTCACGTTCTCCGCCAGGAGCTCCGGTTTCTGCTGTCGCATCAGGTCATAGTATTTCGCCGGGATACCAAGCGTACTGCCGACCTGTCTGTGAAAGAGGTCCGTCGTCCCGAAGGTCTCTTCTGCCCCTATGTTCTGATGCCGAATACGAAAAGTCCGGCCATCAGGTTCTAACATGAACGCCTGCGCCGGACCGATGAAATCCTGTTTCATATTGTTCTGATGCTGCAGCTCTTTCAGCACCTCAGGTAATGCTCTGCCCTGTTTCATGTACTTTTTCCTCCTGCTCAGTAGTTGTATTCTTCTGTTTATCGACAAGCCTTCTGCTCCGCTTTTCTGCCTGTTTTCGCCTGAATTCCTTTTCCTGCTCCAAGGCTGTACTGTTACATTTTGAGAGCAAGAAATCCGGATCCAAATCCGTCAGCATCTCATACCATGCAGAATGGAAGAAGCTCTCCAGGTCCAGTTTTCCAAGGAACAACTCTCTCCTCGCCTGAACCGTTATGTCCTTCTTCCACAGCTTCCTTAAGATTTTGATATAGTCCTTTGCTGCCTGCGCAACAACAGCGGATGCAAGATCCGTATAGGGATCATTCTTCGCTGTGCTGTTAAGACCCCACGGGATCACGGCACCTATCATCTGCTCCATCTGTGCCCTCCTCTCCATCTGCATCGCACTGTGCATCTCCCGCCAGATCGACGGATTGCTCCGGCATCTGATCCGACAGCTGATCCACCGCCCGGCATACCGCGTCAATTTCTTCATCCAGCAGACCAAGCGCGGATAATGACTTGAAGTATTTCTGAATCAAATCTGTCCGGTGCTGCTCCATCAGCTTTCTGAAACACACCCGTGCCTCAGCGATTGCCTTTTCAGCAGGGCAATAAAAAACACAGCCCCGACCTCCGCTTTCCTTCAGGGCTGTGCATCTTCCTTCCATCCAGGCAAAACAGTCCGGATGCTCCACACACTCCGGGCACTTTTCCAGATTGACTTCTTCGCCAATCCGGTCAAAGCTTCCGACTTTCTCTTTCTTCTTTCTACCCATGATGGCCTCCTATTCTAATGCTCCTCCACTTATAAGATTTTTCAGGGCACGAAATATCAGTAGCTGCTCATGAAAATCTGTGCTGCCCCAGGGGAAAGCTCAATCCTTGAAGTAGTAGTCCCCACGGTAACCCGCACTACTGTTATTGTGCCTTTCGGGACCTCCAAAATTACCTCATCATGAACGTGCCCCACAATGTCAAGCCCGGCCCGCTCCATGCGCCACATGGCTTCGGCCAGCAGATCGCGGGCTGTGGCCTGGCAGCAATTCTCGGCACCCCTTCCTCCGTAGAAATCAGTGCGAATCCATTTACTGGACTGCCCCAGACACTCATATGTCATTGCCATCTTTCCAAACCGGTTAGGCTGCAGTCTCGGTTTAATGTATGCGAGTTTTCTCCCGGATGGCAGTACGACCCACAGCGTATTGGCATAGAATTGAAAACCGATTCTGCCGACGTTATGCTCCTTATGATCCTTCACGGTATCCATGGCCGCCTTCTCCACATCCCACCAGAATTGCACGATATGCGGATTGGCTGTGCGCCAGTCATCGATCAGCCCCGGCAGCTCCTCCTCTGACAAGCCCATATCAAGTGCTCCCATACTGATCAATGCCCCGGCTGCGCCACCGTATCCACAGGCCAGCTCCGCGACCTTACCCTTCTGTCTCAGCTCGCCATTGATCCCGTGCTTGACGACTGGGACACCGAACATCTGGGATGCTGAAGCACAGTAGATGTCGTCCCCGCGTTTGAAAGCATCCATTCGCCACTGCTCCCCGGCCAGCCAGGCCAGCACGCGAGCTTCGATTGCTGAAAAATCCGCTACGATAAACTCACAGCCTTCTTTCGGAATCAGCATGGTCCGAATCAGCTGTGACAGGATGTCTGGTGTGTTTCCGTAGATGCTCTCGACCATGTCGAAGCATCCGAGCTTCACCAACTCCCGTGCTTCATCCAGCGTGCTGATATGGTTTTGCGGAAGATTCTGCAACTGGATTCCGCGTCCGGCCCAGCGTTGTGTCCTGTTTGCGCCAGAGAATTGGAACAGGCCATGCGCCCGGCCATCCAAGCAGATGTATCGATCCGCCGCTTGATATTTCTTGACGGAAGACTTCGCCATTTGAAGCCGCAGCCGCATCATCTCCAAAGCCTCGCTGTCAATACTGTGCTTATCCAGGTCTTTGATAAGTGCCGTTACGTTCTTTTTTCCAAGGCTGTCCACATCGATGCCTCGCTCCGTCAGCCATCCTTTCAGCTGCGATACAGAGTTCGGATTCTCAAGGCCGGTCAGTTCGTATGCCTTTGCTGTCATCTCTTCGGAAAGCATCATGTCACAGGTAATTGCCTGCTCCACCAGCTTCTTATCGATCAGGACGCCTCTATCGTTGATCCGTTGATCCATGTGATAGAAGTTCCACTCGCTTTTTTGCAGGGGAAATGCCTCCAGCTTATGCCGAATATCCCGTTCTGTCCTCACGTCCTGCATACAGTAGGATTTGAAAAGTGCCCAATCCTCCGGAGCATGCTCCGGCAGGTTTCGTGTCCGTCCACCGTTGGTTTTGGTCGGTTTGCAGGGAACAGAGAAGTATTTAATCAACCGTTCACCCGCATCGTCCTTTTGCTCCCCGGTCTTCAGCACCTCTGCAGCTGTTTTCAACTTCAGCGGAAGCGATAAGGATGCCGCCCAGACCATCGAGCACTGCCAGGAATCTGGAGAAAGCTGGGTACAAAAATACCTGGACAAACATGTACGTTCGAACTGTGCGTTCCACGCTGCCTTGATGACGGTTTCATCGAAAATGGCGTCCCGGACTTCCTGAGGCAGTTCTTCTCCGCAGGCCATGTCCACTACTCTCACATCTTCATCGTCAAAGGCATAGGCAAAAAGCAGGATATGGAAATCCCCCTCCACATAGCGGTACACCCCGCAGCTACTCAGATCGATATCAGAGAATGTTTCCAAGTCGATGGACAACACCCGTCTCTTCTCGTCCAAATGATCACCACCCCTTCTGTAATTGCTTGATCAGTAGATACTGTATATTGCATTGTTTCATTCTGCGCCTTACAAGAAACTCCATGCGCCGGGGACTCTTGTAAAACGCAGACAGGAGAGAGCCGCAGCCCTCTCCCATCTGTAATCGGTTCGATCTTTTGACCTTACTTCAGGTAATCCGGCAGATCCTCGCCAAACACATCCGTGCCATCATCCTCGCCCTCGATCTCATCGAAATCAGAGGCTGCGGAAGTCTTACCGGCAAGACGTTCTCCGGTACGAACCTTCTGGATATTTCCGAGTCCGGCAGCGATTCCGCGATTGCCGGAAGCAGAGAAACCATAGAAGTTTACCGAGACATTGGCGTAATCTCCGGACCCGCAGTCCATGGGATCCAGGATCGGCTGCACCTTGCGGTCAACGATCTGCGGAGCATCCTTGCTGGTCGCATTCAGGAACATACAGTCCGCATAGTTCTCATCGTCCGGGCGGTCGATATCGCCATCGCGGAGCGGAAGCTTCAGGTTAGGCGGAATCTTACCGCCCCACTTCTTTCCCTTCGCATCCTCCTTCGCTGCCTCGATCGCTTTCTGGATCTTCGCCAGCGTTGCCTTGTCGGCCTTCGGAATGATGCAGGACACGGAATACTTCTCATCGCCGCCGTTGATGCTCTTCGGTTCCCAGATATTTGCAAAGCTCAGTCGGCACGGAATGACCACCTTGGTCGGAGACATCGTTTTGTTTGCCATAATCATTTCCTCCATAAAATCAGCGCCGATTCATCTTCCGGCGCAGTATTCGTTGCTCTGCCGTCCTTGTTATTCCTCACCCGAATCAGTCAGGACAGCAAATTCCTGATCGGGTGCATTGTTCAGATCCACTGGCGGTCTCGGATCCGATTCCGGGACAAGCGCAAGTTTGCCGGGCGGCTTTGCCACATACTCACCCAGCAACTCATTAAACCGCTTTTTACCCATCATCTTTTCGAATTCCGTCAGTGTGATCAGCTGCTGCTTATACAGATCGGTATAACCATTGGCCACCGCTGTATCCACCACAGCTTTTGTATCTGTGAATACCCGCTTGCTCCTGCCTTCCACAACCTTGTACCCCGGAACGGGGACAGCGTGATTCACAGCCTCGGAAGTCACATAAGCAAAAACCGCCTCAATCCAAGAGCTGATACGATTGAGCGTGGGAAGTATCCCGGCGAGCTCCGTCATCGGGATGAGTCCCGGCTGCTTGAACACAGGTGTTGTCGTATCCGCCTGGTAGGGAGCTTCCAGATCGCTTAACTCGTCAGGGCTGGCACGCGGGTCTTCCGATAAAGCGCCTGCATCGAGATCCAGGAATTCCTCCCGACACAACGATAACGCCTCCTTAGCGCAGGCTTTGCACACCGGCTTTGCCCGGCAAAACCTGCACCATTCACCGGGATTCTGTTCACCCTTTCCTTCAAAGGCCATCTTGGCGATGGGCTTGATACTCTCTCCCCATGCCTCCAGTTCTTCCCGGCTGCATTCAAACGTGTTCACGTTATCCAGCCGAGGCTGAACAATGCTCATCCTGATTGTCTCAATAGGATAGATATATCCGTAAGCATGGAGGCCGCCAAGCGCATACAGGGAAAGCTGGGAGTTATGATCGACCTCCACATAGATTCCGGCACCTGCCTTAAAATCTATAATGTGCAGCACACCTTTCCCGTCTGCATCCCTCCCGACGATCAGCATATCCGCTGTTCCGAATCCGGATGGTGCGATGTGGCTGTAGTCTACCCGCTCCTCCACCAGGGCCAACGGCTCACAGCCATTACGCTTCATCTCCTCAATGACGCCGACCACAAACTCGTAATACACATCCGTAATTTGATCGATTTCTTCCGTGTAAAACTCTTCCGACTGAGGTCGCTTAACCCGCTCCTTCAGATATTTCCGGACCTTATATTCACAGACCGAATGGCAGAAAGTGCCCTCTTCGGCATACACCGAGCTCTCATTCGGGAATCCCTCCTGCAGCCGGACAGAAGGCGGGCAATGCAGCCACTGCTTTGAACTGGACGCGCTCAAGAGCGCATGTACATCCGGCATAGGCCACCTCCGTTCAAAGCTGCGAGATATCCGTCAGGAATGCCTCATACTTCGCTATCGGAAGCTCGCTGACCCTGGCCACGCCGTAGGTTTTCAAGATGGAACCGATCTTTTCATTGTTCGTCCGGTCCTGCTTTACTTTGCGGACAATGATCTTTGTAATATCGTCCACCGTTACGGACTGCGTCTGATCCGATGCGGGTGCCGGATCTTGTGCCTCTCCTTTTACCGGGGCAGCTTGCTCTTCTGCACCTGCCTGCTCCGCAGTCGCTTCTGTTTCATTCACCAGCTCCATTTCCTCTTTTACAGAAACGGTATCGTTGGCTGCGGCCTGATCCATTTCGGCATCCTGCGCTACGCGATCCATCAGCTGTTTTGCCGCCTGCGGTTCCAGGGCTTCCAGCATCTGCAGGACTCCTGCAAACATCGTACCGACACCAGCAACCAGCTTCTTCATGCTGACTGTCACAGGCGGCGTCATCTCCGTGCTCTCCATTGTGGGATTCTGACCGTTCTTAATCTCTGTACCCATCGTCTCTTCTCCCTTCAGGTCATTTCTTTATATTTGATTTCCGGATGGAAAATGGCATCCAGCAATCGCTCTTCTGCCGTTCTCTCCGGAATATAGTGAACCACTTTGATATTCCACGCCTCGGCCTGAGCGATCTCCCGCTTCATCCCCTCCGTAATCCTGCGGCCAATGATCCAGAGTTCATCACACTGCGAAAGCCATACCAGCCCCAACAGGATGCCGAGTTCCCGCTCATCCTCATCCGCTTCGGAAAGAATCGTTGTGAAATACAGGTGCGGTGCATACGGGATTTTCCCCTGATCAATGGCATACCGGCATGCCTGGCGAGCACAGTTTATGTTCCCGATCCAATCACGCTCTCTTGCCTTCGGTGTCTCTCCTCTCGGCCTGCACGGTGAACAGATAAAAACCTTCTTCAGTCTGTCTTCTTTTCCCACTGTAATTTCCTTTCTCTGCGGTCCGGCCGCAGCTCGTAAAATGAGTCGGCCGCTGCCTTCTTTACGAGAACAGCGGCCTGTTGGTTCGAGGGACTTTCAAGTCCTTCTACTATTAAGATTTTTCAGGACCGAAAATATCAGTAGTCGATCAGAAAAATTTTTCCATGTCCTTCTGCAGTCGTTTTCCAATGCTCTTCAGGTGATAGTGGACAGCATTCTGGCCGATATTCAGCAGCTGGGCGATTTCTTCCTGCGTATAGCCCTCTTCATAATAGAGCTCATAAATCCGACGCTGCTTATCTGTCAGAGCTCTCCGCCGTTCCTCAGCCTCTTCCTTCTTGATAAACGCCTCCTCCGGACTATCAAAGTGAGCACCGCAGATCCAACGGTACGCAGGCTTCACTTCCCACTCCTCCGGTACCTCGGCGTCACTGCTGGTGCCTTTGGATTTCGGATGATCCAGGTTATTCTCAATCTGCGTTTCCCCGAACAGCACCAGCACGTTATACCAGGGAAGCGCACCCAGCACTTCCATATCCAGCACTTCCTTTTCCTTCAGGTACTGTTTCTCATTGTCTCGGAGCTGGCCAAAGTAATAGGTATATGTTCCGCAGTCCGGCACCCACAGAACCGTCTTTCTGTCGCCGTTGTCGTAAACGGCATAACCATTGCTGAAGACCTCACAAAGGCTGTCGGCACCAATCTGAATCCGGGCGATCCTCGGAACACTGGTGCGAAGCTGCACAGCACCGGGACGGCGTTTTTCTTTCACCAGCGGACTGTCTTCTACTGCATCATCATGTGTCGCTGCGGATTCGAAATCTTCTCCTAGGAGGGCACACAGTCGTGCCATATCCTCTTCGCGTTTCTTTTCTGCCTGCTCCGTTTTAGATGCTTCTGCTGCTTCCGGCCTTGTCCGAAGAATGGTGAGAAGTTCGCCGAAGGTGGTGTCATTGCTGATGAGGTTCTCGTTGCCCGTGATGGTGACGTTGCTGTTTCCGCTTGCATTGATCGTGATATTCATTTTGCGTCCTTTCTGCGGACGCATAGGCAGAGGATCTTCTGCGGACACCACCATCTATCGCGACGGCAACCAAAGAAAGCCGGGCATGACGACAGTAGGGTGTCCTCACGACCCTTCCACGCTGGCTCCCTGTACTGGCTGTACAAGGTGCCAAGCTGGACTGATCGTCTGAACATCCGCTGCCGTATGCATCCGGCTTTGAGATATTATTTTTATGGTTCTCCGGGATCGTAGCATTGGTCGCCAACGTCCCGTGAACTGTGTTTAGCTTACTGCTGAAATGGTTTCTGGTCGTTATCGCTGCCAACCACAACTGTTGTCGGCGGCGACAACGCATTCGGTGGCCCTCTAATCCGCGTTTTCATCCTCCACTGGCTCCTATTCAAAATATCTGCATTTGCGAATTTATTCTCCGATTTTCACACCAATCAACTTTGTTTACAGGTTTCCAGTTGTTTTCCTCACATTTTTCGGATATAATGGAGGATGGTCTTGTAGACTCATACGTTAATCGTGAGAACCATTCCAAATGCTCACTTCCGGTTTCCCTCCGCGACTTCCCTGACAGATGTCTTTCGGTTTCCCCGTCAGCATCATCAGTTTATCCGAAAACAAAAAAACAGGCGGGACACCACGCGCCATCACGCGCCAAGACGCGCCAAATCTTATAGGAAGGACAGATAATCGAAACATGACCTTTGAAACTTTTTTCAACATCATTTTCGGCATTCTCGGTGAAGACAAAGATATTGCTGTCTTCATGCGTGAACTGTTCGACCAGATTTTGGAGCCTCCCGACGATGTGGATTTCATCAATCCTCTCTATGACAGGTCAGCTCCGACCTTGCGAAAGTATGTAAATCCCAATGACACCAAGCATTCCCTTCCGGCTAAGATCGTCAAACAGCTGCATGATTACATCGAACCAGCAAAGTTCTCCACCTATCTGCAGACCAAATCCGACCAGACCATGGAAGACCTGGCAAAAGCGTTTGAGCCGTATATCCCCGGTGTCACCTCCCACAATGTGCATGATGAATGCGCTGATCTGTTCAAAAAAATACTGGATGATATCATCGGCATTAATCAGCAGCCGGATCAGTTGTCCCTTGCCACGATCATGGGCGAATCGCTCCCTCCTGCTGTAAAAGATCAATTTGGAGCTCGCCTCCTTCTGGAGACAGAAGGCTTCTGTCCCGCCAAAGGTTGCACCAACGAATTAAAAGAGATATCCGCTGATGGTTCTGCTGTCCTGACTTATGTACCGACCTTAATCGACGTAATGCGTCCCCCGGTCTTTGAGAACCTCATCGCGCTCTGTCCTGCATGTCACGCACGGTACCTGGCAGAGCGTAAGTCCTCAACGCAGGGAAAGATGCTCGATTTTCTTCGTAATAAAAAGCAGGAGCTTATGATCCGGGATACAGCCAGAAGTGTTCTCCCCAGATATGAAATTGAAGCCGGAGTTGACCGACTTCTCAGGAAAATACAGGATGACTTAATTGAACTGACTGAAGAAGATCTGAAAGCGCTCCGATTGAATTACGATCCGGTCAAGGTCCGCCAAAAGATCCCAGCCGATACCCGTGAGCAACGCTTCCTCCTAAAAAAGGTTCTCCGTAACGTGCAGGAGAATTACAACCTTGTGGACAACAACCTGAAAAACTTGAACAAAGAACAGGTTATCCGGCAACGCGTATTCTCTGCTCAGATTAAGAACCTGTTTATCGATTTTGACGAAACGACCGTTGACGGGGAACCACTTTCCCAGACTGTCATCTTTGACAATCTCGTCAGGTGGTTGCATGAAAACACGGATGAAGATATGGAGGTATGCGCTATCGTAATCTCCTATTTTATCCAGAGCTGTGAGGTGTTTGATGTTATTCCCGAGTAAAGTCATCCCCTATAATGAAAGCATCCTTCCCAAACTGCCTCTCGTTCTTCATTACCTCGAACACGGGCCGAAGAAGATCAGCGATGTTTATCGCTACACCAGAGACAGCGTCACGGATATCAGCGATCTTTTCGAAGTCTTGGACTGCTTGTATGCCCTCGGCAAAATCGACCTAAATGGCGATAATCTCTTGATGATCGGAAAGGAGGAAGCCGAATAATGTTATATGAAATCTGGAGCGACAAGTTTCGAACAGGCGGCAAAGATGGTCAGATACGCCCTGCCATTCGATTTCACAGCGGTCTAAACACAGTGCTCGGAACACAGACCAGAAGTAACTCCATCGGGAAAAGTACCTTCCTCATGATCATCGATTACGTGTTCGGTGGCAGCGACTATCTAGATACTGATGCGCATACCTTTGTCGGCGAACATGAAATCTATTTCACTTTCCGCTTTGGGGATACACTTCACCGCTTCTGCCGAAAGACAATCGACAAAGACGTCGTTTATCTTTGCGAGAATTGTACCTGGGATGAAGAACAGTCTCGTCTGGAGCGCATTCGCCTTCATGAGGAAAACACTGAAGGTGCACCGTCCCTCCTCGAACATGATCTGAACCCATATGTGCTTACCGGCGAAACGCTCAAGATAGATGAATACTGCAAGTTATTGTTTAAGGAATACGCGATCGAATCTGAGAACATCTCCTTCCGAAATATTGTCGGCCGGTACTTCCGTGTTTATGGCCGCCCGAATCACGATGAGTATCAACCATTGCACAACACGCCCAGGGAAAAGGATTCTGAGGCAATCACAGCTCTCCAGCGTCTTTTCGGAGAGACGCAGCAGATCAAGGATCTGAAGGCAAATGAAAAAGCAAAAGGCGAAGAGAGAAAAGCCTACAAGGCCGCCCAGAAATACCACCTCGTCCGGCACATCACCACAAAAATCGGATTGAAAAACGCGCAGGAAGAACGCGATAGACTGCAGTCCGAGCTTACTGAGCTTCTCCGCACCAAAGATCGGGAAGCTGAGCAGGCAGACCTCTCCCGATCAGATGAAGCTGCAGCCATCAACAGGAAACTTGCAGCACTCCGCAGAAACCGCAGTCGCCTTAAGTCTCAGCTTGAAGCGCTGTATATCAATATCGACGGTCACACTGCCGTCACCCGTGGTGACCTCAGTGACCTTGCGCACTTCTTCCCGGAAGCAAATATCGGAGAATTGCAAAATATAGAGAATTTTCACCAGAAGCTGCGCGGAGTTCTTGAAGCCGAAATGTCAGAAGAACGCTCTGAGCTGCAGTCTTCCATCGCCACGATCGACGCTGAAATAAACACACTGCAGGAACAGCTCCGCTCCATCGGTATTCCGACAAGACTGCCTACGCCATTTCTCACCCGGCACGCCGAATTGACAATGCGAATCAAAGACCTTGATGCACAGATCGGCAGCTTCCAAGAAAACAAAGATGTGGATGAAGCATACAAAGCAGCGGCCGCTGCACTAAAGGCCGCTCAGGAAAAGGAGCTCCCTCGTATCGCCGGTGAAATCAATGCTCAGATGGTCCGGATCAGCGATGAGATTCTCGGCCCTGAAAGAGAAGCTCCACGTCTGGATTTGAAAGATGGAAAGAGTTATACATTCGGTACATCCACAAACCGTGGTACTGGAAACAATTATAAGAACCTGATCATTTATGACTTGAGCATCTTAACGAAGACCGCGCTCCCGGCCATCATTCATGACTCTTTCCTCCTGACGGATATCGGTGATACTCCAACCGGAGCCATTGTGAAACAGTACATCAAGATCGCCCCTACCGGCAAACAGGTCTTTATTGCTCTGGATAAAACAGAAAGTTACGGTGAAGAAACCGATCGGGATCTGAATTCCAACCAGGTATTGTATTTATGTGAAAATGGAGGAGAACTCTTCGGTTGGAGCTGGGATCAGAGATCCGGAGAGAATTGAAAGGAGAACCGTTTTGCATATAAGCTATAGACCACTCTGGCATTTATTATTAGACCGGGATATGAATAAACAAAAATTGCGCGAAGTCACTGGCCTTAGTTCTTCCTCTATGGCAAAGCTGGGGAAAGGCGAGAGCATTACTACCGAAATGCTGGTTCGTATCTGTTCCAAACTCGACTGTGATCTGACAGATATCATGGAGCTAGTGGATGATAACGGAGAACCGGTAAGAAATCGTATAAAAAAAGCAGAGGCGAATTGATTTACACCCCTGCCATACAAAGCGCCTGATCGATCAGCGCCTGCAGGTTGGAGAGTTGCTCCGGTGAGAGCTTGTCCAGCCTGCTTTGTTTTGATGATACGAATTGCTTCATGGTTTCACTATTCGATGATGTAGGTTCCTGAAACCACAGTATCATCGGAACGCCCATCTCATCAGCTAGTTTTCCGATCGTCTCCAGATTGGGCACCCTCTCGCCCTTCTCGATCTTAGAAAGTGCTGATTTATCGGAGCCCACAGCAATAGACAAATCCGTGAGCGACAGTCCCTGCTGCTCTCTCGTCTGCCGGATTCTTCCGCCAAGACCGTACAGCATGCTCATATTTCTGCTTGCCATGGGCTCCCTCCTTTCCTCCATGTGTCAGACTCCGTTATTACTGGTCATCTCTTGCTGACACATATATGATATCTGGACGCAGAGCCATTTCACATGGCAGGATCTGAGTTAAAAAAGCCGCTCAGAACGACGGATTTTGCGTTCTAAAGCGGCCACGACTGCCCTTTTATCACTGTTTTCACTACTATCCGCGACCATTTCCCCGGTTTTTACCCTTCGCACTCTGACTCATTTTTTGAGTGAAGCCGCTACCCGACGATACATTTTTTTCGCAGATTTTGAGCCACCGCCAACGCGAAAGCAGGAAATAGACAAAAAAAGAGCCGACCGCCTGTTTTTCACAAGTGATCGGCTCTGATCTATTTGATTCTAATGCTCTCCCGGTTCCGCTGCTCAGAAACTGAGTGGAGCCAGGTGATTCTTTTTCAGATACTCATTGGCGGCCTCAACGCCGTCGTTACTCTGGACACGGAGTATATGCAAAAGCGCCTGATGCCGCTTGTCTTCCTCATCCATCTGAAAGTGCGCACGCTTGAACACCATCCGGCTGATCCAGTCCGGCAGTTTGAAATACAGGCACAGCACCGTAAGATAATCCTCGTTCATATATTTCTTGGGATCATCCAGGCTACGGGCGAACGTGCTGTCGTCCATATTCAAGAACTCTGCCATCTTTGCGTTGCTGGTCTTGTTCTGCTTCTTCAGCTGTTCAATGGCCCCTTTGAAGTCCTTAGGGAATTTCTGAATGTACAGGGTCTTGGCGTCCAGCTCATCCAGGTGTTCCCGGTTGATAAGGTCATTCAGATAGAACTGTGTCTGCTGCACATAATCGGCATCATAATACATCCGGCCAAAGACATACCTGCCGACATTCTGCTGAACGTACTGGCGCACAAAGCGCAGGCAGCAGTCGTCCACGTGTGCACTGGCCCATTCTGTGAGAAAGAAATCCTCACCCTTCTTCTCGACAAAACGAGGATCGTTCCGCACCACATGACCATCCGCATACACATACTTCCCACTGTCCATGACAGCCTGGAATTCTTCGTTCTTCCGGTACAGCGCATTGGTGGTCCATCTGTCAACGACAAAGGTGTGTTGCTCTTCCCGCCAGGCATCCAGATTAAAGGCAAACGGCTGGATGAGCTTTCGCTCCACATAATTCAGAGCTCCTTTCGCCTGCACAAACCCAAGCTGGATCATACGCGCCCGTATCCGGAAATGCGGGATGCACTGTTGACGCGAGATAGCCTTCCCAGCAATCTCATAACGCTCGCCGATATGACGATAGTTTTCAACCTTCTCGTACTCGCTCGTGATGACCTTCTTTGTGTCAGTTGCGGGAAGCATAAGACCATAAGCACCCCGATTAGCCTGCTTTTCCATGAAGTAAATCGGATCAGTGACTTCCTGATCCTTATCCACGATAACCTCTCGGACCCTCACTTTACGTGGATCATTACTTCCCATAGCCTGCAGTCGGAAAAACATATAGTGCTGGTCGTAATGGACGCATTCATGGAAGATGTTATAGGCCGAATAGTCCCGATGGATCAGGTTGGTATTGACCACAATCGTATTGGCGGGAATATGAATTATATACCCCTTATTATCCTTGATGTGCTCTTTCTTCCCATCATCCCCCTTCTCCATCCGGTCGGTGCCGCGTACCAGATCATCTTCCGCAAAGAAAAGAATACTGTCGACACCTCTATGTTCATATACCGGATGATACTGGATTGTCAGTCCCATCCGCTTTGCCAGCTCTGATGCAATTCGTTTCGTCGGATCCGTCAGTGCCTCCGGGATATACTGCAGCCAAATCTGCTCTGCCACCTCATCCATTCGCTTATTACTGTAATACGGCACCAGAAAGGGACTCAGCAGATCATATTCTCCTTCACGTTCTACAGTATCTGTCAGGTCTTCGATGCTGCAGGTAAAGGAAGCACCGAATTCACACCAGAACACAAGGTATCCGTGCCATTCCAAATGGCCTCCGGGAGTCTCCAGCTTCAGTTCCACCTGTACATCTGCAAAGAAGTTTTCTCTGTCTATCTTCCAATAGCTCACATGAGAAAAAGACACAGAGTCCTTGTTGAAGACCCGATTTAGGGGACTGAATCCTACAATCCGGGAAAGCTCGCCGCTTCGCAGGCAACGGTTGAGATAAGAATACATGGAAAGGCGGTAATTGTCGAACAGGTACTTGGTCATGGTGATTAGCTCCGGGACCAGTACTTTCTTCTTGCCCTCCATATTCGTGGTACCTTCCGGCACCACATCACTCGTGCAGTCCTCTTGAATCGGAACCTCCGGATCCTTCAGCTGCACGGGATACAAGTCGTTGTTTGTTTCATCCATCTATGGTTCTCCTCATATGGTTCGATCCTGCGTTTCAAATCGTCCTACAAGGTTTGTTTTCCCACCGTCATGGCACTCGGCAATTTACCATGTCCTGAATACTGGCGCGGTAATTCCCCAACCCGCGCCATATTCCGTGGTCAACTCCCTACGCCGTGGAAATAGCGTGCCTACATAATACACCATCTTAAATGGCGTGTCAATAACGAGAATGTAAACATTCTGCCGCTTTTTATGGCTCGCATTGCCTGTTACAATTCTTGATAGCATTTGTGAATTTTCTTTCAGGTCTATTGACAAAACCATCTTACGTGGTTTAGAATAGTGACACCATCAAAAATGGCACTTGAAGCACCTATGAACGAGCTTCCTGCCAGAGCCAGAGCATCTGGCTGTCCTGAAACCCGCTCTTGATGCAAGGAGGAACCGCAATGAAAGCAAAAGGCTACAGTACAATCGCAGGGTTAGAAAAGCTCTCTCCCGAAGAAATTAAACAGCGAAACCTTGAAACCTATGGCTCTAAGATCAAGAACTTCCGCAACCGTGCAGGCATGACCGCCGAGCAGCTGGCCGATGCTCTTCAGATCTCCAAGAGCTCTGTCCGGAACTGGGAATGC
>CACZBW010000035.1 GCA_902779575.1 uncultured Lachnospiraceae bacterium
CTGGCAAATATAGCCGGCAGTACTCTTTCTACATCCATTCCGATCATTTTGCCTGTCAGTTTAAGGCTCTTGTTGCCCATCATCGGCTTTGCGAGTTTATGGCAACCCACATGAGTATAAGATTGGCTTGGCACAGCGATGGATGGAATGGTCATATCTGTAAGAAGCCCCGCGAGAATTCATATTACATTGGCCAGCATTCTTATCCTGGCAACCTGATAGCAAGTATCATTTTATATCAGAAAAGGTGTTGTAAGATAATGAGTGAAGAAAACTGCTTGATCGCAATAATGGGATTTATGTAGAGTTTGCTGAACGGGAGTTTCTGAATGAAAATCCCGTTCAGCAAACTCTAATTACAGACATCAATGACATCAGAGAATGCCTTGGTGCTAATATTCTGGCTGAGGATACACCTGGGGAACTTATCTCCATATTCGGTCGCATTCAGGCTTTGTTTGATGGATGTACATCGATCAAAGAGATGCGCAAACGTCTTAAGACATTGAAGAAAAACAAGAAATACCTTACGGATTCTGATAAGCGGGAATGCATAAGCCATATCTCTTATTATGCGGTATTAAAGGACGAAATTGAAATGCTGGATCGTGCGTTGGAAGATCTGGAAGATATAGCAGCTCATTTTTACGAGGACTTTGAAAATAAATCTCATAATTTCAGGGAGTTTTATCGGAAGTTAAAAAATTATCTGCAGACCGATGTCCTTGGGGATCGTGAGCTTTCCGAGGAATTTGCAGATATTTTGAGAAGAGTTCTGATGAGACTGGAGGAAGTAGAGTATATAGATGCTTCTGCTTCGTTTGAATGTTTAAAATCAACGATGTCCATCTATCTTCTGCAGGAAACAAAGCCAGGCAGAAGCGCGAACTGGATCGTTCGAAACTTTGAACAGATTGATGGTGATATCCTGCGAAGCGGTCATGAAGATCCAAATATCATTTATCATTTCGCCTGTTTGGAGGATGAAGATGTCGGAGCTGTAAAGAAAGCAGAATTCCCATGGCCGTTAAATGATGATTTCTTTGAAGTGGCACAGAATCCGGTGGACTGGAAATATCAGGTTTATGTAAAGTGCTGTAATGAATATAAGAATTTCAAAAGATATGCGCTCATTTACGGCCTGGAGTTTAACAGGGCAAAATTTAAACTGTCCTATGTGAGACGAGACGGGGACAAGGAGAGAGAACCTTATTATTTACTCAAAATACTGGGTTTAAAGAAAGAAAAATACGCAAGCACTAAAAAAAGCAGACGATTAGAAGACAGCTCACAGATTGATATTTCTGGTAGCAGGAACGGTAATTTTGACGCCTACCGTCATAGACCGTAACATACAACAGGCCATGGCACAGCAGATGATACCGATCTTTGAACCACTGTTCTCGGACGGAAGCTTCGGTTATCGCCCCGGACGAAGCGCAAAGGACGCCATTATGAAAGTGAAGGAGTATGCGGAACAGGGATACACCCAGGCGGTGTGCCTTGACCTCTCAAAGTACTTTGACACCTTGAACCATACGATCCTTGTGAACCTTCTGCGGAAGGAGATCAAAGATGAGCGGGTCATCCAGATGGTGAAAAGGTACCTCAGAAGCGGTGTTATGGAAAACGGAGTAGTCATCGACACTGAGGAAGGATCACCGCAGGGAGGAAATCTTTCCCCACTGTTGGCGAATGTCTACCTCAACGAGTTCGATCAGGAGTATCTGAAGCGGGGAGTTCCGTGTATCCGCTACGCAGACGATATCGTCCTGCTGGCAAAGAGCGAACGAGCTGCGGAGAGACTTCTGGAGACAAGCACGAAATATCTTGAGGGAACCTTGAAACTCAGGGTAAATCAGGAGAAAAGCCGGGTTGTCAGCGTGTTCGCGATCCGAAATTTTAAGTTTCTCGGCTTCGCGCTGGGGAAGAATGGCGGGGGAATCTACGCCCGCGTTCACCCGAAGTCGATGAAGAAGTTCAAAGACCGACTGCGTGAATACTCTTCCCGTAGACGCTGTCAGAGCATAAGACTGAGTCTGGAAAAGATCAAGGTCTATGTGCGAGGTTGGATGAATTACTATGGAATCGCATGCATGAAGAACCAGATCGATGAACTGAACGTATGGCTGTATCGGCGAATACGCATGTGCATCTGGAAGCAGTGGAAACTGCCAAGGACAAAGAAACGGCATCTCGTCAGTCTTGGAATACCGGAGTACTTCGCTAACATGGCGGCATACAGTCGGAAAGGGTACTGGAGAACGGTCAATACGACAACGGTGAAAAGAGCGTTGTCAAAAGAAAGACTGGTACGCTCGGGCTTTTATGATTTAGCCATTGCGTACCAGTCAGTGCACATCAACTATTGAAACCGCCGTGTACCGAACGGTACGCACGGTGGTGTGAGAGGACGGGGGCTAATCACCCCCTCCTACTCGATTCGATTTGTGAAAATAGTCAATTCAGAAATTGACATCTATTGTGGAATAGTGATAAAATCATACCGATTTCGGGCAATATCATGTTTATCATCTACAATGAGGAGGTTTCAACATGAAAAAGTTATCAACAATGCTCCTGGCCGGTGCGCTGGCAGTTTCCGTAATGGGCTTTGCCGCCCGTGCGGATGAAATCAAGGTGTGGGTCGCAGATAATGTTACGGACTTCACCAATGAACAGATCGAAGCGTTCAAGGAAGCCAATCCTGACTTCGCGGGATATGATTATGTCGTGGAACCGGTCGGCGAGGGAGATGCCGCAGGCAATATGATTACTGACGTGGAAGCCGGAGCAGATATATTCGGCTTTGCACAGGACCAGATCTCCCGCCTGGTCTCAGCAGGTGCGCTGATCGATGTGGAACCGGAAAACGCAGAAGCGGTCATCGCTGAGAATGATCCCGGCGCTGTGGCTGCAGCGACGGTAGGTGATGTTCTGTATGCTTATCCGCTGACATCCGACAACGGGTATTTCCTGTATTATGACAAGAGCGTCGTTTCCGATCCTTCCACACTGGAAGGCATCCTGGCCGACTGCGAAGCCGCCGGAAAGAACTTCTATATGGAGATCAACTCCGGCTGGTATCAGACCGCTTTCTTCTTTGCGACCGGTGCCCAGCTGACCTATGAGACGGATGATGACGGCAATTTCACCGCCTGCAATGCAGGCTATGCAACTGATGCAGGTCTTGTTGCCCTGAAGAAGATGGTCGAACTGAAAGCTTCCCCCGCTTTCCAGAACGGATCGGCTGTCGGTGAAGCCACCAATGTGGCGGCGATCGTTGACGGAACCTGGGATGCTTCCGCGGCACAGGATCTGTTTGGTGAGAATTATGCCTGCGCGAAGCTTCCGACCTTTGAAGGCGCTGACGGGAAGACCTATCAGATGAGCGGCTTCGGCGGCTTTAAACTCCTGGGTGTGAAGCCGCAGGAAGACGAAGACAAACTGGCAGCCTGTGACGCGCTGGCAGCATGGCTGTCCGGTGAAGAAGCACAGATCGCCCGCTTTGAAGCGGTTGAATGGGGTCCCTCCAACCTGGCTGCACAGGCCAGCGATGAGGTACAGGCGAACGAAGCACTGGCAGCCCTTGCCGAGCAGCTGCAGTACACCATTCCTCAGGGCCAGTACCCCGGCGATTACTGGAGCCTGGCAACATCCCTGGGCGATTCCATTATCAGCAAGGAGCTTTCCGTTGACAGTTCCGACGAGGATCTGATGGCAGCTCTTGAAAAATTCCAGGCGACCTGCGAATCCTACGCAGAATAAAGAAGTAATGATCGATGACGGACGGCGGAGCAGTTTGCCCTGCCGTTTTCAGATGTTTGAGGGGTGTGGGAAACATGGCTAAGAAAATGAATCCCGTGGCGGAAGGCTTTTACGCGCTCGGGAAAGACATAACGGATATCGGGGTCACCTTTGCCGATGGTGACTGG
Source organism: uncultured Lachnospiraceae bacterium (assembly GCA_902779575.1). Taxonomy (GTDB): domain Bacteria; phylum Bacillota; class Clostridia; order Lachnospirales; family Lachnospiraceae; genus Porcincola. Next base: position 3,936 of record CACZBW010000035.1, read on the forward strand.
AAGACAAGAGTCTCCTACCTGATCTTCGGATTCGGTCCCCTGATGCGGGGACAGATCGTGAAAGGACTTGGCTTTCTGCTCTGTGAAGCTGCTTTCATTGCCTACTTGCTCTTTTTCGGCGGGAATTATCTGAGCAAGTTCAATACGCTGGGAACAGTGGAGACTGCCAAGAAAGGACGTGTGACGGTTTACGGCGACAACAGCTTCCTGATTCTGCTGTTCGGTCTTCTGACCATCATTCTGATCGCACTGATCATTCTGGTCTGGCGGATGAATATCAGGGAAAACAGGAAAGAGGAACTGCTGCTCAGAAGGGGAATGACGCTGCCGTCGAACAGAAAGGTCCTGGCCTCACTGCTCGATACGAACTTTGACAAGACACTGCTGGCGCTGCCGGTACTGGGTATTTTCGTGTTTACGGTGCTGCCCATTCTGTTCATGATCTGTGTGGCATTCACCAATTATGACAAGAACCACCAGTCCCCCACAAACCTGTTTACCTGGGTGGGGCTGGAAAATTTCAGCAAGCTGTTCGCTTTCGGAAAAACAGGATTTGGCAGTACCTTCCTGACGGTCCTGGGATGGACGCTGATCTGGGCATTCTTTGCCACCTTCCTGAACTATTTCCTGGGCATGGGCGTTGCCATTCTGATCAACAAGAAGGGCATCAAATTCAAGAAACTGTGGCGGACGATTCTGGTCCTGACCATTGCGGTTCCCCAGTTCGTGTCCCTGCTGTATGTCTACAAGATGTTTGCCAATGACGGACTGGTCAACGGCTACCTGATTAAATGGGGGTGGATCACGAGTCCCATTCCTTTCTGGACCAACCCGATGCTGGCAAGGATTACGATCATTGTGGTCAATGTCTGGATCGGTATTCCCTACATGATGCTGATCGCCACGGGTCTTCTGATGAATATCCCGGAAGAACTGTACGAGAGTGCCCGCATCGACGGGGCGACCCCGTTCCAGATGTTCAGGAGCATCACGCTTCCCTATATGCTGTTTGTCACAGGGCCTTTCCTGCTGACCCAGTTCACGGGGAACCTGAACAATTTCAATGTCATATACCTGCTGACAAAAGGACAGCCGCAGTCCATGCGCCTGACGGACAATGCCGGACAGACGGACCTTCTGGTCACGTGGCTGTACAAGATGACGGTGACGGATACCAACTACAAGATGGCGGCTGTAATCGGTATTATGGTATTCCTGGTCACGGCAGTGGTCTCTCTTGTGGTCTACAATATGCTGCCGTCAGTCAAGGATGAAGGGGGGTTCCAGTGATGAAAAAAGACAGCGGTTCCATGAAAAGAAACAGGCTGATCGGCAATACGATCACATATATCGTACTGATCCTGATGAGCATCATCTGGCTGTTTCCCTTTTTCGGACTGATCATGCAGAGCTTCCGGTCCTACAATCCGGCGGTGGAATACGGCGGCATGGTGGATTACATCATCCCGAAACATTTTTCCCTGGATAACTACAGATTTCTGTTCTCAGGAGAGACCAACTACCTGCGCTGGTATGCCAACACGCTGATCATTGCAGTCTGTGTGTCGGTCCTGCAGACCATCATCATTCTGTGCGTCAGTTATGCGCTGTCCAGAATGCGTTTTAAAGGGCGTACATTCCTGATGCGTTTCTGGCTGGTGCTGGGCATGTTCCCGGGTTTCCTGACGCTGATCTGTCTGTACTTCCTGCTTAAGCAGTTCGGCCTGACGCAGGCGGGCGCAGTTCCGGGCCTGATTCTGGTCTCCGTGGCCAGTTCCGGTATGGGCTATTATGTCTGCAAAGGCTACTTTGATACACTGCCCATCGCACTGGATGAGGCTGCACGGATCGACGGTGCATCCAGGTCAAAGATCTTCCTGATCCTGACCATGCCGCTTTCCAAGCCGATCATTATCTATACGGCACTGGTCGCTTTCATGGCGCCATGGTGCGACTTCGTTATGGCATCCTACATTGCTTTCGGCAATGACAAGAGCTATAACGTGGCTGTCGCTCTGCAAAGATGGGTCTGGACCAATGACTATCAGGGGTATTTCACACGGTTCTGCGCAGGCGGTATTCTGGTGGCAGTTCCGGTGACGATCCTGTTCATGTTCCTGCAGAAGTACTATGTGGAGGGCGTAACAGGCGGCGCAGTAAAAGGATAAGTGTAAAATTTGTGTTAACACACAGACACTTTTCCGTTATGATGTGTTAAAACGTTGAAGAAGAGTGAGTAGGTCTTTTCCCTGCACCTCCAGAGAACTGCCGATGGTGAGATGGCAGTGCTGCACATCAGACTGAATGGACTTCTGAGGGCGAGCGGAAACGGATATTTCCGGAGTATGTGAGACAGAGTTGGTCCTCTGTAGAAAAAGACCGGCATATGATCGTATGCACTGAGTGGGTACGTTGGATACGTACCAAGCCGGGTGGCACCGCAGGATCAAAAACGCATGATCCTGTCCCAGCAGAACAGTACTGGGACAGGATCATTTTTTATGTCCCGATCATATGGCGCCGAAAAGCCGTCAGTTTCAGAAAGGAGAAACATCATGTCAAAGAACGCAGTCCCCTACAAGATCTATCTGGAAGAGAATGAGATGCCCATGTCCTGGTACAATGTCAGGGCGGATATGAAGAACAAACCCGCTCCGCTTTTAAATCCCGGAACGGGTCAGCCCATGACGGCGGAAGAACTTGGCGGCGTATTCTGCGAGGATCTGGTCGCCCAGGAACTGGACAATGAAAACGCGTACATCGAGATCCCCGAGGAGATCCGCAATTTCTACAAGATGTATCGTCCTTCTCCTCTTGTCCGCGCATACTGCCTGGAAGAAAAGCTGCAGACTCCGGCGAAGATCTATTACAAGTTTGAGGGCAATAATACAAGCGGCTCCCATAAGCTCAATTCCCAAAATCGCTCAGGCTTACTACGCTAAGAAGCAGGGGCTGAAGGGCGTGACCACGGAAACCGGAGCCGGACAGTGGGGTACCGCTCTTTCCATGGCGTGCTCCTATTTCGGACTGGACTGCAAGGTATACATGGTCAAGGTCAGCTATGAGCAGAAACCCTTCCGGCGTGAAGTCATGCGCACGTATGGCGCATCGGTGGTGCCCTCTCCGTCAGACACAACGCAGGTAGGCCGCAAGATCCTGGCGGAGCATCCGGGGACGGGCGGATCCCTGGGCTGCGCGATCTCCGAAGCAGTTGAGGTGGCTGTGAGCAATCCCGGATACCGTTATGTGCTGGGTTCCGTGCTCAACCAGGTGCTGCTTCACCAGAGTGTGATCGGTCTTGAGACCAAGGCTGCCCTCGACAAGTATGGTATCAAACCGGACATGATCATCGGCTGCGCCGGCGGCGGATCCAATCTGGGAGGTCTGATCGCTCCGTTCATGGGCGAGAAGCTTCGCGGGGAGGCTGACTATGATATTGTTGCGGTAGAGCCTTCATCCTGCCCGAGCTTCACCAGAGGCGTCTATGCCTATGATTTCTGTGACACAGGCATGATCTGCCCGCTGTCCAAGATGTATACGCTGGGATCCGACTTCATTCCCGCGCCCAATCATGCCGGCGGTCTTCGCTATCACGGCATGAGCCCGGTGCTTTCGCAGCTCTATGACGATGGCCTGATGAGAGCTGTTTCGGTTTCCCAGACGGCTGTCTTTGAAGCGGCAGAACAGTTTGCAAGGGTAGAAGGTATCCTGCCGGCACCGGAAAGCTCCCACGCGATCCGTGTTGCCATTGATGAGGCCATGAAGTGTAAGGAAACAGGAGAGGAAAAGACCATCGTATTCGGTCTGACCGGTACCGGCTACTTTGATATGGTGGCTTATGAGAAGTTCCACAACGGGGAGATGGATGACTACATTCCGACGGATGAGGAACTTGCAAAGTTCAGGGCAAGACTCCCGAAGGTAAACTGAATGATTTTCCCTCTTTCAATGTAAGAAGAAGCTGCAGCTCAGTGCTGCAGCTTCTTCCATGTGTGCGCCTGGCGGCGCACGTTTCTAACGGGTGAAAGTCCCGAATCCGCCCGGTAGTGGGAAGGATACAGCCGAAGGCAAGGGTGTCCATCGCGAGGTGGAATCTGAA
>CACZBW010000036.1 GCA_902779575.1 uncultured Lachnospiraceae bacterium
TTCCGCGCTGACAGCAATCTTTCCATCAGGTCGTCATGCGGATTCGCCCCGCCGTATTCCACAGAGCAGTTTTCCTTCACGATCTGATAGATCTGGTACCAACACTGGTTCACCTGTTTCAGATAGTTCTGGCTCATCGTCACATAAGGGCTTGTTATTGCCGCCCCAGTGGTCGGATGCTTTGCCAGAAAGCCATATTCCGATATGCAGGTCTCGCACTGTACCCATCTGGATACCATCATCGCGTACTGCTCGATCAGCTGGCTGTTCACCAGCCTCTCGCAGCCTCGTTCCTTCAGCCAGAGAAATGTCTGCCTGAAAACATCCTCCGCGCACAGGTCAATGCCGCTCTTCTGAGCAGCCTTCAAAAAGTCCTTCACCGGCGGCACATCCTCGCCGTTAAACTCCGCAGGCTCCGGAAGGTCAATGACCGTCGCCGCAAGCCCGCTGTCGATCTTCTCCGTCAGGGCTTTGGACTTCCTGCCGGAACCGACCCTCGCGCCGCCGCGCATAGTCCCGTCTTTGGCCATTTTCCTCACCTCAATTCCCTGCGACCCCCGCGCCGTTCCCTAAAGAATATACACGTGGGGATTTTCACTCCCCCTGCCGTCTTCCCCAGCGGTCGCCCCTTTCCGCGTGTATGCGTGAGTGACACGACTTGCACAGCGCGATAAGATTGCTCCTATCATGCGTGCCACCTTCACTCAGCGGCTTCTTATGATGAACCTCTTCCACAGGAACTATCACTCCACGCTCGAAGCACAGCTCACAGAACGGATGCTCCATCACATACTTATCGCGGATCCTTTTCCACGCCCTTCCGTAACGCTTCTTTGTCCGGGGATCCCGTCCATACTTCTCATACTCACTGTTCACCTTCGCCTGGTGCTCAGAGCAGTATCTCCCTTCCGTAAGGTTGGGACAGCTCGGATAAGCACACGGCTTCTTCGGTTTCCTCGGCATCTGTCCACCTTCTTTCTTCCACAGAAAAAGCCGCTGCAGAATATCCCGCAACGGCTTCCTCATCTTTCACTTTTGCCATCTTAACAATATCACATAGGCTTACTGTATCGAACTTGATTTTACTGTATTCTTTCCGGAATCTTTATTTCATCCAGGGCATTCCTGTGAAGCCGGAATACATTATCAATACCGTAGCCAAGCTCTATTGCAATCTCTTCCCATCTCATATAGGACAGGTATCGAAGCTCCAACACTGTCTGAAGCTCGAAACTCTCCACAGCCTTTATCCTGCGGATGATATCCTTCTTCAGTTCCACAAGCTTTATCATGTCCTGGTTGATCTCCGTTTCCAGTTCGATGATCTGGATCACGGCATCTTCCAGACGGGAATGACCCTTGTTCGGATTTCTCGGCATATCCGAATATGTCACGGTCGCTCAGATATTTCTTTGCTTCCTGTTGATGTCTGTTCATAAGCTACCTCCGATCGGATTTATTTTTCTTCCCTCGGATTGACTCTGATTGTCTTACTTCGTCCTGAAGCCTTTTGATCAGGTATTCCCCGTCAACACTTGTCAGCTGACTGTACCAGCCGGAACGGAAAAACCTCTCGATCTCCAAAGCCTCGCTGATTGCCTCTTTATTCTTCGGATGAGCCTTGATCTTCTTCAGTGCTATCCTGTAATCAGATACCGCCTGCAGAATAATGGCATTTGCCAATCGCTCATAAGGATCATCCGCAAGATTCTTATTTCCCGCCATAGGCACTTACCTCCGCTTTCACGGCATCGATCAGCGCCGATTGTGTCTGGTCTTTTGCTTCCAATGCCTTCAGGATTCTTTCATCCACGGTACCGGCAGTAATAATATGGATCACCGTAACCGTTCCGGAAGTCTGACCCTGACGCCACAACCTGGCTATCGTCTGCTGATAAAGCTCCAAACTCCATGTGATCCCGAACCACACGATCACATTTCCGCCTGATTGCAGGTTCAGGCCATGTCCGGCTGAAGCAGGGTGTATCAAACCCACCTGAAGCTCTCCGGCATTCCACTTTTCGATGCTCTTATCAGAATCCAACTTCTCAAAAACGACTTTCAGCTTTTTCAGTCTCTCGGTAATCCTTGCCATGTCATGCTTGAACCAATAAGCTACCAAAATCGGTTTTCCGTTTGCTGATTCGATCAGATCTTCCAAAGTGTCTAGTTTTCTCTCATGAAAGGCATTCACGGATTCGTCATCATCATAAATAGCCCCGTTTGCAAGCTGTGACAGTTTCCCGGAAAGTGCCGCCGCATTTGCAGCTGTAATCTCGCCGCCCGGGAGCTGTAAAACCAGCTCATCCTTCATTTCCTCGTACTTTTCACGCTCGTCTTCATCCAGATAAACCTTATACTCATTGCTGATCAGCTCCGGCATATCCAGATAGTCCGTCGCCTTCATGGAAATGGTGATATCGGAGATCCTGTCATAAATACGGTCTTCCGCGCCCGGCAGAAGCTTATAGGTATAAACAATCGGGCCGTTCATCCTGTCAGGCTTGAAATAATTCACCCTGTACTGGCTGATAAACCTTCCCAGCCTCTCTCCCATGTCCAGAATCTTGAACTCTGCGAATAAATCCATCAGCCCGTTTGATGAAGGTGTTCCAGTCAGCCCCACAATGCGCCGGATCTTCGGTCTTACCTTCATAAGTGCCTTGAATCTCTTCGCCTGCCAGTTCTTAAAAGAAGAAAGCTCATCCACAACTACCATGTCGTAATCAAACGGAATCCCGCTTTCCTCTACCAGCCAGGGTACATTCTCCCTGTTGATAATGTAGATGTCCGCATCCGCCTTTAGTGCCGCCAGCCTCTCGGCAGCCGTACCGACCGCTATGGAATACCGGATTCCGTTCAGGTGATCCCACTTTTTGATCTCATCGGACCATGTATTCCTCGCAACCCTAAGAGGCGCTATGATCAGAACCTTTGTCACCTCGAAGCTGTCATACATCAGCTCATTCAATGCAGATAACACAATGCTCGTTTTTCCCATACCCATATCCAGCAGTATGGCAGCAATCGGATTCTTCTTGATGAACCCGATCGCATATTTCTGATATTCATGTGGCTTGTATCTCATCTAAAATCCCTCCGATTTTCTCCGGATCATCAAGCACATATACCTGAAAGCCCAGCCTCTTCACCAGCCTGTGTCTGGATACCTGCAGAGGCCTTGGAACCTCACCGGGTGCCTTGACCTCCACAAATCCGAAATGTCTTCCAGGCAGAAGCACGATCCGATCCGGCATTCCATCAAACCCCGGTGATACGAACTTTGGACAGATTCCGCCTCTGGACTTTACAGCCCGAACCAGTTTCTGCTCCACCTGCTTCTCTCTCATATTTCCTCCACGCTCTCTCGAAAGCATCCATACAGCCGCTGCAAGCTCCGCAGCCTTCAAGGTAATCCCGAATTACAGCCTTATCCCCGTCACGCGGAAATTCCCTGTCATCTTTCATATCCCTCGCAAGGTCGCCCACCGGTGCCTTCGTGTTTATGTGCTTTTTCATCATCCATGTATAAAAGTTCATTGCGATTCCTCCATCATTGAAATTTGAGGGTGCAGGGTGTGCAGGATATTCCCTATTCTTCCTATAAGGAATTTTTCAGTAAAAAATCTCTATACGCGATATAGGTATAAGTCCTGCACCCCCTGCACCTTTTGGCTAAAATCAATCAGTAAAATCTGTGTCTTTCGGCTGCAACCCCTGCACCCACATGCCGGATTTCTTCTTTTTGCGATTAAAACCTCGCTTCTCAAGTTCCAGAACAAAATCCGCATTGGTACGTGCATACTCACCTGTCCTCAGACAGTAAGAGCGGAACTCTTCATAAAGCTCCCCGGACTTGCACTCCAAACCGTCGCCGGCATCACAGCATTCCTCCAGGAAGATACCCATCCAGTCATTCATGCCGCGGTATGCTGCAATGGCCTCGACTACCACCTTCGGCTTCACCGGTTTATGGTCATGTGCGATCACACGCTTTGCGCCTTCGATGATCCAGCTCATGATGGCCGGTGCAGCGTGTTCATACAGATAATCCGAATAATTCTTGATATCAGACTTGCCCTCGATCTTCGCATGGAACGGAATCACGATCAGCCTTCTCCAGGTACCTTCATCTGACGCGCCGACCTTCGGCAGGTGGTTCGTATAAAGCACCACAGTATGCGACGGCGTGAAGTCAAACGGATCCTTGAACTTCTTCTCGCCCCTGATCTGGTCGGTAGAACACAGCTGTTTCAGAATTGACGTTGACAGCCTCATCCCTTCTTCCAGCTCCGCCGCAATGATGAGGCGCTTACCCTTAAGCTCTGCGATCTCGGGCTTCACATTCCTTCTGCATCCCGCCGTCAGGGCATCCGCGGATATCGCTCCGGAATAGGTTCCAAGCACTCTCGATACCGTATTCCAGAAAGTGGACTTGCCGTTCCGCCCCTCACCGTATGCGATGATGAGGGCTTCTTCATAAACCTTGCCGATAGCCGCAAGCCCCACCGTTTCCTGCACATAACCGATCAGATCCTGATCGCCGCAGAAGAACAGCTGCAGAGCCGCTTCCCACAGATCCTTACCTTCATCCCCCGGAGCCGAATTCGTGATCTTGGTCAGAAGATCCGCTGAGTTATGCACCCTCGCACCGTCCAGCCCCTTCTTCAAGTCATAAGTGGCTTCCGGCGTATTCAGGTAGTTTTCCTGCGCGTCAAACAGATTGATGTCCGTCGCCACCATAGGCTTCGCCGCGCTCTGCGTGTTGACGATATTCTTGTAATTCCTGTACTTCATCACAAAAGCGTAATAAGCCTTGGCCGCCAGATATTCCTTATAGGCATCATTCAAATCCGGCGTGATCAGCTTTTCCAAAGCCTTGCCGCCAGCCCTTACCACCTCTTCCGGGATACCGCCGTCGATCAGCGCCTGCATTGCCGCTGAATACTGAGTCCTGGCATCCACAAGCTGCATATCCAGGAACTCTTCCACGGTTCCGACAGCCTTCTGCCTGTTCTCGCGCCAGCAGATCCCGTCATAGCTTAAGAACTCCGTCGCATCCGTATAAAGAAGCTCGCCTGCATATTCCCTGACAAGAACCCTCGCCTCCCCGATATCCGAATAGTCATCCGACTTTAAGGACTCGAACTCCGCATTGTACTCATCAGGCGGAATATATCCCGGCTGCGTCATGACGGTCTTCTTATAAAACCTGACTGCGCTCCCCCAGATCGTCGCAAGCTCTAACTGCTCCAAAGGCGGATCACATCTCTTTGCGTGTTCCAGAAAAGCTTCCTTCGCCTTGTCCGTGATCCCATACTTCTTAAGGACCCGCCCGGCAAAATGGCTCATGGCATTGTTGCGGTTTCCCACCGTGATAGGACCTGAGCTGACCGGCGTATCCTCGTCATCCGTTCCTTCATAATCCGGCGTGACTTCCTCTTCGATCGACATCCACCCTTCATGCCAGACAACTTCATCCGAATCAGACCCGAAGATGAACCTGGCCGCATCCAGGGCATTGTTATCAAAGAACGGGAAAGCCTTCTGTATCGCCCTCTTGACCGCCGCGTAATAATCGGCATCCTCCGTCTCTTCTATAGGAAAGTACACATGGAACTTCGGTCTTGCAGCCCTGCCGTCCTTTTCCTTCATATGGTTCCGGCTCGGCACCGCCGCATAGTCGATCTCTTCAAAGAGCTCTTCCAGCTTATCGAACGTGATCCAATCGTCCGGATCCTCTGAATGGTCATTGTCACAATCCATCACAATGACATTCGACTTCAGGAAGTTGCTGATATTGCGGTAGTTCTTCTTAAACTCCCCGCACACATGGTCAAAATGCACCGCCGCTTTCAGCGCATCCCCTGATGTGATCTCCGTCCTGTTGGGATACACGCAGTTCTTCGCATCGGCAGCCACATTCGCCGTCTGTAAAACAAAAAACATATTTCTGCCTCCTGTTATCTTCTTGTGAAATTGGTTACTGTCCGCTGCTTACCTTCGACCCTCAATGGAACCACCCCTTTCGTCTGAGTAGTAAAGCCGAACCTGGCTTTCCGAAGGTCTAGGTAAAAGTCCGGGCAGTTTTCCGATTTTGATCAGAACTTTTCCAGTTTTTTATGCGTGAGGCAGAAACGCTTCCTTTTATAAAGAAAATTCCGGCCATCACCTGACCGGAATTTTTTTGCCCGAAAATCGGAAAACGCCCTCATCTCATACCTAGACCTCCGAAAGATGCGGATACCGATGAGCGCCGAAAAATATTTTTCAGGAAAAATCGGAAAACAGCACTTTCTCATACCTAGACCACCAGAACAGGGAAACGGAGGTGCAACGATGAACGACAGAACTATTGATTAAGCCGCCCCGTTAAGCACGGCGGCGGCAGAGCAGACAAAGCTATGAACCTTGAAAACAGATTAAAGATAAGGAGAAAGACAATATGAGCAAAATGAGCGAATTGTCACAGGTTCTGGATGATCTCATCGCCTGCGGTGAAAAGATGATCCAGACCGCAAACGCAATCAGGGAATGCTTCAGCGAAGAAGCACCCGCAGCAGAGCCGGAGAAGAAAGCCAAAGCTCCTAAGAAGGAAAAGGCTCCCGAACCGGCAGAAAAGACTTATTCCAAAGAAGACGTCAGAGCCATCCTTGCCGCAAAGGCTAATGAAGCAGGCGGACAGTTCAAAGCACAGGTGAAAGCCATCGTGAAGAAATACGCGGACGGCGGAAGCCTCACGGATGTTCCCGCGGACAGCTACCCGGCTCTCGTCGAAGAAGTGGAGGGACTGAAAGATGCCTAGACACGCATACCTCTCAGCCTCAGCTTCCCACAGGTGGTTATCATGCCCGCCTTCGGCAAAGCTCTGTGCGGAGATCAAGGACGAAGCCTCACCATACGCCCAGCAGGGCACCGACGCCCATGAGCAGTGTGAGTACAAAGTTCTCCATGCGTTAGGCGCAGATGTCAAAGACCCGACTGAGAATCTGGATTTCTTCGATACCGAAATGGCGGACGCTACCGATGAATACTGTTCCTATGTCATGGAGCAGTACGAAAAGGCAAAGCAGTTATGTAAGGATCCGCAGGTACTCGTAGAGCAGAGGCTGGATTTCTCCAAATGGGTACCGGACGGTTTCGGCACAGGTGACTGCCTCATCATAGCGGACAAAGTCCTTCAGATCATCGACTTCAAATACGGACTCGGGATTCTGGTAGAGGCTGAGAACAACCCGCAGATGATGTGTTACGCCCTCGGAGCCTTGGATATCTATGACGGGATCTATGATATCAAATCCATTGCGATGACGATTTTCCAGCCACGGCGTGAGAACATCAGCACCTTCACAATCAGCAAAGAGGACCTTCTTTCATGGGCGGAAAACTTCCTGAAGCCTACAGCGGAGCTTGCATATAACGGCAAAGGCGATTTCCATGCCGGCGACCATTGCCAGTTCTGCAAGGTCAAGGCAACCTGCCGTGAAAGAGCAGCTTACAACATGGAGCTTGCAGCTTATGACTTTGAACAGCCCGCAACCCTGGATGATACGGAGATAGCCGCCATTCTTCCCCGGATCGATGATCTGGTGGCATGGGCCGGAGACATCAAGGAATATGCACTCCAGCAGGCGATCAGCGGAACAGAGTATCCCGGATTCAAGGTAGTTGAAGGCAGATCGGTAAGGAAATACACGGATGAAAATGCCGTGGCTTCCACCGTAGCAGACGCCGGATATGACCCTTATGAGAAAAAGGTACTCGGAATCACAGCAATGACTTCCCTTCTTGGGAAGAAGAAATTTGAAGAACTTCTGGCCGGCTTTATTACTAAGCCGCCAGGCAAACCGACACTTGTGCCGGATTCAGACAGAAGGCCGGCAATGAACACAGCCAAAGATGATTTTTGCGAAGAATAAGGAGGAAAAAATCATGGCAAAGAAAGTTAATATCCCTACCAAAGTTATCACAGGAGTCAACACCAGATGGAGCTATGCGAATGTCTGGGATCCTAAGAGCATCAACGGCGGAGCGCCGAAGTACAGCGTTTCCCTCATCATTCCGAAATCCGATACTGCAACCATCGCCAAGATCAAGGCAGCTATCCAGGCAGCCTATGAGGAAGGCCAGAGCAAGCTGAAGGGCAACGGCAAGTCCGTTCCCGCCCTCTCCGCACTCAAGACACCTCTCCGTGATGGCGATCTGGAAAGACCTGACGATGAGGCTTACAAGAACAGCTACTTCATCAACGCCAACAGCGCAACGGCTCCCGGAATCGTGGACGCAGACAGACAGCCGATCCTTGAACGCTCCGAAGTATATTCCGGCGTTTACGGCAGGGCTTCCATCAATCTGTACGCTTTCAACAGTAACGGAAACAAGGGTATCGCCTGCGGTCTGAACAACCTTCAGAAGATCCGCGACGGTGAACCCCTCGGCGGAAAGAGCCGTGCTGAGGATGACTTCGACACGGACGATGAGGATGATTTCCTCGACTGATAACTGACAACCAAAGCAGGTGGCGGCATTACCGCCGCTGCCTGCGACAATCTATGAAAGAGGTGAAAACCAATGACTACTGTACTGACATATATCATCGCATTCTTCTCCATGATTGGAATCGCTGTCGTGATCGTCTTCGCAACGGAAGCCATTTCCAAGAAGTCATCCGATGCCAAGGAATACAAGAAGAAGCGTATCGACAATCTGGAAAAGATCAATGACAAGCTGGATGAGATCATCCGCATTTTGAAACGATAACCAGCATGAGGG
>CACZBW010000037.1 GCA_902779575.1 uncultured Lachnospiraceae bacterium
TATCTCCTTTTCAGTGATCTACAGACATTATACCATACTGTCACAAAATAAAATAGTTGTTTCGTTACAATATGTTCAACTTATTTCGTGACAGTTCCTGAGATAATCCGGCCTGCTGTACAGGCTGGCAATAAGGCCAAAGCCTGAGAAGAAGAAAAACAGAGCCGTAAACAGAATGCCCAGATAATTGAAGATCCCGATGGGTCCAAAATCCCGGCTGCCGTAAGAACTGATCTGCTGGGTGACATGGTGAAGAATAACCCCGATACAGGCCGCCGCCCGGATCATACCCGTCTGCTCAGGGCGCAAAAAAGCAGAGTTCCTGCCGCCGCGCCCCGCGAGGGAGGCTTTGAAAAAGACGAGCAGGAACCAGAGCAGCGGATATATGGTCAGAAGTGTATTATTCATACTTATATTATCGGAAGCGGGGGATCGTCCGTCAAGCCCTCAGCTCATTCTCCCGTATATTCTTTTCTGGAGAGCCAGCCCCGGAAGATGCCTCCTTCAAAGATGGAAATGATCACAAAGAAAATATCAGCAAAGAGAATAAATACAAACGACGGAATCAGGATGCGTGTATATTTCTTACCGCTGAAAGTCCCCTTACGGATATGACCGCCCATGCGGGCAAGATAAAACAGCACGCCCAGATTGAAATAAAGCAGAAGCAGCGCATTCCTTCCAAAGCTGATCCAGGCGTCCCGCGGGAAAAAGCTGCCGGTATTGACTGCGCTGAGCACAGTATTCAGGACCAGCAGCGCAATATCCACAATAAACAGAATCCTGGTTACATTCAGCATCACGCCTCCCCCGATTCCGACGCCGCCGCCCCAGGAAAGACCCGCGCGGGTACAGAAATGTTCAAAAATCTGCATGAGCGGTTCATTCTGCCGGCCTTCGATAAAGCCGTTGTTGGCGACGCAGTAGACACTGAGCTTCAGATTATTCTTCCTGCAGAACAGCTCCATCTCCTCCAGAAAGCGAAGTACGTGGGACGGAAGGCCGTCCACATAGAGCGGAAGACAGAACACAACCGCCTGCGCATCCCGAAGCTGCTCCAGAATGCGCGCATGATCCCCCGGCGTGCGGAGCTTCTCACTCACTTTCTGTCCGCTGACGAACAGGCGCTGCAGGAAAAGAAAATAAGCGGACGCGCAGAACCGTTTCTTCGGACTGCAGTTAATAAATACTGTTTTCATAGAAGTCTCTCCAATTCTCCGTCTCCGGCCGACGGCACAGATTCACAGCAAATTCTCCAGTCCGGCAAGATTCCCGATGAACGTCACCTCAGACCGCTCAAAGCCGTCATTGAGCGCATTGCGCTCAGCCAGATAACGGAAGGTTTCCTTCTCCGCCTCCGTGATTTCGCCATATACAATGACTTTCCAGAGGTCATGTTTTCCATAGCGCAGCGTGTGGTGCATCTGCCTGCCCCGATAGGTGGAAAGCGGCGTGGATGTTCCAATGGAGCGGTCCAGAACGTTTTTAACCGCGGCGCTGTATTCCCCATACAGATTTTTTGTAACAATCGTCAGTTCATCCGCCTGTCCGATGATGCGGCAGACCTGCTGCAGCCTGTCCTTCATAAAACATTCCGCCGGATGCTTTGTCCAGCAGCCAAAACAGCCCTGGCAGGGGGCGTATTTCCCATCTGCCGGAATCACCCTGTCGTATCTGCCTGAAAACATCTTCTCATACTGCTGATCCAGATCATGCAGGATCACTTTCATGGTCATTCCTCCTGTCCGGCAGCGCCCGCCGCAGCATTCTGCTCCAGGCTGCCTTTTATACGCTGCAAATCCTCCAGTTCCCGAACACAGTACTCACGCCACTCCCGCTGCATCTTTTCATACATACGCCCAAACTCAATCGTGAGCTTCCAGCAGATCGGGCAGTTCACCCATGAAATAGGACCATGCCGTCCACATGGTCCTTCGGAAAGCGCGTTAAATAATGGAACTTTTAGTGGAACTCATATACAGAGTCTACCAAATAATTCAGCTCAGCCAACAATCTTCCTGGCAAACTCCGCCGCGGCCTTCATATCCGCCGCATCCGGCTTGCCCTTATGGATGCCCTTGAATTCGCCCTTGCAGTGGAACTCCCGCTCATCCATCGGAATACCGACCTTATCCGCCTCGGCCTTCACCTTCTTGTAAGTGGAATTCAGCATGGCGGCGGAACCGAAGTTGACGATCTTTCCGACCTTGTTCTTATCCAGTCCTTTAACGAACTCCCTTACCTCCGGATCAATGCTGAAAGCATAATAGGAATTCCCGAGGAAGAGAATGTCCACCGGTTCCGTAATGGGGGTACTGATCGGAAGCGCCTCCACCCCGACTGCCTTCCCGATTGCCTCGGCAAGTCTTTTCGTATTTCCGGTCTTTGTATAATATCTCACAGCAACTTTCATCTTTCATTTCTCCCTTTATTTCTTACTTTCTGATAAATCGTTCGTCTGCGCCGAGGTCTTCGCTCACAAAGCGTTCCACCTTCATGTGCAGATCATATTTCTCCCGCAGAGCCGCCAGCTGTGTCATCATCTGACTGGCATGATGCGCGTCGATTGCCGCCTGATCCCTCCAGCTGTCAATCAGCAGGATGGTCTCCGGATCATCCAGCGGCTGAAAATACTGATAGCGAAGATTCCCATCCTCCGCACGGATCGCCTCCGCGATCCCGGAAGCTTCCATTTCCTCAGCGAAGGCCTTCGCAGATCCATTGCTGCCCGTATAATAAAGATTCACTGTGATCATCTGCCGTTCCTCCTTTTAAGCGGAATATCCCGCAGAGAGCCGTACGCTCCGCACCGGAGATTACTTTCCGTCCGGGAAGCTGGTAAAGGAGCCTCTCTCCAGTTCCGGATATCCGTACTTCTCCTTCGCGTCCGCAAACGCCTTCATCATAAAGCTCATGCATCTGGCGAGATTTCTCATGGTCTGAAGGCCTTCCAGATCCTTCTTCACATCCTCAGCCGTAAAACCGTGTACCTGGTTCCAGTAAGTCGAAGAAGCCACAGGCATCCCGCTGATCGTAAAATACTTGTTCAGGACATCATAGCTTGCCGTATTGCCGCCTCTTCTGCAGCTGACCACCGCGGCGCCGACCTTCATCTGCTTGGAAAAAGAGGTGCTGTAAAAGAGTCTGTCCATAAATGCAAGAATCGTTCCGTTCGGCGACGCATAATAGACCGGACTTCCGACCACCAGTCCATCGGCCGCCTCAAACTTCGGCGCGACTTCATTTACCAGATCGTCAAATACACATTTGCCCGTCTGGCTGCACTTTCCGCAGGAAATGCATCCGCGGATATTTTTTGTTCCCACCTGGATCAGCTCAGTCTCCACGCCCTCCGCTTCAAATACTCTGATCATCTCTTCAAGCGCCGTCGCGGTACATCCGTGC
The DNA here is from genome assembly GCA_902779575.1 of uncultured Lachnospiraceae bacterium. Classification (GTDB taxonomy): domain Bacteria; phylum Bacillota; class Clostridia; order Lachnospirales; family Lachnospiraceae; genus Porcincola. The sequence goes on from CACZBW010000037.1 coordinate 3,406, forward strand.
TGGTGCGCGCTGCCATTCAGCAAAATAACCTTACTCATCTTTTATCCTCCGTTCCAGTAATCATTCCATCCGGCGTTCCAATTACAGGTCCGTCAGCCTGTCCGCCTGCCGTTCTGTCTGCCGTTTCGCCTGCCGGTCCATAATCGCTTCACGATCTCCGTATACTTTACTTCAATAAAAGTGCCGCTCCCATCTCAAACGCCTTCTGACATTCCTGCGGGAATACCTCGTCATGCCTCTTCTGCTTCGCTTCCGGATCGAACATCGTCCACGGCCAGTCCGTCTTACTGTAATCCTTCAGCTGAAGCGTATCGCCGCTGACCAGGACCTCCGTCGGTCCCACAAAGCGGCTCAGGGTCTGCTGATAGCCGTTTATCATGTCTGCATACATCGTATCCGGCGCATTGCTCGTCATAATCAGGAGCACCGGAACCGGCCGCTCATTGCAGCAGGGCGTCTCCAGATTATAGGTCAGATTCTGGAAGATCAGGCGCTCATACAGCGCCCGGAAGGAGGCCGTCAGCTGGCTCAGATAATTCGGGGATCCGATGATCAGGCCGTCCGATTCACGGATCGCGTCCAGAACCGGCGTAAGAGCGTCCCTGCAGATACAATGTCCCTTAAACTTCTCCTTCTTGCATCCGAAGCAGGAAATGCATCCGGTGTATTTTTCCAGCCGGAAAAGATCAAACTTCTGTACTTCCGCACCGTTCGACTCTGCTCCTCTTATGGCCTCGCTGATCAGCGTATCCGTATTCCAGTTGGCGCGGGGACCGGCGTTCACAGCAACAATCGATTTTGCCATTCTGTAATTCCTTTCTTTCTGTGCAGCATAACTCCGTCTTCGGGCCGGATTCTGCAGTCTTCTCGTTTGTCAGCTGCCTGAATATATATTATCATAATTTGGCCGATCTATCTTTTATTCTGTCAGCTTTCCGGCTAAATTCCTTCAGAATACCGAAAGGGAGCTGAACATGATCCATGAACGGATCAGCTTCAACTCCCATTTTGTCAATCATAAAAAACTGTCAATCCCTATGCCTGTAATCCGCCAGATACACCAGTTTGGAAGACTCCCGCGGGCGATTCTCCTGCTGCTGAGGAGAAAGCTGATCCTTTTTAACGGAGACGCTGCTCCGCCTCTTCGCTCTCAAAGGAAGGGATAAATCCTTCCTGGCAAATCCCATTATCTTCTTCCGGACTGCCTCAACGATCGGCTCCACATCGTCTTTCCTCAGCTGCCTGAACCACTCCCGCTCTCTTTCCCTGTCCGGCTCCTGCCAGAGGTAATGCTTCCGATAATATTCCTGGCCGGGCGGAAATGACTTAATTTCAGCAATTCTCTTAAAATAAATATCGTTATAAGTACGCTTAAACCCCTGCGGATCCTCCGGCTGAATCTTCTCCATCGCATAGTTCATCAGGCGTTTGTTTATAGTTACAATTGGTCCCATCATTGAAAACAAATAAGCCGGGGCACTCATCTCGGTTCCGATTGCAACGCCTTCCGCAAGTTTGTCGCGGAATCTTTCCAACTCTTCTTCAATTGTTTCCACTATGGTTTCTGTCATGAGATTCTTTGTCTGATACTCCCTTCTGTTTTTTTGCAGCTTTGATATACTTTGTTAACTGCGTATCAATTATACACCTGCAAAAACAAAATTTACAGAAGAACTTTTCTGAGAGCCGCATCGGACGCCCCCGGAAAGAGTTCCTGCGCTCTCGTGAGAATGCGCTCCGCTGAAAGCTTCGGATCCTCTCTGTAGGCGCTTGTCACATGTTCATAGCCCCAGAGCTCCTCCGGCTTCTGGTAGTAGGAGACCGCCATGCCGTAGCTTTGCCCCTTTTTATTCCGCCTCCGCTCAAACTTCCGGATCAGCAGATAGGTCTGCATCTGCAGCTGTGTCACGCAGCCGTCAAAGTTCTTATAGCCCTCTTTGCCGAAGCGCGCCGCCGGTTTCAGTTCAAAGCCAGGATGCATGCCGCCGTCCTCGCAGATATCCATGATCGCCTTCTGCCGGCGCTGGACCAGCCCGTCCTCCCAGGCCGAATCGAAATCATAACCGTCCCGGCGTGCATTCGCGAAATAAGGGAACCATTCCCGGGAAATGAATCCGGCCCTGTTACGAAAGAATTTCCCGTAGGCCACTTCACCGCTCGCGGCAATGATCTCGCGCCACTCCCAGGGATCCTGCTCCGGGTCCCCGGTCCACCAGAAAAGGGGGGAAACATGCTCCTCAGCGGAAAAGCCCGGCGCTTCATTTGCAAAAAAGGGCAGGAAGCCGACCTCATTGATCCAGTTCACCAACTCCTTCCAGGAGCGGATCCGGTAAGGATCGTCCCAGTCAAGGCCTTTCACGACCCACTGGCCGCTTTCATTTTCCATACAGTCACTCCTGTTCCATTCTCTGCTCACAAGTTTCTTCCCAGAATTCTTCCAGATAGCGTTCCAGGAATACGTGTCTCTTTTCCGCAAGCATCTTCCTTTAAAGCTTCTTCAGATATCGCGCCGGCACTTCCTTCGTCAGCCAGACATGGTTGGCGGAAAGGAAGAAATGATATCCATCTTCGATCATCCTCCGACAGCCGATTTCATAAATGACCGGCTTTCCGTGCCGGCTGCCGACCTTCTTTGCCGTTTCCATATCCGAAGACAGATGAACATAGAGCCGGCCTTTCGGAATCAGCCCAAGTTCATCAATAGAAGCAACATATTTCTCTCCCGTACCATGCCAGAGAATGTTCGGCGGGATCTTTTCCTCCAGTTCCACATCTACCAAAACAGAGTGGCCTTGATTCGCCCGGATCAGCGTATGGTCTTCATTGAAAGAATAACGCTGCTTTTCATCCGTCCGGACAATCTCCTCCAGCGTTTCCATGTCGAGAGTACGCCCGCCGGATCTGTTGATTCCGGCAATCAGCTCCTGTACATCCGCCCATCCATGCTCATCAAGGGAAATGCCTACGGCTCCGGGATTGTGGCGGAGAATCAGCGATATGAACTTACTTGTACTCTTCATTCTATTATCGGAATTTCTGTTCCTCATCTATACTCTCCGCCTCCGTGTTCGCCTACACTAAGAAGAAAATATCCAGCATCTCTTCCATTATTTGTTGCCATATACCCAGTTGCGAAAACCGCAGCTCTTCGCAGACTGATAGAGCGGATAAATGACATCAGATAGCCTTCCCACAAATTCCTCCCTGTTCAGGCCGGATCCATATAAGCTATAATGGTACCGTAAAGTAGGACCACAGATGAGACAGTTTATCGTGAACATGATAAAATATCATTATAAAGGAGATTTCTATCATGGCACGAACAACG
>CACZBW010000038.1 GCA_902779575.1 uncultured Lachnospiraceae bacterium
TAGCTAAGGGAGGGTGAACATGCACATCTTTTTATATAACGGCAGAAGTTCACAGGACTTCGGCCTCATCCTCTCTGGGGAGGATACCTGGAAAAAGTCTATGCCGGATGTGGAGCGGATGCAGATCCCTGGCCGGAACGGGGATCTTATTCTTTCCAATCACCGGTACAGCAATGTGGAGCTGACCTACCACGTGGGCATCAAGCGGAACTTCGATCGGAACTTCACATCCTTCATGAACTTTCTCTTAAAGGAGCCGGGGTATCACCGGTTGGAGGATTCCTATCATCCGGAGTATTACCGGATGGCGGTGCTGGATAAGGAGATCAGTCCGAAACTGGCGTATCAAAATTACAGCGGGTCCTTTGACCTGACCTTTTCCTGCATGCCGCAGCAGTACTTGAAATCCGGGGAGCGCCTGCAGGTGCTGACCGGGTCCGGCACGGTGTTCAATCCCACCATGTACGATGCCAAGCCGCTGCTGCGTATTTACGGGCAAGGCAGGCTCACGGTCGGTGATGAGCAGGTCACGGTGACAGAGAACACTTCCTTCATCGACCTCGACTGTGAGCTGGAGGATGCCTTCCGGGATACCGTGAATCTGAACGGCTGCATTGAGCTTTCCAGCGGGGACTTCCCGGTGTTAAAGCCCGGCAGCACCAGCATCACCTTCGGGTCCGGCATTACGAAGGTAGAACTGATCCCAAGGTGGTGGTGTCTATGAAGCCGATTCTTTATCCCGCTGGGGAGACAGAGTTTCGCAACAACGGCCTCGGCAGGCTTTCGGAAGCGACGAAGTGCCTCGTGACGGAGGAGCGCAATGGCCAGTACGAACTGGAAATGCAGTATCCGATTACCGGGCGGCACTATAAGGAGATTGTGGAAGAGCGGATCATCGCGGCCCGGCATGACGACAGTGATGATATCCAGCCTTTTCGTATTTATAAGATCACCCGGCCTATGAACGGGATTGTGACGATATCCGCTCGGCACATCAGCTACCAGCTGTCCAAGGTGGCAGTCATGCCCTTTGCAGCAAACACCTGCGCGGAAGCGCTGACTGGGATGATCTCAAACAGTGTCGGTGACTGCCCATTTACCATCTGGACCGATAAGCTGCTGGAGGCAAGTTTCTCTGTGGACGTGCCTTCTTCCTTCCGGTCCCTCCTGGGCGGCACCTCCGGGTCGATCCTGGATGTATATGGTCCCGGCGAGTATGAATGGGACAAGTTCACGGTGAAGTTTCACACCCACCGGGGCTCCAACCAGGATGTGATGATCCGGTACGGGAAAAACCTGACGGATGTGAAGAAGACCACGGACACCAGTAACCTATGGACCGGCATCCTGCCGTATTGGGCAGGGACCGATGAAGCGGAGCAGGCGGTGCTCGTAACACTGCCGGAGAAGGTAATCTACTCGGATATGGCGGAGAGCTTTGTCTACCGGATGGTGGTTCCGGTGGATTTATCCTCTGCTTTTCAGGAGCAGCCCACGGTGGAGCAGCTGCGGTCCCGGGCGCAGGCGTATGTCAACGCCAATGCGGCGGATGGTATCCCGGCATCCATCGACCATAAAGGATGAAACCATCTTCATGGGCAAGTACAACTGGAACAATGATAAGTCCACCGAGGAGGTATTCGGTTTCCAGGAAGACGATGAGTCCTGGGAGGTGAAGAACAACACCGGCGACCGCGTCGTGTTCAAGTCCGCTGATTACAGCGAGGATGCCTGGCTCAATGATTTTGAGGCCCGCTACCCGGATACCGACCCGCCTTATACCGATGCCACGCAGCTGAGGGAATTTGCCGAGTGGATCGTGGAGACGGATATGGAGAAGGCCACCGGCGCAGAGCTGGACGAGCCCGTAACTATCGGGGATGCCACCTATACGCATGACACCTCCGAGTACCGGCTGGCCAAGTTCAAAGCAGAAGCTGGTGACTACATGGAACTGCAGTCGGCCATGTTCTATTACCTGTTTACGGAGCTCTTCCTCATGGTCGACTCCAGAGCCAAGAATATGTTCCCGTCATTCATGGGAGGTGACGCAACCGTATGATAATGAGGGCGCTTTGGTGTTCTCTTATAATCTGGAAGACATCGATAAGACCGAGGGCGGTGCGGATGTATTCAATGGGCAGCAGTCAGTTCTGTGGAAGAACATGAGAGCTGCCTTTTTTGATGAGATCAAGGCCATGTACCAGAATCTCAGATCCACCGGCGCTCTTTCCTATGAAAAGGTCGAGCAGATGTTTGAGGAGCATCAGGCTAAGTGGCCGGAGGCAATCTTCAATGAGGACGCCTGGTTTAAATACCTGGCTCCTCTGGTGGAGAAGGGCAACGCCTCCTACCTGTCCATGCTGCAGGGGTCCAAGGCGGAGCAGCGGAAGTGGTGGCTCTATAACCGTTTCCGCTACATCGACTCCAAGTACAATGCCGGTGACAGCCTTTCGGATGTCATCACCGTCCGTGGTTACGCTAAGGCCAATATCACGGTGGAGCCGTATGCGGATGTGTATGCCAGCGTGAAATATGGCTCCTATTTGGTGCAGAGCCGGTCTGCCCGTAACACGAAGACCACGCTGCCTTGCCCGCTCGACAACGTGAACGATACAGAAATCTATATCTACAGCGCCAGCCAGCTTGCCGATGTCGGTGATCTGTCTGGCCTTATGGTAGGTTACGCGGATTTTTCGAAGGCAGTGAAGCTGCAGAGCCTGAAAATCGGTGATGCCAGTGAGACCTATTCCAACGGCAACCTGACCGAGCTGTACCTGGGCAACAATGAGTTGCTCCGCACGATCGACGTCCGGAACTGCCCGATGCTGTCGCAGGCCGTAGACCTTTCTGGCTGTACAAACCTGGAGCACGTTTATTTTGATGGGACCGCCATCACAGGTGTGGACTTGCCGAAGGGCGGCATTATTAAAACGCTGCATCTGCCTGGTACACTGACCAACTTGTCCGTCATCGGGCATGCCGGAATCACAGATTTTTCTCTGGCATCCATGGAGAACCTATCAACGTGTCGTTTGGAAAATGTCGGTGATGGGATCAACACGAAAACACTGGTGAATGGCCTGCCTTCCGGGTGTCGTGTTCGTATTATCGGCTTTGATTGGACGGTATCAAGCGAGACAGAGCTCACAAACCTGAAAACGAAACTCGATACCATGCGCGGCCTCAATGAAGCGGGCGGCAATGAAGATTCTGCACAGATGATGGGGACGATTCGAATCAACACGATTTCCGGTGCCACCCTCAAAGCAATCCATGAGAAGTATCCGGATATCACGATCACTTACGTTCACATCAACAGCAAGTGTTACTTCTATAACTATGACGGGACTGTGCTCCTTCGGACTGCAACGGCGACTGATGGCGGCTCAGTGACATACAGCGGCTCGACACCTACAAAGCCTGCGTCGGCTTCCGAAGTCTACACGTTCTCTGGATGGTCGCTGGAGATTGGTGGTGAACGGAATACTGCAGCGCTTCTTCGGATTGTGGAAGACCGAAATGTCTACGCTGCCTTTACGGCAAGTGTGCGTACCTTCACAGTCCGCTTCTATGTGGGAAGTCGGATGCTGCAAGCCATCAACAATGTCCCGTATGGCAGTGGAGCATTTTATTCTGGGGATACGCCTACGAATACAGCCGAGCAGGACCCTACGGATTATGAATTCACTGGTTGGGACAAGGATACGAGTTCCATCAAGGCGGACACCAATGTTTATGCGCAGTTCCGCTATATCGGTGCTCTATATAAGCATCTGCTGGACGGCAACCTGAAGAGCGGTGTGACTCATAATACTGTGACGAGTATCGGGCAGTATGCTTTCCATGGATTCACTACCATAACAAGCATTGACTTTCCGGAAGTGACGAATATCGGCACCTATGCGTTTTATTCCTGCACTGGTTTAAAAACCGTGAATCTCCCGAAGGTGACGACTATTGGGGATACGGCATTCGATAACTGCTCAGGTATTACGAGTCTGGTACTTCCAATGGCCACAAACATCGGAAAGAATGCGTTCCATGCCTGTAGCGGAATTTTGTCTCTAAGCCTGCCAGCTATAGAGAATGTCGGTGAGAGTGCCTTCGCATTTTGCAGTGGGGTAAAAACACTGAACATTCCGAAGGTCAAACAGATTAACAAAAACGCCTTTTATTGTTTTGCGGCACTGGAGTCGTTGGAGCTTCCGGATACGATCGAAAGTATCGCCCAAGGTGGGTTTTATGCCTGCAGCAAACTCACAAAGCTGGTGCTTCCGGCATCCCTCACTTCATTAGGCCAGCAGGCTTTCCAGAGTTGTACCGGGCTTAAGAAGATTATCTTTATGGGAACACCGAACTCGATCCATTCAAAAGCCTTCCTCAGTTGCAGCGCAGTAGAAGATGTCTATGTTCCCTGGAACTATATGGAGAAATCCGGAGAACCGTGGGGCTGCGAAAATGCCATCATCCACTATGGCGATGAGGGATGGATGAACAATCTGGATGAGATCCTTGCGGACTAATGGAAGGAGGTACTTATGGCTGTAGTTGAAAAAACCATAGATATTCTCGGTGATGAAGCGTTCTGCGAGAGGATCATCGCCAGACGTCTTTTGAGTGGAGACCCGGTTGATATTTATGATGAGGCAGTGCCATCACTTAGAAATTATGCTCTATATAAAATGACGGGCATTCAGTCGCTGAAGCTGACGAAGGTCAAAACGGTGAGTACTTATGCTTGTGCATCTCTAACCGGATTGTTGTCATTGGAGTTGCCTGAATGCACCTCGGTATCTGATAACAGCTTTAGAGGATGCTCAGCGTTAAAAGAACTGAATCTTCCACTCGTAACTTCAACGGGGTCTTACTCGTTTATCGACTGTACGTCTCTTGAAAAAGTACGAATGGATAAGCTGACGTCTGTAGGAACAGGTACATTTCAGCAGTGTTCTAAATTGTACGAAGTAATTCTTCCAAGAGCATCCACCATCATGAATGCGGCTTTCTATGCCTGTAGCGCTCTTAAGAAACTGGATCTGCCATCGGTAACACAAATCCGGTCGAATGTTATTCCAGGCTCCTTGGAGGAATTAAACATTGGACCCAACATCAGCAGTATTGCGACGGATGCATTCAAGTATGCAGGGACGGGGCTTGTGATCAACCTTCCTGTAGCGGAAGGCGTGATCTCTGGTGCGCCGTGGGGAGCGGCAAACGCAGTGATCAATTACGAGGTGCCGTATGCAGGAACGGTGCCGATGCCAACATAAGGGGGTGATGGGCATGATCCGGAAAATGCTCTATAAGAGCGAACGGGAAGGTGGCGGGTATACCGTCTCTCTGATTAAACCGGAAGGAAGCTATCAGGTGCGATGGCGGCTGATAGCAGAGGAAGGCAGAGCAATCACAAACGGTGAGATCATCACGCAGGCGATTGACCTGCTGCACCGGAAAGAGTGTGAGGCATGGACCGATTGCGATCTGCCGGAAGAATTGAATACGGAATCTATAGGCGAAGGCATCCATTGATGGGTGCCTTTTCTCATACCCAGAAACAGAAAGCGAGGTTTTTTATCTATGAAAGAATTCTGGAACACCATTCAACTCATCTTTGCAGCAGTCGGGGGCTGGCTGGGCTGGTTCCTCGGTGGCTGCGACGGGCTGCTTTACGCTCTGGTCCTGTTCGTGGTGCTCGATTACATCACCGGGGTCATGTGCGCGGTGGTGGACAAGAAGCTCTCCAGCGAGGTCGGCTTTAAAGGGTTGTTTCGTAAGGTCCTGATCTTTTCCCTTGTGGGCATCGGCCATGCGCTGGATGCCCAAGTGATTGGCTCCGGTAGTGTGCTCAGGACAGCAGTGATCTTTTTCTACCTGTCTAATGAAGGCGTGTCGATCGTGGAGAACGCGGCGCACCTGGGTCTGCCGATCCCGGAAAAACTGAAGGTCGTACTGGAACAGCTCCATGACCGAGCAGAGAAAGGCGGTGACGAGTAATGGCTTATACGAACAGCCCGATGGTGGTATATACCAAACTCAGTCCGAATCACTCTGGACAGCGAACACATAGCATCGATCGGATCACGCCCCACTGTGTGGTGGGGCAGTGTTCTGTTGAGACCTTGGGCAGCATCTTTGCTCCTACTTCCCGACAGGCGTCCTGCAATTATGGGATCGGAGCAGATGGGCGGGTCGGAATGTATGTGGAAGAGAAAAACCGCAGCTGGTGTTCCTCCTCCAACGCCAATGACCAGAGAGCCATCACGATCGAGTGCGCCTCCGATACCACAGAGCCATATGCTTTCCGGGATGTTGTCTACCAGACGCTGATCAAGCTCTGTGTTGACATCTGCAAGCGAAACGGGAAGAACAAGCTCATCTGGTTTGGAGATAAGGACAAGACACTGGCTTACACTCCGCAGGCTGGAGAAATGATCCTCACGGTCCATCGCTGGTTTGCCAACAAGTCCTGTCCGGGAAATTGGATGTATGCCCGCATGGGAGACCTGGCTGCAAAGGTCACCGCCCAGCTTGGTGGCAGCGGAGAGTCGGAAACGCCTGTCAATACCACCGGCCTTCAGGCGGCAGCCTTGAAGGACCTATCCGAAGGTGATGTCATTAAGAAGGTCGGTCCGCTCTGCAGCGCGGATATGAAGACCTCCGGCATCCTGGCCTCCGTAACGATGGCGCAGTTTATTCTGGAATCTGGCTATGGAAAGAGTGAGCTCGCCCAGGGGGCCAATAACTGCTTTGGCATGAAGAAATCCCTCTCCGGAAATACATGGAGCGGATCGACCTGGGATGGGAAATCCATTTATACGAAGAAAACGCAGGAAGATGATGGGACCGGCAGGCTCTATACCATCACTGCTGACTTCCGAAAGTATCCCTGCGTTGAGGATTCCATTGCTGACCACAGCGCCTATCTGCTCGGAGCGATGAACGGCAACAAGCTGCGCTATGCTGGACTCAAAGGCTGCACTGATTATAAGAAGGCAGTGCAGATCATTAAGGATGGCGGATACGCTACCAGCACGACCTATGTGGCCAAGCTCTGTAATATCATCGAGCGCTGGAACCTGACGCAGTATGACGTGAAGACAGAAAGTATACCGGCGGCGAAGCCGATCGCGGAGCGCACGATTCACGACATCACGAAAGAGAACCTGTCCCAGGTCCCGAGGAGCCGGGGCAGCAACAAGATCGAATTTATCGTCGTTCATTACCTTGGTGTTCCGAATGCCGACAATCCGAATCTGTATGGAGGCGGATATGGCGGCCACTACAATATCAAGCGTGATGGCACGATCTACAAAGTAGCCGATCCGAAGACTGCCGTGGTGTGGCATTGCGGAGGTGGGCTCCAGGGCAGCGGTGGGCACAGCTTCTATAAGATTTGCACCAATTTCAATTCGATCGGTATCGAATGCGGGGTCTGCTATACAGAGAACGTGAAGGAGGCCAGCGGCGACTCGGATAAGTGGTATTTCACCACCGAGACTCAGGAGAGCCTTGTCTGGCTGGTTTCAAAGCTCATGGATGAATATGGAATCAGCGCAGATCATGTGATCCGTCACTACGATGTGACCGGAAAGATCTGTCCGAATCCATATGTGAAGAATAATCGCCTTCGCACGAGCTGGACATGGGATGAATTTAAATTCCGTCTGGTCGAATATCGGAAGACTGGCGGGTATGATTCAGACACACCTGCGGAGGTGAAATGGTATCGGGTCCGCAAGAACTGGTCCGATGCCGCCTCCCAGAAGGGTGCCTTCAAGATTCTGGACAATGCGAAAGCCTGCGCAGATGAGAATCCGGGCTACAGCGTATTCGACAGTGACGGGGTCAAGGTCTATGCCTCCAAGGCAGAAGAGGAGGCCCCCGACGTGCCGTTCCTCGTTCGCGTTTCCATCCCGGACCTGAACATCCGCAAGGGCCCTGGGACCAACTTCAGTCGGACCGGAAGCTATACCGGGAAGGGCGTGTTCACCATTGTGGACACTTCCTCCGGCCAGGGCTCGACCTCCGGCTGGGGCAAGCTCAAATCCGGAGCGGGCTGGATCTCGCTCGACTATACCTCTCGTATCTGATGTTTCTTATGCCTGTCGGCTGTCCTCCGGGATGGTCGGCAGGCTCTTTTTTTTATGGGCAGAAAGTTCTCCCAGGCATTATAAAAATCGGCTCTATGCAGGCATGGGATGGCAGAGGGATGGACAAGTTCCCTCGGAAGGGAGATCGAAAATATGCAAGTAACAAAGATCACATCGCCTGCCGAGACCAAAGTGCCTGCCGCTCACCGGCTTACGGATAAGCAGTTATATGATGAAATCAATTATCACCGGGCTGAAAGACTGACGAAGAAGATGCTGGAAAAGGGCCTCATCACTGCTGATGAATGCGACAAGATTCTGGCTGAAACCCGCAAAATCTTTGTGCCTTATCTGGCCGAGATACTGTGACAAATGAGTTGCTATGTGTCCGGTTCA
>CACZBW010000039.1 GCA_902779575.1 uncultured Lachnospiraceae bacterium
CATTCCAAACATTCCACACCTCCAGTCACAAAACAAAAAGCACCCAGATGATGGGTGCCTGACTGTCATGTCAGTGTCCATCATCTGGGTACCAGTTTATTTTTCGGGGTTCACAAAACCTGTCATAAGTTGTCAAAACCCTGTAATTATAAGGCTCCGCGCCACCTCGACTTTTTCCATAACTTTTCATAAATTTCCATACATCGTGTTCCAAATGGTGTAAGTTTTGGTGTAAGGCTTTGGATCTCATTGTTTTTGAACTGAGTATGTGTCTCAATGTCCACCAAAAAGAGACGTTCTCTATAGTTCAAAAAATGAAGTCCACATGGGATTTTTCCAATTCTCCAGATGGAATACAAAATGGTGTAAGGCTTGGTGTAAGCGCTTCTCCCGGAGTTCCTGCGTTTCCCGGCAGCTAAACTGTATTAAAGGATTCTTCCTTTCTTTAGTATTGTTCCGATCTATCGTAATTGTAATACCGCGAAAAGTCAATTCGGATCTTTCGTTTCGCCGCCGTTATTATCTGCATCTTCCGCCTTATCCTTTGCTATATCCCCGGCCTTATCCTCCGCGGCAGCTTCCTTCTTATACACTCTCCGGCTTTTCCTGAAGTAGCCGTCCAGCCCATCGAACTCGCTCTTCCTGAGCTCCTGCGTAACATCCGCGTAGATGTTCATCGTGGTCTGGATATCCTTATGTCCGAGCGCATCCTGGATAACCTTGATATTCACCCCAGCTTCCACCATGCGGGTGGTGAATGTATGCCGGAGATTGTGGCAGCTGAAATGGGGAAGCAGTACCTTCGGATGCTCATCCTTCTCAAACTGCGCGTCATTGCAGTCACGAGTGATCCTATGGATCGCCTTATTGACAGTTCCCTGATGCTGCGCCTCTCCGAACCTGTTGACGAAGATGAAATCCGTGTAGCCGTCGATCGTGACATTGCATTTAATCCCGAATTTCTCCTGATAGGCCTTTTCCATCTCGAACGCCTTTTTCACAAAATCCAACATGGGGACCTGTCGGACGCCAGCCAGTGTCTTCGGCGTATTGATATTGAAGTAAACGCCCTTCTTGGATCCTTCCTTCCGGTGATTGTAGTAGACCAGGTTGTGATTGACGTCGATGATCCCCTCCTCCAGGTCAATGTCACACCACCGAAGGCCGGTCACTTCACCTATACGGAGACCAGTTCCGACCATGACTGCGAACAGCGGATACCAGTGATGGTAAGTAACACTGTGCTGCAGGAAATCGAGAAACAGCTCCTGCTCGGGAACCGTAAGACCCCTGCGCTTTTCCGTCAGGAAACAGTGGGACTGCTTCAGCTCCTTCAGCACGTTGTCCGAAGGATTGCTGCGGATATAATCGTCATCCACAGCCATGTCGAGGACCTGGTGCAGAACCGTATGGACGTTATCAATCGTCGCCGGCTTCAGCCCTCTGTCATCCGCCAGCCGGTTATAGAATCTCTTCACATCCGATTTCTTCAAAGTGGAGATCCTCATCACTCCGATATCATGGGCGGCAAATGTGTCGTACATGTAAGTGTAATTCTCATAAGTGGAATCCTTGAGTCCGCGCTTGATCTGCTTCCACAGCTCGTAAAGATCATTCACCGTAACATACCTCGCCTCGGCTTTGATCCCGTCATATTTGTCTTTTTCGACCTGCTTTTCCTGTTCGCGAAGCTCCTGCAGGCTCTTCGCATAAAGATAATGTCGGTTTCCTTTTTTATCCTGCCAGCGGTAATAGTAGGTACCATTGCTCCGCTGTCCTTCACCCTTCCTCAGAACGGTACGGGCTTTATCTTTTCGTCTGGCCTGTGCCATAATGATGATTCCTCCTTGCTTTTTCTGGTTTGGGCCCTGTCACAATGATATTTTCGCCCCCCGAAAACAACAAGGATGTCGAGCTGCCCATGGCACAGCACCACATCCTGTTTATATCGAATACATATTATCGAGGAACTGATCCAGCAGCCTGCGTTTGATCAGGCGCTTGCTGCCGACCCACAAAACGAATGAACAGTTCTCGTTGTCCGTCAGTTCCCTCAGCTTGTGTTTCCCGATCCCGGTATAGGCAGCAGCCTCATCAATTGTCAGATTGCTCTTTTCCCAGAATGGGATATGTCTTCGCAAGTCTATTCCTCGAGACTCAGCTGTAATAATAGCCTCAGCCTCCATCTGTCTCACCTCCCTCACGGCGCTTCGACGCACCAGGCGATCTCATAACCCAGATGGCTGGTGATCGCCGCATCCACGCCATTCATATCTCTATCGGATAACCTTCCAAGATAAAATCGCACCTGGCGCTTGTCAATGGTGCCGATTGCCTCGGCCAGCGCCATGGATTTCTTCTTCAGGAAACCCGCCTCTTCCAGAATGTAATGTGCCGGCAGTTCCGGCCGCTTCAGCTGTGATGTCAGCGGGACGACCGTGATCGTCTCCGAATGGATGCAGCCGACATCGTTCTGAACCACCACAACAGGCCTGGCTCCCGCCTGCCTGTGATAATACAGCTCGCCAAGATCCAGCGAGCCAAGATCGGCGAAGAAAACATCGCCCCTGTGATATTCCTCTATCCTCATACGCGCATCCTCCTCATGCCTGGTATGTATAAGGGAGCCGAAGATTGTCCTCGGCTCCCATTGCGTTCATTCATCTTCTTCCTATTTGTCCCCGACACCCCGGAAAGGGAACCCCTGTTCCCTGGGAAGTTCATCAGGCGGCAGACCTGCTCCTCTGCGCTCATGGGACTCTCACCCCTCCGCGGTTCTCGCCGAGCTGCCCTCATTGCGTGATCCCGGCAAACGCCGGGGCTGTGACTGGGCAGAAGTATCATTGTACCCTTTCCCACCTTATGGCCGTCGCCGGGTGCAGACCCGGCATTTGCAGTTGGTTTGTACCGCTCCCGGCGGATTACAGCGACAGAACTTGTATGTCTCACTGCCGGCCCGATCATGGCGAACCCCTGCGAAGGCTCATTGGGAAATTGTTCAGAACGTACCTGATGAAATGCATATTCGGTTGTCAAGGTCCGGAGCACAGCAGCTTTTGCCGCACCCAGAGCAGCAGTTCCTGCTGCTCTGAGGTAAGTTTATTAGGAACCGGCTTTGCTTCTTAGTGCCTCCGAGGCACTGAAAACCGAGCCTGTGAGGTTCTGTTCATGGGCATATATGTGTGTATTTCAAATGGGAAACTGCTTTTCCGATTATTTCAGGATGTTCCATATGGACTTTCGGCAAATATTCGCATTATTGCCGAAAGTCTATTGACTTTTAGGGCGATATGATATATCTTATTTTTGGACTTTTGGCAATTTTAAAGATTTTTGCCGAAAGTACGGAGGTGATGGAATTGAAAATGACGGCAGAGAAGTTTATAGAGAATCACCCTTCCTTTACGACCGGAGAATTTGCGGACGCTCTTCAGAAAGGAGTGCCGGGAATCGGAAGATCCACCATTTACAGCATTCTGAAGAAGAAATGTGATTCCGGAGAAATCTCCAGAGTAAGCAGAGGGCGTTTTGTCCACTCCGCCAGAAAAGATTACTCTTATGAATTGTCAGAAACTGCCAAGGATATAGTCGCCCTGATCCGGGAGAATTACCCGTTGGTGGATTTCCAGGTATGGGAACTGTATCAAATGAATGAGTTTGTAAATCATCTGCTGGCGAAGAATACCATTTTTATTGAAGTTGAAAACATGTTGGACGAAAGCATATTCAACCTGCTTTTTAACCGGTATCCACATGTGCTTCACAATCCCAGCCTTGATGAATATTACAAATATGCCGGCGATGAAACCATCATTGTTCGCAAACTGATTTCCGAGGCTCCGCCGCCATTTGGACAGTACCGGCAGGCATCACTTGAAAAGCTTCTCGTAGACCTGTTTGGCCGGGGAATCTCCGGCTCTATCCTTTCTCGTTCGGAATACCGAGCCATTTACGAGGATGCCTTTCAGAAATACAACATCAATCAGGGTAAAATGTTCCGATATGCCCGCCGCCGGGGCATCGAAAAAGCCATACGTGATTTTATTCACGAAGAAACCCGCATTGTTCTGGAGGACGACAAATGATCGACAAAAGAGTTTACGAGCTTGATTACATCCGGGAACTGCAGAAAAAATACGTCTCCGATCCGGGCCTGATCGAGCGGGCCCTGTATGCCTTCGGCCTGCTGGAAGCGATCAAAAGTGTCGGAATGCCCTTCTGCTTCAAAGGCGGAACCAGCCTGATGCTGATTCTGGATAAGCCACCGACATAGATATTCTGGTAGAACCTGAGACCGATGTAGACGACTACATCGATAAAGCCTCCCGGATCTTTCCCTTCCTCAACAAGGAAGAAGATATCCGCAAAGGCAAAAACGGGATCGTAAAGAGGCATTTCAAATTCACCTACTTTTCTCCCGTAAGAAATACAGAATTCTATATCCTTTTGGATGTGGTGTTCTCCCATCTTCCCTATGCACAGACCGTGCAGAAAGAGATCCGTAACGACCTTCTTCTGACTTCAGGAGAAAACCTTACTGTGGAAGTCCCTACAGCGGATTGTATGCTTGGCGATAAGCTGACCGCTTTCGCGCCTCACACCACAGGGGTACTTTTAGGCACAAATAAGGAGCTGGAGATTGCAAAGCAGCTGTTTGATACGGCTACTCTCTCCGACTATGTGACTGACTTTGAATTGTTTTCCAGGACATACGATACAGCAGTTATGGATGAGACCGCTTTCCGCGGAGAAGCCTGGAGCAAAGAAGATGTCCTCCTGGATACCATCCGTGCCTGTGTCAGCATTATCAGCAGAGGAACCATCGACAAGGATGACTATGCGGAATATCTCCGCGGCATAAAATCGCTGAGGAACCATATCCTCCTGAGCGGCTACAACACTGATGATGCGACCTGGAAGGCCTGTAAAGTCATGTATCTTGCTTCGTGCCTGCTTTCCGGAAACCCGTTTAAGAAAATAGAGCATCCGGAAAGCTATATCTCGGAACGGCTTGAGGGTGATCAGTATAAAAAGCTTGCCTATGTCCGCAAGCAGCGTCCGGACGCATATGCCTGTCTGGTCGAAGCCACCAGAAATCTGATATGATATCGCACCCATTGGAAACCGGAAGATCCCGCAGGATTCTTCCGGTTTCTTCTTGAGTTCCTGCCCGCGCTTAGAGCAGCTGCATGATATACTCCACCCGCTCTTTGATCGCCGTCAGTTCTTCTTTCGCTTCATCTGTCCGGCCGCCTCTGCCGAGAATCAGATAATCCAGCGAAACATGGAAGTATTCCGCGAATTCAATCAGCAGTTCAATCGATCCTGCCCGGACTCCGCTTTCCAGCCGCCTAAGATGCACGTCCGTGATGTTCATGTCGTCGGCAAGCCTTTCCTGAGTCAGTCCGTTTTTTATGCGGAGCCCCTTGATCCTGGCTCCGCAGCTTTCTACATCAAATGTCATTGTTCTTTCCTCCGAATTCTGAAATCTGTAGGTTGGCAAATCTCAGAACCGGAGGCGACCGGCACCCTGCCGGTAAAAAAGCGCATAAAAAAAAGAGGCGGCTGCTTCTGCAGGTTTCTGCAAAAACAACCGCCCCAGGTTGATGTTCCGTTTCCAACTTCGTTCACCCGTCCGTTTCGTGTGTGATGCTTATTGCTTTTGCATCGCACACTTTATCGGGCAGGCGTTATCGGACCCGTTATCAGATCCGTTACCGAAGCGTTACCGGTAAAAATATTTTACTCTGCCGTTACTCAGCCGTTATCAGAGCGTTACCCAGCCGTTACCGGGCATAAAAGCGACAATTATGGCTCATCTCTGGTCTCATCCAGCATCTGAATGAGCTTCGCACACTCTTCCTCCGTCAGTTCCTCCCTGGCTGTCGCGAGGCACAGGTCCCGCGTAGCCCTGTTCCCGATCTTCTCCGCCGCATGGATCACCCAGTAATAGGCGTCCTGGATTCCCGGCTCCATACGGATAGCCTTGGATCCGTACTCGATGATACAGTGATAGTCCTTCTGCCGGCCAAGGATTGCCAGCAGTTCCCTGGTAACGTCCACGAAGATCTGATTGTAATGCGTGGAAAACGGAATAGCCCATGCTCCGAGCTCCCCTTCGCCGGCTTCAAACAGTCGGCCGCGGTAAAGGTTATACGCCTTCTTCAGGAGCTCCAGCCTTTCCACGATATCCGGCATGCGTTTCGCTCTCTCATACAGCATTTCCAGCTCGTCCGCATCTGTTGTCAGATGGATGTCATCCGCCAGCACATATGCGCCGGCACGCGTATCGATGATCTTCGCATCGTGGTTATAAGCGATCTCCGAATGGATCCGGAAGATCGCCTGACGATTGTTGTTCCTGACCTGGGAAAGTTCCTCATCCGACCACAGGTCCCGCGCTATCACAGCAATGTCTATCGGTTTCTTATGCAGCACCAGGTATAATAGCAGCAGCCAGCCCCGCCGGTTCGGATGATCCAGGTCCTGTTCCCGCATGACACTGCCATAGATCTCCATGCTGTGCTGTCCCAGGATGTTATAGCGGAGCCGAAGCTTTCCGTCATCCACTTCCCCTTCGCTGTTCAGGAAACGCCGCTCCGCTGCCAGCCGGCGCTTCTGCTCCAGCATCATCATCGCGACAAAGCACGCGATCTGAAGCGGTTCGTACTGTTCTATATTCTTTGTCGGGTTCCTCACCACCATGAAGCCCAGAGGATGCTGTCCGAAGGGAACGCCGATGACTGCCCTGGTGTCCAGTCTCTGATACGCTGCGTACTCCTTTGGGCTGCTTTCCTTTATTACCTCCACATCCGGGATCACAAGAGGTTTCTGATCCATGAGGTGTCCTACCCACGTGACGTATTCGTCCGTCATTTCGAATTCATGAAACAGCGTCTCCGTCATCGGTCCGGTATGTACATCGTACCAGATCTCGGGACGCCACATCTGCGAGTGAAGATCCGCTATCAGGATCCCGCTCCAGTCTCCTTCGTACAGGTCACAGGCTGCCTTCATGACGCCGATTGCTATCTCCTGCGGATCCTCCATGTTATGAAGGGCTGCCTCCGTAGCCACGATTTTATGGAACAGCTCCTCATAAAACACATACCTCTGATAATCCGCCTCCGGGATCACCCGCTGCTGTCCGTTCTCGGGGATCAGCTTCTGCGGACGATTTCTTGAAAATAATTTTTCCAACATAGCCATGCACCCCCTCCCTATACCCGATTAAATGTCCGGGTATATAAAAAGCCCACAGAACTGCCTTTTTTATGGCAGCCCTGCGGACATTCTTACATGTGATTATTCGTGGCTGCCAAATTTTCTGTTGACAGCTACAAACCCGACTTTACTTCGATAATCCCCGTATCCTTTTATCGTATTCTGCGATTCGCTTTGCGGTGTCCCTTATCAGCATCCTTGTCTCCTTGTCGCATCCGCGAAGAGCTTCAGACAGTTCAACGTCAATCAGGATATCGGCGTAATAATCCGAAGATTCAGCAAGGTAGTAGTCCACTCCCGTGTTTAATGCTTTACCGATCCTTACCACTAGAGGAAATGATACGCTGGCGACGCCTCTTTCAATGTCCCCGAGGTGCTTTTCAGAACATTCACATCTTTCTGCCAGCTGTGCCTGTGTCAGCTTGGATGCAACCCGGGCGTTCTGGATGCGGTGGCCAATCTGTGTCATTTCTTCCTGTGTAAATTTCAGCTGCATTGGACACCACCCCCCTTCCGACATTTCTTCATCTTCATTATAGAAAAACCGGATTCCACTTAACACACGGCAGAACGGTAGCTTCCACCTCTGTGCGGTAAGTGAAAGAAATTTTTGCGTGGAATTTTCCCCGCAAGTACCAATTGAATGCACTTTTTGTTCCTCCTTCTGCATTCCGCACCGATAACCTGCCGGAATCAGAAAGAGGCACCGTTGCTCGCCAGCTGTCACCCATGCGATTAGTTTTAATCCGAGCAACGTCGGGAAATGCCCCCTTATATGCAATAGCGAAAAAAATACCATCTGCAGCAGGACTCTCACCTGATGCAGATGGTATTGCCTCCATCAACACTATACAGTTTATGATTCGGAAGTCATTCGACTCCTGGTTTAGGCATTATCAGCGGATTTCATTCGCTCCATTCCAGCCAGAAAGAAACGGTGACGTCGCCTTCACCCAGCACATCCAGGAGCTCTTCTTTTGTAACGTAGTTTATCTTTGCCAGACGAGTAAAATCCCATGTGTTCTCATCATAGTAGATCGTGATCTGGTTTCCCTGGTAAAGGATAATGTCTCCGGGAACCGTTGTGATCTTTTCATCATTCCGGGGCAATTCCCAGGGAAGGGAGCCAACTTTTTCGAAATTGCCGTAATCATGAAGATCGACGACCAGTTCCCCCTCCTCAAGCTTTTCAAAGAAAGCTTCGGCAGAAGCATTATCCATAAGTTCCGGATAATAGATCTTGCCGTTCACCTCCATCACCAGCGATGCGGTCGGCTCCATCGGATCATACTCCTCTTCTGTATCAGCCGAATCCATAAAGTTCATTGTCACATTTAGATTCTGATCTACATTCACCATATAGACCGCATCGAAATTGTCGGCTATCGGAGAGCGGGCAAAGATTGTCACCTTTGTCTCGCCTTGTTGTAATCCGGTAAATTCAAAGATAACATCATAACCGGCGCCATCGATATCTACGCCATCCTCATCGTAAGAGCTGCGCCTGATCTCTTCCGTATAGGAAATGATGGACGGATTAGCGATCTTTACTGTATATTCCGGACCGCCGCCTTCAAATGAGTCGTAAGTAATCCTCACGGTTTGGCCGCCTTCGGAAGCCGCTGTCTCCGCCATATCAGTGCTGCCGGTCACGATTTTTCCTTTCCAGTCTGTAATCCCGCCAAATTCATAGATGTTTGTATATCCCATATTAAAGAGCTTATCCGCCGCCTGTTTACTGCGGTTCCCGCTGCGGCAGTAAATCAGGATGACCTGATCCTTATCCGGAAGCTCTGCAGGCGGCTCCGTATCAATACTTTCGTTTGGGATCAATATTGCTCCCGGAATGTGTCCGGCATCATACTCGTCCTGACGGCGCACATCCACGATCACATGCCCGTCATCCTGCTCCATCATCCGTGCTGCTTCTTCCTGCGATATCTGTCGATAGCTGTTTAGCATACCATCACCATCCATGACCAGTCCTTTATCAGAACAGCCGCAGAGCAGAATAAAAAGAGCCGTTGTCAGCAGGAATAATATTCTTCTCATCTCTACTTCACCTCATGATCCCGTCGCTTTACGATCGTCGGATGCTCGCTGTTGATTCTGTGATAGCAGGGGCAATCCTTATCGTGGTCATTGATGATCCCGCAGGCCTGTAAATGGGAGTAGATCGTGATCGCGCCAACGTATTTGAAACCGCGCTTCTTCAGATCCTTGCTGATCTTATCCGACAGACCGTTGCTGACCGGGATCGGCCCTGCGCCGTGTCCCTGATAGAGGATTGTTTTCCCGCCGGAAAATCCCCAGATATATTCACAAAAACTACCGAATTCCTCTCGCACTTGTCTGTAACAGCGGGCATTGTTGATCACTGCCTGTATCTTACGCGGAGATCGGATCATGCCGTCTGTGTTGAGAATGCGGTCGACATCCTCCTCGCTATAGGCAGCGATACGATCATAGTCGAAGTTATCAAAACATTTCCGGAAGATCTCCCGCTTCTTAAGCATCAGATCCCAGGACAGCCCGCACTGCAGGCATTCCAAGGTGAGATGCTCGAACATATGCCGGTCATCGTGCACCGGGATTCCCCATTCAGTATCGTGATATACCCTATTGGCCTCATTCATCCCGGCCCAGGTACAATAGCCCATACTTATACCTCTATTCCCGATAATCGTTTCCCCGGTATCTCTGTCCGGATAAATACGTAATCCGTGTCCGAAGAGCGTGTTTCATCAAAATGATATCCGCTCCAATTGAATGCCTTTATCTGTTCCGGCTCATTGGCATGGATGCCGGCCAGAAAGCACACCATCTCGCCCCTGGCCATCTTGGCATAGACGCCCTTCTGAACGATCTTTCCGCCTTCCATCTCACCGAAAATACAAGTGATATACCGGTCTTCCGGCTGCAGATACTTCTCAATGCATTTGGAATATTCCTTTGACGCCAGATTGATCAGGACGCGGCTGTCATCCATCACTTCCCGATACAGATCATCGCCCCAGAAGTCGTACAGGTTTTTATGCCCGACGACAGCTGCTTTCGCCTGCATTTCAAGGCGGTAAGGAACCACACCGTCCATCGGCCTCACAACCCCATAAAACCCGGACAGGATGCGCAGATGCTCCGTAAGCGCCTAATAATAAGGCGGTGTGAAAAAATTACCCCAACTTTTGCAAGTTGGAGTAATTCACTATAATTCACATGCAATTTTTGAGATGCTGGACACTCCACGGAACCAGATCAGCCAGCTGCTCATCACTCCAGTCCCCATTTGGACGTTGCTGAAGCACGTACTCCAGATAGCGATAAATGTTCAGGTCATGGGCTTTGGCCATTTCGACCATCGTATAAACCATGGCACTGGCCTGAGCGCCATCCACACTGTTGCTGAACAGCCAGTTTTTCCGGCCTACGGTAAAGGGCCTGAGTGAGTTCTCGCTCAGATTGTTTGTAAAGCTGCATCGGCCGTCTTCCAGATATGTCTCTGCCGTGCTCCGGCGGTTCCTGATATAAGTGACTGCTTTGTCCAGTCTGGAGTTCCGTACCGGCTGAAGACTGTCAAGCCACGACCAAAAAGCCTCAAGAATCGGTTTCTCCTTCTCGAGACGAAGCTGCCTGCGTTTTTCGTAATCTTTCCCGGCCTGCCGGTTGATTGCATCCTCCAGCCGGAATAAGCGGTCGCAGTACTGTACGCCCTGTACGGCCGGCTGGCTGTAGTCAAACTGTTTCCCTTTGGGAACCGCGTCGATAAAGTATCTCCGTATATGTGACCAGCAGGAACATCGCCGGATCCCGGGAACTTTATTGTAGCCCTGATACCCATCGGCTTCCAGGTATCCCTGAAATCCCTGCAGGAATTCTGCAGCGTTATCACCGCTTCTTGTAGGGGTGTACCCGTACAGGATGATAACCGGAAGTCCGTCTTCCCCACTGCGGAACAGCCACATGAACGACTGGGTCTCTGCCCGGCGCTCCGGCTCGTTCAGTACCTGGATCCTGGTCTCGTCCGCCATGGCGAACTGCCGTTTCAGCAGCAGTCTGTGCAGATAATAATAGACCGGCTGGAAATAGTGCTCTGCACAGTAAATGATCCAGTTGGCCAGTGTTGTGCGGCTGATGGCTGCGCCGTACTGTTTCCAGTCCTTTTCCTGACGGTAGAGGGGCATGCCGTTTGCATACTTCTGATACATCGTCCAGGCAACTGTCGACGAAGAAGCAGGGCTCTTGCAGATCAGGGCATCCGGGGCCTGTGACTTTGCAAAAACAGCGGCTTCCGTATCACCTTTCCCTTCTTTACAGCTGGGACAGCCGTACGTTTCCGTATAATACTCATTGATCTCACAGGTCGCCGGGATAAAGACCAGTTCCCGGCGGACGTATTCCTCGCCGATCCGCTCCATCTGTGTTCCGCAGACCGGACAGACTTTCTCTTCATCTGGCAGGGGAATCAGGACTTTGTTGACCTTCATGCCCTTGAACGTATCAGCATGAGAAGACTTTTTCTTACGGGTATGCTCCGCAACAACAATTGTTTCCGCCGGCGGCTCAGGTCCTTGTTCCTGTTCAGCCTCATTGAAGAGATTCAGCTGCTCGGGGATATCGAGTGTGCGTTTTTCGCTGGACTTTCCAAACAACTTTTTTGTCAGAAAGTCTACCTGCTCCTTCAGGGTATCCCTTTCGCGGCGCAGTTCGGCCTCCCTGGCATTGGCAGCTTCGAGTGCTGTGAGCAGTGCATCGATCCTTTTATTCAGTTGTGAAATACTGTCCTTCAGCTCGTGGAGCCGGAGATCTTTTGCACTGGCGGCCATGATAGTTCCTCACTCATTCGGGATATCACTATTATACCAGACCGTCTTTCCAATTAATTGTCTTTTCCGAAAAAAACCACCTTTATTCGGACTGGATCGCCTTGGGCTGGTCGATGTCAATACCGGACATCAGCCAGTCAAACTCCCGCCAGGTAAGGTTCCGGACTTCGTCTTTATTCCGGGGCCATTGGTATCCGCCTTCTACTGAAAGACGCTTGTAGATAAGGACATATCCGTCCGGTTCATGGAATAATGCTTTGATGCGGTCCCGTCTTCGTCCGCAGAACAGGAAAAGCGCACTGGCGTCAGGATTCATTTTCAGCTGGTCCTGAACAATACTGCATAATCCGTCAATGGACTTCCTCATATCGGTGCGGCCGCAGATGATATAGATTTTGTCCAGGCCGGAGATATCACCTAACATACAGCCTCCCGGATAGCACAGAGTGCTCTGGCCAGCAGGCCGGCATCCGCCCGGTTGGTCAGCCGGAGGGTGACGCCCTTCCAGACAATTTCGATTGTATGTGAATTGTCAAGGTGCGTTTCCGGTTGGTCCGGTAAGGGAACAGCGGCTGACTCCGGCAGCTGGTCCGGAACAAGTTCAATTGCAACAACATCCTGTCTGGGCTCCGGCCTGGCTGAATGGCCATAGCCGGCCGGAGGAATCTGGGCAGAACACGCGGATTTCCTGCAGCGTGCCAACCAGCTGTAGAAAGTACTGGGGTTTACACCGTTTTCCCTGCACCAGTCGGCATCGGTCAATCCGCTTTGCCGGCATTCCGTGATAAGCCGCAGCTGTTCTGACATAGGAGTTCGCTGCCGGTGTAGATTCTTCGCCATTGATATATGCCTCCCGCTTATTGGAGTAAAATACTCCGGATTTCTTACAATCCATTATAAATTGGGAGAGATATCATGCAATCCGCTTGATTATTAGGCGCTTACTTTGTATGTTCCCGGCATCAGCTGTACCATCAGCTCCCGACATGCGCCGCAGGGAGCGCCGGTCTTTCCGTTTGACATTACCGTCAGAACCTTGCAGA
>CACZBW010000040.1 GCA_902779575.1 uncultured Lachnospiraceae bacterium
CTCAAGGGCGAAGAATTTTACAAGTTCCTGCTGGCAGCTTTTAAGAACATGGCTGACCACCTCGAAAAAGGCGGAGCCGCTTACTGCTTCCATGCGGATACCGAAGGGCTCACGTTCCGAAAGGCATTCATTGACGCAGGTTTTCACCTCGCCGGTGTGTGTATCTGGGTAAAGAACAGTCTCGTGCTCGGTCGCTCCGATTATCAATGGCAACATGAGCCTGTGCTCTACGGCTTTTTGCAAAACGGCAAGCACCCGTGGTATTCCGACCGCAAGCAGACCACCATCTGGAACTACGATAAGCCAAAGCGCAATAAGGATCACCCGACCAGCAAGCCGCTCGATCTTCTGGGCTATCCCATCCAGAACTCCTCTCAGGAGAATTCTGTAGTTATTGATACCTTCGGCGGCTCCGGTTCCACGCTGATGGCCTGTGAGCAGTTAAACCGTATCTGCTACATGATGGAGCTCGATCCGAAATACGCCTCTGTCATCCTTCGCCGTTACGTGGAGGATACCGGCGATGAGGAAAATGTGTATGTAATAAGGAACGGCGAAAAGCTCCTCTATTCCGCTCTGGCAAAGGAAGTCGAGACCTCTCCGACGGCGGGTGTATAGTACACAATTTCTGCCCGGATTCTTCGGCGATTTTCTACCTCAGAAAATGTCGAAAATCGCTTGATAAATAAGGCTTTCAGAGTGATGTATATACATGCCGAAAGGCACAGCAACAACCACATTTTCAAAGGAGGAACACACTCATGAAAGCAAATTACAACGTGACCGGAAACGGCAGAAAAGCATTAGTCGCAGCCATTGAAAACCTCACCGGCGACAAGGCAATCTACATGCGTATGCCGACCTGCGCTTACGAGATCGGCGACGTCACGGTCGACAAGGAAGGCAGCGTAACCTGCGAGGACGCAGACAAGCTGGAACGCATCATCCACAACCTGATCGCGGATGGCTTCACACCGGAGGATACCGAAGAGGTCGAAAGCGACGATGAAGCCACTGGCCTTACCGTCAGCCTCCCGCTCGACAAGGTGGCGGTCGGAAACCTCACCAACCTCCTCACAGCCAAGGAAAGCCTCATCAAAAAGGCTCTCGGCATTGACGACCTTGGCATCGAGGTCACAGAGGATACGGTCAGCTTCCCTTGGTTTACTGAGATGCCGGAGCCGGAAGAGGTTAAGGCCTACACCCACTTCATTGCAGCCCTTGGCAAAATGAGCCGGGATTTGAAGCGCATCAGCGCCACCGAGAAGGAAGTCGACAACGAGAAGTACGCATTCCGCTGCTTCCTCCTGCGACTTGGCTTCATCGGAAACGAGTATAAAGCAGAGCGCAAGATTCTCCTTAAGAATCTCTCTGGCAACTCCAGCTGGAAGAACGGCGCACCGGAAAAGGAGGTGGCAGCATGCGAATGATCACGAAAGAGCAGCTTGAAGCGCTCCGCTCCCGCTACCCGGCAGGCACCCGCGTGGAGCTTCTCCAGATGGACGATGTGCAGGCTCCGCCTCGACGATACCGGCAGCCTAATGGTGAACTGGGACAACGGCTCCGGTCTGAATGTCATCTACGGCATCGACCGTGTGCGGAAGGTGGTGGACTGAGATGGATGAAAAGGTAAAGGAGCAGATTCTTGCCATCCGGGACACCGGCCTTACAAATATGTTCGATGTAAACACAGTGCAGCGGCTGGCCTATGAGAAAGACTTCTACGAACTGGTTTTATACCTTGAGGATCACCGGAAAGAATACGTGAATTTCATTCTGACCGGCGAGGCATAAACTACACAATTTAGGCCTCAAAACTTCCTGCAGGTTCAGAGTGATATATGTACATACCAAAAGGGAAAACAACCACAATGAGGAACCATCATGAAGTACACAATCGAAGCCATAGAAAACGCAAAGCCCGGAATGCGCTGGGAAGAGATCGGATGCCATTGGACACTGGGACAGGCCTACCTTTACAGCAAAGAAGCCGGAAACGACCTGCCGAATTTCGCCGAAGTCATCTGGGATTACGACATCGAAGCGATCCTTGCAGATTGCCGGAAGCTCGGAGTGAAGGAATTCACCATCAGCTCCACCTTCTCAAGCCTTATCGAGACCATTGCAAAGTTTGAGGAGCTCGGCTGCACACTGGACGGAATTGTAAAGGTCAAGGAGCGCTACACCCACTTCGGAAGCGACGAGCACGCCCTCATCCCGGCTTTCAAGATGACGGTAAAGGAGGCGTAAGGAAAATGTGGAGCGAAGGAGTTATCGGCATCCCGGATGCCAAGGACAAGGAAAAATACACCAAGTGTCACTACTGGGTAAAACACTACGACGAGCCAAGCGAGACCTACGGCATTAACGGAGGCAGGATCAGCAAGCTCATGATCAAGATTGACGGCGAGACCGTTTGCAACTACGACAGAGGCTGGGACATTCATCCCACCTGCAAAGAAGCAGAGATGGCGCTTTGCATCCTGCTGGAGAATCACAACTAAGCATTAAACCCGAATATGAATATTCCGGGAGACTGAGCCAGAAGGCTCTTTCTCTCGTACTGATACCGGATCGCTATGGCGGTCTTTTATTTTGCCCTGAAAGGAGGCGGCCACCGTGCCAATGCGAAAACTGAAAAACTATAAGCCGACCCGCTTCATGGCAGAGACTTCTCACTACAGCATGCAGATGGCGGACTTCGCGGTGATGTTCATCGAGCAGCTCACCCACACCAAAGGCACGTGGGCAGGAAAGCCCTTCGAGCTCATCGACTGGCAGGAACGGATCATCCGCGACCTGTTCGGTGTCCTGAAGCCGAATGGTTACCGTCAGTTCAATACGGCCTACATCGAAATCCCAAAGAAGATGGGAAAGTCAGAGCTGGCCGCCGCTGTCGCCCTGCTCCTTTGCTGCGGTGACGGTGAGGAACGCGCCGAAGTCTACGGTTGCGCTGCAGATAGACAGCAGGCCACCATCGTTTTTGATGTTGCTGCGGATATGGTAAGGATGTGCCCGGCGCTTAATCGGCGCGTCAAAATACTGGCCTCCCAGAAACGGATCATCTATGAGCCTACCAACAGCTTCTATCAGGTGCTCTCCGCTGAGGCCTACAGTAAGCACGGCTTTAATATCCACGGCGTGGTATTTGATGAGCTGCACACCCAGCCAAACCGGAAACTCTTTGATGTAATGACAAAGGGCTCCGGTGATGCCAGAATGCAGCCGCTGTATTTCCTGATTACCACTGCAGGGAATGACACAAACACCATCTGCTATGAAGTCCACCAGAAAGCGCAGGACATCCTCGACGGCAGGAAGGTCGATCCAACCTTTTATCCGGTCATTTACGGCGCGGAACCTGATGAGGACTGGACTGATCCGGAGGTGTGGAAAAAGGCAAATCCCTCTCTCGGTATCACGGTCGGCATTGACAAGGTAGAAGCGGCCTGCGAATCGGCAAAGCAAAACCCCGGTGAAGAGAATTCCTTCAGGCAGCTGCGCCTTAATCAATGGGTAAAGCAGGCTGTACGCTGGATGCCAATGGATAAATGGGACGCCTGCGCCTTTCCGGTCAATGAGGATGACCTCGAAGGACGTGTCTGCTATGGCGGTCTTGACCTGTCCTCCACTACGGATATTACATCTTTTGTGCTGGTATTCCCGCCACGGGATGAAGACGACAAGTATGTGATCCTCCCATACTTCTGGGTGCCAGAGGATACGCTGGATCTTCGCGTGAGACGCGATCATGTGCCCTACGATACTTGGGAGAAGGAAGGCGTGCTGCAGACTACCGAAGGCAACGTCATCCATTATGGTTATATCGAGAAATTCATCGAACGCCTCGGCGAGCGCTTCAATATTCGCGAGATAGCCTTCGACCGCTGGGGAGCAGTCCAGATGGTTCAGAACTTGGAGAACATGGGCTTTACTGTCGTGCCCTTCGGACAGGGCTTTAAGGATATGAGCCCGCCCACAAAGGAGCTCATGAAGCTGACACTTGAGCAAAAGCTCGCCCATGGCGGCCACCCGGTGCTCCGCTGGAATATGGATAACATCTTCATCCGTACTGACCCAGCCGGAAATATCAAGGCTGACAAGGAAAAATCTACAGAGAAGATCGACGGAGCCATCGCCACCATCATGGCACTTGACCGTGCGATCCGCTGCGGCAATGACAACGGTGCTTCTGTCTATGACGACAGAGGCATTTTATTTATCTGAAAGGCAGGTGATCAATATGAGCATATTTTCAGGACTGTTTCGTTCAAGAGATAAGCCTACCAATTCAACAACCGGAAGCTCCTACCGCTTCTTCTTCGGCGGGACGACCTCCGGCAAGGCTGTAACGGAGCGCTCCGCCATGCAGATGACGGCGGTCTACTCCTGCGTGAGGATTCTGTCCGAGGCAATTGCAGGCCTGCCGATACACCTCTATCGATACGGCGAAGGCGGCAGCAAGGAAAAAGCGATAAAT
This sequence comes from uncultured Lachnospiraceae bacterium, assembly GCA_902779575.1. Classification (GTDB taxonomy): domain Bacteria; phylum Bacillota; class Clostridia; order Lachnospirales; family Lachnospiraceae; genus Porcincola. The sequence goes on from CACZBW010000040.1 coordinate 4,481, forward strand.
CATCCGCTATACTTCCTGCTTCACGATGAGCCAAATCCGGAAATGACATCCTTTGTATTCCGGGAAACATTGATGACGCACCTACTCCTGTGGGGAAACGCCTACGCACAGATCATTCGGAACGGCAAAGGTGAAGTGGTCGCGCTCTATCCTTTGATGCCAAATCGTATGACGGTCAACCGTGATGAAAACGGAGAGCTTTATTACGAATACCAAACATCGCAGGACGAAGCGCACACGATGAACGGCAGTCGTGTGAGGCTCCAGCCGTCCGACGTGCTGCACGTTCCCGGCCTCGGCTTTGACGGTCTTGTGGGCTACAGCCCGATTGCAATGGCTAAGAATGCCATCGGCATGGCAATAGCCTGCGAAGAATACGGAGCTAAGTTTTTTGCAAACGGTGCGACTCCCGGCGGCATCTTGGAGCATCCCGGCGTGATTAAAGATCCGGAGCGTGTTAGAGAAAGCTGGAACTCTGCCTTCGGCGGCAGCTCTAATGCTAACAAGGTAGCTGTGCTGGAGGAAGGTATGAAATATACGCCTATCTCCATCTCACCGGAACAGGCGCAGTTTTTGGAGACAAGGAAGTTCCAGATCAATGAGATCGCACGTATCTTCCGCATCCCGCCTCACATGATCGGCGACCTTGAGAAATCGAGCTTCTCAAATATCGAGCAACAGTCGCTGGAATTCGTAAAATACACGCTCGACCCGTGGGTATGCCGCTGGGAACAGTCCATGCAGAGAGCCCTGCTCTCTCCGGATGAAAAGAAAAACTACTTCTTCAAATTCAACGTGGACGGTCTGCTCAGAGGCGACTACCAGAGCCGCATGAACGGTTATGCGGTCGGACGTCAGAATGGCTGGATGTCCGCTAACGATATCAGGGAGCTTGAAAACCTCGACCGTATTCCGGAGGAGGAAGGCGGCGACCTGTACCTGATCAATGGCAATATGACCAAGCTCAAGGACGCAGGCATTTTTGCGGTCTCGGCACAGACGCAGGAGAAAGCTGATGAAACGAAGGAAACACAAACCGAACCGGAACCCGAAGACGGGCGCACCCGGTTCAGAAAGAAGGAGGCACTATGACCAGAAAGTTTTGGAACTGGGTGCGAAACGAGGAGCCGGACAGTTTTGGCTCCGACCGAACACTCTACCTCGACGGGGAAATTTCCGATGAGACATGGTTCGGCGACGAAGTAACCCCCAAGCTATTTAGTGATGAACTGCATGCAGGCGATGGAAACATCACCCTCTGGATCAACTCTCCGGGCGGTGATGTTTTTGCTGCTGCGCAGATCTACAACATGCTGATGGATTACCCGCATGATGTGACGGTCAAGATTGACGCTCTTGCTGCTTCGGCGGCATCTGTTATTGCTATGGCCGGAACAAAGGTCTGCATGAGCCCCGTGGCCATGATGATGGTACACAACCCTGCGACCATCGCCATCGGTGATACCGAGGAAATGCAGAAAGCCATCGACATGTTAAACGAAGTCAAGGAATCCATTATGAATGCCTACGAAATCAAGTCCGGGCTTTCCCGCCACAAGATTTCACAGCTCATGGATGCTGAGACATGGATGAACGCCAAGGAGGCCGTGAAGCTCGGCTTTGCTGACGAGATTCTGTTCAGGGATGGAGAAAAATCTGTCCCGGAGGATACGGCTGACGCGGAGATGCTTTTCTCCCGCAAAGCTGTCACTGATTCGCTGCTTTCCCGACTGATTCCTAAGAAGAAGCCGGAAGCAAATAAACACATGGTACCAGTAACCGATCTTGAGAAGCGCCTTTCGCTTCTCGCACATTAAAGGAGGATTTTTACTATGACTCAGATTATGGAACTCATGGACAAGAGAGCGAAGGCATGGGAGGCCGCTAAGGCGTTTCTTAATAGCCACTCTCAGAACGGCGGCATGGTTTCTGCGGAGGATGCCGCAACCTACGACAAGATGGAAAAGGAAGTCACCGACCTCACCAAGGATATCGAGCGCCTGCAGCGTCAGGAGCAGATCGACAAGATGATGAGTGCACCGACTTCTACTCCGCTCACCGGAAAGCCCGGTGTAAAGGATGAACCGGAGGATAAGCCCGGCAGAGCTTCTGCAGCCTACAAGAAGGCCTTCTGGGACAACATCCGTCATCCCGGCAATCCTGCAATCCGCGATGTACTTGAGGAAGGAACCGATGCAAACGGCGGATACCTTGTTCCGATTGAATTCGAGCACACCCTTGTTCAGGCGCTTAATGAAAACAACATCATGCGTACTATCGGCTGCAAGGTCATTACCACACAGAACGAACGCAAGATCCCTGTGGCAAATGGCCACACGCAGGCGGCGTGGACTGCCGAGAACGGTGCCTACACCGAGAGCAATCCGACCTTCGCTCAGACCAGCATTGACGCTTTCAAGCTGACTGACCTCATCAAGGTGTCCGACGAGCTGCTTTCCGACAGCTTCTTTGATATCGAGGGTTACATCTCTGAGGAATTCGGTCGCGCCTTCGGTGAAGCTGAAGAGGATGCCTTCATCAACGGTGCTGTGCAGACCGGCCAGACGGCTATCGACAGACCTACTGGCCTGTTCATTCCTTCTGCCGCTGGTGGTGCTCCTTCCGGCGTTACCGCAGCTTCCGCTACGGCAATTACCGCCGATGAGCTGATCAGCCTTGTGTACTCTCTCAAGGCTCCTTATCGCAGCAAGGCGAAGTTCCTCATGAACGATGCCACTGTCGCAGCTATCAGAAAGCTCAAGGATCTGAACGGCGTCTATGTATGGCAGCCTGCACTTACTGCCGGAGAGCCCGACAGACTGCTTGGCTATCCGCTCTACACCTCTCCGAAGGTACCTACAATGGCCGCAGACGCAAGAGCCATCGCATTCGGCGACTTCTCCTGCTACTGGATCGCTGATAGAGCCGGTCGCACGATCAAGCGTCTCAACGAGCTTTACGCTACCAACGGTCAGGTCGGCTTTACCTGCACGGAGCGTGTTGACGGCAAGCTGATCCTTTCCGAAGGCATCAAGATTCTTGACATGAAGGCAACTTCCGGTTCTTAAGGCAAGGAGGTGAACGACCGTGGCTTTGATTTCAACTGAAGATGCGAAGGCCTATCTGCGCGTAGATTC
>CACZBW010000041.1 GCA_902779575.1 uncultured Lachnospiraceae bacterium
GGAAGATCTCCGGCGCTTCCATCCTGACCTTGTCATCTGTGTCGTCCAGTAATCCGGCGAAGACAGACATATAGTTCTCATATATATCAGGTGTGTTCGCGGCGATGTTCTCTGACGCCCAAATAAAACTCAGCCGGACCTTTGGATCCTCATCGGAAGCAAAACGAAATAAGTCTTCCCAAAACGGTTCAATCAAGCGATAGTCGCCGCGCCCGATCCTGCCAAGCGCATTCACCGCCCGTTCTCTCAAAAGCGGTACCGGACTGTTGTAAAAAGAAGCGATATCCGGAACCACATCCTGCACCGACTGGGGATATGTAAGCCCCATTTCTCCAAGAAGCCAAAGAACTTTTGCCTGTATTTTTACAGAATCAAATGACCGGTCTCGTACCGTCATTGCAGCAGGCGATCATCATGCGATCGTCATTGGTCCAGCCTTTCATGATAGAGCCGCCCTGCAGTGCTGTGTAAACATAGCGACTGACAGCATCCCATGCCTCGCCGCAGAACTTGCCGTTCATCAAATGATAGAAATCGTTCTGCTGCGGCGTACGCTTCAGAATGAATTCGTCTCCCACATTGAAAGGGACAGGGGCCGGACTTGGGATCCGCCAGATACTGCTCCTGGTAATCGGTAAAGCATTTCTTATCTATCACTGTGATTTTGCATTCGTGCTGCATATTGCTGTTCCTTCATAGTTCTCCATTATAATTCAGCCACAATATCTGAGACTGCCACGAGAGCCGCCTTCCCACTGATATTGATCCTGCCATCCTCACGCAGCTCACAGTACAGATATCCGCCGCGTTTTGAGGCCTGATAAGCGGTGATCTGCTTCTTGTTCAGTTCCCCGGACCAGTAGTCCGCGATCTGGCAGTGCGCTGAGCCGCATACCGGATCCTCCGCAAATACCGGATCCTCCGCAATGGATAATTTAGGGCAGAAGCTCCTGGAAACACAGTCCGCCTCCGTTCCCTTTGCAGTCGCATTCTGAATACGTCCTTCGAGATTCATCAGCATCGCCTGGTCAGGCTGCATCTGACGAACCTGTTCTTCATTTTCAAAAACACAGATCAGATCCAGTCCCAGAACGGCCTTCACAGGACGGATTCCGAACGCCTGCTCCATCGCATCGGTCACCGAAATCTCTGTGAGAGGGTACGTCGGGAAATCCATTTCATAGAGATCCCCCTTTTTCCGCACTGTCAAAACACCGCTCAGGGTATGGAAGTGGACTTCGCTGCTTTCCGGTTCGCAGCATGTAAGGATCACATATGAGGAGGCCAGTGTGGCATGCCCGCACAGTTCAACCTCTGTCCCCGGAGTAAACCAACGAAGATGATATCCGGCTTCTTCTTTGACAATGAAAGCTGTTTCCGAAAGATTATTCTCCATCGCCAGCTTCATCATGGATTCTTCCGAAGGCCAGCTGTCCATGATACAGACAGCTGCCGGATTACCTGAAAATGGTTTGTCTGTAAAGGCATCTACAATGTATTGCTTCATCACGTTTCCTTTCCTGTCACCAATGCTCATACCTTCTCTGTTCATCAATGCCGCGTATCCGGTCCATCTCGTCTTCCGAAAGTTCGAAGTCAAAGATATCATAGTTCTCCGCGATATGATCCGGATTCGATGAGCCCGGTATGGCAATATATCCGTCCTGCAGATGCCAGCGGAGAATGATCTGGGCCGCCGTCTTACCATGGTCTTTGGCAATGTCCAGGATCACATCATTTTCAAAGCTTTCCTGTGTATGTCCCCGGCCGCCGAACGGGTACCAGGACTCCATTACGATCCCATACTGCTTCACGTAATCCCGGAGTTCTGCATTCTGATAGAAGATATGATTCTCGTTCTGGATCACTGCCGGTGTGATTTCCGCAAATGAAAGCACTTCCTCAACCTGCTCTTTTGTATAATAGTTGGAAATGCCGATGGAATGGATCTTTCCGCGCTCCACGGCCTCTTCCATAGCTTTATAAACACCGGCGTCATCCGAGCCGGGCTGATGGATCAGCATCAGATCGATATAATCCACGTTAAGGTCCGACAGGGCCTCGTCGATCACTTTCACTGCCCGGTCATGATCGCCGCCATAGATCTTGCTGGTAATAAAGACTTCCTCCCTTGTGACGATTCCTTCGTCGATCGCGCGGGCAAGTCCCTTCCCCACGCCGGTCTCGTTCTGATAGTACCGGGCGGTATCAATGAGGCGCATGCCGGCTTTCAGCGCATAGTATGTGGAATTCTCCGCTTCCTCATCAGAAAGTGTCCATGTGCCTGTACCGATGATGGGCATTTCCCAGCCACTGTTAAGAAGGACTTTTTCTGCGGAAAAATCAAATTCGCCTACAAGCGTATCGGCAGGCGCCGGCACGGAATTCCACGTCCACGATCCGGCCATCCTTCGCTGTGACCACACCGTATCTGATTTCTGACGGCACACGCGGAGTAGGAAGACCACCTATCTGCTCCGGGCAGACGGTAATCACTTCATTTTCCTCCATCAGCTGAAGGACCTTCTCATTCCGATTGTTTCCACCATTATATTTACAGTTCTCACCTGCCAGGCAGGCGCTGACCATGATTTTCATTACTGATCCACTCGATTCTTTCTAAGTTCTATGTAGGTGAGCAGCGAATCCAGCAGATCATCACTGAATCCATCCAAATCTGCTGCAGTAATTGCGCCTTCATCCAGGAGATCCATCAGGATGAATTTCATGTTGGAACGGCTCATTTCAGCCTGAACACCACTGTCTTTCTTATCCTGGCGGATCCGTTCCTCCAGTGCCCAGAATTTATCTGAAGGATTCCCTTCGCCGCTGAGCAGTTCAATATATTCATGATTCAGCCTGTCCATATAGGCTTCCTGCCAGTCAGGGATCCTGCTTCGGAACAGTTTCCAGTCTTTCTCATTTACCCATCCCTAAGGTTGGTTCCGATAAATTTAGCCATAATCGTTCCCGCCTCTGATTTTAACTCTTATTCTTTTGACCTGATTACAGAGTGATAATGAAATACTGCTCACCTGTATATTCTTCAGCTTTTATTCTCTCGGCTTACAATATTTTCCGGATTTAACTCGAGCATCCTTCGGTTTTTCCGCATCATCCGGAATTCCCCAAGTACTACCAATTCTTATTACCCCTGGAATTCGATCTTGTGTACAAAGACGTTGAACACGTCTTTCCCCAATTCCCCATTTTTTTCCTGTTTCTTTTGCTGATAAGTATTTCATTCGAACCCCCAGTGTGCTTTTAAGAAACACTTTCCCCAGTTTATGATACAGTCCATTATATTATAGCCGGTTTGCCGGCCAAAGTCAAATGAGGACCGGCTCATGGTGTCGATACATATCGACATTCGATGAGTATTTAAAAAATATTTTTTGTCAAATATTGAGCTTGCTCTTTTACAACCCATGAAATCTTCTTTAATCAACTACCTCGCAAGCAATGCCTGGGGCACCCCGCGCGGCCATTCCGGCTTTCAGCCCTCATGTGCTTGTTGGGAAGTTTCCCAAGCCCTTCCTGACATAACTGCGTTGTGGCTGTTCGTTCTGCAGAACGCTTTTCTGAAAACATGCAGTTTCCACCGGTTTTTCATTTCTCAAAAGCAAAAAGAGTGCCGGTCCGAACACCAGAGAATATCTCTGATGCACGGATCGGCATTTTATCGTTCCTGTTCTTTCTGTTTCTTTCGATCGGCATTTTCCTTACGCTCCGCATCATAGAGAGAAGCGATATTCTCGCGGATGGCCAGATACTCCCTGGCTTCACTGCAGGCAGCCCGGTATTCTCTGAACTTCTCTTTTTTCTCTTTCATCAGCTCTCCCTCGCGTCCGGCATCTGTCGCACAGACGCTATGTAAATAACTTCTGAGTTCTGAGGATACTGTCTTAAAAATTAATCGTCTGCACTGCCGATTCTTCTGCTTACAAGAAAGCCCCCCTCATCTGTCACGGTCTCATATTCCTTCGCTATAGGGTTTTCATTTCCGACGACCAGATAATCGCAGCGATTACCATTTCCGCAGGTGCTGCAGCGGATCAGCCGGCCGTGGATCTCACTGATACCAAAGAAATCACTGTTGCACAGGAGGGGCAGCACATGCAGAAGACCGTGTGATTTTGCGAATTCCGCATTCGGGCACTGCGTAAAATGATACCGTGCGGCATGGTGCTCCTTATCATACGGTTCGCTCACATTGATAAAGCCTGCAGGCCAGGCAGCGATCTGTTTTCTGTCTGTATCGCCGGATCTGCGGAAGATTATGTTGATCAGCCGCATATCAAACGCCCGGTTCAGATTGAAGATCTTTCCAAGCTTTGTAAATGGGCCCATAAACATGGTCTGTACAAAGACCTGCAGTTCCGATACGGGCGGCTGATCCGGCAGTGCCGGATAAAGCGCAAAGACAAGAAGGCCGCCGTAAATGGCACCGGCATGCCCGCTCTTTTTGCCTCCGAGATCGGGAAGATCCGCAAGATAAGCATTATAATTTTTGACAGTCCGCTGCCAGATTTCTTCGGCCTGCTCAGTTTCATACCTCCCCGCAAGCCATTTTCTGACCGGATTTTTGTAAGGATTTTGATCGATCGGAATATGGTTCATGTCTTTTTCTTCCTCGCCACCAGATGCAGCCGAAATTTCTTTCCGCTTTCCAGTTTTTCCACCTGAAGAGAGGATTTCCGGCAGAAGTCTCTCACCTCATCCAGAGAATACGCGCCGACATCTCCGTGTCCGATCAGGTTTGCCAGGGGCATCTCCGTATGGTTCATGAGCCAGAGGATCGGCCCGGGAGCGGTATAATCCTGTAAGATCAGCCTGCCGCCCGGGCGCAGGACACGCTGAACACTGTCAAAAAATTTCTGCGGGTTCGGATAGTGGTGAAAGCTGTTGGAGCATATGACCGCATCAAACATGTTATCCTCAAAAGGTAGATTCTCGCAGTCACCGACAACCCAGGAGACGCCGGTCAGGTTTTTGGCCTTTGCGACCTCGATCATACGCGGCGTAATATCGAGCCCCGTATAATGCTTCGCCGGATCTTCTTCATACAGAAGGGAAATCATGGGGCCGGTTCCGCATCCGCAATCGAGCAGATCCGTATACTTTTCTTTTGCCAGTTCCCCTGCGATGAACGGATAATCATCCTTACACATTTCATATATGCCGGCATGACCGCTTTCGTATACATCCGCTGCCTTCGTAAACTCTCTGATCGTCAGATCTTTGTAGCGGGTTTCCCTGTCGCCTTTCTTAACGGCAAACCGGAACATATCCGCGCCAAGTATCTTTACACCGGTCTTATCCGCAGCCTTTTCAAGTTTTTCCAGTTCCTCCGCTCCAAGCGGCACCTTAACTGCTTCGGCCAGTTCCTTCACCTGATAAGATTTCCTACATCCACAGACCGGAACGATCCCCTTCGAAGATACATAACACATAGCAACCTGCGGGATGCTTAAGTGGTGCGTCTTTCCGATCTCCCGCATCACCCTGTACAGCGGGTAAAGCTTTCTCCGCTTCCGGCCGAACAGGATCTTCATGATCGTTTTCTTCTCTGTCTTTTTGGGAGGAACAAGCATTCCTTCTTCCAGAACCGCCCATGCCCAGAAAGAGATGCCATTCTCCCGGCACCAGCGGACCAGACCTTCCTTTTCCCATTTCCGGTCCAGAAGGCTGAAGTGGTTCTGTACGCCATAAAGATCTATTCCGGCGTCCAGAAGGATCTGTCTGGCAAGTTTGCATTCTTCCAGGTTAAAGTTGGAAACGCCGATATGCCGGATTTTTCCTTCCCGATACAGTTCGATCATCTCTGATAGATTTTCCTGAATGGAATTCGGGAGATGCAGCCAGTACACATCGACACTCTCTCGGCCAAAGTCATGCAGATCCTTTTCAAAAGATGCCCGAACCTGACCTGCTTTATACTTTGTGCCGGGTGTATATTTGGCGGAAATCAGCGTATTCTTCCCGCATAGTCTTCCCACCATAGGCTGCCCTTTTCCCAGTCCATAGTCACGGGCCGTGTCAAATATGGCAATATCCTCATCAATTGCAGTCTGCACTGCCGCCCGAATCACATCTTCTTCCACATAACTTCCACGGAGCATTTTGTCATACAGGGCATCACCCCAGGCATTTGTCCCGACCACAGCTTTTACTTCTGTTCCCATATCTTTACAATCATCCCCCTCCACTTCAAGAACGCCTCGGCGTTCTTGCCGCGACATGCGCGGCGCGCAAGCGCCTTCCACTGCGCATGTCTGCGATCCGCCGGAGGCTTTTATTCTTCATCGAAATGGTTAAAAGCATATTCTCCCTCTGCCCATACAGCCCCGGCATCCTCACCATTTGAATACTGCCAGTCTGTTATTCAATTATCGTATAAAGTTGGTAGCAACTCTTGTTTTTTCCTGTGGAGGCTCCGGAACACCTGCCTTTTTCCCGGCTTCCTTCAGCTTAAGCAGCCAGGCCATGTTTCTTGCAAGATACCTCAGCGTCTGCATTCCTTCCTCATCCTGCCGCACCTCTTCCGGTGTGTTTCCGTGTACCATATTCCAGTAACGGGATGTCGCTACGGGCATCTGCTGATGCAGAAAATATTTATTAATCTGATCCAATGCGGAAGTCGTTCCGGCTCTTCTGGCTGATACGACCGCCGCTGCCGGTTTGAACCGGAACGGATGCGGGTCCTGGGTGGAGGCAGAAAAGAATGCTCTGTCCATAAAACTCATCAGACTTCCGTTCATTCCTGAATAGTAGACCGGAGAACCGAAGATGAAGCCGTCATATTCCGCCGCCAGCTTTGTGAATTCATTGATCTTGTCATCAAATACACATTTCTGCTTCTTCGCACACTGAAAGCATCCGATGCATCCGCCGATCGGCTTGTTTCCGATCCAGTAAATATCCGAATCAATGCCTTCCTGCTGAAATGTATCTGAGATTTCAGACAAGGCTGTGAAAGTACATCCCTTTTGATGGGGACTTCCGTTTATCAGCAATACTTTCATATCCCGCTTCCTCCTTATTCCTGCGGCTGCAGCGGTCCATAATAATAACTTGCTGTCGCGCCGCCGTCCGCCAGAAAGGTGGATCCGGTGATAAAGGCACCGGCGTCGCTCATCAGAAGCTCTGCGATATTTGCCATCTCATCAGCAGTTCCGGGTCTCCCTGCCGGGCATTTCGCGAACATGTTCTTATAAAAATCTCCCCGGGGACCGTTGAACTCGTCTACCGCCAGCGGTGTTACGATGATTCCGGGGGCAATGTCGTTGAGCCTTGCCCCGCGTTCACCCCAGCGGACACATTCGTACATGACCCGCTTTTCATTGCAGCGCTTTGCCAGCTGGTAAGCATGAAGGGTATCACGGATATTTTCCGACTGAAGAAGGGGCAGGGAAAGAAGCTCCTCTGTCGGCGTCATGGCCAGCTGTCGGTCTTCCTCCGGGGTCAGCTGAGGCATGCGCCATCCGGACTGGCTGGAGATCGTCACGCCGGCGCCGCCTTCCGCGATCACCTTGCCGACTTCCTCGAGAAGGACGGCTGTGCCGTAAAGATCCACTTTCAGGATCGCCTCGATGGGCGCCTGGGAGGGAGAGACGCCGGCAGCATTGACCAGATATTTGATCTCACCGTATTTCTGCGCCTCATTAATAATCGCCAGAATGGACTCGCGGGAAGAAAGATCCATTTCAAAGGGTACGACATCGTATCCCGCATTGTTCATGATCTCTGCGATCGTCTCCGCATTCTTTAAGCTTTTATCCCCGAGGATGATCTTTTTGCCAAATCCTGTTCGGCGGGCGATCGCCATACCGATCTGACCGGCGCCTGTCACGATCATGACTTCTTTTTTCATTATTGCACCTAACCTTTCTTTACCGGCGAACCGCCGAAAACGCCTGACATATTCATTTCAGCCAGACTCTTATCAATCGCTGCTATCTCAGAAGGTGACAGAACGATATCTGCCGCGTTCCGGATGACTTTCGCGGCGGATATCTCATCCTCCGGCTTTCCATATGCATGAGTAAACCCCATGCCTGAAAATAGTAGATCCCGCCGGCTTCAACATGAGAAGTTTTCCTTGCGCCTGTCACATCGGCAGGTTCCTGCAACATGCCATAGTATTCATGCCCCGCTGAACGGGAGAGTACCAGGCTGCACGGAGAAAGCCGGCTGATGCTTTCCGTCAGCCCGCTTTTCTCTTCTGAAACTGAATACAATTGTCCGTTGATCTTCAGCTGCATGACAAACTCCCTTCAGATCCGGTTCTCCTTAATCTTCGATCACAAACGCGCCGCGAAGCATTTCCTCCACACCCGGGGCATCCGGATCATGACTGCCCTTTCCGGTATCGAGCGCGCGCATTTCCTTCATTTCTTCTTCTGTGAGTTCAAAATCAAATACATCCTGATTTGTGCCGATCCGCTCCGGATTGGTAGATTTCGGAAGTGTGATCACGCCTTCCTGCACCTCGAAGCGGAGGATGATCTGTCCGGCATTCTTTCCATACTTTTCAGCAAGCTTTGTGATCACCGGATTGCCAAGAAGTCCGGCATTCCCATGCCCGAGCGGATACCAGGCTTCAAGCTTTGTATCCGTTTCTGCCATCAGCGCACGGATCTCTTTCTGCTGGAACAGCGGGTTGAATTCCACCTGATTGACAGCCGGCTTTGTCGCGAAGTCCGGAACAAACTTCTTCCAGATCGCCGGAGACATATTGCTGACGCCGATGGATCTCAGCGTCCCTTCCGCCTTTGCCTCCTCCATAGCTTTCCAGGCGCCGGCCACGTCGCCGTAGGGCTGGTGAACGAGATACAGATCAATATAGCCCAGATCCAGCTTCCGAAGGGATCTGGCAATCCCTTTCTTTGCAGCCTCATAACCGTGATCCTGCAGCCACAGCTTGCTGGTAATGAAGATCTCATCGCGCGGGATCCCGCTGTCACGGACCGCTCTGCCGACGTCTTCTTCGTTAAAATAAGCCGCTGCCGTATCAATATGGCGGTAGCCTGCTTTTAATGCCTGCGTAACGGCTTCATAGGTCGGACCGTCATTCGGGATCGTAAAGACGCCGAATCCGATCGCAGGAATCTTATTTCCGTCATTTAAAACGATATATTCCATGTCATCATCCTCCTGTATCAATCTCTCTTAATAGGTCGAAGCTCTGGAACTGCTCAGTTTCCATTCGCCCTGTTCTTTCCTGAGTGTGAAATCACCCTGCAGGTGCCACCGATGTTTCCCTCCGCCGTAGACGGCAGCCAGCACGCGGCTTTTTCCGGTCATCTTAGCTCTGTCGCCATCGACCGTAACTTCAATATCATCATGCTCCGCAGAGAAATAATTGAATGTCCCGTCCAGCAGCCCTTTCAGGAAGACCTCCGCGCTTTGCTTTACGCCGGTCATGTGCAGCAGATAATAATCGTATACTTCTCTGATCTGTTCTCTGTCATCCATCATAAAGAATTCCTCGCAGTATTCAGGCCAGTCCGTTTGCTGCAAGCCATTTCTTTACACGACCTGCTGCATTTGCTGCCTCACTTCCTGTAACAGCCAGACCGCTCTTTACTACTGCTCCCGGGCAGGTCTTTTTGATATCGCGTTCGCTGCCACCCATGCCGCTGCCTTCGTTTGTGCAGAGCGGAAGGATCGTCTTGCCGGAAAAATCGAAGTTCTCAAGGAAGGTGAACACGGCCATCGGCATGGTTCCCCAGTAGTTCGGGTACGCCAGAACTACGGTGTCATATTCATCGATGGAAGCCGGCATGGAGACCAGCTCCGGACGAGCTTTTGCCCGCAGGTCTTTCTTGGCCTCATCAATGCAGGTCATATAGACCGGTGAATAGGGATCCTTCATCTCGATCTTGAAGGTATCGGCGTCGATCATTTCTTTCATATCATTTACAACGATCTCCGTATTGCCGGTCTTTACATATCTCATAGCTCCGCCAAAGTAGTTTTCATCCGCTCTTGAAAAGAATGCGATCAGTGTTTTAGCCATGGTAAAATCCTCCTTATTATGCTCACCGCTTAAGCGGTTGGTTTCTTTTTTCTGATGCTATTGTCACATAACGCTATTGCAAAGTCCAATCTAAACATTATATATTTGATTTAAAAAATAAATAGCTTTGGTTCTGAGGGAGCTTCACCTGGGGCGTTTCCCTTATAAGATATGTATTGAGGCAGCTTTTACTGCCTCTTTTTCTCAATGCTCCGGGATAGCCACATACAGCCAGTCTCCGTGATCCTCCAGGACTTCCACGGTATCCCCGTTGTTCAGGGTGTCAATGACGCCGTAGTCCAGGCCCTCGCCGGAACGGACATTCAGATAGGAGCCGTCCGTCTTAATGGTGCCAATCTTTTTCTCTTCGGTCGTTGTGGTTCCTTACGCGATGAAAAGAAAAAGCCGGCAGAGCTGTTTACACTCTGTCGGCGATACCAGATAACCAGATTCTATTGTTTCTTGTATCCGGCAAGCAGCAAACCGGCAAAGAATGCACAGAGCACAGATCCCGCCAGCATTACCGCCGCCCGCTTTTTATTCTTTTTCAAGCCAAAGAGTGCAATGGGAATTCCCAGCATCCCTCCGGCTGTCAATGCGCCAAAACCTCGAAATAACCGTTTTCCCGAAAGTACCCGGTCAAGGCCATGGATCCGCTCGCTGATCAGTTCAACAACACCGGTCAGCATAAGCACTGCAGGAACCAGAGCAGCTAAACTGTGAATATCCCTTTTCTCCCGCAGCCCTCTCACAGCACATACAAGCCATGTGATCCAGCCGATATTTCCAGGGATATCATAGGCAATCCACCGCTTGTCTGAAATCGTTGTCCTATATGTATCCATAGTTTCATATCCTCACACAGTCTGTCAGCAGATCATTCGGTCAAAAAGTGCTCCATCTCTTCTACATACTCCTTCGGATGCGCTGCCATATACCCACAGTGTGCATAGCCTTTTCTGATGCGCAGCTCTGCCTCCGGCATATATATCGGGATCGTCTTTCTGGAATACTTCAGGTCAAAATCCTTTTCTCCAAAATCAAGATGCAGCCTGCTCTGCTCTTCTCTTGTCAGCTTTCGCAGATCATAATGGCAGCACGCATAACAGATGTTGTCGATATCCGATATGGTGATCCTTTCGAAGTTTTTCGTCATCATCTTTGCGAACTCATACCCATACATTTTCACCAGGTTCGGTGATGCTTCCGCATGGGTTTTTGCCAATGCCTTTTTTCGACTTCTGAACAGTCTCTTCATAAACCACTCCGCGAACCGGGCATTCTTACTTAAAGCAACTCCGTCAAACCAGGCGCGGCGCACTTCAAATGCAGGATCTGAAAAGAGCTTCCAGGCCACAGCTATACCGAGAGATGCCGCAAAGAGAAATTCTATCTTCTGAATCCCGTTGTCTAATAGCCATGCCTTAAGCTGCCGATACTCGTCATCCGCATTTTTATAGCTGCCGGCCTTGCCATGTCCTCCCTGATCCGGCGCAATAAAATAGTATGTCCCTGAAAAATGCGGCGACATCAGTTCATACAGGTCAGAGCCGGACACCATCATAGGAGCAAGCAAAATCACAGCCGGATCTGTCGGAGAACCATACTCATTTACAACCATTTATATTCACCCCCATATCAGAAATCGCAGTATAGCGTAATCAATTCCCGCAAAAATCAGTGCCATTATGGTCGTATAAATGCAGCCGATCAGGAAGCCTTTGAAGTGATATCCGTAATCGCTGTAGCTGCTGCAGTTTTCCGTTCCCGGTATGATCAGCCATGCGGGGCGCACCGTGCAGACCAGGAGCCAGTCCATGACCAAAAGGTCGATCACATTCCAGCTCATCGCAATGATGAACAGGAACCAGAACAGCGTTAGAAAATCTGCCCTCTCAGCACGGAAACGGAGGAGGCCAAACAGAATCAGCGCTCCGAAGATAATGATCGATCCGATCCCGCTGAATATCTTTGCGTTTCTTTTCTGTTTCCGGGTCGGTTCCGGAAGTGTAGATGCCTTACGGACATCTTCCGGATAATCATGCAGCATTTCCCAGGGGAAGTATTTCATGATCACATATAAAAATGCCATCCATAGTCCCGACCAGATCAGGCCCAAAAGCAGTGCAGTTCTCATCATTTTCTCCCCGTCAGCAAGGCGGAACCTGAAAGTCCCATCCATCCGGCTTCACTCTTACGGATCCATTTCCCATTGGTTGTGTCGATCAAGTCCACCTTCTCGTATCCCATCTCCTTCAGTTTCTTCACGAAAGCGTGCATGTCGCCGTATTTCCCGACGGAGAAAATATCGTGGATCGCAAAGGTTCCGCCTTTTTTCAAAGTCCGCAGCGTCTCCAGCAGGATCGCCTGCCTGTCTTTTGAAGGGATATTATGATACACATAATTGCTGGCCACGGCATCGAAAGTTTCATCGGGAAAATCCAGATGCGTGGCATCTCCCTGCTGGAAAAGGATATTTGATACGCCCTCTGCCCGCGCATTGCTTTCGCAGAGTTCCTTATTAAAAGATGCGTATTCCTTGCCCCAGCGATCTATACCTGTCACATGCGCCTTGGGATTTCTTTTTGCAATCGCAATGGCCAGTGCTCCGCTGCCGCAGCCTACATCCAGGCAATTTCCGTCTTCCGGCAGATCTACATAGCCCGCGATTCCGGTGATAATCTGCCTGGACATCTGCCTTTTTCCGTTATAATCAAATGCACGGTACATCAGATAAGACCAGCCGGATACCCCTGAAAGTACGATTCCGGCTGTTGCGGACAGTCCCGTCATCACTCGTTTTACAGTTCCTTCAGGCATCAAAATATGTGCCCCCAGGGCTGCGGCCCATACTCCGGCGGCTCCTCCTGTAAAAGAAGCCACCATTCCTTTCGGCATCCAGTTTTTATAATCTGCTTTCATGAGTTATCTCCTTTTTCATTTGACAACTGCCAGTCTGTTTTTCACGTTTTGGTGGTCATTTTCTTGTAAGATGATTCTGCTCCTTCTTCCCATACAGCCGCAGCATCTGCTCCAAAAGCGAAAAAAGCAGGCCCGAAATCCATCGAATCCTGCTCCGTAAAAAGTACACTAAAGGTAGTTAGATTTCGCTAACCATTAGTAAGATAACACTAACTCCTTGATTTTTCAATAGTTTTCTGCTTTTTCATGAATACCTATCAACATTGATTGATACTATTCATTCTGTCTCTCCACGGCTCCTCACCTTATGCTCTGCTTTTTCTTAATCAGATTTCTTCCTTAAGAACAGAATGTATCCAACAGCTACGGCAACCACTACAGGCAGGCCCATGTCGCTTCCCGCTGTAAACTGGTATGAACCTCCCGTGATAAAGGTTGAATACAGATAGTCAAGTAAATTCCAAAATGCCAGGAATGCAATTATAAACAGAATATATGCAGCATACTTGTTCTTAATCATAGTCCAGCTCTCTCCTTATTTTTATTGATGGTCAGCCCGTATACGCGTCCTCGGCTGTATTCCTGAAATTCTGCTTTGCCAGCCATTCCCGCTCCACGTCATTCTCCGGGAAGTCGATCCGTTCGATCTTGAAAATGACCGGTCTCGTGCCGTCATTACAGCAGGCAATCATGATGCGGTCATCGTTGGTCCATCCTTTCATGATGGAGCCTCCCTGCAGTGCCGTGTAGACGTACCGACTTATTGCATCCCACGCTTCACCACAGAATTTGCCGTTCATAAGATGATAGAAATCATCCTGCTGCGGAGTACGCTTCAGAACAAATTCGTCTCCCACATTGAAGAACGGACAGGGACCGGACTTAGGGTCCGCCAGATATTGCTCC
>CACZBW010000042.1 GCA_902779575.1 uncultured Lachnospiraceae bacterium
ATTGGAGAAAAGAACCAATGAACGAAATCTATCTTTTCGGTGATTCTGCTGCGCAGGGGATTGTCCTGGATGAATCAGAAAATTACAGGGTTTCCAGGGCCGGATGCATCCGACTAATGAAACACAGTGGGTATCCGATCCGCAATTACGCAGTTCACGGATACACTGTCAACCAAGGGCTGGAATCATTCCGAAACCTGAAGACTGATCCGGGAAATATCTGTGTCATCGAATTCGGAGGTAATGATTGTGATCTGGACTGGGATGCGGTTTCTCAAGATCCGGATCGCTTTCATGACGGTAAAACCCCACTGGTCGATTTCATGAATCTTCTGAAGCTATTTGTCCGGGAAGCAAAAGGTCGGAATCTTGATCCTGTTCTTGTCACACCGTTACCGATCATGTCAGGCCGGTATTACCGCTGGGTTTCAAAGAGACGAGATGCTGACCGTATCCTGAAGTATCTTCGGAATGATCCGGAAAGTATTTCCAGGTGGCAGGAGCGCTACGCAATTGCTGTACGAAATGTAGCAGAAGAATGCGACTGCCGCTTAGCAGACCTTAGAGCCTGGATGCTTGAAGAACTGGACTATCCTTCTCTGATCTGTGAAGATGGAATCCATCCCAATGAAGCAGGCCATGAGATCATCGCCCGGAAAGCGATGGAACACTTTCCTCATAAAGAATAATGCAATATGTCTTAACTATGAAAAACAATAGTACTACTCAAGAACAATTGTGATATCCACAATGGTACAAGTCGATGGATTCAGCCTGGACGCACAGAAGGATCGCTTGAGAAAATATGTTGATTATCAGGAGATTCCTCTGTTGAAGGAAAGATGCCGACGCTAAAGGAACTATCTGCCGAATATGACGCGCTGAGATCTGAGAAAGAAGCTGATGATGCCGCGCTCGAAGGACTGAAACCGAAGCTCACAACCCTGAATCACATCAAGTACAATTTCGATATTCTGGAACGCGACTACCTGCCAGAAGAGAAAGATCTCCGACGGGAAGAGAACCCGGAACGATAACACAGCCCCTGTGTCAGACGCTGTTCGCAGCAGCATAACTGGCACAGGGGCTTTTCTTTTTTTTATTTCAGGCGCAGCCAAACAGTCGAATGACGCAGGAATACGACACAACCACAGAGCGCAAGAGTCACCCGCCTGGAACGACGGGTAGCCCTGCTCGAAGCGAACGACGGCGCGGTCGGATAATTGCTAAAGCCCTGTGGAGCGATAGGCTCTACAGGGTGTTTTTTTGTTGAAAAAAGCTTCATGCAGCACGTATGTTTGAAAAAAGCCCCAAAAAGTCAGAATCGCAGGATTCCTCCTGCGCCACGACTTGAAACTTTGGCTTTTCAGCTACCAGAATATCCTCAATTGACACCTCGAAAAAAAACACTCAGGGCAAAGAGGTTATCCGTGCTTGGAAGTGATTTACCGGACTGCCACTTATATATTGCCTGCGGTGCCTCAAACCCGAGGAATTCTTGCAGGTCAGCCACAGAGTACCCCTGTGCTTTCCTCAGCCGCAGAATATTCTTCCCAGTAGCAATCACATCAATCACCGGATAGTACTTGGTACCCATAAGATCAACCTCCTTCAAACAAGTCGTTTGTTACACACCATCTGCGTGTCCTCAGGCTCTAGGAGGATAACCAATACCAGAAGTACATTTCCCAAATGGGAAGGATAGTATTTGTATCCAGAGCTTTTCGGGCAATAAAAATCCGGCCACTGTCGCAGCCGGAGTCAAATTCGCTGTCCACTTATCCTGCCCGAAACATCTTCTTGTCTATCATTATTGTAGAAGCTGATCCATCATCTTCTTAGGTTGTATGCTTCTTATCCCTCTTAGTCTGTTTTCCTGAGAATTTCTGGATAATTCATTGTATTTCTAAAGATTTTCATTTTATTAATTTACGCCCCTGAATCCTTTTCCGATAATCTCCGTACTGGAGGTAATGATCATAAAGGCTGCCGGATCCTGCTTGTGGATATAATTCCGCAGCTGCACCGCTTCATGCCGGGATACCACTGCCAGCAGCACAGTCTTCCCTTCATGGGTATAGGATCCTTCCCCGTGCAGCCGGGTCGCTCCGCGGTGAAGCTCTGCGGTAATAAACTGTTCGATGGGTTCAGGATTGGAGGTGATGATCTGGAAACACTTCTTGGTCTTCAGGTTGTCCATCACCTGGTCCATGAACAGCGATTGGATGATCAGTCCGAGAACGGAGAAAAGGCCCGTCTCCATACCGAAGGCAAAACAGGCGGATACCGTAATGATGATATCGCTGCACAGCAGCGCGACACCGATGTTCAGTGCCGTATGCTTTTTCAGGATCATTGCGATGATATCCGTTCCGCCGGAGGATGCATCCAGATTAAACAGGATGGCGGAGCCGACCGCCGGAAGTCCGACCGCGAAAAACAGTTCCACCAGCGGCTGTGAAGTCATCGGGCCGCTCATGGGACAAATAACCTCAAGCAGCCGCAGTGTGCCGGACATCAGCAGGGATGCGTAAACTGTCCTGATCCCGAAGGATCTTCCAAAGACCGCAAAGCCAAGAATCAGCAGCCCGATATTGATGATCGTCACAAGTGTGCCGGGTGTAATGGACGGAATATAATGGCCGAGAACAATGGCGATACCCGTCACGCCGCCGGTGGAAAAATGGTTGGGGAATTTAAAGAAATAGATCCCCACCGTCATGATCAGGATACCGATCGTGATATACAGCCATTCCTTCAGGGTAACCTTCTGCTCTTTGGACATGCGACTCCTCTTTCCTCCAAAACACAACCGTTTCCAACGATAAACCATTATACCATTATTCACCGTAAATCAGAAGGATCAGAAAGCAACTTTCCGTCATAAATCAAAGAAAACGGCTTCCGCCCCGGAAGTCGTTTTTCCGCCATTCTGCATTCTGAATTCTGCATTATACCGCCGGTCTTCTTTCAGGTTGCCGCGCACTGCCGTACATGTTCGACCGTCTGGGCCGCCGGGAGGATGAAACGCCGTTCGTAGTACAGTGGTTCGTGCAACAGGGCATTGAGGTCTGGTCCACCCGCGAGGGAGAACAGCGGTTCGATACGCACGTTGACAAACTGCTGAACTATATCCGCTTCTGGCAGGCTTCCGGCGAAAGCGAGAAGACCGCGATCCGCGTCCGCACAAAACATTCTCAGATGGTGCAGGAAGGCCAGTTTCGCGGCGGGTTGGTGGCTTACGGATACCGGCTGGAACACCTGGGCAGGATGAACAAAAAGAACCAGCCGGTCAAGGATCTGGTGATCGACGATGATGAAGCGGCGGTGGTGAAAGAGATCTACCGACTCATCACCGTCGAAGGCTACGGTACCAACAAGGTCGCCGGGCACCTGAACGAGCATGGGATCAAAACGAAACGCGGCACAACGCTTTGGCGCGGGACCAGCATCCGGGCGATTATTGCCAACCCGATCTACAAAGGCGTCCTGCACTTTGGCGACGAGCGTTCGGAAGCCTTTGAACACCTCCGGATCGTGGACGACGCGACCTTCGACCGCTGCCTGGAGATCGTGAAGGGCCGGGCTCCGGAGAAAAAGGAAAAACCGGTGAGGGCCATTGCACAAGGATCGCGGAATCTGCTGACCGGGCTGATCTTCTGTGGGCACTGCGGAAACCGGCTCAGTTACGCGCACAACACAACGCACCGGACGCTTGCGGACGGAACGGAAAAAGTGTATGACCGGAATCTTTACCGCTGTTACCGGAAGATTTCCTCTCCGCAGTCCTGCGACGGCCCTAGCGGGCATGAGATCCAGCCGGTTAACGACGCAGTTGAGAATGCGGTCAGGGAGTTCCTTGCCCGGATCAAAGCAATCCCGAAGGAGCGGCTGCTCGCCATCGCAAACACCCGTGAGGCCAGCGTGGCCGAAGTCGCCTTCCGGCAGGCGGTCAAGGACTTTGAGGAAGCACAGCGGCAGGTCAACGCGCTGGAAGCCGAAGCAGTGAAAGCCCTGACTGGTGAAAGCCAGCTCGACCTCAGCGTGGTGAACAATATGCTCCTGAAGCACCGGGCCAAGATGGATACAGCCTCGGAAACCATGGAAGAGAGCAAGGCCAGAATGGAAGCGGAGGAACAGGCCCGGAAATCCAACGAGATCAGGGTCGACGAGATCCTTTCCTGGGCAGAGCGTTACGACGATGCTGACTACGAAGCCCGGCACCTGATTATCTCCGCGCTGGTCGAGCGGATCGAGGTCAGAAAAGACAATCAGGTCGACATCTTCTTCCGCATGACAGCGGAGCAGTTTCTAAGCCCGGTAGCGGTCAGCGCCTGAGAAAGTACATTTCCCGGACGGCTCAGATTTGAGCTGTCCGGGAGCTTTTTTTATTTCCGGCGATAAAGCCAACAGACAACCACCAACGAAGCCAACCGATTTCCGGCAAGTGAGCCAGCAGACAGGCTGGGTCGCTTGTGCGCACGACCGAGCCAGACCGAAAAGTAAACCGCCGGGAGTAAACCCCTCGATCGCCGGAAAGCCCAATAATCAAAGGCTTCAGCGGTGGTAAACAGTTGGATATATTGTCTTTGTTGGCAGAGCACATCGTTCACATCGATGGGGTCACTGGTTCGAGTCCAGTACAGACCACACAAAAATCAGAACCACCTTAACGGTGGTTCTGATTTTTTGTTGCGTTCCGTCCAGGACATCGAACCGGTAAGCCCGAGATGTGAAACATCGACGGGGCAAACGAAGGAAGCGTCAGCCCAGTGGGCTGTCCGCCACAGGCGGAAGCGCCCTGAGTTTGTTAGCGCGAAACGAGCGGCGAGCCCGCTCCAAGGGCGAGCAGCGACGATTGAGCGAACGGAACACTGGTTCGAGTTCAGTACGCCGAAGATCAATTAACAATTATCCGGCTGCGGCCGGGGGAGATCTCTCCGCAACCTCAATCGGCGCACTTACCGCAATCTCAAAGGTCGCAACTCCCCACTGGGGAGATAGCTCCCTTTCGATTGACCTCGTATTATTGAATAGTAGTTTATCAACTCTTCTCCAAGAGCTTGTGCTACACTGCTGGGGATGCTGTGGATTGGTGCGATTGACCTACCGCTAGACGGTTGTGGTGAGGCTCCAACCACAGCCCCCTTGTTTGTTCGTTAATCAGTTAGATACCGCTCGACGGTTTATGTGGAACGAGGTTACGAGTGCAAGAGGTACTGTGGACCCAGCAGCATCAATTAACCAAAGGAGGAATGACCATGGTATACCTTGGAATTGATGTCGCCAAAGACAAGCACG
>CACZBW010000043.1 GCA_902779575.1 uncultured Lachnospiraceae bacterium
TGGCAACTCAATTTTACCATGAATCAGTGAGGAGTTGTTTTATTTTGTCACAAAAAGAATGCCGCAATTACGCGGCTTCTGGCGTTTCGCAAACGCCTAATATAGATATCACGGAAAGGAGCTTCGCCATGAACTACAGCCCAGAGTATAAAGATTCTATCCTACGCAGAATTCTTCCCCCGAACAACGAATCCATCACCAAGATCGCCCGGGAGGAAGGCCTCTCGGAGCAGACGATCCGCAACTGGCAGAACAAGGCCAGGAAGGAAGGTTATGCCGCTCCAGGCAAAGACGCAGTTCCTGATGACTGGAGCACACAGGACAAATTCCTGATAGTTGTTGAAACCGCCAGCCTGAATGAGACTGAGCTGGCTGAGTATGCCCGAAAAAAGGGCTTGTACGTCGAGCAGATCAAGGCGTGGAAAGACGCCTGCATGAACGCCAACGGCGGCATTGCTAAAGAAGCTGCCCGCCTGAACCGTGAGCTTAAGGAATCCCAGAGGGAACGAAAAAAGCTCGAAAAAGAGATCCAGAGGAAGGACAAGGCCCTCGCCGAGGCTGCGGCACTGCTTGTACTGTCAAAAAAAGCAAATGCGATCTGGGGGGATCCAGAGGACGAAAAATAAGCGCCTCAGATCGCAGTGAAGCCATAAAGCTTATTAATGAAGCTGTTTCCAATGGCGCCAGGCTGAATGCAGCCTGTGACCGTTTGGGAATTACCGAACGGACTTATTACCGCTGGATGAAACTTGAAAAACAGCATGGTTCCTGTGAAGACCGCCGGGTCTACGCTGATCATTCAAATCCAGGAAATAAGCTGAGTCCGGACGAACGGCAACAGATTCTGGACACCGTCAATGAGAAACGCTTTGCCAGTATGCCTCCCTGCCAGATTGTTCCGGCCCTTGCTGACGAGGGCAGATATATCGCTTCCGAATCCAGCTTTTACCGTATTCTTCGTGAAGAGAAGATGCAGAACCATCGCGGCCGCAGCCAGGAATCGGGAAAACACGGAAAGCCCACCACTTACTGCGCCACAGCACCGAACCAGGTTTGGACCTGGGATATCAGCTATCTGGCAGGAGCGGTCAAAGGCCTGTTTTACTACCTCTACCTGATTGTGGACATCTTCAGCCGCGACATTGTCGGCTGGGAAGTCTGGCCGGAGGAATCCGCTGACCATGCCAGTGAACTGATCAAACGCGCCTGCCTCGCACAAAAGCGGCTCACGACAGCTCCGCTGGTGCTGCACTCCGATAATGGTTCCCCTATGAAGGGGGCAACTATGCTGGAGACACTGTATGCGCTGGGCATCACACCTTCAAACAGCCGCCCCCGGGTAAGCAATGACAACCCGTACTCGGAATCGCTGTTTAAGACCTTGAAGTACCGGCCCAACTACCAGCCAAAAGGCTTTGAGGACATTGAAACAGCCCGGAGATGGTGCAGCGGCTTCGTCAATTGGTATCGCCATGAACATCATCACAGCGGAATCCGCTTCCTTACGCCGGCGGAGCGCCACGAAGGGAAGGGAGCAGCGATCCTGGAAAAGCGGAGTCTCTTATATCAAGCCGCAAAAGCAGCCCATCCTGAGCGCTGGAACAGCAGGGCAACCAGGAACTGGAACGATATCACAGAGGTCTACCTGAATCCGGACCGGAGTTATACCATTACGACTTTCGAAGATCCCTTTTTATCAGGTGTAAAAGCTTCCTGACAAAGTTTTGTTTTAGGCCCTGCCTTCAGGCAGGGGTGTGCTAACACCCCTTGATTGACAAACAGCTCCTGAATGGGACAGTGTCAGGAGTGTTGAGCGGTTTATGCTCACGCCCATGCATTTGGGCGGGAGGGATAAATAGCGAAACGCTCTTGACACTGGCACATTCAGGTGCCACGAACCTAATAAAGTGCTAAACCCATTGGGGCGGCAATGGTAAATACCAAATACCAAGTACCGGGAGGTTTAAAATGGGTTATATAGCAGAATTCAACAGAGTAAATGCAGAGCGTACTGCTCTCACGGGGGACTCAGGTGCCTGTATTCAGAAGCTACACAGAGAGTTATTCTATGCGTGGTGCTTTCTGGCGCAGGAAGATCTTCTGGATGAAGCATTGGAATTCCTTGCTGAACATCGAGATATTCCTACACCTTGGGAAACTGCTTCTCGCATAGAGAGCGCGACCTAAAAATTCAAATTTCACTGACATCTACCTTGACAAACACCGAGGGAACCAAATTCCTCGGCCTTCTTTTGAACCTATATGTTTGGATTGTTACGCCTTATAATACTCCTTGTACCACTCGGCGAATTTCCTCAGTCCCTCTCGGATACCGATCTTCGGTGTGAAACCGTAGTCGCGGTCTAAAGCCTCGGAGTCTGCATAGGTCACAGGCACATCACCAGCCTGCATGCCGACTAACTCTCGGTGACCTTCGAAGTCGTAGTCTTCCGGCAACACCTTAGCACGCACAAGCTCTTCCTGGAGCGTGGAGATGTAATCTAGAAGGTTCTCCGGTTGACCGCCACCAATGTTGTAGACAGCATAAGGCGGAAGAGGAAGGCCATCCTCTCCAGCCATTTTTTCCGGTGCTCCCTGCATGACGCGGAGAACGCCTTCAACGATGTCATCGACATAGGTGAAATCTCGTTTGCAGTTGCCATAGTTGAAGATCTTAATCGTGCCACCTTTGGAGAGTGTGTTGGTCGCGGAGAAGTAGAACATGTCCGGACGACCAGCAGGGCCATAGACCGTGAAGAAGCGGAGTCCCGTGGAAGGGATATTATAGAGCTTGGAATACGCATGCGCTAGCAACTCATCGGATTTTTTTGTTGCCGCATAGAGGGATACCGGATTATCAACCTTATCCTCTGTGCTGAAAGGCACCTTCTTGTTGCCACCGTAAACAGAAGAACTGGAGGCATACACCAGATGCTCTACTGGATTGTGCCGACAGGCTTCTAGAATGTTATAGAAGCCGATCAGGTTGCTTTCGATATAGACATCCGGATGGTCAATGGAGTATCGGACGCCTGCCTGCGCAGCGAGATTGACTACGATGCTTGGCTTGTAGTCCGCAAAGATCTGATCGACCAGCGCTTTCTCAGCGATGGAACCTTTAATGAAGATATGCTTCACAGGAGAAACCTTTGCAGCTTCTTCAATTAGATCCAGCCGGTATTCTTTCAGCGCCGGATCATAATAATCGTTCATGTTGTCCAGGCTGATGACGGTGCCGCTGGTCATGTCTTTCAGCAAACGGAGGACAAGATTGGCCCCAATAAAACCTGGAGAACCGGTCACCAGAATGGTTTTATTGTCGAGATTGATTTTTACTTTGCTCATGAGTTAGTCCCTCCTGAATAAGTCTCGGGTATAGACCTTTTCTTGCACATCATCTAACACTGGATCATAGCGGTTAGCGATAATGCATCCGCACATCTTTTTAAATTTCTTTATGTCGTTTACGACTTGAGAACCGAAGAAAGTGGAACCATTCTCCAGTGTTGGCTCATAGATCACCACGGTTGCTCCCTTGGCTTTGATCCGTTTCATGACACCCTGGATAGAAGATTGGCGGAAGTTGTCACTGTTAGATTTCATGGTAAGACGGTATACACCGACTACAATTCCTTTTTGCTGTGATTCTTTAGCTGCAGAGAAGGATTCACTGTTGCCATAAGTCCCTGCGATCTCCAAAACCCGGTCAGCGATGAAATCCTTTCTGGTCCTGTTGCTCTCTACGATGGCCTGGATAAGGTTTTCCGGCACATCCTGGTAATTTGCCAGGAGCTGTTTGGTATCCTTGGGAAGACAATAGCCACCATAACCGAATGACGGATTGTTGTAGTAATCGCCAACGCGAGGATCCAGGCATACGCCTTTAATGATCGGAGCGGTCTTCAGGCCTTTGACCTCAGCGTAGGTATCCAGCTCGTTGAAATAGGAAACGCGGAGGGCTAGATAGGTGTTTACGAACAGCTTTGTAGCTTCAGCCTCGGTATATCCCATGAACAGGGTTTCGATCGGATTCTTGATCGCTCCTTGCTGAAGTAGGCCTGCGAAGGTGCGAGCTGCACCCTCTGTCTGATCATCGCACCCGACAATAATCCGGCTGGGATATAGGTTGTCATAGAGTGCCTTGGACTCCCGAAGGAACTCCGGACTGAAGAGAATATTGTCCATACCCATTTTTTCGCGGATATGTACGGTGTATCCGACAGGGATTGTGGACTTGATGATGACTGTTGGCTTCGTTTCCCGATCAGCTGTACTTTCCTTGATGAGAGCTAGTACGCTTTCCACAGCGGAGCAGTCAAAGAAGTTCTGCTTAGGATCGTAATTTGTAGGAGCAGCGATAATGATGAAATCTGCATCCGCATAGGCAGCCGCACCGTCTGTGGTGGCAGTCAGATCAAGGTTCCGCTTACCTTTTTTGGCCTCATCCAGATACTTCTCGATGTATTCGTCCTGGATCGGGGAGATGAAGTTGTTGAGTTTCTCGACCTTCTCAGGTACGATATCAACGGCGGTTACCTTGTTGTGCTGTGCCAGAAGAACTGCGAGGGAGAGACCAACATAGCCTGTTCCGGCAACAGCAATCTTGTAGGGCCGTTCTACAATAATTGGAGTGGAAGTGGCTGTATCCACAAACATATCTGTGGGCTCGAAGTTTAAGGCCTCACCTAATGCCTGGAGCTGCTCGATGGCTGGGACATAGTCCAGTGACTCGAGCCGGGATAAGAGCCCGCGATTTATTCCTGTGGTCTTGGACAGCTGTGCCTGTGTGATCTTCATAGCCTTACGGCGGGATACCACGGTATCAGCAAGCAGCTGCATCGATAATTTCTTCATGATTTCCTCCTTTGTCGCTTAAAACGACAATAAGTGCAAGCGGAGTAGTGCCGAAAAACATAAGTATGATAGCAAAGAAAGGACCGTAAATCAAGAGAAATGTTATGAAAATGTGTAAATTATTTTTGAAATAAGCGTTTGCAAGCCAAAATTAATATAACATGTCGCTTAAAGCGACAGAATTAATTGATCTAGTAATGTTATTCAAAGCAACATAAAGGAGCGAAGACTATGCCAGCACATAAACGGAAACCAAACTATAACGGTGCTACCACTATGCAGGAACTCCTGACTGCTGTGTGTGATTACTACGGCGATCCGGTGGATGATCGGAAAGAGGAAGATCCAGACCATGTTTCCCTTCACGATGTTGCCGATCGCTTCAACATCACTGTCATGAAAGCGCGAAAGCTTAAGGTTCAAGAATTTTATGCCCAAGGCTTGACTGTGGCTCAGATCACCGAGGAGACCGGCCTGAAACGTGCAAGTATCAATTCCTACCTTCCATACGCACACATCATCTACAACCTCCCAGATATCAGTATCAAGGCAGAGAGGCAGAAACAGTACCGTGTAAGGAAGAGGAACAACGATAGAACGGATGCCGAAAAAGAAGAGAAGCTCTGGCAGGAGTTAATCTACCTGCAGGGATGCCTTTTCACCACCAGCAAAGGTCTGGACTTTACGTATAAGATTCACGGCGGAGAGATGTTCGTGGACCGGAAAGAGAAGAGCATCACAAGAGCGACCGTGATGAAGGCGTATGGGAAAGTCGTCGAACTGGATGGCGCTGTGAAGGGACCGAAGACCCTCGGAACGTTCGGAGCAAGCTATCTGTACCCGATTTTCGTAAAAATGGGGCTCATTAAAACAGCCGGAGCGTGATCGCTTCAGAGTGCGATTGCTCCGGCATTTCTTCGACTATGACGTTTGGATTGTTACGCTATAATCTTCTCGAATACCATATCCGTAATGGCATTCTTAATGATCTCATCCGGTTTGCTGTCCGGATTGATCCATTTTTCGATGTCAACTCCAGGTAGGATTACTGGCATCCGGTCATGGATAAAGCGGATCTCTTCGCTCGGTTCTCTTGTAAGGATCGTGAATACTGGGACCTGAATGCCGGATATATCCTCGATCCGGTAAAGTCCTGCAATCCAGGTGACAGCGGATCCTTTTGGCTGGATCATGTATTTATCGCCGGTCTTGGCTTTCCCGGTGGCTGCATTGATCAAATGCTCCCATTCAAAATAGTACGATGCCGGGACGATGCAGCGGCGACGTTCCCAGCTTTCTTTGAAGGTGGGCTTTGTGCTGGCCGTTTCCACCCTGGCGTTGACCATGGGAGAAGAGGAGCGGGGAAGGGTGAAGCCCCATACCATAGGGAAGACAGTTCTTGCGCCAGCCCGATTCGGTGCTATGACCGGCACAATGTTGGTCGGTCGGACTTCTCCTTCTGTGATCAGAGGTCTCCCAAGCTTGTCAACGATCCGATCCTTTAAGGCGGATCGGTTTGCTTCCTCAATAATCGGTCGCAACTCCGGCGACATCTCCATGTAGTATCTGCAGCACATGATCCATTCTCCTTACGGCGCTTCTATTTCCCAGTCAGTATGAAACACATCGGATTCCGATGTGATCTCCAGGATATCATCAAATCCGATCACTTTTTTTGTCGTCTCTGTTTGGATTGTTATCTCTTTCCCGGCTTCTGTATCTACTCCGAGAACCATCCCAGTAACAGTCTCATACAGTCCTGCATTGGCAAAAGCGAAATTGTTCACATCCTGGCAGGGGACAAAGTATTTCACGGAGACGATCACGGTCCATTCCATGTCAGGTTGCGTAGGATCTCCAGTTTTCGGGAAAGATCTGTTTCCGCATCAGCATCCAGCTCTACACGGGAGACGTACTGTACTTCCTTGGAACTGACGGCTTCGCTGAAGCCCTTCAAGGCATCGAAGGGGCTGAAGATCTTGGCCCAGCGTGATGCAGGCATGGGCGGGTGCTTGATAGAGAAGGCATCCCAGCCTTTGTGCTGCGGGCGGCCTCGAAGTGCCACCTCTCTATATCTGAAATTTGCGGGCATGGGCATATATCCCAGAACCATTCTGATCACCCCCGACCGTGACGTACACAGCTGGAGGTGAGAGCAGGCTATTTTCTGTGCCCGCCTATCTGACCATTCCGCTCCAGTTGTGTTGCTCCTTCAAGCATGTTTTTGCCCGTGAACAGGGCATTGGCTCCGTATTTTGTGCGCACTTCACTAAGGGCTCCCTGCAAACGTTTTTCGCGCTCAAGGGCCTCATAGTCAATAAAGAAATTCAGTTGGAAGTATCCGCTGTCCTCGTGGACTCCATCGGCGCAGATACCGAGTCTGCGGTAGAGCAGCCGGTGATCCGTCTTCTTGTCGAAGGCTTCCAGGATGCGCGGAGCGACAGTTGATACACTGTTCGTATCCATGGGCATCTTTACCGTTCCGTTACTGTGCTTGGGATGAAGTCGCCCGTAAAAGTCGATGGCGACAGGACCATCATAGTTTGGACAGGCTTCCAAACTTTTGTAATCGTAGCTGACCCACCAGGTAAACTTCGGCGCGATCAGCGTCTTGGCAAACATATCGGCGCACAATCCGTCGATCATCTCAGATAGCACGATCCGGGCCTCTTGGTATTTATAAGGCCGGGGAAGGACCTGACCGTTGGAAAGGCTGTGACCTTCGGACTTGTAATTCTTGATGTCGGCTATCGTGACCGGATCATAGCCCCACGCGTGGGCGATTAGGATTTCGCCATCGATCCCGAAGGTCTTATAGAACCATTCCTCATCCCATTGGGATTTCTGGGCGATATCACCCATGGTGAAAAGATATGCCTTCTCCAGCCGATGTGCTTTGCCTGGTCCGACCATCCAGAATGATGTCAGTGGTTTGTGCTCCCAAAGCAGATATTTGTAGCTGTCCTCGTTCAGCTCGGCGATACGGACGCCATCCTTGTCTGGCGCGGCTTTCTTTGCAACGATATCCATAGCGACCTTAGCAAGGTAAAGGTTGGTGCCGATGCCGACCGTAGCTGTGATTCCGGTTGTCTTCAGGACGTCTCGGATGATAGTCATAGCCATTATGTGCGCCGGATGAACTCCGGCAGCCTTGGCTTCTGTTTCATAGAAGTGGAGATAGGGTGCAGCATCAATGAAAGATTCGTCGATGCTGTACACATGAACATCCATAGGCGCAGCATACCGGAGGATGATGGAGTAGATCAGAGAGCTGACCCGCTCATATTCTGCCATACGCGGGATGGCAGTGATGTACTGCACCTTTGTCCGGTGCTCTCGCTCATATTTCTGGATCGCCTGCTTTGCTTCAAATAGGCGGGGCCGGGAGGGAACGCCGATGGCTTTGAGGGAAGGAGAGACGGCCAGACAGATCGTCTGATCCGAGCGGCTTTCGTCTGCCACCAGGAGATTTGTGGTCAGCGGATCGTATCCTCGGGCAACACACTCCACAGAGGCATAGAAAGATTTCATGTCGATGGCTATATAACAATGCTCGGATTCCATGAGCGCCTTCCTCCCGCTCTCAAAGAGAAATTATAAGTTCAATGTTTCCAAAGCCTCCAGGTACAGAGACTGTTCTTCCATGCTGGGAATCATTTCCTTATCAATCTTCCCAAGGACGCGGCCAACTATCTGTGCACCATCCTCGTAGGGAAAGATATCATCGTAGTCCGGATTGATAGAGTGCAGGCGGTCGTAAGCCTTCTGCTTGATGACACCACCCATGCCGGGAACATAGAAGATACCAATGTCACCATTTCGAAGATCAACGCAGTGCTCCACAAGCACACGGTCTCCATCATGGAATTGAGGCTCCATACTCTTTCCGGTAACGGTGATGATCTCATCAGCACGGGAGACCATAGGACTGTCAAACAGGATGACTTCTTCCTTTTCTGGATACTCCGGCCAGTCGGTACCATCACCGGCAGCAGCATAGCGGCCCCAGTCTTCGACACCATTCATGCGGTCGTAGGCGGTCATGAGTTTTCGCTTGTGGGATTTCTTGTTCATGGCTTCGGCAAAGGTCAGCAAGTCTTCCTTTCCTGATTTGTCTAAAGACCGGTAATAGTCGACAAGATCACGTTCTTCTGTGGTAAGGAGCGTGCCGATCCCTTTAAAGCCGAAGAACTCATTGGGCTCGACATCCAGAATAGTGAACATCCGATAGAGAAACTCTGGATCAGGACGGGTAAGGCCGCATTCCCAGTTCCGGACAGAGCTCTTGGAGATCTGAAGAGCATCGGCCAGCTGCTCGGCGGTCATGCCTGCACGGTTGCGGAAGTTCTTGATCTTAGA
>CACZBW010000044.1 GCA_902779575.1 uncultured Lachnospiraceae bacterium
CATCAACAGCCTGTGTTGCTGTATTCAGGTTTGTCATAGGGGGTCTCTCCTTTCTGGTTTCAGGAAGCGACGGTCTCATCTACTGCCAGCTCAGGCAGCAGCTTTCGCACAGGCTCTGCGATGGTACGAATCACCTGGAGCCGTGCTTTACGGAGGAATTCCTTCCGGAACTCCAGCATCTGCGACCGGCAGTCCTGATCGATCTTGTGGGCCGCATCCAGAGCGTTGAAGCCATACCTGCGGAACATCCGTTCAAAGATACGCTCCACATCGCTCTGGGCAAGATCTTCCTGACTGTGGTGCGTGTATTCGATTTGTTCCAAGTATGCGGACAGGGGCGGGAGCAGGTAGTTTTCTCTGCTTCCCTCGAAGATCTGGATGATGTCTCTGCTGATCTGCTCCGATTGCAGCAGATCACGGATCGATTCCGCAGCGGTTTCGTTTTCGGCAGTCCGGCACTGAGCCAGAAGGCCATCCAGCCGGCCCAGATGCTCTGTCAGGCTGTCAAGGTAGTTTGTCAGGACCTCATCCTTGGCCTGGCGGAACCGCTGTTCAGCTTGATTATAGATGGTCTTCAGAGTCTTCTCTGCCTGTGCCTTGCAGGCAGCTTTGCTCTTGAATGCGCCTGTTTCCTTCCAAAACGGCCAGCGAATGACATCTTTGCCCTCGAACTTCACGAAGAAGAATTCCGGCCAGCCGGAGGAAATGGATTTGGTTTCCTCCAAGGTGTTGATGAACGCCTGCAGGTTCTTATCACAGCTGTTCATGGGTTTCTCCTTTCTCGAGATACTGTGTGTTTTGTCTGATCATTTTCTGAAATGATGATCTTCCTTTCTTTGTCTCGCGGTTTATTGTCATCTGGTTCGATTCTATTGAAAGTATAACAAGCGGCTTGGACACTCGATGTCACGTTGAAGAATTTGTCTCTCATTTTTGAAAATAGTTTTGATACAAGACTGTTGTACCGGTCAGGATAAACCTACAGCGCCTCCGCTCCGGAATATGGAACGAAGGCGCTGCTCTGTTGATTGTTATTCTGTCCCGGCCTTGAAGCTATAGACCGGGCGGATATGTTTTTTGATTTCAACGGTTGAGTCGATACGGGAGACGATCTCGTCCATCGGCTTATAGGCCATTGGGCTCTCATCCAGGGTGTCACGGTTAATGGAAGTGGAGTAAATGCCATCCATTTCCTTTTTGAATTGGGACAGGGTAAAGGACTGCCGTGCATCGGAGCGGCTCATGAGGCGTCCCGCTCCGTGGGGCGCAGAGCAGTTCCAGTCTGGATTTCCCTTACCGATGCAGAGCAGACAGCCGTCCCGCATGTTCAAAGGAATGATGAGACGTTCTCCTTTTTCTGCTGACACCGCCCCCTTTCGCAAAATCATACGCTCGGGGTCAATGTAGTTGTGGACCGTAGAGAAGCTGTCCTCTATCGACCACTTCATCCCCTTTACGATTTCATCTGCTATGGCCTGACGGTTCTGTTCTGCAAAGCTTTGGGTGAGAGCCATATCGTGGAGATAGTCACCCATCAGGTCCCCAGTCAGCCAGGAGAGCTCATAGGGCGTTCCCTCCGGGCTGTTTTGATGGGCGAGGTCCTGATACCAGGTGGATACCTCCACGCCCAGGTGACGGCTTCCGGAGTGGATGATGAGCCAATAGCCGCCGTCCTCATCCTTGTCCAGCTCAATGAAGTGATTGCCGCCGCCCAGACTCCCAACGCTCTGGCGGGCTTTCTCTTTTTGGACGTGCTTGCCGCAGCGCAGGGAATCCAGGTCGATGGTTTCCGCAAAGCGGTGAGGCTTCGAGCGGATAGAGCGTCCCGCTGGAACCATCTGCCGGATAACCTTATCCAGCTTCTGCAGTTCCATCCGCTTGCCATGGACCTTCATCACCAGCATTCCGCAGCCTATGTCTACTCCTACCAGGCCAGGGGCTGCTTTGTCGGTAAGGGTCATAGTGGTGCCAATGACGCTGCCCCTACCGGCGTGGACGTCGGGCATGATGCGGATAGTGCTGCCTTGAGAGACCGGACTGCCGCACAGGGCGCGGATCAGGCCCTCGGCACCGGGGTCCAGCGTGTCCGTGAACACCTTGGCGGTGTTGTATGTGTTTTCTATCGTTATCAAATGTTTCCGCCTTTCTCATATCTTTTCGGGATCTCCCGCTGCTACGGAAGTTCCGGGTTTGTTGGCTCGTTTCTCCAGAATCGCCCGAAATGCGGGCAGTTCCGTATATGGAATCTTTTTCACGGAGCTCAGATCGAAATACTCCTGTTCCAGTCGCTTGTTGTGCCCCTCATATACGATTTTGTCTTCCAGAGTCAGAGCTCTGGTCAATTCCAGGAAAGAGCCCTCGGGGACTTCCTCCTCCGGGATCCTTGTACATCTGTATTCAGGAATGTCATCCCAGTCGTAGAAGTAGTATTGCCCATCGGAATCTACACCGTCCAGACGGACGACCTTCGACCACATCAAGGGGTCCCAGGAATCCAGGATACGGGTTCTGTCTCTGGAGGGGACCACAACGTAGCTGCCGCTGGGTCGATAACCTTTGCCATCCATCTTCTCCCGATGCAGGAGGTATTCCATTCTGGTGCACTCCAAATCGTTTAGATACACGCAGTCTCCTACCGAAAACTCCGGTGCGCTGTTGGAAATAAAGTCCTCATAGGATTTATAGCACCATTCCCCATAGTTGCTGATCTCCCATGCACTGAGCATCTGCCGGAAGGAGGCGTTATACAGGTGGACTTCACAGGCGACCAGTCGCATCAAATCTCGATAGAGCCGGTCTGGATCACTTCGATCCAGCTTCTGAGGATCATACCATCTAAGGTCATCATGGGTGCTGTGGCCCAGTTCGGCAGGAAACCGGCTGGGAGATACTTTTCGCACATAAAACTGATAGGATGGCAGAGCCTGCTCCAGCCTGATTTCTGAGAGGTCGCTGGGCTCCGCGCCAAGCTTCCGCTGTACTCTCTCGCGGATCAAGGGCGTAAACTTTTCTTTCAGTGCGGTCAGCGCGGCCTCCTCGGTGGGAAACACGTCAAACAGCAAATTGTCCCGCTGAAAAATGAGATCGGTCTTGTCCTCAAAGAGGATGCCCTGAGCGACATAAAGAAATCCGTCTGGAAATTCAGTAAGGGGGATCGTTGTGTGGGAGACCTCCTCTTGCAGCGCGTTCAATTCGATCAGATGCAGATTCGTATCGTCTGTACAGATGGCTCTATGACTGAATTGGAACCGCCGCTCAAACTCTTCAAGGGAAAAGGCAGACATCCAGTATTCCGTGCATGCGCTGATTCGATACTTCTGTGTTCGCAGCATTTCAAAATAGCTGGGCTCAATTTCGCAGATTCCGGCGCAATTCCTCTCTCCCGTGCCATCATAAACCAAAGAGCCGTATCCTGGAAGGGAGATCGTGCAGGTAGATATGATTGTTTTGTAGTGATTCAATGGGCACCTCCTTCTGCTGCAGCGGCCTGTCGCTCCTGCAGCAATTCCTGAAACAGCTTCAGGTCTGTATAGGGCAGATATTTATCCGGAATCAGCTCCACTAGACCCTGTTCAAGGGTTTCTCTGTGGCTCTCCGAGGGAATGCCGCCCGTCATTACCAGTTCTCGGGTCAGCTCCAGGAAGGAGCCGGGCTCCACCTCCTCATCAGGCAATCTTGCGCACATGAATTCTGGCACGTCTTCCATCCGGATGGAAACGTAATGGTCATTCCTGTCCATCCCTTCGAGGGCTAAGGAGCGGGACCAGAACAGCGGGTCAGCGCACTCCAGAATCGGGTTCCGGCTCATGGTGTTCAGGACGACATAACTGCCGCCGCTATAATAATACCGGCCGCGCTCCCTTATCTCCTGCTCCCTGTAAAGGAGGTCCCCTATGATGTCCGAGGAGGGGAAGCCTCTGATGCTGGGCTCATACCTGGAATCCAGCTGTACATAATCTCCCGCCGCAAACTCTGAACGGCTGTTATGAATAAAATCCTCATAGGATTTATATGCCTGCCGGTCAGGGCCGATCTGCCACAGCGTGACCATCGGGCGGAAGGACGCGCTGTAGACAGTGGTTTCTGCCTGGACCAGCCGCATGAGCTCGTGATAGAGAGCGTCCGGTGAGCTCCGGTCGATGCTCGCAGGATCATACCACTGCCGAAGCTCCTGATCATTTTCATTTAGGATGACTGGGTAACGATTGGGGGATACCTTGCTGATCCAGAATCTATAGGATGGCAGGTTTTTCTCCCGGTCGCTAATATGCTCGTCCTCATCTTCATCCTCATAACCCTCCCACAGGATCCGCTGCTCAATATAGGAGAAGTACTTCTCCCGAAGCGCTGCAAGGGCTTCGTCTTTGGTTGTGAAAACGTCTACCAGAAGATTGGAGCGGAGGAAAATGGATTCCGACTGGTCCTCATAAACGGACCCTTGGGCGATGTAGAGATAGCCGTCCGGAAAAGAGGACAGAGGGATCCTTTTGTGGCTGAGTTCTTCCTGCCTTGCATTTAGCTCAATGATATGCAGGTCCTTCTCATCGGTACAGAACACCTTGTGATCATAGTGGAACCGCTGTTCAAACTCATCCGGGTCAAAGTCGGGAAGCCTGTACTCTGCGCAGGCCTTCACGCGGAGCCCTTGTTTTTCCAGCAGTTCCTTATAATCGGTTTCCGTTTCACAGAACCCGGCGAAGGGCAGATCTTCCAGACGCCGGAAGACGACCTCTCCATGATCGGGGAGCGAAACTGTCCAGGTTGAGAGTATGGTTTTGTATTCCGTCAAGGGGAGCCTCCTTTGAATAGTTTCTTGAGTTTTTCTTCCACTTCTTTTTCCTTGCATTCGCCGCAAACAGGGTGGAGTAGCATGAGGAATTCATAGCTGCCAATGCAGTCACCTATTACGACAGGGAAGACCTTCCCACAGGTTCTACATCTTCTGTAGTGGGTTGTTGATATCGGCATCTTGTACACCTCCAGTCATTGATGTTGTTATGGGATTGCAAGGGTGTTCTATGGGTATAGTAGTAAGCGTCAAACGGCATACACAGATGTCAGAATAAAACGAAGTACGGGAAAGGGCACAAAGCCGCCAACCCGTACTTCCTCGTATAAATATATTTCCGGCCCGGATAAATCAATTTGGCCTTTCGGTAATCCTTCCAATCAAGATGCTGGCCACAGCGGTCGCAAAACGAAACAAAATCGCGGTCCAAAAAAATCGCGGTCCAAAGTGAGTTTGCATCGTGGACAGACGTAGAATCCGGTTTCTCCGAAATGAGTATGAAAAACCATGATTTCAGTAATGGGCATCTTCTGCCTGTAACCGGCAGAGCACAAGGAAACGCACCAAAACTGCTGTGCAAAAACAGATGTTCTCTTAAGATTGCCGCCGTTCGCCAGTTCTGAGGACGGAGGCTTTGCATCAGCACTGTCGGGATACAGGTCGGCAAACTCGCACTCATAAAGAGACATCATTTTCCTCAATTTGGCCAGGGGTGGATCGCACCGCCCGGCCTCGTATCCCTGAACACTTCGCGTACCACAATCGAGGATCTCTGCGAGATATTCCTGTGTAAGCCCTGCCTTTATTCTCGCTTGCTGAAGGGGACTTTTGGGATGTGCACCGCTGACTTTCTTTTTTTTCATGGGGAGTCCTCCTGTCAATAAAATTGATGGGATTGCCATCAACTTTATTCTATAAGGATCGACTCTTGTTGTCCCGGCCACTTCTGGCGGGTCAGCAAAAAACAGAGAATCTTACCTCAATCATGTCCACTTTACCCTGCACTGCGGCGGCGCATTTTCGGGCATCAGGGCAGCAGCCCATAAGGAATCGCTTGCGGAGCGCTTTGGTGCTTCTGCAAGGACCCAAGTCAGATAACGATATGGATCAAGGCCATTCTCTTTGGCTGTTTCAATCAAACTGAAGATCACGGCGCTGCTTTGGGCGCCCATCGAGGTGTTGGCAAACAGGAAGTTCTTCCGTGCAATCACAAAGGGCTTTATACTTCGCTCCGCGCGGTTGTTGCTCAACTCGATCCGTCCGTCCAAAAGATAGTTGGTCAAATATGGCCACTGGTTTTTGAGATAGGTCAGCGCCTGGCCTAATGCGGACTTGGGTGCCGCATTCCTCGTATTTGCCCATACCAACATAGCATCCAGAACAGGCTTCTCCTGCTCCAGACGCTTCTTCTTCCGTTCTTCCGGAGAGAGTTCCTTAAACTTTTCCTCCAGTTTGAACAACTGTGTGCAATAGGCAACGCCTTGTTCTGCTGTATTAGAGCGTTTCCCTTTTGGCACAGCTTTCTGTGCCTCCTCGAATTTTCTTCGGGCATGAGCCCAGCATCCAACATGGGTCACATTTTCCAAACCATGGTAGGCTGCGTAACCATCTGTTTGCAGATAGCCTTGGAATCCATCCAGAAACCTTTGCGGGTACTCCTGCCCTCTGCCTGGCTGGTACTCGTACAGCACAATGGGATGGACAGCGTCTCCGCTGGTTCGGTACAGCCACATATAGCTCTTGGACTGCGGGCTCTTTCCATCCTCATGCAGCACTTGAAGCTCCGTCTCGTCCGCATGGAGCAAATCCTGTTTCAGAAGCTTCCTATGTAACTGCTCATATATCGGGCCAAACCAATCCTGGGCGCACCGGATCAGCCAGTTGGACATCGTCTGCCGGGAAAGCAGGATGTTTTGCCCCTTCCATTCCTGCTCCTGACGATACAGCGGAGATCCCATCACAAATTTCTGCACGGCAATGTGAGCTGCCGCTTCCGGAGAGGCATATCCGCCGGGGATCAAAGCCGGCTCCTTCGGCGTCTTGAGAATAGGTGTCGTGACATCTTCCTCTTCGCACTTCCGGCATCCATAGGTGTAGTATACATCCTGCTTCAAATATGCTTGGGCAGGCTGAAACACCAACGTTTCACGAATCTCTTTCCCGATCACGGCCATCTCTTCTCCGCATTCAGGACAAACTCGCTCTTCTTCAGGCAGGCTGTGTTCCACGACCTTTACGGGAATGTCTTTGGGGACAACATCTCTCACGCTGCCGGATTTCTTCCGGGTGTGAGGACGAACCTCCACGACAGGTGCCTCTGTCTCCTTCTCTTCAGAAGCACACACTTCGGCCTCGTTGAACAGAAGGCTCAACTGCTCCCAAACTTCCTCCGTCGCTTTCTCTGAGGATGTTCCGAATTTCCTCCGACGGATCAGTTTCAGTTGCTCCAGCAGCCACTGATTCTGCGCTTTCAGTTCTTCATATTCCGCACGGGAAATGGTGACCGTTTCCGTGTTGCTTGTCTCCAAAACAGCATCGTTTTTCATGTTCTTATTATACCATAGAAGTGCCAAAAAGTACAGAGTTTTCAAGGGTTTCCGTCACTTTTATATGGCACTCAATCCGGTCACCGGACGGTGGGCTTGGGGCTGCTCCACCTTTAATCCTTCCATCAGCCAGCGGTACTGCTGCGGCGTAATCTGTCTGGCCTCTGTTTCGGATCGCGGCCATTGGTAAACGCCTTCTTCCAGTCGCTTGTACAAGAGAACAAATCCGTCTTTTTCCCAATACAAGCCCTTGATCCGGTCTCTCCGGCGGCCACAGAACAGAAACAATGTGTTTGTGAACGGGTCCAGTTCGAATTGCTGCTGGACCAGGGCAGCCAATCCGTCTATCCCTTTTCGAAGATCTGTGTAGCCGCAGGCAATGTATACACGGTCTGCACCGGAGAAATCATTTAGCATGGTTCAGCACCTGGCAAAGTGTGGTCACGATTTCAGGACTCGCACCCTCATATACATCCAGGGACGCTTCTCCCACATGAACAGAAGCAACCAGATCTCTGCCCCGTTTTGCTCCCAACTCCAAGGAAGGCAACTCTATAAACTTGTTTTCGTTCCCGGTTTCTTCCATCATCTGGAGTTTCTGCTGCTCGATCATCGCTGCAAAGACCTTTTTCTGCCATGCATAATAAGTCTTGGGCTTGATGTCATGCTCCGTGCACCAGCGACTTACCGAAAGCCCGCTGCTGCGGCAGTCCGCTACCCGCTGGCTCCATTCCAGAAGATGCTTTTGTTTGGTTGTGCTTTGAATCGTTAGCTCGGTCATGGCTGTACCTCCTGTCTGCGAGACTCTACGAGAATGCCTGGCATTCTCATAGACTGTCTGAGAAAATACCAGAGACTCTCGCAGACTCCTTTAGAATCCACGAGAGCCCCTGTTCATTTTCTCATGTTAGGTGGCGCTGGACAAGCCGTCCCTA
>CACZBW010000045.1 GCA_902779575.1 uncultured Lachnospiraceae bacterium
AGACCGGCTGACCATCGGAGGACCAGGTCCGGCTGTATAAAGCAGCCTGCGGCAAAAGCCGCATCAGGAAGCCCGTGACTTCAGTCATGGGAGGTTCACGGCGATTTTGTCATGCAGGCAAAAGTATCCCATGACTTCAAAGATACCTATGATTCCGCATCCCTCATGGTCATGGTTGATTTGAAGAACTGGGCGAAAGCCTGCTTTGAAATGACGGATTTCGGAACCCATGCCGCGGTCAGCGTCGTGACAAAACAGGGCGAATCTGACGACGCCAATGGATGCAATCTGGACGGAAACACTGCATGGCTGAGAGTCTGCCGTGTGGACAACACCTTCTCCTTCCACTATTCAACTGACGGAGAGCATTTCTTTATGATGCGTTTCTTCAGCCTTCCGGCCGGTAAGAAAGTCAGAGCAGGTCTGCTGGCACAGGCACCTGTCGGAAATGGCGGCGCGCGCATCTATGAAGATCTGCTGATTGAGAACAGAACGGTTAAGAATATACGTTTTGGTGTCTGACAGTTTGCTGTCCGGCAGATCATTTTTAAGAATCCCGATATAAAATGGCAGCGGCCGGAATTTTGCTTCCGGCCGCTGCCATTTTATCTATATTTAAATTATCTATATTCAAATTACCCGGCATCCACGCTGCTGCCCGGGATTTTCAGGGGAGATCCGTTTCTGTCCCTGCAGATTCATATATCAAATCTGATTTTCAATTCTAAGTTCTATGCGGGTCAGAAGGCAATCTGGTAAGAGTAACTGTCCGGTATTGCCGTTAACAGATTATGCTGAATGCAGTATCTGATCCCTTCGTTATATTCGCGAAAACTCTCAACGATAAACTCTTTAAAACGGGTGAACAGATTTTTCTTTTTCATGATAATGCCTCCTGTTTTCTATTATTTAATCTATATGAAAAACGGATGTTTTTTGATCCGTTGTTGTTTTCATGGATATATACGGCAGGCAGGAGAAAGATCCACATTATTTTAAAATATTTTTTGCGGCCTTATTTGCCAAAGTAACTGCACCCCCCCCGGTTACTTTTCCGTGCTGTTTCTTCTCTTCTCCGCATCTTTCATCCGGCGGCGCACCTTCAGCCGGGAATGAAAAGCGGCGCCTCATGTATAAGACATGAAGCGCCGTGTTCTGTTAAGGTCTGTAATCAGTGGATGTCTGAAAATACTTGTACTTCTCAGTCGTCTTCGTAATCCAGCCATGCGCCGCGCATCGGACTGACAGCATGGTCGGAGAAGAGACGAAGCGCTCCCCGTTTATAGCGGCGGGGCCTGGGCTGCCATGCGGCACGCCTCTGAGCCAGAATCTGTTCAATCTCTTCCGGCGTTTTGCGCTCACCGGCAACGCCGATGATGTTCAGCCTGCGTTCAAACACATCAAGCTCAATGAGATCACCTTCTTCTACAAGGGCGATCGGGCCGCCGTCTGCGGCTTCGGGAGAGCAGTGACCGATAACCGGGCCCGTAGAGGCTCCGGAGAAGCGGCCGTCCGTGATCAGCGCAATGGCACGTCCCAGCTCCTTGTCGGAGCTGATTGCTTCCGAGGTATAGAACATTTCAGGCATGCCGCTGCCCTTGGGTCCTTCATAGCGGATAAAGACAGCGTCGCCTTTTTCCACCTTATGATGCAGCACGGCGTCCAGGCATTCCTCTTCGGAGTCAAACGGGCGGGCCCGAAGAACAGCTTTGTACATTTCCTTCGGGCAGGCCGTATGCTTGATGACGGCGCCTTCCGGGGCGAGGTTTCCCTTCAGCACGGCAATGGAACCGACGGTACCGATGGCTTTGTCATAAGGACGGATAATATCTTCCTTCGTGATACCCTTTTCATAACCCTGCGCGGCGAGGATGTCCGCATAACGTCTGTTGAAATCCTGCAGCCATCTGTCGCATTTCTCATAAAAGCCGTTCCTTTTCAGCTCATCCAGGTTTTCACCGAGCGTTCTGCCGGTAACGGTCATGACATCGAGATGGAGGACGTCCCTGATCTCTTCCATGATAGCCGGGACACCGCCTGCGTAATAGAAGACCTCTGCCGGCCATTTGCCTGCGGGACGGACATCGAGCAGGTAGTGCGCTCCTCTGTGCAGTCTGTCGAACGTATCGCCAGTGATCTCGAGGCCGAGTTCGTGAGCGATCGCAGGCAGATGAAGGAGGGTATTGGTCGATCCGGAGATCGCGGCATGGACCATGATGGCATTCTCAAAGCTCTTCATAGTCAGGATGGAGGAGGGTTTCATCGAGTCATCTCCTGCCATCTCGACGGCGCGCTTGCCGGAAAGATAAGCATACTCCAGAAGGTCCGGGCTTGTGGCCGGCATCAGGGCTGATCCCGGAAGAGACAGTCCCAGCGCTTCCGCCATGATCTGCATGGTCGAAGCGGTTCCGATAAAGGAGCAGGCGCCGCAGGAGGGGCAGGCATTGCATTTGGCCCAGTTCAGACGGTCTTCCGTGATCTCTCCGCGCTCATACTGGGCGCTGTACATGCCCAGCTGCTCCAGCGTAAGCATTTCGGGCCCGGCGTTCATGGTTCCGCCTGCCACGAACAGGGATGGGATATCGACGCGC
Organism: uncultured Lachnospiraceae bacterium; assembly: GCA_902779575.1. Lineage (GTDB taxonomy): Bacteria > Bacillota > Clostridia > Lachnospirales > Lachnospiraceae > Porcincola. The sequence continues at coordinate 2,592 of CACZBW010000045.1, forward strand.
AGCATACCCATAAGGTTTCCGGGACATCCTTTATCACAGCTTGCCAGATAAACGCCGGCGTCGAAAGGCGTCGCATTTGCCTGAATCTCGATCATGTTCGCGATCATCTCCCGGCTGACCAGAGAGTAGTTGATGCCGTCCGTTCCCTGGCTCTCGCCGTCGCACATGTCGGTCGCAAAATATCTTGCGCCGTGTCCGCCGGCGTCAGCGGCGCCTTCCCGTACTTTTTCCACGAGCTTGTCGAGATGGCCGCTCCCGGGATGGGAGTCTCCGAAAGTACTTCCGATAAAGATCTGGGGTTTGGAAAGATCCTCCGGCTTCCAGCCCGTGCCGATCCGCAGCGGATCCAGCTCAGGCGCAAGTGTACGCATCTTCTGACTGATTAAATTCATACATAACCTCCTGACATTTTCCAAAGTTAGATATTTTTAAGCAAACATTGAAATGATCAGTGCGACGATAAAACCGACACCGCCGACAAGTGTCTCCATGATCGTCCAGGTCTTGAGGGTTGTTTTCTCATCGATGCCGATCAGGGACTTGACAAGCCAGAAACCGGAATCGTTAAAGTGCGAGCAGACAGTTGCTCCGCCGGCGACCGCCGCGGTTGTGCAGGCAAGGTACAGAGGCGGCAGACCCTGAATGGCAGGCATCGCAGCGACGATTCCCGCAGCCATGGTCATGGCAACGGTGGCAGAACCTACGCAGATACGGACGAGGGCAGCGATAATGAAGGCAACAACAACTACCGGCAGATGCAGAGAACCGGTTACACTTCCGATGATATCACCGATTCCGGAGTACTGCAGCATATATCTGAGAACACCGCCGCAGGCAGTAACCAGAAGGATCAGGCCTGTGGGTTCCAGAGATTTTGTCATGACCTTTTCCAGCTCTTCCAGGCTGTAGCCGTTCCTGATTCCCAGCAGGAACATGGCGACAATCGTTGCGATCAGGAGCGCTACAAACGGCTCACCGAAGAAGTTCAGGACAGGCATAATGCCGGCCATGGAGGGGATGACTCCGAATACAGACTTCAGAATGATCAGTACCAGCGGGATCAGGATGATGCATACGATGGTGCTGAATTTGGGGAGTTTTGATTCGTCAATGTCAGGCTGATTGTAGGTTTCCGGAACGCTGATCATATATTTGTTTCCTACATATCTGCCCCAGATGGGACCGGCAACGACCATTGCAAAGAAGCCGCAGAAGATACCGACCAGAATGACAAAGCCAAGGTCAACGCCCAGCATATTTGCTACAAGAACCGGGCCGGGTGTGGGAGGAATGAAAGCGTGACCAACGGCAAGACCCGCAAGCAGTGGAATGGCATAGAAAAGAGTCGATTTTTTTGCTCTTTTAGCCAGAGAGAATGCAAGTGGGATCAGGATGATCAGACCTGCATCAAAGAAGACCGGGATGGAAACGACAAGACCGGTGAGACCGAGCGCCCAGGCTGCCTTTTCGTCGCCGAACTTCTTAACCATAGTGACTGCAAGTGTCTGGGCGCCGCCCGAGATCTCCAGAATCGCTCCAAACATGGACCCGAGACCTACCAACAGGGCAATGCCTTTTAACGTGTTGCCGATTCCGTCATTGACGGCGCCGATAATGTCTGAGACAGGCATGCCTGCGATCAGACCGATCGAAAGAGCGCCGACCAGGATGGAGATCATGGCGTGAACATGGAACCTGATAATGAGCACCAGCAGGATGATCAGTCCTATGACAGCAGCCAGCGCCAGCCGTGTGGGATTGAGTGTTACAGCGTCCATTAAATAACCTCCTCATAAATGAACTCTTTGTTGCCGGTAAAGATGTGTTACCTCTTACCTATTTATAACTACAATGGGCCCTGTGTCAAGACCAAGAAGCAAGATATTTATCATGAACAGTTACTAACATAAATAAAGGAATAGAGTGGGCAGTAGTCGTAGCCGTCCCTGTGGGCAGGGTGGGTAACTGCCACGATTATGGAGCCTGTGGGCAAGCTGTGGGTAAGGTGTGGACAGCTTGCTGTCCATAGCTTATCCACAGCTTGTCCATAGGCGGAATGGCAGTTATCCACGCTGTCCATAGGGAACTTGCATTCCCGGAATAATCAACTTACCAGATCCAGTTCAATTGTTTCTGTTGTCACAGCTGCTTTGAAGCAACTGCAAAATACTTCGGCTGGCTTCTTGTATCCAATGGCTTCATGAGGACGCTCATT
>CACZBW010000046.1 GCA_902779575.1 uncultured Lachnospiraceae bacterium
TGCATAGGCTGCTGGGACTGAATACTGTAAGAGCTTATTAAAGTACGTCAATTTTCAAGGTTCAGCGTGGTTACCCACCCGTTTTGATCAATGAAATCCTGCATAGCCGAATTTCGACCTTGTTTTGTTCAGGATTGCTAACTCACGGAGCGAGTTTCGCAATTACCTACTCATTTTCTTATTCCGTTTTATAATACCGGATCCGGCGGAAGCTTTGCAGGCGCCCGTTCCTGCTCCGCCGGACAGCATCTTAGTCTTTTCCGCGGACCCGGGAAAGCGGCAGGCATTTTACAGGCATCCTACAGCTTTATCTCTTCCATATGTACGGGAATCCGGCAGGCGATCTTTCCCTCATATTTCGCGTCCAGATAATCGGCAAATGCTTCCGGATCACCCGGATTGTCCGCGAACATATCCCAGTGTCCGGGAAGGACCAGGTCTGGTTCGAGCTCTCCCGCAAGGTCCGCCGCTTCCTGGAAAGTCATATTGCCGATACAGTTGTTCCGGTAGCGCGTCCCGTCCCTGCCATTGATGGGAAGCAGCGCCGCATCGATATGTCCGAATGTTTTCAGCAGGGGCAGCATGCCCTCATAGCGCAGAGTGTCGCCCGTATGATAAATCCGCTTCCCCTCTCCTTCGATGATATATTGCAGGCAGGGATAACGTCCCTGCTCATCAGGCGAGAGAAATTCATGGGCTGCGGGAATGGCGCGTATCGTAATGCCGCCGATCTGCACGCTCTGTCCCGCGTCGACGGGCAGCTGGCGCTCTTCCGGGATACCGTCATCCAGAACCGACTGCCGATGGACTGACGGGAAAATAAATTTCGCTTCCGGACACTCTGAGCCCCAGATGCGCCAGGCCGGATGGTCGATATGATCCGGATGGTTGTGGCTGCCCGCAAAGCCGTCGACATTCTTCATTTCACTGACAGGAAGCAGTGCGGGAACCCTGCGTCCCTGAAAGTCAGAGGCAAAATAGTCGACAAGGATGGTCGTTCCATCCATGCAAATCCGCAGGCCCATCTGGCCAAGCCACGTGATTGAAGCCATGATCTGTTCTCCGTTTCTTTCAGCGAAGGATGTGTTACTCAAAGAATATGCCGCTTACAGCGCCGGTACTTTGTCCGCAGGTCGTGCCTGCGCGTAAGCGGGGGCACGTGTTTCTGACGCACCGTTTATACTTTCAGGATATAATCCGCCTTCCTCGGCTTCGCGGCAGGATGCTCGCAGGCGGCGTAACCCAGTGCGATGGACGCCACGCCTGTCAGTGTCTCCGGCAGCCCCCACTTCTTCAGCAGCGCCTTGCCCTCGGGCAGTTCGAACATCTGCTTGCAGCGGTGGATCCAGCAGGAGCCGAGGCCGGCAGCATAGGCTGCGTTCAGCATGTTGGTGCATACCGCGGCGCCGTCCAGCTCGTGGGTGAAACAGGCTTCTGTTTCAAAGACCAGAATAATGGTCGGAGCGCCGTAGTAGGGATGCGCTTCGGGCTTGTTCAATACCTGCGCGTTCAGCGCGTCCACTGCTGCTACCGTCTCGGGGGTCTGCACCGCGACGATCTGTACGCCCTGGGTGCCGCCGCCGGTCGGCGCAAAGGTGCCTGCCTCCAGTACAGTATTCAGCTCTTCCTCTGTGATCTGATCCGGCTTAAAAGCGCGGATGGCGCGACGGTTTTTCAAAACTTCCAATGCTTCCTGCTTCATGATGATCTTCCTCCTTTAAATATGTTGCCTGTCCGCAGTTCACCATCCGACTGAAATCATGCGGCTGTTCCGCAGTTCATCATCCGGCTGAAATCATGCGGCTGTTCCGCAGCTCATCATTCGGCTGAAATCATGCGGCTGTTCCGCAGCCCGTCATTCGGCTGATGTCCGCCAGATCCTCTCCGTCCACGGAATGTGAAGAACAGGACCTAAAAATGTCCATGGATCAATCTTCCGGACGATTAATAATATCTGAATATATTATACATTCTCACAGGAATCCGCACAATTGTTTCCGGGAGGATATGAGGATAGATCAAGAAATGATAAGGATAGCTCATTGAATTATCAGCAAGTGAGATGTAACGTACATGAGATTGAATCATTTTGACAGAATGGGAGGAAAAGAACGGGATGCGTTCGAAAACCATGAACATGAGCGAGGGCAGGCCGCTGAAGCTGCTGACCCAGCAGCCCTTTGGTTCACTGGGTATGGCCCTGACCACTTATGCCGGACAGAATTACGGCGCACGCCGTACGGACCGGGTACGGGAAGGGCTGCGGGACGCCATGCTGGCCATGGCCGTATTTTCAGGGGCAATGTTTATCGTAATGCAGCTGCTGGGGCCCACGATTATCAGGGCTTTCGTCAGTGACGCCGAGATAGTTGCGCTGGGCGGAAGAGCCCTGCAGCTGACCAGCCGCTTCTATGTTTTCCTGGGCACGATCTCCTTATTGATCAGGAAGTTCTGCCGGTTATCCTGCGACAGTTTCCTGTCTTCATCTCTTGCTGACGTTTTCCGGCTCAGTTGTTTTTCAACCGGTTTCTTTCCGTCAGTTCCGTCAGCTTTTCCATCAGTTTCTTTCAGCTAGTTCTTTCCGTCAGCTGCTTTTCCTTTCCAGCTTGTTTTTTCGTAGGCCAGGCGGGGGTAATTGTCCTCTTCCACATAGATCGTTCCGCAACGAACAAATCCCAGCTTCCTGACGAGATTCTGCATGACGATATTGTCGCCGTGCGTGTCAATCCGCAGGTGGCCGCACTGCTCATAGGCCCAGTTGATGCAGAAAGCTCCGATCCCTTTCTCAGACCCGTCCCCGGCAATGCGGTGCACAACGCCGTAGGGGCTGTCGTCCAGCCATGCGCCGTCCGTGATGTCCCGGTAGGTTGGTTCAATATCCTCCCCGCAAGTAAAGAAGAAAGTGCCGATGACATTCCCTTCGTCATTGAGGCAGACATAACTTCTGCCCTCCCGGATATCCTTATGGATCAGATCCTCCGGCGGCCAGCCGGTAGGGCCCCATTGATTGGGGTTGCCATGCTCTGCCATGAAGCTTCTCGCAAAGCTGTAGATTTCCATGATCCGGCTGAAGTCCTGTTCTGCGGAATGTCTGATTTTCATAAGATACCTCTTTTCTCTCCTTCCGGTGCCGGCCATCTCTTCCGAGATTTGTGTTTTCTTCAGAGCTTTGTCTACCCGACGGCTTTCCGGAGTCTTTTCTTCCATATAGCGTGATTCTACCTTATAAAATTCCTGTAATCAACTTTGTTATTACTCTCTGCAGTCCTGGGCACCATTCCTATAGTCCTTTCATTTCCAATCCTGAGCGCCGTTCTTATTATCCCTGAATTTCTTCAATGTCTTTCCTGGCCACCATGTATAATACATGTATAATATAAGAAACCGCCGGATAACTCCCCCGGTCTGTTGCCCGTTTCTATCAGGCAGCGTCCCCGGAGACGCAGATAAGGATACATCTATGACAGACGAATATGCCAGAATGAATAAAACGCTGCGGAGCGCCCAGGTCGAGGACCAGATTCTCGAATATCTGCTTCTCAGCTGTAAACCCGGTGATAAACTTCCCAACGAATTCGAGCTTGCGAAGAAATTCAATACCAGCAGAACCACCATGAGGGAAGTCATGAAGAGCCTTGCCTCTCAGGGACTTGTCGAGATCCGGCACGGTTCCGGAACTTATGTAATTTCCACCTCCCCATCGACGCCTGACCCCCTGCATCTGTCCGGCCGCAAAGATAAATACCGCCTCGCTCTCGAGCTGTTTGACGTCCGCCTGATGCTGGAACCGGAGATTGCCGCCATGGCAGCGGAACTGCGCTCAGACGGACAGGCCGAAGAACTGAAGAAATACTGCGATGAGGTTGAAGTACTGTACCGGAAAGGAGCGGATCATATGGAAAAGGATATTGAATTCCATACCTGCATAGCCAGATGTTCCGGCAACACGGTTGTTCAGGCGCTTGTCCCGATCATTCAGTCCGCTATATCCACTTTCTGCAATGTAACCGAGCGTAAGCTCATGGCCGAAACAATTTATACCCACAGATCCATCACCAATTCGATCTATTACAGGGATCCCATCGGCGCCAGATGTGCCATGACAGCGCATTTAGCCGTTAACCGCGATATGATCCAGGAAAAGATCCGCAGCAGCGGGAAATCCTGAACAGCAAGTGATAGTATCACTTAGTTTCCAAACCGGAATATTTTATAAACCATACACAAATATTAGAGCGTTATATCCATTGTACCCTCCTTCGCATTGTTCATCATTTCCAAAAAAGTCATCCGGAACACAGATAACTTGTCCGATGTTTTTTGCTCCTTTATAGTTTATAATGGTACCGTGAAGTTGGACCACAGATGAGACAGTTTATCGTGAACATGATAAAATATCATTCCGAAGGAGATTTCTATCATGGCACGAACGACTTATTCACCCGAGTTTAAAGCAAAGGTTATCCTCGAAGTCCTTCAGGGAGACCGTAGTATTGACGAAGTGGCTCATGACTACTCCGTCAGTCCAAAT
>CACZBW010000047.1 GCA_902779575.1 uncultured Lachnospiraceae bacterium
GGCAAAACGATGAAATCCATCCTGATTTCCTGCGGTGCAAGGCTGGCTCCATTCGATATTCAGGAGCTTCGGGACATCACAGCTTATGATGAACTGGAGCTGGACACCCTTGGAGACAAAAAGACAGCACTGTTCCTGATCATGTCAGATACGGATGCTACTTTCAATTTCCTGCTCTCCATGATCTATACACAGCTTTTCAACCTGCTCTGTGAGAAGGCGGACGATGTGTATGGCGGGAGACTTCCGGTGCATGTCCGGTGCCTGATCGATGAGGCAGCCAATATCGGCCAGATCCCAAACCTGGAAAAGCTGGTGGCCACGATCCGAAGCCGTGAAATATCCGCCTGTCTGGTGCTGCAGGCGCAGTCCCAGCTCAAGGCGATTTACAAGGACAACGCAGATACTATCATTGGCAACATGGACTCGCGGCTCTTTCTTGGAGGCACAGAACCGACTACGCTGAAAGATCTCAACCAGGCACTCGGCAAGGAGACCATCGACACCTACAATACCGGGGAGAGCCGGGGACGGGAGCAGTCCCATTCCTTGAATTATCAGAAATTGGGCCACGATCTTTTATCCGTAGATGAACTTCAGGTCATGAACGGCGGCAAATGCATCCTGCAGCTGCGCGGCGTCAGGCCCTTCCTCTCGGACAAATATGACCTGACCCAGCATCCGAATTATAAATACACGGCAGATTATGATAAGAGGTTCACTTTTGATATTGAGAAGTACCTCGACCACAGACTGAAGCTGAAAGCCAATGAGCAGTTTGATGTTGTGGATGCCGGATAACAAACAGAATCAGGAGGACACACCGATGGAGTCATAGGATTTACAGGACAACGGAATAATGACGATAGAAATGAAGTCCTTTGCTATAAGCACACTTGATGATATAGCAGAGGGCTTTTTTCATGCCCGGATTTCGGATCTGCCGGAAAGCAAGCCGTGCTGGCAAGAGATAAGAAAGATAAGGCTTTCCGCGGCGGAACGATCCGGACGGCAACAGGCTGCAAATGCAGCAAAACAAAGTCCAGCCGAAAAGGCTGAAAAAGAAGGAGGCCCTATATGGCATTTTTCAACAGCGCAATCACCGTTTTACAGACCCTGGTCGTAGCCCTTGGCGCAGGTCTCGGTATCTGGGGAGCCATTAACCTGCTGGAAGGTTACGGCAACGACAACCCCGGCGCGAAGTCGCAGGGAATGAAGCAGCTGATGGCAGGAGGCGGCGTTGCCCTGATCGGCACGACGCTGGTTCCCCTGCTGTCCGGACTGTTTGGCTGATCTATTGATCCTTACTTTCTCGCTCTTATCCTTTGGGATCAAGAGCGAGAAAGTAAGGCGATGAGATGAATTGATTTGATTACAGATATGGCTTCAGAGTTTCGATCAGATGATGGATCATCGTTCCTGGAGTGGATCTGCTGGGTGTCTTTCCCGTATTAATCTCTTCCAACATCTTTGCGTTCCGGATCGCATCATCCATGTAAGGCCGGAGGACATCAAACATATCCGTCCGGTTTTTATAATAGGTTCCAAGGTTTTTTGACTTCAGGCTTTCGGTAAGTTTCGGCCAGTATTCATCCCGATGGAGGTCCGCCTGCAGGAACATGAAATGGAGCAGAAACCATAACTCGATGCACTGGTTGGACCATATAGGATGATACCTGGTTTCGTCTGTGCTTTCTGCGGCACATAGCTCTGCAGTACGGTCAAAGTGCTCAGGCGGGAAATCGTCCTTGTCAAAGACCAGCCAGACATGCTTATAAACGTTGTTGCTCCGGGCTACGTCTTTCACCGCCCGGTTAAAGAGGTTTACCGTGTTGTCGCCTTTACCCGAGATATCCAGATGGATGCGATCCCGGTACTTGGCATCAATCGTCTCTTTGATTTTCTCGAAATACTTCGGTTCGGTTTTCGTCCCTTCGGAAACGATCAGATGATATTCCGGAGAGATCATCTGCCGGGAATCACGACGGGGCTTCATCCAGGACTTGCCCATGTCCGATTTTTTAGGAGGCTTACGGCTCATCGTCACACCTCCCAGCTCAGCATATTCCTGAGGTAGGGGTCAGCTCCATACCGACCTTCCAGATACTGCTTATCATAAGCTGCGGTATTGTTGATAGGATCGTTATTCTCCTTGCGGAGCTCAGAGAGAGAATAGACCTCACTGCTGTTTTCCGAATTCAAAGCGGCGAACCAGATTTCGTCCCTGCGGAAGATGCTGTTCTTCATTGTGGACATGTCGTGCGAAGTGAAGAGCAGCTGAGCTCCGTTTTTGTTGATCTCCGGGTTTGTAAAAAGCCGGATGACATAGCGGAGAAGCTTCGGATGCAGCTTGGCATCCAGTTCATCAACGATTACCAGACGTCCCTCCTTCAGGGCCATCAGGATGACCGGAAGAGCGGCAAAGAGCTTGCGGGTTCCGTCGGACTCACTGGAAAAGGGGAGCTCATAGAGCGTATCATGCAGGGTCCTCTGCAGGTAAAATTCATTGCTCTGCTGATCAAACCGGTACCCGGTGATGCCGATCCCCATGTCGTTCATCATGGTAAGGAACTGCTTCTTTGAAATGTCGTCATCGGAGAGAAGGATCTGCTGCTCGGCCAATGGATTCGCATAGTTTCTGATGATACACTCTTCAAACCAGCGAATGACTTCTGCAATCACGGGGATGGAATAGCCTATCGCAAGGAAGGAGAGCAGCGGCATCTTGGCATTTACTTCGGTGTTGATGTTCTTACTCCCGAGAATGGTTCCAAGTGAGATTCCTTCATGATTTCTTTCAAAGACCTTTGCTGCCCGGCTGGCCCCGAGCTTGCGGCGATAGAGTGTTTCTTCCTCTATTACGCCGCCCCGAAGCACAATATAGTAGCGGTATTCATATTCACCGATGCGGAAAAAAAGCTGGAAGCGGGAAGGCTCCTCCCGGGAATCCTCATCGAACAGATAGGGGACACAGGATACCTTCTGCTGCATAATGAAACGGGCGTGATTCTTGCCAAGCTCATAGACGGGCTCAGTAACAAGAGAGATCACGCACCCCAGGGCGGCAAGAAGGTTGGACTTGCCGCCGCCATTCGGGCCGTAGATCACACCAACCGGCAGAATATCATTTCCCTTTTCAGTCTTTATAAGGCTGTCCTTGAACTCAGAAAGAGCCGCAGCCTGGAAATCGAATGTGGTTTCATCTCGATAGGAGCGGAAGTTGCTGAATGAAAACTGGCATAACATGATAGCCACCTCCTTCAACTGGTCTCATTCATGCCAATGATAGCATGAACCCATTGAGAAATCAATATTTAAAGCCTAAATACAAAAAATAATTACGAAAAACGACTTTAAAACTGAATTTTGGGCAGCTTAGGAGAAATACGAACCCGTGAACCTTGAATCCTGAAGCTGAGCTGAATACTACATAGCCTGTGTTCATTAAACCGAACGCGGGCTATTTTTATGTCCTTTTCTGCAGGTGCACATGCAGATAAAGGGCATTTTTGTTTTCAAACCATATCAAACCGGTGGAGAACCTGCCGGTAACAAGAAGGAGGACTCTAATATGGCATTTTTCAACAGCGCGATCACAGTATTGCAGACACTGGTTGTAGCCCTTGGCGCAGGTCTCGGTATCTGGGGAGCTATTAACCTGCTGGAAGGTTATGGCAACGACAATCCCGGCGCGAAATCGCAGGGAATGAAGCAGCTGATGGCGGGCGGCGGAGTCGCTTTGATCGGCACGACGCTGGTACCGCTTCTTTCGGGCCTGTTTGGTTAAGACACGGGAGGTAACGCCTTTTGAACACAATTCTCGAACAGATTACGGAATGGCTCAAAGGGATGCTCATTGACGGCATCATGAACAATCTGTCGGGGATGTTCGACGCGGTCAACCAGCAGGTTGGCGACGTGGCGGCTCAGGTAGGGAGATCACCCTCGGCCTTTTCGCCGGGGGTCTTCTCCATGGTACGGAACGTGTCAGAGTCCGTCATCATCCCGATTGCAGGCATGATCCTCACCTTCATCGCCTGCTATGAGCTGATCCAGATGATTATCGATCACAATAACCTGTCCAACTTTGAGACCTGGATTTTCTTCAAATGGGTCTTCAAGACCTTCGTGGCAGTTCTGCTGATCACGAACACTTTCAACATCACCATGGCTGTCTTTGATGTGGCCCAGCATGTGGTGAACGCCAGTGCCGGGATCATCTCCGGCAGTACGGCGGTAGATGCGTCCACTCTGGAAAGCATGCGGGAGACACTGGAGGAAATGGAACTCGGACCGCTTCTTGGGTTGTTCCTGCAGTCCTTTGTGGTGCAGCTGTGTTCCATGATCCTGTCGGTCGTGATCTTCGTCATCGTCTATGGCCGTATGGTGGAGATCTATCTCATGACCAGTCTTGCGCCGATCCCGTTCGCAACCTTCGGGAACCGGGAACAGAGCCAGATCGGGCAGAACTATCTCCGGTCACTCTTTGCCCTCGGCTTCCAGGGCTTCCTCATCATGATCTGTGT
>CACZBW010000048.1 GCA_902779575.1 uncultured Lachnospiraceae bacterium
TTATCCGGATCAATGTTGTTGTACCAGGTAAGACGAAGACTCCCCAGTGTATCACCGCTCATATATCCGCTGTTTACAGGAAAGAGCAGCCTGCCGTAACCACCGAAAGCAGGATCATTTTGTACCTCGGTAATTCCGGTGTCCTTTGTATAGACAGCAGCCGGAGCTGCATCGGAAATCACCTGATCATTATCCGGATCCCGAAAAAACAGAGGCAGCGCATTGTACAGATATTCCTGTACGGCATCAAAGTCGTGATAGCCGCCATCCTTCAGATGGAACATATAATGCTCCGGTGTAAACACATCTGATCGCTCAAGCATTTCCTCCGCCATATCGATGGACTGGCTCTTGACCGCATCCTGTGTGCCGACAGCGTGATAAATGAAATATCCGCGTTCGTTAAGGTCGTTATCCTTCACGAGCTGCTCGATAAAATCCACATTTTTCTCGATCTGAAAGTCCCCATAGGTGCCGTAGTACCAGCAGGAGCCGCTCATCGGCAGGAAGTAACGAATATAATCTGCGTCATAGCAGAACTGCAGCCAGGTCGTGACCGAGCCCAGGGAGAAACCGCCGAATGCCCGGTGATCCCTGGATGCCTTCAGATCTTCATCTGAAGCAGACTTCGCGTAGGTATGAAACCTTCCTTCCACCGCAGGCATCAGGTTCTCTTCAAAATCCCGGTGGAACTGACGGAACTCCGCAATGGAACCACTGAAGCCTGTATCGCTGTTTTCATTGTAGAACGTGGCTGATACGATGATGACTGGCGGGATCTCTCCGTTTTCGATCAAATGATCAAACATGTTTTTTGTGGAGGAATATTCAAAGTATTCGCCTGCGTGTCCGCCCCAGCCATGCATCAGATAAACGATGTTGTATCGGTTTTCTTCATCGTTTTCGTCATAGCCGTAAGGCGTATAGACATAAGCTGTTTTTGTGATTGCCGCCCCATCTCCGACATAATCCTTCGAATCATAATCCAGCCTGGTCACAGTACCGGGATGGTCTGATGAGGTCTTATATGAGGACGGAACAGCGACAGTATATCCTTTTTGTTCCATAGTTTCCTTATTCTCTGATGAGGCATCATCTGAGCGTTCTTTTGTGTCCTCCGATGGTGCCTCTGTTTCACTCTGCTTTGTCTGCTCCTGCATCTGGTCTTGAATCCTTGCACAGGCAGCCAGAGTTCCGATCAGAAGCAGAAAACATATCAATAAAATCATTTTCTTCAAGTGCATGTGCCTCTTTTCTCAATGCGCTCCGAACAGCCACCCCATGATGCTTTTGTCTTTTGCAAATGCCTGCCCGCCCATATGCTGATCTGTAAAGCCTCTGGCGGTAAAATATTGTTCCTCTTTTATATCCAGGATGAGCAGACTGTCGATCTCTCTTTCGGTCAGGCCTTCCGTCAGGTACAGGTCATACAGCTTTTCGTACGCATCCTTCAGCGGCTTCGATCCGTAATAACTGTCGTTTTCTCCCGTAACCATATAAACCGGCGTCCGTGCTTCTGCCAGGGACGTCATGTTGCCGTCCCACTGCGTTGCACAGCACAGGAATGCTGTATAGAGTTCCGGCCTTTTCGCCATCACAAGAGAACCGGTTTCTCCGCCGCCGGAATATCCGTGCAGATAGACTTTCTCCGGATCAATGTTGTAATGGGCAAGAAAGAATTCCGTCAGCGCTATCGCCTGATCGGCAGAGGTCTCGCCCCAGTCGTTCAGCTGCGTGGAGAGGACGATCATCTCATCGTTATATTGAATGGCTTCCACGCCGAAGTCTTCGACCATATTGGCTCCGACACCCTGGAAATACAGTCCCTCCCATCCTGGAAGCGTTACAAACAGAGCATATGGCTTCGTACCGTCGTAGGTTTCCGGTATGTAACTGGAATAGTGGATATCTCCGTGCTCCGGCGAATGCAGGATATTGTCATTGATAAACCCTCTCTGTATTTCCTTGCCGACCGTGATCTCACCGGGCACGGAGTACGTCATTCCAGGTCCAGTCCCTCCAGCCATGAAAGCACTGCTTCCTTTGTGCTGTCTTTTCCGGCATCCTCCCCGCGAACCGCAAGCCCTTCCAGAACGGTTGCATTCGGTTCCAGTTCTTTGATATCACCGTAAGTGCCCCCGTCACGGCTTCCGGCATGGGTGTTGAAAGGGATGATGGTCTTCCCGGAGAAATCATACTGATCAAAGAAGGTATCCATGATCATCGGCATTTCATACCACCAGATCGGGTAGCCTACGAAAACAACGTCATAGCTTGCCAGATCGACTCCAAGGTCTTCAAAGGCCGGCCTGCCGCCGTCATCGCGCTCCTTCTTTGCGTAATCCGCAAGTGCTTCGTACTCAAGCGGATAATCTTCTGACGGAATGATCGGGATCAGATCACCGCCTACGTTGTCATGGATGATATTTGCGATCCATTCCACGGAGGCTGTTCCGTCTGTCATAGGTGTTGCAGAGCTGACTGCATCAACGTCCTTTGTGTTGTCTGCAGAGAAATAGAGGATCGGAATGTTATTACCCGCAGAACTTCCGTTTTCCGCAACTGTTTCTGTCTGTTGGTCCTCCGTTTTGTTTTCGGCCTGAGCAGATTCCGGGGCTTTCGCTTCTGAACTGTCCGCTGTCTGTGTGGATTCCGCCTGCTGATTATCCTGGCCCGATGTTACAGCTGTCGTTTGGCTATTGCCGCAGGCTGCAAGAGAAATCGAAAGCGCAGCCGCCAGGACCAGGGATGTGATCTTTTTTATCTGCATTCCAAAAGTATCTCCAGTAATTCTTCCCGTGTGAACTTCTTCACGCATCCGCCGGTCAAGACCGTGGAATCCGCGATCGCTTTATAGTCGGTATCAGCAGAGATGTTCATCTCGGCAAAGGTGGTCGGCAGGCCGATCTCCCTGATAAAATCTGCCAGAGCATCGACGAAATCTGTTGCCAGTTCTGCTTCGGTCTTCCCGGCAGGTTCGATCCCCCAGACTTCCACAGCCAGTCTTGCAAACTGGTGATTGGCCTCCGGCATCATGTGCCGATACAGCACCGGGTGCAGTACCGCCAGTCCCTGCCCGTGGTTACAATCGGTGTAGGCACCAAGCTGGTGTTCCAGCATGTGGCACTGGAAGTCGGTCGCCTTGCCAATCTTCAGAATACCGTTCTCCGCCATACCCGCAGCCCAGATCATCTCGCTTCTTGCCTGAATGTCCTGCGGATCCTTCAGTGTGGCACAGATGTTCCGGATGATGTTTCTCTGGGTGGCTTCATTGATCTCGTCAGAGAGGTTCACTTCCCTGGGAGAACCCATGTAAGTCTCCATGCTGTGAGAAAGGGAATCAAAAGCGCCGGAGATGACCTGCTTCATAGGCATAGTCATCGTGTAGGCGGGATCCAGGATCGCAAAGCTGTAGAATGCGCCCCAGAGAGCGGATTTCAGCATCTTCTCCTCGTTGGTGATGACCGCGCCGTTGTTCATCTCCGCGCCGGTACCGAATGCAGTGACCACAGCTCCCATGGGGATGAATTCCGTCAGCTGTTTGTGATCGGTATACTCCAGTTCCCAGATATCTTTGTCCAGTTTTGCCTGGGCGGAGACGATCTTGCAGCAGTCGATAACGGAGCCGCCTCCCACAGCCAGGATGAAGTCGATATTCTTTTCCTTTGCCAGGGCAGCGCCTTCTTGCACCTTCACGTAGGTCGGGTTGGACATGATCCCGGTAAACTCTGTTACGGTCTTTCCGGTGTCCTTCAGGATTCCGATCAGTTCATCATAGACGCCGTTCTTCTTAATGGAACCACCGCCGCAGGCCAGAAGAACGTTTGGCCCGACCTTGGCAAGCTCGACAGCGAGGTTCTTTACCGCCGCTTTTTCACCGAAATAGACCTTTACGGGATAGCTGTATGTGAATGGATTCATCAGTACCTCCTGTTTGATAAACGCCCAAAGTCCGCCGGATGATAATCATCTCCGTGGCGGACGTTTGGAACAGATTATTATAGGCTCTTCAGCCACTTTTCAACGGCCTTTGCCGGACCGTTCTCAGCGTCCCGCATCTCTACTGGAAGGCCTGTCAGCACTTTTGCCTTCGGCTCAAGCTTACGGATCGTATCATAAGTGCCGCCGTCCCCAGAGCCCATGTGGGTGTTGAAGGGGATGATGGTCTTCCCGGAAAAATCATACTTATCGAAAAAGGTGTAGATGATCATCGGGAAGGTGTACCACCACATGGGTGTAGATGATCATCGGGAAGGTGTACCACCACATGGGGTAACCGATATAGATCCTGTCATAGCCTTCGATGTCGATCTCGTTCTTGATCGCAGGCCGCTGATCCTCGTCATGTTCTTTCTTTGCGAGTCTTGCCAGCGCGTTGTAGTGATCCCGGTTGCTGTCATAGGGCACCGTCGGTTCAATCTCTGCGATATCCGCGCCGGTCTGCTTCGCGATCTCTTCAGCCACGATCTTTGCCGTGCCATAAACGGAGAAGTAAACTACCAGTTCTTTTGCCATATCCTGCTCCTTATTCTCTGTGTACGGTCATCAGGCCTTGTAGCTGAGCAGCCACTTGACAAGCTGGGGATCGAAATGGTTGATGATCTCGCTGTGGCCAAGGTCTTTTTCCTTGATCTGCTCCATCTCTTCATCCGCAAGAGAGAAATCCCAGATATCCAGGTTCTGCTCCATGCGCTCCACATGGACGGACTTCGGAAGGATCGAAACACCGCGCTGGGTATTCCAGCGGAGGACGACCTGTGCCGCCGTCTTGCCATACCTGGCACCGATCTCTGTCAGCAGCGGATCCTTGAAGATCCCGTGCTTTCCTTCGGCAAGAGGGCCCCATGCCTGCGGCGCAATGCCGTACTCCTTC
>CACZBW010000049.1 GCA_902779575.1 uncultured Lachnospiraceae bacterium
TACAAAGAAAGCCTGTTAACAACAAAGCCCCGTACAGATCACGGGGCTTCACTGTATGACAATATGCAGGAGTTTCGCTTATTATTCGGTCAGATCCTTCCACAGGTATACTTCATCATCGTACCCGTCATCCTGTCTGAATGCCCTGGGAATATAGCCCAGGATCCTGCAGCCGGTTCTGTTCAGGACGGAAAGCGCAAGCGTATTCTTTGAATTGACGCCCATCTCCATGACGTTATATCCAAGAGCACCTGCAAGATCCATACACAACGCGGTCATCTGTGTGCCCAGGCCCTTATTCCTGTACGACTTATTGATAGCTATACCGATCGTGCACCTGTGCATGACCTTTCTCTCAAATCCGACAGGTTCCACACCGGCGGCTGCGATCAGCTTCTCACCGTCATACACGGTGATGTGGAATCCATGATCAGATTTCCTGAAGCTTCTGAGTATGGCTTCGTACGGTGCTGGGTCCGTTTCGATCTCATCCAGGGTATTGACCATATACGGACATTCCGTATGCAGCTCATAGATAAAGGAGGCAAGCTGTTCGGCATCGGATTCTTCCGTGGAGCGCAGCAGGTATTCCTTCATGTCTTTCAGTTTTATCGTCTCCGCAGGAATGATCATTTCTGTTCTGATTCTTCCAGATGCCAGATCTCATCATTGTACTGCCTGATCGTACGGTCACTTGAGAAAAAACCTGCCTTCGAAATATTGACCAGCATCTTCCCTGCCCAGGAAGCCCTGTCCTCATAATCCTTCAGCACCTTGTTCTTGACTGTGCAGTATTCACGGAAATCAGGGAAAGTCATGAACCAGTCCTTATGGACGAGCTCATCGTAAAGCCTGTTCAGCGATATTTCGTCACCTTCTGTGCGCATTTCTTCAGAGATCAGGAAGTCAACGGAACGCTTCAGGTTTGCGTCAGCCTGGTAATAGGTGTACGCGTTATAGGTTCCCTTTTTGTAGAGGCCGATGACCTCATCAGAGGACTGACCGAACGTATAGATGTTCTCAGGTCCGACCAGTTCGGCGATCTCGACGTTGGCGCCGTCCATCGTTCCGAGGGTGACTGCGCCGTTCAGCATGAACTTCATGTTGGATGTGCCGGATGCCTCTTTGGATGCCAGGGAGATCTGTTCGGAGATATCCGCTGCCGGGATCAGCTTTTCCGCCAGTGACACATTGTAGTTCTCCAGCATGACGACTTTCAGGTAAGGAGAGACTTCCGGATCCTTCTCAATGATCCTGCTGAAGCAGATGATCGCGTGGATGATATCCTTGGCTGTCGTATAGGCGGGAGCTGCCTTCGCACCGAAGAATACCGTCACGGGTCTTTCCGGTTTATTGCCGGCTTTGATCCGGTAGTACATGTCTATCGCACAGAGCAGGTTCAGCTGCTGTCTCTTGTATTCATGGAGACGCTTGACCTGTACGTCGAAGATGGAATCGGGACTGACTTCAATGCCTCTTTCCTTCCTCAGATACTCGCTGAAGCTGCTCTTCCTTGACTGTTTGGCGTCAAGGACCTGGCTGAGGAATTCCGTGTTACTGCTGTATGAAAGCAGTCTCTCCAGTTCATCCGCGTTCCTGATCCAGTCTGTGCCGATCCTGGATGAGATCAGTTCCCTCAGCTCCCTGTTGCACATGACGAGCCAGCGCCTGAATGTGATGCCGTTCGTCTTGTTGTTGAACTTTTCAGGATAGATATCATAGAAAGGCTTCAGTTCCGAGTTCTTCAGGATGTCCGTATGGAGACGGGCAACACCATTGACAGAATGGGAGAAATGAATATCGATATTAGCCATATGGACCCTGTTCTGCTCATCAATGATATGGACGAACGGTTCGCTGTACTGTTCCTTGACCATCGCGTCCAGCCGGCAGATGATCTCGCTCAGCTGCGGCACTGTCTCATCAAGATAGTTCTTCGGCCATGTTTCGAGCGCTTCCGCCAGGATCGTATGGTTCGTGTATCCGCACATATCCCTGACGATCGTTACCGCTTCCTCAAAAGAAATGCCTTTTTCCGTCAGGATGCGGATCAGTTCCGGGATGACAAGTGTCGGATGTGTGTCGTTGATCTGTACTGCAGCGTAATCCGCGAGATCATGCAGGTCGGATCCCTTTGCGGTGCATTCGTCGATCATCAGCTGTGCTGCGTTGGATACCATGAAGTATTCCTGATAAATGCGCAGGATCCTGCCTTCCTCATCACTGTCATCAGGATAGAGGAACAGCGTCAGATTCTTCGCGATCTTCTTCTTGTCGAAATGGATGGAATCAGAGATCAGCCTTTCGTCGATGCTGTCGGTATCAAACAGCCTGAGTCTGCCGCATTTGCCGTTATATCCGGTAACGGCGATCTCATACATCGTGCTGCGCAGCTTCATGCCTTTGTAGCAGACGTCGTAGTGTGTGTCCGTTCTCTTCATCCAGCTTTCAGTACCCCACTTCAGCCAGTGGTCGGGGATCTCGTACTGCTTCGCGTCAGTGAACGTCTGCCTGAACAGTCCGCAGTGATACGCTAGACCGATCCCGTCTGCAGGGAGGCCGAGCGCAGCAAGTGAATCAAGGAAGCACGCAGCCAGTCTGCCGAGGCCGCCGTTTCCGAGCGAAGGCTCATTCTCGAACTCTTCAAGTTCGGTAATGTTCCTGCCGGCATCTTCAAGCTGTCCCCTGACGTCGTCATAGACGCCGAGATTGATCAGGTTGTTGCTCAGGAGCTTACCAATCAGGAATTCCGCTGAAATGTAGTAAAGCTTCTTCTTCCCTTCGTTGTACCCGTTTTCTTTGATCAGGTCGGCACTCATGTTCAGCACTGCATTGAACAGTTCCAGATCCGTGCACTCTTCTATGCGCTTATTCGTGTAATCTGCTATGTTTTTTGTCAGCATATTCCTACCTCCTTACTTCACAACTGCATTATAGTTGCAGGAAATTGTGATTTCTTGCATAATATCCGCATAAAATTGTATAATACTATCATGGAAATAGAAGAATACATACAATATCACGAAACGAAGCTCCATGAGCAGCCTGGATTCTCCTACAATACATATCTCTGCACGATCCCGCTGGATTTCCCTTCCGTCCCCATGCACTGGCATGAACAGATGGAGATCATCTACATCAAGAAAGGAAACGGCACTGTCAGCGTAGGCATGAAGCCCTATGAAGTATCCGCCGGATGTATCATACCCGTCATGCCGGGCGAGCTCCACAGCATCGACGGCAGCACCGGAGGACCAATGGAATATGAAAACATCATCTTTTCCCTGGACCTGCTCGACAGCACGGAACAGAATGACTGGTGCAGATCCAGTGTGATCATTCCCATGAAGGAGAACAGATTCCTCTTCGAAAGACCAATCAGGCCCGGAACTGCTTTCTGGGATGAAGTATCTGCCTGTCTTGACCAGGCAGACGAGGCATGCATAGACCGTGTACCAGGGTATTCCCTCAGGGTTAAAAGCAGCCTGTTCCTGTTTCTATACGCTTTGTTCAAACATAAAAAAGATCCTTCAAAAAAAGATGAGAAGGATCATTCGGAAGCACTCAAAAAAGTGATCAGTTATGTCAAGGAACACAGTTCACAGCCGATCACGATACATGATGTCGCCTCACTGACCGATTACAGCGACTCACATTTCATGCGCCTGTTCAAAGCGGAAACCGGAAGGACATTTATCAGCTTTCTGAATGAATACCGCCTGCAGGTATCCGCCTATATGCTCAAGGAGACGAAGGATCCCGTCAGCCTTGTGGCTGTGAAAGCGGGATTCGAGAATCTCTCGTACTTTATCAGGATGTTTACGAAGACCTACGGTGTTCCCCCGGGAAGATACAGGAAGAACTTCATGCAGCAGGCGTCATGGTGACGCCCGCTGTTTTTTATGCTGGTTGCCCGTCTCGACCGCCACGGCCAACTTCCTGATAATACTGCTCAACAGTTTCAGAGATAAGATAATTTACAACGACCCTAATATCACTTATATCTACTCCCATTCCGAAAGCAGAAGTAGCAAATACGATCTTTATATTACCGTTTGAAAACCCTTCTAAAACAGATTTTTTTTCGTTGTCTGTCATTCCGGGCATACCGAAAGAATCGAAGCATGTCAAATCAGGGAATATGATACCAACGACCTTGAACCGTATGGAAAAAGAGCAACTGTAATATGCGACTGAAATTTGACCTGGTTTTGACAGCATAGCGACCTGAGTTATGTTTTGCGACCGATGTATGACCATCCCTGCGACAGGCCGGAGACGCCCTTGTAATAGGATTGTGACTGTAATCGCGATTGCAATTTGAAGACAAGGGAGTTTTTTTATGAGCTTTAACCAGAAAGAAATCGGCCAGCGGGTGAACGAACTTCGTACTGGCCATCAGCTCAGCTTGGATCAACTGGCTGATGCTGTTAATTGCACTCGCGATCATCTTTACAGAGCAGAACGTGGAGAACCCAGGCACGGCTTTTCTATCGATATTCTGATTGAGATTGCACGATACTTTGATGTCAGCCTGGATTATCTGATTCTCGGTGTGGAAGGAAATAACCATGCTATCCGGGAAGAACTGATGCGTATCTCGGGCGAATTAAGAATGCTTTGCAGAAAGATAATATGAACGACGCAGAGCGCCATATTTCACGGCGCACCACGCCGATGAACTGAAAGGAAGGAGAACATAGAATATGACCATAAGCAGCCTGTATCACGAAGTATCACACTGCTTGTATGTTCCTTGACAAATACTGTGTCAGAACCAGATACAGTCACAAGCAGTAACGGAAACGTTAAGCAGAGGAATAGCCATGTAAGCAGGTACGCCATGACCCTTATTGGCGAGCGAGAATACCTGGACTTATAAGCAACCTGATGCAAAGGATTGCAGCGATGACAACTCTGCCGACAATGATACTCCCGTACGGCCATGGTTCGAGTGAAAGGAATAACTCCGCAAGCTATGGGTGCGGCCGGTTGAAGAACCACCGGAGGCTGAAATGCCTGTGATGCTACGCAATAGCTATTCATACTGCTGAAAAGAGATCACAATCACAAAACTATTCAGGAGTCCGGATCTGTGCTGTTAGCGCAGTTCGGATCCGGACACTGTTTCTTAAAAACAGGAGGACCCCAATGGCAGAAGTAATGGAGATGTATCAAGGGATACCCTCCGATTGGGTATATCATCGAGGAGATATTTACATAGCGAATCTGAATCCATACACCGGGGCAGAACAAGGCGGAATACGTCCGGTTGTCGTTCTGCAGAACAACATAGGAAATCTCCATAGCCCGACGCTGATTGTTGCGGCGATGACTAAAGAAATTAAACGAACAGATCTTCCTACGCATGTCTATATCAGACCGGCTGGAAATCTGAAGAAGCCCTCTATTGTTGTCCTGGAACAGATCCGAACAATCGATAAATCCCGTGTACATCGCTATGTCGGGAGGCTATCACCGATGCAGATGGACCTGGTCGGCAGAGGGATCAGAAAAAGTCTTGGACTTGACAACGAACCGGAATATGATGACGCTTCATAGAGGTGATATCCTCTTTACCGGAATTGACATCCTAAACAAAACAATCAAAACGAAATACACTGGCGGCAGGTAAGAATTCATACCTCCGCCTGTTTTATTAGATGGAGGTATAAAATGCAAGCCGTAATTCATGTTGGCGAAGAGAGCGAACCGTATGTAAAGCTCCTCGTCCAGAAAAGAGTCGATCTCGCAATAAAGATCGTAGAGACCTGGCAGACAGAACAGCTGAAGGCTCTTCTCACTGAATGGAAGAAGGACCATCCGGCTGAATTGAAGGCTGCATAGGTCACGGAGGCATCTGTGCCTCCATGCGAAGGAGGTAATTCGAGATGAGAAGACGAAGGACTGCCGCTATGGGTGAAGACACCCGGAAGGTAGCCATCTACACCCGAAAATCTGTTATCACAAACAAAGGTGACAGTATCGGCGTACAGCTGAAACAGAGTGCTGATTATGCTATGAGCCAGCTGAAGCTGCCGGAAGATTATGAGTTTGAACAGTACAGTGACAAAGGTCTGAGTGGTTACTATGCTGACAGGCCTGATTTCCAGAGAATGCTCCATGATATTGATTCAGGCAAGATCCGGGCTGTTGCCTGTTACAAGCTGGACCGTATCAGTCGTAAAACATCGGATCTGATGAGACTGCTGGAGTACCTGGAAAAGAACGATGTCGTCCTTCTTGTCTGCTCCAACAACATCAATACCCAGATCAGCACATCCAAAATTATCATCCAGGTGCTCGCGATCATCGCTGAGTTTGAGCGCGATATTCTGACAGAACGCATTCAGGATAACCTGATGGAACTATCCAAGGATGGACGCTGGATGGGCGGACAGACACCGACCGGATTTGACAAGCAGAGAGTTGCAACCGGCAGCGGGAAAAACAAAAGCGCTGTCAGTTTCCTCGTCCCGATTCCGGAACAGCGGGAACAGGTTCAGCTGATTTTTAAAAAGTTTCTGGAAACACGATCATATAACCGGACAAAGGTTTACATGAATGAAAATGGCTATGTTACCAAGAACGGACTTCCATACCGCATGCGGGCTATCAGCGATATTCTTCATAATCCGGTATATTGCACAGCTGACCCGACTTCCTATCAGTTCTTTTTTGATAACGGTGCCAATGTTGCTGGAAACATTGAAGATTTCGATGGAAAACATGCATTAAGCGGTTATAATAAAACCGACCACGTAAAAGACGAACATGAAGATTCGACTTTCTTCAATCCAAAGTTCACGCAGCTCTCTTTCCGGAAGCCAATTAATGATTGGATCATATCAGTTGGAAAGCATGAGCCTTTTATTTCTTCGGAAGACTGGATTGCTGCACAGCAACTGATGAAGGACATCGAAGAGCAGCATAATCGCCCGCACCGTGCGACTAACGCTTTACTTTCAGGTTTGATGATCTGTCCGAAATGCGGCAAAGTCCTGAATGTGGTTTCTGAATCCGGTCGCTGGACCAGAGGAAGACCTCGTTTCAAGTACGTATGCCCCGGACATCGAAAAAAGGAATGCGATTACCTGGCTGTTGATGGCGTTAAGCTGGATGATCAGGTGGTGAGACAGCTCGCTGCCTTAGTGGATGAGCAGAAGGAGACTTATTTCAAGCTGATTGAAGCAAGGATCCGGGAGCTTACAAGATCAGATGCTTCGGAACGTGAATACCAGGAAACGAAGAAAGATATCGAAAAGATCAAAGCGGATATTGCGGCACAGATCAGGAACTTGCGTGAAGCAGATGACGTTCTCAGGAAATTCATCCAGGATGATGTGACAGAGATGTCCGCAGAACTCAACCGGAAAGAAGCGGTTTTGCTGAAACTTGAAGAGGAACGCGGTGATAATTCACAGACCATCGAGGATCTTTCTCAGGTCAAGAAGAAACTGGCGGATTTCAAGGAATCATGGAAAACGGCAACACCGGAAGAACTCATGTCAATGGTCCGGGCGGTCGTTGAAAGAGTCTACGTTGTCTATGAAGACGATGAACCTATTGCTCACATATTTTTGAAAGGTTGTATCAAGGAAGACTACACCAGCTTCTTTGATACAGCTGGTTACATACCTTTTACTGGCAATGGGGTATTAAAGGTTAATTTGTGTGTGATTCAGAGCCATGAAAATGACGCAGAAGAAGAAATACACACACAAATGACGCAACCGGACAAGTATCGGGAATTGCATTCACACATTCGCCGGCATAGAGCTCAGGGCTGAATGTTACGCGAAGATGAGAGAGCTTCGTCTCAGATATGGCGATGATTACGAACAGCCC
>CACZBW010000050.1 GCA_902779575.1 uncultured Lachnospiraceae bacterium
CGGCAGTAAGCCGCCACCCGGAGCTTTGGAGCATCTTCTGTTTTCTTCCTCGCGCCGACTGTCTTCCGCGCAGGAATCATTGTCACTGTTGCCATTTCATACCTCGCTTTCAATCAGGCTGTACAGGTACTCTGCCTGCTTGTAGGGATCGGTGTTGACCGTGACCGACTTTCTCATCCGAAAAGCTGTCGGTGCCGGTCGTGCTTCAATCGTTTTCTTCTTTCGCTTATCCCGGCCCAGAGCCTGCTCCCGGCGCTGGCGTTCTACCTCGAAGGCGTCGTAGGTTTCCTGATCGATGATCGCCGGGTAGAAATCATCACCCAGCAGATGCGAATTCTGCATCGTCCGCTTTGCTGAGGAGTGCGTCATCGTGATCCCGGCCTCTGCTGCCGCTGCGCCCAGCGACAGCCCACCAAGGTATCCCTCGTACATTTTTCGGATCTGAGCAGCCTCCTCTTCGTGGATAACCGCTGCGCCATTTTCGATCCGGTAGCCATAAGGCGTGTGTCCTCTACTCATGCTTCTACCATCCTTTCTGTCAGGCTCAGGCCGCATTTCAGGTGGAAGGTGACCTCCTCCCGCGACCATATAGTGCCGTGGTCGAGGAAGCGCTCCACCAGTTCTCCGTCGAAGTCCGGGCTGGGCTGAGCATGATTGGCGTAATGAATCAGGTCGTTCAGGGCCTCTGTCATTTTCATGCAGCCGGTGACTTCCTTCACCAGCTGCTCCTTTTCTGCTGTCAGGGCATCGGCCTCAGCAGCAAGGTCGTTGCTCTCCTGTGTAAAGAGTGCCGGTTCCAGGTAGCCCCGTGTCATGATGGTGGTCAGAGTCTGCCGCCGCTCCACAATTTTCTCCAGCTTCTTGTCAATCACATCGATCCGGAGCAGATTTCCTTTGTGCGTCTCGCCCCGGATGGCCTCGATCAACGTATGGAGAACTTCCTGCCTTCCGAAGATCAGCTTGTTCATCATGGTCGTGAAGGCATATTCCAGATCCACCTCCCGGATGTACTTCAGGGAGCAGGCGCTGACATCATCCAGATGCTGCTTGCAGACCCAAACCGGATACCGGATGCTGCCGGTGGAATTGATGTGCCGCTTAAGGCCGCTGCCACATTCGCCACAGACGAGCTTGCCGGTAAAGGGATAACGATTCTGGTATCGAGAATCACTCTTTTTGATGTTCTTCTCCTGTGCCCGCTGCTGCAGAAGCGCTCCGGCTGCTTCGAAATCCTCCCGGCTGATGAGAGCTTCGTGATGGTCTTCCATATAGAACTGATCCCGTTCGCCTCGATTCACATGCCGCTTAAACCGGAAATCGGAGTAGGTCTTCTGGAAAAGGCAATCTCCGATGTACTTCTCGTTTGTGAGGATGCCCCTGATCGTGGTAGGCGTCCAGTTCCCGCCCTTCCGGGAAGGCACCTGCTTTTCATTGAGCTCCCGCGCAATCGCCGCGCTGGCTTTTCCGCTCAGGGCTTGTTCAAAAATCCACCGCACCCACTTAGCTTCATCTTCGTTGACGAACATCTCACCATCCTTCACGCTGTAGCCGTATGGCGCGTACCCGATCTTGAAAGTTCCGTTTTCAAAGCGATGCCGGACACTCCATTTGCTGTTCTCTGAAATGGAAACCGATTCGCTTTCCGCAAGACTGCTCATGATTGAAAGCAAGAGCTCAGATTCCATGGACCCGGTATCAAGGTTTTCCTTCTCAAAGTAAATCGTGATCCCCAGGTCGAGGAGCTTCCGGACCAGTTCCAAACAGTCCGTAGTGTTGCGGGCAAAGCGGCTGAGGGACTTTGTCATGATTCGGTCGATCTTTCCCGCCTCACAGTCTGCGATCATCTGCAGAAGTGCGGGCCGTTTTTCCTTGCTGGTGCCACTGATGCCTTCATCGTAATAGAGCCCTGCGTATTCCCATTCCGGATTGGAGCCGATCAGGTTCTCATAATGACTCTTCTGCGTTTCCAGGCTAACCAACTGATCATCCATCCCGGTAGAAACCCGGCAGTATGCAGCGACCTTTGTTTTTGCCGTGATGGCACGGGCCTCTGTAGGCTCAATTATGGTTATCTTTTTCATGGTCTCACCTCCGTTCGCAGTCCGATGTTCCCTCTAAACCGGACACATAGCAACTCATTTATCACAGTATTTCAGCCAGATATGGCACAAAGATTTTGCGGCTTTCGGCCAGAATCTTGTCGCATTCATCAGCGGTGATGAGGCCCTTCTCCAGCATCTTCTTTGTCAGCTTCTCGGCTCGGTGATAGTTAATTTCATCGTATAACTGCTTATCGGAAAGCCGGTGAGCGGCAGGCGCTTTTGTCTCGGCAGGCGATGTGATTTTCGTAACTTGCATATTCTCGTTCTCCCTTCCGAGGGAACTTGTCTATCCCTCTGCCATCCCATGCCTGCAAATCGCCGGATTTTATAATGCTTGGGAGAACTTTCTGCCCATAAAAAAAGAGCCTGCCGACCATCCCGAAGGACAGCCGACAGGCATAAGAAAGCATCAGATGCGAGAAGTGTAATCGAGCGAGATCCAGCCCACGCCGGATTTGAGCTTGCCCCAGCCAGAGGCGGAGCCCTGCCCGGAAGAAATGGCCACAATCGTGAACACGCCTTTTCCGGTATAGCTTCCGGTCCGATTGAAGTTGGTCCCTGGCCCCTTGCGGATATTCAGATCGTCGATACTGACTCGCACGAGGAATGGAACTTCCGGTGTTGCTGCCGTGTTCGAGGCATAGACCTTGACCCCGTCACTGTCAAATACGCTGTAGCCCGGATTCTCATCTGCGCAGGCTTTCGCATTTTCGAGGATCTTGAAAGCACCCTTCTGGGAAGCTGCATCGGACCATGATTTCCGAACGCGATACCATTGGGCATTATTCGTCTGATCCTGTCCTGCTGCATCGTACTGTGTCAGGTTCCAGCGCTCAATGATCGAGCAGAGCTTTTCTACATAAGTCAGGCTGGTGGCGTATCCGCCATACTTGATGATCTGCACAACCTTCTTGTAGTCGGTGCAGCCCTTCAGCCCGGCGTACCGAGCCTTGCTGCCGTTCATCGCGCCAAGCAGATAAGCACTGTGGTCTGTGATGGAATCTTCAACGCAAGGATACTTCCGGAAGTCCGCTGTGATGGTCACGTAGCTGCCATCCGCGTTCTGCTCCTGCGTTTTCTTGGTATAAACTGACTTGCCATCCCATGTGGAACCGGACCATGTATTCCCGGACAGGGACTTCTTCATGCCAAACACGTTATTTGCCGCCTGTGCCAGTTCACTCTTCCCGTAGCCGGATTCCAGAATAAACTGCGCCATCGTTACGGAGGCCAGGATGCCGGAGGTCTTCATATCCGCTGTGCAGAGCGGACCGACCTTTTTAATTACATCTGCTTCAGACAGGCTCGACAGGGAGGAGGCCTGCAGGCCGGTTGTCTTGGCAGGTGTTTCCGGCTCCGCGCTGCTGCCAAGCTGCGCTGTGACCTTGTTTGCCAGATCGCCCATGCGAGCATACATCCAGTTGCCCGGACAGGACTTGTTGGCAAACCACCGATGGACCGTGAGAATCATCTCTCCGGTCTTCGGAGTGTAGGCCAGCGTCTTGTCCTTATCTCCAAACCAGATGAGCTTGTTCTTCCCGTTGCGCTTGCAGATATCGACGCAGAGCTTGATCAGCGTCTGGTAGACGACATCCCGGAAGGCATAGGGCTCCGTGGTATCGGAGGCGCATTCGATCGTGATGGCTCTCTGGTCGTTGGCGTTACTGGAGGAACACCAGCTACGGTTTTTCTCCTCCACATACAGACCAACGCGGCCATCCTTGTCGATGCCGTAATTACTGGATGCCTGCGTAGAGGACTTGGCAAACCAGTCTCCGAGGCCTTCTGCCGTACACTG
>CACZBW010000051.1 GCA_902779575.1 uncultured Lachnospiraceae bacterium
GCCCAGATGACCGGCATTCTCCAGAAGGGAGACGCCTTCATTGGACAGATAGAAAAAGATCACTGCCGTCCGTAGCACCGACCCGGTTCCGATGATCTGAGTATCCAGCACATGGCCGATCCCGACCAGCAGGAAGATCAGCACCTTGCGGCAGATCCCCTTAAAGCCGACCTCGGAAGACAGCTTGTGATCCACTGCCGCGCACATCACCCCGGTGATATAGTCGACCACCACGAAGAGCACGAGCGCATACAGCAGCCCGTCACATCCCCCGAGGAACCAGCCAAGCCAGCCACCGATCCCGGTGAACACCACCCGCGTTCCCGTCCAAAATTCCTTCATTCCCTGTTACCTCTCTTTCTTTGCATGAGAAAAGGCACCCATCACTGGATGCCCTCGACAATCGTTTCTATGGATTGTGGTTTCATCTCGTCTGGCAGATCACAGTCTGACCAGGCTTCGCAGTCCTTCCGGTGCTGCACATCGATCACCGTGACGGTTGTCTTTCCGTCTGTGATCGCCCTGCCTTCTTCGGCGATCAGACGCCAGCGGACGTTATAGTGCTTGCCCTCCGGCCTCTCCGGCGAGACGGTAAAGCCTCCGCCATCGCGTTCATAACGATAGAGCATTTTCCGAATCATAATCACATCACCCCCTCTTATGTCGGCATAGGAATATCTCCTGCATATGGCGTATCATAGTTGATCGTTGCATCTGTCGCTCCCCATGGGGCATTCGCTACAGTCCCTTCTGAAACTGCAAGATTGATCACCAAATCGGATGAAGTCCCTGAGAAAGCGTCTGCCGGTATCGAGGCGATATTCGGCCCTATATTCACAGTCTTAAGTCCGGTGCATCCTTTAAAGGCTGCGCTACCTATGACCTGTATAGAAGGAAGGTCGATCTGTTCTAATGAGGGATTGCTGGAAAAGCACCCACTTCCCATATTCGTCATTTTCTGGAAGTTAACCGTTTTGAGGTTCGGACACCCGGAAAACACTCCCGATCCATACATGACCGTAACACCAGGGAAGATTGCTTTCGTGAGTGCTGTGCAGCCCGCAAAGCAGCTGCTGTTTAAATACATGACCAGTGGCATTTCAATTTCTTCCAGCAGCGGGCAGGCTTGAAAAGCTCGTTCGCCCAATGTTGCGCAGAGGAGCATCTCAGCCTTCTGCAATGTAGCGCAGCCATAAAACGCATAGTTTCCCACAGTCGTAACGCGTGGAAAAATGACAGACTGCAGCTTATCCATCTTATACATCGCATAACTTCTGACTTGCTGGACTACCTCATCATAAAGATCAACAGGACAGTCATCTGGTATTGTCTTTTCCAGAAGCAATGCCGTAAATCTCTCATCACCGATGATGTCCACAGTTTTTTCTACTACAGCCATTTTCACTCTCCTTCCTGGCTTTCAGGGAACAGTTCTTCCATCCAGCCATCCTCCAGATAATGAACCACAGCATTAGGCGCACTCCATGGTTCTCCGTGTGTCGTAGTCATTGACCATGGCACATAGATATCTGTCAATGCTGTACATTCCTGAAAAGCCTTGTTGCTAATACTCGGCTGACCCTTAAAGATGGCCCTTGTCATCTTGCTGCAAGACCGAAACGCCTCAGACGAAATGGATGTTACGCTGGCCGGGATGATGATCTCCTCAAGATTAAAGCAGCGATAGAAAGCACTGTCGCCAATGACGAGCAATGTTTCTGGCAGTGTGATGTGCGTAAGCGCATTACAATAGAAAAATGCATACTTTTCAATACGAGTAACTTTCGGAATACTGACGGATTCCAGCTTTATGTCGGCCTCAAACGTATACTCAGGCAATATCTTTACTTTTTGAAGAGCGATACTTTGCAATGCCTCACAATGGCTAAAGCATCTGGCTGAAAGAGTTTCTGCTGCACTTACATCCAAAGATGTCATTTTTATCTGGTAGTAGAAAGCATACTGCCCGATCGTCTTTGCTTGCGGCAGGCTCACCGATAACAGCGAAGTTCCTTTATTACTACCAACATTGGCATTTGCAAATGCATACTCCTCAACTGTCTCCACATTCGGCAACGAAATGCTGGTTACGCTGGCAAGGTAATAACATGCACGGTTTCCAACCTTGGTCGCCAATGCATTATAAAGCTCGCTCTTCAAGTTGCCGTCAATGATGTGCTTATACGTTGCACCGACATACCGGAACTGTGCATATACATTCAGATCCGATTTGACCGAAGTTGTTTCTTTATCCCATCCGATGAATTCATAATCCGTAGGATCAGATTCTGCTGTATTCGTGGGTGTCTCACCCGTGTATTCTGTCGCAGTACTATAGGGAACATTGCTCTTTGTCTGGATACACTTGGTTCCTACATAAAAACGAACAGTGAATGTCCGGACGCTTGCTGTAAATGCCGGGTATACATTCCGGTCTTCAATGATATGCAGAAGCGCAGACGGATCACGCTGTCCGCCGACTACCAGCGACCATCCAACAAAGGTATAAGTTTCCGATTCCGATGCTGGTTTTGTCGGGGTACTTCCGCTGTAGGTAACAGATCCCCCGTTTGTAGCCGTTGCTGTACGAAGAACGGACGTCCCATCATAGTTGTAGAAATAGCATATGCTGCTGATGTTCTTATAATTGATTGTGACGTCCGGGTATTTCTCCCGGAATGCCTTTACGGTTGCTCCGGTTACGGAATTGATCTGAATCGTTCCCAACAGCTGCGCCTGTTCTTCATTTCCGCCATTCTCATTAAGACCGCGCATCGTATCAAGCCTCGCTTTTATCGCAGTCAGTTCTGACTCGCTGGATACGGAAAAGGCAAACCCGATAACACGAGTACGGCAACCAGCAGGCAGGCTTCCGAGCATTGTTTTCACATCAATCCCACTTCCGATATTTTCCAGTCTGCAAGTAGAAAGGTTTTCCTTACTCGGCAGCACAAAATCTGTAATCCCCGGGTGCCCGATGATCGACAGGTTTGCCAATGTTCCAGGCAGATGCAGCGTTTTTAAGATCCCGCCTTTTGGAAGATCCACACCAGTGATGGCCGTCCCATCAAAATAGACCTGCTCGATATTGGCACACCCGGAAAGATCTACCGGCTGCGTCAGATTCGGGCAGTTCTGCACATCCAGCGTCCGGAGCAACTCGTTGTTACCGAGATACAGCTCCGTCAGGTTCCCATTGCTGTAACCGGAATCGCTGTCACCGATCTTCAGGGCCTGCAGCTTCACTGCCTTTGAGAAATCCGCATAGCCGACCATGAGACCCGAAAGGTCTCCAACGTCCGCCAACTGGCTGGCGCTGTAGATATAGATTTCGGTATCATTCACATTATCCAGCGGGCAAGGGAGTGTCGTTTTTGTATTTCTGGCCGACCGGCTCTGCACCAGATAGGAACCGTACTTGATAGTTGCATAGACATCCGCGTATGGCTCCACTGTGATATCTGCCTTCGCGTATCCACGGACGGTAATGACATCCGACAGGGCATCCCCGGCATTGTATTTGGAGTCGATATACCGGAAGCGGTTATAGAGCCACCACTTCCGCTGCTCCGCTTTTGACCCCTGCAGCATGGAGAGATACGAGGCATTCCCCTTCTCCACCAGCGGGGCCAGGTATTTGAACCAGGCATCCTCGTTAAAGATCGCCTCCGGCCATTTCTCCTGATGTTCCTCAAACATCCGCTCTACCTTCTCATAGCTGAGCTTTCCGGTTGAGTTAAAGACATCCGCACCGCCATCGGTCTGGTCGATGTCTTCCAGATTATAAGAGAACACCAAAGCGCCCTCATTGTTGATCCCGATCGCCGTATCCATATCGTACGGCAGGAATACGATTTTCTTTTTCATGCTGAAATAACACCTCCCATAAATGACGGGAACATATTCTTGGCCCGGGAATCCACCATGAGGAAGAGTTCCGTAAACAGGTAATAAAACATCGCGGAATCAAGCTCCATGTACTGCCCTGCCTCCGCTTTGAATTTCGCCAATCGGTACTCAGAGGTATCATGCGTGTATTCTTCCTCCCCGTAGGTCACAGGAGCAGGAAGCAGATCGCCGGTCGCCTTTTCCGTATCGGTGCTGACCACCCACTCTGCAAATTCCTGCAGCTGGGCAGGATCTGTGTACGGAGGATCGGTATCCGGGAACCGGGCCTCATAATCACCAAGCCATGCATCGCCGGAATAATCTGCGCTCTTATATAGAACACGATCAGAAGTATTGTTCCGTACTTCCCACGATTCATCGTCATCCTGAAAACCGAAGACTTCCTCTGTCGATTTATCATTGTTCCAGTTGTACTTGCCCATGAAGGTCGTTTCATCCTTCACGGTATCGTGCCAGAACACGACGATCGGGAAGCCATCAATGCCCTGACGCACCCGCTCATCCTCTCGCTGCGCCGGTGTTTTGTACGGGCAGGCATCGTTATAGAGAATGACCAGCTCCACGTTATTGGCTCCCTCGGAGGAAGCAACGTCCGCCTTATAGCAGAAGGTCGCCACCGCGATGGAGTTATCGCGCAGTTTCCAGTCATCCACGGTTGAGCCATTCGAGGTAACAAAGCCGTTCCTGTACTTGGCCTTATAGTTTTTCCGCTCATAGTACTGGGAGGAAGTTCCCTGTACATCGAACTGAGCGCCGGTGAAGGTGAAGGACTTCTCCGGATGAAGTGGATCGACATAAGAACCGTTTACTGTTTTCTTATCTCCCTTATACTGCGGAAGCTCTGCTGCCTCTAAGATCAGGTATGGCAGATCCGGCGGAAGCTGCTCTTTGACGATGTTGCCATAGGCATCGTATACCTGATTTCTCTGGTACCGGGCCAGCATCTCCTCCACATCCTGTGTGTCCGCGATCCAGTTATCGAGGATCTGGCTTCTC
>CACZBW010000052.1 GCA_902779575.1 uncultured Lachnospiraceae bacterium
AAGAGAATTATATATTTATCGAATCCAATGAGCAGACTGCATACATCAAGCCTCAGAACTATGAGCTTTCAAAAACAAGGAAGTTCAGGAATGACATAAGCAGACGTGAAAACATGGACTATGATCCCGAATCAGACAGCTACATATGTAGACATGGTAAACAGCTCACTGCAGTATCCAAGAGAACCCAAAAAACAGCAACTGGATATCAGCGGGAAGTGACTATATATGAGTGCAATAGTTGTGATAGCTGTCCTTACAAGAAAGACTGCATTAAAGGAAATAACTGCAAGACAGCGTTTGAAGATAGGAACAAGAGGCTTTCCGTTTCAAGAAAAATGGAAGAAAAACGAGCAGAATGTCTTGAACGAATAACCAGGGATTACGGAACTCAGCTGAGAATGAACCGCAGTATTCAGGCGGAAGGATCATTCGCAAATGTGAAAGAAGACATGAACTTCAGAAGATATCTGTATCGCGGAAAAGAAAATGTTCTTGCGCAGAGCATACTTTTGGCAATCGGCTATGACATAAATAAGCTGCATCACAAGATTGCTTCTGAGCGAACTGGAACACATCTGTTTGAATTGAAAAAAGCCTCATAATTTTTGATACTTCAAAATAGAAAAGGCAACGTTGCCCCGATTAGTACATCGGCTTATTAAAGTACACTATTTTTGGCAACAGAAAAGATATCCGCTCATCAAATCCACCATTCATGGTAAGAAAAAGGGGCCTCGCCCAGATGATTTAATCATCTAAAGCGACAGCCCCAAATTAATTCTCGGAAAATTAATTGGTATCTATTGGTTCATAAGATACTGAAATTATTGATTCAGTTGCGTTTTACAACTACTTTGATGATTCCTCAAACAATTGCTTTTCTTCGGCCTCTATCTCAACTCCAGTTTTATCTATGACAATTACCTCCAGTAGCTATATCATATGATCATCTGGATCAGCTCATAGCAGGCGATAAAGGTCAGAAGCATCCCGGCTATCGGGATGATGACTGACTCCGATATATTTCGTACAAGACTGAAAATCCCCGGTGAAAAGTTCTCCGGGGTCGTTCCCACCTGGACAGACACGTTTGCGACCTGCTGGTTGACCGCGTCAAACATACCGGAAAGATTTCCCATGATCCCATCAATGAGCATTCCCCTGAGCCAGTCAGCGATCTTCTCGAACAGCGCATCCAAGGGTCTTTTTTCCTCCTTTCCGAAGAAGCGCCGGGCGGGGATCCCCCACCCGGTGCTTTTCACACCTCACACCTCCCCCGGCCTGTTCCGGCGTTCAGCCGAACAGGCCGGAAAGAAGGGGCACAAGAGTCGTGCCGATCAGGGCAACGCCTCCTCCTGCCATCAGCTGCTTCATTCCCTGGGACTTGGCGCCGGGGTTGTCATTGCCATACCCTTCCATAAGGTTGACAACACCCCAGATGCCAAGGCCCGCCCCGAGTGCTACGACCAGCGTCTGCAGCACCTGTACCGCACTGTTGAAAAATTCCATAGAAAGCTTTCCTCCCTGAATATTCCGGGAAAGTTCCCGGTTGATACGATTTAGAAGATACAAAAAACCCCTTTTCAGCATGTGCACCTGCACGGAAAGGGCAAATAAAATAGCCAGACTACTGTGATAAGCGCCTGGCTATGTATAAGAAAATGAAATACACAACAGCTTCAATCTGCAAAGGAAAAAATACCAGAGTGCGCATAGATGATCTTTGATGATACTGATATGTACAGCAGCCCTTCCGGGCCGCTTTATGCATCCGCCTCCACTACTTCATATTCCTCTCTGGCCTTCAGTTTCATCCTGCGGTCCAGGAACTTCTCGATATCAAATGTCAGCCTTTTGTCATAATCCGCCGTGTACTTATAATTCGGATGCTGTGTCAGATCATATTTATCTGAAAGGAATGGCCTGACTCCTCTCAGCTGCAGCACACACTTGCTGCCGTCCAGGACCGCGATCTCATCCCGGCTCAGAAGTTCCCTGCCAAGCTTCTGATAGTTTGTCCCGTAGCTGGGGCTGTTACCCCGTGTATCCGAAGTATTGAAGGTATCGACCGTCTCCTTCCCCAGTGCTTCCGAAAGGTCTTTCAGTGTCGTCGGCTCGCTGCCGCCGAGGAAGATCTGCGAATCCATGTTGCCGATGATGGTATCCGCATTGTCTTTATAGATAGCCTTCAGCTGTGACTTTGCCTGAAGCACCAGGCAGGCGCTGATCTCACGGCTCCGGATCGTAGCCACCAGCTTCTCCAGATTGGGGATCTGGCCGATATTGGCAGCTTCGTCGATCAGGCAGCGGACATGGACCGGGAGGCGCCCGCCATAGACATCATCCGCCTTTTCGCAGAGCAGGTTGAAAAGCTGCGTGTAGATCATGCTGATCAGGAAATTGAAAGACCCGTCCGTATCTGACATCATCAGAAACAGGGCCGTCTTCCTGTCACCGAGTGTATCCAGTTCCAGTTCATCGTACATCGTGATCTCACGTACTTCCTGAATATCAAAGGGCGCAAGCCTGGCTCCCGCGCTCACAAGGATCGATTTCAGTGTCTTTCCGGCTGCCAGCTTGAACTTGGCATACTGCCGTACCGCGAAATGATCCGGTTTCTTTTTCTTCAGGGCTTCAAACATCAGGTCCACGGGATTCTGGTATTCCTCGTCATCCTCCCTGACCTCCATCGCGTTGACAAACTCGATCAGCGTCGCGAAATTCTGCTCTTCCTTCGGCGCTTCATAATGGATATACCCGATCAGCGCGCAGTAAAGCAGAGTCTCCGCCTTATCCCAGAAGGGGTCATTGCTCTTGCCCTCCCCCTTCGTGTTCGCCATCAGGGTCGTGACCAGCTTCAGGATATCCTTTTCACTGTGTACGTAAGCGAAGGGATTATAATGCATCGACTTTCTGAAGTTGATGGTATTAAAGATTCTGATCCTGTACTTTGCGTGTACAAACGCGTGTCCGACCTCCAGCAGGGTCGTCCCTTTCGGGTCGGTAAGGACATAACTGCTGTGCATCTGAAGCAGATTCGGTTTGAT
Organism: uncultured Lachnospiraceae bacterium; assembly: GCA_902779575.1. Lineage (GTDB taxonomy): Bacteria > Bacillota > Clostridia > Lachnospirales > Lachnospiraceae > Porcincola. The sequence continues at coordinate 3,051 of CACZBW010000052.1, forward strand.
CCAGAATCTTGTCTTGCCGGACCCGGATCCGCCGACGATCAGTACGTTCTTATTCCGCGCGTTCGCAGGATTCTTCGGACGGCTGCTCATCATCAGGCGTTCTGTTCGTGTCAGGATCACATTGTTCTCAAAAACAGGATCCATAAAAGGCTCGATATCCGCAGGAGTTCCCCACCGGGCTGATCCATACTCCACGTTGTGCTTATAATTCTTCTTATTCTGGCTTTTGACAAACACTGCAAGCCGGAGCCCAAGGCCACCTATGATACCCACCAGCATATCTGCAGGATGGAAGCTTGGAAGCGGGTTATCGAAAGCGATGCCTGCATCACGAGATGGTGCTTCGCACTTTCGTAATCCGTGATGCTGTTGACCTCAAAGACGGGAATGGCGGCAGAGACCTGCTTCGCATCAGCAGCGATCTTATCGAGGATAGCGTTCTCCTTGGACGGATCCGCCTGGTAAGCATATCTAAGATCAATATATTTATCTTCTTTATTACTTGGTCGTGATTTTGACGAGTCCTGAATCGTGATTTCCGCGACTCCAGAATCGTGATTTTCACGAGTCTTGAATCGTGATTCCACAGCCACAGGGTTATCCACCGGGAGAAAGTTCTTTACATAGATCAGATTTGGCTTTCCGAGGCCCTGGCGCTTACGCTCAATGAGACCACACTTGTCTTCCAGCTCATTCATCAGCTTCGTAGCCTTGTTATCAGCGCAGTTCAGCTTCTCCATGATCTCCGAGAGAGTGCAGATGATATACACCCGGCCCTGGTCATCGATCCAGCCGTTCTTAGCGGAAAGATCCATTCTTGCCAGAAGAATGCCATACAGAATCTTGGCATCCGCAGAGACGTACTTGTACTGATCGTCGGTGAAGAGAAGCGTCGGAATCCGGATGAATGAGAACTGTCCGGACTGTACTCCATAGAAATAGTCATGCATTCATACCACCCACCTCCTTGCCGATGATCTTCTCCTTCCGAAGCGGCTTTCTTCGGAAGGCGGTGTTTCTGTCTTTCCCATAGGGGCAGGCAGAGAAGAGGCATCTGCGGTACCGGAAGTCCGGCTGATAGTAGGGACAGAGCCTGCATCTGGGCGGCTCCTTGTTCCGGTCCACCTTCACCGGCGTCTCCAGTAGCTTCTTACATCGGTTAAGCTTTGCATGGTCAGCGTACACAGGCAGGCACCTCCTCACCCTTATAGCCCAGGATCTTCTTCATACAGAAGCTGACACAGGGGCCGTAGCAGCAGCCTTCACAGGGGCTTTTCTTTTTGGGGGACTCTGCCAGGTAGTAGCAGTTTTCCTTGCCGAGCGTGCAGCCGACTTTCCGGTTCTTCCAGAAGTAACAGCCCCGGCAGAATGAAGGGCGGTCACTGTGATAGCGAACGCCATCGATGATAATGATGTCTTTACTCATAGGGATCCTCCATATCCTGAATGATGATCCGGATAGACTCC
>CACZBW010000053.1 GCA_902779575.1 uncultured Lachnospiraceae bacterium
CCACGCCATGTTGATTTTGAGCATTGGGACGGTGGTTTATTGGATCGCTGTTCCTTTGTTCAGCACATATTATAGTCATATTGTTAGCACTGTCAAGAGACGAGTGCTAATTTTTTTAATTTTTTTCTCTTTTCTATGTGGCAACCTTAGAGTACTATCATACTACGTTAGATTTCATCTATTTCAGTTTTTTGATCGAGAATATCGCCAGCGCGGTGGAAAAGACAATCCCGGCTACGGCCAGCAGGGGCACTCCATTGGCCAGAATCGGCTTGAAATCGGTGGTGCAGAGAATGCAGGATCCGATAAACAGCACCAAAGCTACCATCGGATCCTTTCGGTCATCCTTTTCCTGAGTGTTATCGTCCATCTCCTTACTGTGCTTGACGTGCTGCGGAGCAACCAGCACCACCTGGACGTCATACTTCTTCAGGAAAGCCACGAATGCAAACCAGTAATGCCCTGTCGGTTCCATTGCCACCATAATCTTGGTCAGCTTGTGTGCTGTAGCCAGATTGCGGGTCCAGTTTACAAAGCTTTCGAAGCCCTCTTCCGTGTTGGTGAAAGGAAAAGGCTTCTTGCTTACCTCAAAACCCCTAGCCAGGATTGCCCTGGTATAATGATTTTCACTTCTAATGCCAACTCCTACGATCAAGGTCTTGTCTGTCACTTGCGCAATCTTCTGGTTCTGAGTATTATTCATGTTGGTACCCCCTCCAGTTTAATGTTGTTCGCCAACTTTGGCCGGTCAGCGATCTCCATTTTACTGTGGGGTACTCCTGGTTTCAACATCCTGCCTCCTGTCAGGATCAGTTTGGATTATATAGGAAGCTTTTGATATCATCGCCATTTACCATTTTGTAACAGAAAGACAGCATTTTATCCGGGTTGGAACAAAAAGGTTCGTTTTACCGTTATTTCAATGAAATGAGTTTGTTTTGCATGCAGAAAATCTCTGGCTGCGAAACAGAACAAAAAAAGGAGAACAAGCGTGAAAAAGACAATCATCATTCTGCTGGCTGTAATGCTCATAATATCATCTGCTTCCCTGGCTGAGGATCTCTCTTCCCTGTCTGATGAGGAGTTTCTGGAACTGTATAAGCACGTCACAGAGGAAATGGCGAGCAGGTTTAGTTCCTCCCGGCAGGAGTATCCCGAAATGATCGGGCCCGCCGGCAATATGGATGAAGCCGCCGGGGAGCGTGTAACTGCTTTCTTCTGCGACTGGTATCAGAACCGGTTTGACGATATGCTGGCACTGTGTGCGTCCGGCTGGAAGGCAAAAGCTGAAAATCCCGGACTTGAGCTTGCCGGAATCCTGGCAAACAGAACCGCCCTGAATATGGAAATCATTGCGATGTCCGGAGAACCTGATGACACGGTAAGAACAGTTTTCGTCATTTCCACCGTTGACAGGAACAACGGTACGGGACCTTCGCAGTATTTCTTCCAGATTGTCATGGAAAAGGAAGCGGACGGGCTCTGGTACATTCATCCCGAAGGCCTGCAGGCCAACGGACAGCCGGAACCGCAGGCGGATCCGGTTTCCGAATCCGCGGAAGAGCCGCGGGATACATCAGGCATTACTATGCTGTTTTATTCACCGGAAGGCGGACGGTATTACCATGCGGACCGGAATTGTAAAACAATCCATGAACAATATCTGCCGCTGATGGGAAGCTTTACATATGCGGAACTGGAAGACGAACCGTATAAGGATCTGCAGCCCTGCAGTGTCTGCGAGGCCCCTTTGCGGCCGGAAAGTCAGGATCGGGCTGTAAGATTCCGTGATGTGGCGGACGCCGCGGGTGAATTTGTTTCCATCGGCGAAGGCCTGGATTACCTTACTGTTGTGACGGAGAAAAACGGCAAATATATCCGCACGGTCACACTGCCGGATGATCACGCAAGAGAACTGTACATGGCGTCCATGGGAGCGGAAGATTCCGGCAAAGCTTTTGCAACATACCAGACATACGCCTGGTCCCTGCCGATGGCCTATACCGAAGAGCTTACCGCAAAGCCAAAGGAGCAGGCGGAACTGGACGCGCTGGACGGAAAGACGGTCGGACAGCTTCTGGAGGAAGGGTATTCCTTATATGAGATCGGCGGCGGTGAGAATCTGCCGACGACCGTCACCCTTTCGTGCGGTTTGTTCAACTATGATTTTGAAACGGATGCGTCTTTTGAGCAGTACCGCGAGGACGAAGGCTGGGAGAGAATGGAAGAAATGAAGGTGAAGGGTGGAAGGCTCTCCGGCTTCTCCGGCCTCGCAACAAACCCGGATTATCTTGCGGACGGAACCTATAAGCCTCAGGTGGTTCCGCATGTCACCGCGGAGGAAGCTGCCGCCGCTGATCGTGTGCCGCCGGCTGATGAATACACCGTGAAGGCCTGGCCGCTCACTGCTGAAAGCTACGCCGAACTGCTGAACAACACAGAAGACAGATACGGCCAGGTATACATGATCAAAGGCGTTGTTCATCAGGTCCTTTCCCAAAGTCCGCTGAGAATCATCATCAACAGCGGTGAAGACGGAAAATCGCAGCCGGTCGTGGTCGAATACCCTGCGCATTCCAGTTTCAGCCCGGAAGAAGGCATTTGCTACAGGATCTATGCAGACGTTACATCCTCCTGCTACATCCTGCCTGTGCTGACTGCCCGTTACTCATTCACCGGTCCCGCCGCAGACCCGGCAGACGAACCGGCATCCTTATCCGAAGCCGCTTTCATTGTTCCGAACGTCATTCCGGCGAAGAGTATTGAGGATTTCCTCGGTGAATGGCACTACTTCAGAGTTGTGAATGAGGACGGTTCAGAAGTGAACCGGGAGGAAATACTGGCGGAAGGAATTGCTGACGATCATGCGGAATTCATCATCACCGAAGACGAAATAGAATTATATGCGGCATCGCTGGACGGTTCCAAATCCGTAAAGTATGAATTTGTTCCGGATGACGGGTCACTGAGGATCCTGAACGGAAGTGATGAACTTCCTGTCCTGCACCTGGCTGATAACGGGATGCTCATCTTATTCGTTCCGGCTTACGGCCTCTCCTCCGGGAGTACAACCGCTTACTTGGTCCGCGTAGAACCATAACAGTTCTGTCTGAAGGAGATTCTGTCAGCAAGCAAAATCGGAAGTTATCGCACAAATTCCAGTTTGTCGAGCCGCTGATGAAACAGGACCACGGGAATAATAGAGCAGTAAGTGAGGTATATCCGGAAAAACCGGATATACCTCACTTTCAAATGGTAGCAGAGTTAACGTCTGTTTCTTCGTCATCGAGTTCTTCGTCGCGCTGATTGCCATAGAGCTTTTTGCTAGGCATGCACTGATGAACCTGCTATCAGGTATCACGGGCAAGTCTGTGATTTTTGTTTTTTGGGGGATGTATCCGATAGTAGACATTTGTGTGTGCAA
>CACZBW010000054.1 GCA_902779575.1 uncultured Lachnospiraceae bacterium
CGCACTCGATCCGCCGTGATTGCGGAGAAGACAATCGTCTTCCCCGTTCCTGTCGGCAGTACCAGGAGGAGCTTGTCTGCTCCATCCTGCCATTTTTCCATGACGGAATCGTGCGCCTGCTGCTGATACGGGCGCAGTGCCATCAGATCGCCCATTTGTTTCCTCCGCCGTCTTTCTTATCATTCGGAGCATAGAATGCAGAGATATCGTTATATTTCTGATCCGGATTTTTCTTGCTTGCGTTCTGCACTACCTTGCAGCGTCCACGGGTGCCTGGAAGCTTACTCCAATAATTTCCGCTGATCGCTTCGCCTTTCCTTTTCAGCCCAACGCTCACAAGAAGCGATCCGATCTTCCACGCAAAGTTGCTGTGCAGGATGAAATTCTCTCTGATAGAGACTGCTTCCTGTCCCGGTACCTGAACATTCATGTATACGGTTGCCATTTTCGCACCTGCGTACTTTTCTGATTCGTTCCCGACATAGGTTCTTTCAATGTGGTCAACTACAAAATCATAATCTCCTTCCGGCACCAGTGTATACTGCTGCTCATCCTGCTCGATCGAGCTGTCCCAATCTAATTCATACCCATTGTTCGTCATTTCTATATCCTCCTTTAATTAAATGGTATTTCTTCCTCTTTCCGGGTCTGTCTGATCTGGTCCCGTACTTTTGTCCACTGTGCCACAAATAATCCATCTATGATCCCTGGATTCACCGTCTCGTAATCCCAGATCTTTGTCCCATATGGAACGAATCCTTTGCCTTCCGCGAAATTCTCAATATCCCATTCCAGGATGCCGTCATGTATCATAAGATCCCTGAGGGATTTCGGAATTCGCTTATCCGGTTCCGGGACAGAGGAAAACTGTTCTTCTGTTTCCTTCGGCGCTTCTTTCACAGGCTCAGCTGTCTTGTCATCAGGCTTCTCTGTCTCTTCCTTCTTTTCAGGCTCCGGCACGCTTTTCGTGGCTGTCTCCTCCTGAAGAGGTGCTGTTATTGTCGCTGCCTTTGTGTCTACTCTTGCTACAGCATTGCCCTCGATCACGTTTCGGATCTCATCGTACCGGAACGGCAGCTCGTCCGGCAATCCGTACCGGTTCTTCGCGTCCCAGCAGCTGTGATGCGTCGTATACATGACGCGGGAGCCGCCCTGCGCTTTTGTCTTTTTAGTCTTGCTGTCAGTGATGACAATGGTCTTGTAATTCGCGAACAGGACCATATCAGCCCATTCCTTCACTGCCGCGCTGATGGATGTCTTCGGACTATCAATCAGTTTCATGGTATATCTGTCGTAAGATCCCAGTTCATCTGGCTGTTCAAACTTCCGGAGAGCTGCATGTGCGGTCAGCACCACGTTGATGTTGGCTGCAATGACATCATTAAGCAGGTTCAGTAACTCCCCGAACTTCTCATATACATAGCGGTAGCCATTGCCGTATCCGAAATCCTCGATACCATTCTTATTATGTTCGTCCAGTACAGCCTGGATTGCCATTCTCTCCGCCCAGTCAGCGGTGTCGATTGCCAAAGTTTTGCAGATATCCGGATGCTGAGCTACATACCTTACTTCTTCCTTAATTATTGACCACGAAGACGGAACCGGGAGCCTGCGCACATTTAACTCTTTTGTGGAACCTTCTGTGTCGATAAAAAGCGGCTCCGGGAACTTCGACGCAAATGTAGTCTTCCCAATCCCTTCCGGACCGTATATCAGGACTTTTTTTGCACCACCGATAATACCTGCAGTGATTTCCATATTCATAATAATCCTCCTTCATCCCATTTTCTGGGGACAAAAGCTGCCTGCTCCTGCCCCTGCGCATAACCATCTTCAATGATGACGGAACATTCTTCCCCGGTTGATACCCGGGTCGCGATTACTTGCAGCCCTTCCTGTTCCAGCCATTCCCCAAACTCTCTCAGAGTGCCAAGGTCCATCTGTTCCAGCTTGTCCATTAATACAAAACCACAATTCGGGTTCAGTTTTCGGATGATCGCAGCGGAGACCTTTAACCGGTCGGAACCAGACATGTTATCCCACCTCTGGCCCTTGTAGGTCAGTTCGCCGTCTGACACAGAAAGTCCCGGCAGCGGAAGAATCGCATCATCCAAGAGCGCCTTCTTTTTATCGCGGACTTCCTCCAGCTTCTGTGTCAATTCCTGGTACTTGTTCGCGTACACCTTTGCGTCATCTTCCGCTTTTGCCTTGTCCAGGTTCGCCCGCACTTTCCGGTTGATCTCCTCAATGTTGGCGATGTTCTCTTCCAGTTCGGCAGTAGATTCGTCCTGAAGAGATGCCGTATCTTTCATCGCAATTTCTTCATCCTTAGCCACAGCTTCATATGCTGTCTTTCTTTCTGCTAAGCGTTTCTGCATATCCGAAATCTGCTGTTCAATGCGCTGCATCTCGTCGAATATCCTATGTTTTTCAAATGTGATCTCATTTAGGCGATCTCGCTTCCTTTGATTTTCGCCGTTTCTAGCAAGAATAGCCTGCTGCTGCTTAATCAGATCTGACGGACTGACCAAGTCTGCGGGAACATCTGGGTAATAAGGCTGTTCCTGCGCATATTTTTTCTTCTGGTCAGCAGTGCGCCCAACATACAGGCGCTCCTGGTAGATTTCTTTTTCCTGCTGCTCCAGCTCCGTCAACTGATCGCCGACGCCGATAATCTGTAAAAGTGTGCTGGCTTTTTCTTTCCCCGAGGCTTCCATAAACTTCGGAAGATCCAGGGCAAGTTGCTCCACGAACTCATCGAGGAGCTGCTGTCCTGCTTTCTTGCCGGACGGATCCGTGACTTTCAGATCACTGTTCTTGCCTTTGCGTTCCACTATCAGACCATTATTCATGACAATGTGGAGATTTGGTGGAAGGACAGAGCCTTCTCTCTGTGCCTGCGATGGGCGATAACGCTCACCTCCCAGCGCCCAGGCGAGGGCATCCAACACGGAAGTCTTTCCCTGCCCATTGTTTCCACCGATAATGGTCAGGCCGTTGGCCGCCGGCTCCATCTTCACTGCCTTTACTCTTTTTACATTTTCAATCTCCAACTTATTGATTTTAATTGACATTGTTTTCCTTTCCGGTCTATAATGACCTTGTAATTATTCGGTTATGCCCTGTATGCTTGCCGGCTCAGGGCATTATTTTTTGTTGATGTACTTCTGATATCTCTCTATCACGGAGTCGGATGCGCCCGACTTGTATATCTTCCGGATATCGGTTATGGCTTCGTCTTTCAGCAACTTCAACCAGTCCATCAGATCTGCTCTGTTGTGCGCGTAATTGCAGCACCGGCCTCCTGCGTACTCAATGCGATAGTTCATGTTCTCCCTCCTCCCATAGATCCAG
>CACZBW010000055.1 GCA_902779575.1 uncultured Lachnospiraceae bacterium
GAATTGATCCGGTATACGTAAATCGTAAAGATCGTTGTCAGGGCCGCTATAAAGGATACACAGACGGTCATCAGGCGCCCGCCCAGTTTCCTGTACTTGTGCAGCACCAGAATCGTCAGAAGCCCCATCACCGTGATGCCCACGAGGAACAAAAGACGCCGTGGGTGGTAAATTGTCCTGACATCCTTCACATACTGCCACTTGATCACTTCTTCCAGCCATAAAGCGATTAGTGCCAGATTGATCACTACGCCTGCCGCTACAGGATAGTTCCCGCTCTCCTGCAGAACAAATACCGCTGCGGCTGCCAGAACAAGCACAAACATGAACCACCAGCGCTGGTAATTTCTGGTAAACATAGAAAAACCGGATGACAGATATGGACTAAATGCAATCAAAGAAAGCAGCAGCAGGAATTTTCCGAGCCAGTCCCTTTTCTTGATCATATAAGTAAGTGAAAGAGATACGCCGGTCATCGGCAGCCAGCCGGCTGTTGAGTTCCATTCCATTTCGTACACAGCACATTGGCTGTTCATCGCTTCGCCCGGAATAAGAAGTCCCTTCATAAGATACATATAAAGCGGCTCTTTCAAGTCCAGAAAAAGATCATCCTGAAACGTCAGCTTCTGATCTGTTCTCGGGTTGCCCAGAATATATTGAATACTCGGGACAAACAAAACGCCAGCCATGCCGACGCCCAGTACGCCGCCTGCTATGCACAGCCCCATTCCTCGAAGGAAGGCTTTAAGATCCCCCCAAAAGCGAAATATAAAGTAAAGGACTATGAAGATGACTTCTCCAATAAAGAAATAGTAATTCAGCAGGCAGTTTACAAAGACCGCGAAGGCAAAAAACAGAAACGACTCCTTCTTGCGTATCTTCTCAATTCCGATCAGCAAAAGCGGAAACAGAGCCACCACGTCATGGAAATGATAGAATTCCAACGCCGCGGCGCTAAATCCGGAAAATGCATAGATCAAAGCGCCAGTAATCTGCGGCCATCCGCTCTTCTGGGTCACTATGCAGAGATACTCATACGCCGTGAGGCCGGCAACCACATACTTTAATACAAAGACCCATCCGATGAGATACGGAAACAGCTGTCTCGGAAACGGAAATGTCAGCCATGCAAACGGACTTCCCAGCACATAGAACCCGAATCCGTTGACAAAAGAAGCGCCCAGATCAAGGCTCCAGCACCACTCGCCAGGGAGCTGGGTCTTTAAAAAGCCGTTTACCTGATTCGTAAACGTCAATTCCTGCGTGTTAAAGTCGTCCCGCAGCGTAAAAGCGCCCCCTCCCTTGACGATAAAGGGCACAAAAATTACAAGCGCTGTTACCAAACATAAAAGCACACACAATGCGCGGTACCGCGCATGTATGTGCTTATCGTTCTGTTCACTCATCTCGATCTGCTTGTTCATGGAATGTTAGCACCTCCGCTTTAGTCGGAACATCATCTGCCTTTTCCCATGTCCTCTTGCTGATGATGAATCGTGGTCTTCGTTTGGTCTCCAGATATGTCTTTCCTATGTACTCACCGATCACTCCAAGTGCAAGGAGCTGTATTCCTCCCAGAAAGCAAATGATGCACGCCATGCTAGCCCAGCCGCTGACAGTCGTTCCGGTAAAGTAGCTTATGAAAGCCCAGATCACGCCCATAAAACTCAAAAAGGCAATGAAAAGACCCAGTATTGTGATAAAACGAATCGGCTGAATGGATAGACTCGTAATACCATCAAATGCGAGCGCCAGCATTTTGCGCAGCGGATAATGGCTCTCTCCCGCCATTCTCTCATGCCTACTGTAGTAAACGTTGGCAGTGGGGAACCCAACAAGAGGGAACAAGCCTCGAAGGAACAGATTCACCTCCTGAAAATCGCTGAATTCATCCAGCACACGTGTCGAAACCAGGCGATAATCGGCATGATTATAGACCACTTCCGCCCCCATGGAATGCAGCACTTTGTAATAGCTCTGTGCGGTTGTTCTCTTAAACCAGGTGTCCGTCTCTCTGTCGGACCGGACGCCATACACAATTTCAAAGCCTTCCTGGTACTTATCGACCATCTCATACATGGCCTTTACGTCATCCTGGCCGTCACAGTCAATCGAAATCGTGATGTCGCAATACTTTTTCGCCTCCATCAGCCCTGCCAGCAAAGCATTCTGATGCCCGCGATTCCTGCTGAGAGAAATACCCCTGATCTGCGGATCCGCTGCTGCAAAACGGCTGATGAGTTCCCATGTGGTATCAGCAGAACCGTCGTTGACAAAAAGGATCGAACTGCTGTCGCTGATCTTTCCCTGCGCAGTCATATTGGTCAATACCTCTTTGAACATCGGCACTGACTTGGGGAGCACCTCTTCTTCGTTATAGCAAGGCACTACGATCCACAGAACCGGATGACTTGTTTTGTTCATTTTTATACCCTGTTGAAATACTCTTCTTTCTAATCTCAAATTGTAATATTTATAACCATACCATTACGTATTAATCATTGTCAAGGAAGCCCGCTCGACCGTAAATTCGGTCTTGGGGTCAGAAGAATTCTGTCTTAAGTACAAATACCGCCAGCTGCAATTCGCAACTGGCGGTATTTGTACTACTTCAGAATATGTAATTTTGTTAAATCACAACTTCCGGACACTGCTGCCGCAATCTGGCATCAGTCCTCTGTGCCTTCTTCAAGCTGCTTAGCTCTCGCTTCAACTTCCTTGGCCTGGATATCAGCAGGAGCCTGCTCATATCTTACGAACTCATACTCATAGTCGCCGCGTCCGCCGGTCATGGAGCGAAGGACTGTGCAGTAATCAAACAGCTCGGACTGAGGAACTTCTGCCTCAACGACCTGCTTGCCGCCGCCGATCGGGTTCATGCCGAGCACTCTGCCGCGTCTCTTGTTCAGGTCGCCCATAACGTCACCGGTATATGCATCCGGAATTGTGACCTTGAGGCTGACAATGGGCTCAAGCAGAACAGGGCTTGCTTCCAGGAATCCCTTCTTGAAGGCCTGGACAGAAGCGGTCTTGAATGCCATTTCAGAGGAGTCTACCGGGTGGTAGGATCCATCGTAAAGTACGCAGTTGACGCCTACCACAGGATAGCCTGCCAGAGGTCCTCTCTGTACGGAATCAATGATACCCTTCTCGACTGCGGGGAAGTAGTTCTTCGGAACGGATCCGCCGACGACTTCATCGCTGAACTCATAGGCCTTGGACTGATCGCCAAGAGGGCTGTATCTCATCTTGACGTGACCGTACTGGCCGTGTCCGCCGGACTGCTTCTTGTACTTGTACTCAACGTCAGAGGTCTTGCGGATGGTCTCTCTGTAAGCTACCTTCGGAGCCAT
>CACZBW010000056.1 GCA_902779575.1 uncultured Lachnospiraceae bacterium
TGTCCCGCCGCGAACTGAGTTTCCCTCCGACCGCAAGTTTGCGGCGAATTGATTGCTGAGTTTCTGTTTTCTGTCTCCTGGAGCGTGTCGTTTCCTGCGGCACGTTTTTTTACTTGCGGAAATACCCGGCTTCCGCTATAGTCCTTCCTGCAGACAATAAAAGAGGAGGAAGAACCCCAACGTCCTGGCAGACCAAAGTTCTTCCTCCACGCACCACCATGCCCAAACAGGGTCATTGCCCTAACAAGAGGGGTCATGGTTTCACAATGCATTGTTATGATACGGAAGAACCTGATCAATTGCAAGCTTACCCGTGAAAAAAGACCAGAAAAAATGATTTTTAAGGAGTACATGGACCGGCTGAGACCCGGAGTCGAGACCTGCCCGTGCTGCGGCTGCCGTGGAAAGATGCGCATCCATGCCTACTACGGGCGCTCACTGGTAGGAATCTCAGGGGATCGGCCGGTAAAGGAAGACCTGTGCGTCTGCCGCCTCATCTGCCCTCAGTGCAGACATTCCACCACTCATGCCATCCTTCCGGATCCCATCATTCCGTATCGCAGGCACAGCCTTTTCTTTATCCTTCGTGTGCTGGCGGAGCACGCCATCCGCCTTCGGTCAGTCGAGCGGATCTGTGAAGTGTACGGGATCTCTGTCCGCACCTTCTACCGCTGGCAGCGCCTGTTCCATGACCACCGGACTGAATGGCAGGGCCTCCTTTCCGCCGCGGAGACAGACCTGAAGTCCTCCCTTCTGGCTCTTGTCCGGAAAGCACCCTTCTCCTCGTTTGCCGCTTTCTTTATCCGGCTGACCGGCTTCTCACTTCTCCAGGCCCATCGAAATCCGGCGCATTCCAGGCGGAGGAGCACAGAAGCAGCGGATCTTTTTCCATGACCACACGACATGTCAATGGTCTGTTCCGCTCATGGTGTTTATGATGCCTCCAAAGGAGGAGAAACACTATGAACACGAATGAAACCATGAATCATGCAGCCAAAACCGCACAGTTTAAGTTCGGCCTCATCGCCCCGGTCATCCAGGGCCTCTTTCCCGATGCCTCAAGGACTGCTTTCTACAAGAGGGTCGCTGAGAAACCCATCGAATTCCCGGACGGTTCTGTCCGGGAGATCAGCTTCAAGACCCTGGAGCGCTGGGTCTCCGCCTATCAGCGCGGCGGGATCGATGCCCTGATGCCGGTGGAACGTTCCGACAAGGGCACCACCCGGGTGCTGCCGGACACCGCCATTGAGGAGATCTACCGTCTGAAAAAGGAATTCCCGAGGCTCAATGCCACACAGATCCATTCCCAGCTGGTCCAGAACGGCTTTATCCCTGCTGCGGTCAGTGTCTGCGCAGTGCAGCGCTTCATCAAGAAGAACGACCTGAAGTCGGCAAGGAACCCGAACCTCCGGGATCGTAAGGCCTTTGAGGAGGATGCTTTCGGCCGGATGTGGCAGGCAGACACCTGTTACTTCCCGCACATCTCCGAGGATGGCAGATCCCGCAGGGTCTATGCGGTCTGCATTATAGACGACCATTCCCGCCTGATCGTGGGCGCCGGGCTCTTCTATAGTGATTCCGCAGCTAACTTCCAGTCCGTGCTGAAGGCTGCCGTGGCCACCTACGGCATACCGGCAAAGCTTTATACGGATAACGGCGCGCCCTATGTCAACGACCAGCTTTCGCTGATCTGCGGGGCCATCGGGACCGTCCTGCTCCACACGAAGGTGCGGGACGGTGCCAGCAAGGCCAAGATCGAACGGTTCTGGAGGACGACCAAAGAGCGCTGGCTCTATGGGCTCGACATGGAATCCGTCCACTCGCTCAAGGACTTCAACACGATCTTCCGGGAATATATCCGCTCCTACAACACGACCTTCCATTCCGGCATTGAATGTACCCCCTTCGACCGCTACCGCGCCTCGAAAGAACAGGTCCGGCCTCCGAAATCCCGTGAATGGCTTGACCAGTGCTTCCTGAACCGTATCACCAGAAAGGTGCGGAAAGACGCAACGGTCTCTATTGACAAGGTATCTTTCGATGTCCCGATGCAGTTCATCGGACGCACTGTCGACATCCGCTTCCGGCCGGGGGAGATGGATTCCGCTCTCATCTGTACGGAGGACGGACAGTTCCCCCTCCGCCAGACCAACAAAAATGAGAACTGCCGGACCAGGCGCAATAATACCCCGTCTATTGATTACTCAAGGTTAGGAGCTTCCCATGTATAACGATCATTATGCGCTGGCTTTCAATCCTTTTGACAAGCAGCAGCTTCCGGAAAAGGACTGTTTCCGCTCCAGGGACTTTAACGAGATGACTTCCCGCCTGGACTATCTGAAGGATACCCGGGGGATCGGGCTGTTCACCGCCAGCCCGGGCATGGGGAAGACATACGCCCTGCGCTGCTTCTCGAAGTCCCTCAATCCAAACCTTTACCACATGGAGTATATCTGTCTTTCTACGGTCAGCGTCGCTGAATTCTACAAGCAGCTCTGCGCGATCCTCGGCGTCAGCAGCAAGGGCGGAAAGCCCGGAATGTTCCGTGCCATACAGGACCAGGTCTGGTATCTCTATCACGAAAAACGGCAGCCCCTGCTCCTTGCTGTCGACGAAGCCCAGTACCTTTCCACCGGGATCCTGAACGACCTGAAGATGATCCTGAACTACGGTTACGATTCCGTGAACTGCTTCACGCTCATCCTCTGCGGGGAATCCCATCTGAACGCCACGCTGAGCCGGCCCATGCATGAGGCACTCCGCCAGCGCATCACCGTCCACTATAACTATCAGGGACTTTCAGACGAGGAATCTGTGGCTTACATCGTCCACAAGCTTGAACGCGCCGGTTCCTCGAAAGCAGTCATTGATGACGCAGCATTACGGGCCGTCGCAGGCCATGCCCACGGCAATCCGCGCCTGATCGACAACATCATGAGCGACGCCGTCGCAATCGGGGCACAGACATCAAAAAAGACGATCGACACTGAGGTCATCCTGGCTGCCGTGAACAATCAGAACCTGGGGTAGACTTATCTTTTGTCAATGTACAAAGGCTATGGGCTGCGGCTCATAGCCTTGTTTCAAAGAACCAGAAGCTTGATTCCCTGAAACAAGCCGATGAGAAACCGCCGTTTCGCCGCCGGGAGACTGCCGTCACCTCACTGACTGCGCGGTCAGAGAGGAGAAAGCGCCGAAATCAAAACGCCGTTTCCTCCTCTCTCAATTCGCCGCGGGACA
>CACZBW010000057.1 GCA_902779575.1 uncultured Lachnospiraceae bacterium
ATAGTGCGGACGAACAGGCGCAAATCTGAAACCATAATAAAAAATCAGGCTGGCTTACTCACGACTTAAGTCACGAGAATGCGCCAGCCAATTCTTCAATTTAGAAGATCTGTCCCGGGAGTTTCAGCTTCTCTTTGCGGGGAAATGCTTTATCGAATTCCTCCACGTCCGCATCTTCCACATAGTAGCCATTGGGCGTCTGGTACACACCGGTGATACCGTCCAGGTAGTCAGGGATCAGTTCCTTACAGAGGAAGAAGGAGTCATCCGTTCCCTCCGGCAGATCGTGATAGCGGATGCCGAAGTTCCTGGCATAAGAAAAGCCGCAATGTCCGTAAAAGTCGATGTTGCCCTCGAAGAGCACCGCGCCGAAGCCCATGGCTGCTGCCTTTTCCAGGCTGTAGTCCAACAGCTTTTTACCATATCCCCGGCGCTTCAGCTCCGGCGTGATGCCGATCGGCCCCATGGTCAGAACGTCGATCACCCGGCCGTCGTCGGCTTCGATGACTGTGCGCATGAACATGTTCTGCCCGATCAGCTTCCCGTTTTGTTCCATCACAAAGTCCAGCTCCTTCACGAAAGCCGGATCGTCCCGCAGAACATGGATCACATAGTGTTCACTGCAGCCGGGGCGGTACACATTCCAGAACGACTCTCTGACGAGGTTCTCTACTTCTCTGTGATCTTCGGTTCTTTCCAAACGAATGGTATAGTCATTTATATTCATCGTATTACCTCAATTTCATAATTCCGAATGTTTTCATTACCAACAGCGCAAAACAAAGGATACCGGCATAGGGCTGTCTTGCTGCGATGAAAACGGCAACGGCCAGGATGGACAGCGCCATCCCCGTGACCAGCCGGTGCCTGTTCCAGACCGGTCTGTCAAAACGGATCAGGATCAAACCGCAAAGGCCGTTTAAGACTGAAAGTCCGATCACAGTCAGGAAGACGATCCTCACCCAGGCATGGACACCGTTCAGTCCGAACAGACTTACCGCTGCCGGTGAAGCTTCTCCGTTTCCAAACACCGGCAGAAACAACAGAAGCACTGTCAAAAGGTCCAGGGTATTGCAGATAAAAGCGAGCGTCCTGCCTGCAAAGACCTGCTTTTCCTCCACCGCAGCAGAGAGGATTTCTTCGGGGCAGATCAGTTCATCGATCGTCACGGAAAAATAACGGGATATTTCTTTCAGTGAGCCGATGCTGGGATACCCTCTGCCGGACTCCCATTTGGAGATTGCTGTTCTGGAAACGAACAGTTTTTCAGCCAGCTCTTCCTGGGTAAGCCCCTTGCTTTTTCGTAATTCCTGCAGCTTTTCATTGAATTCCATTTCGATCCTCCCCGCGGCAATCGGCTGCATCGACAGCGTATCGGTAAAGCAAAAACAGTCCCAAGCTCAAGAAAACAGCGCCAAGTATATCCGTCGCCCAATGAACGCCCGCAATCAATCTCCCGGTCACCATAAACGCAGAAAACGCGATGACAAATAAGCCGGTCACCTTCCGAACAAGCGGCTTATCCGTTCTTCGGTCAACCTGAAACATCAGTGTCGGCATTACACTCAGAACCAGAAGCGTCGTGGATGAAGGATAAGAGGCCTCCAACGCTCCATTGATCAGGATCGGTCTGTAATTGACCGGGATCATCTCAAAAACCAGGTAACCAAGGATCACCAGAATGTAATACAGCCCCAGAAGAATGATGTCCGGATCGACCCGGAGCAAGCTTCTCCTCCGGATGAGCTGAAAGACGCCGACGACTCCAAAGCCCATGCAGACGGCAATGGGGACAAGTCCCAGCCAATCCGTAATCGTGTATATGGTCATATGTACGCCCGTAAGATGATGAAACCAAAGGTTGAACGCCGCAAAGCCGACCTTTGTTCCGTTAGGGCCAACTGCCTGCACGTCAACGCACCGGATCAGCGCCGTCCACAGCAGGAATGCCAACAGGAAGCAGATTCCCGTCCACAAGTGCTTCTTTTTGTTCATACTCATTCCGTCCTTTCTGTCTGCACATCTGACGGAATCAATGGTACTGAGGATCTGTAAAATCCGCAAGAAACGGGCTTTCACATCTGCGATACGAAGCGTGTCATGCCAGATTCATCGGTGGATATACATCCTTGTCATTTCCGCTTCCCCGTCGCCCTGCGCTCCATTTTCATTTCCTCCCGCTGTCTTTGAAGCGCCTGCCGGGATTTCGTACCGATGCCGGACTGATCCTCTGGAATCATGGGAGAAGTGATCTCTGACAGCAGAGAAGCCTCGATCTCGCCCTTTTCGGCGTACTGCTGCCCGGCCTGTTTGATCAGCTTCAGTCTTGCACAGTAACAACAGCCGCTTCCGGTGCATTGAACATCGGGCTTTCCGGAACGGTGATGATCGTGTGACCACAGGGGAAGCACAAGTTCTGCTTCACTCAATTCGTCAGTTTCTCCTGTTTACAATTCACATATCATTAAGTATTCTTCGTCGTTCTCATCGATGGTTCTGTTCATTATACAGTTCCATCAGATCCCCATCCGGAACAAAGCTCGAACCGGTCCCATCGATCAGCGAGCGGAAACCTTCTATCACTTCTGTCCTGTTCTCATACATTTTTCCGTATTCGACGGTCCAGCTTTCTTCATTTTCGATCCCGCAAAAAACATTCCCGCTGATATCGTTGATCATATCCTTTTTGCGGCATTCTTCACTGAATTCCACAGCAGTTTCCCCACCAACAATGAGGTTGGCAGATATCTGGTTATCCCTGCTTCGCTGAACACCGATCTGCGAAACATTATCAACTAATGTATTGTGTTCAAATATGCATTCTTCCGTAAATCCGAGGTCTTTGTCATAACCTCCGAAGCAAATGCCTATAAATCCTATAATGGTACCGTGAAGTTGGACCACAGATGAGACAGTTTATCGTGAACATGATAAAATATCATTCCAAAGGAGATTTCTATCATGGCACGAACAACTTATTCACCCGAGTTTAAAGCAAAGGTTATCCTCGAAGTCCTTCAGGGAGACCGTAGTATTGACGAAGTGGCTCATGACTACTCCGTCAGTCCAAATAGAAATTGGAAGAAGGAGTTTATCGCTAATGCGAGCAACGCCTTCGACAATTCAAAGTTTGCTAAAGAAGCCAGAAGGAAGGAGGACGCCCTGGAGAAGGAGAAGAACCAGATGCTGAAGACCATAGGCCAGCTTACTCTGGAACGAGACTTTCTTCAGGATTGCTTTCGCCGAACTGGAAGACCAGTCCCACAAATTGATCCAAAAGGACAGTAAGCTGTCTGTCCGGCGTCAATGTGAGCTTTTGGGAGTCCCCAGATCTTCACTTTACTATAAGCCCGTCCCACCTGATGAAGAAAAACGCCTGTGGGAAGAGCATGTCATGGCTCGGATTGACTACTGGCATACAAAAATGCCATACCTGGGATCCCGAAAGCTTGTTGTCCAGCTGCGAACGGAGGACTGTATTGATATTACCCGGAAAGTGGTTCGACGCCTCATGGTGGTCATGGGGATCCAAGCGATCTGTCCCAAAGAGAACCTCTCCAAGAGGAATTTCAAGGAGTCCATCGTCCCGTACAGGCTCCGGAATAAGATCGTGTTTATACCAAATCAGGTCTGGTCCGTCGACATTACATATATCAGTATGCCTCGAGGGCATATGTACTTGACCGCAATCATAGACTGGTACAGCCGTCTGATAGTTGGCTGGAACCTTTCTGACACACTGGATACCTTCTATGTAATAGAGGCTGTCAAAGAAGCCATTAGAAACTATGGTATACCCGGTACAATTAATTCAGACCAGGGAAGCCAGTTTACAAGCGCTGATTACAAGGCCTTCCTTCATGACCAGGGAATTATTCAAAGCATGGACGGTAAATCCCGGTGGGCGGATAATATCATGATTGAGCGATGGTTCCGAAGCCTGAAGGTTGAGGAACTATATCCAAACGAATATAGCACACCCAAGGCGTTACGAAAGGCCATTAAAGGCTATATCAGGCAATACAATAATGAGCGTCCTCATGAAGCCATTGGATACAAGAAGCCAGCCGAAGTATTTTGCAGTTGCTTCAAAGCAGCTGTGACAACAGAAACAATTGAACTGGAT
>CACZBW010000058.1 GCA_902779575.1 uncultured Lachnospiraceae bacterium
GCCACAGTCAGAGCTCCTGCCTTCGCCGTAGGAACATACGGAGAAGTGTAAAGGTCATAGCCCAGAAGCTTGTCCGGCTCACCTGCCTGAAGGGAAGGCTGCCAGAGATAAGCATCGTTCTTGTCCTTCAGCTTACGGATCATGGATACCGTCGCGTCATTCATAAGGAACTTCGCATTTCTGCGGTAAGGGCTCTTCAGCGAATAGATCAGGTTGATAAGCTCATCCGCTGTGATCGCCGTTGCGCTTGCTGCAGTCACACCTACGGTTCCGCCGTTAGCAGTGAAGATACCGGTAGGCTGTCCGGTACCGGTACCGACACAGAAGGCCTCTTCCTCAGCGATACCGAAAGCCCTTGCGAACTCACCGGCAATGTAAGACTCCAAGTCAAACATGGAATCCTGCAGAAGCTCGATGGAAACCTTTACAAGGTCAGTCAGCTTGAAGGCATCAATGGTCTTCTGGTCGAAAGTAGGACCGCTCTCGGTATAAGCACCGTTCTCTGCCGTCCACTGCGCGGTAGAGTGAGTAGCCGCAACCGGAATCTTTCTCTCAGCGCTGGTAGTGATGACCTTCGCAAGGCCTCTCACCACGTTCGCCTCATCCAGACCGGTCACGATCTGACGCTCGAACTCTTCTGGCACAAGGTAGCCGCCATCAGCCTGCACACCCTCGGAAAGGACGTTGTGAACAAGTCTCTTACCACGGAGATGCGCACCGAAGTCTTCCTTGTAGGCATTGGAAGCACGTCCGGTCTTTTCCTCCACCTGCTTTGCCGGTCTTCCGGTAAGCGGAGTGTTGATAGGCTGATTCAGCGCCGCCTCTCTTGCCTCGGCTCTCTGCTGACGATCGATCGCCGCAGTCAGATCCTCGATCTCCTGCTCCATACGGCTGTAAGTCGCGTTATCCTCCGTAGACAGAACGCCGTTCTCATTCTCGTGGGTATCCACAAAATTCTTTGCGGTTTCCCACACCTTCGCTCTCTTCTCGATCATATCTTTGATAGTCATAGCTCGATTCCTCCTTAAATGAATCTCTTGATAAAGTTCAGGCGTTCCCTGATCTCATCACAGGAACGCCCGTTATCCGTTGTCTGTTCAGTTGCTGCACCATTGTCCGGTGCCTTGATGTGACACTTCGCTGCGATTTTATCCATCAGCGAATTGGTCACCGCCGCCCTGGAATAGAGCATCGACACCTCCGGTGCTTCCAGGTCTTCGCCCTCCGATGCATCCGCTCTCTGCAGCACATCATCCGCAAAGCCCAGCTCCACCGCCTTGTGCGCGTCCATCCAGGTCTCCGCATCCATCAGATGTGAGATCTTCGTCCTGCTCATGCCGGTCTTGATCTCATAGGCATTCATGATGGATTCCTTCACTTCAGCCAGCATGTTGATTGCCTTCTGCATTTCCGCCGTATCACCAAAAGCGATAGTGGCCGGATTATGGATCATCATCATGCTCACAGGACTCATGAGCACCTTCGTCCCTGCCATCGCGATCACGCTTGCCGCCGATGCAGCGATGCCATCGATCTTCACCGTGACATCGCCCTTATAGTCCATCAGCATGTTGTAGATCTGAGCTGCCGCCACACAGTCACCGCCCGGACTATTGATCCATACCGTGATGTTTCCCGTTCCGGCATTCAGCTCTTCTCTAAAAAGAGCCGGTGTGACGTCATCGTCAAACCAGCTCTCTTCCGCTATGGTTCCATTCAGGAAAAGTACTCTCTCATTGACCTCTTCGCCGGAAGCCTGATCTCTGATCTTCCTGCTTTTCCAGTTCCAAAACTTCTTCATCGGAATTTTCCTCCTTCCCATTTCTGTCCGCCGCAAATATGCCGGCATCCTCCAGCTTCGTCATATTTCCATTGATCAGGTACAGATCACCGCCCTGTTCCGCCGGGATCCTGTCCAGGTTCTCCAGTTCTCGGATATCATTGGCGGACATCCAGCCGTTCTGTCTGGCTGTCGCATAGCCATTCATCCTGCTCTGGTAATCTCCACGGAGCAGACCATCCACATTGAATTTGAAGAAATACTTTTTCTTCTCATCCGGAGTCAGCAAGGCTCTCACCATTGCCTGCTCCCAACGGCTCACCCAGGGATCCAGCGTGTACTTCACGAACTCCAAGCTCTGCTGCTCAATGTTGTTGAAGCTGGACTTTTCCAAATCCCCGATCATATGAGGCGGCACGCGGAAGATCCTCGCGATCTCATCAATCTGGAACTTTCTTGTCTCCAGGAACTGAGCCTGTTCCGGTGAAATGGAAATCGGCGTGTACTTCATTCCTTCTTCCAAAACAGCAATCTTATTCGCATTGCCGCTTCCTCCGAAGGTAGCCTGCCAACTTTCCCTCACCTTGCTCGGATCCTTAATGGTTCCCGGATGCTCCAGCACGCCGGAAGGAGCAGCGCCGTTTGCAAAGAACTTACTGCCGTATTCTTCCGTAGCGATTGCCAGGCCGATCGCATTCTTCGCCATTGCAATCGGTGAATAGCCAACCAGACCGTCAAAGCCAAGTCCCGGAATATGCAGCACATCATGAGGCTGGAGCCTTACTGTCCTTCCAACCTTGTTGGTGCCTTTTCTTCCGTCCACATCGTCCGAATCATAGACGGTGTATTCGTAATAAAGCCTTCCGTGTTCATCACGATCCACCTTCATCCGATCCGGCATCAGCGGATACAAAGCCACAACTTCACCCTTGCCGTTGCGGATGATCTGCGAATACGCATTTCCCCACAGAAGCAGGTGCGTCATCAATGTCTCCCTGAAAATGAAGGAAGTCATCTCCGGATTCGGCTCATCATGGAGCAAAAAATAAAGCGGATGTTCCACCGCTGCTTGCCACCGCCTCCGACAGGATCCTCACGCAGCAGTACACCGCCGTCATCTGCATTGCAGACCGTTCTGTCACATACTTGCCACTCGAAGTACCTCCCAGAAAGAAGCTGTAGCTGCTTCCTGCTGTCCTATCTGCAGGCTTATCTCTGCTCCGAAATAGACCGCTCAGTATTCCCATCACAATTCCCTCCTTCGTCAAAATACAAGTAATCCGCGCTCATCATAAACACTACCCTGCGGCTCCGTCTGATTGCGGATGCACCGGTCAAGAGCCATAATCGCAGCCACAATGCCATCAATCTTCTCTTTTGATTTTGCCTTCGTTACCTTGATATTCCCGGCAGGATCCGTATCGATTACCACGTTGCCGGCCATCCACCTGAGAACCGGATGCCCTCCGTGAATGATCTTGCCTTCCATAAGCAGACGATAAAAATCCTTTGTCGGTCCTGACATTGAAGCAAAGCCCTGGCCGAATGGAACCATCGTGAAGCCATCACCTTCCAGGTTCTGGATCATCTGTGTGGCGTTCCATCTGTCCACTGCGATCTCAACGATGTGGTATTTCTCCGCCAAATCGTTGATGAACTTCTCAATGAAGTCATAGTGGATCACGTTGCCCTCGGTCGATAACAGGTATCCCTGCCTCTCCCAGATGTCATAAGGAACGGATGCTGCCTTTACCCTCTGTGGTATTGTCTCTTCCGGAATCCAGAAGAACGGAAGCAGGATATACTTCTCATCCTCATCCCTCGGAGGAAACATCAGAACCAGAGCCGTGATATCACCCGTACTGGATAAATCCAGACCGCCGTAACAGTCCCTGCCTTCCAGAGCAGCCAGGTCGATTTCTTCATTACCCTTCATGAATATCGCATCCGGTATCCATGCCACAGTGCTTGAAACCCACATATTTAGCCGCAGCCACTTGAAAGTCACTTCGTCTGCCGGATTCTGCTTCGCTTCCCGGTAGGCATCACGCAAACGTTCGATATCCACGGTGTATCCCAGCGAAGGATTGACTTTGTACCAGTTCGCTTCATCTTCCCAGTCCTCATCATCCTTCAGTCCATAGACCACCGGATAGAAAGTCGGATCCACACGCCGGCCTTCAAGAATATCCACTGCCTTCGTATGAAGCTCGTAGGCAATGGAATGTCTGTCCGTGCCTGCCGTGGTGATAATGAAATGCAGCGGATTCTGTCTGGCATCCGATGATCCCTTTGTCAGAACGTCATACAGCTGCCTGTTCGGCTGCGTATGGATCTCATCAAACACCAATCCGCTGACTGAAAATCCATGCTTACCCCCGACCTCTGCACTGAGCACCTGGTAATATCCTGAATTTCCATAATTCACGATTCTCTTTGTTGCCGTCATTAGCTTCGACCGCTTCAGAAGCGCCGGCGACATCTCTACCATCTGCCTTGCCACATCGAAAACGATACTGGCCTGCTGCCTGTCAGCGGCAGCACCATAGACTTCAGCAGATGGTTCATTATCTGCATATAAAAGATAAAGAGCGACGGCTGCTGCCAATTCGCTCTTCCCTACCTTCTTGCATATTTCTACAAAAGCTGTCCGGAACTGCCTGTACCCATCAGGTTTGACGCTTCCGAAGATGTCCCGGATCAACTGCTCCTGCCAGGGAAGCAGCCAGAACCTCTTGCCTGCCCATTTGCCTTTTGTGTGGCACAAGTTCTCAATAAACTTTACTGCCCTGTCAGCCTTCGCTTTATCATAATGAGATGTCGGAAGCATGAATCTCGACGGCTTATAATTCTTCAGCTTCGGATAACCCGCAGGTCTTCTCTCCGCCATTAAGCCTCACCCCCAAGTAATGCCTCCATCTCATCTTCTTCGTCCTTGCACACCGGATGCTGCCATGATCCTCGATCTGGCAGACGGAGTCAGCCCGAACTCAGATGCTGCCTGCATCATAAGTCTCTGCTCTGTATTACAGATTGCAACCCATGGATTCGGTCTCTGCATACCATTCTCGGTTTCGTAGGTAGCACCCTCGGAATTGATATGCTCCTGAGCCTCTTTCCATCTGGCATAGGACTGACAATAAGCTGCAAATGCAGACCGGTCGATCTCCGTCAGCACACCCATCTGATTCAGTTTTTCCGATAACCGGATCCATTCTGTTTTCGCTTCCGGCAATAACCATGCAGGGCAGTCGGGCATTCCCTTACCCGGATTCGGTTCTTTTGTGTTCAGTTTTCTCTTTCCCGGATTGCCTTCCAGC
>CACZBW010000059.1 GCA_902779575.1 uncultured Lachnospiraceae bacterium
AGACCGGCGGACCACCGGAGGACCAGGTCCGGCTGCATAAAGCAGCCTGCGGCAGAAGCCGCATCAGGAAGCCCGTGACTTCAGTCATGGGAGGTTCACAAAAGGGGAAAACATGGCAACTGCACAGCAGATCATGAAAAAGAAAACTTTTATAAAAGTGGAAATGGACCGGCAGCTGACGAAAAAGCAAAGTGATTACCTGTGGAAGAAATCCACCGGGCGACTGGCGGACATTCTGGATCAGTATGCTTCTCTTCCTAAGGGGGTTCATACGCATACGGACAGTTTCATATTCCCGGCCGCCGCGATCTACCTTACGGCGAAGGAGCACATTCCTGCGGATAAGGCTTACAGCATCATCGAAAATTCAGCGATTGCAAATACATCGGCTATGGGAGAAAAACTGGCGAAGATGATGAAGATTCCGGGAATGAGCAGCTTCTTTATCAGCCTCTGGGATCCGATCAGCAAGAAGATGTTTGGAGAATCCTGCGGCTTTCAGAACGTGTTCTATCCCAGGGAAAAGGGCGCCTATCGGATGGATATTGTTGCCTGCCCTTATAACCGGTATTTCACGGAGCTTGGATGTCCAGAGCTTACAAAGATATTCTGTGAAAATGACGAACGTACCTATGGAAATCTGCCGGGATTGCAGTTTATCCGGACGAGCACTCTTGGCAAAGGCGAGGAACGATGCGATTTTTATTTGAAGAAGGTGAAGAGGTGAAGGAACAGTATAAAACAGCAATTTCGGATGCTCGTTGGATTGCTTATGATATTCCCGGAAATGCAGGATGGATCGCATATCTTGTCTGCGTGTTCCTTGGATTACGAGAGAAAAAGGACAGCTATAACATTGCTTCTGCTTTGCCGGGAGTCTTTATGCTGATTGGTGTGGGAGAACTGATCAGTGAACGGATCGCAGGACTCGACCGGGTTCTTTCCGGAAAGAGACTGTTTCGCGGATTCGGGGCTTTGACAGCAGGGGGACTTTTAGGAATCCCAATGGCGATCCTCGGGCTTAAGAGAAACAAAAAGCGGGCGGCAGCGATGCTGGCAGGTTCCACGCTATGCGCGGTCTTCGCAGGGCTGCTGCTCGCAGGATACAGGAAACAATAAAGTGAATATGCCAGCTCTTCCAAGAAACGTTGAGAAGTTATGGAAGAACAGGGCAAAACCCACTTCTTTTTCGCCTTCACACACGAACAGCACTTCTGCTTTTTTCTTTTCAAAGATCCATTCCCGCAGCAGATTCTCCGTTGCCACCACTTGATCCGACATCTTTTCATAAGCTGCCAGCTGTCTGATATACGATAAGATCAGCCCGCAGTCCTCTTCATTTGCAAATCGAAAATTCATCTCAGTAACCTTCCCTTTTGAAGATGATATCTGCAATTTCAAGAGCCGCTCTCGCTTCCTTATAAATCGATGAAAGCGAGAGCGGCCGTACATTTTGGAACATATGTCAACCCTTATTTTGAAATAAAATGAAAAATCCGGATCCCAGCAATGAGATCCGGGAAAGGAATACAGTTATTGGGTTTTAGGGAATAACGGGGATGAGGGCTTAACTAAATGACATTGGGACCGTCCCCTGTCACGAATCGGTCGCCCACATACCAGTAGTCGCAGTATGGTCCGCCCAGGATCTCGGTCCGGCACAGATGCGGCAGCAGTTCTTCGTAGCCGTTCTCTTTGGCATGCTTTGCGATGGGGCAGCCGATCAGGTGAAAGCTGTATCCCTCTTTATGGTTCTCCGGGTTCACCGCAATGCCCCAGCTGTCTTTCCATTCTCCTTTTGCCTGATGTTCCCGAAGCTGCTTTTCATACCGGTCGTAGATGATGCCGAACAATTTATAGACCCATTTGCTCCTGTTGGCATCGATGATCTTCCCGAGGAACCGGAGCGGATCGATATGCCATTCGTAAATGGTCTCGAAGGCCTTGCCGTCGATGACGTGATCGCTGGCTTCGTAGAAGGCCACGATGGAAAACCAGGTTTCCATGTTGGAGGCCATCATGTTTTCTTTTCCGCCAACGTCGGGCATCTGCGTCAGCAGCCTTCTGTATTCCCTGTCAGCCCGGGCGCAGATCTCGTCTTTTCTTTCCGGAAGATATTCGTCCAGATATCGTTCAAACAGTTTTCCCCACTTTTTCGGATAACTCTTCACACCTTCTCCTCTTTTCCTACCACGGGACCACATTGAAGGTCATGCCCATATAAGCGTCCGGCGAGGACGATGTGCTGAAAGTTCCAAATCCCAGCAGGTAATCCCCCGCCATGGCGAGGATCATGGCGTAAACGCCAAGCATTATTTTCTGTCTCGATGTCAGATTTCTCATAGTCTGTTCAGCTCTCCTTCACCCAATTTATGATTTCCTTCTCCGACTCGGCAAAGTACCGCAGGTTTTCTTTCCGGTATCTGCCAAAAGTCTTATACATGAGCCCGACCAGCGGAATCATCCGGTAAAGCTTTTTCTCTCTTTCCCTGTTCGGCATAAGCCCGCAAAGGTGGCTGCCGTGGGGAAAGATCAGGGTTTTAACTTCCTTCTTATAGCCGCTTTCTTTAAGCTGATGCTCTATCGTCCTGACAGAGAGCTCAGCCGGCCAGGCTTCATCCTCCCTTCCGGCGATCAGCAGCACCCGCGCCCCGGTCTTTTCCACCTCCAGCTTTGCCGCCTCCACAGCCGCCTCGTTCTGATAGGCATCATAATAGGCGGCCCACATACCCGTGACTTTGTGCGCAGCCGCCGGATGTTTCCGGTATTTAGCCGCTTTCACTCCAGAAAAGTCTGCTCTGACGAAAGGAATATCCTCGCCGTGCCATGTCGCCACGCTGTGCCCCGTCATCGTCTTCTTGTCTTTTAAGGTCCCCTCCCTTATAGGCTTTTTTGAATATCTTCTGCGTCTTTTCAGGTGTCCCCGCCATTATCCTTTTCACCGGAAGCATCCGAAAAGCTTTCAGCAGCATTCTGTACTTTAGAGTTTTCTGAGTCATTTTGTCCTCCGCCGGCACACAGAGCAGGCCCTGAGGAAAGTAGAACATGCACCGTGTGATTAGATACAACTAACGTACATAAGAATACCTTTAATCCCCCAAATTTTCAACGCTATTCTTATCTTTTTCTCAGCGGCACAGACATCCTTCTCCATATATCGTTTTATTGTCAATACTATTTATTGTTTTTTTAAGCATAACAACCTTGTTTTTCTCTCTTTTCAGGATGGGGACTTCTGCGGACTTGCGGAATTCTATGGCTTCCGGGATAAGATTCATAAGATCAGCATAGGATACAGGCGGCTGAGACGGAAGTGGGACCGTTAGGAGCACCCGGTTATTTTCTGTATTCGTATATCGCATCCACATTAGCAGCCGCTGTCTGCAGTTCCCGCTCCATCTGATCAAATCCCGATAATTCTTGGCATCTGCGAGCAGGGCGTCTATGAACTGATCAGAAAGTACCAGATTGAAACCATCGTCGTAGACTACTGGAAGCGAATCCCGAAAGATGCGTTCTGGAAATGGTACAAATCTCAGAAGCATTACAAGACAGCAGAGGATCGAGAGAAGGAGGCAGCACTGTTGGCCGCTACGGTCACGATGCCGGAAATGGCCCGAATGCTTGGAACTTCCCGTCAGAAAGTATACGAGATTTTGAACAATCCCCGATATCAACACTTCTTTGAGATCATTGAAATCGGCGGCCGTCGGAGAGTTACAAGGGAAAGCCTGCAGCATTTTCTGGAAGGACAGGATCGCTATCAACTGGCAGCGGAGAGAGTAAAGGAAATCCGGAAAGTCTGCCATGACGAGACGGGAGCTTCCCGCTGTGACAAAGAAAATGCCGAGGAATCCGGATCAAAGGAAACGCTTAATGCTGCGGATCGCCCTGAGCCGGAATATATGACTTTGCAGGAGGCGGCTGTTCTGGCTGGAATTTCCAGACAGGCTCTTTGCAAATACATCGAGCAGGGAGCAATCGAAGGGGTGGAGAAATATGCCGGCAGGATCCGTCTGCCAAAACAGGAATTCGGCAAATGGATGATCCGCCGTATGCTTAGAGAGGAGGCAGCCGATGGCGTCGATTAAAAGAAGGAAGGACAAGTTCTGTGTGATCTACAATTACACGGATTCGGACGGAAAGCGAAAACAGAAGTGGGAAACCTATGCCACCAAGGCCGAGGCACAGAAGCGGAAGAAAGAAGTCGAGTATAAAGAAAAGCGCGGCACGTTTGTCATTCCGCAGTGCAAGACCATGAAGAACCTTCTTCGGGAATACGTGGATCTGTATGGGAAAGATAAATGGGAGATTTCTACTTACGAGAGCAACGTGGCTTTGATCAATAACTACATCCTGCCGCTGATCGGTGATGAAAAGCTGGCGGATATCAACACGCGCTTTCGGGAGAAATATTATCAGCAGCTGCTGCAGACCCCGGCGGTTCCTACGGCAGTTCCTCGTAAATCCAAAGATGAAAAAGTCGGCGCCAGTACGATTCGGGATATTCACAAATTGCTGCGCAGCTGCATGATACACCGGACGGGAAAATGCTCACCGTGCCGGATGGGGTAGATGCGGAACGGCTGGCGAATCCGGAGATGGTGGCACTGTTGACGTCGTTGGCAAAGACGATGCAGAAAGAATAATTATAAAAAGTTTTGCCGGAGGACGTTGCCATCACATTGCTAAGGAACTGTCACGAAATAAGTTGAACATATTGTAACGAAACAACTATTTTATTTTGTGACAGTATGGTATAATGTCTGTAGATCACTGAAAAGGAGA
>CACZBW010000060.1 GCA_902779575.1 uncultured Lachnospiraceae bacterium
CTGATCTTCCGGCTGGTATACAACCAGGCCCGATGTAAGAAACCCTTTGAACGGCTGTGGATCTCCAGCATGGAGGACGCAGCCATCCGGGAAGGCTTTAAGAAGCTGAAGCCGGGAACCGCATATGATGCCTTGTATGAGGCAGCCCTTTGCCGGGAGTGTGCCGACTGGATCGTCGGAATGAACGCCACCCGGCTTTTTTCATGCCTGTACGGCCAGACCCTGGCAGTTGGCCGGGTGATGACGCCGACGCTGGCCATGGTGGTCATGCGTGACGCCCAGATCGCTGCTTTCAAGCCGGAGCCATTCTGGACCGTCCAGCTGAAAGCTGGAGATCTAACCGTGTCCAGCCGACGTTTTTCGACAAAAAACGACGCCGAAGCTGTCCTTCAGGAGTGCCAGACTGCCGGAGAAGTCATGATCGAAACTGTTGAGACGAAAGAAAAACTGGAGAAGCCGCCACTTCTGTATGACCTGACGAGCCTGCAGAGAGACGCCAACCGTATTCTCGGCTTTACGGCTCAGCAGACACTGGATCACACTCAGAGCCTTTATGAAAAGAAGCTGGTGACTTATCCCCGTACCGACAGCCGGTACCTTACCGATGATATGCGAGAGATACTGCCGGAGCTGATCACCGCAGTCGCGGGCAAATTCAAATATACCGGCAGTGCGCTTCGTAATGAGCCGGTCCGCCCTGCAAGCATTTTCAACAGCAGCAAGGTCACTGACCATCCTGCCATCATCCCGACAAAGACGATGGCAGGAAGTGATTTCAGAGAGCTATCCCTGGGAGAAATGGCAGTTCTTCAGCTGATCTCCGCAAGGCTTCTCTGCGCAGTTGCTGAAGATTACCTGTATGCGGAATCAACTGTAAAGACACGCTGTGGAGCTGAAGAATTCACCAGAAAAGGCAGGACCGATCTGCAGCTTGGCTGGAAAGCCATCTGGCAGCATTTCTATCCGGACAAGAAGAAGGATGAGGATTCCTTCGGCCAGATCCCTGGCCAGGGAAACCGGCTTCATATCGATGCTGCAGCTCTCAAAGAGGGCAAGACCTCCCCGAGCAAGCATTTTACGGAAGACACTCTCCTTTCAGCTATGGAAACTGCCGGAGCTGATGAGACGCCGGAGGAAGCGGAACGCAAGGGCCTTGGTACTCCGGCCACCCGTGCTGCCACTATCGAAAAGCTGGTGCAGCGCGGCTTTATCGAGCGAAAGGGCGATAAGAAGACCAGACACCTGATCGCCACTGACAAAGGCAACGCCCTGATCACCGTCATGCCGGAGCAGATCCAGTCACCCTCTATGACCGCTGAATGGGAGCAGAAGCTCCTTGGCGTCGAGCGCGACGAATACGAGGCTGCGGATTTCATGGACGGGATCTCCGGGATGATCGCCGGGCTTGTAGCAACTTATGAAAAAGCGAAAGGAGCAGATGCGCTTATGAGCAGAAACAAAGTGATCGGTACCTGTCCCCACTGCGGGTCCGAGGTGCTGGAAAAACAGAAGGGGTGGTTTTGCAGCAACAGCGAATGTCGGTTCATTCTCTGGAAGGACAATGCCTATTTCACGAAGATCGGCAAACGCCTGACCTCCCAGATCGTGGAGAAACTGCTGAAGGATGGCCGCGCCAGGCTGAAGGATTGCAAGAGCCAGAAGACCGGCAAGACCTATAACGCGGATATCCTGCTTTCCACGGAGGCGGACGGTAGGCCGCAGTTCTCGATGGTCTTTGAGAACCGGAAAGGAGGCGGCAGCGATGGCGGGAAAAGCTTTCGATAAACCCTATCCCTCCCAGTTCGATAAGGTTAAGGAAATCACCGACAAGCTGGAAGCCGGTATTCAGGCGCTTTTCGAGAGCGAGGCCTTCAAGAATTACCTGAAGACGCTCTCCAAATTCCACGATTATTCCCTGAACAATACGATCCTGATCGCCATGCAGAAGCCCGACGCCACACTGGTCGCCGGGTATACTGCCTGGCAGAAGAACTTCGGCAGGCAGGTTCAGAAAGGCGAACAGGGTATCCGTATTCTTGCTCCTACTCCCTACAAAAAGCAGATGGAAGTGGATAGGGTCGATCCTATCACAAGACAGCCGATCCTTAATCCGGACGGCAGCACAGCAAAGGAACTGAAGGAAGTCATGGTCCCGGCCTTCAAGGTCGTAAACGTCTTTGACGTGAGTCAAACTGACGGCAGGCCCCTCCCTACCATCGGCGTAGATGAGCTTACCGGCAGTGTCTCGAATTATGAGATGTTCTTTGAGGCACTGAAACGGTCCTGTCCGGTGCCTATCGGCTTTGAGGACATTCCATCCGGAGCCAAGGGGTACTACCACACAGTGGATCAGCGGATCGCTCTTCAGGAGGGCATGAGCGAAGTGCAGACGGCCAAGACACTGATCCATGAAATGGCTCACCAGAAGCTGCATTCCATTGATCCGAAGGAGCTGCCTCCGGAAGAGCCGAGGCTGACGAGGAATGCCAAGGAGGTCGAGGCAGAATCTGTTGCATACACGGTTGCCCAGCATTACGGAATTGAGACCAGTGATTACAGCTTTGCTTATATCGCCGGATGGTCTCAGGGTAAGGACACGCCTGAGCTGAAAGCTTCCCTGGACCGGATCCGAAAAGCCGCTGACGAGATGATCACGGCAATCGACGACCATATCATGTCTCTGCAGCAGGAAAAAGCACCTGCCACATCCAAAGTGACACACGAAAAAGCGGACAAAGACCCGTACAAAAAGGCACACAAAAAGAAGGAGGAAACGAGATGATCTTTACCGTAGAAGAAACTGCCCTGGTCAGTTCCTTTGACCATTCCAACCGGAATGTTGCTCTTTTGAAGATGGCAGCGCATCTGAAGCTGATCGAGGATGCAGAGCTGAAGGAACTCACCCGCCGCACTGTCAGGAAGCTGAACAAGCTGACAGACGCCGAATTTGCAAGCATTGATTTTACTGTCTATGACAATGATGAGGAGGCAGATCATGAGTAAGTGGGATGAGGCTCACACCGAGCCAATGCACGATCACCCGGCTGAGAAGGAACAACTGGTGGCGGCGATGGAGGCTGCCGGATATGTACTGGATACCCTCGAAAGTACAGAGGACAATCTCCGCTTTTATGGTGCTTATGGCAATGTAATGACTATGGGCGGATGGCATGAGTGTGAAGAGTGGCTGAACGGCGTCGTGTTTGATGATCCCCAGGTCTCAGACCGTGTGGAGATCATTCTGCATCCGGAACGCTTCCCGGAACGGGATCCGCAGAGAGCTGCCCTTCGCGCTGTGGAAGACGCCGTGGAACAGAACGACAACAACTTTGATGGCATCATCAACAACATGCCGCAGCCGGATCCTGCGGAAGCCCTGAGACAGCAGGCAAAAGAATCTGCTGTCTCTGATGAACGCAGATCTGTTCTGGCTGAGCTGAAGGCAAGTCAGGCAGAAGCGGCGAAGGCAGCTGAAGCGGAGGCCAGAAAACACCGTCCCAGGCTGATCCGCGATGAGGGGGCACCGGTCCGGGTATGAAAGTAAGAAACCAGGAGCTTCGTGCTCTGTTCACACCGGAAGAAGTGGAACAGCTCAAGCAGCGAATGGCTGAGGCAGGAGTCCGAAACCGCAGCGCCTTTATCCGCAAGATGGCGCTGGACGGCTATATCATCAAGCTGGATACGTCTGATATCCGGGAGATGATCTCGCTTCTTCGGCACAGCAGCAACAATCTGAACCAGATCGCAAAGAAGGCGAATTCAACAGGAACCATCTACGGAGCGGATATTGCGGATCTGCAGGTGAAGCAGGATGAGATCTGGGAGCTTGCCCGGGAGATTGCGGCAAGGCTCTCGACCATTCAGTAGAAACGTAAAACCGGGGCTGCATCGGAGTGATCCGGTGCGGTCCCGGGCATTTTTTGTAAGGAGGCATCAGCATGGCAGCAACGAGGCTTATTGCCCTGCATCAGCATAAAGGCCGTACCGTGGCACAGAGCCTCGGAGAGCGGACAGATTATGCAAAGAATCCGGAGAAAACAGAAAAGGGCGAAACAGTCACATCCTTTGGCTGCGATCCCTATACGGTCGATGAAGAATTTATGCTGCAGAAGCGGCAGTATTATCAGACGACCGGAAAGAAGCAGCACAGCGACGTGATCGCCTACCAGATCCGGCAATCTTTCAAGCCCGGTGAGATCACGGCGGAAGAAGCAAACAGGGTGGGGTATGAGCTGGCGCTGCGGTTTACCAAGGGCAAATACTCCTTTATCGTGGCAACGCACACAGACCGGGCTCATATCCATAACCACATTGTCTTCAATTCCACTTCTATGGACGGCACGAAAAAATTTAAGGACTTCTGGCGCTCCGGCCTGGCGCTGCAGAAGCTGAGCGATCTTATCTGCCTGGAGCACG
>CACZBW010000061.1 GCA_902779575.1 uncultured Lachnospiraceae bacterium
GATTACCGGTCTGGATCTGCCGAAGGGCGGTATCATCAAGACCCTGCATCTGCCGGGGACGCTGACCAACCTGTCCGTCATCGGGCACTCCGGAATCACTGACTTTGTGCTGCCCAGCGTGGAGAACCTCTCCACCTGCCGCTTGGAGCATGTCGGTAATGGGATCAATACAAAAGCGCTCTTGTCGACACTTCCATCCGGATGCCGTGTGCGTCTGATAGGCTTCGACTGGACAGTGGCCAATGAAACAGAGCTCACTACCCTGAAGGAAAAGCTCGATACCATGCGAGGCCTGAATGAAAATGGCGGGAATGAGGACAAGGCTCAGCTTTATGGGACGATCCACATCACCAGTATCACCGGTGCGGTAATGAAGCAGATCCGTGATGCCTACCCGGATATCACCATCGAATACACTAACCTGACCAGTAAGTGCTACTACTACAACTACAACGGTACGACGCTTCTTTATACTGCAACTGCCACGAACGGCTCTAATGTCTCTTACCGGGGAACGACGCCTTCCAAACCGTCAACAGCGCAGTACAGCTATACATTCTTTGGCTGGGCAAGGGAGATCGATGGGGAGAGAGATACATCTGCGCAGAGCAACGTAATAGAAGACCGTTATCTGTATGCCGTGTTTACGGCAACTGTTCGCACTTATACGGTTAAGTATTATGTCGGGAATACCGTTATCCAGACGAAGAGCAATGTGCCTTATGGTAGCAGCGTCTACTACGATGGCGAAACCCCAATGAATACAGCGGAAGCAGACCCAACCGATTATGTGTTTACTGGTTGGGATGTTCTGGCGGAGAACATCACGGGGAACACAAACTGCTATGCGCAGTTTAGGTATATCGGGCAGCTCTACAAACACCTCCTGGACGGAAATCTTAAAGGCGCAATTTCCAATGACAGCGCAACGTCGGTCAGCGATTACGCATTCTCAGGCCTGAATAAAGTCACGGAAATTACCTTGTCCGAGGCAATCACCATAGGGAAATATGCATTCGAAAATTGTACCAAGCTGGAGGCTTTGCATCTTACAAAGGCAGAGGATTTGGGCGAACGTGCGCTTAACAATATCTCGGCATTGAAGACACTGGATGCGCCATTGCTGAAAACTATTGGTGTTTATGGCCTCAATTCGTGCAGCGGGCTGACAGAAGTGAATTTGCCGAGTGTTGAGACGATTGGACAGAATGCATTCTATTACTGCACAAACATTGAGACGCTTAGGATTCCGAACGTGAAGACGATCG
The DNA here is from genome assembly GCA_902779575.1 of uncultured Lachnospiraceae bacterium. Taxonomy (GTDB): domain Bacteria; phylum Bacillota; class Clostridia; order Lachnospirales; family Lachnospiraceae; genus Porcincola. Next base: position 1,269 of record CACZBW010000061.1, read on the forward strand.
GACAGAACGCTTTTCAGGCGTGTAGAAAGGTCACTTCTATCGAGTTTACACAGATAGAAACGATTCAGACGACCGCATTCAGATACTGTGTGGGATTAACACAAATCGTGCTTCCTGCAACTTTAAGAGTAATGAACAGCGGTGCTTTTCAGGATTGTACGGGGCTCAAGAAAATTATTTTCCTTGGGAATCCTCCGACTCTGTATAACGACTCGCTTAGAGGTCTGACTGGTCTGGAGGATATTTATGTCGCGTGGGAATACAGACAGGAAAGCCATGAACCGTGGGGTGCACCAGATACAGCTACGATTCATTACAAATCCGAGGGCTGGATGGATGAATTGGATACCATTCTCGCTGGATGATGAAAGGAGGAAAATATGGCAGTAGTTGAGAAAACGGTCGATATCCTCGGAGATGATGGAGTATGTAAATTCATCATTGAAAGAAAACTTACTGAAGGCATGCCTGTGGATTTTTATGACGAAGCAGTCAAAAACCTTCGGAGCTATGCACTTCGTGGTATGCAGGGACTCCAATCAATCGACCTTCCAAATGTCACAGACGTTGGATCATATGCGCTTGCTTATTGTCCGGATTTGAAGCGGATTTCTCTCTCTAAGTGCACAAGGTTCAGCGGCAATTATGTATTCAGGGATTGCAGTGAGCTTGAGTCCGTTGACTTTCCACTCCTCCAAAGTGTTTATGAGGCGAGTTTTGCTGGGTGTAATAAGCTGGCATCGATCAGTCTTCCAAGTTTGGTATCCAGCGGCAGCAGCTTGTTTGGTTCGATGGGGGCGCTCGTCTCAGCCAGTATACCAAGACTGACTACGTTACCATCGTATGCATTCAATAATTGCCGGTCAATTCGTCAGATAGACTTGCCCTCGGTTACCACCATCAGGGAAGCAGTGATGGGGATTTGTCCTCTGTTGGAAGTGGTTAATATTGGCCCTAACATCACTACGATACATTCGTCTGCATTTTCCGGCACTCCGGACGGCATGATCATCAATCTGCCGGTTGCAGAAGGGACTATCAGTGGTGCTCCTTGGGGAGCGCCTAATGCGATCATCAACTATGATACACCTTATGCCGGGGTGGTACCGATCCCGGAGAGTTGAGGAGGCAGTCATGATACGAAAAATAATATATCGCTATCAGCGGCCTGATGGCGGGTACACGGTAACACCCATGAAACCGGAAGGCAGCTACAATATCCGCTGGCGGCTCATCGCCGAAGAAGGCATGGCCATCACAAACGGAGAAACAACAGTGACGGTGATCGATGTGATCCATCGAAGTGACTGCGAGGCATGGACAGACTGCGAACTGCCCGATGAACTAAAACCCATAGAGATAGACGAAGGCATC
>CACZBW010000062.1 GCA_902779575.1 uncultured Lachnospiraceae bacterium
GATTCCACTTTTTCATTCGCCCCGATTCTTAAGTTCAACTGGATTTTCAGGCTTTTTCTCATTCCCTCATGATATTCCGCCTTAAGTCAATGACATTGGGTGTGAATAGTAACAGTGGATTATCCTTTGCGAAAACAGATATGGAATTCCAGAACTGGCAGCAGATGGGCAATGAGATCGTAAAACGCCTGACCGACGTCCGGCAGCAGACCCGCGATGAGATCGAGGCGGCAAACGCGCCGAAGACTGCCGTTACCTGCCCGTTCTGCGGCGCAACCACGATTCCGGACGCACAGGGACGGTGCGAGTTCTGCGGCGGATCGGTGAACGGATAGGGAGAGGATGCCCAGGTGATGCTCCGAAAATATACCGTTCTTTGAAAGAATCAACAGGAAAGGAAATGCTTATGCGAAAAGGAAAGAAGTTATTCGAACTGTTGCTGTTATGCGTTCCACTGACACTTGCTGCCTGTGGAAAATCAGAAAAACCGGAGCCTAAGAAAGACGTCGCAGATGTTACGGAAGCACCGGAACCGACCAATACGCCGGCGCCTCTGCCAAACGCGTTAATTCGTGAAAAGCCGCTTCCGGCGGATAGCGGCGAGTTGGAACTGACAAAACAGGAATATCCAAAGTTCCATCTGAACCTGAACCTGCCGGAGGGCACAGAAACCTCGGCAGATGAGAAGAAGGTCGTCGTCACGGATAAGGACGGGATCTGGGAGATGGAATTCCAGCCGTTTCAGGCCAGCTTAAAGAGTACGATCGTAAGTAATATTGAAAATGAATACAGCTATGACGGCGAGACTGTTTTCCCGGACAGAGACGATATGGACGCGACGATCCAGGGATATGACGCGCATATCTATTCCACAAATATTAAGGAAAACTGGATCGACCCGGAGAGCGGCACAGTGCCGGCTGTGGATATTGTAGTTGATTATGGGAATACTCTGGTAGGACAATGGAACGGTCTGTGGATCCATCTGATCAGTACAGAATATGAAGAACACGACAATATCTACGATATTTACCGTTCTGATCCGGTGCTTGCAGTCCTGAACCATTTTGAGATCGTTCCTGGAGATAGCGGAAATACGGTCAGCGTAGGCGGTATTACTGTGACCTTCCCTTCCCGTTGGAAGGCGATGGAAGGAACCTTTACCGGTCCATGGGCCTCGATCGAGGATGAGGATTTAAACGGTGCGGTCTATGTTCAGAGCCAGACACCCGCGGATCCTGCTCAGGCCGCAAAAATGATCAGTGACGAGAGTTTTACAAAGACCTACGGGGATAAGGAATATCTCGGCGTGATGGATCAGACCGGGGATGAGACAAAGACATATTCCTTGAAGCTCTTCCGGGAATTCAGTGAAGAGCGCTGTCTGGGCGTAACGCTGACTCTTTTCGGACTTACGGAAGAAGAAATCCGGGCATTTGCTGATGGAGAGGTCTTTACGGACATCATGAATTCCATAGAGATCGACCCGACAGGATTTGTTGATCCGGATAAAGGTACGGATGATATCGGCTATATACGGAATAATGACGGCGTACTGATCGGATATGACGGAAGCGGCACGGAACTGGTGATTCCGCCCATGGTCAGCGGGATGGAGATCGTCGGAATCGATGAAAAAGCATTTTCCGGAAACACAAAAATTACCTCTGTTGTGCTTCCGGATACTCTGACTTATCTGGATGTAAACGCGTTCCAGGGCTGCACCGCTTTGCAGAATGTGAGCTTCCCGTCCTCACTGACTTATATCGGACCGGCTGCATTCGAAGACTGCACAGCCTTGAAAGATGTTGAGATTCCGGCATCCGTGGAAACCATCGAACAGAGCGCGTTTTCCAACGCGGGCGCCGGATCCTTTGCGGCGGAAGGAGCCGTGACCTATGGGTATGGAAGTCTTCAAAACAGCGGATTTGACCGGATCAAGATCGGGGCGGACAGCGACCTGTCGGAAGGTTATATTTTTGCAAACGCGAAAGCAGCGGAAATTTTGCTTGGCGGCGGGATCACAAAGATTGGCGAGCGGGCATTTTCCGGATGCGAAAACCTTACGCAGCTCATACTGCCGGCAACCGTGACAGAACTGGGAGCGGGCGCATTTGCAAGTACCCCTGCACTTCGCCGCCTGGAACTTCCGGAGGGGATCACAGAGCTTCCGTCCGATGTGTTCTGGAGCACTGGTCTGCATGTCCTGATCGTCCCGGAAAGCGTCACGATGATCAAAGAGCGGGCGATCCTCCTGTCATCGGGGTATGTCTGCCTGAAAAATCCGGCGGTGACACTGGAGAACTCGGCGATGATTTGCGATTTCCTCTATCTGGACGGTGTATACGATACCGGGGATGTTCCGGACAATCTGGAGAGTCAGGAAATCTATACTCAGGTTTATCTCGCTATGGACGCAAGTCTGGAGGAGTCAGGAGCGCTGGATGACTATCTGGAAAGTATCGGTATGGACCGGATTGCATGGATCGGAACCGCGCCGCAGTTTCTGGATCCGTATTGGGAAGCGTATATACCAGATGACCATTACCTGACGGAATATACGGGAGATTCAACGGAACTCCTTATACCGGACCGTGGCGGAGATCGTATTTTATGGAAATATAAATTCCATCGAAACAAACGCATTCTCGGGAAGTGGGAATTTGAAGGATCTGTGGTTTACTGCTGCACTTCTTAGATGGGTGGATGATGAAAACGGGCTTTGTCCGGATTGTCTGTCCGGTCTGCCGGAGGACGTGACCGTCCATCTGCCTGCCTGCCTGACCGAAGAGCAGCGCAGTCACGTGGAGGGGCGTTTGAAAGAAAGCGGGCTCGCGGAAACGACGGTCTTTGACTATTACAGTTTCCGGGAAGAATAAATCCGGAGAGGATAGACTAATAAGAAGATAGGTTCGGTTTGTTTCAGCGCTTTTGCCTGCAGTATGCTGTTTGGGTGTGACCCGCTGCTATGCAGAAGAAGCTTTGACGGAGCACGGGGGCTGTCGCACTAAGCATATTAGTGCAGCAGCCCCTCAAAAAATTATATTGACAAATAAGAAAGGATTTGATAGCCTGTCTATGAACAAAATAATTAGATGTTCATAGATAGGATTCTTATATGAACGGGAGGCTCGCGGAGTGTGCGAAGCACACTTTTGTTCTCGTTGGAAAGGGGATTGGGATATGGGAAAAGCGTTCAGCGAAGAAGAACGGGCGCAGGTGCAGGAGAATTTAAGACGCATAGGGCTGCGGCTGTTTGCCGAAAAAGGGATGAGAGGGGTATCCATCAGGGAACTTACTTCTAAGGCGGGGATCGCGCAGGGAGGGTTTTATACGTTCTATGAGGACAAAGAAGATTTCCTGATCGATCTGATGGCCTTTCGTGTTGAAGAAAAACTTCTCATCTTAAAGAAAAAGAGAGAGGAATCTCTTGAGAATCCGACGGATTATCTCGTAGATATTTTTTTCTCGCAGGGCATGCGTTTGAAAGAGAACAAGGCCTTTGACAACGCGGTCAGCGGAACGCTGGAGCTGTTTTTTCGCGCGGAGACCAAAATGAGTGCGAGGATCAGCGGACTCTACAGGGACTACTTTGAATTTATGAACCGATACTGGAAGGATAATGGATACCGGGTGGAAGCCGATATTGACGGGCTGATGAGCATTGTCCGGGCAGCAGGAGTCCTGTTTTCAAACGCCTCGCTGATCGGAGAAGACTATTTCGGGGAAATCTATAAAACCTTCTGCCGGGCGGAAGTGACCAGGTTTTTGAGGGTGAGCAGATGAACAAAAAAGAACAACAGGAAGAAAAATACAGGAGGATCACGCAGGCAAAGATATATCCGCTTTTATGGCGCATGGCGATTCCTTCGATGATAGGAATGATGGTAAGCTCCATCTACAGCATGACGGATACTTTCTTTGTCGGAATGCTTGGCAGAACAGAGCTTACCGCGTCGGTGGGAATTGTATTCTCCTTTATCTCCATGATACAGGGCAGATCGGTAAGAAGAATATCGGTGAAGCAGAAAAAATGGCTTCTATAGGTTTTACGCTGGCGATCGCTGTCGGAGCGGTGATCTTTATTCTGGGGACGATTTTTCTGCGCCCGCTGGCTGTGCTTCTGGGAGCAGGAATATCAAAGGAACTGATGAAAGCCACAATATCCTATCTTAGGATCACGCTCATTTCGGTTCCGTTTCTGCTGGCGGCCAATGTTCTGTATAATGTACTGAGGCTCCAGGGCAGCGCCAGGGACAGCATGATCGGAATGCTTGCCGGAATGCTTCTCAATATCATCCTCGATCCGGTTTTTATCCTCGGGCTGCATATGGGTGTTGCCGGCGCTGCGCTTGCGAGTCTGATCGGACAGATATGCGGTTTTTTACTTCTTCTGCAGCGTACCGGACGGGGAGGAAATGTTTCGGTGAATTTTGGAAGATACAAACCGGATCTCGTGCATGTGAAGGAGATCATCGCGGGAGGCGCGCCAAATTTTTGCCGCCAGGGTATTACCAGCATATCGGGGGGCTCAGGATCATTGCGATGGGGTACGCGCTTGTAATAGGCTTTGGGCAGGGATTTCAGCCGATATGCCTTGTCAATTATGGTGCGGGAAAGTATGGCAGGATCAAAGAGACGTTTCGGGACGCGCTGATTACTGCGACTGTTTTTCTTATCATTGCCGCGATGATTATTTCCTTCAGGGCAGAAGGGCTTGTATCATCATTTACAGAAGATGAGGCTGCGGGAAGGATCGCGGCGGATATTCTGAAGGCTCAGTGCGTCGTACTTCCTTTTATGGGATATTATATACTGATCGGTATGTTTTTGCAGAATGTCGGTCAGTTCACACGTGCCACTCTGGTAACCGTGGCGGAGAACGGGATCTTTCTGATACCGGCCGTTTTCATCATGCCGGCTCTTTTTGGATACAAAGGCTTTGTATGGTGCAAACCGGCGGCTAGTATCGGGGCGCTGGCATTTTCACTGTTTATTGGAACCAGGATATGGAAAACACATATGAAATCAGAT
>CACZBW010000063.1 GCA_902779575.1 uncultured Lachnospiraceae bacterium
AAAGGAAATGTTCTTGACCACAACCGGAGCGGGACCAGCTGCCTCAAGCTCTGCAGGTGACTTGTAGAAGGAAAGGCCGAGCGTTACCCAGATGAGGGCGATGATGCCTTCCATGATCATCGAGCCGTAGAAGACCTTGCGGCCCTGTGACTCGTTGGTCATGCACTTTGCCATCATGGGCGACTGGGTTGCGTGGAAGCCGCTGATTGCGCCGCAGGCAATGATGACGAAGAGCGCGGGCCAGATGGATCCTCCCTTTGGATGCTGGCTTGTGAAGAGAGTATCAAGATTAACGTTCGGGAGGACGTCATATCCCTCGGCAAAGAGGGCGATGGTAAGGCCTACTGCCATGAAAATGAGCAGCACTGCAAAGAACGGGTAGATCTTGCCGATGACCTCGTCAATGGGGAAGACTGTTGCGCAGATATAGTAGGCGAAAATAATTACAGCCCAGACCCAGCAGGGAACAGCCGGGAAAATGCTGAGGAGGAGGTTCGCCGGTCCTGCGACAAAGACTGCGCCGACGAGGATCAGGAATATTACGGTGAAGAACTCCATGAACCTCGTGGTAGCCTGCGCCGCCGTAGCGGAGGGAAATCATTCCTGACATGTAGTCATGGACTGCTCCGCCCAGCACACAGCCGAATACCACCCAGAGGAGGGCGCTCGGTCCGTAGAGCGCGCCGATGATCGGCCCGAACACCGGTCCGAGGCCGGCAATGTTGAGGAGCTGAATGACGATCATTTTCCAAAGCGGCATCTTGACGTAGTCAACGCCGTCTTCCCTGGTCATGACCGGAGTGGGTCTTGAGCGGTCAACCCCGAATACCTTCTCGGCGATTACGCCATAGACGGCGTACCCGGCGATAAGAAACGCGAGGCAGATGAAGAAATACAAATAGCCAGACATGATTTTTATCCAATTTAATAAATGTGACTAAAGTCTCATTATAGCGCGCATTTAGACGGGATCGGGCTGCTGATGCTTTTAAATTTGCGCTTACTGAAAAACTTCAGCCAGCTTCGGAGACGGCTGTATCTGAATGTTATGCGGAAACTGAGAGCACGCCTGGGGAAAATCTGCATGGTGCTGGTTAAAATAACGCCCGGGCAGTCTTTTCAGGAGCAGCCCGGGTAATTTACTGTATTGCAAAGGGCAATTCCTGCAGGTCTTGCTGTCTAAGATTTTTGTCTGAATGATTAATGCCAGATCAGATGCCAACCGGACATCCATGGATACACAGCGGCGGATTCTTGAATATCGTCCGGATATAGACGGTCTCCGCGCTATAGCCGTTATTTCGGTCGTGCTTTATCACGCATTCCCTGGGAGCATCTGCGGATCCGGATTCGTAGGCGTTGATGTTTTCTTTGTCATCTCCGGTTTCCTTATCTCATCCATCCTTTACAGTGGAATGGATCGGAGAGTTAAAGGGACAGGCACGGCGAGGCCTTTCTCTTTTATCGATTTCTATTCAAGGCGCGTCAGGCGCATTTTCCCGTCTCTTATCGTTTGTCTCGCAGCGTTTCTTGTCATTGGGTGGTTTGTTCTTCTGCCAGATGAGTACAGACTTTTCGGAAAGCATACGGCTGGGGCATCCGCATATGTCTCAAATTTCATCCTGTGGTATGAGGCCGGATCATACTTCCAGGTAACGTCACAGACGAAGCCATTGCTTCATCTCTGGTCGCTCGGCATTGAGGAGCAGTTCTATCTCATCTGGCCGCTGCTGCTTTTCATCGCATACAAACTGAGGCTCAGTGTCTTCGCGCTTGCGGCGGCAGGTGCTATGGCCTCGTTCGGCTTTGAGCTTTACTTTGTTGATGAGGCTCCGAGTGCCGCCTTCTATTCTCCCCTCCTCAGGTTCTGGGAACTGATGGCAGGAGGCATCCTTGCATGGCTCATAATATATAAGAGTGAGCCGTTTTCAAATCTTCAGTACAGAACTGGCGTCTGTCTCTCTGCTGTTCTGCACCGAAGGCAGTCAAAGCAGGACAGCATAAGACTCTGTGAGAACATGCTCTCTGCTGTGGGGATGGGGCTCATTCTCATAGCAGTTTCTGTGCTGGACAGCCGGGAATTCCCCGGATACAAGGCGCTTCTTCCTGTCATGGGCGCCGTGCTCATGATAGGTGCCGGGAAGGATGCTTTCCTTAACCGTTATCTTCTTTCGAACAGGACAATGGTCTGGGTCGGGCTTATCAGCTACCCTCTCTATATCTGGCACTGGCCGTTCCTCTCATTTGCCTGGATTGCAGGAGGTGGGCTGCCGCAGCCTGCTGTGAGGATCGCATGCGTCATTCTTGCAGTCATAATGTCAGCTCTCACTTATTATTTTGTTGAGCCGCGTCTCAGATGGGGCAGCCATGCAGGGGCGAAGACACTGGGACTCCTTGCCGTCATGGCAATAATCGGAGGCACAGGCTTTGCGATCATGAGGCAGGAAGGTTTCCCGTCAAGGGTTGACGATCCAGATCAGCCGCTGATTGATGTGTCGGAACTGAGGATGGAGGATGACGGGAGGAGATGCCTTGAATCGATACCGGACTGGAAGAAGCTGAGCGAGAATCTTGATATCACCCAGTGCCGCTTTCAGAGACCATCAGGAAAAAACACGATTGCTGTGATTGGTGATTCCCATGGCGGACACCTGTATGCCGGTCTGACCGCAGAGACAGGAGAAAACGATGGTGTTGCAGTGTTTCCGGCCGGATGCGCAGTGCCGCTCATCGGGCTGCATGCAGCTGCCGATCCCTGGTCAGTCAGGGTATATCCAGAGAGAAAAAACTCTGAATATCTGATTTCGGAGGCGTTTTTCTACATTCTTAGCCATAAAAATATCAAAAAAGTTGTGCTGGCACATAATCCAGTGTGTTCCTGGAAAAATGTGATCGATACCTATGGAAACGCTGAACAATTAGGACCTTGTTCTGCGAAACCTATTAAAAATTCTCTACTCAAAAATTGCTGATGATTTTTTAATCAGCAGCCCATGAAAATT
>CACZBW010000064.1 GCA_902779575.1 uncultured Lachnospiraceae bacterium
CTCTGGAGCATGGTTGATTGTTTTTGGCAACTCAATTTTACCATGAATCAGTGAGGAGTTGTTTTATTTTGTCACAAAAAGAATGCCGCAATTACGCGGTTTCTGGCGTTTCGCAAACGCCTAAAGAAAATGAGATATGAAAGGAGACCAGCAGTATGATCACTGGAATCGCACATAACGCCGTCACCGTTCGGGATATGAAGGAGTCTCTCTGCTTTTACACCGAAGCGCTGGGCTTTAAGAAAGCCTTTGAAATCGCGAATCCGGAAACGGGAGCCCCCTGGATCGTCTATCTGGCGATTGCTCCCGGTCAGTTTCTGGAACTTTTCTATGACGGCACTGAAGAGAATCCCTGGCGGGACAGCCTGATTGGTTTCAACCATTTTTGCTTCGAGGTCAATGATATCTATCAGACGGTCGACCGCATTCGCGGCGCAGGCTACGCGATTGATATTGAACCCAAGCAGGGGGCAGACAAGAACTGGCAGGCCTGGGTCACTGATCCGAACGGTATCCGCATCGAGCTGATGAAGATCGATCCGGAATCTCCGCAGGCGAAATACTGGAAATAAACGGAAGAAGGATTGAAGAGCAAGGAGAGAGTTTAAGAATGAGTATTGATCTGAATAAAATGCCGAAGCTTGGTTTCGGCCTGATGCGCCTGCCGGAAAAGGACGGCGTGATCAACCTGGATGAGGTCTGCAGAATGGTGGACGCCTATCTGGATGCGGGCCTTACCTATTTTGATACTGCTTATGTCTATCATGGGGGAAATTCGGAAAAGATCGTCAAGGAGGCACTGGTGAAGCGTCATCCCCGCGAGAGTTTCACGCTGGCGACAAAGCTGCCTGCCTGGTGCATGAAGGAAGAGGCGGACCGCGACCGCATCTTCAACGAACAGCTGGAGCGGTGCGGAGTGGATTATTTTGACTTTTATCTGCTGCACTCTATCGAGGACGGCAGCAACGGCGACACCTACGACCGCCTGAACTGCTGGGAGTGGGGGAAGGAAAAGAAGGCGCAGGGAAAGATCCGCCATTTCGGTTTTTCCTTCCACGGAAGTCCGGAATATCTGGAAGAGCTGCTGGAAGCCCATCCGGAGGCGGAGTTTGTCCAGATCCAGCTGAACTATGCCGACTGGGAAAACCCGGTCGTCTGCTCCGGCAGGCTGTATGAGATCTTGCGCCGCTACAACAAGCCCATGGTCATCATGGAACCGGTAAAAGGCGGCACACTGGCCAAACTGACGCCCGATCTGGAGGCGAAGTTCAAGGCCGTCCGTCCCGAAAGCTCCATTGCCTCCTGGGCACTTCGCTTTGCGGCTTCACAGCCCGGCGTGATGACTGTCCTTTTCGGCATGAGCACTCCGGAGCAGATGGCGGACAACCTGAAAACCTTTGCGCATTTTGAGCCGCTGAGCGATACGGAGAAAGCGGTCGTAGAAGATGTACGGAAAATCATAATGAGCGTTGAGCAGATCGGCTGCACCGCCTGCCGTTACTGTACCGACGGCTGCCCGATGAACATCGCCATTCCGGATGTGTTCCGCGCAATAAACACCATGAAGCTGTACAAAGAAGAGTTCCGCCCCAAGGCCTTCTACAACGGCCTGATCGGACAGGGACACGGCCGCGCCTCAGACTGCATCGCCTGCGGTCAGTGCGAGGGTGTATGTCCCCAGCATCTGCCTATCATTGAACTGCTGAAAGAAGCCAGTGCGAAACTGGATCAGTAAGGAAGGGTTCCATTTTTGCTGAAAAAGGGGGCTGCCGCAACGGCAGCCCCCTTATTTTCTTCTCCTTGAAGTCTCTTCACCCTGACAGAATTTGCGTCTGACCCTGCGGCAGCATAAGCAGCCGGATTAAGCCGGATTATTGCAGCATTCCGCAGCGGCCTGCTTCAGATCTGTCTCGTACTCTCCCTGACGATCAGCTGCGGCTCGAAGGTGATCGTCTTTTTTTCCAGCTGCGGATTGTCGATCTCAAACAGTGCCTGCCGGGCGGCCTCCTCGCCGATCTGGAAGGCGGGCTGGTTGACGGTGGTCAGCGGGACCTCCATCAGAGATGCGAAGTCGATATTATCGAAGGCGGCGGAGGCGATCTGGAGATTATCCTCTACAACGCTGTGAAGGAAGACTTCGATGATATGCAGGGCGGCCTGAACGGCAGACCGGGCAGTTTTGCCGATACAGACGTCGTAACGACAATCGACGGCAAAAAGATCGTTGTTCCGGCCGGCGGAAAGATCATTCTTCATCCCGGCCAGTCCGTGACCCTGACGCCCGGCCAGTATCACCAGTGGCAGGGCGTGCCCGGAAGCGGCGACGTGATCCTGTTCGAGGTATCCGCGACGAATGACGACAATGTTGACAACCGTTTTTACCGCAGCGGGCAGCGAATACCGGATATCGAGGAGGATGAGGCTCCGAAGTATCTGATGGTGAACCTCCCATGACTGAAGTCACGGGCTTCCTGATGCGGCTTCTGCCGCAGGCTGCTTTATGCAGCCGGACCTGGTCCTCCGGTGGTCCGCCGGTCT
>CACZBW010000065.1 GCA_902779575.1 uncultured Lachnospiraceae bacterium
GCGGGAGACGGAATCGGACCGGAGGTCATGGCAGAATGCAAAAAAGTGCTGGATGCGGCCGCCGCACTTGATGGAAGCTTCAGGTTTTCCTTCACGGATTTCCCCTGGGGATGTGAGTACTACCTGAAGACCGGAGAGATGATGCCGGAGGACGGCATCGATATCCTGTCCAAATATGACGCGATCTTACTCGGCGCTGTGGGATATCCGGGCGTTCCGGACAATGTTTCCCTGCGAGGGCTGTTGATCCGGATCAGGCACGATTTTGACCAATATATCAATTTGCGGCCGGTCAAGCTCCTGAAAGGAGCGCAGTGCCCGCTCAAAGATGTGAAGGCGGAAGAGATTGACATGACTTTCATCCGTGAAAACACGGAAGGCGAGTACGCAGGACAAGGCGCATGGCTCTACAAGGGTCAGCCTAACGAGGTGGTCATCCAGGACAGCGTCTTCTCCCGCAAGGGAACAGAGCGTGTCATAAGGTATGCCTATGAGCTTGCGCGGAAAGAGCACAAGACGCTCACCAGTGTCAGCAAGGCGAACGCGCTCAACTACTCGATGGTCTTCTGGGACAGCGTTTTCAAGGAAGTCGGGAAGGAGTATCCGGACGTTAAGACCTATTCACTTCTTGTGGATGCCGCAGGAGGCATGGGATTGGCAGCAGGCGCCAACCTCAATCCGGAGAGGAAGTTCCCCTCCATGTTTGAACCCATCCACGGTTCAGCTCCAGACATCGCCGGAAAGCAGATCTCCAATCCTCTGGCAGCGATCTGGTCAGCGTCCCAGCTTCTGGATTTCTTCGGACACGAGGATCTGGGCAGGAAGATCCTGGATACGATGGAAGTAATGTTGACAGAACACAGAGATAAGCTCACGCCTGACCAAGGAGGATCTGCGAAGACTTCCGAGTGCGGAGATGCATTTGTGGAATTACTGAGAAACGGCACCCGGACAGAAACGGAACAGTGATTAATACCCGAAAGGGTATAATATATGAACTGATTATTGAATATACACCCGAAAGGGTGTATATTTTGTTTATGAATACTATAGGAAAATATATTAAACAGGAAAGAAAAAAAGCAGGTCTTACACAGGAGGAATTCGCAGTGCGGTCCGGACTGGGCCTTCGCTTTGTCAGAGAGCTGGAACAGGGAAAGGAGACAGTACGGCTCGACAAGGTAAATCAGGCTCTCAGAATGTTCGGAATGCAGGCAGTTCCCGGAAAGCTTGTTGACCGGGAAGAATAGCAGGTATGGTGACCATGGAAGATAATTATAGGAAGGGTATAGTTTATATTCGAGGTGAGCAGGCGGGAATCATAGAAGAAACAGACGAGGGGTATCGTTTTACATACGATCCCGAGTATTGTGAAAAGGAAGGCGCTGTAGCAGCAAGTCTGACGCTTCCGCTGCGGACACAATCGTATTTCAGCGAGGTCCTGTTTCCGTTTTTTGATGGATTGATTCCCGAAGGCTGGCTGCTTCATATGACGCAGGAAATATGGAAACTGGATCGGAGAGACCGGTTCGGAGTCCTTCTTTCTGCGTGCCGCGACTGTATCGGAGACGTAAGTATCATGAAAGAGGAATAGGAAATGCGCTGTTTATGCTGCGGAAAAGAGATAAAAGAGAATGCGTCTGAAGAAGAAAAGAGAAATGGATGGCATTTCCGATGTGTAAAATCATTCTTCGGAACAAGATCATTGCCGGTGCTGGATCTAAATGAGCAGGAATTGGTCCATCTGGCTGAGAAACTGGTGCACAAAGGGATGACCGTGGCAGGAGTGCAGAAGAAGATGTCTCTTCATCTGTCAAAAGATCCGGAATACAGACTTACCATCGTTGATTATCCATCGGGCTATATTTTGAAACCGCAGACGAAGGAGTATCCGAACCTTCCGGAATATGAGGACCTTGTCATGAGAATGGCTGCACCCGCGGGGATACGAACAGTTCCCCATGCACTTATGAAGACTGGGGATGGCTATGCTTATATTACTGCCAGGATCGATAGGAAGGCAGAGAGGGATGGTCAACAAATGTATGCGATGGAGGACTTCTGTCAGTTATCCTGGAGGATGACGGAGGACAAGTATAAGGGCTCTTATGAGAGATGTGCAGAGTTGATCAAAAAATACTCGGAGCATGTGGGATTGGACCTGGCAGAATTCTATCTTCGAATCCTGTTTTCTTTCGCAACAGGTAATTCAGATATGCATCTCAAGAACTTTTCACTTCGCGAGATGACGCCCGGAGGCAGAGACTTCATTCTATCTGAAGCATATGATCTGCTCCCGGTCAACATCGTGCTTCCGGCGGATCAAGACGAGACAGCGCTGACCATAAACGGTAAGAAGCGGAACCTCCGCCGCAAGGATTTTCTTATTCTTGCGGAACATTGTGACTTGACAAGGAAAACAGCAGAGAAAATGATCGCTCGTCTGATTTCCAGAGAAGAACAGTTCCGTAAAGAAATCCGGGATTCCTTTCTGCCGGAGAAAAAGAAAGAAGAGGTGCAGAGCCTGGTTGCTGGCAGGATTCGGAGATTAGAAAAAGGCTGAGTACAGAAGATTATAAAAATATACCCGATAGGGTACTAATATGAGGATTAAATACAAAAATGCACCCGAAAGGGTATTATACGAAGCTGCTTACATGTTACTGTATCATTAATTACATGCAATATGATAAATGACAGTAAAGATCGCATCAAAGGAGGAATACATGTCCAAATTCATATCCTGGAATATAGATTCCCTGAACGCCGCGCTGACCTCGGATTCTCCCAGAGCGCAGCTGTCCAGAGACGTACTGAATACACTGGCCGGGGAGAGGACGCCGATATCATCGCTATACAGGAGACCAAGCTTCCTGCTGCGGGACCTGCCAAAAGACATACAGAGGCATTGGAGGCTCTGTTCCCGGCCTATCATGTAGAGTGGGTCAGCTCGGAACCGCCGGCCAGAAAGGGTTATGCGGGGACAATGATTCTTTATAAAGAGGGAATTCAGGCGGAGAAGATCGCACCCAGAATCGGAGCGCCGAGCACAATGGATGACGAAGGGCGGTTGCTTGTTCTGGACTGCGGCAGTTTCTATTTTGTCAACGTCTATACTCCGAACGCGGGGGACGGCTTGAAGAGGTTGGGAGAGAGACAGGAATGGGACAAATGCTATGCAGACTATCTTGCGAAGCTGGATCAGGAGAAACCCGTGATCGCGTGCGGTGACTTCAACGTTGCCCATAAAGAAATCGATCTGGCTCATCCCGAGTCCAACCACATGTCGGCCGGATTTACAGATGAGGAGAGAGAAGGATTTACCAATCTTCTGGCTAAAGGGTTCATTGACACGTTCCGATACGTGCACGGAGATGTGAAGGACGTCTACTCCTGGTGGGCGCAGAGAATCCGGACCAGCAAGACCAACAATTCGGGATGGAGGATCGACTATTTCCTTGTCAGTGACCGCATTAAAGGACAGGTGAAGCGGTCGGAGATGCTCGACTCGG
>CACZBW010000066.1 GCA_902779575.1 uncultured Lachnospiraceae bacterium
AACCTCTCTTTCCGCTATACCGTCATCTGGTACAGCACTTCGTATAGTTTTTCTGATTCGATCCATACCTCCGATTTGTTCCAGAAAATCTCATGCGCGTTCAACACCGCTTCCACGCGGTCTTCCAGCTCCGGATCCTTCTCGTCGGTATATAGTTCAATGCTCAGGTTGGAAAACTCCATGTAAACCACATCATCCGCGGCAAAGTTCTCCGAACCCGGAAATAAAAAGCAGATGAACGGCGGATCAGGCGATTCACCTTCTGCAAAATGGTCATACGCAAAAGGGATCTTCAATTCCGCCAGCATCTGCATCACTTCTTCATGCGTCATCGTTACCCGCCTTTCTGTAAATCCCTTTCGATATCCCTTGTCAGCTGCTCGATGCCCGCCTGCTCTGCAGGAGCAATATGCGGAAAAGCCCTTGTCCTTCCGCCGCCCCTCTTTGCATGGCCAAACTCCAAAAGATGCGTCAGCTGATACCTCTTGGAATGCACCACGACCTGGATGGAATCAGAAGTCTCCCTGGTCTTTTTCACCGCCCAGCTCTTGGAATACTTCCCGGTCTTCTTCGGAGCCGTACCCTCGATCTGCTTCTTCACGGTATCCCCGGCTTTCTTCACATCCTTCTTCAGGTCATCCGCCGCAAGCTTCGCATATTCCTCCATGCCCTTCATCACGGTATCCGCCAGCTGATCTATCTTTATCGTCTGACTCATCGCCGCTCCTTCCTGCAGGTAAACTTCAGCGACTTCTTCCTGAAATTCATATGGTCAATGTTCTCGATGTTGTAGATCTCACCCATGAACATTACCCTGAACCCCATGGAAGTGACCGCCGCAGCCTTACTGCAATACCGGACCGTAACCGTCATGGAAGTCTCTTCAACCGTAGTTCCGGCAACCTGTTCTTCCTTGGAACTCGCCATCCCTTCGCCGCCGATTGTGGCAAAGCAGGTATAGTAATCCGTCCAGGCATTCTTATGATTGCCGTACTTATCCGTCACGGTCTCATTCTTCTGGAATGTCACCTTGGACCTTAAAGCTGCCACATCCATCAGAATCCCTCCTTCCGGCTACCGAACAGCAAAGCCCGAAGCGTCAGATCCATCGCATGGTGGTCAGCCTCCTCCCTGTGTTCATACAGATAAGCCACCGTAAACATCACGGCGATCTTTCCGTTGGCACAGGCATCCAGATCAGCTTCATCGTCCGTCCGCAGGATATCCATGCACTGCTTCTTCCCGGCTGCTATAAAGTTTTCCAAAAGTGAATCATCATCCTCGAAATCGATCCGCAGATAATTCTTCATTTCTTCCACAGTCAAAGTCATCTGAAATCACCTCACAATAAAGGCGGCAGATTTCTCCACCGCCTATGTTCCTTACTCCGCATCCGGCTCCACGATTACAAGCTTATACGCCGTTTCCGCATAACCATCCGCCCAGAGTGTAAAGGTATCGACGGACTTCTCGGTGTTATTACCGGCAAGCACCAGATCAGCCGCAACCCAGCGGACAAAATATCCGGCATCCAGACCACACTGAGTCGCTTCCGTAACATCTTCAGCGCTCAAAGCAGCTCCGTTGTAATAAAGACCGGTGATTGGAGAGATCCCGACCCCAAGACCAACTCCAAGCCACTTGTGTTTGCCCCAGCCATTACCAGCCTCGAAGTCCTTAAGATTCTTCACCTTATCGGACAAAGTGATCGTAATGATGTGATCATCGTTATCCACCGCAACACTGGAAATCTTCCCCGTGTTATAGGAACGGTCTGCATGACCGGCAACGCTGTCCGTCACAGCCGCATACTGCATCGTAAACGCGTCACCTATCATGAGGCCTGCATTCTTAAGATTCGTGATCAGGGCATTCAGACTGGTTCTGACTTTTGCCACAGTATCGCTTGTCACGTCAGCAATGCTCATATTCGGCATCAGGCCGTTGTCATAGACAATCTTTCCGCCGATATGAGTGACCTCACCGCCCTGCTCGGTATAATTCCTTGCGTTATAATCGCTCATTTTCCACCTCCAAAATCCGGGCTGCCATATC
>CACZBW010000067.1 GCA_902779575.1 uncultured Lachnospiraceae bacterium
CATTATGAGCTGGATCATTGAAGGGGCGAAGAAGGCAGTGGAGATGGATTTCAAGGTGCCGCTGCCGAAGGTCGTGGAGGATGCGATTGAAGCATACCGCGAGGACAACGACTGGATGGGTCATTTCCTGGCGGATTGCTGTGACGTTGATAAGGATGCTTCGGAGAAGTCCGGGGAACTGTATCAGGCATACAGGGCGTACTGCCTGCAGAATGGTGAATTTACCAGAAGCACAACTGACTTCTATTCAGCGATCGAAAAGGCAGGTTTTGTCAGACGCAAGACGCGCTCCGGAATTATGGTTCATGGTCTGTGTCTGAAGGAAGGACAGGACTTCCTGGACTGATGTGCAGGTCATGCAAGTCAATGGAGTAACTGTTTTCAGAATGGTGAACTATCAGAAACGTTGATTTTAAGCCATTGTGCAGGTCGTGAAGGTCTACTACTAAAAGTCCAATAAGAGAGTTTTTTGAAAATGCCTTAAAGGAAGTTTACGGGATGACTTTCACGACCTGCACACCTGAAAACTTTGATGGAGGTTAGCGATGCGTGAAAAAGTCATAGAGCAGAAGCTGGTCGCTGAGGTTAAAAAGCGCGGCGGTATCTGTCCGAAATGGGTGTCCCCAGGATTTGATGGGATGCCCGACCGGATTGTCTTGCTGCCGGGCAGGCACTTCGGACTGGTGGAGGTCAAGGCTCCGGGCGAACGTCCGAGACCACTGCAGGTTTCACGGCACCGGCTTCTGATGAGATTAGGCTTCCGGGTTTATGTACTGGATGATCCGGAGCAGATTGGAGGGATTCTGGATGAAATACAATCCACATGATTATCAGATATATGCAATCAACTTCATAAAGGAGCATCCCATAGCTGCAATTCTGCTGGACATGGGCATGGGCAAGACCAGTATTGTGCTGGCAGCACTGAATGACCTGATGTTTGACAGCTTCGAGGTAACGAAGGTACTAATCATCGCGCCGCTTCGAGTTGCGAAGCATACCTGGTCAGCGGAAATACAGAAATGGGATCAGCTGCGGGGGCTTCGATATTCCATAGCAGTCGGTACGGCGGCAGAGAGGATGAAAGCGCTTCAGGCAGATGCGGATATTTACATCATCAACAGGGAGAACGTTCCCTGGCTGATTGAGAAGAGCGGACTGCCCTTTGACTACGACATGGTGGTGATCGATGAGCTGTCATCCTTTAAGAACTGGCAGGCGAAGAGGTTCAAGGCGCTGATGAGGGTAAGACCGAGAGTGAAAAGGATCGTGGGCTTGACCGGTACGCCTTCCAGCAATGGTTTGATGGATCTCTTTGCAGAATACAAGGTTCTGGATATGGGAGAGAGACTGGGAAGGTTTATCAGCCAGTACAGGGTCGAGTACTTTGTTCCAGATCAGACGAATGGCCCGATTGTTTACAGCTACCGTCTCAGGAAGGGAGCAGACAAGACCGATCACCTGAAGATGCCGGAACTGATCAACTCCGAATATCCGGTATATCTGGATGAGGATGAACGTGAGAAATATGAGGCGATGGCCAGTGACCTGGTTATCAATCTTCCGGGCGGTGAAGTGACGGCTGCTAATGCCGCAACGCTTTCCGGGAAGCTGACACAGATGGCCAACGGTGCTGTCTATTCCGATGCCGGAGGCATTGAGTTCATTCATGATAAGAAGCTGGATGCTTTGGAGGATATCATCGAAGCGGCAAATGGCAAGAGCATTCTGGTGGCGTACTGGTTTAAGCATGACCTTACAAGAATTGTTGAGAGGCTTGATGCCTTGGGTGTGAAGTACGGAAAGCTGGATTCAGATCAGAGCATTGAGGATTGGAATGCAGGAAGACTGGAGGTAGGACTGATACATCCGGCTTCTGCAGGACACGGACTGAATCTTCAGAGCGGCGGCAATACGTTGGTGTGGTTCGGTATGATCTGGAGTCTGGAGCTTTATCAGCAGACGGTAGCCAGACTTTGGAGACAGGGTCAGGAATCCGGAACAGTCGTGGTGCAGCATATTATTACAGCCGATTCGATTGATGAGCGAATCATGAAGGCACTTAACGCAAAGGGCAATACGCAGGCCAGACTGATCGATGCCGTAAAAGCGGAGGTAAGTGCCTATGGCAGGAAATAAAAATCTGGCAGAGGATCCATATGAGCGATTGGCAAATGCAATCATTTTGCAGGCGGTCGCTGATTACAGGGTAGCACTGAAAAAAATCAAGGCACACCCGAAGGATCGAAAAGCAATAGATGAGGCCTTGGAGATTGAGAGGTTCTTCCGTTCCGGCTGGTACAGCCAGCTGACAAGCGTGGACGGAGAATACCTGATCAAGAGGCTTCAGGGCGAAGTGAGACAATCAGAGTCAATCCGAGGGAGAAAAAATAAATCCAATCGGAGGTAGCTTATGAACAGACATCAGCAGGAAGCGAAGAAATATTTATCACAGGCTTTCGGTCTGAACCAGCGGATCGAGAGCAAGCTGGGACAGATTGAGGATCTTCATGACCTGGCCACCAAGGCAACGGTGACATATTCGGATATGCCAAGGAATCCGAACAAGGGACATTCACGTTTGGAGGATGCCGTGATCCAGATTATTGAACTGGAAACGGAGATCAACCAGGATATGATAGAACTGGTGGAGCTGAAGAAGGATATCATTCGTAGGATAAAGGCCGTGGAAAGTACGGAGCTTCAGACGATACTGGAACTGCGGTACCTGTCCTATATGCGTTGGGAAGAGATTGCTATTGAACTTGGCTATGGTATTGATAATGTATTCCGCCTTCACAGAAATGCTTTGGATGAGATTAAGATTCCGGAAACAATACAGTAAAATCAAGTTCGATACAGTAAGCCTATGTGATAATGTTAAACTGGCAAAAGCGAAAGATGAGAGAGCCGTTGCGGAGCAAAATACCGTGGCGGCTTTTTCTATGGGAAAGAAGGTGGAACGATGCCAAGGAAACCGAAGCATCCATGCTCTTATCCCGGATGCCCGAAGCTGACAGACAAAAGGTTCTGTGAAGAGCATGAGAAGCTGAGCAATAGCAACTATGAGAAGTACGACAGAGATAAGTCTACGAAGAAGAGATACGGTCGTGCATGGAAGCGGATTCGTGATAAGTACGCAGCGGAGCATCCCTTCTGTGAGCTGTGTTTTGAACGAGGAATTATCGTGCCGACTGAAGAGATCCATCACAAGCTTCCTTTGAGTGAAGGTGGTACGCACGATCGTAGTAATCTGATCGCGCTGTGCAAGTCGTGTCACTCAACCATACACGCGAAGAGAGGGGACTATTGGGGAAACCATCGCGGGTAGGGG
>CACZBW010000068.1 GCA_902779575.1 uncultured Lachnospiraceae bacterium
CGTGGCTGCGCGGTTTTCTGGCTCTCTTCAATGTTTGCCGATATGCGTAGTATGTCCTCTTTCCGGTCTTCCGGATACTTTTTTCAGCCGTGGATATACGGCGTATTTCCCCTTGCTTCTTCTTGTTTACCTTTCTGCCCTGGCGTATCCCGGCTGTCAAGGCTGCGAAGCACCGCCCTGCGGCTGCGGCCTTGACAGCCGGGAGCCGCCAGGGCGTTTTATAGTCAAGAAGAAGCAAGGGGTAGTTTACCCTTTGGGTTCTTTATGACTTTTTGTATTCTTGCAAATATTTCTCATCTTTGCTATCGGTATGATCTCCGTGTCGGTTCTGAAACCTGCTGCTTTGTGCAGCTCGTCGGTAAGCGCGTTCCTGTCATAGGAAGGGATATAGCCATAACCTTCCAGCCTGGTCATGTTCATTTCCCGGAGCTGGTCTGTGATCTGTGCCACTGTAAATTCTTTCCCGAGGCTTTTCTCAAGATATCTGTACACGATCAGGGCAACGAAACAGGTCATGAAGTGGGCCCTGATCCGTACTTCCCGGCTCAGGTAGGCGGGACGGGCCCTGAATTCATGCTTCATGATGCGGAAGCACTCCTCGATCTGCCATCTCCTCTGATTGATGTTTACAATAGCTTCCGCCTCATCTTCCAGGTCGGTGCAGACCGCGTAGAACCCGTCATAAGCAGCCTCTGCGGAGATCTTTTCTTCGTCCAGGGAATAATAAGTTTTTTCCGCGATCTCACCGTCGGGGGTGCATTTCTGTTCTTTGATGAAGCGTTTCGGATCCGTGGGATGGTTCTTATTAAGGGTGGAAGGATTACTGATCTTCCCTTTTGCCCTTTCCACCTGTCTCTCCCTGAGGGCCCGGAGGTAATCCCTGTATTTCAGGGAATAGGTCACGATCATCCTCTGTTCCAGACCGTTTTCTTTGAACCAGCGCTCCTTGTAAAGAACAGTATCCCTGTCGAGCTCCTCATCCAGGTCGCTGATACTGCACTTTTTCCGGGAAGGATCCCCGCGGCGGTACCATCCGTCCGGGTCCAGGCACCATTCCCTCTGGAACTGTTTAAGCTTCTTAATGGACTGGACCGTAATGAATGCCCTGCCATCCCGGCTGTTCAGGACCCGGTTGTCCAGGGAAGAGAGGCCGGAATCGGTGCAGACAATGAATTCGGATAAAGAGAAATCCTCAAAGAGCTTCTTTTCCAGGGGCGACAGTGTGACCTGTTCGTTGGTGCTGCCGGGGTTTATGCAGAAAGCAAGGGGGACCTTGCTGTGGCCGTACTGGCGGAGGCCGTTGTCAGGATCTTCCTGTTCGATCTCAAAGTAGAAGTTGGTGCAGTCATAGTAAATGACCCCGGTCCGGCGCTTTGAGAGGCGGAGGGAATTCTTATAGAGGGCGGACTGGATATAATCCATCTCATCCCCGAGGACGGAGAGGGCGCGGTAGACCTGGTGGAGTTCGAAGTCCGGCTGTTCGATGAACTTTCTGGAATCTTCAAAAGAACTGCGCTTCGACCCGGGGAAGAGGATGCGGGTATAGACCAGCCTTGAAAGGATGGAGGTCAGGTTGTACTCAAAGGAGTGCTTCCTTTTGATGGCGGTGCAGACCTTATCCAGGCCGAGCTGGTAGAAGACCTGCTGGAGGAACAGGTAGCCTGCATTAAAGGAGCGCTGCTCATCCGCGGGGATCGCGGCGGCCGGGGAGAAGGTGACCATGACTTTTGCCTTTTCCTCGGCCTCTTTCCTGTTGAGCTCGTCAATGTAGGCCCTGGCCCACTGCTCAGCATCTTCGACACCGTACTTTTCCCGGATCTGGGAGTCTGTCCCAAGCTTTTCGACCATCACGGTCGTATTTTTGCCATTTTTGTAGCCTGTTTTATAGACATAGTAAGAGATCGCGTTTTTAGATTTTGAGTACCCCAGTCTCATAGTCTGCCCCTCCTTGTGCTCATTATATTGTAGCACAACTTGGGACAACTTGGAATAGCAAACTTAAAATTTGACAAAAAAATATGTCAACCATGCGGGTTGACAGGCTTTTTAAAGTGATTCAGGTGTCAAAGAACCGGGCGGCCCTGAAAGAGATGATGGAGCGCATCAACAGCCGATTCGGGGACAAGGCGGTGAAGAAAGGGACTCTGTGACACTGTTGTGACGTCTTTTTTTTATAATTGGAACATCTGAAGAAAAAGATATGCATCAGCAGTACTTGTCCTGATTTTTTGACTGTGTTAAGATGACAGTAACAATGCAATACTATTACATAATGAAAGGAAAGACGGAAATGATTATTATCAACAAGAAGCAGGATGGAGAAAAGCTGACTGTTCAGATGGCAGGCCGTCTTGATACGCAGACCGCGCCGCAGCTTGAGACAGAACTGAAGGAAGGGCTGAACGGCGTCAAGGAGCTGGTTTTTGATCTTAAGGAAGTAGAGTATATTTCTTCTGCAGGACTTCGTGTCCTTCTTTACGCTCAGAAGGTCATGAACAAGCAGGGTTCCATGGTCGTCTGCAATGTCCAGGAGGATATTCAGGAGATCTTTGAGGTTACCGGTTTTGTTGATATCCTTACCATAGTCTGAGTGCGGAGGAAGGGCAATGAGAACTGATATTACAACGATCGACAGCAACGGAAACGGCGTACAGCTTGCGCTGAACAGGATCGAAGGACTGGCGGACGTCGGCATGCTTGCCAGGAAGGACAGGCTGCATCTGCGTCTTCTGGCAGAGGAGACCTTCAGCATGGTGACGGCGATCGTCGGAGAGTTTTCCGCGAAGTTCTGGGCGGAAAGCGGAGAAGATGAGTACAGGATCATCCTCCAGGCAGACGCCGATATCACAGAGCAGGAAGAAGCACAGCTGCTTTCAGTTTCCAGCAGCGGGGAGAACACTGCCGACAAAGGCATCATGGCAAGGATCTGGAAGCATTACAAGGCAGCCCTGAAGGAAAACAGAAAAGCTGCCGTTATGGAAGCAGCCAGAGGAATGACGTACTCAGAAGCAGAGCTTCTTTACGGAAAACTCGGAACGATCCGCTTTGACGGTGAGGACGGGGAAGAGTATGCCTGGTCTCTGAAACAGTACAAGTCGAACGTGCAGAAGCTTCTGAAGGAAGATGATTCCGCGAAAGGCCGGTGGGATGAGCTTGAGAAGTCCATCGTCGCGAACATTGCGTCTGATGTTCGGGTCGGCGTCACGGAAGATCACGTCAAGATGGTCATCTATCTGAATGTAGCATAACGGGATCTGGCAGATCCTGATACTGGTGCCGCTGTCGCGGGAGAAGAGAATGACCCGTTGGCAGCGGCTCTTATCATATAAGGAAGGTGATAGATATGGTTAAAAAAACTTTTTCCCGGGGGGAGATCATCGTCCGGGAGGGAGATCTTGCCGACAGCATGTATGTGATCATCTCCGGAAGTGCGGAGGTGTTTCTCGGATACGGGACAGAGGATGAGAGGCATCTCACCACGCTGGACGAGGGAAGCATTTTCGGAGAGATGGCGGTCCTGGAAGCGTATCCGAGATCCGCGACGGTCGTTGCCGGCGAGAACGATACTTCCCTGATGGAGATCTCCACCGCGGAAGTCAGCGAATTCTTCCGGGAGGATCCCGCTCAGATCCGCAATATCATGGCAAATCTGAGCAGCCGGCTCAGAGAACTGACGGATGATTATCTTGAAGTGTGCGGAACCATCCGGGAGATGAAGGAGACCAGCGGCGAGATCCTCAGGAGCGGCAGTCTTCTGTCCAGGATCGAGAAGTTCCTGAAGACGGCCTACCTGGTTTCCCGCATGGGCGGCCGGGTGCCGAAGGGCAAGGATGCAGTGCTTCCGGATGAAAATGAGGCGGATGCCGACGGACTGAGGAAGATCCACTGCGGCAAAGGCAGACTCCTGT
>CACZBW010000069.1 GCA_902779575.1 uncultured Lachnospiraceae bacterium
AATTCTGTCACCCGTCCATTTCGTCTACAATGCTGTCTGTTGCTTTTGCATTGCAGACTCTAATGGTCGGCTGTGACCGGCCCTACTTCAGGGCCTGTGACAATCCTGTAACAGTGAAACTTTTCATGATTATATATTCTGGTGCTGTGACAGGGCTGTCACCATAGCTGTGACAATCCTGTGACTGGGCTATTTCATCGTTTTTTTATCGGGAAATAGACCTCCGTCTCCCAATCTTCCGGCGAAAGGGAATCGAACTGTGTCTTGATATACAGATCAAACGGTGCTCCGGCAATCTCATATCCGTTCTCCATGATCCAGTTCACAACAGCGCCGTAAGCCTCGGAGAGTGTGGAGTATCCTCCGTGATGCACCGTCATCGCGCATTCACAGGACTCCATGACAGTATCTGCTTTATCTTTCTCGCGGATCCCGATAAAGACTTCTATATCCGAAGATTCCGGATTGAACTCCTGGTCAAAATACCGGGCTCCATTCAGGCCTGTCGGGGTAACACGATCCTTCGGGACACGCTCAAACAGCGTTCCGTAATACTTGCCGAATTCGTCTACGCTCATCTTTGCTCTGGCCGTCAGCACATTCATAGCGGGAGAATTCTTAATCTCAATCTGATATCCTTTCTGATACGTCATAACATCACCGGTCCTTTCAAATATGGAGATATGCGTTTGCAGCTCATTCAGGATCGTGGCCTTTTCCTGCTGCTCACGCTTCAGTTTGTCTCTCTGCTGACGCAGAAGTGATGATCTGTTGGATTTCCTCAAGGGTAAATCCGTAGCGTTTTAAGCGCTGGATATAGTTCATGATGTCTATCTGCTCTGCCTGATAGTAACGGTAACCTGTAACCTGATCCACTTCGGCCGGAACCAGAAGACCGATCTTATCATAGTGATGCAGCGTCTTGACGCTCACCTGACATATCCTGGAGAATTCGCCTATCTGAAGCAAAACGATCAGCTCCTTTCATGATGTTTGATTCGAATCTGAGACAAGTGTATCTTCTGACCTAAGGGGAGAGTCAAGGCCTTTTTCCAGTATTTCTTCCCAGAGCTCATTGCCCCGCATATAATAAAATGACTCATCTCTCATTCCCCCGACCAGGCTTTTTCGTAACCGGTCTGCAAAACCGGGATCCATCTCCTTGAAGATCATGTGCTGATACAAGCTCGATTGAGAGAAATCCCCAATATGATCCAAAGCATCCAGAATCTGTCGCATGATATCTGCTGTTTTAGAAACATCCTTCTCCCAGGCAGCGACATCCAGCCCTGTACTGACTTCGTTATATCGGCCCATTTCAAAAGCCCTGGCTGCCTGATTCTGAACATCCACCAGTTTCCAGGCCATCTCGTGGTTCCCATCCTCCATATACAGGATTCGGAGATCATTCAGTACCAGACTGATGAACTGATAGTTGGTAAAGAGCAGCTCTTCGTAAGCACGGTAAGCCTCTTGCTTTTTCCCGGTCTTGCTGAAAACAACTGCTTCTTTACGTTTTCGTTCCGGACTGTCCACAGCAAGGTAGGAAAGGTAAGACTGTGCTTTCTCATATTCTTCCTTCTGCAGATATGCATAGAAAAGCGACCCTGCAGCTTCCTTCCGGATATTTCCGTCCTCCGACTGCAGACAGCGTTCAAGCCATCCGTAGATTATGTCATCATACTTTTCTTTGTCCCGGATCTGATCGATATTCCGTCTGGCTTGAAAGATCACAGCGGTCTGCCAGATCAACTGATCACAGTTTGGATACTCTTCCAAAGTCTTCTTAGCCTCTGTAAACACTTCCGCATATTCTCTTGTCTCCAGATCCTGGTCGAGTTTTTTAACAAAGGCCGCGATCTCCTCAGACGACAATGAGTCTCGGAAAGAAAGAAGGGTGTCTGTTGTTATGCCAAGAAGTCTCGCAATCGGAGCCAACAGTGCAATATCCGGCTGTGTGTTGTTATTCTCCCACTTGTTCACAGCCGGTGTAGTTACGCCAAGCCGCCGGGCCATCTCTTCCTGCGTTATTCCGACCTGCTTCCTGTATTTTCTGATCACATCTCCAACCAGCATCTATATATACCTCCGTCTCGTTCGTAGGTTCTACGTGTTCTTTGTCCAATATGGATGCATCCCTGTTTATAAGATACCTCAAGAAAGGCAGAATTCCTATTGAGCAGTCATTAAATATATGGAATATTTATTAACCAACGCTCAATTTTGAAGCAAAAGAAAGGGCCTGCCGAAGCAGTCAAGCCACTTTCAGCAGACCCTCATATATCATTCTGAATCATTCTGTTGGATGTGTTCGTATCTCCAGCAGATGCTGTACTTTCTGATATTCTTCCTCTGCCAGTTCCTCCCTGGCCATCTGATCGTAGCGATCTTTCATCATACTGTTCCCGGTTGCCTCGGCAGCAATGGAGATCCAGTAGTACGCATCCTGGATACCCGGTTCGACGATGCTCAGGGCGCGGGATGCATACTCGATAACCCTATGATAATCCCTGCTGTGTCCGAGCATTGACAGGAGTTCTCTCGTAACGTCGATAAACACCTGGTTATAATGCGTCGTATAGGGAATCAGCCAGGACCCCATATCCAGTTCTCCCAGCTCAAACAACCGTCCCTGATACAATTCGAAGGCCTTCTTGAGCGTTGCTGCCTTTTCATCCGAAGTTGCTGTGGACTTTGCTTTCAGATAAAGGCTTTCCATTTCTTCCGCATCGGTGACGATATGTACATCATCCAGAAGCTCCAGCATTCCGGATTTCACATCGAT
>CACZBW010000070.1 GCA_902779575.1 uncultured Lachnospiraceae bacterium
TATAAGCCGACAAAGTTCAAAGCGAAGGATTCCACCTATAACAAGGAAGCTGCTGATTTTGCCGTGGATTTTATTGAGTGTCTGTGCCACACGAAAGGCACATGGGCAGGAAAGCCTTTTGAACTGATCGACTGGCAGGAACAGATCATCCGGGATGTGTTCGGAACTATGAAGCCGAACGGATACCGGCAGTTCAATACCGCGTATATCGAGATCCCCAAAAAGCAGGGCAAGAGTGAACTTGCTGCGGCGGTTGCTTTGCTCCTATGCTGTGGTGACGGTGAAGAGAGGGCTGAGGTCTATGGATGCGCAGCTGACCGGCAGCAGGCGTCTATCGTTTTCGAGGTTGCCGCTGATATGGTCAGGATGTGTCCGGCCCTGAATAAGAGGGTAAAGATACTTGCTTCGCAGAAGCGGATCATCTTCCAGCCGACCAACAGCTTTTATCAGGTGCTGTCTGCGGAGGCGTATTCCAAGCACGGCTTCAATATCCACGGGGTCGTGTTCGATGAGCTGCATACTCAGCCGAACAGGAAGCTCTTTGATGTCATGACGAAGGGATCCGGGGATGCCAGGATGCAGCCTCTGTATTTCCTGATCACGACTGCCGGGACGGATACAAACAGTATCTGCTATGAAACGCATCAGAAGGCGAAGGATATTTTGGAAGGTCGGAAGATCGATCCTACCTTTTATCCGGTGATCTATGGCGCAGATGAAGCGGACGACTGGACGGATCCGAAGGTCTGGAAGAAGGCAAACCCTTCCTTGGATATAACGGTGGGTATCGACAAAGTGAAAGCGGCCTGTGAATCGGCAAAGCAGAATCCGGGTGAGGAAAATTCTTTCCGGCAGCTGAGGCTGAACCAATGGGTGAAGCAGGCGGTCAGATGGATGCCTATGGAGAAATGGGATGCCTGCAGCTTTCCTGTGGATGTGGACGAGCTGGAAGGGCGTGTCTGCTATGGCGGTCTGGATCTTTCGAGTACGACTGACCTGACGGCCTTTGCCCTGGTATTTCCGCCGGTGGATGAAGAAGATAAGTACATCGTGCTTCCTTATTTCTGGGTTCCGGAGGAGACGCTGGACTTGAGGGTAAAGCGTGATCATGTTCCTTATGATGTCTGGGAGCGGAAGGGCTTTCTGGAAACCACGGAAGGGAATGTGGTTCATTACGGATATATTGAGAAGTTCATTGAGCGCCTGGGTGAGAGATTCTACATCCGGGAGATCGCTTATGACCGTTGGGGAGCGACGCAGTTATCGCAGGATCTGGAAGGGATGGGATTCACGGTGGTTCCGTTCGGTCAGGGTTTTGCTTCCATGTCGCCTCCGACAAAAGAATTGATGAGGCTGGTGGATAACATTTATATCCGCACGGATCCAGCTGGCAACATCAAGGCGGATAAGGCGAAGTCCACGGAGAAGATCGACGGGGCTATCGCAATGATCATGGCGCTTGACCGTGCGATCAGGTGCGGAAACGAAACAACGGAGTCTGTTTATGATACAAGAGGATTATTGGTTTTCTAAAGAATGGAGGGCGTGGTTATGGGAATACTGAGCGGATTATTTCGGAGCAGGGATAAGCCCACGGACAGGACGGCGGGAAGTGCATACAGCTTCTTTCTGGGCGGTACTGCAAGCGGCAAGTATGTGACGGAACGGTCTGCGATGCAGATGACGGCGGTGTACTGCTGCGTGAGGATACTGTCAGAGGCAGTGGCGAGCCTGCCGTTACAATTTTACAGATATACCGATGATGGCGGTAAGGAAAAAGCGGTGGAACATCCGCTTTATTTTTTGCTCCATGACGAGCCGAATCCGGAAATGACTTCCTTTATCTTCCGGGAGACTCTGATGACACATTTGCTCCTGTGGGGCAATGCCTACAGTCAGATCATCCGTAATGGCAAGGGTGAGGTCGTGGCTCTGTATCCACTTATGCCGGATCGGATGAAGGTGGATCGTGATGAGCACGGTCGGCTTTATTACGAATACACGGTTTATGACGCGGATGATGTGGACGGTAGAAAGGGCACGGACAGGGTTGGAAGGACGGTAAGGCTCAGCCTCACGATGTGCTGCACATTCCGGGATTAGGGTTCGATGGCCTAGTCGGATATTCTCCGATCGCTATGGCTAAGAACGCTATCGGTCTGGCGATTGCCACGGAGGAATACGGCAGCAAGTTCTTTGCGAACGGCGCGGCTCCTTCCGGTGTGTTGGAGCATCCGGGTACGATCAAGGATCCTTCGAGGGTCCGTGAATCGTGGCAGGCGACTTTCGGCGGTTCAGGCAATGCCAATAAGATTGCGGTACTGGAAGAAGGCATGAAGTACACGCCGATTTCCATTTCACCGGAACAGGCTCAGTTCTTGGAAACAAGGAAGTTCCAGATCGATGAGATCGCGAGGATCTTCCGTGTGCCGCCTCATATGATCGGGGATTTGGAGAAGTCCAGCTTCAACAATATTGAGCAGCAGAGCTTGGAGTTTGTGAAGTATACGCTGGATCCCTGGGTGAGCCGATGGGAGCAGGCGATGGTCAGGGCGCTTCTTACGCCGGATGAAAAGAAGAAGTATTTCTTCAAGTTCAATGTGGACGGGCTTCTGCGAGGCGATTACCAGAGCAGGATGAACGGCTACGCCACGGCAAGGCAGAACGGCTGGATGTCAGCGAATGATATCCGTGAGCTTGAAAACCTTGACCGGATACCTGAGGAAGATGGCGGTGATCTGTATTTAGTAAACGGAAACATGGTTCCTCTTGTATCAGCTGGTGCTGCATACAACTTGGAGTCTGATGAAGGGAAGGAGGAAAATCCTGATGAAGAAGTTTTGGAACTGGAAAAGCAGGAAGATCAGAGACCAGGCAGGCGAAGAGGTATCTGAGAGAGTGCTTTTCCTGAATGGCACGATAGCGGAGGAAAGCTGGTTTGACGATGATGTCACGCCGGAATTATTCCGCAAAGAGCTGAACGCAGGACAGGGAAATATCACGGTCTGGATCAACAGTCCGGGCGGTGACTGCGTGGCTGCGGCTCAGATCTACAACATGCTGATGGACTATAAGGGCGATGTCACGGTGAAGATCGA
>CACZBW010000071.1 GCA_902779575.1 uncultured Lachnospiraceae bacterium
GATGACATCGGGCGACACGGTAACTGCCTTCACGCCATATCTGATCAGTTCAAGGACCTGCTGGCTGTTCTTGAAGCTTGCTGCAAGAAGGCCGCTGTCAAGACCGTTTTCGGTGATCGCGTCGTGGATGTCCATTGCCACCTGAACTCCGTCAAAGCCCATGTTGTCGATACGGTTTACATAAGGAGCCACATACTCCGCGCCGCACTTGGCTGCCAAAAAACCCTGCATAGCTGTGTAAATCGCTGTACCAATGAAACGGATCCCTTCTTTCTTGAGCTGCTTCATAGCCTTGAACCCTTCAGGAACGCAGGGAATCTTAACCAGCGTGGTCTTTCCGAGCACTTCCACGATCTTATGAGCTTCTTCGACCATGCCCTCTGCAGTTGTCGATGTTGCCTGAACGAACAGCTCGCCGTCCTCGCCGATAATGGAACGTATCTCTTTTAAGACCTCATAGGGGTCTCTTCCGGCCTTTGCCAGGATCGAAGGATTGGTGGAAACACCGTCAACCGGATAGTATTCATAAATGCGGCGGATCTTCTCTACATTTGCGTCATCAATACAGAATTTCATTATGTGCCTCCTTTTACAGCGTCTGCTCTGTCCTTCCAATAATATCATCCTGGGTCGCTTTACTCAAAACATTGAAGAATGCACTGTATCCCGCCACGCGGACGATCAGGTCCTTGTGCTTCTCCGGGTGCGCCTGCGCATCCAGCAAAGTCGCTTTATCCACTACATTGTACTGCACATGGTAGCCTTCCAAACGGTTGAAAAATGTGCGGACGATAAATTCAAGCTTCTTGGTGTTCTCCGGTGTGGAGAGCATCGCCGGTGTGACCTTCTGGTTCAGGAGTACGCCGCCCGTGATCTCATGGGTGGGAAGTTTGGACACAGTCTTGAACACCGCCGTCGGTCCGTGCTTGTCCATGGAATGTGCAGGTGAGCAGCCCTCTGCGAGGGGCTCCTTGGCATGGCGTCCATCAGGGGTTGCCATCGTGCCAAAACCCTGCCCGACGTTTGCAGAGATCGAGGAGGTTCCGCCATAGCGGATGCCGCCGATCGGTCCCCTGCCGTAACGAGTATTCTTGTATTTCTTCATCTCATCCAGGTAGGATGCGTAAGCATTCACAACCAGCTGATCGACATAATCATCGTCGTTGCCATATTTCGGCGCATCATTTATCAGCATCTGGCGGATCCGCTCGCCCTCTTCTCCGGCAAAATCCGTCGCCAGAGCGTTCATGAGCTCGTCCTTGGAAATCTTCTTCTCTTCGTACACAAGTTTCTTGATCGCGGAAAGGCTGTCCGCCATGTTCGCGATACCGACCTGCAGACCGGAGATGAAATCATAAACTGCGCCGCCCTCTTTGATGGTCTTGCCGCGTCCCAGGCAGTCCTGAGTCAGGCAGGAGCAGAGGATATCGGGCACTTCGCGCTCACTCGCCAGGTCGATCGCATTCTCCACGATGATACTCGCGCGTGTCAGTTCTCTGATCGCGCCGTCCCACGCTTTCATGAGCTCGTCAAAAGATTCCATATCCCGGAAGTTTCCGTAATCCTTCACAAATCTCTTGCCGCTGGTTACATCGATTCCGTTGTTCATGACCATGAGCAGGATCCTGGGGAAGTTCAGGTAGCTCATGCCGGTGCAGCGATAGCCCCAACGCATCCGATTGCCGAATAGCAATAGGCGTCCTCTTTTTTGACACCTTTCTCAATGAAGGAAGGAATGATGACCTCGTCGTTGTTGAAGGCCGGCATGCCGGTTCCGAGCTTTAAGCCCTCAAGGGCCTCATCCATGAAAG
The DNA here is from genome assembly GCA_902779575.1 of uncultured Lachnospiraceae bacterium. Classification (GTDB taxonomy): domain Bacteria; phylum Bacillota; class Clostridia; order Lachnospirales; family Lachnospiraceae; genus Porcincola. Next base: position 1,812 of record CACZBW010000071.1, read on the forward strand.
CCTGGCTGATATTTCTGTGATAGCGAACCGTCAGGTTGGGCTGGGGAAGTCTCGTCTGGCCGATGGACTTCAGGATCAGGAAGGACAGCTTGTTGACAGCATCCTTGCCATCTGCAGTCTGACCGCCGATCGTGACGTTCTGGTACATAGGGCTTCCTGCGCTGGAGAATGTGTGTGCCTGGGAGCGGACCTTGTTGATCGTCAATGTTTTGATC
>CACZBW010000072.1 GCA_902779575.1 uncultured Lachnospiraceae bacterium
AAACATCACTGAGGATCAGGCAGTAGAACTCCTCACCAACCTCTGGATCAAAACATTGACGATCAACAAGGTCCGCTCCCAGGCACACACATTCTCCAGTGCCGGAAGTCCTATGTACCAGAACGTCACGATCGGAGGCCAGACGGCTGATGGCAAGGACGCTGTCAACAAGCTGTCCTTCCTGATCCTGAGATCCATCGGCCAGACAAGGCTTCCCCAGCCCAACCTGACGGTCCGCTATCACAGAAATATCAACCAGGCCTTCATGGACGAAGCCCTTGAGGTCTTAAAACTCGGAACAGGCATGCCTGCATTTAACAACGACGAGGTCATCATTCCTTCCTTCATTGAGAAAGGTGTCAAAAAAGAGGACGCCTATTGCTATTCGGCAATTGGATGTGTGGAGACCGCAGTTGAGGACGCCTATTGCTATTCGGCAATTGGATGTGTGGAGACCGCAGTTCCCGGTAAATGGGGCTATCGCTGCACCGGCATGAGCTACCTGAACTTCCCTCGTATTCTCCTGATGGTCATGAACAACGGCATCGACGTGACCAGCGGAAAGAGATTTGTTAAAGATTATGGCAACTTCCGGGATATGGAATCTTTTGACGAGCTGATGAAAGCATGGGACGGCGCGATCAGAGAGCTGACCCGCGCAAGCGTCATCGTAGAGAATGCCATCGACCTGGCGAGCGAGCGCGAAGTGCCCGATATTCTCTGCTCCTGCCTGACTCAGGACTGTCTGGGACGCGGCAAGACTATCAAAGAGGGCGGCGCAGTTTACGATTTCATCTCCGGTCTGCAGGTCGGTATCGCGAACATGGCGGACAGCCTCTCCGCGATCAAGAAACTTGTGTACGAAGAGAAGAAGATTTCTAAGGACGAGCTCATGAATGCTCTGGCGACGGATTTTGCCGGAGAAGAGGGCGAGCGGATCAGACAGATGCTGATCAATGACGCGCCCAAGTACGGCAACGACGACGATTATGCCGACAAACTGGTGGTGGACGCTTATGCATCCTACCTGGATGAGATGAAGAAGTACAAGAACACCCGCTTCGGAAGAGGGCCGATCGGCGGCATCCGTTACGGCGGAACGTCCTCGATCTCCGCGAACGTCGGACAGGGGTTTGGCACAATGGCAACCCCTGACGGACGCCACGCCAAGGAGCCCCTGGCAGAAGGATGCTCACCCGCACATTCCATGGATAAGCATGGCCCGACAGCTGTGTTCAAGAGCGTATCCAAGCTCCCCACCCATGAGATCACAGGCGGCGTGCTCCTGAACCAGAAAGTTACGCCCGCCATGCTCTCCACGCAGGAGAACACCAAGAAGCTTGAATTAATCGTCCGCACATTCTTTAACCGCCTTGAAGGCTACCATGTGCAGTACAATGTAGTAGATAAAGCAACTCTTTTGGACGCCCAGGCGCATCCGGAGAAGCACAAAGACTTGATCGTCCGCGTGGCGGGATACAGCGCATTCTTCAATGTCCTTAGTAAAGCGACACAGGACGATATTATTGGAAGAACGGAACAGACACTGTAATTGTCAACGGGACAGGTCCTTTGACACCATAAGGAGGCACAAAATGAAATTCTGTATTGATGACGCAAATGTAGAGAAGATCCGCCGCATTTATGAATACTATCCGGTTGACGGTGTTTCCACCAACCCTTCAATTCTGGCCAAGTCCGGGAGAGACCCCTATGAAGTGCTTAAGGAAATCCGGGAAATCATCGGTGAGGACGGCGAGCTGTTCGTACAGGCCACGGCAACGACCGCAGAGGGCATGGTCGAAGAAGCGCACAAGATCGTTAAAGTGCTCGGAAAGACCACTCTGGTTAAGATTCCCTGCGTTCCTGAAGGGTTCAAGGCTATGAAGCAGCTGAAGAAAGAGGGCATCCGTTTCATCGGCACAGCGATCTACACAGCCATGCAGGGCTTCCTGGCAGCCAAGTGCGGTGCAGAGTATGTGGCTCCCTATGTAAACCGTATCGACAACATGGG
>CACZBW010000073.1 GCA_902779575.1 uncultured Lachnospiraceae bacterium
CGTCATTCATGGGAGGTGAAGCGACAGTATGAGAAAGAAAATCGTATTCCTGCCGTATGATATGGATACGGCGATCGGGATCAACAATGAAGGCGCTCTCGTCTTCAGCTATAACTTAGAGGACATCGACCAGACCGCAGGCGGCGCGGACGTGTTCAATGGGCAGCAGAGTGTGTTGTGGAGAAACATGCGGGCTGCCTTTTTTGATGAGATGAAGGCGATGTACCAGACTCTCCGGTCTACCGGCGCTCTTTCCTATGAGAAGGTCGAGCAGATGTTTGAGGAGCATCAGGGCAAGTGGCCGGAGGCGATCTTCAATGAGGACGCCTGGTTTAAATACCTGGCTCCTCTGGTGGAGAAGGGCAACGCGTCCTATCTGTCCATGCTGCAGGGGTCCAAAGCAGAGCAGCGGAAGTGGTGGCTCTATAATCGCTTCCGTTATATCGACTCCAAGTACAATGCCGGTGACAGCCTGTCCGATGTCATCACCGTCCGTGGGTACGCCAAGGCAGATATCACGGTGGAGCCTTACGCTGACGTCTATGCGTCGATTAAGTACGGTTCCTATCTGGTGCAGGCACGCTCTGCCAGAAATACCCAGACCACGCTGTCGTGCCCGCTGGATAACGTGAACGACACAGAAATCTATATCTACAGTGCATCCCAGCTTGCCTCGGTCGGAGACCTTTCCGGCCTGATGGTTGGTTACGCGGATTTCTCCAAAGCCGTGAAACTGCAGAGCCTGAAGATCGGTGATGCCAGCGCATCTTATTCCAACGGGAATCTGACGGAACTGTATCTGGGCAACAACGAGCTGCTGCGGACCATCGATGTCAGGAACTGCCCGTTGCTGTCGCAGGCGGTAGATATCTCCGGATGCCGCAACATCGAGCACATTTATTTTGATGGCACGGCGATTACCGGTCTGGATCTGCCGAAGGGCGGTATCATCAAGACCCTGCATCTGCCGGGGACGCTGACCAACCTGTCCGTCATCGGGCACTCCGGAGAATCTTTCCACCTGCCGTTTGGAACATGTCGGTGATGGGATCAACACAAAAGCGCTCTTGTCGACACTTCCGTCCGGATGCCGTGTGCGTCTGATTGGCTTCGACTGGACAGTGGCCAATGAAACAGAGCTCACAACCCTGAAGGAAAAGCTCGATGCCATGCGTGGCCTGAATGAAAATGGCGGGAATGAGGATATGGCTCAGCTTTATGGGACGATCCACATCACCAACATCACTGGTGCAGTCCTGAAGTCAATCAAAGACAGTTATCCGGATATCACCATTGAATACACGAACCTGACCAGTAAGTGCTATTACTACAACTACGATGGCACGGTGCTTCTTTATACTGCCACAGCTACGAACGGCTCGAACGTTAACTACCGGGGCAGCACACCGACGAAACCGTCGACTATCTCCCAGAACTTTACCTTTTTCGGGTGGGCACGGGAGATCGATGGTGAGCGTGATCTGACTGCCCAAAGCCATATCGTGGAGGACAGATACCTCTACGCCGTGTTCGAGGCAAGCGTCCGTACTTATACCGTCAAGTACTATGTCGGCAGCAGGGTGATCCAGACCAAGAGCAACGTGCCCTATGGCAGCAGCGTTTATTACGATGGCGAAACCCCGACGAATACGGCAGAATCCGATCCGAGTGATTATCAGTTCACCGGTTGGGATGTGCTGGCGGAGAACATTCAGGGCAACGTCAACTGCTACGCGCAGTTCCGTTACATCGGTGCATTGTATAAGCATCTGATGGACGGCAACCTGAAGGGCGAGGTTTCGCATCCTTCTGTGACGGCTATTGCTGACTATGGCTTCGATAGTTTCCCGAATATCACGAAGGTCAGTTTCCCGGAGGTCTTGTCGGTTGGAACATATGCGTTTGAGGCATGCAGCAAACTTGAACAGGTCTCTCTTCCGAAAGTCACTTATATTGGCACAAGAGCTTTCAGTGGAATGAACAAGATGACCAGTTTGGAAATACCCTCTGTTATAACGATAGACGATTATGCCTTCGGTTCCTGCAGCAAGCTGACTACACTGAATATCCCAAACGCAGAGACGATCGGTCAAAATGCGTTTTATTACTGCAGCGGCTTGACCTCGGTCAATATGCAGCATGTGAAGACGATAAAAAGCAACGGCTTTCAGTATTGCACCGGCCTCATGGAGATAACGCTCCCTGACACTATCGAAGTTATAAATGGTGGAGCTTTCCGCAGCTGCACCGGACTTACAAAAATGGTCTTTCCGGCTGGTCTGAAGCGGCTTGACAGTTCTGTATTTACAAGCTGTACAAATGTATAACGATTCTCTGTCAGGGATGGCAAACCTGGAGGATGTTTATGTTCCGTGGCGGTATCACGAGGAAAGTCATGAACCCTGGGGCACTACCAATGCGACGATCCACTACATCGATGAGGGCTGGATGGACGATCTGGAATCCATTCTCGCAGACTGATGGAAGGAGGCACTTATGGCTGTAGTAGAAAAAACCATAGATATTCTGGGAGATGAGTTACTTTCCGCTTTCATCATCTCCCGGCAGGTGCCGGAAGGGTATCCTGTCGACTTTTATGATGAGGTAGTGAAGACCATAAAAAACTATGCTCTTCGCGGGATGTCAGGTGTGCAAAGCTATAACTTCCCATTCGTAACAACAGTGGGAGGATGGGGGCTTGCAGGTTGTCCAGACCTTGTCAGTGTAACCTTGCCACAATGTACTACCTTCACCGGGAATGGAGGATTGAGGGAGTGTACAAAACTGGAGAACGTAGATCTTCCGCTTCTGAAAACAGTAAGTGAATATGCTTTTACAAACTGTCAAAAGCTGCGTTCTATCAACCTCCCAAGTTTGACATCCTGCTCCACGGGTTTGTTTTTCGGTTGCAATATATTAGAAACAGCGAACTTGCCAAAACTGCAGTCAATGGGCAATAACACCTTTTATTCTTGCCCGGCAATCCGGCAGATCGACCTTCCATCGGTGAAAACCATAGGCAGTGGTCAGATCAATGGCTGCCGCTCTTTGGAAGTCATCAATATTGGCCCGAGCATAACCAGCATCAATGCGACTGCCTTCCAGAACGCTCCGGAGGGACTGGTAATCAATCTGCCGGTTGCGGAAGGCGCTATCAGTGGCGCACCGTGGGGAGCAACGAGTGCAGTGATCAATTATGACACACCATATGCCGGGACGGTTCCAATCCCGGAGAGCTAAGGAGGCAGACATGATAAGGAAGATACTCTACCGGTACCAGCGGCCTGATGGCGGGTACACGGTTACACCGGTGAAGCCGGAGGGCAGTTACAATATCCGCTGGCGGCTCATAGCCGAGGAAGGCATGGCCATCACCAACGGAGAAACAACGGTGACGGTGATCGATGTGATCCATCGAAGTGACTGCGAGGCATGGACAGACTGCGAACTGCCCGATGAACTAAAACCCATAGAGATAGACGAAGGCATC
>CACZBW010000074.1 GCA_902779575.1 uncultured Lachnospiraceae bacterium
CACCTTGAAATCCATCTCCACTGCCTTCTTCGCCCCTTCAATGATCCAGCTCATAATGAAGGAACCGGCGTGGTCGTACAGGTAATCCGCATAATTCTTAATGTCATTCTTCCCGGTGATCTTCGCATTGAAGGGAATCACGATCAGCCTTCTCCAGATGCCGTCATCATTGGCACCCACCTTCGGCAGATGGTTCGTATACAGCACCAGCGTATGTGACGGAACAAAATGGAACGGAGCCTTATACTTCTTCTCCGCCTGGATCTCATCCGTAGAGCAAAGCTGCTTCACTGTCGCCGTATTCAGCCTCATGCCTTCCTCCATCTCGGAAGAAATGATGAGCCTGCGGCCTTTCAGTTCTGCCATCTCTGGCTTTATATTTCTCTTGCAGTTCATGGTCAGTGCTTCCGCAGACAGCTTCCCGGCGTAATCGCCCAGGACTCTGAAGATCGTGTTCCAGAAAGTCGATTTACCGTTGGCACCGCCACCATAGGCAATGATCATGTGCTCCTGATAGACCTTCCCGATCGCCGCCATTCCGACCACCAGCTGCACATAATCGATCAGCTGCTGATCCTTACAGAAGTAAAGCTTCAGAGCATCCAGCCACAGCTGCTTTCCTTCCTCACCCGGAGCACAGGTCGTGATCTTCGTTATCAAGTCTCTAGGATCATGTGGCTGCTCCCCGGTCAGTCCCTTCTTCAGGTCATAGGTGGCAACCGGCGTATTGATCAGGAACTCATTCTTATCCAGGTCATTCACGTCGATACCAATCATCGGCTTCGCAGCATTACCGGTGGAAATGATGTATTTGTAATCACGCCTCTTCAGCACGAACTTCAGATAAGTCTCCGCTGCCATGAGCGCATACAGAAGCGGCATCTGATCCGGGGTGACTTCCTTGGCCACAGCTTTCGATCCGTTCTTTACGATCGGTTCCGGTATTCCGGCATCGACCAGAGCCTTTTCCGCATCTTCCTTGTCCTGCTGGGCATCTACCAGCTGCAGGTCAAGAAACTCTTCGATGGCACCGATAGCCAACTGCACATCCTCCACCCAGCGTTCACCGTCATATCTGAGATAATCCGTAGCTGCTGAGAACCTGAGCTCACTGCCGTATTCCTGCACCAGCACCTTCGCCTGCCCGATATCTGAATAGTCCTCCGGCTTCAGGGACGCATCGCTGAAATCAGCATTGTACTGATCCGGCGGCACATACCCATCAGAGGAAGAAATCTTCTTATTGAAGAACCTCACGGCACTGTTCCATATGGTGTTCAGCTCTGCCTCCGGAAGCGGCGGATCACATTTCTCCGCATGCTCCATAAAGGCAAAATGAGCCTTTTCCGTATCGCCGTACCTCTTAAGGATTCTGGACGCGAACCGGCTCATGGTGTTATTGCGGCTCCCCTGAAGGATCGGACCGGAGCTCGTGCCCTCCTGCTTTTCAGGCTCATCAGCCTCCACGACCGGACTGATCTCTTCATCGATCGTCATCCACCCTTCATGCCAGATCACTTCTCCGGTATCCGCGCCGAAAATGAACCTTGCCGCATCCAGCGCATTGTCATCGAAAAACGTGTACTGCTTCTGGATAGCGATCTTCAGGCCGGCGTATACCTTCTCATCTGTAATCTCTTCGATCTGGAAATAAACATGGAACCTCGGTCTCTCGGACTTGCCATCCTTCACCTTCATGTGGTTACGGCTGAACGCTATTGCATAGGAATAATCCCCGAACAGCTCTTCCATCTTCTCCAGCGTGATCCATTCTTCCGGATCCTCGGAGTGATCGTTGTCACAATCCATGACCGCCACATTGGAGCGGATGAAGTTTTCCTTGCTGCGGTAGTTCTTCTTATATTCACCGCACACATGGTCCTTCTTAATGGCTTCCTGCAGCTCCGCCGCGTCCCCTGCTTCCGCTGCGGTAGTTCTTCTTATATTCACCGCACACATGGTCCTTCTTGATGGCTTCCTGCAGCTCCGCCGCATCCCTTGCTTCCACCCGGTTCGGGTACAGGCAGTTCTTCGCGTCTGAGACCACATTGGCCGTCTGCAACACTAAGCGCATAAGCAAACCTCCTGTAAAAAGTAGTAAAGCCCCTACGGCTTTCCACTCCTTAAAGTTCCCTGGATCACCGTCATTCCGATGAATCACGGAACTTTTTTCATTTTCCGAATTGCTTCCTTTTATATGGCGAAATCGACCTGCACCTTTTTTCATATTCCATCGGAAAAGCAAAACTGCCGGGAACTTTATGTGGTGTAAGGGACAGCGATCCGGTGCCCGAAAAGAAATTTTCAAAATCATCGGAAAAGCAAAAGCCCAGGGAACTTTATGAGGTAGAACGGCAGGAAGCCATTCGGAAAGGAAGGTGCTGCAGATGCAGAAAGAATCCATTGAAAAAACCGCCGGACTCGACGGAACCGATGAAGAACTGAAGAACTCATTGATGTTCTTATCGCTATCAGCGTCGTAGCCAAGCGGCTTGCAAGAAAACTACAGAATGAAAACAAGGAGGAAAGCCAACATGAGCAAAATGAGTGAGCTCTCCGCCATGATCGACAACCTGATCAGCTGCGGAGAAACATTGGCTGAGACCGGCAGAGCTTTGAAGGAATTCTATTCCGGAACTGAAGAAGCAGCCCCGGCAAAGCCTGAAAAGAAGACAAAGAAACAGGATCCCACTCCTGCGGAAGCACCTGCCGAAAAGCAGTATTCCAAGGAAGAGGTCAGAGG
>CACZBW010000075.1 GCA_902779575.1 uncultured Lachnospiraceae bacterium
GAACCGGATGATGTGGTTCGATATGAACCCGGAATCAGTGGATAACCGGTAAACGAATTTATATATGAGTGAATATAAGGAAGGCATTTCACGGTCTTTGGGCTTGAAATGCCTCCTTTTTTCTGTAAACCTGCTGCCGAGACTTGCCAAAAAAAGAACGAAATATCGTCAAAAAAAACCGGCATACCCCTTGTGAGAACCCTTTACTGGCGGATTTTCCGCCAATAAAGGGCCAAGTAAGTATATACTAGTAGTCTGGGACCCTGTGAGTACCCTTTTGCATTTCCCTTTACTGGCGGATTTTCCGCCAATAAAGGGCTGCGGAAAGGCCTGTATCGGAGTTTTTCGGCGGAAAAACACGCGAAAATTAACGATATACTGTGTGCAAGGGAGAACGACGGCCAGGAAAGAAGAGTATGATTTATGAGAAATGAAAGTTTAAACAGAATTTCAGATAATAAATCGAACAATAAATCAAACAATAAATCAGATGCCGGGCATGAGAGTACCGGTAATCGGATCGTGCTCAATGCCCAGCAGTCGGAAGCGGTGAAGACGGTGGAAGGACCGGTTCTGTTGCTGGCGGTGCCCGGAAGCGGTAAGACAATTGACAGTGACGTATACGGTCGCTGCTACGCGGGACATGCCGCAGAGATTTGCGGGATATTTTGGCGCGGAACTGGCGGAACGGCTGGAGTTTCGGACGATCAACGGGATCTGCGCGAAGATCATAGCGTATTACAGCCGGATGATCGGGAAGAAGCCGTTTGAACTGGTGACAAATGAAAAGAGTACGGCGGGCATCCTGACTCAGACTTATCAGCAGGTGGAGCAGACCTGGCCGACGGAGGCGGATCTGCGCAATGTGCGGACACTTATCACCTATATTAAGAACCAGATGCTGACGGAAAAGGAGATCAGGGCGCTCGGTAAGCAGAAGGGAAGCCCCTTGAGAGCGGCGGACTGTGACATCAATATCGCCGCGATTTATGAGCGGTACAACCACTGGCTGCGGGACCAGCATCTGATGGACTATGATGACCAGATGGTGTATGCTCTGACAATTCTGCGCAAGGTGCCGCAGGTACTGGAGTATTTTCAGGAGCAGTACAGGTATATCTGTGTGGACGAGGCGCAGGACACATCCAGGATCCAGCACACGATCATTGCCCTGCTGGCTTCAAAACATGACAATCTCTTCATGGTCGGAGACGAAGACCAGAGTATTTACGGCTTCCGGGCCGCCTGTCCGGAGGCGCTGATAAATTTTGAGAGAGAGCACCGAGGTGCCAAAGTATTGCTGATGGAGCAGAATTATCGCTCCGGCAGCGGAATCGTTCGTGCGGCGGACCGCTTTATACAGAGGAATACGCTCCGGCACGCCAAACACATGATTTGCGCAGACGGCGCGGCGGAGGGGCCGGAAGTCAGAGAGATCGTGCTCAGGAACCGCAAGACCCAGTACAGCTATCTGCTGAAAGTGGCGGATGGGTGTGAAGAAGAGACGGCGGTTCTGTATCGGAATAATGAGAGCGCTATACCGGTGGTCGATCTTTTGGAAAGAAATAATGTGCCGTACCGGATCAGAAATGCTGAGATTGGATTTTTGATGCTTTCATGGCGGTCTATTACAAGCTGGGGCTGTATCTGAACAAGGAGACGGCTGCACTGGTCTGTGACCTGAGCAGTCGGATCGGGATGCCGATTCTGGAAACGGCTTTAAGGTATGCGGATCTCAAACCCATGACGCTTAAAAGCGTGAGATCGATCCGCACGCATCTGGAGAATATGAAAGAGGATCGGGGAGACCAGGCGGTTTTGAGGATCGTGCGCTTCATGGGATATGGCGAGTATCTGGAAAATGCGGGGATCAGGGACAGTAAGATCTATATTTTGAAAGCGATCGGAGCGCAGACAGAGTCGCCGGCGGAACTTCTGGACCGGATCGGCGGGAAGGAGTCGGACCCGGACTGCTCCTTCATTCTTTCCACGATTCATGCCAGCAAGGGACTCGAATATGATACAGTGTACTTGATGGATGTGGCCGACGGGCTGTTCCCGGAGGAAGTTCCGGCGAGCATGAAGTATATGCAGCCGGAGGAGCGCAGGGCGTTCGAGGAGGAGAGGCGGCTCTTCTATGTGGGAATGACCAGGGCCAAAAAGCGCCTGTTTGTGTTCACGACAGGGGCAAAATCAGTGCTGGCGGATGAACTGTTCGGCAGAGAAAAGGTGAGGAAGAGGTAATGGCAGCGGAAAGAATGCCTGATTTTAAAGAGATCAACAGGCTGATCGAGAGTCTCCAGATGCTGGACCGGAGTTTTCAGAGAATCACCTCGGAATACGGAGAGCACGAAGCGAATGTGAGAAAGGCCTGCACGGCAGAACTTAAGAAGCAGTCTGCGGAATTTCTCAAAGAGATCCCGGTG